>NZ_JBHKFJ010000004.1:0-646196 GCF_042263525.1 Chitinophaga sp. Hz27
CAACAGGACTCTTTTCCTGATATAACTGCCTTGACTATTATTAACTTTTGCGATGAACTGTATTTTATTCTTTTATCCATAAAAGTGCCCCCAAAAAGTGTCTAACTTTTTGGGGGCACCTCATAAACTCCTCTCCTTATCTTTTTAGCTGGAAGGTTTTCATCGGCTGCTAATCTAAATTAAAGGCCGGCCCAACAGCTTTATTATACTTCGTGTATACTATACGGTTAGGAGGCGCCTTGCGCTTCGTCCCATGCTTTACGGTAGGTATCAATACCGATAGCAATACGTTTCTGGGTTTCAGTGATACCCAGTGTAGCGGCGATATCGAATACCGGAGGGCCGAATTTACCACCGGTGAGCATGATACGGAAAGGCAATTGTACATCACCCATTTTAAGTTCCATTTCAGCAGCCAGTTTCTTGAAGCTATCTTCCAATTCAGCGGCCATTGGTGCAGGGAACTTAGGCAGCTTATCGATATTTTTCAACCAAGTGTTGAAGAATTTCTCTTTATAGATAGTCCATTTAGGCACAACAGGAGCTGAATCGAGCGTTTTAGGACGTTCGAAGAAGAAGTAGCTGTGCTCATAGAAGTCGCTGAGTACATGCAGGCGATCTTTCACCAGTGCCGCCACATCGGAGATATAGCGAATATCTGAGTGAATATCTTTTTCTGCCAGGATTGGCTGCAGGAGAGTAGCCAGGCGGTCGTTATCAGCAACGAGTATATGCTGATGGTTATACCATTTTGCTTTTTCGAAATCGAATTTAGCACCTGCTTTATGGACGCGGTCCATGGAGAATTTCTGTACGAGTTCTTCCAGGGAGAAGATTTCTTGTTCGGTACCATCGTTCCAACCGAGCATGGCAAGCATGTTTACGAATGCTTCCGGCAGGAATCCGAGTTCACGGAACCCTTTGGTGAATTCGTTTGTACGTGGGTCTGTCCAGTTCATGGCATACACTGGGAAACCGAGACGGTCGCCATCACGTTTGCTGAGCTTCCCGTTACCATCGGGTTTGAGGATGAGTGGAAGATGCGCCCATTGCGGCATATCAGCTTCCCAGCCCAGGTATTTCCAGAGGAGAATATGAACAGGAGCGGAAGGCAGCCATTCTTCTCCGCGGAAAGCGTGAGATATTTTCATCAGGTAATCATCTACTACCACAGCCAGGTGATAGGTAGGCATACCATCAGCTTTCAGCAAAACTTTATCATCTACCAGACCAGTATTGAAGGTAACATCTCCTCTGATCATATCGGTAAAGGTGAGCGTATCGTTTTCCGGCATTTTAATACGGATAACATGCGGTGTATTACGTGCCAGCAGCTCTTCTACTTCGCGGTCGAGCATATTGAGGGAGTTCCTCATTTGTGCACGAACGATGTGATTATATTGCGGAGCAGGATTTTCAGGAGTTTTCAACCTTTCTCTCATGCTTTCCAGCTCTTCTACAGTATCAAACGCGTAGTAAGCATGACCGGATGCCACCAATTTTTCGGCGTATTCGCGGTATAAAGGTTTACGTTCGCTCTGGCGGTAAGGCTCATAAGGGCCGCCCACTCCAGGACTTTCGTCTGGTTGGAGACCGCACCAGCGGAGACATTCATTTATATAATCTTCAGCGCCCGGAACGAAGCGGGTCTGGTCAGTATCTTCGATGCGAAGTACAAAATCACCGTTGTGATGTTTCGCAAATAAGTAGTTGAATAAAACGGTGCGCACACCTCCAAGATGTAAGCCACCAGTAGGACTGGGCGCAAAACGCACTCTAACTTTCCTGTGATTCATAGATGACAAAGTTAAGGTTTTAGCAATTGGCTACCAGCAATTAAAGTCCACAGATTAAAATTTTTTAATCCTGTACTGTTGCCATCCACATTGAGTATATTGCATACATATCATGTACCCTCTTTCATGTTCTATCTTACCAAAACACCAGGCATATTAAAAGCCATTTACAGTAGCTGTATCTGGAATATGCCCGCAAGCAGCAATTCCATCTACCTGACATTTGACGATGGGCCTCATCCCGAAGCAACTCCCTTTGTACTGGACCAGTTGAAAAAGTATGATGCAAAAGCTACTTTCTTTTGTATTGGCAAGAATGTGATCGAATACCCTGAAATATACCAACGCATACTGGAGGAAGGGCACAGTACGGGCAATCATACACATAATCATCTCAACGGATGGAAAACCAGTACAGACAAGTATATTGAAAACATACTGCAGGCCAGACAATATATAGATTCTCCACTATTCCGTCCTCCGTACGGGAAAATAACACCTTTTGAGATAAGGATGTTGAAAAAAAAGATCCCTGGCGCTAAAGTGATCATGTGGGATATTTTAAGCGGGGATTTTGATGTGGACATTAACGGTGAAGCCTGTGTGCAAAATGTAGTGTTCAAGCTGAATCCTGGCGCCATTGTGGTATTTCATGATAGCACCAAGGCCTGGAGCCGTTTATCATATGCACTGCCAAGAGTGCTGGAGTTCTGCAAAAAGCAGAAATATGCCTTAAGGGCCTTATAAAAAATAAGGCAGCCGGTATACCCGACTGCCCATTGCACTATTTGTCCGTATAAGTATTTACTTGAGCGTGATATCCTTCACTTTATCGCCAACTGTGATGGTTGCTTTGTTGTCGCAAGTACCATCTCCATAGTCTAAAGTTCCAGTTACCGTACCAATCACAACTTGTAGTTGACCTTTTGAAATCCACTGGCAGCTCCATGCTTTTTCCAGCGCTACCGGCGTAGAGAAAGCAGCAACATATTTCTGTGTCGTGCCTGCAGCATCAGTATACGCAATGGTACCGCTACCGGAAGCTTTGTATACATCATCACCAGGATTTACAGCAGTTTTACCACCAGCAATTTGCTGAATCGTTTTGGTACTGTTATACACGATATATGTGGTGTCGTTCAGCTTAACTTTTCCATCAGTAATTTTTGTAGAATAGCTAAATGCGCTGTCAGAATTTTGTTTGTATATGATGTTAGAATAAGTCAGTGTTCCGGAAACAGGATACCCGTTTACAGTGTAGTTGGAAAAGGTAACAGTAACGGTAGCAGTACCAGACAGCAAAGGAGCGCTGAAGGTTGCATTTACTATACCTCCGCGAACACCAACAAAATTGCTGGAGGAGCAGGAGGAACCATAGTTGATGGTCACTGTTTTAGGCCATACACCAGGGTTGGCGTTATCTAAAGTTGTGGTAGGACAATCACCAGTAGCGGTGGCCTGCAAACTTTTATCTCCAACAGCAACACGATTTAATCCCTGGCCTGTGGAGGCACTGGATACGGATTCAAAAACATCGCTGTAGATGGCATTAATCTGTGTTTCGTGGCCTGCGGTGAGGATTACCTGGTTATCATTTTGGTTGCTGACAACAGGATCGGTTGAAGGTTTATTATTGTTAGCATCTTTTTTACAGGCAAAGAACAACCCGGTGGTCAGGATACCGGTGAATGCCCATGCCAGCACGCGGTTTGTGCTGAAATAGCTTTTCATAGTAATAGATTTTTAGCAATTAGGTTTTTCTGGCTGTACCTTTGTAATTCCATAAAGATAGGATTTTATATTAAAAAAATAATGTTATGTTTTGGATAGATACCCACGCACATTTATATTCTGAAGAATTCAATACTGATAGAAAGGAGATGATTGCCCGGGCTTTGTCTATGGGCGTGGAAAAGTTATTTCTGCCGAACATTGATGAGGACTCCATTCCAGGGATGCTGGACTTGGAGAAGGAGTATCCCGAGAATTGTTTTCCGATGATGGGGATACATCCCTGTTATGTAAAACCCGACTATGAGCCTCAGTTGGCGATGGTGCGGGAGTTATTGGCACAGCGGAAATTTTGGGCAGTAGGAGAGATCGGACTTGATTTTTATTGGGACAAGACCAATGTACCGCAGCAATACGAGGCTTTCAGGGCACAGCTGAAAATGGCCAGGGAGCATCATTTACCGGTAGCAATTCATAGCCGCGAATCCACACGGGAATGCATAAACGAAGTAAAAGCCTTACAGGACGGTAATTTGAGCGGTGTATTCCATTGCTTCTCTGGCACTTTGGAAGAAGCTCAGGAAATTATTGACTTGGGTTTTCACCTGGGAATAGGCGGTGTCGTGACTTTCAAGAAAGCAGGATTGGATAAGATAGTAGAGGCAATAGACCTGCAGCATATTGTATTGGAAACAGATGCGCCTTATCTGGCGCCGGTGCCATATAGAGGAAAAAGGAATGAGAGTAGCTATATTCCGTTGATAGGTGAGAAAGTGGCAGATGTAAAAAATCTAAAAATAGAAGACGTAGCCGCCATTACCAGCAGTAATGCGCGGAAATTATTCAAAATGCTCTAACCTTTTAAAGGATAACTTTGCATGCAACTGGCAGACTTAGCACAATGAGTAAAATATTGATTATTTACACGGGCGGAACTGTAGGGATGATCTATGATGACAAGACCAAAGCACTGCGCCCGATAGGATTCAACGAGATCAGGAATAATTTACCTGAGCTGTATAGGATGGGAATAGATTTTTATGTCTATGCATTTAATCCACCGATTGACTCCTCCGACATGCAACCTGAAATATGGGTTGAACTGGCCAGTATCATCGAAGACCGCTATGATCGTTACGATGGATTTGTAATCCTTCACGGCTCCGATACTATGGCATTTACCGCATCTGCACTAAGTTTCATGCTGGAGAATCTCTCCAAACCTGTGATACTTACCGGATCACAACTTCCTATTGGAAAGATACGTACCGATGCAAAGGAAAACATCATCACCGCCATGGAGATTGCTTGTGCCAAACATAATGGCAGCAAGGTAGCCATGGTACCGGAAGTATGTATCTACTTTGACTTCTCTCTGTTCAGAGGGAATCGTTCCAAGAAATATAATGCTGAAAAGTTTGAAGCATTTTATACCATGAACTATCCGCAATTGGCGGAAGCTGGCATTGATATTAAATACAAGACTCAATTCATTTTACCAACACCAAATACATCGTTGAAGGTTCACAAAGAACTGGAAACGAATATTACTGTGTTGAAATTATTCCCAGGTATTACCCGCAGGGCAGTAGAAGCCACGCTGAATATTCCTGGTCTGAAAGGCGTTATCCTGGAGACCTTTGGTAGTGGTAATACCACCACACAATCCTGGTTCGTAGATTGTATCAAGAAAGTATCTGATGCAGGCGCACTGGTACTGGATATTACACAATGTGATGGTGGATCTGTGGAACTGGGTAAATATGAAACCAGTCAGCATTTGCTGGACATGGGTGTTGTAAGTGGCCATGACCTTACATTTGAAGCTGCGGTAACGAAGCTAATGTTTGTATTGGGCCAGGGGCTTACATTAGAAGACAGTAAGAAAATGATGGAAACACCTCTTCGAGGAGAGCTGACTATAGCCGAAGTGTATTAGTAGCAGTTATATTTATGTAAACGGGAAGTTATCGTAAGAGGCTTCCCGTTTTTTTATGTTCATCAATTTGTGATATATTTACTAGAGTAGATTGTTTATACCCTTGTTCTCCAAGTTTTTATATAACCTCTAAATCGATTGCTCTTATGAATGTCTCTCTTTCACAAAAATTCATTGCAGAATTCTTTGGCACCTTTGTGCTGGTGTTTATGGGCACTGGCGCTGCTGTATTGGCGGGAGCGCATGTGGGCTTCTTAGGGATCGCATTTGCCTTTGGATTATCTGTACTGGTGATGGTATATGCAATCGGGCATATTTCCGGATGTCATATCAACCCAGCCATTACAATATCCATGTTGGCATTTGGGAAGATTTCCGGTAAAGATGCCGTGTCTTACATCATCGCACAGGTATTAGGCGCAATTGTGGCCTCCGCGTTACTTTACTTTATTGCCCAGGGCAAAGCCGATTATTCATTGGCTGCAAATGGCCTGGGTGCAAACGGTGTAGGAGAGGGCTCTCCCGACCATTACAACCTGGTAAGCGGCTTAGTTGCCGAAATAGTACTGACCATGATTTTCCTGGTGGTTGTACATGGTAGCACCAGCAAAAATACCTCTAACATAGGCTTTGCGGGCGTAGCTATTGGTTTATCACTTACATTGATACACATTGTAGGTATTCCGGTAACAGGCGTATCAGTAAACCCTGCCCGTAGTATAGGCCCAGCGCTCTTTGTGGGCGGTGCAGCTTTATCTAACCTCTGGGTATTTATCGTAGGTCCAATCATCGGAGGCCTTATTGGTGGCGCGATTTGGAAACTTTACGATAATAAATAAAAAAATATTGGAAATCTTAATTTAAAGATTATCTTTGCAACCCTGAAACGGAAAATCAACCTCTCTGTTTCAGTATAAAAAGATAATCACGGAAGAGTGCAGGAGTGGTTGAACTGGCACGCCTGGAAAGTGTGTATAGGTGAAAGCCTATCAAGGGTTCGAATCCCTTCTCTTCCGCAAGCTTTAAGCCCTCAGGTCGCAAGACTTGGGGGCTTTTACTTTTGCATTACTTCTCTTCTTCTTTTACCAATACTGCATGTACGCTGTCTCTCCTTTCTATTCTCCAGTTTTTATTTAACTGCAATTGCCATCCTTTTCCTTTTACCATATTATCTTCCTGCGAAAAAAGATCATTTGTAGACAACGTCACAATTTTCCAATCTTTCATCAGCATACCACCACTGCTTACTATTAGCTTTCCCCATACATCATTGATTTCAGCCGTAGGATACACTGTTCCCAAGCTGCCTAAATCAAACAAGTTACTCGGATTGAAACCAATATTCATGTTCATCAGCTCAATCGTCAATACCGGCTGCTGTGTAAAATAGCGTACATACGTTGCCGTTTGAAGCAGGCGCTTATCTTCTTTTGCTCTTTCAGAAAGCAAGATCGCATCACCATTATACTGCTTTAGAAGCTTGTCCCATGCGGCCTTTGCGGGAGTCTTAGGCAAAACCACTCCATAATATTTTTCAACCAATGCAGAAAAAGAGGAAGACGAATCCACAGTATGTGTCCAACCGGGGAATTTCTCATAAAGCAGGTAGCCATATACTGGTCCTGTTACATAAGCCATTGCCCTGATCAGTGACTGCCTTGATGCGGTACTGTCAATTTCTGTATCCAGGTGTTGGTGGATGCTGCCCTGTGGCCTCCCAGCAACCATTCCGGTAAACTCAGCCAGCCCTTCATTCATCTCCAGGACACTTTCATTGGGGAAGGTTTGAGGAAAACGTTCTTTTCTCTTTTGTCTAAACAACAAAGCATTGGCGAGATCTGCTTTACGTTGATCTACTGATTTGCCAAGGGCTTTTTTCAAGGCTTGCAATTCCAATAAAAATAGTACGCGACCATCCATCGTGGCGAGGTGATCTACAGTAGGACTGCGATCCGGTAGGCCCAGCTGACGCTGCACCCGATGGAAACATTCATGCATCATCAGGTTCAATCGCACATCGTTATCGGCAGGCAAGGGCCATAACACTACCGTCCATAGGCGATTTTGCCAGCGTATAGCCGTGTTGGCGATGATAAGATCTTTGGGCAATTTCCCTTTGTAAACGCCTCCCTGCAAGGTAAAAATCCCTCCGCTGTCAGGGACATTGGAATAGGCCATGTTAGTTTGAGGGTCCACTAATAGCATAGGGCCGTAAAGTGGCTGGGGCCAGATAGTCTGTTTCCGGCTAGCGGAATCAGCTTCCCTGAAATACTTTGCGGCCAGCAATGCGCTGCTATCTGCGTTCTGCGCAAAACCCTGGTAAGCCATTGAAATGAATAAAGAAACTACCAGTATTGTTCTCATACTTTTTTTCTGAAAAATAGGCGTCTATCCTGCAACAAAATGCTTAATTATAGCAGCAGCAAAGGAATTTATAGCATCGGCCACATCGTGGTGTGCACTACCATTAATCCTGTAATTATGTCTGTTGCTATAATGAGAAACCTGGTCTCCGTCGTTTTGCTTAAATTAGGTCATGCGAAAGTTTTTAATGCATAGTGGTTTCTGGCTGGTATTCTATTTTATGTGGAACCAGATTATGTATTTCTATGTCAGTGATCAAGGAAATCGGTTATATTTCTCTGCCCTGGATGTCAGTTTGATCATCATTGCCTTCTATGGTATCTATGCTTACCTGATGCCTCAATATTTCAAACATAAAAGCATTGTCAGATTATTGGGGCTGTCAGCTGTGTGGTTGTTGTTATTGGCGGGAGTTTATGCGTATTTACTGAAGCTATTCCTGAATCATATGCTGGTTCCAATACATTTTGATTTTTCATGGAACTATACAGACCTACAGTACAATAGGATTTTCATAGCCTTACTGGGTATCCTTGGTGGCGCTTTTCTTAAGCTGGCACTGGATCGCATGAATACGCAGCGCCGTCTGGATGCCATGGAAAAAGCCAATTCAATAGCGGAGCTGACTTATCTTAAAGCGCAGTTGAATCCTCATTTCCTGTTCAACTCACTGAATAGTTTATATACGCAACTGGACTTTGATCTGCCGCAGGCTAAAGGCACATTAATTACTATTGCCGATCTACTACGCTATCAGCTGTATGAATGCAATGTGAATTTCACGCCACTATCGAAGGAACTGATGCATCTTGAAAATTACTTCAATCTGCAACGCATTCGTACAGATGCAACTACAAGTTTAACAACGACAGCTGCTGATAGCGAATCATTTTTGATTGCGCCATTACTGTTGATGCCATTTGTTGAAAATGCATTTAAATATATTTCTGACGATGATGACAGAGAGAATATTATTCAAATCAATATTCATCTTGAAAATGAAAAACTTCATTTCTATTGTATGAATACCACTTCTGCTGTTATATCTTCACAGTATACAGGAAGCAGTCAGGGTATAGGTTTGCAGAATGTCAGACAACGCCTGGAGTTACTGTATCCCAATCGGCACGAACTGCAGATCAGTGAGAACGACAACAATTTCATCATTCATCTAAACCTAACTTTATCCCAATGCTGAATTGTATAATTGTTGATGATGAGCCATTGGTACGCAGGCAAATAGAAAGTTATATTGAAAAAATCCCTTTCCTGAACCTGGTAGGCACGGCGCGCAATCCTGTAGTGGCACAAGCTATTCTTAATACAGAAGCGGTAGATCTGATTTTTTTAGATATAAAGATGCCACAGATGAGTGGTATAGAACTGTTACAACAATATGATATTTTCCAGCAGGTCATTTTCATCACCGCTTATCCTGATTATGCATTGCAGGGCTTCGAGTTGGATGTGACAGATTACCTGATGAAACCCGTAACCTTCGAGCGTTTTCTGAAGGCCTGTGAAAAAGCAAATGCGAAAATGAGTGGCTCATCAACATTAAAAATGAATCGGGAACAACCTGATGCACTCTATGTTCGCAGTAATCACCGTCTTGAAAAAATTCTGCTGAGTGACATTCTCTTTATAGAGGCTATGTTAAATTATGTACATGTAGTTACTACTACTCAAAAGTATACTGTTTACTCCAGCCTGAAGGCCATAGAAGACACTTTACCACAAAGCAATTTCCTAAGAGTTCATAAATCATACATCGTAGCATTAAACCAAATCAATACAGTAGAGGCATCTCAATTACGTATAGCCGGTCATGTTATACCTATCAGCCGAAGAAGTCAGTCAACCTTAAAGCAATGCCTGGCACAACTACAAATGGATCGTTCTAAAGAATAAGGCATAGATGTGACTTCCTCCTAATCTTTCCTAGATAAATATCTTACAAGAATCAACTAATTTTGTTGTCCAAACACAATACTGTCGACTTGTTATCAACGAATCTCTTTTACCTATAGATCAAAAATGAAAACTGTTTATCTGTCCTTAGGATTGGCTTTATTAAGCCTTTCCGCTTATGCCCAACAACCTGCAATTACCTGGGGCGAAGACTTCAACTTAAAAAAAGGCACCTCTGACCTAAAAGTTATTACTGTTGATAAGAGTGGCGCCTACCTGGAAGAAAGCCATCAGGCTTTAAAGACTTATTTTGTCATTGGCGCTACCACCAGGGAATCAGCTACACTGGTGAAAGTAGATAAAGATTTAAAAGAAGTTTATCGAAATTCATTTAATAAAGAACTAAGAGGAAAAGAATTTGAACAATTTGTTCCTTTTGAGGATAAAATTTATATGTTCTCCTCTGAATATAGCAAGCGTGATAGATCTCTTGCGATTTTTGCATCAGCGGTAGATAAAAATACGGGGGAACTCACAGGAGAATGGAAACAAGTAGCTACCTATCAGCAGGATGCTAAGAGTGATGATATTAACTTCAAGATTTCCTACAGTGCAGATAGCTCAAAGCTGATTATCGTAAGCAGTATTGAAGGAAAAGAAAAGAATGCTTACATGATTCAGGAACTTGGGAAGAATTTAAAATCAACTACCAAACCAGTAATTCTGTCAAATGAGTTTGAGCATGACAAATATGAATTGGAAGATGTGATTTATACGACCGATCGAAAAATCGTGCTTGTAGGACGCGTATACGAATATGAAGAAGGCAAAAAGAAGAAAGCTAAATTTCTTGATTTTTCAAACTATAACATTCGCATTTATAACGAAAAAGGAAAGCAACAAAATGAGATCAATACTGCTATCAATGGTAAATGGCTGATCAGTACAAAGTTGGTACAGGAAAAAAGTAAAGACCTTGTACTGGCGGCCTTCTACAGCAATACCAAAAAAGGAAGGACTATTGATGGTTTGCTGGTGCAACGTATCAATGTGAATGATGGTTCCATTCTTTCTACCAGCGATAAGGCTATCAACAATTCTTTGTTGTCGGCTTACGGTGATGCTGATGACAATGATGATACTGAGGATAAAGATGATTCCAAAGAAGAGCGGAAGATGAGAGAAAACCTGAATAAAATGAAGGATGAAGGCGAAGGTTTTTCCAGATATATGCAGTTCAGGAATATATTCTATACTGCTGATAACGGTCTTGTTATTCTAGCTGAATCCTACCATCATTATATTTCTACCAGTCAATCGTATACCCCTGGCCCCAACGGCATGTCAGGCAGCTGGAACACCACTACCTACTATAATTATATTTCTGAAGATATGATGATGTGTAAAATTGATGCTGCGGGTAATATTGGCTGGATACAAATGCTACCCAAGAAGCAACGTGAAGTGATCAGGGCCTCTGGACCTACCACTACTGGAATAGGGTACAGTTATAGCTATAGCTATTTCTTAGGCGGCAACCGTCCGTTCTATTCAGGGTTTGGAGCTATTCAATCTGGCAACACCATTCATATTCTATTCAATGATAATACCAAGAATGCGAGTGTTGTTCAGGCCGGACAAAAAGTCAAATCTACCTTACGTTTTAGCAAAACCGATTGCTATATATTAGATCTGGATGGAACTTCTGGCAAATTCAATCGAAAACTATTCTTCTCCAATAAAGAAGTACCTACCGCTATGCCTCGACTGGGCGCAGTTATAGGTAATGATATGTATATGGTGGGTAAGTCGGATAGGATGATTGGTAAAACAAAAATTGCTGTTGCAAAAATTACAATAAATTAGATCATCTTTTTATAAATAAATGCAGCCCTCGGCCCTCTGGTCGGGGGCTGTGTTTATTTATGCAGACCTTTTATTTGTATAAATTCGTTCAACTGTACTGTATATTACGCGGAAAGATAAAGAGCGGCTATAGGATTGACGGGCTTTTCTTACATTTATTAATATTTGCTATGTGCTATGAGTAATCTATTACCTTTTCTACGCAGTTTGAGTGTTACCTTCAGTGATGAAGCCTGGAGGCAATTGCAGCCTGCGTTAACCGAAAAGACGTATAAGAAGAATGAATTATTATTGAAGGAAGGGGAGATCTGTCAGGCTTTACATTTTATTGAGAATGGTTATTGCAGAAGTTATTATGACATGGATGGCATTGAGAAAAACACTGGTTTTTTCTTCGAAGGGCAGGTTGTTACGAACATTAGCAGTTTTGGAAGTAACGAACCATCTGCATATAATATCATTGCGGGAGAACCGATGTCAGTAATAGTTTTTGATAAGAAGATATTATTTGACATAGCGGGGAGTAATCAGGAAATCGAAATGCTTGGGCGTCTCTGCGTGCGCCGGTTTGCGGCACAGCAGGAGGAGTTTTCGAAGTTATTCCAGATTTATGCAGCGCCCGAGCGATTGGAATACCTGGAAGCTCATCATCCGAAGTTATTACAAAGAGTTTCCTTATCGCAGCTATCGTCGTTTCTGGGCGTAGCGCGGGAAACGTTAAGCAGAATCAGAAAACGTAGAATAGCAAAATGATTTTGTGACGATCGTCACAGGATAGGATGCATACCATTATTCAACTTTGCATTAAATAACAAACGATGCAGGCTTTGACGAATAATGTAACGCACTATTTCACAGAAGAACAGGCGGAGCCAGCCTTTCAGCAGGCCAAGCAGAAAGGCTTACCATTACTTGTAGATTGCTGGGCACCAAATTGCAAAGGGTGCAAAAAAATGGAGGAGTCGACATACCAACATCCTGAAGTCCTCTCATATATCGCGCAGCAGTTCGTATTTGTGAAGTATAATATCATCAATCGGAATGCGCAACGCTTGCCTTGTGCTCCAGTATTATGGACCCCCACGTTTATAGTCTTTTCCAATGATGGCAGTGAAGTAAGGAAAACCATTGGCTATCTAAACTATCAGCAATTCAAAGCAGAACTCGAAATCGGCCGCGCGCTTGCTCTCATAAGAAAGGCGCAACCTGGCAATGCATTATCCCTTCTGGAAGATTTTATTAAACAGCCTGATTTTATTGGTACAATTCCTGAGGCATTGTATTGGGCTGGTGTTGCTGCTTATTTCGTTCATCAACGTGATGCCGACAGCATAACTCCTTACTGGGAGCGGCTTATACAAGACTTCCCTGAAAGTAACTGGGCCGACAAAGCAGATTGTTTACACATAAAAATTTAAATTTTAATCAGATGAACTTACTGAAAAAAATTGACGCGACCACTAATGTGATCACTTGGTTTGAGATACCTGTTGATGATCTGCAACGGGCCAAACAATTCTATGAAACGATCCTTGATATAGAAATGATCATCAGAAATGACGGAGAAAATGAAGGTGCATTTTTTCCATTTAATCCAGCAGTAGTACAGGCAACATCGGGCAGGGTTACAGGGGTATTATCTAAAACCCCGCACAATTCACCTTCTGCCACAGGCACTACGGTGTACATCAATGGCAGTCCTGACATCCATACTGTTCTTGAAAAGGTGGAAAAAGCCGGTGGCAAGATCATTCTTCCTAGAACGCCTATTCCGGCAGGATTCATCGCACTGATAATAGACTCAGAAGGCAATAGGGTAGGTCTGCATGCGGAAGTATAATTGCCCCGAATTAACTCTCTGGCGAACGTCCTATTAAGCAACTTTAAAGCATATATATTTCAAAGAACTTAGTTGATTACAACAACTTACCAATTGATCATTCCCGAACGATTGTAGTATGATTATATTGAGATATTGTTGAAATTTCTTACTGCACTTATCTGAATCAGCTTTCACTAGTAATACCTGGGGTGTTTTTGGGGCTGATTCAGATAAGTACATCGATCATTAAAATGGTCTTATCCTTTTTATTTCCACATTGGCGAGATTATTTCCCAAATTCTTAATGATAACTAGAGCAGCCTGTATCACTTCCGTAGCAGCCAGGCTGCTCTAGTTTTCTAGTGTATAAATAACAGGATTGTTCTTGTTTATCAACGTATCTGACTGTACTTTTACACTGTTGTAAAATCATGTCCCTATGACACAACAGGAAATTCTTCGTAAAGTAGCATGGAAAGATTTAAAGCATCTTTCCACAAAGGAAATGTTGATAGAAAATAACATTTCTCTTCCCTGGCTGTTAGCATCCTGGTTTCTGGCATGGAAAGGTTATTACCTGGTAGCATTGCCTTTTTCCGCTTTTTATTTTCTTACTGCATTAAGACAGGTCCACAACGGCTTCCATAATTCTCTTGGCACCAATAAGTTTCTGACCTGGCTTTCTTTGTATCTGAACAGCCTTTCCATGATGACAGCCATTCATGCTGTTAAGTTCAATCACATCAGGCATCATAAGTATTGCTTATCAGATGATGATTATGAAGGCAAGGCTGCACGTATGACCTGGTATGGCGCTATCTTATATGGCCCTGTTCATATGTTCCTGATTCATAAGGTCACCATTAAACACGGTAACAAAAATTATGTACGGAACGTATGGCTGGAAATTATTTCCATCCTGGTGGTGGCGGCAGGTATTATCTACCTGAAAATTCCTTTCCTTATCTATCACATGATTGTGATGCTGGTCGGAGAACTATTAATGGCCTTCTTTGCCGTATGGACGGTTCACCACGACACACATGAACACCCGGAACTTGCGCGCACTCAGCGTAGTGGCTGGAAAAACTGGCTGACCTTTAGTATGTTCTACCACCTGGAACACCATCTGTTTCCGGCTGTTCCTACTATCAAGTTGCCAGAACTGGCTAAACGACTAGATGATACGCTTCCTGACATGGAGAAGAAGCAGACATTTTAGTCAGGATAGCAGATCGAACAACCTTACCCATCACTATTTTCGGTTTTTGACATACCGGTATTATCCTTATTATGAAAAGTTTGATATTCTTGTTATGTTATCTTCAGTCGGGCCTGGCGATCCCGCGAATAGATAGTACCGTACAGGAATTCATGCAACGATACCATATTCCTGGTATGGCCCTTGCCGTTACTTACCAAGGTAATATGGTTTATAGTAAAGGCTACGGAATGGCCGTAACGGAAACTAAGGTTGGTGTTACCCCTAATAGTCTTTTCCGCGTGGCGAGTGTATCCAAGTGTATTACCGGCGTAGCGATACTGAAGCTTGCTGAAGAGAAAAAACTTCAATTAAGCAACAAGGTATTTGGAGACAATAGTATCCTGGGCACCAGGTATCTCGGTAGCCGGTATGATCCTGCAATCCTGGATATCACTGTAGATCAGCTATTGCATCATACTGCAGGCGGATGGCCCAACAGTGCCAATAACGATCCTGCGTATGGCTTCCGAGAACTTCCCATCGACTCACTGATACCGCGTGTTTTGGCTAGCACCACACTTAAATACAAACCCGGCCAGTTGTATATGTACTCCAACTTCGGCTATTGCCTGCTTGGCCAGGTTGTTGTGGCAGCAAGCGGAATGACCTATGAAGGCTATATACAAGAACATTTGTTGCAGCCTGCGGGAATAACGAATATGCATATAGGACATAATAGCAAGGCTACACGGTATCCACAGGAAGTAGTGTACTACGATCTTAACCCTGGCTTACCCTATGATGCATGCAATATATCCCGTTTGGATGCAGCTGGCGGCTGGATTGCCTCTGCAAGAGGCCTCGCAAAGTTCCTAAGTGTTGTGGATGGCATAGATACGGTACCGGATATACTTAGTACAGCATCCATTACTACCATGGTAACGGGCTCCGAAGCAAACCCCGCATATGGCTGCGGATGGTTAACTGATGGCGCTAATAACTGGGGCCATGCCGGTTCCCTCCCTGGTACAGCCAGTGAAGTATATCGCTCCAATAATGGCTTCAATGTGGTGCTTTTATGCAATAGCCGTAATAAGGATGCATTCTTTAATGACTTGCATGGGATTATTTTGTCCATTCTCAACAATAAACAATTACAATCCCTTACCACATTCAAGATCCAACATTAATGGTTAAACGATCTTTCACTGTCTGACTAAGGAATAAGAATTTATGGTTTTACAATATTTCCAAGCCATTGGTTATCATTCCGAAGGAGCACAGAACTCTTTGCCTTTCAGATTGTTACTAAAGTATAGAACTTCGTAATACTTTTCCATGAAAAAGCTCATAATATTACTACTCATATACTTCCCATTGCAGCTTCAGGCGCAGGATTCTGAATTCAACCCACCACGTTGGAAAAACCTAAGCAGGGGATATGTATACCTCATGCTTCACCAGGCTAAATTTGGTGGCGGTATCACCTACGATTATGGCTTCAATAAATACCTGGCGGCAGGTTTGGGCGTAGAGCTTACCTCCTTTGAGGACCACCTGATGGTCCCGACCTTCATAGATTTGAAGTTGAGGTATCCTACCGGTAAATTTGAACCTTATGTCAACGGGCAATTTGGATACAATAACTATCGCGTTACCTACCAGTACCACTATACTGATAATAGCGGAAATCCAGCAACGACCAATTACCAAAAAACTGGTAAAATATTCTATGGCGTTGGCGCCGGTGTCTCGTATTTATTCAAGCATATAGGCGTATTTGCCTCTTATACATTCCGTGGCTATACATATAAGTATGCAAGCTTTACAGCCAATAATAATGTCATTTCTTTCCCGGATGATAAACCAAATGCAAACGTTGTATCGTTGGGTATCGTATTCTGATCAGTGCTGCACCCGGAATGAATAGTCTTTTGTATTTATCAATGGTTTCAATAATGGGCAGTTAGCAAAATTTGTCTGCACCAATGCTTTGATAAGACTTACATCTTCTTCGCATAGTTCCTCTACGAAGCCGGTAAATCCTGCGTCTATAGCGACATTTATTAATTTCCCCAATTCAAAAGGCGGCACCTTTTCAATGCGAAACTCTTTAATAGCGTGTCCTGTATGTACAAACAATGATGGCTTAAGATGATGTATCAATAACAACATGTTTTCCCGAATCTTTAGTCTGGCGGCATGGTTATCCCATCCATATACAGCTCTGGTAAAACTGTAATAGCCTTCCTCATCTTCTGTGATGTTATTAATTGAATAGTTATTTAATGGCAGGCATTTCGTATATCCAAATTCAAAAAAGATTGTCTCCAATGGCTCCTCATAGTGATGTTTTACCATTTGGAACAAACTGGTATCATTATAGATAAACAATCTGTTGAAAGCAATCAGTTGTTGAAAGAAGTTCTGGTCCCACTGGGATATAGGAACATCCACTATTTGACGTTGATCATTATAGGAATCACAAAAGTTGGTCACTTCTTCGGCTGGTACGATGAGACAAGCACTCTTGATTGCAAATACATCAGTTGCTGACGGCTCATCTGTATATATTAGCCGGATGTCGTTATACTTGGCGTCAGCGAGCGATATGCCTGATAATTCCCGAACTTTCTTTTCAAATGTGGCCTGATCAGGGAATTTGTAACCCAATTGCTTCAATTTATTACTGATCTTTTGTGTTACCCGGTTACTTATAACCTGATTTTGCGGGGTCTGCTGATGTACTGTGTTAGACATAACGGGCATTAAAGAAATCAACTTAAGAAATAACGACAGTAGTGGAATAAAGGCTTGGTTAAACATAATGGTTATTATTATTGGTGAGAAATATGTCCGGTCCATTTAGTATGCCCTAATGCAGACTTACTCCATAATGAGGTATCTACGGTCCTTTGTTCCAGGATAACACGAACAGAGCGTCCATTTTCTTCCTGTGCAACAACATCCAGGTCGGGGATGTTCGCATAAAGTTCACGAACCAGGGCATTTTGAGAAAAAGTATATCCCTTAGAGTGGGTTGTGAGACATCCTATACTACCGATCGGCCAACCTCCATGAATGGCAATACCACTGCGTTCTCCGTTGGGGCCTGATATATAAGCACCACCAACCTGTTTGGTATCCGACAAATACATTTTGTATTTCTGCGAGCGCAGGCCAGGATTCATGTAATATTCTCCTGGCGGACATTCGTTCATAAATCCATAGCGTCCAGTGTCATGTTTACCATATGTTTCTCCATGACCATCCCTGGTGAGATAAGTGATATAGTCTGGATCTGGTAGTTTACCTGCTGCTTTCAGTTGCCTATACTGTGCCAGGGAAAGCCTTCGGTACACACTGGTTGCATATACAGGCCATACTATATCTGTAGCATTGTTGCCGCTGCCTTTTTTGTAATGTTCACTTCCTGTGGCTAATGATGTACCAGATATAACCACTATCGTATCTTTATTTTGTTCCTGCCATTGCCGGGCTTTATAGCGTTTGCAATTGCTCACCTGTAAAGCTTTACATGCTTCTTTGAAGAAGCGCTTTCTTTCAGTGATATTATCCAATGCCGCGTTAATAAGTCTGCTCACACTTTCTACCGCATAGTCATCTGCATATTCTGCGCGGTATGCCAGGGAATGGGAGCGCCAGTAAATCATGGCCGCCGCCATTGCATGTCTGGGATTAGAGGAGAGAAGGTCAGGCGAAGATTCCCAATCAACACTGTCACCACCAATCCATTTATTGTAAAGACTAGTTGTCAGTTTATAATTACCACGACCTGTCAGCTGAATAAAGCCACGACCTCTGTAATTCCATCCATCCTTGCTTTCATAGGTACCGTTGCCGTTGATGGCAGCATATGCCCAATTAGCAATGGCCTGCTGATGTTCGTTAGATACAGGTGTGTCATCATTTTCTGCGCGGCCCCATGCTTTGGCGTTATGGTTCCCTTCAAATGTTTTAAACCTTTTGAATTTCTTTACCAGTACTGTGGTAGCATAGTTAAAACCTTCTTCCAATTGCTGGAACCTGGTTTCAGTGGCAATCTGTGCAAGGAAATGCGCTTTGCGGGTGCAAGTATCCAGTGAAAAGGCATGCCTGTGCTGATTCAGCACTTCCAGTCCCTCACGGATCTTTTGATCATCTTTCAGGAACATCTTCCCATCCTTATTCACTGCCATATTACGGATATGCGTCATCGTTATAGGCTCCTCACAGGCAGCGCATAGCACCTGCTCTTTGCCTGCTTCTAACGCTCTTATTACTACAGGACTACTTTGTTGCTTTTTAGGCGCTGCTATTACGGGAAAGGCGTTTAATGTTTTCCACCAGGCATACCAATTGAGTGATTTTACGGATAAATAAAAGCGTTGCACTCGTTCCTCATACTCATCTTCCCATTCAGGACGGATGGCAAAATCAAATTCAATATATCCGTTGTCGTTAAAAATATATTCCCCCTGATAGATTGTCTTGTCCAGCCTTTTAAGATCTTCTCCGTTTGCTTTCTCCAATCTATTTATTTTAATGGCGATCTTTTCCCGGCACATGTTCACCGCGACCAATTTGCAGGTGATAATATCTCCATAGTGGGCCGTTATTACTTCATGGCCGTCTTTACGGAAGCTCACTTCTCTTATTTTCGGATGTTCCTTAAACAATAAGGGCCGTCTGGGTTGCAAGACATTTGCTCCTTTAATAACAATACCCTCGCTATGAATACGAGCATATAACAGATCACCATCCTTCAGTAAGTCGCTCTGTAATTTATCTGTACGAAACGGTACAATTACACGCCCATCCGTGGTTTGGAAAGTGGTAGCAGACATGATGGTTGAAAAGTGCTGCAGATGCCTATCTGTAACTACAATTTCTACCTGCAGCGTAATATGCTCATTCCCGGAAAACACCAGGTGCAGATAGGATATTTCATGCCATCCGGTTACCTTTTTAAGGTTTCCTCTATCATCTCTCCATGAGGCATACATTAATGCCAATGGTAAGGCGACGGATACAGTCTCATCATTATTTCGTGTAGTTGTTTCCGTTATTATACCAGTGCCGGCATTTGTAACGTCGGTTTGTTCTTTGTTATCCGTAGCATCACTTTGAGGGGTTTCCGTTGGCAATGGCGTTGATGATGATGGTAGTTGCCCATGTTGTATAATTTTAATTGTACCGCCTTTAACGCAACGGGCTTCGCTTTTCTCCGTGAGTGGATAGATTCCTCCTGGTAATATTATTTGTTTATAAGGCTGCTGCCATTGCAGCTGGGCTGTGCATGGCACCGGATTTTTAGGGTCAGGTATTTTACATAAGGAGAAATTCAATGCGAGTACATCACTATCGGCTGTGGTAGCCACTTTGTTACCATTTTCGGTATGGATAAAATATTTACTATTGCTGTTTGCTTTTAATGCAATTGGTGATGGACTCAACGCTTTGTCACAGGTACAAAATGCGCCGGCACACACCAGATGGGCTGATGGCTGGTTGGTGTTTTTCATGGTTGGTTGTTGATATGGTAAAGTTCTTAGTGCATATTTATCTTCTCATCTCCTTGCATATGCAGGGCTTTCGCGGATTTAATCAGGAAATCCCCTTTGGTAGAATGCAGCTCTGCATTTTCTGAAACAGCTTTCAACTCGTTAGCAAATAACATGAGTTGCTTATCAGTAATGACACTTGCTTTCCTTGCAGACAACACAGATTCATCGGTTGCATATTGGTAAATACTGTTGGCTGCCGACATAGAGATGTCGCCTGATGCGGCCATAGTCAACGCTGCATCTGTTTTCACGAGAATGTTTTTACTATGCAATGTTAGCAGCTCTGGCGACTGCAACAGCATATTGCCATTGGCGGTGTCCATTACTATCTGGTTGCCACTCTTATCGGCAATGCTAACTTTTTCTGCGCCGGCGGTATCATCCATGGTGATGGTATGACCACTACGACTCCTTATTACTTTCAGGTTATTTTGTATCGCTGCAGGCGCTGGCCGCTGTTGATTATTATAGAACGTTCCTGCCACAAAAGGCTTGTCTGGATGCTGTTGCTCATAGCTTATCCATACTTCTTCATTTATTTCAGGAAGGAAATACCATCCTTTTCCATTTCCTGCTATTGGTTGCAGAACTCTTATCCATGGGGAACTTCCGGTTGTCTGCCACTGATACCTGACTTTCACTCTTCCTAAATTTTCAGGATCTTCATTTTCAGTTACTACGGCACTTTGCCCATAGCAAGGATATACATCAACGTTATATCCTGGTGCCGCAACCGCTGTGGATAAGGCTTTAAAGGCATTGTAATAACTATTATCTCCTGACACAAAATGTTGCACACTGACAACTCTGAAATCGCCATAAGCCTGGTCCTTTGTCGCAGTCGATAAGCGAATAATATCACCAGGGCGTATACCCGCATGGATACTATTTCCTGTGAGCTGCAAAGCTTCAGTAAAAAGTTTTCGCTCCTGATCGTTCGATACGTGGTTTAATATTTCCTCGGATTCTTCAGAGCTGCCTACAGGTAGGGTTTGGGAAGCATCGCTCAATTTAGTTACCTCATCAAATAAATAATGCAGGTATATGTCTTTGGGCAGTTCCTTCACCGTTTTATACTGTTGATTAGCCTGCATGTAGTCGTAGGAATGCAGGCGTGGTGCGGGGCCTGGTATAGCAACCTTTAGTTCAAAATGCAACAGGTTCACGCCGGCCTGTAAGGAAATATACGCCGGCTGGTAGTTACCAAAATGAAAACTCGTACCATCATAAAAGCACCATTCTTTATGTCTTGCAGCCATTCGTTGCAGCAGTTCAAGGTTTGTTTCATTATGCTGTAGCAGATAAGGAATCTCAGTATTTACCTGCGGATTGATATTCGTTTTTTTCAATGAAGCTGAAAAATTTTTCGCCAAATCAGCGGGAGTTATATTTTCAATTATCGCTGTTGCAGGAGTATTATGCAAGTTTATATCCGGGCTATACCCACTAATAATACAACTCCCATGGCCAGTATCCGTAGCCTTAGTTTGGACATTCATCACCAATCCGCGGAAAGTATTTTTTTCCTGATTCCCTGTTTGTATGTTTATTTCCAGCTGTTTCCCCAACAGCTTTTTCACAACTTTTTCAGGTGTTTGCTGTAACTGAAGCCAGTTGCCTGGAAGCTTCACTTCAAAGCGATGTGGCTGGTGGAGGTATTGTTCCAGTTGTAGCGATAATACATTCGTATACTTTTCACCGTCTATAATGACGGAGATCATTACTATTGCAGACATAAGCAAAAAGTTTATCAGGCTGGCCATTGATGTTCGTAGGTGCTGTTATTGACTTGTATTTTCCTGGCAGATAATATGAGTTTTATCTGCATGGGTTGTTCGTTGGCAGCATTGAAGTTTTCCGTATAGCCAATACAGTAAGTATCTGAAAATTTCAGTTCTTTCAGCCGTGATAAAGCATCCCGCCGATAAAAAACAATGCTGCCACTATGTGTGACGGTATCGCTAATCATCCAATCCAGCAAAGTGGTGTCAGACGAAGACTCCAGGAGCAGTTCGATATGATTGGCCAGGGCTTTTGCATTAGGCCTGCCACAGCTGTCTGTATTTTGAAGAAAGGAGTACCGGCATTCAAGAACATTAAAATCCAGGCCGTCAATTGTACAACGAGCTTTAAATGACATGGGAGTATGGTTTAACAAACAATCTTGGGTTAACGGATATCCATCAATAGGATATCAAACTAAAATTACATTTTTATCATTATTCAAACATCAACCTATAAAAAATTACTATTAAAGGAAAATCGTTTTAATAAAAATAAAAATCTCAGTAAATGCTATATTGGCAAAGCTTCTATCTAACTAAAAAAAAATGAAAAATAATTTCTCACAACAACCCGTTGTTAAAATTATATCATCTTCTCACAAAAAAATACAGACAAAATCAGATCAAATCGAATGCCTGAGCGAATTTCGTGAGATCATACAGAGAATCGGCATTAATTTTTGATTTGATATTTCTACGGTGGGTGACAACAGTTTTTTCTGAAATATGCAGTTCCCTAGCCATTTCCCCGGCACTATGACCTAACGCGGTCAATCGCAAAATCTCTTTTTCTCTTTTGGTAAGTTCTGCATAAATATGCTGGTGCTGGCGCAGGAAAGTATTTTCTTTCAGCAGTCTTTTCAGCTTGCTCGTAACATGATGGAGCGGATCAATAGGAATAGCGCAGGTGATCAGGTGTGTAGGCTGACCGGCTTCATCCCGGTAAAACACGCGCGTAGTGCTGAGATGCCACTCATAATCCTCGCGGCCCGCCAGTCTTACCTGCTGAAAAAAGGAAACGATCCTATCTTCTTCTGCAGGCGATTCTACCAATTCCTTAATCCTTGGTATAAAATCTTCTACGTCCTGTGGATTGAATACCCGCTGATAATACTCCTGGCCCAAAGCGATGATTTCTTCCAGCGTATAGCCGAGGGCGTGACAGCCCCGTTGCGACATATGCACAACTCCTCCTTCCGGAAATTTGTGGATTAATAAAACAGCCGGCAATTCATCTTCAATAGATTGCAATGCTTTTATCTTTTCCTCCAGCGATACTCCTGACATGTTTGACTCGTATTCTACGTTCATATACAATTAAGACAAAGCGGGAAAAAAACAATAGTGAAGCCCATCTACTACACGCTCACGATTCCAGACTTGATGGCAAGAGGTTTTTACAGGTGGTTGATTTTCTTTTGGTCTAATTCTGCAAATGTAAACAGAAATTTATAAAAACAGTTTGGGTCCCATCCATAACGGCGAGACCCAAATTTTGGGGGTAATTGACCGATTTTACGATCATTAAAAAACTAATAAGGAAATGACTCTTTATATGAGTTGAATATTTTTTTAAGTGCTCAACGCAAAAGTAGATGAATAGCAGTGAGTATAAAATACCTAGATGTTGGTATTTTTAGAATGCTCCAAAAACCCATTAAACCCTATACTTTTCAAGTAGTTATAATTAATAGCTCCGAAGTATCTGAAACAATTTATATCTTGACTCCTGCTAAAATTCCGCTATGAAACGAATACTGTTCCCGTTTTTATTACTCGGCTGCCTCAAAATGCAAGGGCAGCAACTCATCACAACTTCCCCTGAAGCAGCGCATATGTCGGCCGAACGCTTGTCCAGGATCGATACACTTATCAACAGTTATGTGAAGAAAAATTTTGTCAATGGTGCCACTGCAATGGTTATCCGTGACGGCAAAATCGTGTACAACAAGGCTTTCGGCTATAGTGATACCGACAAAAAGATTCCTGAAAAAACGGATAATATATTCAGGATAGCTTCCCAAACCAAAGCCATCACCAGTGTTGCAGCCATGATGCTATACGAAGAAGGCAAATTTCAATTAGATGATCCGGTGTCTAAATACATTCCTGAATTCGCTAATCCTCAGGTAATCAAAACGTTCAATAGCAAGGATACCACCTGGACAACGGTGCCGGCTACACGAGAAATTACCGTTCGCGATCTTTTCACCCATACTTCTGGTATCGGTTATGCACAGATTGGCGGCCCTATGGAAACCGCTATCTACGCGAAAGCCGGCCTTATCGCAGGCGTTGGTCTGAAAAATATGGTAGTAGGAGAAAAAATGAGAATACTTGGCAAACTCCCGCTGCTGCATAATCCTGGTGAAAAATGGACCTATGGCCTTGGCGTAGATGTATTGGGCTACCTAGTGGAAGTCTTATCTGGAAAGTCATTAAACCAGTTTTTTCAGGAGCGCCTTTTTCAACCATTGGGTATGAATGACACTTATTTCTATCTTCCTGCAGATAAAAAATCACGCCTGGTACCACTTTACACGGAAGATCCTACAACACATACCGTGCATAATATTGGTAAATCCGTTAGCCTGAAGGGAGTAGACCTATGGGCAGACTATCCCAAATTTGATGGCACGTACTTTTCAGGTGGTGGCGGATTATCGTCTACCACAAAGGATTATGCCATCTTTTTGCAGATGTTGATAAATGGAGGAGTGTATAATGGTGTAAGAATATTGAGCAGGAATACTGTTCGGATCATGACAATGAACCAAACCGGTGATCTTCCCGTTGCCTGGGATCCGTATAATTGCTTTGGTCTTGGGTTTAAAGTGACTACAGAAAAAGGAAGTGCAGTGTCGCTACAGCCTGCCGGCGTATTCCAATGGGGTGGCATGTTTTGCACTACCTATTGGGCCGATCCTAAAGAGAAAATCGTTGGATTAATATATACGAATGTATGGCCAACCTCTCACGGAGATATGAACGAGATATTTAAAAACCTGGTATACCAAGCTATCAATGATTAAGCACTGATAGCAACACGATTGTCTATTGCAGCCAGTATTTCCGCTGGCTGTAATTGTTTCTCCAGGTAAAGATCTGCAAATGCATACCTGATCTCCAGAGAAGGAGTGATTATAAATGCTGCCGGTACCGGTACATCTTCGTTTACTCCTGCTACAAAGCCCCAGATAGGATCAGACTTTTTGTAAATACCCGAAGCACGCGCAATATTTTTATCTGTATCAAAAGCTACATCAAAAGGCACCTGTCCATTTACATTTTCAAAGGGCTGCCTTCCTTCGCTGGAAACCACCAGTAATTTAGCGCCCGCCGCCTCTATAGCTGGCTGTAATGCTTTTAATTGCTCTACTAACGCATCCGCATATCCGTTCCAGTGAATTGAATAATATACCACCACCAGTGGCTGCGAAGTTAAAGTGTGAATACTTGCCCCCTGTGTCAATAACCCAGCATCCTGGATCACATCGGATCTGTCTACGAAAAACTCAGGAAAACGCTGCCCCGCTTGAAAAGGCGCTATCTTCTCTCTGTGATACCCGGTTTTTGGAAAGCTCTCCGGAACAGGCTGCTGTAGGTAGTCGGCGTAACGATATAATGTAGACATCCTGATATATTTTAAGTGGTTGGATTGATTGATTGCAACAGGTTTTCTTACCAATTGTGAAACAAATATAGATCAATTATTTTAATTTCCTACTAATTCTATAGACTAATAGAGTAATTATTTTATAACATATTGAGTTTCTAAGGGATCATCTCTAAAAAATCTTTTGCATTTCGTCAACACCTGGTTGCAACTTGTCAAATGGCAACTCCCCCAGGGGCCAGACCATGGTATGTTTGTGAAAACAAAAGCAATGCAACCCTTATCATCCCGACAAGTTTACCTCGATTGGCTCCGCATCTTCGCCATCATTGGCGTACTGCTATTCCATGCCGCCCGCCCTTTCAATGTGGATAACCCCTGGCATATTAATAACGCGACCTCCAGTCCTTTATTAACTGAGTTCAGCTTCTGGCTAAGCCGTTTCCGTATGCATTTATTATTTTTTATCAGTGGCACCGTTACCTGGTTTATGCTCCAAAACCGCAGTGCAGGCCAGTTTACACTGCTGCGTCTTCGCCGCCTCTTTATACCGCTGCTGGTGGGCATGTTACTAATAGTACCACCACAAGTGTATTTGGAAAGGCTCAACCAGGGCTTTAAAGGTAATTATCTGGATTTTTACCCTTCCATCTTCCAGCTCAAAGTTTATCCACAGGGCAATACCAGCTGGCACCATCTCTGGTTCATCTGCTACCTGGTAGTATATGATATTATCCTGGCGCCTTTATTTTCTTACATTATTTCTCCTAAGGCAGCGGGGTTCCGCAATAAGCTGGCCTGGCTGGCACAGGGAAAAAGGATCTATCTCATTATGGTTCCTTCCACTATCTGGTTTGCGGCTACTATCCTGGGGCATCCCGATACCAATGACCTGGTGCATGATTACTGCTTCTTCCCTTATTGGATGACTTTCTTACTCGGTGGTTTCCTCTGTATGCTGCAACCCGCACTGATGGACAGTCTTCAGAGAAACCGCCGCCTTTCCCTGCTGGCAGCCTTTTCCCTGCTGGTACTTATCAATTACTTCCGCTGGAATAATATAGAGCCAGACTATGTACATCCTAATTGGACAACTTACCTCTATCTGGCTCGCCAGCCACTGCATTCCTGGTGCTGGGTATTGGCGCTGGTAGGCTATGGCAAACAGTATCTCAATAAAAAATTACCTATTCAGGATTATCTCAACCAGGCCATCTATCCCTTTTATATATTGCACCAGACAGTTATCGTCATCATCGCCTTCTATGCGGTAAAAACCACAGACACCATCGGCATGAAGTACATCTTCATCGTAATTTGCAGTCTGGGCGCCAGTATGATATTTTATCACCTGCTCATACGGCCATATCCTGTTATGCGTTTTTTATTTGGTATGAAGCCTCAAACGAAAAAAGTAGCTAAAGAGACGCTGCTACCAGAAATAGCAGCCGTAGCCTGATCAGAAAAAGTATTTTTTTAGTTATCTTAATAAGAATGAAAAAAATCTGGCAAACATATCTTTTCCCGGCCGTCTATGGATTGGTTGTTTACGCAGCGCTCCGGCTGGTCAATGATATCATTTCCGATACGAGATTCTGGCTTCGCCCATGGATGACCACCGCCATAGAACTCGGAGTAACCGTTATCACAGGTTATGTTTGCATCGGTACCATGCGATTGATAGCCAGGAAACAGGCCCAAAAAATTATACCACTACCAGTTTGGAAAGAATATGGATTTGTGGCCCTGGTGATCACACTCATTAGCTATTGCCTGATCATCCCTATGGTGGCCCTTACCGACAATGGCTTACAATGGTACGACACCGTGAATGTCACTTTAATACCACTCTTATTTGCGATGCTGTATTACGCGATAATCCGCGCTACAGCATCGCTGCATAAAAACTATGAACAGCAGCTGTTGCTGGAAAAAATCAGTAACGACAAACTCAATACAGAGCTTCGTTTTCTGAAGGCGCAGTTCCATCCGCATTTTTTATTCAACGCCCTGAATACAATCTATTTCCAGATGGATGAAAGCGTGCAGGCCGCCAAGCTCTCTGTGGAAAAGCTTTCCGAGCTGTTACGCTACCAGCTATACGATCAACGTCAAACCGTGACTATAGGGCAGGAGCTGCAATACCTGCACTCCTTTATAGAACTGCAGCAACAAAGAATGAATGAACACCTGCGGTTACAGGTGGATTTTGACCCGGGGTTGCAGCATCAGTCCGTATATCCGTTGCTGTTACTCCCTTTAGTAGAAAATGCTTTTAAATATGCTGGTGGCGCTTACTGGATCAATATTTCCGCCAAACTGGAAGACAAGCAGCTGTTGTTTCATGTCAGCAACGCGGTACCTGCCAATAGACAAGTTTTCAAAAACGGCGGCATAGGCCAGGAAAACCTGCAACGCAGGCTGGTGTTGCTTTATCCTAACCAACACGAATTTAATGCCGGCTATAACGGCGACCATTATACGGCCACACTAAAAATAATATTATGAAAATAAAATGTGTGATTACAGATGATGAACCAGTGGCTCGTAAAGGCATTGCCAGCTATGTGGAAAAAGTAGATTTCCTGGAGCTCGTAGGTGTTTGCGAAGATGCAGTTAGTTTGAATAACCTGCTACGTCAGCAGCCCGTAGATTTAATTTTTTTAGATATTGAGATGCCTTACGTGACCGGGCTACAGTTGTTACAAAGTCTGGACCACCCGCCGAAAGTTATTTTTATCACAGCCTATGAGCAATACGCCATCAAAGGATACGAGCTACAGGTGCTGGATTATCTGTTGAAACCAGTGTCATTCGAGCGTTTTTTAAAGGCGGCAAACAGAGCTTTTGAAAGTTTTAGTCAAACAATACCGGCCGATCCGGCGTATATATTCGTAAAGACCAACGAAAAGCTGGTTAAAATTTTTTGCGAGGATATCGTTTACCTGGAAGCCATGGAAAACTATGTGAATATATACACTGCCGATCAGCGATATATTACCCATGCTACCCTGAAATCCGTGATTGACAGTATTAACAGCAAAGATTTTGTGCAGACGCATAAGTCATATGTGGTAAATAGTAAGAAGATTACCGGTATCGATGGAAATATTGTAGAGATGGGAAAGGCCACTGTACCGTTTTCCAGGGGAATGAAAGAAATAGCGATGGAAAAAATCCTGCAAAACAGGTTATTGAAAAAGTAAAATTGCGCTTATGCTGATTAAGTCCAGGTTGTCATTAATGCAGATATTTTCCTTCACCTGGAAGGTGGATTTGTTACTGTTACTTTGCTGTACCATTGTATACTACCTGGATATCCTCTGGCTAAAATCTCATATAGCCATTCCCGTGTCTATTTCGGCGGTATTGGGTACTGCGATTGCCTTTTTCGTAGGTTTCAATAATAACCAGGCCTACGACCGCTGGTGGGAGGCCCGCATCATCTGGGGAGGGCTGGTAAACGACTCCCGGTCATGGGCCCGATGCCTGCTTCAGTTTTATTCCTCTGATAATGCTGAGCATCGCCAGACCACCGCCAGAAATATGGTATACCGGCACCTGGCTTTCTTATATGCCCTGAAATCCGCGCTACGCAATCGTCCTGATAATTATTACCACCAATACCTCAGCCCCGAAGATATTGAGCTAGTCCGGAAAGAAACCAATATCCCCAATGCCATCCTCAACTTACAAGCCCGCGACTTACAAAAACTCAAGCAAACCGGCACCATAGACGGATTCCAGTTTCTGGAAATCAACGAACTCCTGATTAAACATACCGATAGTATGGGAAAATCCGAGCGTATAAAAAGCACGGTTTTCCCTCCCAATTATGTCTTTTTTACCAAGATGTTCATCTGGTTTTATGTAATAATGAATACGATGATGATGGCGGAAACCATCGGCGCATGGTCGATTTTATTTGGATGGGCCTTTGGCTTTGTGTTTCACAGCACCCACCTGAATGGTATTGCCCTAATGAACCCCTTTGAATTTAGTCCCCTGGCCATGCCGCTGGACAGTATTACCCGTAACATAGAAATCAATCTGTTACAAGCCCTGGGAGAACCAGAGATACCCGCTCCCGTGGAAGCCCGTGCAAATGGCCTTTACATCATGTAAAGGAATATCTTTTTTGCTTATTTTTACCCCATGACGTACGACCAATTATGTATTCTGTTTGCCCAGTCAGTAACCCTCAAGATACTACGGGCACGCAGTGCTCCCTTGATGTTGTCATTTTTTCATTCGGTATTTAAAGAGAAAAACCAGACAATCATCACCAATGCTGAACTGGTTACACGCTTGTCAGATTACCTCAGCCTCACCGGTTACCGCGCTACAGATGATGAAATAGACGCTAACAGCCTGCTGGAAGACGACGATATTAAAGCCAGAAAATATATTGACCAATGGAGTAACCAGGGATTTCTCAGGAAATACCCTGACGACGATGGCGTGGACATCCATGAACTTAGCAGCGATACAGAAAAAGTATTGAACTTCGTTTCCACCCTCCAAAAAAGAGAATTTGTTGGCACAGAAAGCCGATTTAAAGATATTTTTTCCAAACTAAAAGAACTGGTAGATCAAAGCAATAAAGATCCGCAACAGCGTATCCAGGAACTTGAAAGGAAAAAATTTGAGATAGAACAAGAAATACAAGCCATCAGCATTACCGGTAAAGTGCAGGTATTCGACGATACCCAAATCAAAGAAAGGGTATACGACGTAAACCGCATGGCCAGAGAATTGCTGGGCGACTTCAAAGAAGTAGAAGGCAATTTTGAGCAGATTACCCAGGAAATTTATCGCAAACAAAGTGAACGCGATGTAGCCAAAGGCACGCTGCTGGCCTATACCCTGGACTCCTTCGAGGCGCTTCGCCAGAAAGATCAGGGAAAAAGCTTCTACTCATTCTGGCAGTTCCTTATGGACGAAAATAAACAGAATGAAATGCGTGAGCTCATAGAAAAGCTCTACGAACTGATGGATGACCGCGATATTGAATTCAAAAATGATCGCTTCCTCAAAAAGCTGAAACAGTTCCTACACGCCTCGGGCAAAAAAGTAATTGATGCCAATAAAAAACTGAGCGATAAACTCAGTCGCGTACTCAATGAAAAAAATATGACCGAACGCCGCAAAACCATAGAGCTGATCAACGACATCCGATTGCTCGCCTTCCAGGCTTTAGGCAACCACCCCAATGAAGAATGCTTCATCGAAATTGAAGAAGATCCGGAAATTGACCTGCCAGACAGATGGGAAATGGCAGACGAAAAAACAATTCCTCCTACCTTCCAGTTGCCTGAAGGCGTAGGTGGCGACGACTATTCCATGGAGGATATGCAAGCGTTATTCAATCATTTCCATATAGACCGTACACAACTCGAAGACCGTATTCAACAACAACTTGAAAATAAAAAACAGGTAAGTCTGAAAGAACTGGTAGACATCTATGGTACTGAAAAAGGGCTCACAGAGCTGATCACCTATTTCGCCATCGCCAGCCAGTCATCTTCCCATATCATACTAGAAACACCGGACCCTGTTAAACTTGGTAACCGTATCATTAACCTGCCAATGGTATTGTTTACCAACAGCAAAAACTAACCTTTATGTCTGAACGAAATATAGCGCCCTTTGCACATGTGTTCCTGAAGCTAATGCAGGGAACCGTTTACGAAGAAGAGCGCAGTTACTGGAAAGATCTGCTTTCCTGGCAAACCGAACTACACAAATACCTGCAACAGGTAGGCCTGCAGCTGGTTATCAACGAAGCAGATGGCTTCGCACGCATCGTACAGCCCGAGAGTGAAGATGGTGAAAAATCATTGCCAAGACTTATGCGTAAGGCAAAACTGACCTACGAGGCCACCTTGCTTTGCATCGTATTAAGGGAAGCCCTGGAAGAATTTGACCTGAAAGGCAATGGCACCAAGCTTTTCCTCACACAGAAAGAAATCAAGGAACGCCTCGCGCTGTTCTTCAAAGAGCGCCATAACCGCTCTAAAATGCTGAAAGATCTTAACAAACCTATCAATAGTCTGTTATCCATAGGTATCCTTCGTATTTCAAGGGAAGATGTTGCCAATAAAGAATTGCAGCAGTATGAAGTAAAACGTGTAATCAAAGCAATCGTGAATAACGAAAAGCTGGAAGAAATTAAAACTAAACTAAACTTGCATGTCAACCCTATTCAATAGTGAAGCGCAGGAAAGTGGATTCCGTTTACAATATTTCGAAGTATATAACTGGGGTACCTTTCATAATAAAATATATCGTGTAAACACGAATGGTAACACCTCGCTGTTAACAGGCGCCAATGGTAGCGGTAAAACCACGCTCATCGATGCCCTGCTGACATTACTGGTACCATCGGGCAAACGCTTTTATAACCAATCCTCCGGAACGGAACAACGCCGCGATCGTGGCGAAGAATCCTACTTCTGGGGATATTACGGTAAAACATTCTCCGAAGAATCTTTACAATCCAAAACAGAGCAGCTGCGCCATAAAGACCAGAACCCGTACTCCGTACTGCTGGCATATTTCTACAACGCTGCTACCATGCATACCATTACCCTCGCACAAGTAAGATGGTATGCCGGAGAGTTGAAACGCCAATACATTGTATCTCCTCATAAACTCAATATCAACGACCATTTCGGCAACGGAAAATTTGATGCAAAAGGCGATTGGAAAAAACGCCTGCGCATGGAATTCCCTAAAACAGAAGTGACAGACAGCTTCAAGGAATATGCTTCGATGTTCAGTAACATCTTCGGATTGAGAAGTGAAAAAGCACTGGCTTTGTTTAACCAAACTGTTGGTATTAAGGTATTGGGAGATCTGAACACTTTTATACGCCAGCATATGCTGGAAGAAACAGATAGTGAAGCGGAATTCCTCAAGCTACGTGAAAACTACGACAGTCTGCTTTCCAGCCATCGTGCTATACAAAAAGATGAAATGCAGTTGCAGATGCTAGAGCCTATCGTTCAGCAACGTGAAGAATGGGAAAAGCTTCAAAACAAAGGCAGAGAGCTGCTTTCCTTGCAAGACACGCTTCCAGGCTATTTTAACAAACAGGAAAGGGAACTGCTCCAACAGGAAATACATCAACTGCAGCAGGAGCTGGAAGTTACCGCCAGCACCTTATCCGGCGTCAATACAAAACTGGAAAAGCTACATCTCCGCAAAGACGAACTGATTGCCCAAAAGGCCAACAGCAGCGTCGATGAACAGCTGCGCTCCATCGAAAAAACCATCCACTATGAGCAGAAGTCGCTGGAAGCTAAGCGCAGCAAAATGGATGATTATAATAAACTGGCGGAAAGACTGAACCTGACAGCATCTCCTGATGAGCAACAGTTTCACGAAAATCTCAAAGGCGCTGAAAAACAACTGAAAGGCATTGGCAAACAACTGGAAAATCTGCAAGAAGATATATTTCTACATAAAAGCAATCTGACAGCAGAAAAGAACCACGCAGCCACCCTCAATGAAGAAATAGAATCTTTACTCAACAGGAAAAATAATATTCCCTATGAGCTGATTCGTATTCGTCAGCAGCTGGCAGATATGCTGGATGTTCCAGAAGAAGAGCTGCCTTTTGCCGGAGAACTCCTTCGCGTTAAAGAAGACGAAACCCACTGGGAATTCGCCATCGAAAAGGTATTACACAACTTTGCACTACGTTTGCTGGTACCGGAAGGATACATCACGCGTATCAACCGTCATATCAACGAAAACAACCTGCAAACACGCCTGATCTACCACAAAGTAGAAGACGAATCCTATACCATGCTACGCATGCCCAAAGAAGAAGATAGTCTGCTACAGAAGATAGAAATCAAACCAGGTACAGAATTTAAAGACTGGCTGCAAAATCAGCTGCTAGACCAGTTTGATTTCGTTTGTACAGACGATATGAATCTCTTCAACCGTGCACGCAAGGCCGTTACCAGCAATGGACTAACGCGACAGGCTACACGACATGAAAAAGATGACCGTCCAGGCAAATCACAGCGTAATAACTTCGTATTAGGTTGGAATAACAAGGCTAAACTTCGCCTCCTGAAAGAGGACATGGATGAATGCGATGCCGCTATTAATGAGCTGCAATCAAGCCTCAACGAGCTCGAAACCACTCGCAAAGAGTTGGGCGCCATGCAAACTGTATTGAGCGCATTCCTCACCCAGCGCAATTATGACGACATCAGCTGGCAACAACATGCAGCCGTAATTGAAACGCATACACGCGAAAAAGAAACCCTGCTGCAAGCCAGCGATAAGTATAAAGTGATCTGTGAGCAGCTGGATGAAGCCACTGCGGCCATCAGAGAACAGGAAGATGCCAAAGCGGATACCCTACAGCAAAAAGGTCACCTGGATAATAAACTGACAGAAAAGCAAAACTATTATACGCAGCTGAAGGTCACCAATACAGACGAAACCGCCCTGCAAAAAGCTATCGACTTCCTCACGGAACTGGCTATCACAACGCCGGCAACATCTGCTGCTCAGTTATATAACTATCGTAAACGTGCAGAAGAAAATCTGAACGTTTCATTGAAAGAAGCACAGCGCAACAGCTCAGAGAAACAGACAGAAATTACCAGACTCCTGGCTGCCTTCGTGAATCCACCTAAAACTATTCACGATACCTTCCCTGACTGGCTCGGCGATGTTACAGACTTGCGCGCACATGTGGAATATCTTCATGAGTTCATTTCTCTATACGAGCAAATCAAATACCAGCGCCTGATTGAACATAAAGAGCGTTTCCGTAAATACATGGATACCAGTATGCTCAATGCAATCACCAACTACCGTGCATGGATATACGGACAAGAAGATGCCATCCGTGAGGTAATGGAAGACCTGAATGAACCACTGCGTAATATCACATTCAACAAGAACCCGGATACTTACCTGCAACTGGAATGCAGACATGTACGTGATGTGGAAATCAGGAATTTTAAAGAGAAACTCAGCAATGCAGTTCCTGATACCCTAAAGTACCAAACAGAAAAAGATGCAGCCTATGGTGAGCAACTCTTCCAGAACATACAAACCCTGATCACTGAACTGCAACAAAATGAGGCCTGGAGACGTAAAGTGACGGACGTCCGCAACTGGCTCGACTTCGGTGCCAAAGAATACTACATCGCCGATAACAAGGCATTTAAGTATTATGAAGATACTGCGAGCTTGTCTGGTGGAGAGAAAGCCCAGTTTACCTATACTATTCTGGGCGCCGCTATTGCTTACCAATTCGGTATCAATGAGGCCAACAGACAACATAGGAGCCTGCGTTTCATCACGGTGGATGAGGCTTTCAGTAAGCTGGACCCTGAGAAGAGTCACTATCTGATGGAGTATTGCGGACAGCTCAATCTGCAATTACTGGTAGTAACGCCGCTGGATAAATTGAATATTGCTGAACCATATATTCATGCCTGTCACTTTGTGGCTAACAAAAACAAGCGTGATTCAGTGGTATATAACTTCACAATGGAGGAGTACCGCGAACGTAAAAAAGAATTCGAATCTATGGCTATGGCCTGATTGAATGATATCACTAAATAGAAAACGCCGATATCTTATAGTGTATCGGCGTTTTCTATTGCTGGTACTATGAATGGATAACATTCATGTCCATCCTCTAAAATTTTTGTACGACCCCACTCTGCCAGCAGCATAATAAAGGGTATCAGTTCTCTGCCAGTAGCTGTCAGCGAGTATTCTACTTTGGGTGGTACTTCCAGGTATACCTGTCTGGATATCAGCCCATCTTCTTCCAATTCTCTTAATACCTGCGTCAGCATTTTAGGAGTGATACCAGTGAGGCGGCGGCCAAGTTCTCCGTAGCGTTTGGTGCCACCCGCAAGATGGTATAACAGCCTGCCTTTATGCTTTCCTCCGATGCGCTGAAAGGCATAGTCTACCGCGCAAACAGGGGATGGGTTAATATTTTTTTCAGATTTTTTCATTTTTTTGGCATTGATTATCAACAATACTACCTAGCTGGAAAGTAGGTTTCTAAATGGTACATACTTGACTCATGTGTATATACCCCTCAATTTTGCTTCATAAAATTACTATTTATGAAGACAATTCAGATAAATCAGTTTGGAATAGATCAACTTAAGCTCAATGAAGTTCCTATGCCGGTTCCTGGCGATTATGATGTATTGATCAAAGTGGAAGCTGCATCTCTCAACTTCCTGGAACTAGCCTTGGTGAAAGGCGAATATAAAAAAGATCTGGCATTCCCTTTTACACCCGGTTCAGAAGGCGCTGGCGTGGTAGTATCTACTGGTAGCAAGGTTACTGCCTGGAAGGCTGGCGACAGAGTTATTACTCATTTTAATCAATTGTGGCAAAATGGCCCGATAACGCCGCAGGCGAATAAAACCCGCACGGGAGTGAATGCGCTGGGTGTATTATCCGAATATTACGTTATTCCTGAATATGCGTTGGTACCAACTCCTGCTCATTTGAGCAGTGTGGAAGCCGCTACTTTCCCTGTTGCCGGCTTAACAGCCTGGTCTGGATTAATGCAATATGCTGGCATTAAACCTGGTGATACAGTGCTTACGCAGGGAACAGGCGGTGTATCCTTGTTTGCCTTACAAATTGCCCGGATGGCGGGCGCTAAAGTCATCGCTACCACCGGCGATGAAAGCAAAGTGGAAAAACTGAAGGCACTGGGAGCAACAGAAGTTATTAACTACAAACAGCATCCGGAATGGCATGAAGAGGTAAAACGACTGACACAAGGCAAAGGTGTGCAGGCAACAATAGATGTTGTGGGCAGCAGCACTATCAACAATTCTATTAAGGCGCTGGCCTATAATGGATTTGTGGGCCTGGTTGGGTTTATATCTGGCTTTGCATTGCCTTTGGATTTTCTGACGCTAATGCAGAACTATCCAAGGATACAAGCTTTCTCTGTTGGGAATAAGGAAAGCTTCCTGCAAATGACGCGTGCTTTTGAGGCTAATAATGTGAAACCTATTGTGGGTAGTGTTTATGACTTAGAAAATGTGCAGGAAGCATTTTATCAATTGGAAAGTGCGAAGAGCTTTGGGAAGGTTGTTGTGAAATTGGCGTAAGATTACTGCCTTATATTTTTCAGGAAAGGGTTTCATCCGCTGAGGGCGGGTGAAACCCTTTCCATTTCCCCCATGCTGAAGGTATCGTGTAAATGGAAAGGAAACGGCACGATATCTTTTACCACAATATTGCTAGCTGATAAGGAGGTTTATATTTTGCTTTTGGCCCCGAATTAAGTTAAATTTAGTAAACATGATAAACGTCAGGTTCGTGAGTGCAGACCGGGAATAACTTTGTAAAATATTCGTACAAATTATGCCGTCAGTAGAAATCCTTTCTCGCATACAATTCGCCTTCACCGTGGCGTTTCACTACATCTATCCTCCGCTAAGCATTGGGCTGGGCGTATGTTTGGTAATCATGGAATCACTATATCTCAAAACAGGGCTTCCCGTTTATAAAGATATTACCAGGTTCTGGATAAAGATCTTCGCGCTGATATTTGGTATAGGCGTGGCGACCGGTATTGTGATGGAATTTGAATTCGGTACCAACTGGGCTACTTATTCACATTATGTAGGAGATATCTTTGGCAGCGCATTGGCGGCAGAGGGGATTTTCGCATTTGCTATGGAATCCGCATTTTTAGGGGTATTGCTATTCGGCTGGAATAAGGTAGGGAAGGGCGTTCACTTCTTTGCAACCATAATGGTGGCGTTGGGATCTATATTCTCTGCACTATGGATTGTTATTGCGAATTCCTGGCAGCAAACGCCTGCCGGCTTCGTCATAGAAGGCCACGATCTGGCCGCCAGAGCGGTGGTTACAGATTTCTGGGAGATGGTCAACAATCCTTCTTCCTGGGACCGTTTTTCACATGTGGTCATAGGTTCTTTCCTCTCCGGCGCCTTTTTAGTTATTAGCGTGGGTGCGTTCTATATAGTAAAAAACAGATTTGTTTCTCATGCAAAGGCCATGTTCAAAATAGGATTAGGAGTGGCTACCATTGCGGCGTTAGCACAACTATTCACTGGTCATCGCTCAGCGGAATATGTCAGCAAATACCAACCAGCTAAACTCGCCGCTATGGAAGGACATTATGATAGTCTTGCCGTTGCGGACATGTATATCATGGGTTGGGTCAATAATAAAGAGGAGAAAACCACAGGCCTTAAGATACCGGGCGGGCTTTCCTTCCTGACGCATGGCAGCTTTAGCGCGCCAGTACAGGGTTTGAGGGCCACGCCTCCGCAAGACAGGCCAGGCGCTGTGAATTTCGTATTCCAGACCTATCATTTCATGGTGGCTATAGGCATCACATTAATAGGACTCACTTTATTAGCCGTTTTCCTCTTGTGGCGCAAAAAGCTATTCAATACCAAATGGCTGATGTGGATATTCGTGTTTTCCGTAATGCTGCCGCAGATAGCCAACCAGCTGGGATGGTACGCCGCAGAAGTAGGCCGTCAGCCATGGGTGGTATATGGATTATTGCGTACTTCAGATGCACTTTCCAAAAAAGTTACTGCCGATGAAGTCGTGTTTTCGCTGGTGCTGTTTACGTTCGTATATTTATTGTTATTCACGTTGTTCATCTTCCTGCTGACACGCAAAATCGCGCATGGCCCTGATGTTACAGCCGTCCAATCCGACAATAGCGACAACAACAACGACGACGATTCTTTCTATACATCTAATGTACCCGCTTAAATAAATCTGCATGGAAACAATACTCGGAATAGATCTTCCAACCTGGTGGTTCCTGGTAATTGGTGGCTTGATCACTGGCTATGGTATGCTGGATGGGTTCGACCTTGGCGCCGGTGCCTTACACTTATTTTTTAATAAAGAAGAGAGTCGCAGGCTGGTATTAAATGCTATCGGCCCTGTTTGGGACGGAAACGAAGTATGGCTGGTAATTGCCGGTGGTGCTTTATTTGCGGGCTTCCCTCTGGTTTACGGCGTAATATTTTCCACGTTTTACATTCCTTTCATGTTATTCCTCGTGGCGCTGATTTTCAGGGCTATCTCCATAGAATTCAGGAGTAAGGAACCCTGGAAGTGGTGGCGCAAAATGTGGGATATCAGTTACTGTGTGTCCAGTATATTAATCACGTTTCTATTGGGCCTGGTATTAGGCAACCTGATACATGGTTTACCGATTAATAGTCAGCGGGAATTTACTGGCAACCTACTAACTTTTTTCAACCCATACTCTTTACTCATAGCCTTTACCACATTGGCTTTGTTCATGTTACATGGTGCTATTTATCTAGTCATGAAAACAGAACATCGTTTGTATGCCAAACTAACGATACTGGTAAACAATTGCAGTAAGTTTTTCATACTTTGCTTTATACTAACGTCAATGGCTACACTGATATATATACCCCATATGACGTTAGCATTCAAGAATCATCCTGAATTGTTTATACTGCCAATGATTGCAGTGTTTACACTATTAAATATAAAACGTAATGTAGATGCCCGCAATTACCTGACAGCCTTTCTTTTCAGCTGCATTATCATGTCGTGTTTGTTGATATTATTTGCGATAGGTTTATATCCTAACATTGTGATTTCGTCTACAAATCCGGCGAATAGTATCAGTATATATCAGGCTGCGTCTTCCAATAAATCATTAAAGATTATGCTGCTGATTGCTGCGATAGGAACGCCGTTGGTATTGTCTTATACGGTATTTGTTTTCTGGACGTTTAGAGGTAAGGTGAAGTTAAATGAGATGAGTTATTAGACATATATATCTTTTCCGAACTTTTTTAGCTTCACCAAAGGTGAAGCTAAAAAAGTTCGGGGATTTGAGGTTTCGCCGGTGGCGAAACCTCAAATCCCCGAACTCCGGAAATAATTTGCCTAAAAAAACAGGCCCCCGCAAGAAATTGCAGGGGCTTACCATTTAACCTATATTCTGTACTGTAGCATCGAATTGAAATTCTTTCGGAACATCTACTTTATCTCTTGCTCTCAATATCTTACGCGTTCCAAAAGAAGTGTTATATATAAGAGACCGCATTATTTGATCGAAGTTTAATCGCTTGTAAAAAAATTTCAAAAATATTTTTCGGACATCCGACCTTAGTGGTAATTTCCAATCCCCATGAACCGTATAGACAGATTAACAGCCATACTTATCCAACTGCAGGGTAAACGAATAGTGAAGGCCTCCGAGATCTCGGAACGCTTTGAAATCAGCCTCAGGACGGTATACAGAGACGTGAAAGCATTGCAGGAAGCTGGCGTACCTATTGGAGCAGAGGCCGGCACCGGCTATTATATAGTAGATGGTTATCATCTACCTCCCGTTATGTTTTCCAAGGAAGAAGCGGCTGCACTCCTAACCGCCGAAAAACTCATGGAAAAATATAGTGACCACTCCAATGAAAAGCAGTTTGGCTTTGCCATGCAGAAAATCCGCTCCGTACTCAGAGGCGGCGACAAAGACTACCTGGAGTCCCTCGATGATAATATCGCTGTCATTAAATACCAACCAGTACACCCTGAAGATACTGCCTTCCCCAATCGGTTCTTATCAGATTTACAGCATGCTATTGGTAACCAGTGTGTTATAAATTTGGAGTATTTCTCCTTTAAAGATGAGGCCGCTACCAGGCGGGATGTGGAGCCCATTGGGATATTTCATATGAGCGCGAAATGGCACCTAATAGCCTGGTGCAGGCTTCGTGGCGGCTATCGCGACTTCAGGGCTGACCGTATCCGAAAGCTCAGCGTATTGGGCGAACGCTTCGAAAGAGGCCATCATGTGTCGCTGCAAGATTACCTTGACCGTTTTCATAAGCACGACCACGAGCAAATGCAGGAATTCAGGATCAGGATGCAGAATAAAGTGCTGCGTTATATCCGGGACCAGAAATATTATTATGGGTTGGTTTCTGAGAAAAATCTCGGCGAAGAAACGGAAATGGTGTTCCTTCAGCCATCTGTGGAATATTTCCGTCGTTGGCTCATCATGTTTGGCAATGATGTAACGATAATTTCACCGGATGAGTTAAAAGTTGGTATGCAGGAATTAACCCGTGAGCTCCAGCAACATTATCTCACAGAAAATAAGTAAAAAGCGGGCTCATCTTCTCGAAAATGCCAAAAAAGGGGAGAATATCTCTCAAAATCTAAAAAAAATTAAAATTAGTCTGCTGACATAAGGCTGTCATTTGCTGGTTGTTGTTTTGTATTGTCAAATTAAAAACCCTTGACTTTTCACTAAAACCAGCAGCGATGGACAAATTGGATCTTACCAAAGCCTATAAGAGCTATTACACAGCGGGCACGGCTGTAGAACTGGTGCATATCGAAGACGCTTTATTTCTCACTATTATTGGGCAGGGCGACCCTGACGGCGATGTCTTTGGCACCGACGTAGAAGCGTTGTACACGGTAGCGTACGCTATCAAATTCATAAACAAGCATTTAGAGAAAGATTTTGTAGTAAGTAAGTTAGAAGGATATTGGTGGGTAGATGACCAAAGTGTAGATCCTTTAACGATACCGAGGCATTTGTGGCGTTACCAGCTGATGATACGGATGCCTGAATATGTGCAGCCGGCGCAGCTGGTGCAAGCGGTAACTACGACGGAGAAGAAAAAAAGTAATCCCCGGTTGAGGTCAGTGGACCTAAAGAAAGTGGAAGGGGGCAGGGCGGTGCAAGTGATGCATATGGGGCCTTATAGTGAGGAGCCTGCAAGCCTTGCCAAGATGGATGCCTACATGAAGAAGCACTATTTGCAGTACCTGGGGCCACACCATGAGATATACCTTTCTGATCCGCGCAGGATTGTGCCTGGAAAGCAGAAGACCATTTTAAGGCATGCAGTAAAGTAAGTTGAATTAATCTTTGGAATCGTCTGCGAGGCCGAGGATTTGGATGGCTTGGGAGGCGGCAATCTGACTGGCGTCTTTTTTATTGAAGGCTTTACCACTACAGATCAGCTGGCCGTCTACCACGGCGCCTACTGTAAATATGCGTCTACCGTTATCCATTTGTTCTTCCAGCAGTTCAAACTCGAGAGATTTGCCATTTTTATTGGCCCATCCATAGAGTTTATTTTTGTGGTTCATCTCTACACTCTCCAGTTGTTCGAGGTCGATGTAGGGCATGATAATGCGGCGATGAACGAATTGCTGGGTTTTGTTATATCCTTTATCGAGATAAACAGCTCCAACCAGTGCTTCGAGCGTGTTGCCGAAGATCTGGGAGATTTTGAGGAAGCTATTGTATTTATCGTAGATAGTAAGTTTGCGCAGCCCCATTTTGATAGCGATATCATTCAGTTGCTGGCGATTTACGATTTTGGAGCGCATCTCGGTAAGATATCCTTCTGTTTTGTAAGGATATTTTTTAAAGAGATAGTCGCCTACTATTGCTCCCAGGATGGCATCGCCGAGGTATTCCAACCGCTCATTGCTTTCGAGAAACTTCTCTTTGCTGGAGCGGTGGCTCAGGGCTACCTCGTATAGCGCAAAGTTACCGGGCGGGAAGCCCAGTAAGTTATGCAGCTCTTTATACAAGTGCCTTTTTCTGGATACAAGACGATATAGAAAACCTGGCAGTAAATTCACACAATCAAGATCAAGGAACAAATTTTTTGAAAATAACGGAGGCGTTATGTCCACCGAACCCGAAGGTATTGGACAGACCGGCTCTTACTTCTCTATGTTGTGCGGTGTTAAAGGTAAAGTTTAATCTAGGATCCAGCTGTGGATCGTCGGTAAAGTGGTTGATGGTTGGCGGTACGATTCCATTGATAACAGACAATATCACGGCGATGGATTCAACAGCACCGGCTGCGCCGAGGAGGTGTCCAGTCATGGATTTGGTAGACGATATATTCAGATTATATGCATGTTCACCAAATACGTGTTGGACAGCTTTGATTTCGGCAACGTCGCCCAGTGGGGTGGAAGTACCGTGTACGTTGATATAGTCTATATCGTTGGCTTGCATACCTGCATCTAAGAGTGCCTGCGTCATTACGTTGCGGGCACCTAAACCTTCAGGATGCGGAGCGGTGATATGGTAAGCATCGGCGGTAGCAGCGCCACCGGCGAGTTCAGCATAAATTTTAGCTCCTCTTTCCAACGCGTGATCCAGGGATTCCAGTACCAATGCACCGGCGCCTTCGCCCATTACGAAACCATCTCTGTCGAGGTCGAAAGGACGGGAGGCTGTTTTAGGATCATCATTTCTTTCGGATAAAGCCTTCATGGCGTTAAAGCCGCCAACACAAGGCTCATTGATGACATTTTCTGAGCCGCCGGTAACTATCACATCCGCTTTACCATAGCGGATATTGTACATTGCTTCAATGATGGCATTGGTAGCAGATGCACAGGCGGAGGCTACAGAGAAATTTGGCCCTCTGAATCCGTGGCGTATAGAAATAGAGCCAGCAGCGATGTCAGTGATTAGCCTGGTAATGAGGAAAGGGCTGAAACGGGGAGTCCCGTCGCCAGTATAAAATTCTTTCAGCTCGTTACTGTAGTTGATCATACCGCCCACACCGGTGCCCCAGATAACACCAACGCGGTCAGCATTGACATTATTAGCATCTATCTTGGCGTCAAGTATAGCTTGATCTGCGGATATAACCGCTGTTTGGGTAAAGGGGTCCATTTTACGGGCCTCCTTTTTGTCCAGGTAGTTAGTAGGATCGAAATTCTTCAGTTCGCAAGCAAAACGGGTTTTGAACTTGGAAGCGTCAAATTGCTTGATAAAATCCGCGCCGGATACACCGTTCGTCAATCCGTGCCAATAATCGGCTACAGTATTGCCGAGCGGTGTAAGAGCGCCTAAACCTGTAACGACAACTCGTCTTGGTTGCATTAAAACAATTCTGATTAGTAGGATTATTTTACGTGTTCTTCCAGGTAAGCAACTGCCTGGCCAACAGTAGTAATAGTTTCAGCTTGTTCGTCAGGAATGGAGATGTTGAATTCTTTTTCGAATTCCATGATCAGTTCTACCGTATCCAAAGAGTCAGCGCCTAAGTCGTTGGTGAAGCTGGCTTCAGGAGTTACCTCGGCTTCGTCAACGCCCAATTTGTCAATGATGATCTTTTTAACTCTTGATGCAATGTCTGACATAATTTTAAGTGTTTTTGGTTTAAAACTTGACTGCAAAAATATAATTTTTATTGAATTGCCAACAGGAAGGCCAAATTTTAACTGCTCCAAAGCCCGAAAAATCGCAGCAAACCCAATACAGTGAACACTTTACGGATTTTCTGAATTTAAGATTTAATAATAAAACCATACTAAATTTCCCCGATATTCTACCACTCATATAATATATAAGGACAAATTTCCACTCAACCGTTTATTTCGCCTTTTATCTAAACCGTTAACGCTATTTAACAGTAAGCGGCTATCAACAGCTGAGCCATTTATTAAATTTGTCGGGCTTATAGAGGAAAAGCTATCATCGTTAGTCGGTTTTCTAATTTAGATAGTACTGAGCACCCGTGCTTGTAAAACTGTATAGCATTTCCTATACGCGATCATCGAATTTCTAAACGCTTAATATTTAATGGCCAACACCAAACGAACCTTCCACTCTTTAGCTATTGTGGGAATTGCTGGTATCGCCTGTCTTTTGGGTTGCGACAGGACAGGTAAAAAATCCTCTGAAACCGCCAAGGCCCCTGCCAAACCGCAGGTTGTCATTGATGCATGGATTGTCAAATCCACTTCTATCGATCAGTATATCGATGCCAGTGGAACTCTTCAAAGTAACGAGGAAGTAGAAGTAAAACCGGAAATCAACGGCCGTATCACACACCTTTATTTTAAAGAAGGTACCAACGTCAAAAAGGGTGATATGCTGGTAAAAATCTATGATGAAGACCTGAAAGCACAGTTGCAAAAGCTGAAATTACAGCAACAACTGGCTAAAACCACCCTTGAACGTCAGGAAAACCTCCTGAAAATTAATGGTATCAGCCGTCAGGATGTAGACGTTACCCGGAACCAGGTAAGCGCCTTCGCTGCTGACATGGACTATACCCAGACACAATTACAGAAAACCGAATTACGCGCCCCATTCAGCGGACGCCTTGGTCTTCGTAATGTTTCTGAAGGCGCAATTGTATCTAACGCAGTGGTTATCACCACTCTCCAACAGATAGACCCGCTGAAAATTGATTTTACCGTTCCTGAGAAATACAGAAACGTGATCAAAAATGGGGATAAACTCCGTTTTACTGTAGCCGGCGACGTTAGTGAATATATTGGTAGCATCTATGCCATCGATCCTAAGATTGATCTGAGCACCCGTACTGTGAAGCTACGCGCCATGGTACCTAATAGTAACGGAAATCTCTTCCCTGGCTCTTTTGCAAAAGTCCGCATCAACCTGAAAGATCTTCCTGCAGCTATCATGGTGCCTTCCCAGGCTGTAATTCCTGGTACCCGTGATAAGAAAGTAATCGTTGCCGACAGTGGTAAAGCCAAATTTGTGGTGGTAGAAACCGGCATCCGCGATGAAAACAGTGTACAGATCACCAATGGCCTCAAACCCGGTGATACTGTCATCACTACTGGTATCCTCCAGCTCAAGCCTGGAATGCCGCTGAAGTATAACAAGATCCAATAATCTGAATAATGTATTATGAGTCTGCCGTCCTTATCTCTTAAACGGCCCGTGCTGGCAATTGTGATGAATATCATTATCGTGATATTCGGGCTTGTGGGCTTTACTTTCCTGGGCGTCAGGGACTTTCCTGCTATCGACCCACCTATCGTGAACGTACGTACCTCTTATGCAGGTGCGAACTCCGATATCATTGAAACACAGATTACCGAGCCGTTGGAAAAACAAATCAACGGTATCGCCGGTATCAAAAATATTTCTTCCAGCTCCAGCCAGGGTAGTAGTAATATTACCGTGGAATTTGAGTTGGGACAAGATCTCGAAGGTGCTACCAACGACGTGCGTGATAAAGTTTCTCAGGCACTCCGCAGTTTACCTCCCGATATCGACGCGCCTCCTGTGGTATCCAAACAGGACGCTAACTCCGACGCGATCATCTCCATGACCGTACAGAGTAATACCCGTAACCAGCTGGAAGTAACGGAATATGGCACCAACGTACTCCTGGAAAAACTCCAGACCATCCCCGGGGTTTCTCAAATCCAGATATGGGGTGAGAAACGATACGCCATGCGTATCTGGATGGACCCTGCGAAATTATCTTCGTATAGTCTTACTCCTTCGGATGTACAAGCAGCCCTCCAACGTGAAAACGTGGAACTGCCTTCCGGTAAAATTGCTGGCAATGCCACCGATTTCACCGTGCGTACTTTTGGCCGCCTCGTTAGTGAAGATGATTTCAATAACCTGATCGTTAAAAATGTAAACGGTAGTGAAATCCGCATCCGTGATATCGGCCAGGCAGTACTAGGTCCTGAGAACGAGGAAACCGTGCTGAAAGAATCGGGTATCCCGATGATTGCCCTGGCACTGATCCCTCAACCAGGCTCCAACTACGTGGCTATCGCCGATGAGTTCTACAAAAGATTTGAACTGCTGAAGAAAGAAATCCCGGCAGATTATAAAGTGGATATCGCGATGGACAACACGAAGTTCATCAAAAAATCTATTGAGGAAGTAGAAGAAACACTGCTCATAGCCCTCACACTGGTAATCATTATTGTATATCTCTTCTTCCGTGACTGGCTGATGGCCTTCCGTCCGCTGATAGATATCCCGGTATCCCTGATTGGGGCCTTCTTTATTATGTATGCCTGCGGATTTACAATCAACATCCTCACACTTCTGGCAATTGTACTCGCCACGGGATTGGTAGTGGATGATGGTATTGTGGTAACAGAGAATATTTATAAGAAGATAGAAGCGGGTATCCCGCGTATGCGTGCTGCCCGGGAAGGCTCTGAAGAGATCTTCTTTGCGGTTATCGCGACATCCATTACCCTCGCATTCGTATTTCTTCCTATCATATTTTTACAGGGCTTCGTGGGACAATTGTTCCGTGAATTCGGTATCGTGGTAGCAGGTGCTGTATTGATCTCAGCGTTTGTATCCCTCACGCTGACGCCTGTACTGAATGTAAAACTGGGCAGTGCCACACATACCCATTCCTGGTTCTATACCAAAACAGAGCCCTTCTTCCGCGCAATGGAAGATGGTTATAAGAAATCCCTGGAAGCGTTTATGCGTTTCCGTTGGACAGCGGTATTGATCGTATTGGTTTGTCTGGGTATGATCTATGGCCTGTTTAAGGTATTGCAGTCGGAGCTGGCTCCATTGGAAGACCGTAGCTCTTTCCGTTTGTCAGTGACGGCGCCGGAAGGAACCTCCTACGACTACATGGACAACTATGTGGATAAACTCACACAGTTCATGGCCGACTCAGTACCTGAGCGTAAGATTGTGTTGAGCGTAACCTCCCCTGGCTTCAGTGGCGCCGGCGCTGTAAATAGTGCATTCGTAAACGTTATGCTTACTGAACCTACTGAGCGCACCCGCTCTCAGAAGGAAATCGTGAACATGGTGAACAGAAACATGACACATTTCCCTACTGGTAAAGTATTCGCTATTGAACAACAAACGATACAGGTAGGACGACGTGCCGGCTTACCAATTGCCTTTGTACTGGAGCATATCAACTTCGATTCGTTATCTCATGTACTGCCAAGGTTTATGGACGAAGTGGGCAACAGCCCTGTGTTCCAGGGAACTGATGTAGATCTGAAGTTTAACAAACCGGAATTACGTATACACATCGATCGTAACAAGGCCACGCAGCTAGGCGTATCCGTACAGGACATCTCCCAAACCTTACAGCTGGCCCTGAGTAACCTCCGCTATGGATACTTCATCCGTAATGGTAAACAATACCAGGTAATGGGTCAGGTATTCCGTGCGGACCGCGACGATCCAAACGACTTACAGAACCTGTATGTTCGTAACAGCCGCGGTGAAGCCATTCAGCTGGATAACCTGGTAACTATCGAAGAAGAAACCAGTCCGCCGATTATTTACCACTATAACCGATTCAAGTCTGCGACTATCTCTGCAGGTCTGGCTCCTGGCAAAACCATTGGAGACGGTATTAAGGAGATGTTCCGCATATACGAAAAGCTGAAGAAAGAGAATGTCCTGAACGATAACTATAGCACTGCATTATCTGGTTCTTCCCGCGACTATGCGGAGAGTGGCTCCAATACTTTGTTTGCATTATCGCTGGCATTAGTGCTGATTTACCTGGTACTGGCTGCACAGTTTGAAAGCTGGATAGATCCGCTGATCATCATGATCACGGTACCGCTGGCCTTTGCTGGTGCGCTGCTATCACTGTGGATATTCGGCCAGACGTGGAACATCTTCTCACAGATTGGGGTAATCATGTTGATTGGTCTGGTAACGAAGAATGGTATCCTGATCGTGGAATTTGCGAACCATAAACGAGAAGAAGGATTAAGTAAGTCTGACTCAGTAGTGACGGCATCTTCGATGCGTTTACGTCCAATTCTGATGACGAGTCTGGCGATGGCATTGGGTGCATTACCTATTGCAATGTCGCTGGGGGCTGCTGCTACGAGCCGTATTCCACTGGGTATTGTGATCGTGGGTGGCATTATCTTCTCACTGATTCTCACATTGTATGTAGTACCTGCGATGTATACTTTCCTCAGTCGTAAAAAGCCAGGAAAACCAAGGGAAGATGAGGAGGATGAAGAGGGTGAACCAGCGGAGCTGGCAGTACATGCATAATTTTTATTAAACAGATTATGAAAAAGTATATCGCTAAAATTTGTTTGTCTGTAATGTGTTTCATGGCTACGTTTTCTGTAGCCATGGCACAGCAGCAGGTGCTTACACTTGAGCAGGCAATCGATGTGGCATTGAAGAATAACTATAATATACGTCTGGCTAAGAATACAGCTGAAGTAGCGGCTAACGATTACGCCTATGCGAATTTCGCATTTGCGCCACGACTGAATGCTACTACTGGCGTTTCCTGGAGCAGTACTGCTACCAAACAGGAGTTTGCCAACGGCACCAAACGCGATACCAGTGGCATCAAAGGGAACAATGTCAATGCGAGCCTTAACCTTAACTGGACATTGTTCGACGGTCTGAAAATGTTTGCCACCAGGGATAAGCTGGAGGCGATCCGTTCTCTTGGAGAACTGGCGATAAAAGACCAGATACAGAATAGTATCGCTACTGTAATTGGTGGCTACTACAACATTGTACAGGAAAAACAACAGCTGAAAGCACTGGCAGACCAGATGTCTATCTCTGAAGAAAGAGTAAAATTATCTGACGCGAAGTTTACTACGGGGCTTGGTCCTAAAACAGACCTGCTGCAATCCAAAGTAGATCTGAACGCACAGAAAGCATTATATCTGCGTCAGCTAACGGTTATAGAACAAAGCAAGTCATTACTGAATCAGTTGATGGCGGTACCTTCCGGGGCTACACAGTATGATGTAATGGATTCCATTCCGTTGAACATGGCTTTATCGCTGGGCGAATTGCAGGATAATATCACTAAAAATAATACCAGCATTAAAGTACAACAACAGAATGTGCAGGTATCTTCCCTGGCGGTTAAAGAGAGTAAGGCTGATTATTTCCCAGTAATTTCCTTTAATTCTGCCTACAACTTCAACAGAAATACCAGTAACGCTGCGTCTAATAACTTTAGCCCGAAATTCAACAGGAACGGCGTATTAAACTATGGCTTCACCGCTGCTATTCCTATCTTTAATGGCTTTAATGTTAAAAGACAAGTACGAGATGCCCGACTGAATCTGGAATATCAGAACATCGCTTTAGACAACGTGAAATCACAGATAAATCTTGGTCTTGTGAATGCATTCAAAGATTATGAATACTACAAACAGGCGTTCGCGTTAGAAGAAGAAAATCTTGACCTGGCGAAAGAAAATATGATGGTGGCGCTGGAACGCTTTAAGCAAGGCGTTTCTACTACTATTGAAGTGAAACAGGCACAGCAAAGTCTGGAAGACAGCTACTACAGGCTGATTCAGGCGAGGTATAATACTAAGCTGGCGGAGACAGAGTTGAGGAGGTTGAATAGTTCGATTATTCAATAAGGAGTTTTTAAATTATATAGAAATCCCCGGTAGCAATGCGCTATCGGGGATTTTTTTTGATTGTGTTTTTATTTTGGCTCCCGCGCTCCGCGCGGGCGGTATCCCCAGAAAATCAATAGAAGCCCTCGTCGTGATAAAATATTGCAGCGATGTATGAGTTCTATTTCTGATAGCTACCAGTAGTTTCAATCAATCTATCAGGGTAGTTCGTGATAATACCATCAACACCTACTTCGATCATCTTCTTCATATCCTCTACTTCATCTACAGTCCAAGGAAGTACTTGTACTTTTTTGCTATGAGCTTCTTTTATCAGATCAGCAGTAACCAGCTGGAATGCAGGACTATAGATGTCCGGTGTGAAGCCCAGTGTTTTAAGGTTATCTGCAAAGGATTCTTTGTTGGCGATTAACCAGGCTGTTTTTTGTTTAGGAAATTTGACATGCAGCTGTTGTAAAGTCCGTGGATCAAAAGATTGAATGGTAACTCTCCCTGCTATTTTCTTTTTGTTGATAACATCCATTACCAGGTCCACGAATACATTGGGTGCTGGATTGAGTTTTCCGTCGCCCTGAGCTTCTGACTTGGTTTCTATGTTGTAATAAACAGGTTTGAGGTGATTCTTTTTCACGTATTGTTCCACGCTATCAATCAGCTCAGCTAAAAGCGGACGATAGGTTTTAAATTTCTGTTGTTGTGGAAAACGTGCATTAGGCTTGGATCCTGCATCGAATTTACGGATGCTGTCGTAGGTCATGGAGTAGAGCAGCAAGTCTTTTTGCTCTTCTTTGGTAATATCTGAGCCGTCTGGTTTTCGCATGAAAGCGGCCGACATATAAGCGTCGTGCGATACTACTACTTTGTTATCTGCACTAATGATGCAGTCGAGTTCCAATGTGTGGGCGCCCAATTTCACTGCATTGATCATAGCGGGAATGGTATTTTCCGGCATGAGGCCCATGCCGCCGCGATGAGCCTGTACATCAATCTTTTGTTGTGCCTGTGCATTGGTTATCAGTATGGCACTTAATAATAGTGGGAATATAGCTTTCATTGATATATCTGTTCGTTAATACTAAAGTTAGACAATGCAAATTAAAAGTGAAAGCAGCAGGCTATAAAAGGCAGTGGTATTAAGTTAACAATTTAGTAATAAAGCAGTTGATGAGCTGGCAATGCTTTTTGTGAGGAGATTTAACGGTAATCAGCTGCTTATTGGCTACTGTCATTTCTTCGTAAAGGCGCTATGCCATTGGATTCCTTAACATTTCTGTAACATAGGTCTATTATATTTATACAGCGAAACGCGTCAACTGCGAACTATGTCTGATAGCCCTGTCAAATCCAAATTTGAAAGTCTCTTTGCCAATAACAATGAGAAAATATACCGGTTTGCCCTGAAGCTTACCGGCGATGCTTCGCGGGCACAGGATATAACACAGCAATGCTTTATACGCCTATGGGAAAATATTGATAAGGTAGAAGAAGGACAGGATATATTTCCTTTATTATTTGTTTATGTAAAGCACCTGGTTATTGATGAAGCCCGTAAACATTATCGTGAGAAGAAGTTAATATCCGAAGCAACAGAAGAACAGAAAACACAACCATCTTCAGATGATAATGTAGAGCGATACGTTATCCGTAAAGAGTTTGATCAACAGATGAACAGCGCCGTGCAGCAATTGCCGGAGCAAAGAAAAAATGTCTATGTGCTTAGCCGATATCATGGCTATAGCAATAAAGAAATTGCAGACAAGCTTTCTATTTCTGTAGCCACTGTAAAAAATCACCTGGGGCTTGCCTTACAAGCCATTAAACAACAGGTGAGCGCACACTTTGATATTGAAAAATCCCGGTAATATGCGTTCTTACTGTACTTTGTTAGCAGCCGGTCTGTCGTTGTGTATCAGCGCCTGCCGACGCGATGCCCCTTCAGCCCCTGTTATGCCCACCGGCCCCGTAACACAAGGAGAAATCAATAGCTGGATTTCCGACAGCATGCATTATTTCTATCTGTGGAACCAGCAACTACCTCCAAAGCCTGATACAGGGCTTGCTCCCCTGCATTTCTTTTCAAGCTTGCGGAATAGTGCCGATCCATTTTCTTCGCTATATAATCCTGATGATGCCAGCACATTGCAGACCTCATTATATACAAATTTCGGGATAGACATCAGCATTATCAGCTTTCCGGCTTCAGCCAGTGGGGCGATAGCGGTAGTGAAATTAGCCGCTGCTAATTCCTATGCGGCCTCGAAGTTTAGTCGTGGTAGTTATATCACCCGCATCAACAATACTCCCATCACTACTGCCAATGCATCGCAGCTGGTAGCCCAGATAATGCAGGACAAAACAGGACTGTTTACACCCGCCACTGTGGCTAACGGCATCGTTACCGAAGCGGCAGCCGTGCAGCTGGACTTCGGCTATCCAAGAGATCAATCCGTATATACGACTACGTTAGTATCTTCCAATAAAAAAATCGGATATCTCTACTATAATTCTTTTAACGACAATTATAATACAGACCTGGTCAACATCTTCCGAAAATACATCACTACAGGAATAACAGACCTCATACTCGACCTGAGGTACAATACTGGCGGCAGTATTGCCGCATCTGCACTATTATCTGCATTGATTACGGATGGTATCAACGAAGGAAGTACCTATATTCAACTTACGGGAAATAATATACAGGGAAGTTATAAGATGAGTTTTGGGGAAACGATGGCAGTACCAGAAAGTGGTATCCCTGTTAAGTTTGCGGACATCTCAAGTGCAAGGCTGAAACTAGCCAAGGTATACATTCTTACTTCTCATCAAACTATATCAGCAGCAGAACTCACTATTAATAACCTCAAGCCCTATACGAAAGTTATTCAGATTGGCGGTACCACTTATGGTAAAGACAAAGGCACTATTATTGTCAGAGACAAGCGTAATCCTAAACGTATTTCGTGGGTGCTGCAGCCGATTACTTTTCAGCTGAGTAATGCCAGCGGCCAGGGAGGCTATACACAGGGCCTGGTGGCAGACTACCCCATAGATGAGATGAGCAAACAACCATTGGTAGCGTTGGGCGATCCCGGTGATCCATTAATAGCGAAAGCGATTTCGTTGATAACGGGTAATGGGAGAGGTGCTACTAGCGAAAGTCGTGTTACTACTTATTTCCAGGCGCCTGTCATTGTTAATGAGGTAGTAATTCCACGTAAAAAATAAGCCATTCTCGGGGCGAGAATGGCTAAGGACAGCAAACTTTATTGCACACAAAAAATTCCTAGATTGCTGTAAGTGTAGAACGCATTGTTCCCGCGTTATCACTTACTGTTGATATATATACACCAGCACTTGCCGCATTTGCAAACGTAAACATATAAGGTGTACGAGGCAGTGGGATTACCTGTCCGGTGGCAGGATCTTTCATAGATGCAACCCAGAGGATTTTAGTACCGGCAGCATCTTTGAAAGGTACCGACAACGTAATTGGGTACAGGCGTTTATTTTTCATCCCTTTCAACAACGCATAGTCTGTAGTAACTGCACCAGCGGCCTTATAAGAGGATATTTGCAGGTCAACGACATCGTATTTATAATAGCTACTGAGGTTTAGGTATATCTGAAAAGTTAAAGAATCGGGGCTTGAAGTGGATGGCGACATAAATCCGCTCATTCCCAGCGTGCTGCTGGCGATGATACGGAATTCCTGTGTTGTATTAGGATGGATAGTAATCGTGGTATCAACAATCAGTGAATCGGTACCTGCTTTATAGAAGCCCAGTTTACCAGGGGTATTGGCAGCTTCATAGGTAAATCCTTTATAGTTTTCTGTCAATATAGAATCCATCAACAGACCATTCCATTTAACACTGATGGCAGGTGTTCCTGGCAAAGACACTGTTCTGTATTTCACCTGTCCATAATACTTTTCATCCGGTGCGGAACCTTTGCGACAAGCTACAAAGGAAAAAACCAGGAGTACAGCGATAACTAATTGTTGAATACGCATATTAAAATTCATTTGAAAAAATGGGGGCCGGTAAATATTCACCGGCTCCCGTATAGTTTTAAACAAAAAATTAGAATCTAGACCAACCATCTGCCCAGGTGCTGCTAAGTGCAAAAGCACCAGCGCCGTTAGCAGGAGAGAATGGAGTAGGCTGATAGTTTGTTGGAGCGTATGGTACGCGAACAAACGGATCATTCAGATCAACCAGTGCGTTAGGGTTAGCAGAGTTGTCTTTCTGGTTAGAAGTACAGTTCACGTTCATAGTGATTGGAGTGAATACGCCAGACACTTCGTACGCGTTAGGATTTACATAACCATGAGCGATGTTGTTGCAGAAGATATCTACACCAGCCAGGTATTTGTTGTAAGTACCGCTACCATCCAGGGAGATACCAGTGTTGAAGCCGAGGAACAGGGAGTTAGTGATTTCGAACTCAGAGTTTCTTCTCAGGTGAGCAGCACGGCCGTATTTACCAGTACCAGAAGGCTGACCGTTAGTGATGCTAGCTTTAGCAGCAGAAGGTAAACCGATGATGGTAATGTAATCGTATTTAGGACGAGTGATAGGCAAGTTACCAGAACCGGTAGCATCGTTATCACTTTCGAAACCGTTAGACTGGCTGATATCAGCACGGGTGGTGTCAGACATACCCAGGGATTCAGTGATTTTACCAGTGTAACCGTTATCAGTATCGAACATATCATCCAGTGCATCTACAGCGATCAGGTGAGAAGCGTTTACAGTACCACCGAAGAATTCGAAAGCATCATCGTTAGATTTGTATACTTCGATGTAGTCCAGTACAGTACCAGAACCAACACCACCCAGGGTCAGACCGTTGATTTCGTTGTTAGCAGACAATGGATAACCAGCGTATTCGATACGCACATATTTCAGGATACCGGAGTTATCGTTATCGATTTTTTCGGTAGGATCGCCGTACTGAGCGTTAGCCAGCGGAGTACCAGGAATACCTTCGATAGTAGCGATAGAAGTCCAGTTAGTGGTTGCACGGCCCAGGATAACCACACCAGCCCAGTCACCAGAAATAGGAGTAGAGCTAGCAGAGGTAAATACGATAGGAGCAGCAGCAGTACCTTGTGCGATGATTTTAGAACCACGAGTAATGATCAGACCACCGCCTGGGTTACCACCGGTAGTGTGGTCGCCCACAGCACCAATCACAGTAGTACCAGCCTGGATAGTCAGTTTAGCACCGTTAGAAACATAAACCAGACCGCTGAGGGTGTAGGTTTTAGCAGCTGTCAGGTACAGATCAGCAGTGATTACACCAGTGATAGTGCTATCAGAAGGCAGTGTACCTGCCAGTACTGGACGGTTGTTGCCAGCATCTTTCTTACAAGAAGATGCCAGGAAGATACCAGCGAGGGTCATTGCTGATAATGCGGTAACAAATAAGGGCTTTTTGTTCATGGATTTTTTTTTGAGAGTTTTCTTGGTTTAAATACTTACCTGATCAGGGTTTTGTATTACGCGTAAATTATTTTGAGTAAAATCAGAATTTGTAAGTGATCGTTGCGCTGTAAGTACGTCCTGGAGCCAGTCTGTAGTTAATCAAGTCTTTTGATGACTGGTATTCCATTTCGGATTTTGAAGGCTTCTCCGGCATTTGTCCGTCGAAGGCATTCTGGTAGATCACACTATAACTATTCAGAATATTGGCCACGCTTAATTTTGCTTCCAGTCTGTTGTGTAAAAATTTTCCTGCCACCTGTGCATCGAGTGATTTTAGTGGCTGCTCTATGAAGGAGTATTGCCAGGTGCTTACCGGGCGAAACACCCTATTGGTAACGAAGTTGTAATTCAGGCTGGCAGTAAATACTGGCAGATCGTAGTAGATGCCGGCATTCATCATATAGTTGCTGGCGCCTGATTGTGGACGATGTTCATATGCGCCCACGGTTTCTACTACATGTAGTTTCATATTGTCGTTTGCGTCACGAACGATAGTTGTGGTGAGTGGTTTCACCCAGGCATCGAGGTAGGTGAAGTTGCCATATACCGTGAAATTGCGTACTACCGGGAGGTTCGTGAAAGCAAATGACTTACGCACTTCTACTTCCAGCCCATAGTTATCAGCTGATTTATTATTCTTCAGATTAAAAATCCTGTTGATACCCTGTTGATAAATCTCCATTGGATATTGCAGTTTCTTCATAAAAACAGAAGCCGAAATAATATCACCAGGCGAAGGATACCATTCATATCTGAAATCAAAATGCTTGATAGTAGTAGAGCGGATGATCTCCTGTGCAACATAATCTCCTCCTAACTCATAATCATATTCTCTGAAGTAAGACAGTTCACGGATATCCGGTCTGATAATACTTTCTGCATATGCCAAACGTAGGTTCATGGCTGGCGTCAGGCTATAGGTGAGGTTTGCAGAAGGGAAGAAATGTGTATTAGGTTCTCTGTTCAACAGCTCAGTGGCATCTACTTTTTTATCTTCATTATTGGATGCTGCTATTTGTTTGAGCAACATGGTATTGACATCGTTCAGGTTGTAGTGTTCTGCTCTTACGCCCCATACCAGTCTGAATTTCCCCCATTTATTATCGAGCATAGCATATACTGCGTTGAGCGAAACATTCGCTTTAAAGTCGTCGCTATCACCATCCAGCTGTGCTACCAGGCCTGAGTCTGAGAAGTAGTGAGGCAGCGGCTGTGGTAATGTATAGCTAGCATGTTTGGAAGATGAATTTGCCACGAAGAAGTACCTATCTTTATTCCAGCCACTGTAACCTACTTTAGCGGTATTGGCCACAGGTCCGAGTTTAAAGGGCGCAGAGATGGCGATATCCCAGCTCAGGTTCTTTTCTTTAGCACGGCTCCACCAGCGGAGCGCACCGTCTCTACCTGTAGGGTAGTAGCTGGTGATGCTGAACTCATTAATACCTGCTGACGGATCGGGATACAGGGCTGCAATCAGCTGATGGTTGTCTGGGCGGATCTTATCCATGGTCATATAGCTGGTTTGCCATTTGAGCTTAATGCCTTTAGATCCAAGGAGATGTTCACCTTTTAACTGATGCTGAAATATTTTGCTTTGGGTAGCGATATCTTGTACCAGCATGCCATTGGGGCCGATACCATCATGGTATCCTTTACCTATGGTCAGTTGCTGATCCAGCACCTGGAGGAATAATCCATTGTAGCTGATTTTGTTATGTTCGTTTCTATAACCTATTCCCCAGAGGGCATTGATATTATTGGTAAAACCATAGCGTTGTCCGTGGAAGATGGCGCTGTCTGGAACTGCATTATATGGGTGTGGTTCAAAACCATCACGGCCGGAGATCACATCCTGGGTAGCAAAAGTATTTCTATATCCTACAGAGCCTACAAAACCGAAATGTCTGTTCAATACTTTACCACCTGAGATTTGAAAATTTGGGGATATGGGCGCTTTCATATCAGTGACAATCCAGTTGTTGCTGAACATGGATTTATCTTTAGGCCATGCAGCAGCGGCATCTGTCAGCGACTTGCTAGAACTCCAGTCTGTGGCACCGAACCACTTACGATGGTCAGAGATCTGTCCTTTATATTCTTTTCCATCCAGGGGGAGAGAAAGAAAATCCTTGCCGGTAGTTTTGTCGTTATAGTTGGCTCCGACAGAGATATTAAAGAAGCTTTCCGTTGGGATATCGATAGTATTTACCTCTACCAGACCGCCACCAAATTCAGCACTGCGGTCCGGCGTGAGGGTTTTCACAACTGTAACGTTCTCTATAAGGTTTGCAGGGATAATATCGTAGTTAAAGTTTTTTCTGTTTAATTCCGTGCTGGGCATGATCTGACCATTGAGTACGGCGAGGTTATATCTTTCGCTTAATCCTCTTACTACTACATATTTATTTTCCATGGTAGATAGGCCAGATATGCGTTTCAGTACTTCGCCCACATTTTTATCTGGGGTGCGGCCTATTTGAGCGGAGCTGATACCATCAGTAATACCGGGGCTATTTTTTTGTACAGCGTAAAGTCCTTCTACAGAAGCACGTTTATACGTTCCCGTTACTGTTACTTCTTTAAGCTTGGAGCCATTGCTTTTCAGCACCACGTTCAGCGGGGTGGTTCCTTTAGGAGCCACCACCACATCTGTTATTTTGCGGGAATCGTAAGATATAAAAGAAAAGGTGAGGGTATAGGAACCTGGTGCCAGTGGCAGATCGAAGGTACCGTCTACATTGGAAACCGTACCGGAGCCATTGCTTACCATGATGGTAACGCCAGGAATAGGTTCATTTTTGTTATCTACCACTTTACCGCTAACGCGGCCATCGGCACGGCTTGCAGGCTTTTCTGCCCGGCCTTTGCGCAATGCGATGGTATTAGTAGTTGTCATTTCAATATCTATAGGTGCGTTATAATCAAGATATTCGAGTACAGAAGTGAGTGGTGCACTATTGAATTTTACGGAGCCAACAGCGCAGTGTTGTAAATATTCAGGATCGTATACAAAAGTATAGGTGGTCTGTTTCTGCAGTGATTTCACTATTTCAACCGCGTTAGACTTTTCGAACTGAAGAGAGACTTTGTCTTGCAGTCCTTTATAAGACTGTGCATAAAGATTATTAGCTGATACAGTCAGCATCAACAGGGATACCAATTTCACGGGCATACGATTCCCTGTACAAAATCCTTGTAAAGATTTTTGCATACTTTTTAGCTTATTAAGAATTGATTAGTTTATTTTTTTCCGGTAACCAGGAATGTGCTGTCGTTTACACGCGTACAGGATAAGTTATGTACATAAGCCAGTGAGTTGAGCACATCCTTCACGGGAGTTCTGGCACTAAATTCACCTGATATCTTTTTGTTTGCCAGTTGTTTGTCTTGCAGTACAATTTTTAGGCCTTCACGTTGTTGCAATCTTGTCAACACGTCTGCCAACGTGGTTTTATTAAAAATGATTTTGTTGTTTTTCCAGTCTAGCACTTCATTACTATCGAAATGCGCCATGGCAGGAGGTGTATCCTCTTTGCTGGTAAGCATTTCTCCTGGTTCCAGAATTTTCGTATAGCCGTTATTACCAGTTACGGATACTTTTCCTTCGATGAGACTAACCTGGATACCGCCATCAGCGCGGTTATCGGTGGAGATCTGGAAGGTAGTTCCCAGCACGGTGGTAGTTAGGTGTCTGGTATGAACATTGAAAGGCTGTTTGGGATTACTCACTACCTTAAACAATGCCACTCCCTGGAGCCAGAGGTTTCGGCCATTCGTATTATAATCTTCTCTATAGCCCAGCATGCTATGAGCGTTTAGCCATACCTGTGAGCCATCGGGGAGGTTATAGATTTGTACGTTGTTGGTATTATTAAAGATGGTATCAATTTTTTGAGCCATCTGTTTGGAGGGTTCATGTTTATAGAATCCTGCCAGTAGTATAATACCGGTGGCAACAGCGGCGGCAACGCCGTACCATAGCTTGTGTATGCGTGTTTTAGGTTTATTGGCCGCTTGATAGGTGTCATGGAGCATATTATCCAGCGTGGGCGTTTCGGCTTGCTGCAGGTAGGTTTCTACGAGTAGCTGTTCCTGTTCGGAGCAGTTGCCCTGGAAATACCGTTCTAATATGTCGCGATTGATTTGCATACATAGAGAGTACGCTTCAAAAAAGAAGAGGGACTAAGGAGGACGTTGGAGTTAACAATTTGGTAATATCCGGGTGATCAGCCTTTTAGTTTTTTGTTGTCCGTGCTGCGGTAGATGGCGTGTGGCGCCTTGCCGGTGGCTTTGATTTGAAAGTCCAGGATACCATCACCATCGAGATCGCCGAGATCTACCTGGGTGAGCGGCTGGGCCGTCTGGAAGTCGGAGGTATTCAGCAGGTTATCTTTGGCGTCCAGCTTGAGCAGGAGATATTCGCAACCATTGTTACTGCTTAGTGATACCAGGTCCAGCTCCAGGAGGAGGTATTTATCACTACCAAGGCTAAACGAAGTTAGTTCCGTAGGTAGTAATATAGCGCAGTCATTGATAGCCTTTGGCAAGGTTACTTGTTTGCCGTTATAGAGGAGTATGGGTTTGGTATCGGTGGCCGCTTTGAGGTTTTTGAGCATAACCGGCTTTGCTTTCTTATCGATTACATCCAGCTCTGTGATACTGTAGTAGCCGATTTTGGCAGAGGTGCTTTCCATAAAAGCGTAGGTACCGTCGCCGACTTCTACTTTAGCAGCCTGCGTGGGAATGATGGTATAATTACTTATTTGTGTTTTAAAGGGCGATTTTCCTTTCGTTTGTGCGTGAGCGATAGCTGGGCAAAGAGCCAGGGATAGGAGATAGGGAAGAAGGTATTTCATCAGATTAATAATTAAGACTGATTTTATTGATACTTAGGCTGTCTTTATCACCCATACCGTTTAATGGCATGGTGCGTAATGCTGCCAGGTGGCCGTCTTCCGCCTTGATAAAGCAATCGCCGGATTCGTTCAGTGTAGAGATACCATATACGGTATTAGTAGAGATATCAAAGATAAATGCATAAACGATTTTGGAGAAGGAGGAGAGTGCTGCCTCGATAGCGGTTCCTTCTACGTAGTAATATTCTTTATTGTTGATTTTATAGGAGATGACAAAGGGCGCGTCTTTGAAATTCAGCCAGGCATTGGTGATAGGCTGGCCGTTTTCATCTTTGGAGTTCAGCGGCTTATCATCATAGTAGAAGGCTGTTTGGCCGGAACCACCTCTGGCGGCGGCGATGCTTTCAATGCGAAATTTATGATCCGGAATTACAAAAGTAGTCACAGCAGTTTTGCTACCATTTTGAACAGGAAACCTTGTATTTACTTTGGCTTCTATTCGTGTACCGAAGGTGGAGTCGTAGTGATAGGTGTTTATGACGTAGTTGCTTAGCTCCTCCGCTGCGATGGCGGTTTCGTCATCACCGGCAGTTGTTTCAACAGGTGCAGTTGCTTCAGCAACAGGCGCTTTTGCAATAGAATCCACAGCCGTAGTTAGCTGTTGTTTCTGTTGCTGCTCAGCACAGGCAGTACAACATAGCAGGAATATTATAGGAAGATATTTCATGTAAAATGGTGGATTTAGATTGGTAAATATGTCAATAACCCTTCACTAAAGTATTTAATTTTCACATCATCAAGGTAAGTCTGTAATTCTTTCGCTAAGTGGATGCCTTCATCAACTAAATTATTAATCAGTGTGAGCTTATCTTCTCTTTCAGGATGAGATAGCGGGATTATTTCCCGGTATGTGTTCCACCAGTTTTCAAGGTGCTCAAGTAAGGGTCCTGGAAGCTGAAGATCTGCGATGTTAAAATCAGGCTCGAAGTCATCTTTGAGAAAGGACATGTAGTTAGCAGAAAGGGTAAGGTATTGCATTTTACAAGACGTATATAAATCAATTAACCATCATCACGATTTGCAATGGTGGTATGCGCTTCTTTATTGTATCATAATCAGAATGAACTTCATGTACCATAGAGTTGGCGGGTAATTTTCCAACATGAATTGCTTGATGCGTGACAGAACACCAAATGATACCTTGAACTAAATCTTTCTTATTTTCATAATAAAAGAATATTGATTCAATAAGCCCATTCTCTGCAAATGGAGATGAAACAGGAACTTGTGGATTATCCATTACATTAATCAGTAGCTCCATCCAGATTTTCTCTTTTGTTGGTTTACTTTTTCTCTTCATGAAAAGTGAACATTATTTAGAGTACACAATTGTGCATATCTTCTTAAAGATAAAAAAAGGCAGATGCATGTCAAAAAACATACATCTGCCAAAAGTATAAGGTTTATGATGCTATTGCTTTTCCAGCGCTTGTACGCGTTTTAAAATTTCGGCCAATTGCTGTTTAAGTACTTCATTTTCACTTTTAAGGGTAGTGATTTCTATCTCTTGTTTATCTTTTATTACTGTCAACTCCTGCACTGCTTTCATGGTAATTGCCAGGGAGTTATTGGTATCAAACCTATCATGATTCTTGCCAGCAAAGTGCCAGTCTGTGCTATCAGCTATGATACCAAAATGAAGGTAATTCTCTGCATCACTTTTATAGATAAACTGTTTAATTTTCACTTGTCCCAATAAAGACAAACCGGATTCATTAAAGTCGGCGATATCTTTTTTCAGGCTGGCTTTTGAGGATTGATAGAAACCGGTAGCAGTGGCGGTTCCGCTTATGGTGAAGCTGGCATTTTGTGCAGCTGTGGTTTGGTTTTGTATAAATGACCCACTTGTATTCATGATATCTCCGGTAGCATTAGTACCTATAGAAAGCATATTAGCCCATTTTCCATTGACGCCATCCAGGCGGAGTTGATTTGTTTTGAGTCTGATATTGGCCAGATAGTCAACGCCTCTGCGAGGGCCAAATACCATACTACCAGAATTGGGTGCTTCAAACCAAATTCTATTTGTTTGGAGGTTGCCATCTATTCCGTCTTGATTATCACTATAAATACCGTAGCCTTGCTGTAAGTCGATGAGCCTATTACCAGTACTGATAGGTTTATTAAATGTGAGAACTTCATTAAAGGTCGTCTTACCAACGACGTTAAGATCACCTGTGATATTAACCTGATTGGCGTCTAATTCCAGCGGCGCTTTAGTGCTATAGTCGGTATTATTCCAGCTACCTGCATGTATTTGGGAAGTGCTACCAGACCTGTTAATACTAAGACCGGCATCTCCGGTGGAGGCTGATTTAGCGGCAGCCAAAAAACCTTGCGATGCGTTAGTAGCGCGAATGGTTCCATTTACATCTAATGTATAATTGGCTAAAGTATCTCCTATTCCAATATTACCAGCAAAAGGTTGTAAGATTAAATTAGTGGGTAAAGTATCAAGGCCTGAATATGATGTAATATTTCCAATTTGCGAAGTTTGAATGGTAATATTTGCACTTGTTCCTATTGGATAACGTGGGTTTGTTATTCCCGGATTAGACAAGCCTAAAGACAGAATATGATGGGTTGTACCAATAGCATTGTTGCCATTGCTTTCTAATCTGAATAATGCGGTTTTGGTAAGACTTTCTTTAAGGTTTCTGAATACCATCACCTCCATATCCTGCGGCACGGCACTAGATGGACCAAATAAGTGATAATACGCCTTTATTGGTCCTGAATATGCTGGTTCATGGAAGAATGCCACTGAATTTGTATTGTCAGAAGTAAATTTAAAAACCGAACGACCATAATTTCCTGTCATTTCAAATCCATAAGGGTTGAAGATGAGTCCCGCTGATCCTCCCGTCAGTTGTAGGTTGGTTAATCCTTGAAGGTCCATATTATTCTGGTTCACATTAATGTAAGATCCTCCATCCTCCATAGTAGCAGGCTCAAATGCTGTAAGTCTTATAGAAGTTGGCGTTTGGGATATTATACTAGTATATCCATTAAGGCCATTTCCTGTTTTAGAGGCAAATAGATTACCATTCTGGTTATAAATGGGCCAAGGTATTCCTAATGCGTTTTTTGGGTTTCCGAATACTGCATAAGAGGTATCCTTTCCATTGCCATTAGTAATAAGGAATGATTGTCCTTTGGCATCAATTTTTGTATCTCGTGTCAAATTTCCGCCGAAATACAGGCTATCACCAACTTTAATCAAACCACTACCAGCGCTTATATTTGAGCCGCCAATACCTGGTAGTATGCTAAGATCTAATGTATCTTGTCCAGTGATAGCAATACGAGAATTTCCAATTGCCTGGAGTTTGAGTTTTTGGAATTCAGTACGGCCATATCCTCTATTGAAAAGAAAGCCTTTTACTTGTTGCGTTTTGTTCTCAAGTATAAGTTCTGCGGTGTCGCAAACGTTATAAATACGTACGCTATCAGCACGGATCTGGTATACTTTCTGACCAAAGGCAACGGTGGTTAACAAAAAAGCGAGTACGCTCAAGATAACTTTTTTCATGGTATAGTTGAGATATAGGATTTACATTGATTAATAGGGATGTTAATAATTGTAGCAATGATAAAAAAAATAGTAGAGACTAGGCTTATCTTCTAAAATGTAAGGAAATCATTGGAGTGCAAAAAAAGGGCAAAAACCGCATGGGCCCCAAGATTATCCACATAAAAAAAGTTCTGCAGTATAAATCCGCAGAACTTTTTTTATGTAGGGAATTATTATTTAGACATTTTCTTTTCTAGTTCTTCCATTTTCTTCATCAATTCCATCATCTGTTTTTTCAGCAATTCATTCTCGCTCTTCAATTCCTGGTTTTGTGAGCTTAGCTCCTGCACTGCTTTCATGGTAATGGCTAAGGAACTGTTGGTATCGAATTTATCATGAGCTTTAGTAGAGAAGTGCCAATCGGTGCTATCAGCGATAATACCAGTATGAACATGTTCTTCCTTATCATCTTTATAAACAAACTGTTTAATCTTAACCTGGTTAATCAATGGCAGGGCCGATTCAGAAAAATCAACAATATTCTTTTTCAGACTAGCTTTGGAGGATTGATAGAACCCGTTCGCATATACGTTTCCGCTGGCATCACGTTGTACGAGATAGTTAGCAGTGGAGACTGTAGAAAATAACAGGTTGCCGGCATGATAGATAGTGTTACCATATATAGTAGGTGTTCCACCAGTAGGTACATTCATGGTAGCACCTTCCGAGCCTACCTGCAGGATTCCATCCGTACGCCACTTTCCGTTAGCTTGATAAACACTTTTATCACCATATACCCTTACCCAGGTATTATCGGTCATTTGCCACCCACCACCGAAATCCTGGAAATATAAACCTGATTGGCCTCTTACTCTCAACCAGTCTTTGACAGTAAGACCCGTATTATCAATCTGCACCTGGGCTACATCATTACCAGGAATAAACACAAAACCTCTGTTTCCTTCCTTCATTCTGAAATACATGTTAAAATCATTATCTGCTGCACTTACGTTGGCACGGCCAGATCCCGTTGTAGTGGTCATAGATATCGCATATTGCGGGGATCCATTCCAAAACCTGATAGCAGAGGCATCACCCGCCTGAAGATCTAAATGGGAACCATCAAATTGGCCATTGGTATTGTAGATATGCATAGCACCATTCACGTACACGCCTTTATCGAAATAAAAATTGGGAAGCGTAGTTCTGAAATGAGCATAAACTGCATTAGGCGCGCCAATAGACATAGATCCAAAGCCATTATTGATATTCAGGTATACGTTTGTTGGATCGGTATTGATATTAAATCCTGTTCCTAACTGCACGCCTGGCGTAGTAATCACGCTCGTAGTGGTATTACCGCGGCTGGACACCGATTGCAGCGTTTCGCCGGCAGTGGGCAAATTCAGGAAATTTTTGATGGCATTAGCATCATAGGCTCTGATGTAATTATCATTACTACCGAATAGTTTAACAGGAGCATTTGCTGTTTCAATTGGAGCGACTGTGTTGAAGTACTGTGCGAATATATTTCCATTTGAATTTCGTTCTGCAACAGTGTTGGCCACTGCATCCGGTGAGCTGATTTTTCCGCGTAAGAGGTCCGCATCCAAACCTGAGTTGATGCCGTCGTTCTTGTCTGTCCAAATGGTTTTCCAGGCATTCCATGTATTTTCATCTACTTTATCTCTGAATTGGAGGATTCCAGTATAACTTGCCAGCAGCTGGAAAGTTCCGGTACTACCTAAATTGCTAAAACTGAGCAAATTCATAGAATATCCTGGCGCATTTACGCGATAGGTGCCGTTAATCCCTCCTACATTATCCAGGTCATTTATAGAGATGGTACCTCTGTTTCGTAACAGGTCTTTATCATTACCAGTATGCCAGACATCATTGCCACTCACTTTCAGAGGTACTATCACGTTAAACATGCTATTGCTCCAACGTGCAATTTCCAAGCCTTTAGATCTTAACGTTAGAACACCTTCAGCTTCTGTATTAATCCCGGAAGCATAGTCCCCAACAGCCAGTGAAACGGTTGGTACTCCTGTTGTAAAAACCTGGTGAACCGCCATGGTTTTAGCGCTGGTATTTCCACGGGTAAGAACAGAGGTAAGGTTATCCTGTTCACTAGGAACATTCAGAATGTTTCCCCAGGCAATTTGCGCCTCTCCCGAAGTAGCAAGGTTTGATTTAGTATAGGTATTGCTTAACAGGGCATACTTATTATCCGCATAGTCTTTGAACAATAGTTCTCTCCATTGTCCCCAGCCGGCAGGATTAGTATCATCTTTTGTTCTAAGAAATGCCCCCTGAGGGCCATAAGTTTCGCTGTCCCAGTTAACGGCCATCTGATAGCCAATCCCACCATATCTCAATGCATGGCCCACATAGTATTGCTTACCTCCTGGCGTATGAGGCTGTGCCTGGTCCGAAGTTGGCGGCATATCAGGAGAATTATAGGCAGAGAAGCCTGTTAATGTTGCTCCATAATAATCAGTTATTGGATTATTTGCGCCTACAGGTACTTCAAGGAATGGAGACAGTACGCGGAATGAGTATACTTTTCCTTGTTTAGTAAATTGTACCAAATTACCACTGGCATATATGGTATCAACACCAGCACCTATGCCAGGCAAGGTACTCAGATCCAAAGTATCTTGTCCTACGATGGCAATCCTCGATGTACCAAGTGCTTGTAATTTTAATTTTTGGAATTCAGTACGGCCAGCACCTTTATTATAAAGAAAGCCTTTTACATTTTGAGTTCTGTTTTCCAGAATCAGCTCTGCGGTATCGCATATGTTATAGATACGGACGCTATCGGCGCGGATTTGATAGACTTTCTGTCCATAGGAAACAACGGTTAACAGGAGTGCTACAACACTCAGAATAGTTACTCTCATAGTATAGATAATAGGATCGTTATTTATTCACACATAGGTAAATCTTATCAAAGATGATTGCAATGATAGAAAAATTAAGAGATATTTTAATCATACATGCAGCTTCTTAATTGGCTTTATACATCTTCAGCTATAAAAAAGAAGGCCTGCAATCTTTAATTGCAGGCCTTTTCATAGATCTTAATGTATTGCTATTTTGTTATTTTCTTTTCTAGTTCTTCCATTCTCCTGATGATATCAGTCATTTGTTTTTTAAGTTGATCATTTTCGCTTTTCAGGTCATTATTCTGAGACTTCAACTCCTGGTTTTGTACACTCAGCTCTTGGACGGCTTTCATGGTAATAGCTAAAGAACTGTTGGTATCAAACTTATCATGGGCTTTGGTAGAGAAGTGCCAGTCAGTACTATCCGCGATAATACCTGTATGAACATGTCCCTCCTTATCATCTTTATAAACAAACTGTTTAATCTTAACCTGGTTAATCAATGGCAGGGCTGATTCAGAAAAATCAACGATATTCTTTTTCAGACTAGCTTTTGAAGATTGATAGAACCCATTCGCATATACGTTTCCGCTAGCATCTCGTTGTACGAGGTAGTTTGGAGTGGATGTCATGGAGTACAGCAGATTACCTGCATGGAATATAGTATTACCATAGATGGTAGGTGTACCACCGGCAGGGACATTCAACGTACCTCCACTCTCCCCTACCTGTAATGATCCATCTGTACGGGTTAATCCGTAGCCTAAATAGACGCTTTTATTGTTATACACTCTCACCCAGGTATTATCGATCATATTCCAACCACCGCCATAATCTTGGAAAAATAAACCAGCCTGGCCTCTTACTCTTATCCAATCTTTGACTGTGAGTCCAGTATTATCAATCTGAACCTGTGGCTGATCATTTCCAGGGATAAACACAAAACCTCTGTTATTCCATTTCATCTGGAAGTACATATTGAAATCATTATCCGCGCCAGTACTTACGTTTGGAAACCCTGAACTGGCAGTACTCTTCATGCCGATGGAGTATCCATCATTACCATCCCAAAAACGAATATTTCCATTATCTCCATCATGAAAATCTAAATGAACACCATCAAATTTTCCATAATTACCATTGAAATTAATTCCACCTGTGGTGATAGTTTTAGAAGTTGCGCTACCACGATCAGTTACAGATTGCAGGGTTTCTCCTGTTGCTGGCATTCCAAGGAAGTTCCTAACAGTATTGGCATCGTATGGCCTGATATAGGTATCATAACTACCGAATAGTTTTACTGGCTGGCTGGCTGTTTCAGTAGGTGCAGAAGTATTAAAATATTGAGCGAATAGATAACCATTTGCATCACGCTCAGCGATGGTACTGGCCACAGCTCCCGGGGAGCTTGCCTTTCCACGCAGCAGGTCAGCATCTAAGCCGGAGTTGATACCATCATTTTTATCTGTCCAGATACTTTTCCAACCGTTCCAAACACCTTCATCTGTTTTATTCCGATATTGAAGGCTGCCCGTAAAGTTGGCCAATAGCTGAAAGGTACCCGTACTGCCAGAATTTGAAAAATTCAACAGGTTATAGGAAAATCCATTTGCTTCCACTCTATATGTACCGTTGGTTCCTCCCACATTATCTATGTTTGCCTCCGTGATCACGCCTCTGTCTCTCAATAATAAATTATCATTTCCACGATGCCAGACAGGATTATCGTTCACAGTTAAATTTCCTTTTACATTAAACAGGTTATATGTCCATCGGGCAACTTCAAATCCATTGGATACGAGCGTTGTGGTACCGTCATTAACAGCATTGATACCAGAATCATAATCACCAACCGCTAATGATATAGTAGGGGGACCTTCACTGAAAACTTGGTGAACACCTATTGGTTTTAAACTTCTGTTTCCACGCGTGAGGATGGATTCCAGGTTATCTTGCTCTGCGAAAGTAGGTACGTTGATGATATTGCCCCATGCCAACTGTGCAGCGCCAGGGGTTGCAAGATCAGTTTTTGTATAAGAGTTGCTGAGCAAAGCATATTTACTATCTGCATAATCTTTGAAGAGTAATTCTCTCCATTGGCCCCAGCTAGGTTTGGTATCATCTTTTATTCTTATGAACGCACCTTTGGGTCCATAAGTTTCTCCATCCCAGTTGACAGCCATTTGATAACCATAGGCTCCCCATCTGAGTGCATGTCCTACATAGTATCTATTTCCAGCGGATTGGTTTATTTGTGCCTGATCAGAAAGTGCAGGCATATCAGGAGAGGCATAAGCCGAGAAGCCCGTTAAGGTAGAATCTTTGTAGTCGGCAAATGGATTTTCATTCCCCCATGGCACATACAAAAATGGGGCAGGTGCTTTAAAAGCATAAACTTTTCCTTGTTTGATATACTTCACAGAATCAGTGAAAGTGTAAATGGTATCAACACCAGAACCGATACCAGGCAAGCTGCTAAGATCCAATGTATCCTGCCCAAGGATGGCAATTCTTGAGGTACCCAGTGCTTGTAATTTCAATTTCTGAAATTCAGTACGACCGGCGCCTTTATTGAATAAGAAGCCTTTTACATTTTGTGTTCTGTTTTCAAGAATGAGTTCTGCGGTATCACAGACGTTATAAATTCGAACGCTGTCGGCACGGATTTGATAGACTTTTTGTCCATAGGTGACAACGGTTAACAGGAGTGCTACAACACTCAGAATGATTACTTTCATGGTATAGATGATAGGATATTAATTTACCGTAGTTAAAGGGTTCTCACATATTGAAATGCAGGTGTAAAAATAACTAAAATTCCAACACACCAATTATGTACTTGGCTATAAAATTCGATTGGGGGTCAATATCGGGTAGATGAAAATCTTATATTTCACTAAAAAGCAAAATGGCCTGCAATTCAATATTGCAGGCCATTCTAAGATTTTATGCTTTTATTGAGATTTTTTTTGTTCTAACTTTTCGAGTCGGCTTAATACATCTTCCATTTGTTTTTTCAGTACATTATTTTCATTCTTCAGTTCATTATTCTGCGCTTGTAATATCTGATTTTGTTTATTCATTTGCTGGTTTTGGGCGCTTAATTCTTGCACTGCTTTCATAGTAATAGCTAAAGAACTGTTGGTATCAAATTTATCATGGGCTTTGGTTGAGAAGTGCCAGTCGGTGCTATCAGCCATAATGCCGGTATGAATATGTTCATCTTTATCATCTTTATAAACAAACTGCTTAATCTTTACCTGATTGATCAAAGGCAGTGCCGATTCAGAGAAGTCAACGATATTCTTTTTCAGACTGGCTTTGGATGATTGATAGAATCCATTTGCAAATACGTTGCCGCTAGCGTCGCGTTGTACGAGATAGTTGGGAGAAGACGTCATGGAATAGAGGAGATTACCAGCATGGAATATAGTATTACCGAGGATGGTAGGCGTTCCACCGGTAGGAACATTCATTGTTGAACCATCTGGTCCAACCTGCAACGTTCCATCTGTCCGGGTTATTGCAAATCCCATATAAACGCTTTTATTATTGTATGCTCTGATCCAGGTGTCATCAGTCATATGCCATCCACCACCATGGTCCTGGAAGAATATTCCATTTTCACCTCTAACCCTTACCCAATCTTTGACAGTGAGTCCAGAGTTATCAATTTGAACTTGTGCAAGATTATTTCCTGGAATAAAAATAAATCCCCGGTTTCCTTCATTCATTTGGAAATACATATTGAAATCGCTAGGTTCATTGCTGACGTTAGCACGTCCTGATCCAGCAACAGAAGACATTCCTATCGAATACTGAGGAGAGCCATTCCAAAACCGGATAGCAGAACCATCGCCAGCATTAAGATCTAAATGAAAACCATCGAAGACACCATTGGTATTATAGATATGGAGTAATTTCTCCACATGCATTTCTGCACCAAAATAGAACCGACCTGTGTTGGTATTAAAATGAGCATATTGCGTATTACCACAGCCTAAAGTCAAGTAGCCGTTGGCGTTATTGACATTCAGATATACATTGTTTGGATCTGGGCTTAGGGTAATATTACTACCCAGATTAATTTTATTGACAGACAAAGGCACTGACAGACTAAACATATTATACGCCCAACGCGCTACTTCAAGGCCATTTGATCTTAAGGTTAAGAAACCATCTGCTTCAGAATTAATACCGGAATCATAGTCACCTAAGGCAAGAGAGATTGTAGGTACCCCTTCGCTATAAATCTGGTGTACGCCCATTTGCTTGAGGCTTCTGTTTCCACGAGTTAGTACAGACTCCAGGTTATCCTGTTCTGTCAGAGAAGGTACATTCAGGATATTTCCCCAAGCTATTTGTGCCTGACCTGGAGTAGCTAAACTCGCTTTAGAAGCATATTTACTATCTCCGTAATCTTTAAATAATAATTCTCTCCATTGGCCCCAGCCAGCGAGGTTAGTATCATCTTTTACTCTTAGGAATGCTCCTTGCGGGCCATAGGTTTCGCCATCCCAGTTGACAGCCATCTGATAGCCATAGTTACCAAATCGTGCTGCATGGCCAATATAATATAATGTGCTACCTACCGGATGCACTTGTGCCTGATCCGATGTTGGCGGCATGTCTGGAGAACTATAAGCCGCAAACCCTGTAACGGTGGCGTCTTTGTAATCGCTAAAAGGATTATTAGCACCGTCGGTCACATATATAAATGGTGCACGAATGTTGACTTCATAAATCTTCCCTTGTTTAATGTACTGAATTAAATTGGCATTTGCATAAATAGTATCTATGCCAGACCCAATACCAGGCAGGCTACTAAGGTCTAATGTATCTTGTCCAACGATGGCAATGCGTGAAGTACCTAGTGCCTGAAGCTTTAGCTTCTGGAATTCAGTTCGTCCAGCGCCTTTGTTATAAAGGAATCCTTTTACATTTTGTGTTCTGTTTTCAAGAATGAGTTCTGCGGTATCGCAGACGTTATAGATACGAACGCTGTCAGCACGGATTTGATAGACTTTCTGGCCATAGCTGGCGACGGTTAACAAGAGTGCTACGACACTCAGAAAAACTACTCTCATGGTATAGATAATAGGATATTTATTTATAATAGTTATAGGGCTTTCTCTTCTTGAGATGCAAAGATAAAAATAGGCAAATTATTTACACATTAAGAGATTATGGCCAACATGATTTGATTAAAATATTTCTTTTAAAAAATGCTTAGATAGTTTAAAAAAAGAATGACCTGTAATTTGACATTACAGGTCATTCTTTTAAATTATTTTCCGTTGCCGGATTATTTATGCTCTAACTTTTCAAGTCGACGCATGATATCCTCCATCTGCTTTTTAAGCAGATTATTCTCATTTTTCAGTTCGTTGTTTTGCGCTTGCAGTTCTTCGTTTTGTTTACTTATTTGTTGGTTTTGTTTGTTCATTTGTTGATTTTGCGCGCTTAGTTCCTGTACTGCTTTCATGGTGATGGCCAATGAACTATTGGTATCAAACTTATCATGGGCCTTTGTAGAAAAATGCCAATCTGTACTATCAGCGATAATGCCTATACGAGTATTCTCATCTTTATCATCTTTATAAACAAACTGCTTAATCTTTACCTGATTGATCAAAGGCAATGCAGCTTCAGAAAAATCATCGATATTCTTTTTCAGACTTGCTTTAGATGATTGATAGAAGCCGTTTGCATAAACGTTTCCACTAGCATCGCGTTGCACGAGGTAATTTGGAGTGGAAATGGAAGAGAACAAAAGATTCCCTGCATGATAGATCGTATTACCAAAAAGGGTAGCAGTACCGCCATCTTGAACACTCAATGTCTGTCCATTTATACCTACTTGTAAGGTACCATCTGTGCGGGTGATGCCATAACCCAGGTATACGCTCTTATTGTTATAGGCTCTGATCCAGGTAGTATCAGACATATGCCAGCCACCTCCATAATCCTGGAAAAACAGGCCACATTTCCCGCGTACGCGTAGCCATTCATTGGTGGTAAGGCCTGAATTATCTATTTGAACACGTGGCACATCACTACCAGGAATAAATACAAATCCTCTGTTATATCCATGCATTCGGAAATACATATTATAGTCATTGTCTCCCAGAGGTGTCACGTTAGGTACTCCTGAACCAGGGGTACTTGACATACCAATTGAAAAGGTATTGGACCCGCTCCAAAAACGTATAGCGGAAGAATCGCCAGCAGTTAAATCCAAATGATAACCATCAAAAACTCCGGCTGTATTATAAATGTGTAAGTACTTTTCTACATGCACTTCTGAACCAAAATAAAAACGACCTGTGTTGGTTGTAAAGTGTGCGTAGCTTGGGTTTCTGGTGCCCATTGTAAGATTACCATTAACATTTTTAACGCTAAAAACAGCATTGGTAGAATCAGGAGATAAGGTAACGTTGGCGCCTAATTTGATCTGATTTACGGACAATGGAGCTGTCAGGCTAAAAGTATTATAAGCCCAGCGTGCAATTTCAAGTCCATTTGATCTTAAGGTTAAAACACCATCTGATTCTGCATTGATTCCGGAATCATAGTCACCCACAGCAAGAGATATAGTAGGAGCACCTGCACCATATACCTGATGTACCGCCATTGCTTTTGCACTTACGTTACCTCTGGTGAGTACGGTGGTCAGGTTATCCTGCTCTGTTGGCGGGTTCACGATATTCCCCCATGCTATCGGTGCAGCACCAGCAGTAGCCAGATTGGCTTTAGAGGCATACTTATTATCTCCATAATCTTTAAATAGCAATTCTCTCCATGTACCCCAGCTGGTATTGGTATCATCTTTAACTCTTATAAAAGCGCCTTCAGGGCCTTTGGTTTCTCCATCCCAGTTAACGGCCATCTGATAGCCATAGTCACCATACCTTAGGGCATGTCCTACGTAATAGGAAGTACTTCCCGGAAGGTGTGATTGGGCCTGATCAGAGGTTACTGGCATATCCGGCGACTTATAAGCAGTGAACCCAGTAAGGGTTGCATATTTATAATCATAAATAGGGTTGGTGCCATCTATGGGAACAAATAGAAATGGAGGTGGTGCATTAAACGTATATACCTTTCCCTGTTTTACATACTGCATTGCATTGCCACTGGCGTAAATGGTGTCAACACCGGATCCAATACCAGGGAGGCTGCTAAGGTCTAAGGTATCTTGTCCAACGATGGTGATACGTGAAGTACCTAATGCCTGAAGCTTTAACTTCTGGAATTCAGTTCGGCCTGCGCCTTTGTTGAATAAGAAGCCTTTTACATTTTGTGTTCTGTTTTCAAGAATAAGTTCTGCTGTGTCGCAGACGTTATAAATGCGGACGCTATCAGCGCGGATTTGATAGACTTTCTGGCCGTGGGTAGCGATGGTTAACAGGAGTGCGAGGGCACTCAGAAGGATAACTTTCATGGTATAGGTTGTCGGATGTTAATTCTACAATTAATCTTCAAACAAATAGAAAAAAGACCTAAATGAGATTTTTCATCACTTCATTAAATTTGGCAATATATTGCGCGGTAATGCAGATTTCGGACCAATATGGTTAAAGGTCCGAAATCCGCATAAGTCGGTTTACCAGGTAATTTGTAAAGTATCTGTCTGTCCTAAAAAATCAGAGATAACTAAATATCGTTTTCCTTGAATCAATAGGCAGTTTAGAGAGTTATGAATTTCAAAGTACACGGTATCTGATTTTTCCAAACTTACAATGGACGTATAAGGTACGCTTTGTCTTTTATAATAGTTTATACAACAGCCTAATGAACCGTCTGTATTAACCTCGTATACTGAAACGCTACGAAAACCCTTGCCATTTAATTCCTTCAATTCATGTGTCGAACCTATATATTTAACATTTAAATGATTAGGTGAGCATCCCAACACCAGACTTAACATGAAAAATATGTAAACATTTCTAACCTCACCCAGCAGACCTATTACTTTGTTGTCCATTATTATTTTGTTGTCCATTTTCTTTTTCATTAAACTTATCAACTAATTTAAGTAAGGTCTTAAAATTAGCTTCATATCTTTTCTGTTGTTTTGCTTTTATTTTATCATCAGTGGTATTCTCTATTTTATTCTTTGCATCCTCCATTGCCTTTAATAAATTTAGCACACGATTATCATATAGTGTCGAAATTTGGCCATTTACTTTTCTTTTCCTTTCAAACCTTTCTCCATCATAGAAGCGTTTAAACTTAGCTTCAAATGAGTTTGCTTCTCTCTCTATATCGATATCATCGTGCATATCATCTTTACTTTTTCCCATACCTCCTATAAAAGCTCCCGCCGCATCTATACCATATTTCACGATCCAGCTTTTAACAGCATTTTTATACTCCTCTTCGTTAAGGTTTTTGCCAAACATTAAAATAAACTGTTGGACATGCACTTTTTCATGTGCTAAAAGTTTAAGCCAGCTTTCGGCTGAAGCGCGACCATAATTTTCTGTGAAGATCATTTCGTAACCTAAAGTTATGGCGCCACTTTGATATTTAGTAATCTTATCATGTATACTTTGATCAATCTTAATATTCGCTCTTGCTCCAGACAACCAAAAAGCTTCTCCATAAAGCTTTGCAAACATAGCTATTACAGGTAGCTTGAGATGCACCTTACCATCATTACGAGATTTGTCTGCTACATAGGCTGGTTCTGCACCATCGATATCAATCGCCTGGATTGGGGTATTACCAGCAAACTGATATGGAGTATACCATGGGTAATCTTTAGTGAGTGGATCTACACTAAGGAATTTCCCTATTCTTGGATCATATATTCTCATACCATAATCCTGCTGATTACCTATTCCTTTTACCTCATTATCATTCTCTTTACCATTAAAACCATATCTATAGCTACTTGCATTATATGATCTTCCGGTCAGTCCCATACCAAATGGTGCATAATCTTGCATCGATTTTATCCTTGGAATGAAATATGAAATGGTACTATCGTTAGATGTTATTGATAGTTTATCGTCTCCAATTGTTGCTAGCGAATTATCAACATGATTAGATAGTTCAAAGAATTTATAACCGCGTTGGAAATTACTAAAATGTCCAGTACCTAAACCTGGCATCGGATAACTATTAATCGTATCAGTAGCCATCATATTGGTAATCCAATTATTTATGCCAAGTCTGCTGCTACCATATAGATGGGTTTCTGTCTGGCTCATCTGTCCGTGGTTGATGAATGGATCGCCTGTTACATATACGCTTATTACATTACCTGTTGCATCCCGAACATATCTCGTTTCAATATCACCAATGGATTTGCTTACTCGATTGCCAGTTACATCATAAGCATATTTAATCTTTGTTCCATCTAGTTTCTCAATCTCAGCCATTTTTCCATAAATCGTCCAACTGATCTTCTTAATTTTTCCATCAATATCACCAATCACATTGCCCATTGCATCATATGTATAGTTCCCATTAGATTGATTATCTAAATCATTATCATAATTATCACCACTTACAGTATCGGAAATATAATCCAGCTTGTTAGTTCCCGAGATGTAGTGATAAGACAATCCATCCATATCTGGACCTGCACCAGCCAAATTTTTATTACCATTTCGGTTGTACTTAAGGATATTCCCATTATTATCATATGAAATAGATTCTGCAAAATCATTGATTGATACCGGTATCCATTTATTAGCAACTGTATCCAGACCACGGAAAGTATTCATCGCTTTAATACGGTTCAGTACATCATAAGTATAACTATATAACAATGGCTCGCCTACCTTTGGTAAGTTAACACCCATAATGGCTATGTTACCATTGTACAATGGACGCCCTACATTTAAATTGGCGATAGCCGTGCTTCCACTGATATTCGTATAATCGTTATTGTTATAATGCAAGCTATAACTGAATGCATCTCGTGCTGTCAAGCCCGAAACACTACCATCCTTACCCATATCCTGAGACGCGCCAAGTGTGGAACTATTTACTCCTTTTAACCAACCTTGTAAGGTATAAGCATAATCTACACCCTGCACTTGTGCCTGGCCTAGAATAGCTCTAGCTAATACACCATGCCTATAATACTGATAATACGCATCATTTTCCCAATAAATACTATCTCTGCTAGTTTCTACATTAGTGATTCTGTTTTCTGCATCATAACTATAACGATGGTAGAATGCATCTTTCTGACCAGGCTGATAACTAACCATATTTATTTTTTCGCTGATTAGATCATAGTCATAGTTAATTCTTTTAAAGATGTTTGCGCTGTCCTTCATATTCGAACGATAGTCCTGCAGCAAAGACCTTACATTACCATGAATATCATAACTGTAGTAAGTGGCTGACACATGCTTACCTGGAAGCGTATCTGCGATATTATTATATACTGCACTCCATGCCACTCTGTTTCTTAAATTGTCTGGTGTCCAGTTAATCGCGTCTGTAAAGAGATATGGTTTATCATAAACAGTACGGGTTATCTGTGTACGGCTTGCAGATGGCGCCGTCAGCCAGGATGTCAATAATATTTGACTCCTGGATATATTATCAGATATAGGAGTGCCCGTATTTATTTGCCCTACCTCAGTCACTCTACCAATTTCATCATAGATTGTATAACTGTAATTTCCATCAAGCTTTTGTTGCGAATTCTGTACAATCAAAGGTCGCCCTAAAGGATCATACCAGAAATTGGATACTCCTCCATCAGGCGACTTTTTCACCACGACGGTATTCAATGTATTATAACGATAATTTGTCGTTAAACTATGTTGCGGCATTAGCGTATTACCATTAGCTACCGCAGCTTTCACCTGGTTGATCCAACCTGCTGTCCTGTTTTTCACAACACCTGCCGGTGGAACTGTTTTAACCAGATTTCCTGCCTGATCATAATAGTATAAGGTATATTGGTACTCGCTATTCTCATATTGCATCGCCAGCTCTTCCTGTGTAGCGGCTTCCATCGCCTTGCTTACATAAGACTGCTCAAATGTATTCAGCACAGAGTCCTTACGGTAGTTAAAGATCTCATTGCCTTTCAAATCAGCCAGTATCAGACTATCGGAACATTTGGTCAGTGGCTCACCAGCCTCCTCAAATATTGGGTTCGTATTACCACACAGCAGACCATTATAAGTAAAGTAGCAGGTATCAATGCCAGGACAGGATAACGGTGACGCAGATACGATATTAAAGCGCTCACCAATTCCAAGATCATTCACATTCCAGCTACCAAGGTAGGTTACCACTCCGAGGGATGCCGTATCTATAGCGCCTGGATTTACCGTAGACGCACTATAGCTCATGGATGCCGCAACATCGTTACAACCTGTTTTACCACTACCATTGGTCATGATCAGCATTGCACTATTACCCGTCATACCAACCGCTGCAAAGCTCGCATTACGACGCTGGATGATATTATTTATACGCTCATTTGCAGGTAACTGGATATGGTTAGACCATAATACGGAGTCGCTGTACATCCGGTGCAACCACACATCTCCATTTGACTGACCACCGATGATACTACCGTCGCCGGTAGCTCCTGCCTGCCAGCTGCCGGCAGCACGGCCTGCCGCTGATTGCATCACCTGCATCGTAGCACTGCTGCTACCTGCTGTCAGGTTGATAACACCGCCGCTACCACCAAACTCTCCACTTAAACTATAACCCAGTGGCGTACGGATGATGTCGAAGTTATTGCTCGCTGCAGCAGTTGTGTTATAAGTCACCGCATCTATGTTCTGACCGGTGGTCACCAACTGACGGATCACCGTTGGATAGGTACCGCCTCCTTTTGGCACCGCTGCCGCCAGGTATAAAGTATCGTCTCTTTCTATCAAGCCCACACTACTGATAGTGCCGCCGATAGCTTGTTGTTTCACCCATTTCACTTCGCCTTCTGCTGAGATAACACCTGTTACCCAATCGGTGGCTACGCCGTTGGTAGTTCTTGCTCCTGCAAAGGCAATGTTGCCACTGGAGGTGACCACCACTCGGTTACCAATACCGCCATTGAATGGACCAAAGTCGATCGCCTTGTTCCAGATGATGGTACCGGAAGTATCCGTACAAACGATCATGATCGCACCATTATCATAGCAATAAGAAGTAGTGCTACCGATGGCTACATAGGCACTGTCGCCCAGTAAGGCCACATGGCGGAATACATCTCTGCCTGCGCTGCCATAGTTCTTAGCCCATTGTAATACCCCATTCTTGTTGGTGCGGATCAGGTAACCATCTTCTGCCCCCATAGAACGACCAGTCGTACTTCCTGCTAACAGGAACCCGTCCGGTAATTCTTTTACTGCCGTGATGCTATCGCTGCCCGTGTTATTATAAGAATAGATCTGTTGCTGAGAAGATGGGGCACCTGGTACACATACCTGTACTGGGTTACTGGTAAGACCTTTGGCACAGCTGTCGATAAAGGCAAGGTATGCCTGCGCCGTCTTACTGAAGCCGGTGCGGTTGTTCATGTAATTGGCGAAGATCTGATTGATCTGATGAAGGTTATCTGTTGAATCTTCGTATACTGGTGTTAGTTTATAGGCATCTTTAAATCCGTTATATAATTTATTAACGGTTGTACAGGACACACATGGCGGCGCAATATTACATTGCAACAGTCCTGGTACTTTTATCTGTGTTTCCAGGTAAGTGCAGGCGGTGCCTCCGGTACAAGCAGCATACATCGCATCCAGATCAGACTGGGCGATCGTTACACCACGTGTACGTTTGATGTAGGCTGACAGGGTAGTATCCTGTGTTTTCTTCGCTGCCGCATATTCTGAACGCATCATCGTCAGATTGGAACACTCACAGTCTTTAGGCTTCTGGTAAGTATATACGGTTACCTGTGATCTTTGCAGCTCATAGGCTTTAGGGAAAGTGATCAGGTCTGCATTACAGTTTAATTTATCAGTAATACCATGATCAGCATTGTATTTATTAATAACGTCTTCAAAACTTCTGAAACCATTTACTGGAGGTGTGTTTGGTGCTATCGTGCTGGCGCCGTAAGGGTGCATACCATCCTGTGCGCTACCGGCTACGGCCATCAGGTTACGTTTGATCGTCGCTTTGGCAGTGGCATCATAGTAAACACAAGGTGATAACTGCGTCAGCCAGATATTGGCCATACTATCCAGGTTACGCGCTTTCTCCTGGTTAGCCAGGTTATTGGCGTAGGCACCTGCAGCCGATTCCGGCTTAGTTCCGGCTGCTGGTATCTGGTTGGTAGCGATACCCCCCATGCTCAGTAAGTCATTGTTGGTAGTAAACTGAGGATGCTTGTTGTTTGCCAGCAGGTTTTTGTTCGTACTACCGTTATCGTTAATCGCTTTACTTAACAGCAGCTGACGGTGTTCGTTGGCATACATGCCACGGAACGTGCGCCAGATCATGTTACGGTCACCGGGACAGAACACCTGTTCTACGGTGGTCGGCGTATAGTTCATGTATTTTACCACACAGTCATTGCTCTTATCCTGGCACATGGTGGTGATCACGGCCATGGCAAACATGCTCACGTTCTGAGAGGCAATCCTGCTATTGGTGGCAGTACCTACCTTATATTCTATTTTCTGGTAGTTGGTAAGCTTGTTCTGTAAGGTATTTTTATCGTTGTTATTGCGCAGCAGCGTATCGTTGTTAACGCTCGCAGGTGCCAGATAGCCTAAATCTTTTGCTTGTGCATAGGTATCGGTATTATTAAAGTTTTTCTCCCACAACAAGGAACTTCTATATAAGGAGAAACGATTCAGGCGATCGTACTCCGGATGCTTTGAAAGCAGCGTTACTGCCCAGCTATCCTGGAAGTTATCACTGAACTGTACAGGATCAAGGTCTGTTGCCTTGAGTGTATCACCTGCTGGCGTGTAGATTTTGCTAATGTCTCCATTGGCATCTTTATAAACAAAAGACGATGTCTTATAGGCCGCTGAGATATTTCGTTTCTGGTCACTATAGAAAATAGAGTAGGGAGAAGATGAATCAGTAACATTAGCATATTGACCATACGGTGCGCTCATATCACTTAGCATCAGGTCACGGATATCATCGTAATCTGTGCGGGAAGGATTATCGCAATCGGCGCATTGTGGGTCGCAACTGGATTTCTTCAGCACTGTGAGTGCGCTATCCACCAGGTGTTCTACAGATACGCAGACATTGGAGTTCAGGAAGATGCTATCGCGGTAATAGTTCAGTACCTGTTGGTTGACCGTCAGCACTTTGCTGATGGTGTAAGAACCTTTGGTCAGATAGAGATGAATATTGGCGTTGATGGTATCGCCGCTGATGGTTTCTTTTCTGAGATCTTGCGGATCATAGTTACGGGCTGTTTTTTCTATCGCGCTACCACCAAGTCTGGCGTTGTTCAGGTCATCGGTCAGGCGAAGCAGCAGGTCAAAAGCGCCGATATAGCTGATGGTATCACCCGCACAGTTCTTCATTTTTAATACCGGTGGCTTCAGTGTATAGTTAAAATCATAGTAACCATCCTGGGCTACAGTGAAAGAACGTTGGGCTACCAGGTTTCTATCCTGGGTGTTAGCGGGCTTCCCATCGGTGATAACGTCGCGGTAGGTTTCCACCTGTACGCTATCCAGTGGCAGCAGGGAAGTATCTTTAGGATGGCCGGCAAGCGCGGTGGCAATGGTACGACCATGCATATCTAAATAACTTACACTTACCTGGCCATTGGCATCTGTGACCGTATTTTTAAAATAGTGGCTGGCATCCCCGACCTCGGTTCCAAAGAGTGCATAAAGATCTTCCTGAGAAGGAGTGCCATAGGTAAAGGAGATATCATGTCCACTATTTAAGATATACTGTTTTCCAGCAGCACCCTGTTGGCGGGGGCGATTCGTATTATCCATCGTATAGGCTGTCTCAGAAAATACATATCCTTCCGCATCCGGAATAAATTTATTAAAACCACTATCTCTTTGGGGGTTATTGGGAGAATAATATTGTGCAGTTCCTGAACCGGTACCCATGGCGGGTGCATGCTGAGTAAGAATATCAGAAGGTTGATTTAAGTAATCAAATTTATCAGGTGTATATTCAGCACCGTTAATATCGGTATTTAAACGGCGGGTATATTTTATGATGGTATTAAGGGTAGGAGCAGGGAGTACTTTTAAAGCCGCACGTCCCTGGTAGTCGTAAATATTTTCTCCAACAGCAATGGTGTTGGTGGTATTATCTTTTGTAACGGTTTGTCTGCCACGAAGAGAACCATCGAAATAGTTTAATACCGTTTTACGTTTACCTTCTTCAGCAAAGGAGGTTTGTGCCTGCCAGTTGAGCTGTCGTTCGTGGCCGGTGAATGCAAAAGAGCCTAAGCCACCGGTATACTGCGTGCTCCAGTTTCCTGTAATGCGGCCATTGCCTGTCTTCTCCTGTACAGGGCGGAAACGGAAATACAAGGCCCCTTCATGGTCATACATTAATGGGATGCCATAGCTGTTACTAGCAACGGTTACCCGGGTAGCATTGTTTTCAAATATCTTATCAGGGTTAATAGGATTCCCATATCGTTGGGCATCAATGGCAGAAGAATCTACATAAGCCCATTCCAGATCATAGGCATTGGCGCCAAATATTACAGGCCAGCTCACAGGTAATTCATCTGCATTCGATGGATCAATACTTGTAGCATGGATACCACTTAATGAAGTCGTCATGGCATCCATCTTAAAAGCTGGCGTTACTTCCATCGCATTTTCCAAAATCAGCGCGGGCAGAATATTCTTATTGGCGTCTGTTTTATAGGAAAGCACTTTTACAGTAACGGCATGTGCATTTTCAAAAATAAAACTACGCCGAAGGATATACGGATGTGCCGTATCATAGTTCAGCGTTAGTTCTTTATCTGTAGAATCTACCGTAAGCGTAGGAGTGGTGTAAATGATTCGCACATTCAAGGCGGCCGTGAACTTCACAGGTAAGGCACGGGTGGAATACTCATTCAGCTTAAAGGTGATGATATTCCTTACCTTGTAAGCATTATCCAGCTTACTTTTCAGGTTAGCATCAAAATACAGACTATCCTGTACGCTGACAACTGAATCCTTTTGCAGTTGCCTTTTGGCGCCGTCCAGCGTGCGGGTAATGATAATACTCTTGGTTTGTGAAAAAGAGTGTTGGGTTATAAACAATAAAAGACCTGTTAAAATCAGGTAGGATAGGGAAAATCTCTTAAAATAGCAATTCATTGTACTATAGGTTCGGGAATGCCGCAAAATAAGGTTACGTCAGTGACGGTGAGAATAAAATATTTCTATAATGATTCTAAAACAAAATAATTTAACTCATTCTATATCGAAAATTAATGTTAATGGTTTAAAAATAGTAAGAAATATATTTTTCCAACAAACAGATGCAAGCCTATTGGACATTTTTCAGTATTAATATAGAAATATTGGTCAGAAAAAAATTATCCTGATAATTTGTAATCACAATATTTCAAGTACGCATAGTTCCACCCTAAATCGTTTTTTTTCGATGCCTATCAAAGATGAGAAACTCAACGAATAACAACCTTTCATTAGCATATAGGACGCAAAAATATAAGCACTAACTATCAATTTAAACAAGATTTTCAGAATCACTCAATAAAGAATACAACATAGAATCAGGTCATGGTTACAAATGATAGTTCAGTACATCCCATTTCATACAATATTTTTTGAGATCGGAAACACAATACAATGCCTTTAATTATTCCACCAGTATATTCTAGTTGCCACATTATCCTCTTTAATAAAAAAGATCCGACCAACAATGTCACATTGAATGATGGTCGGACCTAAAGTCATATAAACATAGTTCTAATTGATATACTTCTTCAGCTCTGCTGGAGTCAGTTCTCCAGTAGTTTCAATTCCGGTTTGTTTTACAACAACTGAATTTTTAAGTTTTATAAGAAGATTATACCAAAAGTCTCCTCCCATGGAAGATACCAGGTTCATTCTAATCAGCACATAGTCTAAGCCGTTCTTCTTGGTATGACCAATGAAAGTAGGAAGCATTATCGTTCCGTCTTTGATTGGTTTTTCCAATCCAATCCACTTCCCATTTATTCTAAGCACCGCGTCTTTGGTTTTTAATTCAGCAACCAGATTAGCAGAATCAGTTGGAGTGGCAACGGAGTCAATTTGTGTAAGTGAGCTATTAAGATATAGAGCACATTGAATATCATCAATTGATGTCTCAAAGTAAGAGATTTGTGCGGTGTCATTCACCGAAAAATAAGCCGCGTGTATATCTTGTTCATGGTAAGTGCTATCGTACTGCTTATGTTCACTTGGTGTCACAGTTGATTTACTCACATCCGTAGAATTCAATGATCGCTGGTGACTTTGACAACTACATAATACCAAAAAAGAGAATAAAAACCCGCCATGAATAATATATTTCATCATAATTGTCCTGTTTTACTAATAGAGAATGAATATTTTGTGGATTTATAAAATAGTGTGGTTCCAAAATGCGTTCCTTTTGCTTTATTTTTTATACCACCTTGATATATAGCAGTAGCTTCGAAGAAAGCTTTTGACAAGGAATTTGTATTTTCCCATTTAGAGAAGCCATACTGCTGTTTCTCGGAATCAATATTTAGCCACTTTTTCCAGTTTTTATTGGTAAGAATATCTACTCCTTGCCATCCGATACCTCCACTTGAATAATCCAATCCAATATATTTATTATTCTTGTATTCAAATGCTTGTAAGGTAAAGGAGATAGCCAATTTCATTAATGGATTATTGTTTCGTCCTTGCAGATTTTTTGTTAGATCTGGAAATTCATGAAGATTAATATTCAGGAATTGTCTGAATGCAGGATTTCCAGAAGCACCATAGTGGAACTCACTCGCATATTGATCATCAGTCCAACGGTTTCTCATTGCGATTACCGTTTTATTTAGATCCCAGCCTTCTTTGTAGCGCTTAGCTCCGGATTTTATCAATTGATTATGATGATTCATAATGGCAAACGGAATACCCTTAATTACGTTCTCACTGTAACCAGATTCAGAATATGCTAACCCAGCAATTCTAGTAAACACGTTAATATCAGTATGTAAGGATTTTACATCATGATACAACATTAAACCATTGAGATACCCTGCTGAAGAAGCAATTCTAACATCATTGGATACACTTAATGGTAATTTATTACCATTTGCATCCACCGTACGATGACCTATATAAGCTCCATCTGCCGCAAAATAATATTCCAAACCATCTTGATCAATACCTGAAATTGGACTATTGGAAGCAAATTGATATGGTGTAAGTTCGGGATATTTAGCTGTTATCGGATCCAAACTTAAAAATTTACCAATTCTTGTATCATAAACACGCATACCATAATCTTGTTGATTACCTTCCCCTTTCACCTCATTATCATTCTCTTTACCATTAAATCCATATCTATAGCTACCGGTATTAAACGTTCTTCCGTTTAGCTCCATGCCAAATGGTGAGTAATCCTGGACAGATACAATTCTAGGAATAAAGTAAGCGATAGTAGTATCATTTGATGTTACTGATAGCTTATCATCTCCAACCGTGGTTAGCACATTACCAAGATGATTAGAGAGTTCAAAGAACTTGTACCCACGCTGAAAATTACTATAATATCCTGTACCTAAGCCTAGTATGGGATAACTATTAATAGTATCAGCAGCCAGCATATTGGTAACCATATTATTAATACCCAGTCTGTTTGTACCATATAGATGTGTTTCAGTCTGGCTCATCTGTCCTTGATTAATTGTTGAATCTCCGGACACATAAACACTTAACACATTGCTATTCGCATCACGCACATACCTTGTCTCCATATTGCCAACAAATTTACTAATGCGATTACCAGTAACATCATACGTGTATTTAATCTTCGTTCCATTCACTTTTTCTAACTCAGATATTTTACCATAAATCGTCCATTTGATATTTTTAATCTTCCCATCCACATCGCTAATAATATTACCAATTGCATCATAAAGGTAGTTACCTGCCGATTGATTATCAATATCATTATCATAATTTCCAATTGCTACTGCATCCGATACGTACTCCAGTCTATTGGTACCTGAAATATAGTGGTAAGTCAATTTATCCATATCTATGGATTTTCCTGCCCAGGTATTATTTCCGTTTCTGTTATACTTAAGAATATTTCCATTATTGTCATAAGATATAGACTCCCCAAAATCATTGACTGATACAGGCATCCATTTATTACCAATTGTATCCAGACCACGGAAAGTATTCATTGCTTTAACACGATTCAGTACATCATAAGTATAACTATATAACAATGGTTCTCCCACCTTTGGCAGATTAACGCCCATACTTGCGATGTTACCATTATACAGTGGACGTCCCACATTTATATTGGCTATAGCAGTATTTCCACTGATATTCATATAATCGTCATTGTTATAATGTAAACTATAACTGAACGCATCCTTTGCTGTTAATCCCGAAGCAATACCATCCTTACCCATATCCTGAGATGCACCAAGCGTGGAACTGTTTACTCCCTTTAACCAACCCTGTAAGGTATAAGCATAATCAACTCCCTGTACCTGCGCCTGGCCTAAAGTTGTCCTTGCCAACCCTCCATGCTTATAATATTGGTAATATGCATCATTCTCCCAATAGATACTATCTCTACTAGTTTCAACATTTGTGATTCTGTTTTCCGCATCATAGCTATAACGATGGTAGAAAGCATCTTTCTGACCCGGCTGATAACTAACCATATTTACTTTCTCACTAATCAAATCATAGTCATAGTTTATTCTTTTAAAGACGTTTGCACTGTCTTTTAAACTCGAACGATAGTCTTGCAGTAAAGATTTCACGTTACCATGAATATCATAACTATAATAAGAAGCTGAAACATGTTTACCAGGAAGTGTATCTGCAATAGCATTATATACCGCACTCCATGCCACTCTGTTTCTTAAATTATCCGCTGTCCAATTTATAGCTTCTGTAAAGGAATATGGCATATCATAGACAGTACGGGTTATCTGCGTACGAATCGCAGATGGTGATGTCAACCATGCTAAATACGAATTTTGATTTCTGGATATAGCATCAGTCATAGCCGTTGCAGTTGCAACTTGTCCAACTTCTGTAATCCTGCCTAACTCATCATATTGAGTGTATGTATAACTTCCGTCTATTCTCTGTTGTGCATTCTGAGATGCAGCTGGTCTTGCTAAACGATCAAACCAGAAATTCGTGATGCCGCCATCTGGAGATTTCTGGATAGTAGCAGCATTCAAAGTATTATAACGATAATTGGTTGTTAAACTATGCAGAGGAACCAATGTATTACCACTGGCCACTGCAGCCTTCACCTGGTTGATCCAGCCTGTGGTCCTATTCTTCACAACGCCCTGCGGCGGCACCGTTTTCACCAGGTTATCCGCCTGATCATAATAATACAACGTATACTGGTATTCACTATTCTCATACTGCATCGCCAGCTCTTCCTGTGTAGCAGCTTCCATCGCCTTGCTTACATAAGACTGCTCAAACGTATTCAGTACTGAATCTTTACGGTAGTTAAAGATCTCATTGCCTTTCAAATCAGCTAGTATCAAACTATCTGAACATTTGGTTAATGGCTCGCCAGCTTCCTCAAATATTGGGTTCGTGTTACCACACAGCAACCCATTATAAGTAAAGTAACAGGTATCAATACCAGGACAGGATAACGGTGACGCAGATACGATATTAAAGCGCTCACCAATACCAAGATCATTCACATTCCAGCTGCCAAGGTAACTCACCACACCAAGTGATGCCGTATCTATAGCACCTGGATTTACCGTAGACGCACTATAGCTCATGGAAGCCGCCGCATCGTTACAACCTGTTTTACCACTACCATTGGTCATGATCAGCATCGCACTGTTGCCTGTCATACCTACTGCCGCAAAGCTTGCATTCCGACGCTGGATGATATTATTTATACGTTCGTTCGCTGGCAACTGAATATGGTTAGACCATAATACGGAGTCGCTGTACATCCGGTGCAACCATACATCTCCATTAGACTGACCACCGATGATACTACCGTCGCCGGTAGCTCCTGCCTGCCAGCTGCCGGCAGCACGGCCTGCCGCTGATTGCATCACCTGCATCGTAGCACTGCTGCTACCTGCTGTCAGATTGATAACACCTCCACTACCACCAAACTCTCCACTTAAACTATAACCCAGTGGCGTACGGATGATGTCGAAGTTATTGCTCGCTGCAGCATTCGTGTTATAAGTCACCGCATCTATATTCTGGCCGGTGCTTACCAACTGACGGATCACCGTTGGATAGGTGCCGCCACCTTTAGGCACCGCTGCCGCCAGGTATAAAGTATCGTCCCTTTCTATCAAGCCTACACTACTGATAGTGCCGCCGATAGCTTGTTGTTTCACCCATTTCACTTCGCCTTCTGCTGAGATAACACCTGTTACCCAATCGGTAGCTACACCGTTGGTAGTCCTTGCTCCTGCAAAAGCGATGTTACCACTGGAGGTGACCACCACTCGGTTACCAATACCGCCGTTGAATGGGCCAAAGTCGATCGCCTTGTTCCAGATGATGGTACCGGAAGTATCCGTACAAACGATCATGATCGCACCATTATCATAGCAATAAGAAGTAGTGCTACCGATGGCTACATAGGCACTGTCGCCCAGTAAGGCCACATGGCGGAATACATCTCTGCCCGCGCTGCCATAGTTCTTTGCCCACTGTAATACCCCGTTTTTATTGGTGCGGATCAGGTAACCATCTTCTGCGCCCATAGAGCGACCGGTGGTGCTTCCTGCTAACAGGAACCCGTCCGGCAATTCTTTTACTGCCGTGATGCTATCGCTGCCCGTGTTATTATAAGAATAGATCTGTTGCTGAGAAGATGGGCCACCTGGCACACATACCTGTACTGGGTTACTGGTAAGACCTTTGGCACAGCTGTCGATAAAGGCAAGGTATGCCTGCGCCGTCTTACTGAAGCCAGTGCGGTTGTTCATGTAATTGGCAAAGATCTGATTGATCTGATGAAGGTTATCGGTAGAATCTTCGTATACTGGTGTTAATTTATAGGCATCTTTAAATCCGTTATATAATTTATTAACGGTTGTACAGGACACACATGGCGGCGCAATATTACATTGCAGCAGTCCTGGTACTTTTATCTGTGTTTCCAGGTAAGTGCAGGCAGTGCCTCCGGTACAAGCAGCATACATCGCATCCAGATCAGACTGGGCGATTGTTACACCACGTGTACGTTTGATGTAGGCTGATAAAGTAGTGTCCTGTGTTTTCTTCGCTGCCGCATATTCTGAACGCATCATCGTCAGATTGGAGCACTCACAGTCTTTAGGTTTCTGGTAAGTATATACGGTTACCTGTGATCTTTGCAGCTCATAGGCTTTAGGGAAAGTGATCAGGTCTGCATTACAGTTCAATTTATCGGTAATACCATGATCAGCATTGTATTTATTAATAACGTCTTCAAAACTTCTGAAACCATTTACCGGAGGTGTGTTTGGTGCTATTGTGCTGGCGCCGTAAGGGTGCATACCATCTTGTGCGCTACCAGCTACGGCCATCAGGTTACGTTTGATCGTCGCTTTGGCAGTAGCATCATAATAAACACATGGTGATAACTGCGTCAGCCAGATATTGGCCATACTATCCAGGTTACGCGCTTTCTCCTGGTTAGCCAGGTTATTGGCGTAGGCGCCTGCAGCCGATTCCGGCTTAGTTCCTGCTGCTGGTATCTGGTTGGTAGCGATACCGCCCATGCTCAGTAAGTCATTGTTGGTCGTAAACTGAGGATGCTTGTTGTTTGCCAGCAGGTTTTTGTTCGTACTACCGTTATCGTTAATCGCTTTGCTTAACAGCAGCTGACGGTGTTCGTTGGCATACATGCCACGGAACGTGCGCCAGATCATGTTACGGTCACCCGGACAGAACACCTGTTCTACGGTGGTTGGCGTATAGTTCATGTATTTTACCACACAGTCATTGCTCTTATCCTGGCACATGGTGGTGATTACGGCCATGGCAAACATGCTCACGTTCTGAGAAACAATCCTGCTGTTGGTGGCAGTACCTGTTTTATATTCTATTTTCTGGTAGTTGGTAAGCTTGTTCTGTAAGGTATTTTTATCGTTGTTATTACGCAGCAGCGTATCGTTGCTAACACTGGCAGGAGCCAGATAACCTAAATCTTTTGCTTGTGCATAGGTATCTGTATTATTAAAGTTTTTCTCCCACAACAAGGAACTTCTATATAAAGAGAAACGATTCAGGCGATCGTACTCCGGATGCTTTGAAAGCAGCGTTACTGCCCAGCTATCCTGGAAGTTATCACTGAACGGTACAGGATCAAGGTCTGTTGCCTTGAGTGTATCACCTGCTGGCGTGTAGATTTTGCTAACGTCTCCATTGGCATCTTTATAAACAAAAGTCGATGTTTTATAAGATGCAGAAATATTTCGTTTCTGGTCACTATAGAAAATAGAGTAGGGAGAAGATGAATCAGTAACATTAGCATATTGACCATACGGTGCGCTCATATCACTTAGCATCAGGTCACGGATATCATCGTAATCTGTGCGGGAAGGATTATCACAGTCGGCGCATTGTGGGTCGCAGCTGGACTTCTTCAGCTCCGTGAGTGCGCTATCCACCAGGTGTTCTACGGATACACAGACATTGGAGTTCAGGAAGATGCTATCGCGGTAATAGTTCAGTACCTGTTGGTTGACCGTCAGCACTTTGCTGATGGTGTAAGAACCTTTGGTCAGATAGAGATGAATATTGGCGTTGATGGTATCGCCGCTGATGGTTTCTTTTCTGAGATCTTGCGGATCATAGTTACGGGCTGTTTTTTCTATCGCGCTACCGCCTAGTCTGGCATTGCTCAGGTCATCGGTCAGTCGTAGCAGCAGATCAAAAGCGCCGATATAGCTGATGGTATCACCCGCACAGTTCTTCATTTTTAATACCGGTGGCTTCAGTGTATAGTTAAAATCATAGTAACCATCCTGGGCTACAGTGAAAGAACGTTGGGCTACCAGGTTTCTATCCTGGGTGTTAGCGGGCTTGCCATCGGTGATAACGTCGCGGTAAGTTTCTACCTGTATATTATCCAACGGCAGGAGGGCAGTATCTTTAGGATGACCGGCGAGTGCAGTAGCGATGGTATGGCCTTTCATGTCAATATAAGTAACGGCCACCTGACCATTAGCATCAGTAACTGTATTCTTAAAATAGTGGCTGGCATCCCCTACCTCGGTTCCGAACAAAGCATATAGGTCTTCTTGAGAAGGAGTACCATAGGTATAAACTAAATCGTGTCCACCATTCAATGTATACTGTTTTCCAGGAGTTCCTTTCTGACGGACACGATTGGTATTATCCATTGTATAGGCAATTTCAGAAAAAACATAACCTTCCGCATTTGGAGTAAATTTATATTGGCCACTATCTTTTTGGGGATTATTTGGAGAATAATATTGTGCTGTTCCAGAACCAGTACCCATAGGTGGCGCATGCTGGGTGAGGATATCAGAAGGTTGATTTAAGTAATCAAATCTATCAGGTGTATATTCAGCACCGTTAATATCGGTATTTAAACGTCGGCTATACTTTATAATAGTATTAAGCGTAGGAGCAGGAAGTACTTTTAGAGCAGCACGTCCTTGGTAGTCATAAATATTTTCAGCGACAACAATGGTATTGGTAGTATTATCTTTGGTAACAGTTTGTCTGCCTCGTAGCGAACCATCAAAATAATCGAGTATAGTGTTACGTTTACCATCTTCAGCAAACGTCGTTTGCGCCTGCCAGTTGAGCTGGCGTTCATGGCCGGTAAAAGCAAAAGAGCCTAAGCCACCACTATACTGCGTACTCCAGTTGCCAGTGATGCGGCCATTGCCTGTCTTCTCCTGTACAGGGCGGAAACGGAAATACAAGGCCCCTTCATGGTCATACATTAATGGGATACCATAGCTATTACTAGCAACGGTTACCCGGGTAGCATTGTTTTCAAATATCTTATCAGGGTTAATAGGATTCCCATATCGTTGGGCATCAATGGCAGAAGAATCTATATAAGCCCATTCCAGATCATAGGCATTGGCGCCAAATATTACAGGCCAGCTCACAGGTAATTCATCTGCATTCGATGGATCAATACTTGTAGCATGGATACCACTTAATGAAGTCGTCATGGCATCCATCTTAAAAGCTGGCATTACTTCCATCGCATTTTCCAAAATCAGCGCGGGCAGAATATTCTTATTGGCGTCTGTTTTATAGGAAAGCACTTTTACAGTAACGGCATGTGCATTTTCAAAAATAAAACTACGTCGAAGGATATACGGATGTGCCGTATCATAGTTCAGCGTTAGTTCTTTATCTGTGGAATCTATGGTTAGTGTAGGTGTGGTGTAGATAATTCGCACATTTAAGGCGGCCGTGAACTTCACCGGCAAGGCACGGGTGGAATACTCATTCAGCTTAAAAGTGATGATATTCCTTACCTTGTAAGGGGCATCCAGCTTACTTTTCAGGCTCGCATCAAAATACAGACTATCCTGAACACTGACAACAGAATCTTTTTTCAGTTGTCCTTTGGCACCATCAAGTATGCGGGTAATAGTAATACTCTTGGTTTGCCCAAAAGAGTATTGGGTTATAAAAAACAAAAGACCTGTTAAAAACAGGCAGGATAGGGATAATCTCTTAAAATAGCAATTCATTGTACTATAGGTTCGGGAATGCTAAAAAAATCTGGTAACCTTTAAAAGCGGCAGCAGGAACAAACTCTTTATTTACAATATCAAAATACTGACTTTCTTCAAACCCTGTAAATTCGGCTGGTAAAGGCTTATAGTTAGAGAAAAGATATTTGATAGCGGAATAGGATTTGGAGGAAGTTGACCTACTGTCTGCCGGAGCTGGCACTATTGCCCCGGGAAATTTCAAATTTATCTCCTCCATCTTGCCTGTTCTGCTATCAGTCAGGATATCCATTCTGCTAAGGCCAAGCTCCGGATTACAATAAACAATAAGGAGTTTCTTTTTATCCAGGTGCTTTTCCTCCCAGTTGACCATTATTTTTCCAATCACTTCATTATTCAGTAATTCAAATGCGGGTACTGCAGGTTTAACAGGTGTTTTACCTACCATTATTTGCTGTTCTTCCTGCGAAACAGAAACAATATATCTTTCATTTTGCATTACCTCCATTTCATTCGATTTCGTTCGCATCTTATTTCCTGAGAGTTCGATATGGGAGCTTAATGTATCATTCGAATTCTCCTCTTTTATTTCACTGGTTTGGGAGTATATAATGGAGAAATCATATTGAATTGGTGCAACACGACTAATCATATATATATTCCGGATACGACTGAATAATTCAGTCGTATCCGTACTTTTCTGGCCTTTGGCCAATAAACCTGTTAATGCTATTATACTGGTAAAAAGAATCTTTTTCATCTTATTGTCCGTCTTCTTTCAGCAATGCTGACCTGGTTTCTGAAATAGTTTTAACACCTCTTTCGGTTTCTTTCTTCACACGAACCAATGTTCCATCATCGTCATACTCATAAAATGAAGCATAGTTATTCTCATCCAGTTCGGCCATCAGTCGCAATGATTGTGCATCGTAAACAAAGGATTTCATATTCGCATTGTAAGGATGGAATCTGATATCATCAAAGAATACACGGGTAGTAGCTGGTGCTTGTACGGAGAAACTGATACTGGTCGCAGTTTTTGCAAAACGAACTACTTGCTCATATCGTTGCCAACCGTCGATAATAACGCCAGTAGGTTTAGCTTCCGCAGCTACTCTAACTTCGTCTGGGCCACCCACAAATACCATTACAGAAGTTTTACTGTAAGAGGTACAATTACATGGTTGCTCTTCTTTTACCCATATGGAGAACAGCATTTGTTTGCCTGTCAGCGGCGTAAAGGAAGGAATAAGAATGTCCTTATTGACACGAATATCTTTCAGCACGTTACCACCTACACAAGCATTGGTTTGATAGTTAACAGTAGGGGCAGAGAAGGCAGGAGGATTTTCAAGTGATGGAGCCGTTAAGCCAAAGCTTTTTCCTGCTTCAATACGCATACTAAATCTACCGGTATGATGTTGAGTACTGTCGATATTATTTTGGAAAGCGGAGAAATCAAAATGTCTGCCTACAGCACAAACAGTATCTGCACAGTCTGAACCTACATTCAGAAAATAATCTTCAAATCCATCATAGGCAGCATCGGAGTAGCGGCTATTCTGAACGACTGCCACAGGCAGTGCATCTGCATATCCATATATGCCAGCATTATACCTACCTAAAGGATCTTTATTTTCTAGTTCATATCCTTTGAGGTTAAAAATGGTGCTTTCAGCATTCCATACCCATTTTGCGGTATCGTACTGCGCTTGCCATTTTCCGGATTGCTTCTGCCAGAATGGTGCAAAAGTTGAATAAGTACCATCCACACGGATATTCGTGAGAGAATCAACAGGAGATCCATTACGTTGTCCGTAATAAACATAGGTTTTTGATGGATGCCAGTTGCCATACATACCAATCCTAACCGGGTTCACAAAAGTATCAGTTACTGCACTATAGCATAATGGATAGGATTCTGCCAGTTTAACTTCTTTGGTAGCAACGATAGGATTATCACACATATCTGAGTTGACAGTTACCTTGTAAATACCTCCGGTACTGTAATTTGCTTTATTAATTGTCAGCTGCTGCATGTAACGGGTAACATTTCTAGTGAGCCCCGGACCATCCCATGCATAGGCATATGCTGTAAGCGGCAGGTTATTCACTCTAAGCCTGATTCTATCTCCATAACAGAAAAGTGTATTATCTCCGTTAATCAGTTGATTGGTATCAAAATCTGTTACTGGAACTACAGCTTTTACTGATTCATTACAACTTGTTACTTTTACTTCATAGGTTTTGCCTTTAATTAATTTATAGGTAGAATTACCTACGAAGTAACCTGTATCTTTTACTTCCAGATAAGGCCCCTCCAGATAATTACCTACTTCTGCCAATGAATACTTGTATTTATAAGAAGTAGATTCTCCACCTTGCCCCAAAACGAAAATTCGACCTGCATCATCAGGAGCTCCCGGACATACCCAGCCTGCACTCTTAACAATGTTTAAATCACTCTTAGTATAGTTTATAACTAGTGGATTTATAGAAACAATGCCATTATTCAAAAATATGTAAGCATTGTAATTTCCTTGTGTCGTAAAGAGTAAAGTAGATCCACCATTAATATATTGCGTTCCTCCCGGGCCGTCTACCATGAAGCGAACAGGATATGTAACATCACCTACTGTAGCCGCCCCATTAATGGTTACTTTTAATCCATCACAAGTGTGTTCTGCTGTATACGAACGGGAATAATGAATAACATCAGATTCTGTAATCCAAATTGGAAGATCTGTAGTATCACATGGCGTAGATACTCTCAGCACATAATATCCCGTTCTTGTTTCTGGATACCAGACATTAATTACTGTGCTGGCAGATCCGGTTGGGAAATCCGCGAATGTATATTTATCTGGATACTCCATAGTAACTGAAGTACCAGCCGGGAAACCGGTTGTCGCCATAATATTAAATGATGCATTTTGGTCATACCCATAACTTGGGTATCCACTGATGGATGGAGCCACCGAAAACTGGCTCTTGGCTTGAGGTTTAATACTCGTTTCTGAAGTACTGATTACAGTACCATCTGCAGTAGTGCATGTAACTGTATAATTGCCAAAAGGTATGTTGGTAACACTTACCACACCATCATAATATGTGAACGGGACAGTATTCGTATATACTTTACTGTTATCGTCTTTATTTTGTAAAGAAAGTAGTAATGGGAAACAGGAATAAGTCCCGGCATTAGTAATATAGTAGTTAAGCTGATAGTTAAAAGTAGGGTCACAATTATAGGTGATAGTTGGGTTCGCTGTGGTTGGCAGTCTTAGTTTGAAACTATCTATGGTTACATCACCACAGGAATTGGTCATCACTCTTTTGTAATAAGCACCCGCTTTATAATAATCACTTAAGGATTTACCAGCAGGCAAATAAACAGTATCATAAGTCACACCTACCGAATTGTATGTTTTTTCGGTAGACCATACATCTCCAATACCAAATTTAGCCTTTATGGAATAGTCAGTACCCAATCCGGACAGGGCATAGGTGTAAAATGGGGCTATAGCCTTATTGCAATCGCTTTGCGCCATTACTGCATTAACACTATTAACCGTAAACGAATTTCCGCCCACGTTTGATATTACACTATCCTTTTGTGTTCCACAAGAGTCTATTACATCAATAACGTATCTGCCAGCAGGTAATGAATCAAGTACAATACTATTGGCCCTAATGACAAACTGTTTAGCGCGCTTATAACTAGTGGGTGCATTCAGGATACGAAAAGTATATGGCATCCGGCCACCAGTAATACTATATATTAGCTGTCCGTTGGAGCATGATCCTAACGCATTCTTGCCGCTGGATAATTGATAATTAAGGTTACCAATATAATTGCCTGGTACTACTACTGTAGTTTCATAGCTCACCGGATTATTGTTACAGCTAGCAGTTACTCTCAATTTATAAGAGTCGGGTATCAACCCACTCAATACTTTGCTTGTTTGTCCAGGACGAGCACTTCCGCCCCCCATAGGTTCAAGGTAGTATAAGATGTTAGACAACCCGCTAACATCTGCCCCTGTCAATGTAACTGTGATTGTGCCACTGGCAAAACACCTGGAGCTGTCCACCGTAGTGGTGACAGCCCAATTAGTACATCCGGCTTGGCTGTACGACTTTACAGAAAGCATACCTAGCACAAGAACGGCTACAAAATATTTAATTATTCCTTTGGTATTAGGGATTAAAGACATCATTCTTAATTGAAGAATTAAAACCAGTTACACTACTATTTACTTGCTTCATATCTGCAGCGATATGCTATCTTAACAGGTTGCCCCGTTAATTTGTCCGCATAACTCACTACCATTGGCCCCACCAGCAAATATTTCTTGCCTTCAAATTCATATTTGTATACTACTTGAACAGCTGATGGCACATCTTTTTTAATATCTTTATTGATATCAATAGTAGTAACAATACTGGTAGCACTATTTCTATCAGACAGCGTAAAATGGTCAGCAGCTTTTGAATAAGCCCAGGTTTCTGTAGATAACCCATGTTGTGTCACACAAGTAGAATCTGTAAATGAGAGTGAAGTATAAACCATCACCCTGATATTATTCAAACTATCACCAGCAACCGACCACTGAGCCAATACACCATTATTCCAGAAATCGCGCTTTTCAAATTCTACCGTATTTAGTTTCCAGTTTCCTTCCAGCTGCTGTGCCGAAGCACTAACAGCCGAAAGCATTAACAGGAAAGAAATGACATACAGAATATTTTTATACATATCAATAATTTTAGTTTAATGCACATTTAATTTTCACCTGGTTGCGGTCTTGAACCTGCCAATTCTGTTTATACTCCAGCATAGAGGCATTCAGGATCTTTTTAGTATCATTGATGATCAGGTATGGTTTACCAGATACCCACTCAATAGGATTTTTCATCATTGAAATAGCACCAATTTGAGCATTGAGGTTTTTACGGCCCGATCTAACTACTGTTATAGTCATATCTCTTCCAGTAATAGGCTGACCATTGTCACCAACAAAATACAAGTCAGGAGTTCCTCCACTAACAGTATTCAGATCTACTACCCATACTCTGTTATAACTTGGGAAACTTGCCAGCGCTTCTGTACATCCTACAGTATTCACGGATAATTTAGAATATACCAGTAATTCATCACCGGAGGTGAAATAGGTAGCAGCAGTAGCAGGAGCCAGGCTGGTCACCAGCTTACCAGAGGTAACGTTAATATGTTCCAGTTTTGCATTTATATTCTTGTATGCACCACCCATACCATCATATACCCATTCCGCAGGATAAGAGAAATTGTACAGCGAGTCATTAAACTCATTTTGTGCAGAAGTCAGCAACACATTTCCATTCTCCGCATTATAGAGCATATTTTTTGTAGTTACCGTACTTCCATTTTCAGTAGCAATAACTTTTTCCAGTATACCTCTTCTGTTAATAACTTTCGTTAAAGCAGATGACCTGAACATCAGCTCTTCATTTTGAGGGAATACCATACCTCCAAATGAGGTAACCAGGCTCACAATATAAAAACCTTCGACCGCACCATTTGCTAATACACCATTCATCACGTTTCTCTGCTGGCGGTTATCCATCATTATTTCCATATCCATTGCAATAGTAGCAGAGTCGATATTTCCTGCATTATCAATTGCAAGTACACGGTTACTCAAGTGTTTCTGTTCTGCGTTGTCATTGTCTACCTTATAACGATACTCTGTTGAAGAGAAAGGAATAGAATCGCCCTCTTTATATGAGTAAACACCTTTCTCTTTACCATGCATATCATTCAACTCAATTTTGAAACCCTGAGATTTAGCCATGTATTTCTTAGCATTAATTTTCAGGATATTACCAATCTTAGTATTATAGGACGCATCCATTTGTTCACCAACTATCTCGGAGAAAGTGGCGATAGTAGGAAAATCATAAGCGGTATAAAAGGTATTTTCTGTATAACCGGATTTAGATCTCGCATTGGCAGGAACTATACTCTTTGTACGCACTCGGCTGTAACCAACGCTTGGTGTTGGGAAGAAAGACTCACCCAACGGAGTTTCTACATAGCTAGCCACACTAGGCACCAGTTTTCCAATATGATCTTTATAAGTAAGCGGTGTATGCCATGGATTATCTTCTCCACCTAAAATAGGCTCATAACTTGCCACACCACTGGAAATCGTTGTCAGTTTACCATCAATCACCTTATCTGTAGTATAGCTGTATTCTGTACCAAATACTGATTCTTTCTGACCAGTCATGGCATTCCAGTTATCATAAACCATAATGCGCTTAACACGATGACCACCACCATATTTTTTATAGAACGGATTATACAGTCTTGCCGAACTACGCGCCAGATCAAGGTCTCTGGCTTGGTTTTCCTGTCTTGCAGTAGTAGGGAAACCTTTAATTTCATCTACCAGAGTAGTTGCCATTGAAGCAACTAACTTAATTGCATTAGCTCCATCCAGGTCATCACCTACATCAGATTTGTAATAAGCTTTTGATGGCAATGAATTTTTCAGGAATTGAATAGCAGCATTTGCCAATGGAGAATATTTACCACCTTCATCACCATCTATCTGGACATTTTTCAATTTTATGTAAATAATTGAACCATCTCCTATATATCCATAATCGTCACGATCCATATATCCGTAGCAATGAACATACTCACTACCGCTACCCACACGATTCGCACGCATCTTCACATTCAAGCGGAAGAAAATAGTATCTTTCAATCCATCCAGGTATGTGCTCAGTACCTCTGCTTTAGAACGCACCGGCTTAGCTACCTTAAAGGCCACATAATTATTATCTACTACAGATAGGCCATCACGGTCATAAAGATGATTGTTAAGATCAGATGCCTTCGTTGGTCTTGAATGTGCAAAACCTGCAATTGGCGTCATTGTACAAGCACGCTTATGTTGTACATAGGCATAGTCATCACTCTCATAATCGATCTTCATTCTTCCACCGGAAGGAAGCTTAATGGAATCCAATAACCATGCGCCTGCATTATAAGCCATCACGCTGCTGTCCTGTAAACTATATGGATACTCTGCATTTGTAATGGGATCAGTAGTGCTGAAGTTAGGATTATCTTTAGCATTCTTATAATTACCCCAACGGTCAGTAGACTGGTTGCTATATCCCGGATTGTTCTTGTTATAATAGAATACATAACCATTTCTTCTGGCTCTATCCAGGCTCTTACTGGTATTACCATTATAAGAGAACCAGATTCTTTTCAGGGTAAGTTTACCGTTACCTTGTGCATCAGGACACAATTCATAAGAATATTCAAAGTGTACCGTTTTTACAGGCACCGCATTGTTACGATTTTTCAGGAACTCTGCTTTAGTGTACAGATTAATTTCTCTGAGTAATTTTGGCAAACCACTGTTGGCTATCTTCTTACCAGCAATATTAATTGGCTGCAAGTCGCTCCTGTCTTCTAGTTTAAAGGTAGCTACCATATTCTTCGATACGATAGAGTTCATATACCACAATTCTTTTTCACCATATACATAACTACCTTTATCGTCGGTGGTATCGCTCCTTAATCCAGTGTTATAGTTAGCACTATCCGCATAAGGAATCCTCCACTTATATGGATTATTGTAACCTGCTATCTTTGAATAGTTGAACTTAACTGCGCTTCCATAGTCATCGTCACTCACACCATTACCGGTAACATCTACATAATCAGGCGACAGAATAGCCGTTAAAAGGAAAGTATGCGCATATGCCGGAATTTCTTCCGCAGAGTAGTAATTCTCCATACCAGCATTATTCTTAACGCCGTCATTCAAACCTGGAGTATAACCAACCAATCCGGTATTTGTATTTCCACGGAATTTGTTTACTGAGAAAGTGGCTTCCTTCTGTTTCAGATTATATACTGGAAGACCATACACATATTTCTTTCCATCCGGGTTCATCACATCAATTTCTGACAGATGATTTTTCTTGCGGAAATTATTAATTCTTTTTTCAAGGGTCAGCGCCGGACTGATCTTATATTCAATTACGGTGTCAATCACAGAAAACTGGGACATATCTATTGATTTCCCATCACATATCATGGAGAAGTTTAAACTTCCGTCCCCAATTGTGTTATAAAAAAAGAGATCGAAATCGTAATATTTTCCTGCTTCGAGGTTGATAGTCGTATCTTTTCTACTGTTTCTGTTATCGAGGTCTACGTTCATCCATGGCACGCCATTAACAGCCACTCTAGCCTGATCATTTGCATCTGTATGCATTTGATATACACCAGTGAATGGTGCCATAAATCGTCCTTTAGCCCTAAAGGAGAACCATGATGTTTCATTATGTTCTCTATCTGGTTCACGCCAGTTCAGCTTAGCAGGTAAAAAATTATTTGAAACCATCTTTCCCATATTGGGAAAAACAAAATTATTCAGATGGTAATGACCTAAATATCTGTTCGGATCAATATTCCCATACTGCCAAAAGTCTGCTTCCAATCCCTGCTGAGTTTCAATATCATAATCTGCATTGTCGCTACATGCATCAACAGGATAATTATTAATAGTATAGTTCTCAATATATTTGGAGAAACCCGCCTTGCTGGCATCATCGGCTGTCAAATAGGTAATTACCTGAGAGCGTTTGGCTCTTTCTGTGCGCATGGTAGATGCTTGCGTAACAGGAAGCTTTTCTCTTACTTCCCCACCCACATATCGAAGTAGATTACCAGAGGTACCAATATTCTTGGTATTGTTACCCGTTAATTCAGGCACTACCACATCGGTTCCACCAAACTTATCAAAGTATGCCTGGTCACTTTTAGCCATCTCACCAACGTTACGCAGATAAACCGATTCATACAGACCACTGCTTTTGGTAAATTTGGTATTAGCCGCGAGTTTATTATAATCTGTCCATGGTTTATCCTCATTGAAACTATTGGTGATGTTAACATCCGCGCCTATGTGAAAAAGTCCACCAACACCCACATTCGCTCCGAAGCTACCAGAAGTACTTTTGGTAACCATCTTCGCATCATTCACATAACCAACATCATTTCTGTAAGCCCTGAACATACCACCGGTACCTTCACCGCTAATAGAAAACAAATCCGGTGTATAGTATGGCATTCCAATATTTCTGATAGAAGACTTAATTGGAATTTCACGCTCACGGTTATAATCCTGAAGTGCCAACTCGCTTTGTGTGGCGCCATATAAATTAAAATATCCGAATGCAGGGAATGTTCTTACCGTATCTGCATCAGCGATATATTGCTTACTCACATAACCATTGATACCAACAGAAGTAAAAGAACCCCATGCCGCTCCACCAAGATCAAAGCTACCACTATAGGAAAAGGATGTATAAGGAATACCTGAAGATGGAATAGAAGATGGATATGCATAAGAAATGCTACTACTATAGGTAGCACCAACGCCTTCGTGACTATCTTTTACTTTATCCAAATCGGCTCGCTGATCATTATTCCTAGCCGAATACTTCATCCTATCTGCAATCTCCCCAAACTTTGTCATCAGACCCACTCCCGCTGAAAACTGCATTGCTTTCAGACCACTGCGCGTGCTAAAACTTGAGCCAACAGATACGTTGCCACTATACACGTTATCTCCATTGGTAATAGATCCTACCCTCAGAGACAACGATGGATTAGCAGACAAACCTTCCTGGCTATTGTTGGATAAACCAAGTCCACCAGTTAAAGGGCCCGCACCTTTTTCACCAGATGATACAGATACGTTCACACCTACTTCCATGCCCCAACCTTTGTAGTTGTTCTTGAAAAGACTAAGATTAGCACTTGTCTTGAGCATGTCTATATTGAACAGTTTAAATGACGCCCTGGCACCACCTCCAATTGTTCTGTTTTCCTTAATTTTTACAGACTTGGTAATATTCTCGGTTCCATCAAAATCATCAGGTAAACCACGCAGATTACGCTGGATAACCCCAGGGTTAACACTCCAGCCCAAACCTACCCAACTAGCTTCATCAGCCATTCCAACACCACCACTGTAACCAATCGATAATGGATAGCCATCCACATCAATCAATGGGATATTATAGTTAAAATCTCCGGTAAATAGATTCACCATATTAGTAGCGCCTACAGGCTGATAGGCTGAAAACTCCGGCTGCGTAGGACCTCCATCCACTTTATCCATATCTTTTTCAACAACGACAGGAGCTTTAACAGCAGCTACTTTACTAGCCACTGCATTATTCGCCACTGTTATATTTGAGGTCTTATTGATGCTGATACGCTCAGCAGGGGGAGCTATTTCCCGGTTATACAATGAATGCCTGCTACCAGCCAATGCATAAGCCGGAATAACAGTCTGAAAATACATTGCAGTCAACAACACACTAGCTATTACTTTCTTCTTTTTCTCGCCAAAAGTCAGCAACATTTCTTTTCTATATTTATAGGTATAAGGACTTCGTTTCTTAAAAAATTTCAGACTACTCTGAATAAATAAATCTCAGCTGCCAGGTTTCATTCCTGCTGTTTCTCATTCTGAACAAATAGGACGCTCCTGTCTTCAGACCAATTTTATTCAGTGGTATAGCGATCCTGTTCTCACCTCTTTCCAATGTCACTACATCACTGTACACTACTGTATTCCTATCAGAAGAAACAATTTCATAGCGGGTATTATTATCGCCTGCTTCATTCGTATATACTACCTGTACCGCAGATTTCACCGCCACTACGGCTGCATCCTGTTCGCGGCGAAGCTGCACAAACGCGCCGTTATTATCCAAGGATTTTTTATCTACACCTCTGATTTTAAATGTCCAAACATCAGCCTGGGCAGCAAACAAAGCACCATTACGCGCGGTAATCGTCCAGGCATAATTAACACCTGTATCAAGTGGAGTTCCGGATGTTGGGTAGTTAACAAAAATATTTTTCAGATACTTACCACGATAAACAGGAATGTTCTGCTGAACGGCCTCTTGTGGCGATTGCCCTTCTCTTACATGTGTGATGATCATATCGTAGTTGAGATCATTAAACATATTCAGTGGGGTAGGGGGAATCCAGGTAAACTGCGGCGCACGTGTATCCAGCACACTTCCATCCGCAGGCATATTCAACACTGGCGGACTAACAGGTTCCACTACAAATGGGACACAATCATCTCCCGCTTGCTGTTGTTTATTATCTGACAAAATCAAACTATAACATACCATGTAATTACCAGCAGGAAGCGTAGCATTCACGCTACGGTCCACACTACTACTTAGATATTCATACTGTATTGGCATGAAATCTCCGGCCTGCATTTGTTTGGCCCCACGTGAAAGCATTATTTCCTTGGTAATACCAGTCAACAAGGGTTGATTAGTAGTGGCGTCCATAAGCCTGATGGCCACCCGTACGCCTATTGGCGCCTGGGAGCCGGATACGAGTATCATATTCCATAGTTGGGCTTTCATCAACAGGCCCGCCGGTGGCAGCTGAGCAGTGATAGTAACCTGCCCGGATACACGAAAGGATAGCAACATTAACAGGAGGTATAAGGTCCTCTTCATACGGTTCTTTTAAAATATTTTAGTATAGGTTAACCGGCCTGTTTTATTTGGTACCAATTGCTTATTCACACCAGGAACAAAGCCCTGGTCTGCCATTAGCCCAAATTCACCGATTTTAGGGATTGTTATTTTAGTATTTCCAGAATATCCTAATTGCTTGTTTTCATAAACAGTCTGGTAATTGTATTTCACACCAGCACCTACTTCCAGCCACTTGTTCACTCTATATTGTGCATTACCATCCGCTCCATACAGGGCGTACTCCTGATTAACAGCCGCAGACAGGCCACCAGTCAAAGTCAGGGCATTTATAAAGAAGGTTTGTATAAACTGCAGATTGGTACTGTTGAAATAAACAAAACTCGAATCCGTCTGCCTGTTATAAAATCTGGTAGCAGATAACGTCGAGTTCATCCCAATACCTTTATGTGTATAATAATAGCTGGCCGTTCCTACCAGGGTATAAAACAAATTCTCAATAAACTTATCATCAGTAGTTTTTGTTAGCTGGGAAGATGGGAAATAACCCAGGGAAACCACCGGCCAGTTCTTTCTCCGGAAAGTAGCCTGTAGGCTTTTAAAGATAGTTTTACTGCTATAATTGGTACTATCAAAGATGTTATTGTAAGCATTTCTTTTAATAGCCCCAACAAGTGTCAACTGCTTCTTGAAAAACGGCTGCTCTGCCTTCAACGACCAAACTATCTGCTGGCTACCACTACTGTATAAACTGAATGACTGAAAATCAGATCCTAAAAGCTTGTACATGGTAGTAATCCTGGTAGATGTCTGAGGAATAAAACTGAAAGTACTTACAGAAAAAGCCTCATTACTATGATCACCAAATTTCATCATACTACCACCTAAACTTTCATGGTTCGAAGCCCGCTGATAATACGGCATGGATGATTTTGCGACCTCTCCAACTACATAGTTATACTTATTTATCTGCCAACGCCCCTCCAAAGACAAGCCCATGATTTTATTATCAGGCATATCTACTGTATTTCCATTAGCCGCGCTGGTATTGGTATTATACACCTGTTTCTTACCCGTATAAAAAGATAAGATAAGGTTATTGCCTTCTTTTTGTCCATAGCCGGCCCTCACAATATTCAGATACTGTTTAGGCCTGTTTGCATTGACGATATAATCCCGAAACCTATAATCTACAGCACCTGTAGCAAAGGCCAGATACCAGGAAGGGTTAAACTCTACCTGCAACCCTGTGATACTGATATTCTTAGCAGTCAATTCACTGTAATCAACCATCGTTCTACCAATACCAATGGATTTCATCGATAGCAACAACTTGTAACCTGGCGGCAATACCGAATCAGGTAGATTCATACTTGAAAGATCAGATACTAATTCACCATCATTCTGACTATTCTTCAATGCACCTAATAAAGAAGCCTTCTTATTACCATATGCAGCTTTTTTCTTGTTATAGAGCTTCATCAAGTTATCATAGGCTACTTGCACAGAATCCAGTTGATGTTGCTTATCTTCAAATTCTTTCCTGAGTTTGGCGACAGCACTATCTCCATCTCCGAATCTATTAAGTTTCTTATCTGCAAAAGGCTGCAAAGGCCATTTAAGATTGTATTTTGGCAACTCTACTCCTGTCATTGGTAAAGAGTCTCTATACCGGAGATTATAATCATGCTCCTTGGCTTGCACCATCCGTTGTAATTGCTCCGGAGAAGAAAACCATGATTTTAATAATTGCAATTGCGCCCATCCAATATCCAGCTTAGACTTAATCGTATCCAGCTCTTTCAGCTGCTTCAATTTTCCAGCCTCCCAACCTTGTGCCTTATCCATCAACATCTGCTTAAAATCGCGGTTAGTATAATGGAGGTTAATGCCAGTAAGATTTCTGAATAACATGGAATTCCCTTTGCTCGTGCTAAAAGCTAAGTGCAGTGGATATTGATTCTTAACCGTTATATCCAGGTTAGTAGTAAGTGTATGTTGATAAATATCTTTTTCTAAATAAGGGGTATCACTATTCGATTGATAATAGCCATCATAGGAAACGTTACCATGAATCTGAAGGAAAGGATCGTGTTTAACGATTGGCGCAAGAACCTTAGGCTTACGGTCCCGAATACTTGGCAGACGTGTATCTCCCAAGGGACCAGCGTATATGGCTACAGGCATTGGAATCATTGTTTTACAACGATCCGCATGCACATAGTAGCACATGGTATCTATCACATTCTTGGCTCCTGGTATTTCTTTTACCTGCGCAGAGGCTCCTAGGATAGATAATAGGGATAATATTATTACGGTTAAAGCTCTCACAATTTTAACGGGTTCCTGTTCGGGCTAACTAGATAAAGTACTGACTGACATAGGCTTACAAAAACAAAAATAGGAATTACATTGGTATTTCAAAAGGATTAGTTTTGACATAGAACAGAATATAATACCTACTTACCTTTCATAAAATTAAATATCCAATCAAACTTATCAAGGATGAAATGGACCTCAAATTTACTGTGTAATTTAATCATTCATCTTTGATAAAATGAATTAAAAAAACTACACAGTAAGTTCAGAGGGCAATTATTTTTTATCGGCAGCTAATTTTTCAATCATTGCTTCCAGCTTTTTTACTCTTTCTTCCAGCTCTTCATTTCTCTTACTCAATTCTTGTACTGACTTCACCAGTAAACCTACTGTACTGGCTTGATCCACTCCTTTACGACCAGGAGTAGACATTTCATCCGGTACTTCATCAGCAATGAAACCGATATTGGTTTTGCCAGTGCTATCAGCCTTAAATTGGAAAGTGCGAACCTGTGCCTTATTCAGTACTGCTAAAGCAGAAAAAGTCACTGGTTCAATATTCTTTTTAAGAATTCTCAAAGACGTCTGGTAATAAGAAGTGGCATACATGTTACCAGAGGCTGTCACATTACCGGCACCATCTAAATTAAATACAGCACCAAAGTTTAAATTGTCTCTATTAAATTTCAAGACATTTTTTAAACCAGCACCGGCAGTAGCATTACTTCTGAACAACCAGCCTTCATCTCCATTATCAGCGGTTTGAAATATCATATTACCAGAAGGCGTGTCTTGATATGACTCTACAAAAATTCTCCATTCATCACTATTAAATCCCCAATACAAGCCACCGCTACGAGTTAAACCGTTATCATTGACAAACTGAAGATCACCATTTGCATCTCTAAGCGCCAATGTATTTGAGTACCCCCAAACATCAGGACGATATCCACGCACAACATCTGCATCTAAGCCAGAGCCCTGGCCATCATTTACAGAGTTCCAGATTAAACCATCCGGTCCCGAAAAACTCTTCACCCTTAATTGGTTATCATCCGATAAATACAGGGCAGATCCTACTTTTCCTGGCCTATGGAACCCATAAGAAGGATACCCATCACTTCTCGCTTCATAGTTAGCACTGGCATATAACTGGTTATCCAAAACAGTAGGTCTCGATGAACGAATAGCATTATTCACCAGGATATCGGCATCTGAAGTAGCGCCTCGTGCAGTAACACTAGCTAATGTTTCACCGGAAGTAGGCATACCCAGGTAATTCCTTACAGAGGCCGCATCTACAGGTCTGATGTAATTATCGTAGCCACCAAAAAGACGGGTTAGTGTAACACCACTTTCAGTAGCAGCAGTAGTATTGAAATAATTAGAATAGATATACCCATTACCATCGCGAGCCACAATAGAATTAGCGTATGGAGCAGCCACTGGCACCATTCCACGTAATACATCCGCATCCAACCCAGAGTTTACACCATCATTTCCAGCATGCCAAATGACATTATTATTTACATAGGGTGGATAGAAAAAATTAAAGTTTTCTTGTGTCCATCTGGCAACCATACGACTATTTGCCATCAGAGACAATATGCCATCACCATCAGACCGTATACCAGAATCATGATCGCCAATAGCTAAAGAAATAGAAGGCGCAGTATAAACGAAATTTCCATCTATCAGTACCTTATTTTTTGTCATGTTACCGTTGGTTGTAACACTTTCTAAGTTACCTGCCAATGGTGCATCAATAGCATATACAGTACCGTTTTTAACATACTTTATCTGATCACCTTCTCTATAAATGGACTGCACACCGCCAATACCGGGCATCGTGCTGAGGTCCAACGTATCCTGGCCAACAATAGCAATCTGGGAACTGCCGATTTGTTGTAGCTTAATTTTCTTAAACTCCGTACGGCCGTTACCTTTATTATACAAATAACCATTAACGCCGGAAGTCCTGTTCTCAAGGATCAACTCTGCAGTATCGCACACATTATAGATCCTGACACTATCCGCACGTATTTGATAAACTTTTTGGGCATAGGCGCTACTTCCACCAAGCAGCGCTAACAATACAATTATTCTTTTCATAGGTTTTACTTAAATGACTAGTAACACAAGCTAACATTAGATCCTCTGAAATCAGCGGTAGAAAAGATCAGGTTTAAGGTGCTATAGCTGGTTGCTGCACGAAGTTGGGCGGCGGTATTATCATACATTTCCACACCTAATCCAGATGCACTACTGTGATTTGAATAGCCAATTGTAAAGTAATGATCACCAGCAGTTAATGTTACTGGTACAATGTGCCACAATTCAAATGCAGCTTGATCCAGTCCTTCATATTTTGCTACCAGTTGATTATCTACACTTACACGGAAATAGTTATCCGCGCCTACACCAATGTAGTAAGTACCAGCATGCGTAAGCGTTCTTTTGATCGTCATGGTAGTCCATTGCTCATCTGGTGTTAAAGATTTGATACCACAACGGTTCATAGGGCCAGCAGGCGCCACCCATGCAGCAGCAGCCATCAATCCATTGGTAGCTATTCTGGAAGTAACCATAGGTGTGGTATCACCTGTATTTGCAGTTGTACTCAGCAAGCGCGCACTTTTTGCATTTAACTGAATAGAAGAAGGAGACGCAGAAGTACAAATATTCACACCACATACTGTTGTATCACCAGCCCAGAAAGAGTTGTTTTTGATTTTACTCCTCGCACAGTTATCCCGAAGATCAACATTATAACCAACATCATAAATATAAGAACCGCAGGCAGTATATACATTTAGCGATTCAATCGTATTTAATACATAAACGTTGTTACAAGGCTTCAGCTCCTGATACCAAGGCATCCTGCCATTGGTTGGCAAAGTCGATTCATCTAAATACAACCATGATCTGGCCTCATCAGCAGTAATACACTTATTATCTGCCGGAATAGTGGTACCAGGGCGTTGCTTGAAAATGCTGCTGGCCACCTGCGTTCTGATGAGGTTGTGTGTAGCTAAATAATTCTGAGCATACAGTTCTTGTGTCAACAATAGACAACAAAAGGCATAAAGGATTTTCTTCATTCTCATTTAGATTAACAAACTGCTCGTTTAGCATGATAGAATAGGGATAGCAATTCGAACAGTTACGATATTAATTACTTTTTTGCTTCTAAATTTTCGACTCTTTTCAGTAGCTCTGATAAAGTGCTTTGTAATTGCTGATTTTCTTTTTCAAGCTGATCGTTTTTGGTCGACAACTCCTGAACAGCACGTACCAAAAGCCCTACAGTACTGGCCTGATCAACTCCTTTTCTTCCAGGAATAGAGATTTCTTCCGGCACTTCATCTGCAATAAATCCTACATTTAGTTTATTGGTACTATCTGCCTTAAAACGAAATGTTCTGACCTGCGCTTTATTCAGTACTGCCAGCGCAGAATAGGGGATAGGTTGTATATCCGTTTTCAGACTCCTTAGTGATGTTTGGTAAAAGCCGGTAGCAGTCACCGTTCCCTGTGTAGCAATATCTCCAACAAGATTGATCCGTACCCGTGTGAATAACTCTCTCGCGGTAGTACCGTTTGCCGGCTTCGAAGGCCCGAAAATCATTTCACCTGCAGCATTGATACCAATACCCCAGTTTAAAATTCCCGCCTGCGTCATGGAGATATAAGACAAATCTCCTGCTTTTCCGCGGGTAACCCCAAAAGGAGAGTACCAATAAGTATCAGCGGCATGACCAGGCTCCGTAATCTCAGCTGATGCCGCCCTTGCAACACCGGAAATATTGAAATTTCCATCCATGGGCGTATCAGAAAATTTATTCTGGATAAAATTGCCAGCGCCTTCAACTACTTCTCCAAACTGGTTAGTAGCTAGTGCCTTATAATTTTTATGGTTCACCATCGTCATTCTACCATAAAAGGCATGACTGTTGCTCTTTCCGGCGCTAGTATCTATCAACACATAATTGATATTTGTTCCCCCAAAATCTATGTAACCACGGCGCGTACCATCAGTAGTATAAAATCCAATAGAGCCAGTAGATGGCGCAACCCCTTCTTCCAGCTTTGTAAAACCGGTAATACCTGGTCTACCAAAGGACGCATTACCGCCTACATTAAGTGTTTCCTTAGTACTGAAGGCATTCCCCATCATTACATTTCCATAAGGAGAAATAGTCAGGAAAGGATTCATTAGCCTGGTGCCATATGCAGTCGGAACACCAATTATTAACTGGTTGGTATCACTTACCCCCAGGGTCCAAACTTTATTACCAGCCCTCGTCATAGCTATATAAGAAGGGTTCCCCTTTGTAGTAGCAGGCCTTGTCACGCCCAAGGGCGCATAGTTACGTGTATCAGGATAATTCATTCCATCATTGACCTCAAACACACTAGATATCCCACGGCCATTAACCCAAAAATCGGCAGTCTGTCCAACAGCAATCTGATTTTTGATAAAATCATTGCCATTACCACCAATACCAGGTATGGTAGCGAGATCCAAAGTATCTTGTCCGATAATTGCAATCTTGGTATTACCCACTTTCTGTAATCGAATATGTTGGAACTCAGTCCTGCCATTACCTTTATTGAAAAGGTAGCCAACAGTATCCTTTGTTCTGTTTTCGATGATTAATTCGGCAGTATCGCAGATATTATAAATACGCACGCTGTCTGCCCTGATCTGATAAATCTTTTGTGCATATACGCAAGTGGTTAACAAAAATGCTACAAAAGTGGTAACAAAAAATTTCATTGTATAGGATAGGTATAGTTGTGACGAGGCTAAAGTAAGCTGTTTAAAGGTAATTAGCAAATCGTTCCATACAGAAGTACCCCCATTTATCAATCAAAATAGGAGGTAAAATGCCGAAACTATTAGCATCTAAAAAAATAAAACTGGATAAATTGCCGGTAAAATCAATTCCTTAGATTTTGGCCGATATTAAAATTTAAATGCCAGTATACTATCGGGGAAATCTCTAAATAATTTGCTTTCCGAAAAGATAAATGCCGCATCATTTGCCGACCACTTGTACTTATCAATCTGGATAAATGAGCTATCATCTTTCATTGCGTCAGTGCAATAAGCATAGACATCACCGGTGCTGTTTATAAATACAAGATGGTTTTTTATGGCAAGGCCATCATACTCATTTTCAGGCGTTTTAAATTTTAGTGCAACCGGCTTTTTATTATCAAGTTTAAATACCTGATAATAAGATTGGATTCAGATTACAACAAATATTCGTACCCGCTAGATATTATACAAGTCGTGAAGAAATTCTTCGTCAAAGTCATTCAAAAGTATGTCGGTTTGCTTCATACTGTTCTTATAGCGCAATTCCAATGTTCCTTTGTTCGGTCCGTGTTCAATTGCCCTAACACCATCAAGTGCACAGAAAAAGCCAAAGACAGCACTATTTACAGATTCTTTTATTATTTCTTCAACTATCATCTGCCCTTTATCATCCAGCGCACTATAGAATGCAGACATCCTTTTAAGGCGATCATTTTGTAGCTTATTTGTTTGAAGTAACGCTACGATACCATGGATAGCTGGCCTTTCTACCGCAGCCTTTATCGCATTAACAAATTCGACATTATTCATTAAAACATTTTTAAACAAATCAGGATATATCGGCTTATTAAAGTCAATTAGAGTAAAAAAGGAGCGTGGTCCTTTATAAATAAGGTTTAAAAATCAAATTTTGCTCCTTTATCTCTTTTATATATTGATCAATATAATACGCTGAATTTCGCGCCGATCTGAGCTTCCGTACGCTACCATCAAATTTATTTATTATGATAGGTCCATTTCCTCCCAGACCATACATTGGATTCCTTGTTTCCACAAACTTTTTACTCTGATAAAAAAAGACCCAACCATACTCAAATTCTTTGGGCGTATCGAACAACCATGCCAATTCGTATCTAGAATTTTGTTTTAATTCCACTAAATAATTATCGGCAATTTTCATTGCATCACATTTTGTCAACATAAATTATCTATGATTAGAAAAATCAACCTTATTCCGGTTCGAGTTCTATTAATTTAAACTTCATATATTCTTCTTCCATAACAAATAGTTGTACCAAGTCTACTGCATACTAATCAACTTCTTGACGTAAAAATAAAAGGAACTTTTCCAAATCAAGATAACTATAAGCCCCAAATACCACATTGCATACGTTTTGTTCCTCCGTACCAATCTTGTGGTAATTTCTTATCTTTTACAGATACAATAAAGAATCCACTGGCATATTCGGAAATCTACTGAACAATCCGCTCCTCATCTTCTAACATTCTAAATATAAGGATCAGATTAGTTACACTACTCATATCAATTTTCACGGCTTACCTCTTTAATATAAACAAACTTACCGCTATTTATCGATCAACAAACTACTCTGGCTTATATGTTTGCGGATAATTCTCAAAGCCATTCCAATATACATGCAGCCTGTTACATACGTCACATTTAACAACAAGTTTAAATTTTTCGTATAGTTTATTAGCATCGATACAATCTGAATAAATTTCATCAAAGTCCGTATCTGTAATCATTAAAAGTTCGTTGGGACTAGGAATATCACTCAAGTTTATTGTATTTCCACAATCGCATCCAATTCTCGGCATAATTTATCTTTTAGGTAAGTTTACAACATCAGAAAACAGGTAAGTCTTTAAATGGATTCTTATCAGGCCTCCTTTTGATACCCTCAAAGGCATGTAGCACAATGATTGAGAGGGAGAGTTCCAAACAATATTAATAAAAATACTTGACAAGCACTGTACCGGATTATCGATACAATGCTTACCAAGTCTAAGTTTATGGATTTCTTTCAGAAAAAATATTGATTAAAATGTGCTAAAATCCTTAACATATTTTTCGATATAAAATTCAGAAGGATATGCTGTCCCTGGAATTGATAGGTCACCATTACGTTTATCAATAATAATTGGGCTATTTCCTACTAGCATTTTCATAATATCTCCTGATTCAATAAATTCTTCAGATTGATAAAAAAACATCCAGCCTATTTCAAATTCAATCGTTTCATCCTCCAGTAATCTCAAATCAATTTTACTCCTCTCTGATGCTTTTTCTAAGTAAGTAATCGCTACCTCTTTTGCGTCTACTAGTGATAACATAATTTTATTCAGTTGTATTGAAACCATAATTATATATATCCTCCACTTTTCATGGATGTATTAGGATTAATTACACGACTACCAATTGACCCATCATTGGTAACTATGAACGCAATACAAACACTCCATCTATTGAATGAACTACTACTAAAACTATAGATAAGATAAAAGCCGCTGAAGATCTTACTCTTGCAGCGGCTTTCTAAAAAAATCAATTTGCTACGAAGGCATTTTAACCACACATTTCACTCAAAACCTATCGAAGACATAACCTTACCCTGAGTATATTCTTCCTTTTTCAATAGCTGTCCAATATTATTGTAGTATTTCCATACACCTGTACGAAGTGGTTTATATTGTACATCAGTTTGTTCACTACGTTTTCCCGTTATAGGATCTATTGCCCAGCCAGTAATAGTGTCCAACTTAATTGCATCCGCATAATACCCACTAAGTACAATTTTATTATTTGACTTGTGATACCTCTCAAAATACATCTCTCCTTTACAGCTAAAAAGCAAAACTTTCAAATAGAAAGCTTCACTTTCTCGTACAATTGCTGTATCATGATCTAATTTCAAATAAGCTCCACGACCAATTGCATCAATAAAAATATTGTGCCTACATCCAACTTTACTTTGAGCAATTAATGTCTGAAAAGAGAACACAAGGACAATAATGTGTAAACATCTATTATTACTCCAATTTAATATTTGTACCAGCATCTTTTACTTTATTAGCGGTTTCATTTGATTTAACTACTTTAGCACCTCCACCAATTATTTTCACCTTACTTTTGGTGTCTTTCTTTAAGGTCTTAATTATGTTATCCAACACTACATTTGCCTGACGCTGAGCTTCATTAAGTTCTGTCGTAGTCAAGTCGGCACCCACCACATGCAGCAAGCTTACCGTTACCAATTTGTAATTCCCGGCTTTATCAATAGATTTCCCCAATTTCAACAATGCACCTTTTAATTCGTCTCCCAATTCTCCTGCACCAGGGAAATTACTGACTCCTAAATAGTAATTATTCGACCCCTTAAACCCTGATATAGTAACTGGCCTAGGGGGATGTGGAACTGGTTTGGGATAACTAATTTCTCCCCAAGACTTAGCAAAACTTCCTTCAGTAAATCTTTCTCCACTATACTCTGCACTAGAAAAAGATTCAAATCCACCATTTTTGTGTGAAAAGTTTCTTATCGAAAGATTTTTATCTAGTACACTCTGCTGCACCTTTGTCAATTGATCCTGTTCTACAACTTCGGACACATCAGAACCATTTCTATGATTGAACACTAAAACCTTTCGTCGTATTTCATAACCATCAGCTAACCGGGTCATTCTATTATCCTGTACATTACCATTTACATCTGCGAATCTCACTATCTCTATCTTAGACACTTTATTCTGATTAAAATATTGATGGACAATATACTCTTCTAAACCATCCAGGTCTATAGCTACTATTGGTTTATTTCCTGCAAATTGATAAGGAGTATACCATGGATAACTTTGTATTAGCGGATCAACACTAAGGAACTTTGCAATTCGTGGATCATAGATTCTAAACCCATAATCCTGCTGATTCCCTTCCCCCTTTACCTCATTATCATTCTCCTTACCATTGAACCCATACCTATAACCACCCGCCGTCACAGTGCCGCCGCTACCACTACCATTACCACTTCCACCATCCGCAGCTACGACCCATGCGTCAAAAGTATCGGCCTCGCCGGATTCAAACCCATCGTCGAATGTAATAGAAGATGAAGCATTGTAGACACCAGGCTGGTTGCCCGTACGGCTGTTCACCACCAGGTCCACAGGTATCTGCATGCCGGTGTTCACATTCCAGTTGCCGGCATCATCCAAATTACCACCACGGTTAGGCATCAACGAACCAAATGGATAATAGTCATGCACTCCCAAAAGGATAGGATCGTAATGATCTATGGTGCTGCCATCCAGCGATATAGGACGCTTACGATCAGATACCGTAGCGAGTACGTTGCCTAAGTGATTGCTTAATTCAAAGAGCTATACTTATTAAAAATAGAAAAAGAACCAGGAACCCCCTCAAATAAATGTAGCACAATGATTGAGAGGGAGAGTTGCAAACAATATAAATAAAAACTTGGTAAGCATTGTACCAGATTATCGATACAATGCTTACCAAAACTTACTTTACATCGATTCTTTTTTAAAAGAGTGCATTCCAAATCTAAACCTTATCTGTTTTTATAATAACAATTACATATTCCAAACAATCTTAGATATATCAATAGATTCATTATTTATAATATTAAATCCTTGAGGATTCTGTATGATTTTATTCAAAATAGAATTAGGTATATTATGTAAATCTAAAACCTTACTAGGTTTTACCACTAAATGATATCTTGGATCGATTGGCCTTGAAGTATACGTCCTATCATAACATACTAGCCCTCTCTTTGCAAAAAATAGAAAATTTTTCAGATAGTTATTTTTTTCATCAACAGTTTTCAATTTCGCAATCCATTCTAATTCTGGATTAACGATTAACTCATTATCAGCCATCTCCGTTAAGTTTTCAAAGAAATCATAAACAGGATCCATATCAATTCCTTCTAATTGACATGGAATTCCTCCGCCATTAGACTTAAAAAGACAAATACGTTTGTTGTGATCTAATGCATACCACTGAAGATCAAGCCAGCTAATAGGTGCAGTAATATTATCCATAAATCTTAAATTATTTATTTAATGTAGAAACACCAATATTCAAGTACCATAAATTCGCTGTCGCCCTCGGCATAGGTGTTTGGAATAGTGTACGGCAATTTCCACACATTGGTATTATTCTCTGACCATAAGGTCGAATTGCATCTGTCCATCTTATGTCTTTAGGACCATACTGTGGATAAGGGCGAAGCAAATCATCTGCGACATGAAACTCTGCACAACAGCCAATCGTATTTCCTGTTTGTGGAGTAACGGTTCCAATTGGCCCCAAATCTCTTTCGGCAGTGTTTTTCAGAATTGGTACAATCTTCTCACGCATTGAACCAGTTACTCCAATCTTGGACACCCCATTAGGCAACATACCTCCAACCATTGCACTTTTTGAGGTATACTTTTTACGCTGCGACTCTGTAACTACTTGGTCAAACAATTCTTCAAGTTCGTGAAATGTGACCTTTGATGCTTTCATTTCAATAACAGGCAACAGAACATTCGACAACGCGTTAAGGTTGGCACCCATTCTCTCCTTATAATTTGTTACTGCAGTACCATCTAATCCATAAGCATGGTTCTTCCCATTAACAATAGTATTATAAGTAATTGTAAACTGATCAGCAATATCATATATATCGGCAGTAAATTCCTTAGCTCCACTCAGCCAGATACCATCTGAGTGTGCCCACTCTTTAATCCTACTTGCCCAATTAGGAGTGTATGTGAAAATCCGATTTTTAGGTGTTACAGCAATTTCTACCTGCATATCTATTTTTTGCCTATTGGCAGAACCGAATTGCACCAATTCTTCTTCTGCTCCATCTCTATCTATTGCTTGAATGGGCTTGTTTCCTGCGAATTGATATGGAGTATACCAAGGATACTCCTTTGTCAATGGATCCTCACTCAAAAACTTTCCCAACCTAGGATCATAAATCCTCATTCCATAATCCTGCTGATTCCCTTCACCCTTCACTTCATTATCATTCTCCTTCCCATTGAACCCATACCTATAACCACCCGCCGTCGCAGTGCCGCTGCTACCACTTCCACCATCCGCAGCTACAACCCATGCGTCAAAAGTATCGGCCTCCTCGGATTCAAAGCCTTCATCAAATGTAATAGAAGACGAAGCATTGTAGACACCAGGCTGGTTGCCCGTACGGCTGTTCACCACCAGGTCCACCGGTATCTGCATGCCGGTGTTCACATTCCAGTTGCCGGCATCATCTAAACTACCACCACGGTTAGGCATCAACGAACCAAATGGATAATAGTCATGCGCTCCCAAAAGGATAGGGTCGTAATGATCTATGGTGCTGCCATCCAGGGATATAGGACGCTTACGATCAGATACGCGAGTACGTTGCTTCAGTGATTGTTTAATTCAAAGGGCTATACTTATTAAAAATAGAAAAAGAACCAGGAACCCCCTCAAATAAATGTAGCACAATGATTGAGAAGGAGAGCTGCAAACAATATAAATAAAAACTTGGTAAACATTGTACCGGATTATCGATACAATGCTTACCAAGTCTAAGTTTAAAGATTTCTTTCAGAAGAACATGCTGGATTGAGATACGGTAGGGAATATTTCATCTACTTTATCCCGCTTACGTAAATAATAGAATCCGGTAAACCATCACGTTTCGCCATAGCCTCAATAGTATCTAAAATTTCATGCTGGAATCGATTTTTCACACGCTGCTCCTCTTTCGGTGACATAAGACTTCTAAGTGCCACATATTCATCTTCTCGAATCGTAGGATTATAGACATCACTCAACACAAGCATACCGCCAAAAGAAACTAAATACATTTCTTCTGGCCCTTGTTTAAAATATATCCTTTTATTATAAACACTATCAAGATCAACCAATTTATTATAATATTCCCATTTTGCAGGCACAGCATATCCTCTTTTTTGAATTAATGTATCTAGATATTGCCTGATTAGTGTTGAGTTCAATGGCGTCTGAATAGGATAATCTAAATCAACTAGGTTCCCTGCCTTATAAATAGAGTTACAGCCAACAATAAACCAGTTCGAAACTATTACAAATAAAATCAAGATGTTTTTTAGCATAAAAATCAATTTATCCTCTTTTTTTGACGGGACAGGTTGCCAATTCCCTTTTTTATCCTTGGTCCACATATTCTCTCTCCTTATCCAATTTCCATCACCATCCTGCTGCATATACTTTTTAAGAAACAATTGATAGTTACCTTCAATTCCTATACCTGTAGCTTCTTTTGTATAATTCTTAAACATAAAGGCAAAGATTGCATCTTTTTTTCCCTTTATAATTTCCCCGAAACTTGTTTTTCCATTCCAAGCGATACTTCTTTCTCCTTTTGTTACAGGCTGGCCATTAAAAGGATCTTTATCCCCAACTTTATAATTATCTAATAGATTACCCAAACCATTCATGGCAGCTTCGTCATACGGTGTAGTTCCCCAATCATCAAAAAGACCTGTCGCCCCTACCGCACCGACTCTATCATATCCTTGATCATGTAGTTTTGCATAGTTATCCGCTGCATCGACGGCTGGTAAATCATAGTCATATTTTGTAGTAAATTTCCCATCTTTTCCAACCTTAAATAGAGAGGTAGCACCAAGGTAATTTCCATATTCAGATTTAAATCTGATGACCGCTACCAAAGCAGCTCTGGCAACCATAGTTTGAATACTTTTAGCATCAAGGGTTTCAGTCCATGAATTCCATTTGGTAATTGAAATATCATAAAATACGCCTGGCCCACGCTTACCATAATCACTATGCTGTTCTGGATTATTCCATATCATGGATCTTTGCATTGTCCCAGCATCTAAATCTATTTTTATTTTGTAAGTCAAGTATTCTAAACCATCCTGATCAATTCCATCTATTGGTCTATTACTTGCAAACTGATAAGGAGTTAACTCTGGATACTGGGCAGTAATCGGATCCACACTCAAAAACCTCCCCAACCTCGGATCATAAATCCTCATTCCATAATCCTGCTGGTTCCCTTCACCCTTCATCTCATTATCATTCTCCTTACCGTTGAACCCATACCTATAACCACCCGTCGTCGCAGTGCCACCGCTGCCACTACCATTACCACTTCCACCATCCGCAGCTACAACCCATGCGTCAAAAGTATCGGCCTCGCCGGATTCAAACCCATCGTCAAATGTAATAGAAGACGAAGCATTGTAGACACCAGGCTGGTTGCCCGTACGGCTGTTCACCACCAGGTCCGCAGGTATCTGCATGCCGGTGTTCACATTCCAGTTGCCGGCATCATCCAAACTACCACCACGGTTAGGCATCAACGAACCAAATGGATAATAGTCATGCGCTCCCAAAAGGATAGGATCATAATGATCTATGGTACTGCCATCCAGCGATATAGGACGCTTACGATCAGATACCGTAGCGAGTACGTTGCCTAAGTGATTGCTTAATTCAAAGAGCTATACTTATTAAAAAATAAAAAAAGAACCAGGAATCCCTTAAAATAAATGTAGCACAATGATTGAGAAGGAGAGTTGCAAACAATATTAATAAAAAGACTTGGCAAGCACTGTACCGGATTATCGATACAATGCTTACCAAGTCTAAGTTTAAAGACTCTATTACAAAAGGAAAGCATTTATAAATTTGCTATAAAAGCCTTATTTTTTCAATACTTTCTATCCTTTATTTTGCTTTTAGCAGCTCCGTATAAAAGTCCTCTATATCTAATTTCGAAGATTTTTCAATACTCAGCATGGTTTCTTCATCTCCAGAGTGCCATATACAATATCCTGTATTTAATCTTAAAAAATCTGTAGAAATTGGGTAATTGACCAAATCAATTTTCAATTGCCCAACCTCAGCATTTAATAAAAAATAGAATTTCACATTATCAAATGCAAGCCAAATCGTCTCTAAAACATTAGCTAAGTCGGTGCTATTGTTCCCATCCAGAATATATACAACTTTTACCTCTGCCCATTTTGATATCCTGTATGCCATTGATGGCTTACTCGCGATGCCAAGATTAGGGCCGTGTATAAATAACTTAGGTCTATGCTACAAAATCGCATAGACCTAAGTTCAAAAAATGATACTGTTCTAAAAGCTATATAAATTACAATCCTGCAAGCATAGCATAAAAATCGTAATACGCATCTCCCCCTGCTATATGGGCACATCGCTCTACCGTAGCTGCTCTCTTCAGATCGTCATTATAAACAACATCATCTAACAAACATTCCCAAAAATACCCATTACAAACTAATAACGCTTGCAAAAATGCAACACTGTTATTAGCACAATCCCATAAAGTATGATTAGGCTGATCATATTCTAAAACCTGAATAATGCCTGATTTTTTATTAATAACCAATAAATCAACTTCCACCGTCCCTATATAAAAATAGGAATCATCTTCGGTTACCGTTTTACTAAATACGACCATTCCTATCTCAACTTTCGACAAATCATATTTATTCAATAAGTCAATTATAACATTATCTGTCAAAGCCTTACCAAACTGAGTATTCAAATTCTTTAAAGGCTCGACTGTACGTTCAATAGTAAACTCTGATATCTTTTTTTCTGCTAAAATATCATCTGAAGGGACTTGAGACTTCAACTCTTCTATAAATTTACTTGCAGTCATTTTTTTACCTATTTATTTTATAACATTAATTTATCAGCGGTGGTTCTATTGCCATTTTCATCATAGTACCACGTTTCTTTTTGAGTTGCAATCTGGCCGGTTCCTACATATTTTTTTGCTTTATCATCCCATTCATAACCGGAATAAACATTATAAGTAATGGTCTTTGTACTTAATTTATTATTGGAAAAAGTCTCTACAACATTAGAGATAGTATAATAAGTTCCTGATGACCGATCCTTGAAGAGGTTTGTATTATCCTTATTATTGAATAAGCGATAAAAGGAAACAAGTGTTTAGCAATGATTTTTAGCAAATGTGAAAAACTTTTGGATGCAACATTTATACCTCAAAAGATGCATTTATGTCTTAAAGGGGTCGAGTTATTTTTGCGGAAGATCTTAGAGGCTGGATCTCCCGTCTCGCACCATGAATGAACTGACCACTATTGTGGCCAATTTCAAGCACTTCATTATTTAGACCACGGCTCTGGATATACGTTTTCGCAGCAATAACATCAAGGGGCTTACCGTGGGTTTTACAGTTAGCACTGAAGCAGTAGGCGGTATGGGTTTTATAATACACCTGCAGGCTCGGTGTCTTATCATCATGGAACGGGCAGTGTAATCGTAGTGACTTATCTGGCTTTAAGCCGTAATGGTGCAGGATTGTAGCAAGGGTTAGCTGCTGTTTGATTTCAGTGATTTCCATCTGCTGCCACTTTTTTAACAATGAGTACCCCGTTTTCTACGGTAATTTCTATAGCATCGCCCACCTGGAACCCAGCGCGTTCTAACCATAATCCTCGTATATTTAACCAGGGTACATTGCGGCCATGATTCCAATGATCTCGAACAGATTGGTAATGACCATGTAATTTGCCTTTTCTGATAAGTTTGTTAGCCATGTGGATAAATTTTTAATCCGTTCACATTTGACCCAAAAATATAACATCTGACTTATCAAAGCAAATTTATTTGACTTTTTACATCCACATTTGAACAGTATTTTTGTAAAAACACTGTTGTAACAGGCTTTTTAAACCATAAATGACCCAATATGAGCAGCTTCGGTAAAAAACTAAGAGAGTGCAGAGAGACTAAAGACCTTTCCCAGAGCGAGTTAGCCAAGCTCCTGAATACTAATCATTCCATCATTGGTAAATATGAACGTGATGAAGTAAAGCCCACCATCGATGTGGTTAAAAGGCTGGCAGAGGAACTGGATACTACCGTGGGATTTTTATTAGGGGAGACCAAGCAGGTTAACGTACTTAAAGACCCTGCCATGCTTAAAAGACTTAATGATATTGATGCACTACCAGAAGAAGATAAGAAGTATATCCTGTATGCTATTGATGGTTTACTCCGCGATGCGAAAACCAGGGCGGCTTATAAATAAAAATGGTTGAAGGGGTTGGGTGTCCTTCAACCATTTTTATTAAGAACAATAAGTTATTTCATATCACTCTATAGCTTTATCCATTCGATGCAAATATTCCTTTCTTATCGAATCACCTTTTAACATATATGGACAATGATCATTTAAGTACATATAAAGCGAATAGTTAAAATCATTCACACTATCTCGAAACTTTTTATCCAAAGTTCCCATATAACCATTGCCATAAAAAGATTCAATATAGTACGCTCGAAAATACTTATTCTCCAATATAAATTTACTATCACATATAACCCTTGCATTATAAAAGTCCTCTTCAGCATGATGCTTTTCCATACAATTACAGTATTTCTGCCCTAAGGCATTCGCGTCAAAAGATGGATCTTTACATCCAGTAGCCATAAATAAAAAAATAAAAAATCCCACTAAGTAAAATACCGATCCGACAATAGATTTGACTACACCTCGGAATTTATATAAATCAATTTTCATCATCATTATTTTTTGTAACAGACTTATCTCCTTTCTGCCCTTCTGGAACAGGCGATTTTTTCACAATCTGATAATAGTTAAAAAAGTTAGGCGTTGAAGACATACCAACCATTAAACTAACATTCTTTTTATTCTTGTTAAACCATTTCATCGTTACCACTAAATCACGCCTATTTTTAGTATCATCTTGAATTCTAGGATTCCTGTAGCTAAATCGTTCACCAAATGCATATCCCTCAAACATAGCCCCTGCTTCATATACGGGATCATCATCAGGACGTCCAAGATTAAACCTACCATAATGGGCCGATTCATGCATAATTGCAACTGTCATGACAAACATAGCCTCTCCAACCGCATTCTCATCACCTTTTTTCAGAGCAGTTTCCAAGTTCTCAATTTGCTCATACCCAATGAAAAGATTATCTCGGAAAAAAGGATCAAATATTCCCCCTCCATCATTAGTAAAAACGTCGGTCCCTAAAGCCATATACCCCATGGATTTATCCTCAGACTCTCTTCTTCGTGGACTTACCCACGGCCCTTTACCATAAGTAACCATTTCATCAAAGTCTTTTACACCTTGTTCATGGTCTTTATAACCTACAGATTTAATCCAAGCTTCTTTAACTGTCTCATTGGCTTTTAATAATGGCATATAGTATCTTAAAACCTTAGCCAAGGTAGGATAACGCTTAGCGAAGAACGGAGATATTTTAAATAAACCATTATAATCAATATAGGATACAGGATCATTTCCAGCGAAACTATATGGTGTCACAGCAGGAAATTTCTTTTCAAATGGATCTGTGGATAAGAACCTACCTAACCTCGGATCGTATATTCTCGCTCCAAAGTCCAGACTATTCCCTTCCCCCTTCACCTCATTATCATTCTCCTTACCATTGAACCCATACCTATAACCGCCCGTCGTCGCAGTGCCGCTGCTACCACTACCATTACCACTTCCACCATCCGCAGCTACAACCCATGCGTCAAAAGTATCGGCCTCCTCGGATTCAAAGCCTTCATCAAATGTAATAGAAGACGAAGCATTGTAGACACCAGGCTGGTTGCCCGTACGGCTATTCACCACCAGGTCCACCGGTATCTGCATGCCGGTGTTCACATTCCAGTTGCCGGCATCATCCAAACTACCACCACGGTTAGGCATCAACGAACCAAATGGATAATAGTCATGCGCTCCCAAAAGGATAGGGTCGTAATGATCTATGGTGCTGCCATCCAGCGATATAGGACGCTTACGATCAGATACAGTAGCGAGTACGTTGCCTAAGTGATTGCTTAATTCAAAGACCTTGTTACCTCTGATAAAGTTATAATTTATTCCCGATCCTGCACCATCTATTATGACAGTATCCGGTAACTTTTTATTATCTACATCTACCTGCTGATTCAACACACCAAGTCTGCTGCTACCATACAAGTCCGTCTCTGTCAGCGTCATTCTTCCGCTGTTCAGCGCCGTATTCCCCTTGCTGTAAACAGCCATCACATTGCCACTGGCATCACGTACATAATAAGTACCAACGCCATCAACATCCTTACTCACACGGTTTCCGGCAGCATCATACGCATAGGCAATCACCGTACCGTTATGCTTCTTGATACGACTAATCTTACCGTATACTGTCCAGTTTATTGAGTCGATACCACCCGCTATATCACTGGTCATATTACCAATCGCATCATACTGATAGTTGCCAGCTTGCTGATTATCTATATCTGATAAGTAATTAGCATCTGCTATGGCATCTTCCACATATTGCAGCTGGTTATTACTGCTGTTGTAATGATAGGTCAGCTTGTCCATGTCCAGCTGATTACCAGCACCGTTACGGTTATACGTTAATATATTCCCGTTGGCATCATAGGTCACATCTTCTTTATAATCACTGATCGCCTGCGGCAGCCAGGTATTATTGGTAGTCGTCAGACCTTTAGCAGCAGTCATTCCGCTGATTCTATTCAACACATCATATTGATAAGTATACAACAATGGATCTCCCAGAGAAGGTAGACTAACACCCATCGCAGCAATATTTCCATTATACAGCGGTTTGAATAAACCATTGGCTCCGGCCGCGCCACGGGTCATCTTATCAGAAGTACCTATCGACTTATAATCACTGTCGCCAAAATAATGCAGGTTAAATCCGAAAGCATCCGTGGCCGTAGTGGCGCCCGCTGCTCCGTCATGGCCCATATCATTGGCCGCGCCTGCGCTGGTACCGTTGATACCTTTCAACCAACCTTGCAGCGTATAGGCGTAATCGATACCCTGTACCTGCTGTGGCCCTAATATGGTACGCGCCAGCGGACCATGCTTGTAGTAATTGTAATGTGCTTCATTCTCCCAATGGAAATCATCAGAACTGGTTTCCACATCTGTGATACGGTTTTCTGCATCATAGGAGTACCTGTGATAGAAAGCATCTACGCGCCCAGGCTGATAGGATACTTTATTTACTTTTCCGGAAATCAGGTCATAATCATAGGCGATTCGCTTATACTGATTATTACTGTTAAACATTTCTCCTGTTTTATAGTTTTGCAGGAGGGTATCCACATTTCCATGGATATCATAGGTATAGATAGAAGAACGCGTAAACAAACTCATATCACTGGAGTTATCCAGGTATGCTACCCAGGAAACCCTGTTACGCACATTTCTTTGGTATAACAGATTGGCAATATCCAATGTCCCAAAATAAGGAAGATCGTAGTTTGTCTGCACGATCTGCGTGCGGCTTGCGCCGGCGGTGTTCAGCCAGGCTTCAAGGTCAGCCGGTTTTCTGCTTACATCATCCGTCATAGCGATGGCAGAAGTAATCTCTCCCACCTCATTGATACGTCCAATATAATCGTACTTCGTATAGCTATAAGCGTTACTCAAACGCTGTTTTGCATTCTGAGAAGCAACCAGTCTGCCCAAACGATCATACCAGAAATGGCTTTGAGCTCCATCCGGCGATAATTGATCTACCACCTGGTTCAAGGAATTATAACGGTAGTTAGTAACCTTTGAATGCAGTGGTGTCAGCTCAGTTCCTGCCGCCCTGGCAGCACTTACGCGTTGTAACCAGGATGCAGTAGTATCCAGCAATACACCTGCCGGAGGTACTGTTTTGGTAAGATTACCCGCCTGATCATAATAATATAAAGCGTAGTGATATTCACTTTTCTTGTGAGCAACTGTGAACTGCTCATTCATCGGCGCTTTCATACAGTTATCTATATAGCGCGCCATGAACTCGTTTTTCACAGAATCCATTTTCGCCAGATATATCTCTGCAACAGTATTACTGATAAAGAAGGTGCTATCAGAGCAATTGTTGATAGTATCACGCGTTGTTGATTCAAATATGGATCTTGATGCACCACATAACAGCGGCCCATAATAAGCATGCACTTCATCACCGCTTCCCGCACCACAACTGGAAGAGCTAACGGTGGATGTTAATGGAATCTGATTAAATGTAAGCGCACCAAATGTACCCGCGTTCAACAAGTTTGATTCAGATGCCGTATAAGAAGAAGTAGAGTACGTGTTTTGAACTACCACAGGTGTGATAGCCACTGTCGTTTCGCAATTCAATGCTGGTGAAAGCTGGAAAAAATACATCGTAGGCCTGCCATTGTTAACACCCAACGAAATGCCCTTATTATTAATACTTCCAGTCCATTTTATATTACCAAATAAATTGGTCAGTTTTTTAGACCAGAGAAAAGTACCATTGCTATTGAGGCTTGCTAGATAGGCAGGGGAATTTCCCGTGCTCCACTCTGGCGCCCACAACATAGTTCCATCAGACTGTAAACTAGTTGTCAGCCAGCCGATCAGCGTATTTTCCACATTGCTAATCTGCGACTGTCTTAAAATATTGCCAGTCCTACTCACATCTACCCAAACAGCCGGTCCGCTGGTAGCGCCATTGTTGGAAGACTGGATCATTCCAAATCTGTAGGCACCGTCAGGCATTAATGTGAAGCTACTGATATCTGATTTCTGACTACTTGTAATTGAATATGTTCCTAAATAATTTCCTGATAATTTATTCCAACGAATAATGTATGGCTGGAATAAGCCATCGTCGGTCATCAGACCCGCCACCGCCACTGTATCGTGGTCTTCAATAATCCGCTGTGCAAGAAAGTGTCCTGTTGTTGTGCCGATCATTTTACGCCATTTCAGCACACCATTAGAACTGATAACACCAGCCATCCAATGTTGGATGTTTCTATAATCATAATCACCAGCAAAAGCATAATCACCATTTCCTAACTCAATTATTTCACGCACCATTTCTGCAGCACCTGCATTCATACCACGACTCCATAATACCGTACCAGCCTGATTAAATTTAAAAATAGAACCTACACCACCTCCTGATGTTGGCAAATCATCAATCGTTACTCTACTACCATCCGCAGCACCACAGGCAACAATACTTCCATCACTGGTCACCATTACCCGATAGAAGAACCCTAAGGTCAAATTGCCTGGTTCTACGGTTTTTTGCCATACCGGATTACCGCTTCTATCAACTTTCAAAATAAATGGCACTGTTGTAGAACTCGCATTGGACATATCACCCACGAATACATATCCACCATCCTTTGTAGGCTTGGCATCTCTTACATTAATACTTCTGGAATAAGTAACAGCTGCTGTCGTCAGATTTGGCATCGATACCAATGAATCTACATAATAGGAGCGCTTACAGCTATCCAGGAATTCCAAATAATCACCAGACTGGTAACCAAATCCAAGCCTGCTGTTCATATAATTCGCAAACACCTGGTTATAGGCAGCATGCAGCGAATCCACGCCTACGCTATCAGGCGTAATGCCAGGATAGGTATTCCTGAAATTATCATAGAGATTTTTTACAACGACACAATTGGTACAAGGCGGCTGTGTATAACACTGGAATGCCGGCGGAATCACCAGCGTTTTCTCAGTGTATGTGCACTTGCTGGTATTAGCACAGGCAGATATCAGGTCATTCAATTGGTCATCTGTCAATTGAATATGTTGTGTTCTGGAAAGATATTGAGAGAATGATTCACCCGTATTTTTCCCATACTGATAAGCTGATTGAGCGGCAGTAATTTTTGCACACTCGCAATCAGCCGGCGGCATGAGGGTATACTTAGTCACCGCGCCGTTCTGTGCATAATATGGCGCAGGTATTGTCAACATGGTTGCACAACCAGCAGGGATATTAAGCGCTGGATTATTCTTAATGAAATCAGATAATACTTTCTCGAAAGAAGTATCTGTCATGGAACTGCTACGAGGTACGGAACTAGCGCCAAATGGATGATCGACATCAGTTCCTGCTCTGCACACAGCCAGTAGCTTATCTTTCAGCGCACCCCAATAAGCTGTAGGTATGTTACATGGCGAAAGTTGTTTCATCCAGGTATCTACATAACTATCACAGGCACTATTGTTGAGCGCTGCTTTTGCAGAATCAGCATAGTTCTTTGCTGTTGTCGAGGTGTTACCAGGAGTTAGCTTACCAAGTCCATTGGCAGTCAGGATATCGGTAGCCGTTCCAAAATGGGATTCCTTGTGATCAGCTATCAGATCTCTTACACTTGGCGAACAACTGTTACTATTCGTAACGGTATTGGCAATCAGCGCATCGCGGCTCTGAATGTACATCTCACGGAACGCTCTCCAGATCGCGTTCTTATCTCCTGCACATAAATTTGAATTAACAGTAAATACATTCGTAGTACCCTGGTAAGTATCTGCACAGCTGATTGGATCAGTCGATTTACAAGCCACGCTCGATGCGGCAGTGGCCCAAATGTTGTAAGTCCTGCCATTACCGCTGACATACTTCGTCATAAAGGCTTCTATAGCGGCAGCATTACTAACTGCAAACGGATCTTTATCCGCAGCAACAGGCATACCATAAACACTATACGAAGCATTACCGGTTGGGTTGAGATAACCTTTAGCTAATGCATCCTGGTAAGTATCCACTGCACGCACCTTATCAGACCAAGCCTTTGCAGGATCATAACTCTTACTCAGGTTATACCTGCAGATCTCAGGATGGTAAGGGAATAACTGTTCCGCCCATGAAGCCTTAAACTTAGCAGCAAACTGCCCCGGCGATAGTTGCTGCGGCTTTACCATCTGCTGCGCCTCTTCGTCAAATACCATATCTACCTGCCCTTCTTCATTCAGGTAAGTGATTGCAGGATTACGATAGATAGCAACAGGCTGCGCATCTGTAGAATAATAGATAGAATAAATATTAGCTACACTATCAGGATTTGCATACTGCCCAGTAGGAGGCGTCAGGTCCTGTAGCATAGCAGCTCTGATACCGTCGCTTTCTGAAACCTTGCCGCAAAGCATATTGCAAAACTCCAGTTGCTTAGCATATGCATTAGCTATTTCAGATCTGTATTTAGCAGAATCCGTAACGTTCAGTCCTGCTCTGTTCAAATACACCGTTGCAAAAGTGCCCAGCGTACCAAGCTCCGTCAAACAAGCACTGCATGAAGGCGTACACTCAGTACTATTTAGTAAAGCACGCTGCTGCAGGGTAATGGAGTCTTTACTCACACAAGCACTCCCTTTCAGAAATACATTGTCCCGGTAATTATTCATTTCCGTTTCATCGATCTGCAAAGTCTTGGTGATCTCATAGTTACCTTTCTTCAGCAGAATCGAAAATGTATCTGTAAGCGGTCCATTAATAATATACTTCTTGATGAATGGCTTATTACCTTCCAACAGCAAGTTCTGTACATCATCTGTAATCCTTATCTCCAGCACATATCTGCCGGTATAACTTACATCTTGTTTATTACAATCTTTTAATATTAATACCGGTGGTACCAGGTTATATTTAAATGAATAAATCGCATCAGATTCTACCAACAGGGATTTCCTGGTGGTGAGAGAAAAATCTTTCACCTGCGTATTGGTAGGTCCACTCAATGTATCCAACGTAACACCAGGCGTATTGGACGGCAAGCTTTTCAACTGGCTGTTTTCATCCGTACCCGCCAGGGCAGTAGCTATGGTACGGCCATGCATATCGGTATATGTCACAGCCATCTGTCCGTTCGCATCCTGCACCATGTTTTTGAAATAATGAGATGCTACACCCGCCTCTGTACCAAACAAACGGTCTAACTCTTGCTGACTTGGGCTACCATAGTAATATTTCACCGCATGACCACCGTTTGCCCTGAATGCCTCACCTACACCACTTTGTCTGCTGATCCTCCCTGTATTATCAGATGTATATACTGTTTCAGTAAAAGGATAACCATTTGCATCCGGAATATTTCCATGAATGCTATCATTCTTCAACGGGTTATTAGGAGAATAATAACCCGCAGCACCCGCATCCTGCTTCATTCCTGGGGCAGCCGCTTCAATCAGGTCTCTTGCTGAAAGAATGGTATCATATAACGACTTATCATATTCCTGGCCGTTGATACCGGCATTAAATCGTGCGGTATATTTAATAACATTAGACAGGGTAGGAGCAGGTAATACCTGTATAGCCGGCCTTCCCTGGCGATCATAAAAGGTTTCTGCAACAGTGGTAGTCTGGGTAGTATTGTCTTTGGTGACGGCTTGCCTGTTCATCATGCTACCATCGAAATAACTGACTACAGCCTTGCGCTTGCCTTCTTCTGCATAGGAAACAGAAGACTGCCAGTTCATATTACGCTGGTGCCCCAGGTACGGCATAGTAGCTACGCTGCCACCATTCACATTACTCCATACTGTTTCAAATCTTGACTTATCCGACTTGTTGGAAACTGCTCTTGCTCTTACATACAGATACCCACTGTTGTCATACAGTAAGGGAATCTTATAATTATTTGCTGTTACAGTTACGCGTGTGGCATTGTTCCGGAACAGATTATCATAGTTAATAGGGCTACCATAGCGGTTATTGGCTATCACAGAAGAATCTACATAAGCCCATTCCACATCATATTCATCTGCACCTAAAACATAATCCCAGCTAACTGTGGCTTCATCATCATCAGTATTTTGAAGGGCTGCAATTTTGATATTCTTAACTACATCAGCGGTTCTATCCAGCTTATAGGTTGGTTTTACCAACATCTCATTCTCCAGCAAAATGGTAGCTAGTGCACCAGTTACCGACGAAGAAATATTTACGATCTTAACCGTTACCTGGTGGGCATTACTAAATACAAATGATGCCCTGTTCGTATAGGCCTTAGCGGGATCATACTGCAATTGCAATTGCCGGGTAAAAGTACGTTGTACTTTATCGTCACCCATATACGTCACCAAGAGATCGGCAGTTACTGTAAATGCAGTATTGATATAGGTTTTATTGAACTCATTAATTCGAAGTGTTATAGCATTTTTTAATGGATACTGGCCTTCGAGCTTGTTCGTCAGCGCTGCGTTGAAATACACCGCATCTTGTACAGTGGTTTCAGCGTTGACAACTAGTTCATTCGAAGCGCCGTCGAGTACCTTTTTTATGGTGGTATAGGACTGTGACTTAGCCACTACAGTGGTTAACACCTGCAACAGCATCAATCCAAAGATGGCTAATAATTTCTGTTTGAAACGCATCAAAATAACTTTTAGATATTAGGGCTTGCAAGGAATACCTGGTAGTCGGCATAGGCAGGGGAAGGTTTAAAAGTTTCCCCATTCCTTGTAAAAAATATTTTTTCATCAAAGGCGTTGCTGTTGCCAGTTTCGTTCTTAAAACCCGTGAATACCGTTTTTACGATCACATAGGTATCAGCTTCCGGTGGCGCAATAGCATCGGGATCAGCAGGCTTTTTCACCTTTACCGACATAGACAGAATCCGCAAACTGGGTTCATCTATGGTCATTTCAAGGCTTTTGTAAGGAGCGAAGTCACTATAATCCATCTGAATAGTAACCTTACCTTTTACGTTCCGCAGCTGACAATTGGTAAGCCCCGCATTTTTCAACGCAGAAATGATAGCATCTGCCGGCAATTGTGCATCTTGAGTTAATTGAGATGGCTTGCCCAACATGATCAGCTTATCATCCTTGAACACTGTGATATTGTATTGCTTATTCTTCAGCAGGATAACATTTCCCAATGTCATGTAGCTGTTTCCACCGAAGATATGCGCATCACCACTCAATGAATCAGTAACTACAGAAGGCTTATCCGCAGTGGCATAGCTGTAAGTAAGATGAAAGGACATATTTACCGAATCATAAGCATGTTTCACTCGCTGCATGAGCGTGGTGGCCTTTTCGATATCGCCCTGTGCTGCCACATTCCCTGCAAGAAACAAGGCAAGCAATAGCAGTAGGTATTTGGAAATAAATAATTTCATATGATTAGAGGTTTTCATCTTTAATCAATGCGCTTCTGGTTTCTTTGATCGTTTTGATACCTCTTTCTGTCTCTTTCTTGAGTCTCACCAAGGTACCTTCATCATCATATTCATAAAATGAAGCGAAATTATTTTCATCTAACTGCGCCATCAGTCTTAATGTAACAGGATCATATATGTATGACTGCATATTGGCATTGAAAGGATGTATACGGATATCATCAAAATAAACCCCTGTACCGGCGCCCGCATAAAGAGCCACAGAAAAAGAAGTGGCAGTTGCCGGCACATCTATCACCTCTTCAATCCTTTGCCAGCCGTCTATAATAATACCCTTAGGCTTGCATGTTACAGAGGTACTGCCTGATAACAAAACGATCTGCGCATTCGTATATGCATTACAGTTACAATCTGTTTGCTCTTTCACCCAGGCGCTCACCAACATTTTCTTACCAGGAAAAGGACTAAAAGAAGGCAGCACAACCTTTGTGTTGGCCCTGATACTCTGCAATCCTTCACCCGGCGAGCAGGCCATGTTTCTCTTATTGACTGCAAAGTCAAAGTCAATAATATCGGTATCCGTAATGATGGCGCCTTCTGAAGTATGCATGTCTTTAGGAATCAAAAGAGAATATCGCCCGGTATGGGCCGCAGAAGAATCAATCCATGATTTATACTTTTGAAAATCCAGGTTACGACCCGTTTCACAGGCAATATTGGCGGGTGTCAGTCCATATCCATAGTCTTCAAATCCTTCAAATACAACTTCTCTGTACCTGGCATTTTGTACTACAGCTACCGGCAATTCATTGTCATAGCCATATATACCTGCATTGTATCTGCCTAAAGGATCTTTATTTTCCAGTTCAAATCCTTTGGTATTAATAAGTGTAGATTGTTGATTCCACACCCATTTAGAGGTATCAAATGCTGCTTGCCAGCCCGTTCCAGGGTTTAGTTTCCAGAAAGCATCAAAGGAGGCAAGGGTACCTGCCTGACGGATATTCGTTTCCTGTGCAGCATTAGATTCCGTTCTGCTGCCATAAAACACATAGGTTGCCTTAGGGCGCCAGTTGCCGGAAATACCCATGTTATAAGGATTTACAGCTGTATCCAGCAAGGCACTGTAACAGGTACCGCTGGTATCCACCTTGTAGGTAAGGTGGATACTGCGGGCGGATATACTATCGACAGTAAGTAATACTACTGCCAGCATTATTATTGATCTTAATTGTTTCATAGGTAGTAGTTTACTTAATCTCAAATAGCGGGTTTGGATATAAACTAAAGTTTACCGTCGTGGTATAGAATAATTTGGATTGACTACCCTGATTACCACCTTGTATCTGTTCATGATATAACACATGGTTAAGCACCAATGCAGCACTTTGGTTTACAATGAAAAAATTTAACGGTGTTTGCGAGTGTTCAAAAATCTGCTGACCAAATTCGTCTGTACCGGTTTTTGTATAATCTTGTACGACGATTATTTGCATGTTTTGTACAACATACGGAATGGTACAAGCCGCATCTGAATAGAATCTAACACTTATATTTTCATATCCTCTGTCACCAGTCAGATCACCATCCTGTACAAGCTCCCCATCCTGACTATCAATAGTCAACTTGGCGTAGAACATACATTTCCCGTTAGCGTCAGCATATGCCTGTCCTTCCGTACGCAGGCGGGCCTTCGCTTTTGCAGTGGCAGTGGCCACATCTACATCTGAGGAGTCAGCTCCTGCCGGTAAACTATAAGCGATAGGTATTGGTGTTAAACCATTAGGACATCTTGTACTGGTAAACATGCTATCCACAGGATCACTGTAGAACAGACATTTACCTCCGCTGTTAGCGATATCTCTGCCGATACTGTTCAACTGCGCTACCGCCTTGATATTGGCATCTTCCACACTGATCTGTGAACTAACCGTACCTGCATCAACAGTCACTAATACCCAAGAACCTTGTCCACCCACACAATTTGTTTTCTGGAAATAACCAGATTGAGTGGTATTCCAATAAACCTTGCATGGCGACTTGCTATCTGCCAGGAACCTACCGTTCATGATTACATACAATCTCGCAAGGCTGTCAGCCGCACGCTGGCTAATCACAGACTGGTATTCTTTTTCTGGCACTGTGATGGTTACCGGCGTTGCCGTTCCGTTACAGTTAACATAGAAAGTAGAGTCAAATTTTTTATTGTAGAATGTATCAATGATCATCGCATAGACCTTACGATCAGCGACTTTCCAGAACTGATCATAGGTAACCATAGATGCATTAATTACCTGTGCACTCTGGTCTATCTTCAACAGGTTAGCCACAACAGGATTACGCTTCATTGTTGCTTGCCCCGCCGAAGCTGCAATATTCCTGCGGCCGGAACGGATGATCTTCATCGTCATATTATTACCAGACAAAGCAGAACCATCCTGGTTAACAAAGTAGAGATCAGGTACGCCACCTTTAAGCATATTGGCATCTACCACCCATACTTTATAGGCTGCTGGCCAGCGCGCCAGGTTATAATCACATTCCGTTCCATATACTTTTCGCTTGGAATATACCAGGAGTTCATCACCACTAAATAAGTAGTCGCCCAGATTACCGCTGAAGCCAGCCGTGATTTTACCATTAACTACATCAATTCCATCTAATAAAGTACCGATGTTTTTATAAGCACCCGCCATCCCTTCATACATCCAGGCAGCCGGATAATTGAAGTTATAGACTTCGTCATTATACTCATTCTGTACGCCAGTCAGTACCGCATCGCCGGTTTCTTCGTCAAACAACAGATTATGAGTGACTACTTTACTTCCTTTATCAATAACAACAACACTATCCAGGATCCCATGCCTGTTGATTACCTTAGTAGTACCAACAGAACGGAATCGGTTGTCTTCATGCTGCGGCAGCGGAATTAAAGAAGGTATCATGGCAGGCAAGATACCAACGGTAAATACATCCGCATTCACACCGAATGTTCCTGAATTGGTGATAGTACGCTGTTCACGCATATCCACCATCAACTCTACATCTTTGCCAATAACACTCGTTTTGATAATACCATCATTAGAAATAGTAGGCACATCATTTTTCAAGTGTTTTTCAGCAACATTCTGATTATCTACTTTATAAAAATTCTCTGTATAAGCAATGTAGTTAGTAGGATCAGACTCTCCATATACTGCATGTGATTTCATCTGACCATGCATATCATTCAGTTCAATTTTAAAACCCTGAGATATTGTCAGATAGTGGGCTGCATTTATTTTCAGCAGATCCAGTAAGTCATTTTTGAAACGTTTTTTTGTAGCGCTGTTAATGGTGGTACGCTCCGTAATAACAGGAAAATCTTTCGCTGTATAGAAACAGGTTTCTTCAAAACCATTCGCAGATCTTGCTTTTTCTGTATTGATAGATCTCACACGAACCTTGGAATATCCAACGGATGCAGAAGGGAATAAGTTTTCTCCTAAAGGCTCTTCCGTATAACCCATTACCACAGGCGCAAGCGGTGTTACCTCTTCCATATATTCAATAGGCATACGGAAAGGATTTTCTTCTCCGCCGGCGAGCGGCTCATAACTAGCCACGCCACTACTGATCGTAAGTGTATCTGTACCTACCACTTTTGTAGTTGTGTACGTATATTCTTTACCGTATTGAGATTCGCGCTGACCAGTCATTTTATTCCAGTGGTCTGCACTCACAATACGCTTTACACGTAAGCCACCACCATATTTCTTATAAGTTGGATTGTTCAGTCGTACAAAAGAACGCACAGGATCAAACTGCTGTGCCATTAATTTCAACTTAGCTTCCTTCTCAAAACCATGCAGCAATTCCGCCATATTAGATACCTGGTTGTACAGGAGTTTTACCGCATCCATGATAGAACCGCCATCATCATTCTGTGAGCCAGGGTAAGCCTTGGAAGGCAGGTTCTGCTTCAGGAAGTTAAAAGCAGTAACCACTAGTGGACTCGATGGACCAAAAGAATTACCCAGTTTATCTATTCCCTGTATTTTAAACCAGATGGTTTTACCATTATCAAAATAGCCATAGTCGCTGCTTGCATCCAGTCGGGCGTAGCAAGGAATAGCTTCATACCCACTGCCGAAGTCATCTGAAGGCACCTTTACGTACATACGGAAATAAATCTTGCTGATCCCTTCCATATATTTATTGTACATATCCTGCTTGGAAGTAACCGCCACCGGTACTTTTACAGCAATATATTTATAATCCAGACCAGTAATACCATACATATTATTGGAGAGGTCAGAAGAAGAACTCGGCTTATTCAGGCTCATACCGGCAATGCTAAACATCTGCATCGCGCGTCTATTCTGAACATAGCCATAGTCATCGCTTTCATAAGTCACTTTCAGATTACCCCCTGCTGGCGTAACAATAGAATCCAGCGTCCACGCAGCGGCATTACGCGCTGCAATAGCACTATCCTGCACTGCATATGGGAAATCTACGTTCTGTACTATATTGCCAGCCACTGAACCAGGGTTATCTGTAGCCGGTTTGTAATTACCCCAACGATCGTAGCTCTGCGAATTATAACAAGGATTAGGTGTATTATAATAGAAGAGATAGGCATTATTACGGCCTTTCGTATTCCCATTATAGCTAAACCAAACTCTGGAAAGCGTTAATCTGCCGCTATCTGCTACACCAGCACCCCAGCCATTGGAACCAGGTACTAACTGGTACGTATACTCGAAATGTACTGTTTTTATCGGCGTTGCTTTGGCCGGATTTTTTCTGTAATCAGCCTTTGTATAGAGATCTATCTTTTCGAGGCGTTTGGCTCCATTACTGGATTTCACGCCATTCCTGGTTATTTGCTGCTGGTCTTTACGATCTGCAAGCGTAAATACCGCGATCATATTTTTAGACTCAACAGAATTCATGTACCATAGCTCTTTGGAGCCACTGACATAACTTCCTCTGTCATCACGGTAGTCGGTTTTCATCCCCATGTTGAAGGTAGCACTGTCATTATACGGCGTCCTCCATTTATAAGGATTTGCCGCACCCGCCGTTTTTGTATAGTTAAAACGAATAGCATTCCCCGCATCATCATCACTAATTCCGTCGCCAGTTACATCTACATAATCCGGCGATAAGATACCCGTCAGCAGAAAAGAGTGAGGGTAGGAGGGAATTACTTCTGCAGAATAATACTTATCCTCGCCACCAATCTCATCATCCTGACCTTTATTATAAGTCGCCAATGCTTTGATAGGATCGCCAGCGCCCTTCCTTACAGCGAAAGAAGCTTCTTTTTGTTCCAGGTTATATACCGGAATACCATAAACGTATTTCTTTCCATCAGGATTTAATACATCTATCTCTGAAATATGATTGGGTTTTCTATAAGAAGTAATGCGCTTTTCTAAGGTCACAGTTCCATTGGTGCTGATAGTATCACTCACATCGGGCAGGAAGAAATAATCTGGCGCAATTATCTGAAAAGTATCAACGCCCAGCGCCGCTGATCGCCAGGACACACGTAGTCTGGCGCTGCCTCGTCTATTGGAATACAACATTTTGATAGGGTACATCCCATTTTCCATATACACCGTATCAAGATCCCCACCAGTAACCCTGTCCGCACGGGAAATGGAATCCCCATTCAGATAAAAAGAATAGGCATCATCACAATCGACCTTGAAAATATACCTGCCGGATTTGGGCACTTTCAACCTCCCCTCATACTTTCCGTTGAACCAATCACCTAATTTAACCGGGTCAGTCGGCTTGCCAAACTCACCTACTTCATTGAAATAAAGTTGCGGCACAACCCTGCTCACAATAGAATCTTTTGCAGAATAGCCTGTAGAATGGTAATAAGTAGCAAACAACCCGTTTTTCATGCCACTGATATTCTGGTCAGCACCGGCACGTAGAAAGGAACTAGGATAGGTATTTGTTGAATAACTCTCAATATACCTGGACAGCCCTACTTCTGCGGCTTCTTTAGCTGTTAAATAAGATATAACCTGCGTACGTTTTTCTCTTGCCGGTTTTACAGAAGTAGCAGCACTTACAGGAATATCCGCCTGCGGAGATGCATTTTTATAGGGTGTTAATTTAGCTTCTGAATAAATAAAAGGAGATAAGTTCTCCTGCTTTAATTTAGTGGTAACCACCATATCTCCGCCTAAATTATCATAGAAGCTTTTGGAGTTGATAGTCTTCTCTCCTGGACTTCTGAAATAGGCAGCTTCTCTGTTCAATTTTGTTTGTGTAAATGGAATCGCGGCACGCATAGGATTTTCACTTTCCCACATACCAGTTCTGGTATAAGCTCTTGTTACACCGAGGTCAACACCGGCATGTACCAGCGCCGGGGTTCCGAAGTCCAGGCTAAGGTTGGTGGAATTATCCTTGGTGGTTACCTGCGGATCAAATACATAACCAACATCATTTCTATAAGCCCGGAATGATCCACCTACGCCTTCACCACTGATAGAAAACACATCGTAAGTATAGGATGGCACGGCAATATTAGGCACCGCAGGTTTATCACGATAGGCAATATCCCGCTCCCGGTTGAAATCCATTAAGGCAGTATTATTCGTATAGCCGTTCTGGTAATTCAGATATCCATACGCCGGAAAGCTTAGACGCTGATCATCCTTTTCTACTTTCTGGGTATTCATATAACCACTCACAAAAAAATTAGGGTCTGCTGCAGTTATTGCCGTTCCTATTTTTAGCGTTACCAGATAATTCTTGGCGGTATAAGGCACAGACGCAGAAGGGACAAAAGTTGGCGACACAAAACTGATAAAGCCAGACCTGCTATAATTTCCGCCTTGAGCTCTTCCTCTATCATCAACTCCATACTTTCTAATACCTGCTGAGTACTGAAATCCTTGCATGCCAGATCGTGAGTTGTATGGAGTACCAATAGACATACCACCCGCTCCATATACCTTATCTTGGTTTTGCTTCTCCGCAAAGGAATAATCCACGGATGGTGTTATTGTAACGCCATTCTGCGAACTATTAGCCATAGAAAGACCACCAGTAAGTGTTCCATTAGATCTTGATCCAACCCTAATACTGGTATTTGTAGCTGTCTCAAGACCCCATCCACGGATGGAATTTTTATAAACACCTATACTCGCTCCCAGTGATATCTTTCCGAGGTTCTGTGGAAAACCAACCAGCTCAAAATCAGCACCAGCAGTAACTCCAATCGTCTTATTTTCCTCAATCTTATTCTCCTTGGTAATAGAATCCGTACCATTAAATTCATCCGGTACGCCACGAAGATTTCGCGTTATTGAACCAGGATTAAGGTTCCAGCCAAGGCCAACCCAGCTGGCTTCCTGATCCATACTGACACCACTATTGTAACCTAACGTCAACGGATATCCGCCAACATCCAATAATGGAATGGAATAATTGAAATCTCCTGAAAAAAGATTAACCACATTATCATTATTAGCCGAATGGAAAGTCTCCATCTCCGGCTGCGTCGGGCCTCCATCATTATCCGCTTTCACCACTGCATTATTCCCTGAAATAGCCGCCGGCTTATGCGCAGGTTCCCATTCCATTGGAATGACTTTCGAAAATCCACTCGGCAAGGCGCCGGTTTTCTTACTTTCCTTAACTGGTGCATACGGGACATATGGCACCGCTGCCGACAAATGCAACGGTATAATGGCTTCCACATAAAACACTACGAGTAACACGCTGGCAATAACCTTTCGGGCTCCAGCAATTCTTGCCAATATCATTTACTAAATATTTATAGGTAAGGGCATAGTTTTTCAAATACTAACGGGCAGATTGATACATAAACTTCAACTCCCAATTCTCATTCCTCCTGTTCTGAAATCTGAATGCATACAAATTCCCAGCAGAAAAATTCCCCACTTTTTGTAACGGAATACTGATCATATTCAAACCAGGTTGTAAAGCCAGACTCCCATGCGCAACAATTTTATTCTGCTGCTGTAGTGCTACAATTTCATAGTTAACAACTTGTTCTCCTGTTTCATTATTATAAGAACATTTCAATGTATTCCCTATCTGTAAAGGCTTTGTGGTACCATTGCGCGTTAGTCCAACAAAAGAAGTAAGATCTTCCTCCATTACCGGAGCAGCCTTGGCTATACGAAAAGTATGTACATCTGTTTGTGTTGAATACTGACGGCCATTAAGCGCAGTTATCATCCATGCATAGTTTACACCAGTATCTAATGTTGGTGCACCAGCGGGATAATTAAGAAATGGCTGACGCAACGCTGCACCATGATACATAGGAATATTCTGCTGGATCGCTTCTGCTGGCGCCTGACCAGGCAACACAGCCACCACTGTGATGTCATAATTCAAATCGCTATACAGATTTAATGGGGCAGGAGGGATCCACGTAAATGCCGGCAAGGAAGTTTGCAGCGTATCTTTATCCGCTGGCAAATTCAAAATAGGCGGACTCACAGGCTCCACTACAAACTTGATACAGTCCTCTGTTCCAGGAGTTCCCGTCTTATCGCCTTCTACGATTACACTGTAACAAATGATATACTTTCCTGGCACCAGCATAGCATTAGGCCGCTGATCCTGTACCGGCGATAAATACTCTGTAGATATCGGCTGAAAGTCTGCCAGATGCAACATGGAAGCACCTGTTGGTAATTCTACTGTACGCGTGATACCCGTCATCACACCATGGCCGGTAGTCGCATCTGTTAATCGCATGACCACCTTTGCATAAACTTTACTTTTACTGGCATTCGTTAACAGAATATTCCAAAGCTGCGACTGCTGCATAATTCCGGCAGGGGGCACCTGGGGCGCAATAACTACCTGCGCCTTAACTTTTAGCATCGTTATCATCACAAACAATGCTGCAAAAAATTGGATCTTTAGGTACTTCATAGTATTTAAAATGTCTTGGTATAGGTAATTCTTCCTGTATTGTTTGATACCAGTTGTCTCGCACTTCCTGGCATATAGCGCTTTTCCGCCCTGCCACTGATTTCACCAACATATGGAATGACAAATCGTAGGTTCATACCATATCCATACTGTGTGATATCATATCTCGATTGATAATTATGCTGAACAGATCCACCCGCTTCGAACCAGGAACGAATCTTCCAGCTTACATCCCCGGTGGTACTGTAAAGGTTGTAATCCGCTGTCAGCGAGGCATTAAATTGGCCTGTGATGGTGATTTTTTTCAGAAATATTGTTTGGCTGCCCGTGATATTCCGGCTATTATAGTACACAAATGAAGTATCCCTTTGCTTATTGTAAAAGCGCGAATACATCAACATACTGTTCATCGTCATACCTTTATATTGGTAATTATAAACCGCAGTGCCAGAAAGGGTATTGAAGATTTGCTGTGTAAAACTTCCATCGCCAAGCTTCACTAATTGAGAAGTAGGTTGATAAGCAAGGGTTATAACTGGCAGCTTAGGAATGCGCATCGTCGCCTGCAAACTTTTGAAAATGGTATTGCTTTCGAAAACCGCCGGCTCATAAAAAGTAGCATAACTATTTTTCCGTAAGGCTGCAGCCACCGTAAGTTGCCGTTTAAAAAAAGGTTGCTCTGCCTGCAATGTCCACGCTGTTTGCTGTGAACCGGTTGTATACATACTGAACGACTGAAAGTCTCCACCCATCCGCTTATACATAGCACCCAGCTTCGTTTCCGCACGAGGTAGCACCGTTTCAGTACCAATACTCCAGGCCTCATTGGTATGACCTGAAAAATTCAACATACTGGAAAAATTATCCTCTCCATGTATTCGCCTGATATTATAAGGCAACGAAGATTTAGCCACTTCACCGGTAATAAATGTCTGGCGTCCCAGTTTCCATTGCCCCTCCAGAGAAACGCCCATGAGATGATTATCCAGCCCCACAGCAGAATCTATTGGTAACGCATTGGCCCCATACAATTCCTTTTTACCTGTATAATAAGTGAGATAAATATGATTGGTTTCTTTTTGTCCGAATCCCGCTCTGATTAGATTAATATATTGAGGCGAACGCTTTTCCTTAACAATAAAATTGCGGAAAGTATAATCCACGGCACCACTGGCCACCGCCAGATACCAGGAAGGATTCAGTTCCAGTTGCATACCGGTAATGCTGATATTCTTCGCCGTTAGCTCCGAATAATCAAGCATAGTTCTGCCTATGCCAACACTACGTATAGCCAATAACGTTCTATATCCTTTCGGCAATACGGTATCAGGCAAATGCATGCCATCCAGCGCATCTATCAGCTCTTTGTTATTTCTGCTATGCTGTAACGCATCCAATAGCTGTAATTTTTGAGCACCTATTTTCGTGTTAAGTTTATCGTACTTCCGTTTCAGGCTTGCATAAGTTTCCTGCAAAGAATCCACTTCTGCTTTATATCGTTTGCCATTATCTAATATGGCCAGGCACGCCGAATCCTTTTCAGTTAATGGCTTGATGATGCCCAATGCAGAATCCCTTTTCCATCGATACATATACTCTCTCGCCTGCACAACCAATTGTATGTATGCCTCGCTATTATATTTCGTATGTAACCCTGAAACCTGCATGCGCAAGCTATCTAGTAGCAACTTCATCTTATCTGCTTCTAACTGCTGTTTGTATTTTGATACAACCCAGTTACGCGCATTCATTAAAAGTTGATTTTTGAAATCACTGCTGTTATAAAATAAACGAGCCCCAGTCAGGTTTCTGAATAACGACGAATTTCCTTGTTGCGTGCTGAACGCCACCCTCAACGGATATTGGTTCTTTACAGTAACAAGAAGATTTGTTTGAAGTGTGTGCTGATGAATATCCCTTTCTGTAAAAGGTGTATCAATATTCGACTGATAAAAGAAATCATACGTAACGTTACCCTTTATGTCCAATAAAGGCGTTTTAGGCGGTGCTACATAGGCCGGCTTTATTCTCGGACGATATGCCACAAGATCTACACGCTGTCCAGGACCATAAAGCATTACCTTCATGACATCCTGCATCTTACATCCCCTGGGGATAAGAATATAAGCCGAATCAACAGGCATACTGCCTGGCAGATGTGGCATCTGTCCCGACACAGACAGGCAACAAACGATAAGGGTCGCAATTAGGACAATTTTTTTCATAGGAACACTAAACCACTTCATTCGTTAATAACTTGATGAATTTATTTAGTGATGCCAGCATTCTCATAGACATAGGCTCAATGACATATTAATGTTAGTTGGTTACATCGCTAATATCCAGCCCAATCAGGCTTTTTCAATAGGCAACAGGATAGAGCATAACAACATGACTATTTTTTTAGTTAATATAATTACAATGAATAGTTCCTATGTAGATTTTCAGTACGCTCGATTTGAATATTTCAGGCATAAGACATTCACACGGGCATATCAAACAGAATTCAATATCAGAAAGACTTTCAGCTTAATGACATTACCTATACTCCCTTTTCGATCACAGAAAAAATTTTCACATAACAGTAAATCATACCTCTTTTAGCCAGGTATAAGAAGAAAGGTGTATTAATATGCTGGTTACAATTATGGCGTCATCAACGGATGACTGATTTCTAATGCGATACTTATTATCAGGATTCAAAATTAGTTCTCTTCGAATTGCCTAACAATACAACTAAGATTTTATTATTGGTACTTTCATACAACAATAAATTTCTTGATAACATATTTCTACAATAGTCATCACAAAGAAAAATTAAATGGAAAAAAATAGCTGATTAAATCACGACGAATACATCATTAACAAACAAAATATTAAATGGGTATTAACAATACGAAACTCAGTATAAAAGAATGAATCTTAATAAGATACAAACAAGAATGCAAGCTACATTTAAAAGATAACAAATCTAATTTTTTCTCAAACTAGATAAGAAATTAATTTGATTTCTTGCATGTAGCAATAAAACGAAGAATAAAAAATGAATGGATTTTTCTGAAGTTCGATATACTAAATCGACCAGGTAAAACAGGCAATTTACTTAATGCTTTAGGGAGATGCCAAACATTTCATTCCAACATTATCTGTTGAAATAAATAAAATAAAATTATTGTTGTTGATATTATTGTTTTGCGGGAGATGCACCTGCAGTATCTGCAGTCTGTACTTTGGTCTTCTTATATTCCTCGAAAGAATTCTTAATATAGAGCAACAGATCATACTCTGATGCACTATTCAGAAACTCATAACCTGGGCGATACTTGTACATAAAAGAATCCAGTTCTGGACTCTGCAACTTCGTCATTCTACCAACAATTTCAGGCGAATAACGATAATCTATATACTTCTCTTTCTCCCAATATTCGAGTTGTCCGCGGAATTCTTCCTTACGTTTACGCGCCTTGCTGGGAACAAGGTATGTCAATGCAGTAACAGGATTTGCAGGAAGCGTTTTTAAGACATCCAACGCACCTGGCTTTTTATAATTAAAATATCTACCATACTCTGCACGCATGGCAAGCGAATCTTTATAATGGCTCTTACCTTGCACATTTACACCTTCCAGTTCATACAAACGCTTTTGCAACAGGATGTCCATTGTGGCAGACATACCAGGCGTCACAAGCACTTTCGTGGCATAACCTATCATAGAAAACTCAATAGTATCTCCAGCCATCGCCTCAATATAGAAACGACCACTCTCTGTACTGAGTGTTCCTGTCATCGCCCTCTTATTAACGATTGAAACAAACGGTATCCCTGTTTTTGTATCCTGATCCGCCACCATACCGGAAAGCCGGACCTGTGCAACAGTATCCTGCAGGTTGATGAAAAAGAAAAGAAACAATGCTCCGATATATGCAAAAAAACGAATCATGAAAATAGTAATCTCTCAAAATTAACTTTCCACTAGCAAATGAAACGTTAAAATAAAATCTATTAAATCCCGTATTTGCTAGTTTTTGACAGTGCTCAACAACAAAAATATTAATTCTCAGTGGGATAAATATCCCGCCTATCCATATTATTAGGTATTTTTGCTATAGACCTTTATCACATGTCACAAAAAATCATCTTCGCGACGCAGCATTACCAGTACCTGAAAGAAAGACTCCTGGCCATTTCCGTACCTCAATGGGAAAACGGAGAACTGGATATTCGCGATTTTCCGGATGGAGAACATTATCATCGTATTCTCTCCAACGTCAGAAACAGAGAAGTAATCCTCCTCGGTGGCACCATTGATGATAAAGAAACACTCGAACTTTACGACCTCGCCAGCGGCTGCATTCAGCTCGGGGCCTGCGCTATCACCATCATCATCCCTTACTTCGGATACTCCACCATGGAACGCTCCGTTAAATACGGCGAAATCGTGAAAGCTAAAACCCGCGCCGTACTGTTCTCCAGCCTGCCTACCACCGCCCAGGGCACTCAAATTATCTTGATAGACCTTCACGTGGATGGCATCACCCACTACTTCGAAAGCGGTGTACGCCCTATACATCTCTATGGCAAAGAAATCGTCAAAGCTGCTGCCATGGAGCTTGTAGATGGCGCTCCATTCGTCCTCGCCAGCACCGACGCCGGCCGCGCTAAATGGGTAGAATCCCTCGCAAACGACCTCCACGTACCAGCAGCATTCGTTTTCAAACGTCGCCTATCCGGCGAAGAAACCGCTATCACCGCCATCAGCGCCGATGTTCAAGATAAAACTGTCATCATCTACGATGATATGATTCGTACTGGAGGCTCCCTCATTCACGCCGCCGAAGCATATAAACAAGCCGGCGCCGCCGATATCTACGTCATCACTACACACGGCATCTTCGCTGGCAACGGTTTCCAAAAAATTAAAAATAGCGGTATCATAAAAAAAATTATCTGCACAGATACACATCCAAACGCACTCACCATCCAAGACCCACTACTGGAAGTACGTTCCGTGGATAACATGATAATCAGCTTCTTCGAAGACAACCAATTCATCTGAAATATAACAACCACTAAATAACAAACAATACTCTTCTCTTATACTACGTATAACCGATCACGTAGTAATTCGGCATGCTCACCAACATAAACCATCACAAAAAACTCAACTTCTCTTGTAGACTGCAATAGCATCGCAGCTACACCCACATAGCTCGCAAACCCTTAACACACCTATATTCCACAGTATAATCGCATGCAACATTAAAATGATAAAAAATTTAAATTAATTTTTTTTGTGCCCCAACACATTGTACAACGCCGCTCGATTGTATAGTAATATGGATAGACAAAGCAATGTAACTGTAGGCGTTCAAGTGCATGCTCATCCGCCTGAAAAAAAATTTGTAACCAAATCGCGCAATATATAATGAGAAGCCAAGTACAAGCCTGGTTGGGGCTGTGCTATGCCCTTTTCTGCCATACCACGAGTAGTGCATACACAATCCCTCACGGGCAATTACAAATACAGCCCAAAGCTGATACCACTACGCCCGTGGTAATAAAACCCGCTACCGATACAACGGTAGTTCCATCAAAAGATTCCGGAAAAACAAAACCAATAGACCCTGCACAAAAACAGGATTCCTCATCTGGTACTAAAAAAGATTCCGGCCTCATTCTTCCTCCTGATCCTAAAACACAAAAGGATGATCTGAAAACTTTTACGCTCAACGGTACTGTAAAAGACGAAAGCGGCACACCAATTCCTGGTGCCATGATTAAAAATAAAAATTCTAATCTGGTCGCTCAATCCTCTCCTAATGGTAAGTTCTCTATCAAAGCCGCTATCAATGATCAAATTTCAGTAAGCGCTCCTACCTATGCTGAACAGACGATCACTGCTGCTAAAAAAGAAACCACCATCAAACTAGGCACCGCCAGCTCTTCCAAAAAAGTACTGAATGAAGTAGTAGTAACAGCACTTGGCATCAAGAAAAACCCACGCAGCGTAGGTTTTGCCATGCAAGAAGTAACAGGTAACCAGGTACAGGAAGCAAAAGAAGTAAACTTCGCAAACGCCCTCTCCGGAAAGGTACCTGGCCTCCAGGTAAATACCAATACCGGCTCCATGGGCGGTTCCTCTAAAATTACCATCCGTGGCGTTAAATCCATCCTCGGCGATAACAACGCTTTCTTCGTTGTGGATGGAGTTCCCATCATGAATAACAACACCAATCAAGGCGGACAACTCAATGGTGGCGGTGGCTATGATTACGGTAGCCCACTGCAGGATATCAATCCGGAAGATATCGAAAATATCTCCGTACTGAAAGGCGCCGCCGCTACTGCATTATACGGCAGTCGCGGTGCTAACGGCGTACTCCTGCTCACCACCAAAAAACGCCCCGACGCAGAAGGTGGTATCGGTGTCACCTACAGTCTCAACGCACAAATGGACCAGGTATCCGTCCTGCCTAAATACCAAAACCAATACGGTGGCGGTGCTAACGGCCGTTTCGATACACTCTACTATAACCAGCACCCAGAAGGATTTATCAGCGAATCAGCTGCTACCTACGATGATAACAACGGTAAAGGCCGCTATGACCTCATGCCTCAGTACTACGAAGACCAATCATGGGGACCTAAACTGAACGGACAAGTCATCCGCCCTTACTGGTCCTGGGGAAAAGATAAAAACAATCCCTACTTCGGTCAAACAACTAAATGGGTAGCCCAACCTAATAACGTTCGCGATTTCTATAAAACAGGACTCACACTCACGAACAATATCTCCATGAGCGGCACCAACGAGAAAGGCGCTTTCCGCCTCTCCTACGGCAACATGGACCAGAAATTCGTATTGCCTAACGCCTCTCTGAAACGTAATAACCTGAGCTTTAACGGTAACTATAAAGTAGCCAAATTCCTGACGGCTACCGCCGCCATAAACTATAGCTCCCTCAGTGCCACTGCACGCCCGGGTACCGGCTTCACCGGCCCTAACCCAACCCTCCAGTTCACCATGTACGGCCAACGCCAACTAGAACTGGACAAAGAAAAAATCTATAAATACCCTGACGGCTCCCAAATGACCTGGAACCGCCGCGCATGGAACAACGATACCATGTCCTCCAGCAACGGCCCTTACTGGAACCGTTATATGGACTACGAAACCGATAGCCGCAATCGCCTCTTCGGTTATGCAGGCCTCGACCTCGATGCCACCAAATGGCTCCAGATCCGTGGCCGCGTGTACATGGACGACTATAACACGCTGGAAGAAGAAAGGACCGCTAAAGACTACGTAGTAGGTGGTTATATCAAACGTATACGCACCTCCCGTGAGCTGAACTACGAACTGACAGCCAATGCACATAAAGACCTTAGCAAAGACTTACTACTCAATGCTACTGTCGGTGGTAACGTCATGAACCGCAGATGGACAGTAACAGGTGGCTCCTCCAATGGTGGCCTTATCACACCAGGTGTGTATAACCTCAATAACTCCGTAGCACCAGCTACTCCTATTGATGAATACTACGAAAAACAAATCAACTCCGCTTTCGCTACCGCCAACCTCGGATTCAGAAACTTCCTGTTCCTCGATCTGACAGGCCGCAGCGACTGGAGCTCTACACTCGCAAAAGGAAATAACCAATATTTCTATCCTTCTGCTTCCATGTCTTTCGTATTCTCCGACCTACTGAAAGACTGGAAATGGCTAAGCTTTGCGAAACTGAGAGGTAGTATGGCCGCCGTAGGTAACGATGCTGATCCTTATCGCTTATATGATACTTATCAGTACGTACTACCTTTTGGCAATAACCCGATCAATACCTTCTCTCCAACTAAATTCAATGTTGATCTGAAACCTGAACGTACTTCAGAATTTGAAACCGGTCTCGAACTGAAATTTCTGGATAATCGTATAGGGGTTGACGTTACCTACTATAACAGAACTACCAAGGATCAGATCATCACCCTGCAAATACCTGCTGCTACAGGATTTACAGGCACTTATGTAAATGGTGGCAGCGTGCAGAACCAAGGTGTGGAACTCGGTATCAACCTAAACCCAATCCGCCTGAAAAATGGTTTCCGTTGGGATATCAACGCCAACGTTGCACGTAATAGAAACAAATTACTCAACCTGAATATCGACCAATACAATACCTCTCTGCCTATGCTGACAATCGGCACCGACAGACGTACACAAAAGGTATCCGTAGTGGCTAAAGTAGGAGAGGCCCTCGGAACAATCATGGGCACCGACTATAAATACGATGGTAACGGTAATAAACTGGTTGATGCAAACGGCTACTACCAGGTAAGCGATATCAAACCTATCGGTAACGCATACCCTGACTATGTTGGCGGTATTACCAACAGCTTCTCTTATAAATGGATCTATCTCTCTGCACTCATCGACTTCCAGCATGGCGGTAATTTCTTCTCCTACACCAACCTGTATGGCGAGAAATCCGGCCTCCTGCAAAGCACAGTGGAAAACAATATCCGTGAAAATGGCATCATCGTTCCGGGTGTTACCGACGACGGTAAACCTAACACCACTGTCATCACTGCACAAAACCACTTCAACTTCAACGGCGGTAATGTGATCAGTAAAGCAAACCTCTATGATGCAAGTTATATCTACCTCAGAGAAGTAAAAGTTGGCGTTAACATACCACAGGCATGGTATAGCAAAATCAAGGCACAGGCCGCACGTATCTCCTTATACGGTCGTAACCTCTGGCTGATTAAATCAAATGCACCGAATGTAGACCCAGCAAACATTCTCAACTCCTCTTCCAACGTACAAGGTATTGAAGGCGGTGCATTACCATCTATCAGATCCCTCGGTGTTAACCTGAATGTTTCATTCTAAAATTTGTGAAGATGATTAGTAAGATATTCAAATATAGTAGCGTAGTAATGGTAGCAGCAACGATAGCCATCACCGGTTGTAGCAAACTGGATAACATGAATCGTGACCCTACCAAACCAACTACCACACAACCACAAATATTATTAACCGGTGCGCAGAAATCCGCGATGGACATCCTTTACAGCGGATTACAGAACGGATATATCGGAATGGAATATGCACAATTCTGGAGTGGCAACTCTCGCACCAATGATGCACAATACAACCTGGACGAAGGAAATAATTCTTCCTTCTGGAATACACTGTATACATCCGCATTACATAACCTGGATGAACTGGTAAAACAGAATAATTCCAAACCTGCTCAGGCCAGCACCACCAACCAGAACGGTGTAGCGCTGATCATGAAATGCTGGATTTACCAAATGCTGGCAGATACTTATGGTAACCTGCCATATACAGATGCCTTTCATGTCACCTCCAACATCACACCTAAATATGATGATGCACAAGCTGTTTACAAATCGCTCCTCGATACCCTGCAACAGCAGATTACGGTAATGGATGAAAAGGAAAGCAGCTTCAATTCAGGTGATGTGATCTACAACGGTAAAGTAGGTGCCTGGAAAAAACTGGCCCATTCGCTGATCCTTCGTATGGCTATCCGTATGGCAGATGCCAACCCACAAATGGCGCAGCAGCTCATTGAAGCTAACTACCAAGGCGCATTCACCAGTAACACAGATAATGCGCAATTCCAGTATATCAACACCGCGCCTAATAAATTCCCATATAATGAGTCAGAGAGAGAAATCAGCGAATTTTTTGTAACAACTACCCTGACCGATTACATGAAGAGCATCAACGATCCTCGTTTGCCAATGTATGCACGTCCTGCAAAAAATTCTGATACCATCAAAGGTATGCCTTACGGCACCGCCGCATCTGATGCAAAAAGGCTCTCTCCAAATGATTACTCCTTCCCTGGTACACAGGCCTATAGCGCCACCATGCCAGGCATTTTGATGACTTATTCAGAAGTAGAATTTATTTTGGCAGAAGCAGCCGCCAGAGGTTACAATGTAGGGGATGCAGCTACCCACTATCAGAATGGTGTGAGATCTTCGATTTTATACTGGTCTAAGCTCAGTAATACACCTGTTTCAGAAACAGAAATCAGCGATTATCTGCAGCGCGTACCATATGCCGCCGCTGATTGGAGAAACGTCATCGGTACACAGAAATGGTTATCACTCTATCTGCAAGGATTCCAGGCATGGTTTGAAAGGACCAGACTACACTTTGCAAAACCAGGTGGTAGTCCGCTCTTCATTGCGCCTGTATCCGGCTCCGTTGATCCTAGCGTAACAATGGTACCATACCGCCTCACCTACCTGAAATCAGAGGCCACACAAAATGCCGCCAATTACCAGTCTGCTGCTTCCGCAATAGGAGGAGACAAACAAGGTACTAAGCTCTGGTACAATAAATTTTAATTGAGGAAAGACATGCATATAAACTAACAACTATAACACAACTACAATCAACAGGCGCCCGGATCAGTTTTATACTGGTTCGGGCGTTTCCCTTTTTTAAAATAATAGTTTCCGTTCCTAACCCTTCATCCGTTTATCGCTTTTCTTATTTTTTCTAAAAACCTATCTTTAGCCCAACCTATATTCAAAATAAGACATGATCAAAAAACTTTTATGCCTGCTGCTATTGGTATTTGCAGTGCGGATGGCAGGCGCCCAGGACATTACTCATCTTTACCAGAACTGGTATACTTATTTCGGGACAGCAAAAATCAATAGTAAATGGGCCGTTCCATTCGACATTCAGCTCCGCCTCCGCGATGGTATCAGTGATAAAGGCCAGCTACTCATGCGCGGTGGTCTGCAATACTCGCTGAACAAACAGAATCATGTGCTGCTGGGATATGCCTACGTGCCTACTTACAACAACACCGCCGACTCCTGGTTACCAGAGCACCGTATTTTTGAGCAGTTTATTCACAAAAGCAAAAAAGTGGATATGACACACCGCTTCCGGCTGGAACAACGCTGGGTAGGACAACCAGATCCCACTGGCAACCACAAACCTGTTACCAACTGGAAATACGGTAACCGTACCCGTTATTTCAACCGTACACAGTTGGCTATAAAGCACAAACAGACCACCACACCGTTTTATGTAGCATTACAAGATGAAATCTTCTTAAATCTCTGGGGAAATCAAATCAGCAATTTGCTCTTTGATCAAAACCGCTTCCTGGTGGCTGCTGGTTATCAATTCAATGCCAATCTAAAAGCAGATATCGGTTACATGAATCAACTACTGCAAGTTACCACAGGGGCCAAAACAATGAATCATATTTTGCACCTCTCCGTTTTTCACACTTTTGAACTCTAACAACTAAGAAACTTTGTTTTGGGAACATCCCCGACTTTGTCGAGGGCATTCCCAAAACAAAAACAAAACCCGATACCGCCGGCATCGGGTTTTGTTTTTAGCGAAATAAAATCGCTGCTTATATCACATAAAAAAAAGCGCCAGCAGGCGCCTTTTTTATACTAATATTTTCGCTTTCAACAAACTGGTACAGTCATTATACGCTTCTGTCGTTTTAAAAGCACTGACTGGTATCAGAAAGAAAGTTTTTTGATCTCTGTATAAGTAGATGAATTTTTTCGTTTCCACCACCTTGGAGAATTTATTCCAACCAATTACCCTTTCATGATAAGTAGCACCAGTGGAAATCATTAACCCTTCCTCATTAAATTTTAGACGGATATCGTCTTTAAAAGTGGCAGCCTTGTTATATATGGAAACAGGAAGAAGATACCAGAATATCCATACCAATACCAAAATCATAATGGTAATACCAGTCAACGCATTGATGGTCACCAGGTTGAATATATAACCTGCAAAAGTGGCAAGTAAGAAGATAATGATGGTATTGCGAAATACTTTGATTTCGCCTCGATGCATAAAATGATACCGCAATGCACTCAACACCTCATTTCTATCGTAGTTAAACTCTAAATGCATTAGGCAATTCCCGACTTTCTTTTATTTACTATCTGTTTACAGAAATGGATAACGGATTATCCATATCATCACGTCTGGTAACTGGTTCGTTCTTACGCGGACGCTTTACATTACTCAGGTCGTCTTCACTGAAACCTGGAAAGTTCTTTTTTACAAAGAGGAAATATTGTTGCAGCACCTTAGGATCCACTTTAAATGGAAACAGGGGAGAAGTACCATCCGTCTTGAGAAAGTCGTTGGCATTGATCTTATTTTCGTTCTGCAGGTACCACTTGTACAGGTCCACAATCGCTTTTTCCAACTCACCCTCATCTACCTTCTCGGTAGCTTCGGCTTTGGGAAACAATAACAAAAACTCTTCTACACGAATAGGTTTGTTATTTGTAGTAACGGTCTTGGAATTATTACGGTTATCGTTGTTATCCCCGTTTTTATCTCCATTGTTATCTCCGTAAACGAAGATTTTTTCACCGTACTTAATTACCCCAGTGTTGGCATTTGCTGATGCGGCTGCGGCCAGTACTACCAACAGCAAGAACAACAGCTTCTTCATAAGGCGCAAAATTTTCGGATCTAAAAATACAAATTATTTTCAGAAATCCTGCCACGCCCCAAAAATAGATCAGGAATGCTAATGTCTTGTTTTTTGCCAAAATCTATAAAAAACATCGAATTTCATTCGATTTCAGACCATAAAAACGATCTCATCAACAAAAATTTTTCTGAAATGGCTATAAATCAAACCTCCGGCATTACTACGGTCTTTGCTAACCTTGACAAGCTTTGCGAGACAAAACCCCTTAAAAAAACAAAAGCAATGGGCGAACCATTGCTTTCGAGAGTCATTTACAGTGCATGAAGAATCACGCGGTGTAGGAATATTTGGTTTTTCATAGGACAGTAACCATAATAAAAATTAATACAATAACAAATATAATAAAATTCTATCATGACGATCAGGTCACGACAAATATTGAAAAACGGAAAAAATAAAGGGAAGATTTTTCGATATCTCGAAAAAAAAGGCTCTTTTTTAAATGAAAATGAAAATCCTGATCCACCGATAGGACATCGGAGATAGAGCAGATGGTAATTAATAAACTACAAATAGTAGTCTTCCAGGAAAAAACACCCAAAAACTGGTGTCTCTATTAAAAAGTAAAAGGGCGCCTAGAAAAGCGCCCTCAATTTGTTACTATCCTATGAAAACCCTATTTGAATACAAAGGTAAGGGCATGTTATTTTTCTTTGAAATTTTAGAGCCTAAATAACATATCATTAACAAGAGTTGCAACACCAAATCAGCTACAACCCATACTGTTACCGCAGTTCAGGCATTTATAGCACGTCCCTGACCTCACTGTAATATGCCCACATACATTACAAGCAGGCGCGTCACTTTGCATACTTCTCATATAATCTTGCGTACTATTTTCACCTTTTGGGAGGCCGGCCAGAGATTGCTTGACTACCCTGGAAGCCGGCTGGCCCGTATTTCCAGCTCCACCTGCTGCCATTACCCTCACATTCGATAATGATGGCGGCGGCAACTCCTCCGCTGTACCATCATCCTCACCGGTATTTCCTGGCGCATCCAGTAAATGAACCAAATCCGTACGACCCAGATATTCATACCCCAATACCCTGAAAATATAATCCACCAACGAAGTAGCCGTCTTGATATTTGGGTGGTCCACCATGCCCGCAGGCTCAAACCTCGTAAACACAAACTTATCCACAAACTCTTCCAATGGCACCCCATACTGAAGCCCCACCGATACCGCTATGGCAAAACAGTTCATCAAACTTCTCAATGTAGAACCCTCCTTCGCCAAATCAATAAATATCTCTCCTAATGTCCCATCATTATACTCCCCGGTACGTAAAAAAATAGTTTGTCCTCCTACCTGTCCCTTCTGCGTAAAACCTCCACGCTTACCTGGCAACGTCTTATGCTCCACAATACGCGATAACTGACGCTTTAAAGTCGTATCCTTGCTGGCAATCATCCGCTTACTTACTTCATCCAATAAATCCTCCGTACTCAGCTGATCCAGGTCTATCAACTGCACCGGCGCCTCTACTGTTGCATCCACCTTTTTCTTTTTATCCGCCTTATTACTTAAAGGCTGACTGAGCTTACTTCCATCCCTGTACAAAGCACAAGCCTTCAATCCCAGTTCCCAACTCAGATAATAAGCATCCGCAATTTCCGCTACTTCTGCTTCATGCGGCAGATTAATAGTCTTGGATATAGCCCCTGAAATAAACGGTTGTGCAGCGCCCATCATGCGAATATGCCCATGCGGATGTATATAGCGCTGCCCATTCTTTCCACATTTATTCGCACAATCAAATACTGGTAAATCGGTATCTTTCAGATACGGCGCACCTTCTACCGTCATAGTTCCACACACATAATCATTTGCTGCATCTATCTGATCATCGTTAAATCCTAAGGCATGCAACAAGCTAAATTCCAAACTGAAATATTGCTCAGGTATAAAACCAAGCCTTTGCAAACACTCTTCTCCTAAAGTATGTACATTAAATACAAAAGTTATATCAAAGGAAGATACTACCGCAGTATCCAGTTTCTTCAGTTCTTCTCCTATAAAACCTTTCTCACTCAGCGTTTGATGATTGATGTAAGGCGCTCCTGCAAAGGATCCTGTTCCTTTCGCATAATCCACTATCGCTTTTATTTCCGCGGATGTATAACCAAGATTTTTTAATGCAGTAGGAATAGATTGATTGATGATTTTGAAATATCCTCCACCTGATAATTTTTTAAATTTCACCAATGCAAAATCAGGCTCCACCCCGGTTGTATCGCAATCCATTACTAAACCAATCGTTCCTGTCGGCGCAATAACGGTAGCTTGTGCATTACGATAACCATGCTGTTCTCCTAATTGCACGGCTTCGTCCCACGCCCTGGTAGCTGCTTTCAATAAATAATCTGGACAATAAACCGCATTGATCCCTCTGGGCTTAATCTCTAATCCTTCATAGGCATCGGCCGCATCATAAGCGGCCGCACGATGGTTACGCATCACACGCAACATATCCTGCTTATTCTCCATATACCGCACAAATGGCCCTAAATGAGCCGCCAGCTCTGCAGATGTTTTATATGCCACACCAGTCATGATAGCTGTAATAGCCCCGGTAATACCACGCGCCTCCTCGCTGTCATAAGGAATCCCACTCACCATTAGCATAGAACCTAAATTAGCATAACCCAACCCCAACGTGCGATAATCATAACTCAACTGTGCCACTTCCTTTGATGGAAACTGCGCCATCAATACTGATATCTCCAGCACAACTGTCCATAACCTCACCGTATACTCAAATCCACCTACATCAAACAAGTTCTTTTCTTCATCAAAAAACCGGCGCAAATTCACAGATGCCAGGTTACACGCGGTATTATCAAGAAACATATATTCCGAACACGGATTAGATGCATTGATCCTGCCACCTTGCGGACAAGTATGCCACTCATTGATCGTAGTATCATACTGCGTACCTGGATCTGCACAACGCCACGCAGCATAAGCTATCTGATCCCATATTTCGCGCGCTGCAATAGTTTTAACAGGTTTGCCGGTAGTGCGCGCAATCAACTCCCAGTCTTCACCACTTTTCAGCTGCTGGAAAAATTTATTAGGAATGCGAACCGAATTATTAGAATTCTGTCCGGATACAGTTCTATAAGCCTCACCTTCATAATCAGAAGAATATCCCGCAGCTATCAGCGCGGCCACTTTCTTTTCTTCTTCTACTTTCCAGTTGATAAAATCCAGTACTTCCGGATGGTCCAAGTCCAGGCAAACCATTTTGGCCGCACGGCGAGTAGTTCCGCCAGACTTTATAGCCCCAGCCGCACGATCGCCAATCTTCAGAAAACTCATCAAACCACTGCTGGTACCGCCTCCACTCAATTTCTCACTTTCGCCCCGGATGGCGGAAAAATTGGTACCCACGCCGGATCCATACTTGAAAATCCGGGCCTCCCGCATCCAGAGGTCCATAATGCCCCCATCATTTACCAAATCATCAGAGACGCTGAGAATAAAACAGGCATGCGGCTGAGGCCGCTCATAGGCAGAAGTGGATTTTTCCAGTTTTCCTGTATGCTGTTCTACATAATAATGGCCCTGGGGCTTGCCTTTAATACCATAGCTTTCGTATAATCCAGTGTTGAACCATTGGGGAGAGTTAGGCACACAGCCTTGGTTCAACATACTAAATACTAGTTCATCATAGAATATCTGTGCATCTTTTTCCGTAGCAAAATAGCTGTATTTTTCACCCCAAACCCGCCAGCAGTTTGCCATTCGGTGAACAACCTGTTTCACCGAAGTCTCTTTACCCAAACTTCCATCCGCTTGTGGCACACCTGCTTTCCGAAAATATTTCTGCGCAAGAATATCCGTCGCTATCTGCGACCATCCCGACGGTACCTCCACATTATTCATCTCGAAAACTATATCACCACCAGGATTTCTGATTACAGAGGTCCTGTAATCATACTCAAACTGATCGAACGGACTTACATTTTCCTTCGTATATTGACGTGAAAATGTAAGCCCGGCGCTTGTGTTTGCTGGATTTTTCATGCTGAAATTTTTCTAGGATTAGACAATAGTTAACAGTTCTTAAGTATTCAACGCGGTTACTACTAAAATAATTTTTTAATTGCGGAGAGCAACGCATTTATTTTGCACAAGTTGTGGATAATTCTACAAACTCTTTCAGGGCTGAAATTGTTATAGGAGAACTGATACGATAGCCCTAATTCGGCTTAAATTTTGACAAACACCATCTGATACAAATAACCTTATATAAAAAACTATTTATCATGAACTTCATGAATAAAAAATGAATCTCATGCATATTTATTTATCAATGTAGGTTATTAACAAAAAAATTATACATTTGCGACAACCGGAACAATGCGCTATTGATGTACAATAAAATTTACAATTCGTTCATCGAAAGGAAGGCTAAGAAGGAAAAGGCATTCGCGGTTTTAATAGATCCCGATAAGGTTACTCCTGCGGGTATTATTGAACTAGCTGCGAAATGCACCGCTGCCAAAGTGGACTATATCTTCCTTGGTGGCAGCCTTGTTATCACAGACCATTTGGATGAATGTGTTCAACAACTTAAAGCCAGTTGCGATATCCCGGTTGTTTTATTCCCGGGAAGCCCTTCACAGGTATCGCGATACGCTGACGCCCTGTTGTATTTATCTATGATCTCTGGAAGAAACCCTGAACTACTCATCGGACAACATGTGGTTTCCGCCGCTGCTGTCAAAAAAAGTGGTCTGGAAGTCATTTCCACAGGTTATATGGTTATAGACGGAGGTGCGCCTACTACTGTTTCTTATATCAGTAACGCAACCCCAATTCCTGCAGACAAGGCTGATATAGCCATGTGTACAGCGATGGCGGGCGAAATGCTGGGTATGAAAGTAATCTACATGGACGCTGGAAGCGGGGCACGTATCCCGATCTCAGAAACCATGATCAGTAGAGTATCCAGCCAGGTAAGCGCCCCTATCATCGTAGGTGGCGGTATCAGGGATGCCGAAAAGGCCTACCGCAATTGCAAAGCCGGCGCCGATATTATCGTCGTAGGTAATGCCATAGAAAATGATCTCTCTCTCATCAAAGAACTGGCAGACGCCGTACATTCCGTACCTGTCAACGCCTGATTCAATATCTGATCTGAAACGCTTTAATAGAAAAGGGCCTCTACGGAAGTAGAGGCCCTAATATTTTATTTAGCAACTTTTACAAGCCAGGCCTTAGCCGCCTGTTTACAACACACTTTTTAAAGGCCACCCAAATGTTACTAGCAGCGGGATACTCGGCCTGATTATATCAGAGACTCATCATCTCTTTAAACTTCACCGCCTGTCTGCGGCTCACTTCAATTTTCTCACCTCCGCGCATTTCAAGTAGCAATCCACCATTGAAATACGTATCAATTTTTTCAATCATACGAAGATTGACGATATGTTTACGGTTGGCACGGAAAAACACTCTTTCGTCCAAACGCTCTTCCAAAGCATTCAGCGATTTTAAAATCAGTGGCTTATTAGATTCAAAATAAACCCTGGCATAGTTTCCTACACTCTCAAAAAGACGGATCTCCTGCAGCTTCACAAACCAGCAACGATCACCATCCTTTACAAATACCTGGTCACTTTCAGATAGAGTAGTACGAATAGCTCCCGAAGCAGCCATACGCTCTTTCTCCTCCTGCTGATGCAGCTTTTGAATGGCGTCTGCTAGTCTTTTGGGCTCAATTGGTTTCAACAGGTAATCCAGCGCATTGAATTCAAAGGCCTTCAACGCATATTCATCATACGCGGTAGTAAAAATAACCTGTGGTGTCTTTTCCAACTCAGCCAACAGCTCAAAGCCAGTCTTATCAGGCATTTGAATGTCCAGAAACAGGAGATCAGGATGTAACGTCTCAATCTTCTCGATACCATCCTTCGCATTAACGGCTTCTCCCACCACCACAATCTCCGGGTGATCGGCAAGCAGCTTCTTTAGCTCACTCCTGGCCAGGCGTTCATCATCTATTATCAATGCTTTTTTCATTGGCAATATGAAGTTTGGTTGAATGATTAATTTAGTTAATATAAAAATGCCATAGCGGGATTCCTCCTGCTATAGCGGTTAAACAATACATTTCCCTTTTTATAATATTGGCATCAGTACCCTCGCTTCCACCATCTGAGCATCTTTATTACGAATCTCAAAAGAGGCCCGGTTCCCGAACAACAGACTTAACCGCTGCCTCGTACTCTCCAGCCCAAAACCATGCCCATTCCTCGGATTCTCCACAAATTGGCCGGTATTCTCAATGGTAATCTCATGCTGCAAACCCTTCAAATGTGAACTGATCATCACATTTCCACCACTGATCGTCTTGGAAATACCATGCTTGATAGCATTCTCCACCAACGTCTGCAACATCATCGGAGGTACCTGCAACGTCAACGTATCCGGATCAATATCATACGTCACTACCAACCGCTCCTCAAAACGGATCGTTTCTAAAGCCAGATAATCCTTCACAATATTAAGTTCCTTTTCCATACTCACCGTCTCCGCTTTCTCCGCCGCCATGGAACTTCTCAGGATATTCGACAATTCTGTTATTGCTGTTCTCGCACGCTGTGGATTCTCATCCACCAACGCACGGATACTATTCAATGCATTAAAAATAAAATGTGGATTCAGCTGTGCCTTGATCGTCTTCAGCTCCAATTCTTTCACTGTCGCCTGTAAGGTTAGCTGGTCCAGCTTCTCCGCCCTCGTACGCTCCACATAATGATAGATGAAGTAAGTCGCCCACCAGATAGTCATCAGGATATAAGCAGAGATCAGCCCCCTGAATGTATCGTCCACCTCTCTCTCCTCATCCATAAAAATAAATCTCATGATGAGATATTTGCAGATAAACAACAATGTCCCAGATCCCACCATTATCCAAAAGAATAACAGTAGCTGCTTGTCCATGGTATATGTTTCCCACTCCAGCCTGCGTACCAGGTACCGGAAAGCATGTGTGGATATCACCCCCATTAAGGTTAATACCACCAAACTCACATAGTATAGGGTATTAGGTGTGCTTGAAAACACGAATGCGTTTACCAGAAAATAGGTCAACCATCCCAGGATCTGGCACCACCAATATTTGGAAATCTTTTCAAACATTAATAAAAATTAGTATATATACTCTTCTTTCAAATATACCGTTTGAACTTTCCGGGTAAAACCTAAATGTTACAAAAGGCATATTGCTATTTTAACTGGTTTAGTTGGTCTCTTATCAACTACGGGGTAGAAAGTATGCAAACAATGCGATCATTTTTAAATTACAATTCTGTAAATTTAGGAAACTTATCAGATAGTCAATAAACCAGCAACCGAACTCCCAAAACAACAGCATTTTTACTTATTTTTGTTTTTCAAAATAAACCCTGAGCCATATTATGAATATTACGGCTGGTCAACTGTTGAGCCAAATAGAATATCCTGCTGATCTGAGGAAGCTCAGTAAGGAACAGCTTCACCAGGTTTGTGAAGAACTGCGTCAGTACATAATTGACGTTGTAAGTGTGCATGGCGGGCACTTTGCAGCCAGCCTGGGAGTGGTGGAGCTTACAGTGGCATTGCACTACGTATTTAACACTCCTTACGATCAGCTCGTTTGGGACGTAGGCCACCAGGCTTATGGTCACAAAATCCTGACCGGAAGGAGAGAAGCATTTCCTACCAACAGGAAATACAAAGGCCTCAGCGGTTTCCCTAAAAGAGACGAAAGCAATTACGATACCTTCGGAGTAGGGCACTCCTCTACCTCCATTTCTGCTGCCTTAGGCATGGCCATGGCTTCCCATTACAAAGGGGAATTCGATCGCCAGCATATCGCTGTTATTGGCGATGGCGCCATGACAGCTGGTATGGCCTTCGAAGCACTCAACCACGCCGGCGTAGCGAACGCTAACGTGCTAATTATCCTCAACGATAACTGCATGTCCATCGATCCTAACGTAGGCGCCCTCAAAGAATATCTGACCGATATTACCACCTCTCCAACCTATAACAAATTGCGCGATGACGTCTGGAACCTCCTCGGTAAATTACCTGTAGGTAAAAACTTCACCCGCGATATGGCCTCCAAACTGGAAGCCAGCCTGAAAGGAGTAGTATCCAAATCCAGCAACCTCTTCGAGTCGCTCAAAATGAGATATTTTGGCCCTATCGACGGTCATAATATCACTAAACTCACAGATACCCTGCTGGACCTGAAAGATATTCCTGGCCCTAAACTGCTCCATATCGTTACCACTAAAGGTAAAGGCTATGCGCTGGCAGAAAAGGACCAAACTACCTGGCACGCACCAGGACTCTTCGATAAAATCACTGGCGAAATTTTCAAAAAAGTACCTGACAGACCTCAGCCTCCTAAGTACCAGGATGTTTTCGGTCATACCATCATTGAACTCGCCGAACAAAACGATAAAATCTTAGGTATCACACCTGCCATGCCTTCTGGCTCCTCCCTCAAATTCATGATGGAGAAAATGCCGGATCGCGCATTCGACGTAGGTATCTGCGAACAACATGCTGTTACCCTCTCCGCCGGTATGGCAACACAAGGCATGCGCGTTTTCTGTAACATCTACTCTTCCTTCTTCCAACGTGCCTTCGATCAGGCCGTACACGACGTAGCTATTCAAAAGCTGCCTGTAGTGTTCTGTTTGGATAGAGCAGGATTGGTTGGTGAAGATGGACCTACGCACCACGGTGTATACGATATCGCCTATATGCGCGGTATCCCTAACGTTATCATCAGCGCGCCAATGAATGAGGAAGAACTCAGAAACCTCATGTACAGCGCCCAGCTGCCGGAAAACGATATGCCTTATGTAATCCGTTACCCACGCGGACAAGGTGTAATGCCTGAATGGCGTACACCGTTCAAAGCCATCAAACCGGGTACCGGCCGCAAACTCCGTGATGGTAAAGATATCGCCATCCTGTCCTTCGGTCACCCAGGCAACTTCGTAACCGAAGCTATCAAAGAACTCATGGCCGACGGCCTCCAGCCTGCGCATTACGATATCCGATTCGTTAAGCCTCTGGACGAAGCTCTGCTGCACGAAGTCTTCCAACAATTTGATAAAGTAATCACTGTTGAAGATGGTACCATCGTAGGCGGTTTTGGCTCTGCCATCCTCGAGTTCATGGCCAAACATAACTATAAGGCAGATATCAGCATGCTCGGCGTTCCTGATAAAATCATCGAACACGGCAAACCGGAAGAACTCTTCCGCGAATGTGGCTACGATGCTGCAGGTATCGCCCGCGCTACTCGCGAAATGATGAAAGAAAAAATCACCGTTACTGCATGAAACTAAAACATCAGTAACAATACCATATTTCATAAGGAGTTACAGGGTTATCCTGTAACTCTTTTTTTATCCACATAGCGCTATGTACCTGCAATTAAGAATTACAGCTATTATCAAGGAAACAGAAGACACCAGGACCTACCTGCTGGAAAATACCGACAACACACCTATCACCTGGTTACCAGGACAGTTTCTCACTTTTCTCATCACCTTACATGGCATTACCCATCGCAGGTCATATTCTATCAGCACTACGCCCGGTATAGATCCCTTGCCTGCCATTACCGTACGCCGTAAAGAGAATGGGGAAATATCACGCCATATCCTGCACAATTGGCAAGAAGGTGATATTATTTCTGCTATTGCCCCTTCGGGGAGATTTACACCGGTTGCACCAATGGCAACGCCCAGAGATATCTTTCTGCTGGCTGCCGGAAGTGGCATTTCGCCGGTATTCTCCATACTGAAATACCTACTCCATAAAGAGCCTACCGCTCATATCAAGCTTATTTACAGCAACTCTTCCCCAGACAGGGCTATATTCCTGGAACAGATACAATTGCTGGAAAAGCAATATCCACAACAACTACAGGTCATCTACCTATATTCCAATGACCCGGATGCTACCCATTCTTATCGGAGATTGAGTAATATTCTGCTGGAAACCATGGTAAAACAATATATGCGCTATCAGCCGGCAGATGCACATTTTTATCTCTGCGGCCCTCCTGATTATATGCGTATGATTATGTTTACGCTCACGTTTACCGGCTTTAGCCAGGAACAGCTCCATAAAGAGAATTTCGTGGTGAATACGGCCGTTAAAATTGAGAAAACAGGCATTCCTGAGGATGCGAGTCTGAAAGATCTTACTATCCGTTTAGATGGACAGGAATACGAACTGAAGATTCCTGGCAACAAAACGATTCTGCAATATGCTTTGGAACATAGTATTGCGATGCCTTACAGTTGCAAAGGTGGCGTTTGCGGCTCCTGCACAGCCCGCTGCCGCGGCGGAAAGATAAGCATGTCAGTAAACGAAGTATTGACTGATAGAGAGATTGGAAATGGCTTTATTCTTACCTGTGTGGGATATGTAAGCGAAAGTCCAGCCATTATAGAACTCTAATTGCATATATCTCTCCACATATTAATAATTTTATCAAATTGAAAATAATTCAATCACAATAGAGAAGGAAATTTTTTAATCTGAGAAATATTTATTTCCAATTTTTTAAGGAAATTCAGACATACAAAGGGCCCCGATGAAATCTATACTCATGTGTCTGTTGGTGATTGTTGCATGCATAAATGGATATTTCCTTGTTGCGGCCAATACCGGTTTACAGAATATAGCTGTCCATTTCCAATACCTGTTTCTTTGCAACGAGTTGTTGTTATTTGCTGCAATTGCAGTGCTTATCCTCATGGCCACCAGGAAAGCAAAAAATAGTGTGCAATATGAACGGCTTTTCTACGATCATCCTATTCCCATGTGGATATACGAAAAAGACACCCTTCGATTTCTTTCTGTTAACAATGCTGCGGTAATTAAGTATGGTTATTCCAGGCGCGAGTTCCTTCAGCTAACGATCAAAGATATACGTGATCCTGGCGAGTTGGGTTATTTGATGAATAACATCAAGGATCGCTGCAATGGTGTTGATTATCGCGGTATCTGGAAGCACCGGCAGAAGAACGGTCATAACTTTTTCGTAGAACTTTATGCCCACTCCGTGATTTATCGTGGAAGGGATGCCAGGTTCATCATGGCGAAAGATGTAGATGAACAGGTGAAATCAGCTCAAAAGGCAACAGAACAGGGCAGTAGGTATGAAGTGCTGGCGCAAACTACGAACGACGCCATTTACGACCGTAACCTCATCACTGGCGAAATTGCCTGGAATCATGGTTTATCAACCATATTCCATCACCATAATGCTAAAACAAATGATAATCTTCACTGGTGGAAAGATAACATACATCCGGATGATCGTCAGAAAGTGGTTAGTCTTATGGAAAATGCCATGCTGAATAGGTTACTTTACTGGTCAGCAGAATATCGCTTTCAATGTGCAGATGGCACTTATAAATACATTTCCGACAGGGCCAGCATTACCTATGATGGGCCTGTAGCCATTCGAATGATTGGTATCATACAAGATATAGATCACCATGTTCGCCAGTCGAAGAAACTGGAAGAACAAAATCGGACACTTAAAGAGATTACGTGGATCAACTCCCATGAAATCAGAAGACCAGTAGTTTCTATTCTAAGTATTGCACAGCTGTTTGATGTAAATAACAGAGATGCACATTTTAATGCACAACTCATGGATTGGCTACAGCAGTCAACATTACAGCTGGATGAAATCATTCATAAAATAGAAAAGAAAGCAAGAGAGATCCACAATGACCCTAACCTTGACTAGTGATGAAGTGATTGAACTCTCCTTTTAATTGCATGTACAGTTTCTGGAATGTTTCCATGCGGTTTTGCAGTGTGGAATAATCATGTACCGGGCGATCGTCGTGTTGTACGTTTGATGGCGCATCAGAATGTTTTTTTGCGCTCTGTTTGATATCGTGGAACATTTCATCAGCTACTTCCCGTTGGCGTAATAGGCGGTTTTCAAAATGCTCCACCTGGCTTAATACTTCTTTAGGCGCCTTGCTTAGTGCAATCTGTTCTAAGCGTTCACGCATAAGGGTTACTTCTTCTTTTACTTCTCTAACTTCTTCTTTCCATGCATTAAGCTGTTCATGCAGCTCAGTTGGTTGTGTTGTTGTACTCATGGTGTATAATTTAAATGATGATTAAAATAACATCATTTCCTACGCGCTTATCTTTATCCTATCAACAGATTACACCAGACTATTGTTATCAGAGATTCTATTCGAAGGTACGTACTTTATTGATCCGATTTAATAAAGCTTATATAACTATTTTATTGTCAGATTACCCAATACAGCAGCCAATTCCGGGAACTTCCCCAGTGCTTCCAGGATACCTCCGGCACCAGGTTGTTGCGACTGAATTACATGCGGCATACTGGCAGTATTCCTTACCAGTTCTTCTTCAGATTCACCTACTACAACACCATTAAATCCTGCTGCAAACATGGCATAATCATTCATAGTATCACCAGCTACCAACACTTTTTCTTTAGGTATTTGCAGATATTGAACGAGTTGTAAAACAGAGAATCCTTTATTTACACCTTTAGGTAAAAAGTCGAGATATTTTCCATCGGAGAGTAGTAGATCACAAGCCAGGTTTTCCGCCATACGGGCTGCATGTTCGAAGTCAGTATTATCATCATAAAAGTAAGAGCAGCGGTATTGCTGGTGCGAATCCAGATGCATTAAACCATTCACGACCTTTAATTCTTCCCGCACATGATCTCCTGGCCATCTGGATGCAATCTGCTGTTGAATGGCAGTAACAGGTTGTTTTGTTTCATAATGGGTAACAGTGCAGCCGACATCACAGATGATGTATTCAGGTCTGGGTATCCAGCTATCTTCTTCCAATAAATGGAGTACACCTGCAACACCCCTTCCGGTTACAAACACCAACTTGATATCTTTATTATCACGAACAAGATCATACAGTATTTTACGGTGTTCATCAGTACCACCCAGGAAGGTTCCATCCAGATCTGTAGCTAAAAGCATAGGCTAATATTCAGGTTAATGCTAGTTATTATAGTGTAAAGTTAGCCCTTTTCAGTGCTATGGCATATTAAAAAAGGGTGAACAGGTTCGAAATCCTGTTCACCCTTATATAATGGGTTAGTAATTAGTACGGCTGTTTTACTGTAGCATTGGCACATCTATCAACAAAAACTCTGCCGGTTTGGTTACATCAATTGTTATTTGATCATAATCAGAGATGCCCATTCCATCTCTGGCACTCAATTTATCTTCTCCAACGGTAGCTTCTCCACTGATCAGGAACAGGTAAGTGCCTATCCCTGGCTGCTTTGGCTTGATAGCAAACTGTTGTCCTGCCTCAAAATTTCCTAAAGAAAACCATGCATCCTGATTGAGCGACAATTTATTTTCTTCTTCACCAGGTGATACAACTACCTGTAATTTATTATGTCGGTTTGCAGGATCAAAAGCCTGCTGATCATACCGGGGCTGCACATTCCTCGATTTGGGGAAAACCCAGATCTGCAGGAAGTTTACGTCCTCCGTTTTGGATGCATTAAACTCACTGTGTACGATACCTGTACCAGCGCTCATGATTTGTATTTCATTCTTCTGAATAATTTTATCTCTGCCTGTATTGTCTTTATGAGCGAGGGCGCCATCCAATACAATGGATACAATTTCCATATTATCATGCGGGTGTGAGCCGAAGCCCATCCCACCTTTCACGGAGTCGTCGTTCAGTACGCGTAATGCGCCGAAATGAATCATTTCAGGATTATAATAGTTTGCGAAACTGAAAGTATGATATGATTTAAGCCAGCCATGATTTGCAAAACCTCTGTCTGCCGCACGATGTATTACCTTTTTCATAATTGCTCCTATTTTTTATTACGATACAAATATCGCACATCCGTAAGCGGTAGAGAATGGACGTAATTGGGAAAAGCGTGAACTTTTTTCTTTTTATCATAGCGCGGAGCAGATTTGCAATGGAGGTCTTAGCACTTGAAATCCTCATATCACAATAAAACACATAAAAAAAGGTTGTTTCTAATCAGTTAGAAACAACCTCTTTAAATAGTATGCTACAATGGTTTACACCAGTGTTGCATCCATAGTAATTTTAGTATTCAGCAGTTTGGAAATAGGGCAGTTTGCTTCTGCATCTTTCGCAAACTCAGCGAATTTAGCGGCATCCAGACCAGAAACGCTAGCTTTTACTTCGAGGTGACTTTCAGTGATAGCACCATTTTCGAAAGTAATAGTGCATTTAGTGTCGATATTACCAGGGGTAAGACCAGCACCTGAAATGATGAAGCTCAGTTTCATGGTGAAGCAGCCTGCATGTGCAGCAGCAATCAGCTCTTCAGGGTTAGTACCTGCACCATCTTCGAAACGGCTGCTGAAAGAATATGGAGTGTTGTTCAGTGCACCTGCCTGAGAAGAGAGTGTTCCTTTACCTTCTTTGCCGGTTCCTTGCCAATTGGCTGAAGCGAATCTTTTCATAGTATTATTTATTTGACTTTTTGCGGTGAAAAAAGCAGTGTAGGCCGCCAAATTACAAATAAATTCCGGGATTTACTGCAGCCCCAACAGATAGAAATATTACCATAACAAAAGGCCCCTCAGCAATACTGAGAGGCCCTATTTATTCCTGTCAATCGATCCCTTATATCATTTCTACGAATTCTTCCAATGGCTTACGTACTTTCTTTGCATGCTGTACATGGTCGTCAACAGCCCTGAATCCTACAGGTGCAATTACGACAGTAGCTAATCCTTTCTCTTTTAATCCCAAAATTTCATCGTACTGCGCCGCATTGAAACCTTCCATTCCACCTGCATCTATTCCCTCTGCTGCTGCAGCGGTTAACAATGTTCCCAATGCAATGTAGGCCTGCTTGGATGACCATACAGCAGCAGCATTTGCATCCAGGTTATTAACAGCACCTTTTAATATTCCTGCAAAATCATTTAACATCGACTGATCTATGTTGCGGGTAGCTGCAATATTTTGCATATAGGCGTCTACGTGAGACTCCTGCAAATCAGCTATACGTGCAAATACTATCAAATGTGATGCATCAGTAACCTGAGGTTGATTATAGGAGGCTGCCCTCAGCTTTTCACGCACTGCAGGATTTTCTATTACCAATATTTTATACGGTTGTAAACCATATGCCGATGCAGATAAACGTGTTGCGGCGATAAGTTTGTTCAGTTGTTCCTCTGTAAGTTTTTTCGTTGGATCATATTTCTTTACACCGTATCGCCACTCCAGCTTTTCTATAATATTCATCTTGATAACTCTTAATTTATAATAGGAAAAACAGTCTCTAAAACAGAGACTGTTTCAAAATATATTACTGTTGTTTAACCATCTGCACACTAGCAAGCAATTTCACATCATCGCTCAGCATTACGCCACCAGCTTCAGTTACAGCGTGGAAAGTAAGACCAAAATCTTTACGATTAATTTTTCCACTCAGTTCAAAACCAGCCTTGGTCTGGCCCCATGGATCAATTACTTCACCACCATATTCAACGTTCAGTTCAACAGGGCGTGTATTATCACGAATAGTCAGATCACCGATCAGTTTATAAGTTTCGTTATCGATTTTCTTCACTTCTTTAGATACGAAAGACAGTTTAGGGAATTTCTCTACTTCAAAGAAATCACCTTGTAACAGGTGTTGATCACGCTGTGCATTCTGAGTAGTGATGCTGTTAACATCTGCTTCAAAAGAAATAGTGGCATTGCTGAAATCATCACCATTGGTTTGCATGGTAGCATCGAAAGTACCAAACTGACCAGTTACTGTTGTGATCATCAGGTGTTTCACTTTAAATTGTACATCACTGTGAGAAGGATCAATTTTCCAGGTTGTCATATTAATTAAAATTTTGAGTATTAATAATTGTTTTTATAGATAATTAGTTATGCTACTTATTAGCTGAGGAAGCCCATTTTACCGGCATTATAATCATTGATAGCCGATTCAATTTCTTCTTCGTTATTCATCACAAACGGACCATATGCGAAGATGGGTTCATCGATTGGTTCACCACTTAACAGCAACAGTGATACATCTTCTGTTGCGGTAATAGTGATGTCTGTACCTTGCTGGTCAAAGAATACTGTTTCCACTGCATTAGCGGCAGTACCGTTGAACTCAGCCTTACCTTGCATCAAAACCGCCATGGTATTGAAGTGTGCCGGGAAAGAAACTGTTACGCTATCTCCTTGTTTCAATTGCACATCAAATACATTTACAGGAGAATAAGTGCTGGCAGCACCTTTCTGGCCATTGTATTCACCAGCAATCACACGCAGATAACTGTTTGCAGATATCGCTACTACTGGTATTTCTGCTTTAGTGAGGTTCTGGTAATGTGGTTGAATATTTTTATAAGCCTTCGGCAGATTCACCCACAATTGCGCCATTTCAACCTTTCCACCTTTTTTGCTGAATTCAGTTTCATGCTTCTCTTCATGCACAATACCGCCCGCAGCAGTCATCCACTGTACATCTCCAGGAGCCAGTTTACCATAACTACCGGTAGAATCGCGGTGTTCCAATGCACCCTGGTACACTACTGTCACCGTTTCAAACCCCTTATGTGGATGCTGATCCACACCACGAGGCCTGTTCGTAGGAGGGAAGTAAGAAGGAGCGCCATAATCCATCAGGATAAAAGGACTCACCTTATTATTCTCATTACGGGTGCCACCTGGAAGTACACTATGTACCCTGAAACCATCGCCCACCATATGAGGTGCAGGTGCTTTATAAATGTTCGTTACATGTTTTATCGTTTTCATATCGTCCTCCGATTAAGACAATACAAAATTACGTGTGACAACATCTATTTGGAATGGATAAATTTCAGCTAGTAATGGACTTTTTTAAGAAAAGGGGATTTATGACTGTGTATTCACAGCTTTAGCAGCTTCTTTGAACTCAGAAGGGCTCTGGTTGGTGTATTTTTTAAAGAAGCGACTGAAATAATGAGGATCTTCAAAGCCAAGCTTGTAGGCTATTTCCTTGGCTGTCAGGTCGGTAAAGTGTAGGTAGCGCTGCGCTTCCAGGATGACCCTGTTACGAATATGCTCCCCGGCAGTGATACCAGAAAGTTGTTTACTGATCTCGTTTAATAATACTGGTTTTATATATAGAAGATTGGCATAATCTGACACATTCTTCAACTCCGTGTATTTTTCTTCAATTAAGTTCTTGAATTTCAGGAAGATAGAACTATTATGCGCAGCATGTTGCTCATTGGTAGCAATAACGCTTTCTCCTTTTACGCGGGAAGCCAACACCAGGAAATACCGAAGCAATCCATGCAAAGCGGTATCAAAGTCTGGTTCCTGCAAGGATAACTCCTTCATCATCAGCTTAATCACGGAATCAAAATCTTCGGTATCACTCTCTGATAGCTGGATAACAGAACTAAACTGGCTATTGAAAAATAAGCTGGATTTAATGGCTGAGGTTTGCGATTGATCACGTAAACACATAAACGAATCCTGGAAGGCAATCATATAACCTTCAATTTTTTCGCTGGATTGAATATTGTGTACTTGTCCTGGCGCAAGGAAGAAGAGCGTATTATCTTTTACTTCGTGCGATACAGAATCAATAGAATGGCGCAATTTGCCCTTCTTAATCCAATATATCGTATAGAAATCATGGCGATGCGCTTTTCCGATCTGCTCAAAAAAGCTATCACCTAATTCACACAATCCTGATACTATAAAAGAAGGATTAGTGTGATTGTATTCCGGTAAGGACAAGATTTCTATTTTTCCACGTTTATCAGCCATCTATAACAACTCCTGCGGGTTCTTCCTCCCTGTTGGAAGGATCTATATAATCAATAATAAAATTATTTCTGCCTTCACCGACCATTATGGTCAGGTGTTTCATTTGTACTAATTCCAACATGCTAAGGAACAGGAAAATAGCATGCACACGGTCTTTACAATGATCGAAGATCTTCTCGAAAGACAATGTACGCTCGGCTCTTGCCAGTTCTTCCATGTACATCCTGGAGCCTTCCATGGTGTAATCATATTTGTACACCACATGTTGCGGCTTATTATCGCGCTCTTTCATGCGCTGCATCACCTTCTCAAAGGTTTTAGCCAATTTGAAAAGTGTGAGTGTTTGCACTTCAGTACCTTCACTGGTAGCCTCCCCGATTTCAGCCAGCTCTTTCTGGATATTACCACGTTTGATGGCCAGCATCCTGTCGGCCTCCAATTCGGCCAGTTCGATGGCAGCCTGCTTATAGCGCTTATATTCCAGGATTTTATCAATCAGCTCTAAGCGAGGATCAATTTCATTCCCCTGTTCATCCAGCTCCTTACGAGGCAGCAGCATTTTAGCTTTGATACGCATCAGCGTCGACACGAACAAAATGAATTCACTGGCCAGCTCTATGTTCAAAGCCTCCATTTGATGGATATAGCTCAAAAAGTCCTGCGTAATATTATTGATCGGGATATTGTAAATATCCAGTTCATCGCGTTCAATAAAGAACAGCAGCAGGTCAAATGGCCCTTCAAACTGTGGTAGTACAATTTTGTATGTCGATTGCTCAGTCACGTATATCTGTTTAATTGTGAACAGCAGCAGGCGTCTTTTTAGGACACAATTCTGCTGCTGTACATATCAAAAATAACAAAAATCCGGCGAATTAGAACTTAGCGGCAAACCCGACGCCAATCACCTGCTTAATCTGCAGTCGTGGCCCCATCACCCCAGTGTCCTTATTCTTAAATACTTTCACATCATCATCATAGATCATATCTAAGGTCAGTAAAGCGGAGATATACTTATTCACCTTCAGTTCCAACGCGTTAGTAAAGAATACGTCTATATTCTGCGGATTATGGCGATAGTCCGAAAACAGGTCCAGCCGGCCTTTATAGGCAATATTTTTTCCTATCGTTTTAATATAATTGGCTGATAAATAAGCACCCATTTCATATTTCACTGTTTTGCCGGTATCCACACCATATGCACCCTGGTTAGACAGATACTTATTAAATACTGTTACAAATCTCGCTGTGATAGGCGATAAAAACAGGGAGAACTCCTTATTTGGCCTGTAATCAAAACCTGGAGATACCAGGATATAAGCAGGAGAGAAGAAAGTAGAGGAAAATGTATGAGAGGTATCTGTATACAGATAACCATCTGTAAACTGCGTACGGAGGTTCACTAATCCACTAACGTACCAGTTTCTCCCGATATCATAACCATACTTGGTGGTCAGGTCTATACGGTCGTCGCTTTTGCGGCTACCCAAACTGGTGGTACTAATATAACCATAAGCCAGATCTGCAACATTGCTCCATTCTCTTCGGCCTTCTTTGTAATTAGCCCATGCAAATACTGTTGACCCAAGAGAGAAAGAGAAGTTGTCACCACCCGCAGCCCAGTTACTCAATGATCCCTGGTTGATATTGATATTCAGGTTTAGCCCCTTATCCCATAACTTAGGGATAGTATCTTTCGCATCTCTGGCTTTAAGTTTTTTGGCGGCACTTTCACGATCTGTCTTCATCCAGTCATTTTGTGCTTGTGCTGTCATTGTAAAGATCATCAGGCAGCAGGCAATGGATAAAGTAAATTTTCTCATCAATTTGTTTTTACTCATTAGGATTAATAATAAACGTATGATGCCTGCTGCTTCTAAAAAGAAGTAGCAGGCACAAAAATATTAGTTAGGAAATTAATTTTTTGATTTGAGCGTATCGCGGATCTCTGTCAGCAATTTCTCCTGGGTAGTCAGTTCAGCAGGAGCAGGGGCTTCTTCTTTTTTCTTCATCAGCCTATTCATTCCTTTCACGATTAAGAAGATACAGAAGGCAATGATGACAAAATCTAACACACTTTGTAAAAAGGCGCCATAGGCGAAAGCATTCTGGCCATGTGCTTTTGCTTCAGCAAGCGTTGCGTAATCTTTACCATCCGAATGGCCAATGACAAGAAACTTGTCTGTGAAATTTGCGCCATTGAGAAATACGCTAACTAAAGGCATCAGCAAATTATCTACCAACGATGTAACAATCTTTCCAAAAGCTCCTCCAATAATCACACCCACAGCAAGATCCATTACATTGCCCTTTAAGGCAAATTCTTTAAACTCCTTAATGAATGACATAATGCAAGGTTTAAGTGGTTAAATCTAGAACGAAATTAGTATATAAAATGCGGAACACCTTCATTAACAAGCTATTATTTCTTCAGACGTGGATATTTCATCTTCAAAGATTTCAGTGTATCCCTTAACGTTACTGCGATAAGATATTCTTTATACCAGTTTTGATCTGCCGGTATAACCATCCAGGGTATATAATTACAGTTATTGAGCGCATCTTCGTAGGCAGACATATACTTATCCCACAGTTTGGCTTCCTCCAGATCTTGCTCATTATATTTCCACATCTTTCTGGGATCTTCTGTACGCTCTATAAGCCGTTGCTGTTGCGCCTCACGCGATACATGCAAATAGAATTTCAATATTTGCGTATTTCCATGTACGGCCAGTAATTTCTCGAAATCATTGATAGCATCCATGCGCTTATAGGCCATCTTATCATCGATCCATTTATGCACTCTTTGTATCAGGATATCTTCGTAATGTGAACGGTTAAACACCTGTATCATGCCTTTTCCGGGCGTTTGTTGATGGACTCTCCATAAAAAGTCGTGATCAGATTCTTCCTTGGTAGGTGTCTTAAAGGAATGGACGGTACATCCCTGTGGATTCAATGTACCTGTAACGTTCTTAATCACCCCATCTTTTCCGCTGGCATCCATTCCCTGGATCACCATTAACACGCTATGCTTATGTTCTGCATATAAGAGGTTTTGTAATTCGTCGAGTTCCAGTAAGATCTCTTTGGTTGCTGCTTTGAGCTTTTCTTTATCTGCTTTTTTTGGAGCTGTAGTGCTGATATCTGCGAGCTTGATTTTACCCATGGCTATGCATTCTTATGATTAAATTTAACAAAAACAACCCGGATCTGTTGAGTGCATCACCAATCTTTTGCAGAAATAATCGGAACTTTGCTGCTTAAATTTCTCCTCCTTGAACCAACGAATCGCCAATTGGGGTATATTTCTGCTATTGTCGCTTACCTGGGGTAGCTCCTTCATATTGATGAAAATCGGGCTGGAATCATTCAGTCCTTACCAGGTGGCCAGCTTAAGATTAGTGGCGGCGGGCGTAGCATTGCTGCCATTTTTGCCCAAATATTTACGTCAGACACCTATCAACAAACTGCCTATTATCATTCTTTCAGGACTATTAGGGAATGGTATTCCAGCCTTTCTTTTTTGTCTTGCAGAAACTAAAATCGACAGTTCACTTGCTGGTATATTGAATTCATTGACACCACTGATGGCGCTATTAGCAGGTTTCCTGATTTACAAGGCACCGATCATGAAAGCACAGCTAACAGGTGTTTGCGTAGGTCTGTTAGGGGTAGTATTGTTATTCATGAACAAGGGAATTGCTGCTAATGAATACTGGTATTATGGCCTGCTTGTTATTGTTGCTACAGTGAGTTATGGTGCTAATATCAGCCTGGTGCATCATCATCTGAAGGGTTATGCTTCCTTACAGTTGGGATCTATTGCAATGTTTTTCTGCGGACTATTTACTTTGCCCATTCTTTTATTTACGGGCTTTTTTCAGCAGTTCACCACTGAAAACGCGCCATGGCGCTCTCTTTCAGCAGGTTTGGTGCTAGGTGTAATGGGAACAGGAGTAGCGGCAGTATTATTTTATCTGCTGATACGCAGAGCAGGGGCCATGTTTGCATCTATGGTCACATATGCGTTACCGATAGTAGCAATGGGATGGGGCTTTCTGGCAAATGAACCAATTACCTGGTTACAAATCTTATGTATGTTCATTATTCTCTTCGGGGTATTCTTGGTAAACAGGGCAAAGAAAGCCTGATAAAAAGAGAGCAAGCGCTATAAAAAAAATACCCGGACTGTGTAAGTCCGGGTATTTTTTTTATTTTTTTTATGTCTTGAGATAATCTGTTAAGATTAGATAGACATAATTTCTTTTTCCTTGACTTCACAGTGCTTATCTATAACGATGATATTTTTATCAGTCATAGCCTGAACATCTGCTTCGGCATCTTTAGCGGTATCTTCACTCAGACCGTCTTTCTGCAATTTTTTGATTGCTTCGATCGCATCACGACGAATATTGCGGATGGCAATTTTAGCCTGCTCACCTTCATTGTTTACTCTCTTCACAAACTCTTTCCTTCTTTCTTCTGTCAAAGGAGGGAGGAAGAGGCGAATGATAACACCATCATTTTGAGGGTTCAAACCAATATTAGCGGCGATGATCGCTCTTTCAATTGGTTGAAGCATATTTTTTTCCCAAGGTTGTATGGTAAGGGTACGCGCATCAGCAATAGCCACATTTGCCACCTGGTTCAGTGCAGTAGCAGCACCATAGTAATCAACATTGATACCATCCAGGATTTGTGGGTTGGCTTTACCAGCCCTGACTTTAGTCAGTTCCACTTCCAGGTGCCCGATTGCTTTCTTCATCGAGTCTGTTGCATCATCAAGGATAAGCGTTAGATCATCTTGCATAACAAAAGTAGTTAAGTGCGTGCAAACCTACAGGTTTTCTTTTAATCGTCAAAGAGAGGCCTTAATTAACCTATTAAAAAAGGGCCTCTACGCGGTAGAGACCCTTCAGATATATTATAATATTATCTATTTATCTTGTAAGATACCTTCTGTGCTCACCTTCAGGATTTTCGCCTGTGCAGCGGCAGTAGCTACCACCGCTTCTGCGGCAGGCGCAAGTATCGGCTGAATAGCAGCCAGACGGCGTTTGCGAACAATATATAACATGGCCGTAAGAATCATAGCTGAGGCAATCACGCCCATTACCATAGCCGTTGTTCCGATAGATTGCAGGGCAAACGCCACCGCAATGAAGATGGCATTAACAGTTACAGCAACCAGAGTTGTCTGTTTATGATTCAGCTTTAGATCAAGTAAGTAGTGATGAATGTGATTTCTGTCTGCAGAGAATGGAGATCTTCCATTCAGCATACGCACTGTAAATACGCGGAGTGTATCAAATAAAGGTACGATCAGAATAGCGAAGGCAACACCTGGGCAAGAGCCAATTGGCATTTTACCGGCAGGGTTACCAGCTACATCAATGAACTTTAATACTAGTACTGCATTTACTAACCCAATCAGCAGGGAACCAGTATCACCCATAAATATTTTTGCAGGAGAGATGTTGTAGATAAGGAAACTTGCCAGACCACCCGCCAATGCAAACCCCAGCACAGCATAAGTGATTTCGCCTACATGTAAGAAATATGCACCTAACAACGCACTAACCAGTAAGCCTATACTACCTGCTTGACCGTCTACCCCATCGATCAAATTGAAGGCATTAATAACCACTATAAAGGTGAAATACGTCAGCATGAGACTGATACTAGGCGGAAGTTCGTATATGCCCAGGAAACCGTACATGTTTGTCAGTTGGATATTTCCCAGATATACGATGGCAAATGAAGCCATCAATTGACCTATCAGTTTTTTGAGAGGAGAGAGACCTACGATATCATCTTTCAAACCAACCATGAAGATGATAAAGAAAGCAGCCATCATGTACTGGAAAGGAGAGTTTTGCAGCATAGGTACGCATACCGTAGCGGCAATGATGAAACCGGAAAAAAATCCGATTCCTCCCAATGTAGGAATTCTCTTTTTATGAGCCTTTCTCTCGTCCGGTTCGTCGTAGAGATGTTTTAATTCCGCAACCTTGATGAGTATTGGAATTGAAAAATAGGTAACAACAAAACTTAGGACGGTAGCAATTAATACATTCTCCATTTAATAGGGGGGTTAGAGTTGCAAAGATATTAATTTCAATGAAATGTGAAAAGAATCGCTGAAAAAATAAAGATTTTGTGATATTTTGGGCTCGCAAAAAAAACATTCAACAGCTTCAATTCTATGAAATTCTATTAGTTTTGCGGCTCATAAAATTACAACTATCATGCCACAGCTTCAAGATATAGCCACGCAAGTAAGAAGAGATATCGTACGAATGGTACATGCTGTACAAAGTGGTCACCCAGGTGGCTCCTTAGGTTGCACCGACTTCCTCACAGCACTCTATTTCAAGGTAATGGACCACCAACCTTCTCCATTTGATATGGACGGTAAAAACCAGGACCTGTTTTTCTTATCGAATGGTCACATATCTCCGGTATTTTACAGTGTACTGGCCCGTTCCGGTTACTTCCCGTTAGCTGAACTGAGCACTTTCCGTAGGTTGAACTCCCGCCTGCAAGGTCACCCAACTACCCATGAACATCTTCCTGGTGTTCGTGTAGCCTCCGGCTCTCTGGGTCAGGGTATGAGCGTTGCTATCGGTGCCGCCCTAACGAAAAAACTGAATGGCGATAAACACCTCGTGTTCTCTCTCCATGGAGATGGCGAACTCGAGGAAGGACAAATCTGGGAAGCAGCAATGTTCGCTCCGCACCACAAAGTGGATAACCTGATCATTACCATTGATGCAAATGGTCAACAGATAGATGGTACAACAAATGATGTTGCCGGCCTCGGTGATATCGGCGCTAAATTCGAAGTATTCGGATGGCACGTACTGCATATGGACGGTAATAATATGGACGAAGTGGTTGCTACACTGGAAAAAGCTAAAGGCCTCACTGGTCAGGGCAAACCAATCTGTATCATCATGAAAACCGTAATGGGACAAGGTGTTGACTTCATGGAAGGCCACCACGAATGGCATGGTATCGCCCCTAACGACGAACAACTGGCTAAAGCATTAGCTCAGCTGCCTGAAACATTAGGTGATTACTAATAACGTTATCTATCAACATAAAAAAAGGCGTCTTTACAGAGTAAAGACGCCTTTTTTCATTTATATTATTTCTTATCAAGTCGCTTTTAAAGCAATGATTTCATTGGCCGCTTTACGGGCAGGATACCAACTAGCCAGCAAGCCTATCACCATAATCGTTACAAATACCAACATAAAATCTCCAATATGCATACTTACCGGATACGCATCTACGAGAAATGAATCCCCACCCAACTTTATTAAGCCAAAATGCTGCTGAACAAGACAAAATATTACTCCCAACGCAAAACCAATCAATGTTCCCAAGCCGGCAATGATGAGCCCTTCAGCCAAAAATATCTTCATAATTAAAGAACGGCGTGCGCCCATGGCCTTTAGGATGGTAATATCTTTTTGCTTCTCTATAACCAACATGGATAATGAACCGATCATATTGAAAGCCGCAATCACCAGGATAAAGCTAAGTATGATATATACCGCCCATTTCTCGGTAATCATCACCGCATATAATGATTGATTTTGTTCGAATCGGGTTTGCACCTTATAACCTGGGCCCAATAAACGTTTCAGACGGTCACGTAATTCATCCTCACTCACACCTGGCTTAGCGGCTACTTCCAGGGCAGACATCTCATCCGGCCCCATTTCCAGCAGCTTCCGCATAAAGGCAATGTTTGTGATCACATACTTGCTGTTGAACTCCTGCTGAATAGCAAAAGAACCCTTAGGATAAACGATCCCACTGTTCAGGGCTTCCTCAGGGATGGTATATGATGTTGCGCTTCGTCTTGGTACATACACCGTAACGGGAGCGATACTACGTACCACATCTACGCCTAACGCACCTTCCAACTCTAGTCCTAAGACAGCCCCATAGCCATTTTCATCATCGCCAGTGTCAAACGAACCGCGAACTATCTTGTTCTTAACATCGGTGACCTTGTTATAATTACTATCTACCCCTTTCAGAATGGCAATTGTTGGGTCATCCGCATAACGGATCACCGCCTTTTCTTCTACCACGGCAGCATAAGCAAATACACCAGGTGTCTTTGCAATACCTCCAAGTTGGGTAGCATCCAGTTTGATAGTCTTTCCTGAAACAGGAGCAACCTTTACGGAAGGATAAAAAGAAGAATAAAGGGATTTCACCAGACCCTCAAAACCGTTAAAAACGCTCAAAATCACTATCAGTGCCCCGGCCCCTACAGCAATCGCACCTACACTCACCCAGGCAATGATATTGATAGCATTGGTCGATTTCTTGGCCCAAAAGTAACGGGAAGCAAATTGCCAGATCATATATTACAAGCCAAAAGCCCCTCTACGGAAGAGGGGCTCTAATTATTTTGTGTCGTTTTTTGTATCGTTATTTCCTTTGATATTAGAATCATCTTCTTTTATCTTCTTAAATAACTCTTCCATCTTAAACACATAATCCAGGGTATCATCCAGGAAGAAGGTCAGTTCAGGTACCCGGCGCAGCTGCTTACCTACCCGCATCCCCAGCAATTTGCGGATTTCGCCCATACGCTCATTGATACGGTCCAGCATTCCGTCCTTGTCCTTTATCTGAAACATGCTCAGATATACCTTGGCTTCCAGCAGGTCAGGAGTCATTTTTACCGCTGCTATAGAGATCATTCCTCCTTCCAACACATTGAAACCCATGCGTTGAAATATACCACTTAATTCCTCCTGTATCAGCTGTCCTATTTGTTTTTGGCGCTTTGTTTCCTGCATGTCAATCAATTTTTTCGTTAAAAAACGGGACTATACGATTATAACCATTTTGTCCCAAAATCCCAAACCACACCTAAGCTCTTACACCTCTTATGACGCGAAATTAACCATTTCCGGGAAAGAATAACCCGAATTCAAGCTGTCGCCTCTCATTTCTACTATATTATCCTATTTTTGCCTGTTCTTAAAAATTAAGATTAAAGCAACAGGAATGAAGACGTTTAAGCGATTATTAAAATATGCTACCCCGCTGCATCATTACCTGCCCGAATATCTGATCTATACTATTATCGGTATTATTTTCGGTCTGGCCAATTTTTCAGCACTCATACCATTACTCAACTTATTATTTGATAAGGTAAGCCCGGAAGAAGCTGCCAAAAACCTCATTCAGCCACATTTCGAATTTTCGATATACTATTTTATAGCCCTTTTTAAATACCACCTCAGTACTTTTATTGTAAGGGATAAGATGCAAGCCCTCGTTTTCGTAGGTGCATTTATTGGCTGCTGTACCTTTATCGCCAACTTCGGCCGATATATGAGCGCCCGCGTAATTGTTCGGCTGAGAATGACCATGCTCAGAAGAGTCCGTGATGATCTCTATTCAAAACTGACTGAACAATCACTTTCGTTCTACCACGATAAGAAAAAAGGAGAGATATTGACCATTATGGCGAGTGACGTACAGGAGATAGAATCAAACGTGGTCAACTCTATACAGGTATTTCTTCGTGATCCATTTATCATCATTGCTTATTTCATTGCATTGTTTTTCTTGTCAACAAAACTGACATTGTTTACCATCTGGTATTTCCCGATTTCTGGATTTATCATTTCTTACATCAGCAAAAAACTTAAGCAGAAAGGACATTTCAGCCAAACCTTACTGGGTAGGGTGTTAAGTATTTTTGATGAAAGCATTGGTGGGATACGTATCATTCAGGCTTTCGGTGCAAAAGGTTTTATGCGCAAAAAATTCGGCGATGCCAACTCCGAATTCATTGGTATTAGTAGATCCATGTACAACCAAAGAGAGCTGGCATCTCCCATCACTGAAATCCTCAGTGTTGCAGTTATTCTTATTCTGATATTATACGGTGGTAGCCTTGTGATCGGCGAAAGTCCTGTACTGACGGGTGCTGTATTCATGACTTATCTTGTATTCTATTCACAGATCATGCAACCAGCGAAGAATATTTCTACCGCTATTACAACCATCCAGAAAGGCCTGGTATCCAGCGAAAGAATCTTTGATGTACTCGATGCACCTATTGCTATAACAGAGAAACCAAATGCGGATTCGATCAAAGATTTCAATAACGAAATCGTTTACGATAACATCAATTTCTCCTACGAACAGCAACCTATTCTTAAAAATGTGAACCTGACAATTAAAAAAGGTCAGATCATTGCATTGGTAGGACGTAGTGGCGCCGGCAAGTCTACCATGGCCGATCTTCTCCCAAGATTCTATGATGTACAAGGTGGCGCTATTAAGATAGATGGCCATGATGTACGTGATCTGAAAGTAGAAGACCTGCGCAGCCTGATGGGCGTTGTTTCTCAGCAGGCTATACTGTTCAATGATAGCGTATTCAATAATATCGCGTTCGGTTATCCAAATGCGAATAAAGAAGATGTTATACGCGCGGCAAAGATTGCCAATGCGCACGAATTCATTGAACATCTCGAAAATGGATATGATACCAACATCGGCGACGGTGGCATGAAACTTAGTGGTGGCCAGCGTCAGCGCCTGACCATCGCAAGAGCAGTGTTTAAAAATCCTCCTATTATGATCCTGGATGAAGCTACTTCTGCACTTGATACCGAATCAGAGAAACTCGTACAAGGTGCATTGGACAAACTGATGGAAAGTCGCACCAGCATTGTAATTGCACACAGGCTAAGTACCATTCAATATGCCTCAGAAATTATTGTTATGGAGCAAGGCGAAATTGTGGAAAGAGGTAATCATAACGAACTGCTTGCTAAAGGTGGTATTTACAAACGCTTAGTAGAGATGCAGGAATTCAAATAATGTACATCTAACGATAATGCATATATGTAAAACGCTTCAGGATTTACCTGAAGCGTTTTTTTGTTTAGGTTAATAATTGCAAACTCGCTTCAGTGGCCGGTTATGGCCTCGTTTTTGTTATACGTCCTATTGATAATGCCAACCAGCTCTTTGCAGCTTTATTTTATTAACCTTTAACATAGCGAACTCCTATGATTTCAATCGTAATTCCTGTATTAAACGAAGGCACTACCATACGCCAGGTTATTAAAACGATAAAGAAGACATCCCGTAAAATTGAGATTATCGTAGTAGATGATAATTCAACCGATAACACTGTAGCAGAAGCTATGAAAGAAGATGTTCGGGTAATTACCAGTAGCCAGCGAGGCAAAGGTATATCCATGCGGGAAGGGATGATGGCCGCTAAGGGAGACATCATTGCCTATGTAGACGGAGACATCCTGACCTACCCAGAAAATATTGTAGACTTATTAACCATTCCTATTGAAAAAGACGAAGCTGATTTCGTCAAATCCTACTTTGAAAGGCAGGCTGGCAGGGTCACACAATTAGTGGCCAAGCCGCTGCTTAGTATCTTGTTTCCTGAGCTCGCACATTTTCAGCAGCCACTTAGTGGTATGATTGCAGCACGTAAATCATTACTGTCCAGCGTTCATTTTGAAAACGATTATGGTGTAGACATAGGCCTGTTAATAGATGTACACCTAAAAGGCGCACGTATTACCGAAGCCAATATAGGTAAAGTGGAAAATGCAATGCAAACATGGGAACAGCTAAGCAAGATGTCGAGAGAAGTATCACGTACCATTCTTCGTAAAGCAGAAAACATTCCTTCAGAAAACCTGGAAACACTAGGTAACATCAATGTGATCAGGGAACAAATGGAATATTCTATTCTTGAATCTATTGAGAAGATGGAGAAGATGGTCATCTTCAATATGGACCATGCGGTATTTACACAGGATTATCTTCATTGGGCAGCAATAGCCTTTGATGAAGAGTCTACCTATCTGCGTATACAGGCCAGCGTTAGTGATCCTATTGAGCGCATGATACAGATTACGGCTTTATTTGAAGACAGGAACCTGGCGGAGTTACTGGAAGTAGCAGATGCGATCCCGATTGTTCCAGGCATTGCAGCAGTGGTGAAAGAATTGAAACGACGTGGCTATGTATGTGGTATGATTACCGACAGCTATGGATGTGTAGCACGTCATATCAAAAACAAGCTGGGAATGGATTTCGTCTTTGCCAATAAAATTCAATTGGTCAATAGTATTTCGACAGGTGTGTTTACAGCGGCGGATTATTTTGTGAAAGATGATGTTTACGATAAACTACATCTCTTCAACTATATCACTGCAGAATATGGCATTCATGCACAGAATATCGTGTATGTGGGAGATGGTAAGCAAGACGAACAATTATTGGTACATGCGGGGATAGGTGTTGCATTTTGTCCACAATATCAACGATCAGCTGTAGAAAAGATTGCTGATAAAATTATTACGGGACTTTCATTACAGCCATTATTGGAAATCGTTCCGGATGTTTCTGTAGAAAAGAAAAAATTAAGGATACCTCCTGTAAAAATCGATAAGCGCCAAGCCAAGCGTATTGGTATTGGGAGTTTGATGGGATTGGGTGCAGCAGGATTGATATATCTGGCGATGAGAAACAGGGGAGAGGAGAGAAAGCGTGTCTAAAATTTTTCCAGATAGAACTGCCATTGATCAGCAGTCCCTAAAAAACAATACGCCCTTCCAACTAATGTGGAAGGGCGCTTTATTTTTTACGCTTATGCGTGTTTAAAGCTTATTTGCTTTTAGCCAATTTGGCTTCGATGCTAAGGGTTGCATGAGGTACCGCTTTCAGACGAGCCTTATCGATCAATTTGCCGGTTACGCGACAGATTCCATAAGTCTTGTTTTCGATACGTACCAATGCTTTTTCAAGGTGGTCGATGAACTGAATCTGACGGCTGGCCATTTGGTTAAGCTGCTCTCTTTCCTGGGAGCCGCTACCATCTTCCATGCTCATGTATTTATTTTCAGTATCATCAGTACCAGCTTCGTCCTTGCGAGTGATAAGTCCTTGCAGGTAAATCAATTCTTTCTTAGCTGCTTCCAGTTTCTTAAGAATGAGGTCTTTGAATTCCTGAAGGTCGGCATCACTATACCTAAATACCGGCCCTGTGGGTTGTTCTGGCTGATCCAGTACAGATTTGGTAAATTCAGGTTGGTAAGCCACCAGCGCAGCTTTGCCGCTTTTCTTTTCAGTTTTTTCGGCTTTCTCAGTTTTTTCGGGTTTCACGGTTTTGTCCTTTTCCGCTTTTACTGACTTTTCAGCTTTTACAACTGGTTTATCCGCTGCTTTTTTTGTGGATTCTTTCTCCTTAGCAACTTGTTCCTTTTCTGCTTTCTTTACTGCCATCGTTTTAAGTTCTTTTTCTTCTGACTTAGAAATTAATGGTTTCTTTGTTTCAGCGGAAACGCTTTTGGTCACCACTAGCTGCTTTGCAGCAGGTTCTTTTTTTACGGTCGATTTTGCAGGTACAGCAACATTTTGTTTGACGGATGGTGCTTTGCTTTGGAGGGCAGAAGCCTTTTTGGCAACAGGTGCTTTTGCCGGAGCTGCCGCTTTCGCTGGCTTTTTAGCTTCGTTTTTGGCACTGGAGGCCGCTGGCGTTACAACTTTCGCAGCAGTTTTTATACTTGCTGCCTTCTTGGGAGCGGGTGATGCCTTTTTTGCCGGTGCAGGAGCAGTTGCCTTTTTTGATGGCGATGCTTTTTTCGCTGCTGGCTTTGGCGCCGCTGCCTTCTGGGTCGATTTGCTAGCAACCTTCTTGTTTGTTGCCATGGGGGATTAGCTTTTTTTGTTAACTAATACATTGAATTTGAGGTCGTTTACCTCGATTTCTGTACCATCTTGTAGCATCGCTACTAAATCCAAGCTATCTGCCAAAATTTCCGTGCAAATATAGTCATTATAGTTAATAATCGCCGACTTCAGAGAGTCTACCACCGCTACTTTTACATCAATTCTGTCAGTCAGTTCAAAACCACTGTCTTTACGGATTTTCTGAATACGGTTTACCAGCTCTCTCGCATTACCTTCATCCTGTAACTCAGGTGTAATAGTAATATCGAGCGCTACTGTCAGTGCACCCTTATTCGCTACTGTCCATCCAGGTATATCTTCGGAAATGATCTCAACATCAGAGAGTTGGATTTGTAAATCCTCTCCATCCACACGCAATACATAGTGACCGTCCTTTTCGATAGTGGCAATATCTGCATCTGTAAAGGCGCCGATAACGGCTGCAACAGATTTCATTTTCGCCCCCATCTTACTCCCGAGAGATTTGAAGTTTGGTTTAATCTTTTTCTTGATAAAACCAGCAGTTTCTGTAAGATAATCAATTGCTTTGACATTTACCTCACTTTTTATCAAATCTCCCACTTTAGCAATCTGTTCCTGTTGGTGCGCATTTGCCACCGGAATCAAGATTTTTTGCAACGGTTGGCGAACCTTGATATTCACCTTCTTACGTAAACTCAATACCAAAGATGATATATCCTGCGCCAACTGCATCCTTTCTTCCAGATCCGGATCGATCGCTGCCACCTCTGCCACAGGGAAATCTGTATGGTGAACAGACTCTGCCTTACTACGGCCTGTCACACTATTCAGATTGTTAAACATCCAGTCTGTAAAGAATGGAGATACCGGTGCCATCAGCTGGATCACTTTCTCCAGACATTCATACAGGGTCTGATATGCACTAATCTTATCATGTTCGTATTCACCTTTCCAGAAACGGCGACGGCATAAACGCACGTACCAGTTACTCAGGTGCTCGTCTACAAAACGCTCTACAGCACGGCCCGCCTGCGTCGGCTCATAGTCGTTAAAATAGCCAGTCGCTTCTTTCACCAGGGAATTCAATACGGAAATGATCCAACGGTCAATTTCAGGACGTTCTTCCAATGGGATGTATGCTTCCTTGAATGTGAAATTATCCAGGTTTGCATACATAGCAAAGAAGTTATATGTATTATACAGTGTACCGAATAATTTACGCTGCGCTTCACCCACACCTTTCACATCAAACTTGAGACTATCCCATGGAGATGCATTGGTGATCAGATACCAGCGGGTAGCATCGGCACCATACTGTGCAATAGTTTCAAATGGATTCACCACGTTACCGAGGCGCTTACTCATTTTCATACCCTGTGCATCCAGCACCAGACCATTGGAAACAACGGTCTTAAATGCTACATTATCAAAGAGCATTACACCCAGTGCATGCAATGTGTAGAACCATCCACGTGTCTGATCCACACCCTCAGCAATGAAATCCGCAGGGAACGCTGTGCGGCCGTCGATTGCTTCTTTATTTTCAAAAGGATAATGCTGTTGCGCATAAGGCATTGCACCTGAATCAAACCATACATCTACCAGATCTGGTTCACGATGCATCGGTTTACCTGATTCACTTACCAGGATGATATCATCTACATAAGGTTTATGCAGGTCCAGGATACCTTCATGCAGATATGACTTATTCACATCACCACCTAGCACTTCGTTGGCTTTGCGGATTTCGGTGTTCAGTTCTTCGATGCTACCGATACATTTCTCTTCGGTACCATCTTCCGTACGCCAGATAGGCAGTGGAGTACCCCAGTAGCGACTGCGGCTCAGGTTCCAGTCTACCATGTTTTCCAACCAGTTGCCAAAACGACCAGTACCTGTGAATGCAGGTTTCCAGTTGATCGTTTTGTTGAGTTCTATCATCCTGTCTTTTACTGCAGTGGTTTTGATGAACCATGCATCCAGCGGATAATACAGTACTGGTTTATCGGTACGCCAACAATGTGGATAGGAGTGTTCATACTTCTCTACTTTGAAAGCGCGGTTTTCCTTTTTCAGTTTTACCGCGATATCCACATCTACATCTTTGTAATCAGGATCATCTTTATAATTCTTCACATAACGGCCGGAGAATTCTCCTACGTTATCTGTGAATTTACCGGCTTTATCAACCAGTGTGAGGATACCAATACCATATTTTTTACCTACACGATTATCGTCTGCACCAAAAGCAGGGGCAGTATGAACGATACCGGTACCATCTTCTGTAGTAACGAAATCGCCGATCAGCACGCGGAAAGGATCTCCTTCTTCTGGCTGTGCATAAGGCAGCAGCTGCTCGTATCGGAGGTTTTCCAGGTCTTTACCTTTAAAAGTGCTAAGTATTTTCCAAGGGATCACCTTGTCGCCTTCCTTATATTCAGCAAAGTCTGCGTTTTCTCCTTCTGCCTTGAAATACTTGTGTAACAGCACTTTAGCCATTATCACATTGATTGGCAGATGGGTATATTGGTTGAAAGTACTTACAAGTACGTAATCTATATTAGCACCAACAGTCAAACCGAGGTTGGAAGGTAAGGTCCATGGGGTGGTTGTCCAGGCGAGAAAGAAAACTTCGTCGTTGCCTGCTGCGTTGAACAGGAACTGGGAGTTTTCAGCTTTGATGGCCTTGAACATAGTTACCACGGTAGTATCCTTTACATCCTTGTAGGTGCCTGGCATGTTCAGCTCAGCAGAGCTAAGGCCAGTACCAGCGGCAGGAGAGTAAGGCTGAATACTTACGCTTTTATAGAGTAATCCTTTTTTATAGAGGGTTTGAAGTGCCCACCAGAGGGATTCGATGTATTTATTGTCGAATGTGATGTATGGGTCGTTCAAATCTACCCAGTAACCCATTTTCTGGGTCAGCTCATCCCATTTGTCTTTGTATTTTAAAACTTCACGTCGGCAGGTATCGTTATAATCAGCAATAGAAATTTTCTTACCGATATCTTCTTTGGTGATACCCAGCATTTTTTCCACACCTAATTCAACAGGCAGCCCGTGTGTATCCCAGCCGCCTTTTCTTTTTACCTGGAACCCCTGCATGGTTTTGTAACGGCATACGAGGTCTTTCAGGGTACGGGAAATTACGTGGTGAATACCAGGTAATCCGTTTGCGCTTGGAGGGCCTTCATAAAATACAAAGGGAGTAGCACCTTCACGAACTTCTACGCTTTTCTCAAAAGCCCGTCGGAGCTCCCATTGCTGGAGTATATCTTTCTCTATCTGAGGTAAATTCAGTTGGTTATATTCCTGATATTTGCTGGACATAAAACAATTCCCCGTCCTTTGATGTTATATGATACAATAATTGATTAAAATTGTGCGAAGTTAATAAAATAGGCTGGGACGAGAAGCCGTTAGTTTCTTAAAATCGCAGTTATTTCAACTTTTTTTGTTCTTTTTTTAGTAATTTACAATAAAGAGTCCTTATTTTGCGTTTTTGGCATTGTTTTGGTGTCAGAGAGGAGGAATTGAGAAACCTTTGTAATTAATTTAACCCAACGCAAAACCATATCATTCTTTATGAAAAAGTTGACGTTAATTATTTGCGCGGTCTTAGTCTCTTCCGGCATAACTTTTGCACAGCAAAAAAAATCAGTTAAGAAAACAAAAACTGCTACAGTGAAAGTTGTAGAAGCTCCGGTGGCAGTTAAAAGCTCTTTTGAACAGAATTTTGCAGGTACAACTGACGCCAAGTGGACAAAGACTAGTGCTGGACTCTGGAACGTTAGTTTCCTGAAAGATAATATAAAGACTGTTGCGCAGTATAACGCGGATGGAAGCTGGGTAGCGACCAAAAGCGAATACGACGCACAAAACCTGCCGGAATCAGTGGCAACAACACTGAAAACAAAATACCCGGCTGCCACTATTAAAGATGGCTGGAAAATTGAAAGGGCAGATGTTGCTGCCTACTACAAGGTTAATATTCAGAATAATGGTGCAGATAAGGCAGTGCTACTGAACGACGCAGGCACCATCACTGAATAGCATTAAATTCGTATTTCATAGGTATAGGGATAAATAGGACAGACCCTGCTCTTTTGGGCGGGGTTTTTTCATTTTTAAGCGCCACTGGCGCTTTTCTTTTTTTAGTCAAAAGCTATTGAGGAAAAGTAGGTATTGAGTAAAAAAAAGTCGCCCCGCGGAGGCGAGGCGACTTTATATGTGGTCGAAATCTTTCCTGGCAAAAATTGCACTTTTATTCAACGGTGTTTGATATGAAAGGCAAGTATTTTTGGCTTTACTTACTTAATTGCCAGTTAAAGTTTCTTCCATGGTCAAATCTGATAAGGAAGCTTATGGAATTGCGGATAGATATCTGCTTATCGTCTTACAAAGAAACGACGATATTCCGGCTTCGTAATATCGGATCGGGAAAACTATTAATCAAAATGGGAAAATACTTTAGACCCTTTGTGGTAGCGGGTTTAACGAAGCAGCAATTCACAAGGCTTGAGGCCGGTGTGCTTCTTAAATGCAGTAGAAAAATGGGAAATACAGGAATATCCCATCAACATAGCTACTTCCGACACTGACATACCCTTTTCATACAACAAACCTTTCGCCTTTTCCATACGCTCTTTCTGGAAATAATCGTAGATAGTTGTACCATACATAGCCTTGAAACCTTTCTTCAGGTAACATTCATTCATGGCCACTCTGCGGGCAAGATCACGAATGGTAACCGGCGAATCCAGCTGTTCCAGTAATATAGAACGCGCTTTCTCAATCTTCTCACGGTCTTCCATCTGTGTCAGGAAACGACAACCATAACGCTCGTCGGTATCGTTCTCTATAAACTGATCAGAGCTAAATAATAACAGCTCTAGTGCTTTACTTTGTAAAAAGATGTTCTTCAACATCCCTTCGTAATTGTGATGGACCATCGTCTCTAATACACCTTTGGATTTGGTGCATGGCTGGATAGTTTTCACAAATGGTTTTCGGCTCTGCATTTCCAGGAAGGAAACCGTTGTAGAGCCCTTCTGTAGGGATTGTATAAACGCAGGCTGGAATCGTACGGTAATCAGGTCAACAGTAGGCGACTGATCTTTACATTCACCTTTCTTGCCATCTGCGCAAGCCTGGTCTGTACAAGTTGGATTTTGGCAGTATTTATTACCTGCCACACAGTATCGTAGTTCTATCGCTGCAGAACTGCCACGCTTAGCAGGCTGATATACCACCATAGCAACGTCTTCCACCGGCAATGGCTTATCGTAAGTAAACCGCTGTAAGGTGAAATCGAGACAGTCAGGCACCGACACATTGTCCTGCTCAACCATTTGCAACTGATCGCTCATGGCAGGCTGAGGAATGGCCAGTGACAATATTTCCTGTACTTCTTTCATCGCGCTAGTGTTAAATCCGTCACAAATTTAGGAATTCAGAATTAATTCAAAATGGATATGACAATTGAGTTACAATTCATCGATAATTTTCGATGTATTCAACAAAGCTGAATAAATTTTTCCGTATTAGCAAGACAACCATTTTCCGTAATTTTCGTTTACTTCCATTATACATGAAAAGGAAATTTCATATTAATAAGGGTTTAAAAGTATTGCTGATCGTACTGGGGGCGCTTATCATCCTGATCTTAGGCCTGGGTATTTATCTGAATATACATTGGAACAAAACGATAAGAAGTGAGCTTAAATCTTATGTACATGATATTTCAGATGGTCTATATATCGCTGAATTCAAAGAGGTAAGACTGAATGTATTTACTGGCAGCCTAACCGTAGAAAAAGCCAGTATGCGCCTGGATACCGTGGTATATGAGAAAATGTTGGCACTGCATATCGCTCCCGCAGAAACCTATCAATTTACTGTAGAAGAACTACGTCTGAAATACTTTAGACCCTTGCGATATTTCCGAGGGAAAGAACTTCGTGCCGGTTCTCTAACGGTAATTGCTCCTGATCTCATCATAGAGCATAATGAAAATATAGTAGACACCAGTAAGCCCGAAACAGCCTACCAGCATATATCTTCCAAAATGAAATTTATTCTGATAAAAACCTTGCAATTGGATAGTACCAATCTCAAGTACACGTTTATCAGGAAGGATTCCTCTCGAATTATACACCAGTTCCGGAACCTGGGAATCCAGGTTAATGATTTTCTGATAGATTCGCTGGCACTGGAAGATCCAGGTAGAATTCTATATGCCAGGAATTACGTGGTTAAAATGAAAGATTATCGTTTCAGAAGTAAGGATAGTCTGTATTGGATAAATATCCGCAATATCAGCTATGATGCGGCTGCACAGGTATTTAACATTGGTCAGTTTGAGCTATCGCCAACCCTTAACAAGGAAGATTTCCAGCAAAAACTGGGCTTTCAGCAGGATTATTACAACCTTTCATTTGAAGACATCAGTACCGAACACCTGAATATCAAAAAGCTGTTGCAGGAACAGCAGATTTGGGCAGATAAAATGGTTATCCACGGCGATATTGATATTTACCGAGACAGAAGGCCCCCTATGCCATCTGGGAATAAACTCGGTAAATTTCCTAACCAACAACTGGCTAAAGTTCCAATTCCTCTATTTATCGATACGCTGGAAGGCAGGCGGGTAAATATTCAGTATACCGAGACCAGTCCACTCACCCATCAAAGTGGCACGTTGCGATTCAGTAATGTGAATGGGAATTTCAGGAATATTACCAATATAGATTCCATGGTGAAAAGCAATGATCAGCTGACTGCCGACTTGGATGCTATTTTCATGGGTAGCGGTAAGCTTAAAGCTCATTTTGACTTTACTTTAGGCAGTAAAACCGGTAACTTTGCAGTATCAGGAGAACTAAGTAACATGAATGGCAGAGATCTCAACCCGGTTACTAAACCGTTAGGAAAAGTAGAGATACGTTCCTGTGACCTGAAAGAGTTAACCTTCCACCTCAAGGGGGATGAAATGAAGGCCAGTGGTACCCTGAAATTACTATACAGCAATCTGAGAATCGCGATATTGGAGCAAGACAAGGACAGCAAGGGGTATGTACGAAAGGGTTTAATCAGCCTGGTAGCCAATATCCTGGCCTTGCATGACAGTAATCCTGGCCAGAATGGGGTAGTAAGGACCGCAAAGCCGGTACTGCAGCGGGATATTCATAAGTCCTTTTTCAATCTTGTCTGGAAAACCATCCTGGAAGGGGTTAAAGAGACGGTAGGAACCGGAAAAATATAGAAAGAAAAACACACATCCATCCGGCTTAAAAACAGTATCTTTTTTATGGAAATGAGCCTTATTTTTCGTACTTTTGCATGATTGTCGACTTATTTTATTTCAAACAGATTTCTAATAGATTTTACACCAACATATGAGCGAAGAATTAGTGCAAGCAACCAGCCCCAGCAACGGTTATGATGCGGGGAGTATCCAGGTATTGGAAGGACTGGAAGCCGTGCGCAAGCGCCCGGCCATGTACATTGGCGATATCGGAATCAAAGGTTTACATCACCTTGTTTACGAGGTGGTAGACAACTCCATTGATGAGGCTTTGGCCGGATATTGCAAAAACATTGATGTAACTATCTTAGAAGATAATTCCATCCGTGTTGTGGACGATGGACGTGGTATTCCTGTCGGTATTATCCCGAAAGAAGGCCGTTCTGCGCTGGAAGTGGTAATGACCGTACTTCACGCCGGTGGTAAGTTCGACAAAAACACTTACAAGGTATCCGGTGGTTTGCACGGGGTAGGTGTGAGTTGCGTAAACGCATTAAGTAGCCGTCAGCACGTAACTGTACGTCGTGATGGTAAATTATTCGAACAGGAGTATCATCGCGGGATCCCGCAGTATGCTGTTCGTGAAGTTGGTGTGAGCGACGACACTGGTACAACTGTACATTTTAAACCAGATAACGAGATCTTCAAAGAAACTACCTATAACAGGGAAATCCTGGCAGGTCGTTTACGCGAACTGGCTTATCTGAACCGTCAAATCCGAATCACCCTCACTGACGATCGTGATAAAGATGAACACGGACACCCATTCAAAGAAGTTTTCTATAGTGAAGGTGGTATCCAGGAGTTTGTACAAATGCTGGATAAAAACGGTCGCAGAAATGCGCTGGTTCCTGCGCCTATCTTCATTGAAGCTCACGATAAAGACGCTAACGTAGCCGTAGAAGTAGCTTTGCTGTATAATGATTCATTCAGCGAAAGCATCTTCTCTTACGTAAACAATATCAACACCATTGAAGGTGGTACACACGTAGCTGGTTTCCGCCGTGCTATTACACGTGTTTTCAAATCTTATGGTGATAAGAACAAATTATTTGAGAAATCTAAGGTAGAAGTTACCGGAGATGACTTCCGCGAAGGTTTGAGCGCTGTTATCAGCGTAAAGGTTCCTGAGCCTCAGTTTGAGGGACAGACCAAAACCAAGCTGGGTAACTCTGATGTAATGGGTATTGTGGACAGCTCTGTTGCCAACGTACTGGAAGCCTACCTGGAAGAACATCCTCGTGAAGCCAAAACCGTTATCAACAAGGTGGTATTGGCAGCGCAGGCACGTGAAGCAGCACGTAAAGCACGTCAGCTGGTACAGCGTAAGAGTGTAATGACGGGTAGCGGTTTACCTGGTAAACTGGCTGACTGTTCTGATAATGATCCTCAAAAATGTGAGCTCTACCTGGTTGAGGGTGACTCCGCGGGTGGTACTGCTAAGCAGGGCCGTAACCGTCAGTTCCAGGCTATCCTGCCGCTCAGGGGTAAAATCCTGAACGTAGAAAAAGCTATGGAGCATAAGATCTACGAAAACGAAGAGATCAAAAATATCTTCACGGCGCTGGGTGTTACCATCGGTACCGAAGAAGATGATAAAGCCTTGAACCTCGCTAAACTACGCTATCACAAGCTGATCATCATGACGGATGCCGACGTGGATGGTAGCCACATTGCGACGTTGATCCTGACCTTCGTATTCCGTTATATGAAAGCGATGGTAGAACAAGGTTATGTATATATCGCACAGCCGCCACTGTACCTCGTTAAGAAAGGTAAAGAGCAGGAATACTGCTGGACAGAAGAGCAACGTAAAGCAGCTATCGCTCGTATTGCGGGTAATGGCCGTGAAGACAGCGTAACTGTACAGCGATATAAAGGTCTTGGTGAGATGAACGCAGAACAGCTGTGGGATACTACCATGAACCCAGAGAACCGTACGCTGAAGCAGGTAACTATTGAAAGTGCTGCAGAAGCTGACCGTGTGTTCAGCATGCTGATGGGAGACGAAGTACCTCCACGTAGAGAGTTCATCGAATCTCACGCTAAATACGCGAAGATCGACGCTTAATAAGACGATTAACCTGTATTATATAAAAAGGTCTGGCAGACAATGCCAGACCTTTTCTTTTTATATCTTCTTACCAGATTATCTCTCTCTGGTGAGTACAAAGTTTGCCATTAGCTGGTAGATAAATACGCCAATGACCATAACGGTCATGCATATATTAAATGGATCATTATCGAAGAATGTCCAGGTGATACCTGCAACAGACAATGCGGACAAGGTCAGTGTATAGATCAGGAAAATGCGTCGGCCTTTAGGCGTGCCAGAGCTATAAAGGCTTGAAACCGGCAGCAGCATTACAGCGCTTGCGATAGCCAGCGCCAGTAAAGGAGTGAAGGCCGTCAGCCAGAATGAAAATCCTGCTATGATAGCTACAGCCATGAGGACACCTACCAGGGAAGATACCTGTGTTTGTTCTTTGGTGAGTGCATATCGTCCGTAGGGATTCAGGCGTAGGAACAGGTTACTCACTGGCCCTATCAGCCATGTAGAAACCGCCACGATAGCCAATAATACGGCCAGCGGAAAAAACAATGTACTAGCGACCCTGGTGATGATGAATAGTCCTATGATAACGCCCCATTGCATTCCTGAGCTAAGGCGGCCCATGAAAAACTGGTATTTCAGGAACATACGAAATAGCCAGTAGCGGGCTTGCATGGCTTGTACCATACCGCTTTTAGCCCATTGCTGGTTAGGGTCGATTTTTAAAGCTTCGCGGAAATGTTCCAATGCTTTTTTATGATCACCATTTTCCAGCAGTTTCCAACCGAGATTGGCGTGGGTATAGGCATTTTCAGGATTATGTTCCAGTGCGATGTGGAGATCTGAAAATGCTTCTTCTTTTTTGCCCAGGTTAAAAAGGGCGGTGGAGCGGAGGTTCAAGCAGGTTTCATTTTCCGGGTCGAGAGCCAGGCCTTCTTCTGCTTTTTCCAGTGCTTCTTTATAATCGCGTTTAAGTATCAGTATTTGGGACCACATTCCGAAGTAGCCGGCCACGTTAGGGTCGATGGCTACAGCCTCGCTGATGGCCGTAATAGCGGCATTATACTGGCTTTTATTAAATGCGATACGAGAGCGCAGGTAATAGAAGCGATCGTCGGCAGGCGCCATACCAATGGCGTTGCTGATAATGTTTTCTGCTTCTTCTACATTATCCAGCTCCAGGTAACAGATTGCCAGTAGATATAGTCCGTCTATATCATTGGCGTAGGTACTCAGGTGCTGTCTTAATGTGGTAACAGCATCCTGAACGCGGCCTTGTTGCAGCAGCAGGTGAGCCCGTTGTATCAAAAAAGCCATAGTTTATTTCTTAATATCAAGATATTTCAAAACGTCGTCGTAGAGGCCGGCCTCATTGGAATAGAGCGCGTAGTTGCGCGCTGTGTTAAACCATTCCCTGGTAGTAGCCTTGTGGGTTTTAGCCGCCTTCAAGAGTTCTTTTTGTGTAATTGGTTGAGGGATTCCTTTCTGTAGTGCCTCCATGAGTTTATCTTCTATCGCCAGGTCTACGATGGCTTTCAGGTCGGCGCCTGAGTATCCGGCAGTAACTTTAGCGATAGCGCGATAATCAATATCTTCTGTAGGTTTATTTCTCAATTGAATTTTAAGGATTTCTTCGCGGCCTTCCTGGTCGGGAGGAGCTACAAATATGATCCTGTCGAAACGGCCAGGGCGGCGGAATGCCGGGTCCAGGCTCCATGGAGCGTTTGTTGCACCGATGATGAGTACATTATCGTTGTTGGCGGCGATGCCGTCCATTTCTGACAGGAATTGGTTGATGAGGTGACTGGCGCCACTATTACGCATAGAAGTGCGGTTAGCGCCTAAAGCATCTACTTCATCGAAGAACAGTACACAAGGTTTGGACTGGCGGGCCAGTTCAAATAAGCTATGGAGGTTCTTTTCACTATTTCCTATCCACATATCCAATACATCATGGATGCCTACATTGATGAATTCAGCCTGTATTTGACCGGCCGTAGCTCTTGCCAGGTAGGTTTTACCACAACCTGGAGGACCGTATAATAAAATACCGCCGCCGGCTTTTTTACCGTATGCTTTGTAGAGATCAGGAAATTGTAATGGCTTGATGATTTTCAGATCGATTTCCTGTTTTTCTCTGGTCATCCCCCCCACATCATTGAAGTTGATTTCTGGTTTTTCCAGTGTGAAGATTTTTTCTATCTCTTCATCTTCTTCATCTTCAGCAGCTGCGGAATACTGTTGTTGCGGCATTCTGAAGATACCATCCAGGGTTTCATCTCTGAAGCCAGGGTTGAGTTGCAGCATGTGCTGATAGAGATCGCGGGCAGCTTCCAGGGAGTTTTCCTTCACGAGGATGCGGCAATGCAGCAGCAAAGCGTCGAAGTTGTCTGGCTCCTGGTGTTCCAATTGTTCCAGCACTACTATGGCAACAGAATATTTCTGCTGATGGTAGAAAGTGCGGGCGAGTCCCAGTTGGGCGGCTATATTATCATGGGAAAGTTCGAGGACTTTCCTGTATTGTTCTTCGGCCTGAATGTATTGGTAATCCTGAAGGAGCACCTGTGCAAGATGTAAACGCAGGGGCACATTTTCCGGAGAAAATTGCACGGCTTCCTGTAATTGTTTTATCACTTCCGCTGACATAATGTGCGCTATTGATTATTAGGGGCGTAAGATCGTAATTATAGCCGATTAGGTTTAAAAAATATTGTTAAATATGGGTTTATGGGAGAAAAGGTTATTACCATTCATTGTATAATAAATATTTTTTATAATTTATTTATATAATTTATAATATATGCAGTATATTGCAACTGCATTTTATCCCTATGCCAAATGGCAACCGGCAGACCTATGTCGATTTAAAAAGATTGCTGGTCGAGCCTGAAAAATGACAGTAACGGCCAGCAATTTACCATACCTATGAATTGACACCTTATACATTCCGGTGAATGGTAAAAGCATATCATCTCAAAAAACTGAAATTATGCGATTTAAACTATGGTTAGCGGCAATACTTGCTGTGGGACTGTTTATCACCGGATGTGATACCAAGAAAGATGTAACGCCTAAGAGCTATTTTACCTTTAGGATTGGCGATAGTATTTATCAATCTTCTTCTACGGAGGGTTCATTAGGAGTGGACAAGGAAACGGGAAGGCCTACCCTGATTATTGATGGTGTTACTAACAATTTCAAACAACATATGGATTTGCAGATATTATTTCCGGATACGGCTATTGCGGGAAAATATACTACAGACATCTTCATAACCTTATCAGATATTAACACTGGTACTGTATCATATTATAATGTGAGTACCGGAGTTACAGTTAATTTAACTAGCATCAATAGTAAACACGCCGAAGGAACATTCTTCGGTACTTTAACCAGTGGTGAAATTGAAAAACCTTTAACGGACGGAACTTTTCAAGTTAATTATTAGTAAATCATCGTTTTAAGTTTTTACGCCGCCCTGCTTATATAAGCGGGGCTTTTTGTTATGCATTTGTGTTCAATGCATTAGCGTATATTGGTCTCCGTTATAAGTTACGGCAATTGGTTCTCATGAAATTAAAATTTAACATAACCTAAGGAATCTGTTAACACTAACTTCATCGAACTGATACTTTTTAAACCATTTAAAATATAAAAACCATTTAAATACGTTAACCAAATCGCTCTCTTAACAATTCCGTAATGATTCGTTAACATTCTGGTTGTATTGCTTTGCGTGCTTTGCGGAGTAAATACAGACAGCAACTTTTATGAAATCATTTATTACGTTATTAGCTAGCTTTATAGTATTGTTCTTTTACAGTGCGCAAGCTCAGGTAACTACATCAACAGTATCCGGGAAGGTGTCCGACAACAAAGGACAGGCTATCCCTGGCGCAACGGTAGTAGCACTCAACGTTTCAACTGGTATCAAATCTGGTACTCAGACAAATGCTGAAGGACGCTATATCCTCACTAACCTCAATCCCGGTGGTCCTTATACCATCACTGTTTCTTTCATCGGTTACAAGAGCGAAGAGAAACCAGACATCAATCTGGGATTAGGTTCTAATAACTTCACTTTCAAACTGGGCGAAGAAAGCAAATCCCTGAATGAGGTAGTAGTTACTGGTGCTGCTGGTAACAAACAAGGTACAAGAGTAGGTCAGGAGCAGATCAAACGTATTCCTTCCCTGAACCGCAGCTTACAGGACATGACTAAAATCACTCCACAGAGCAGCAACAACTCTTTCCTTGGTACTAACTATCGTTACAACAACGTAACCCTGGATGGTGCTATCAACAATGACGCTATTGGTTTCAGCCCTTCACTGGGTGGACAGAGTAACACCAGCGGTCAGCCAGGTAGCTCTACCCGTACAAACCCAGTATCTCTGGATGCAATCCAGGATGTGCAGGTTTTACTGGCTCCATTTGATGTTAAAGTTGGTAACTTCCTCGGTGGTAGCATCAATGCTGTAACCCGCAGCGGTACCAACGAATTCCATGGTTCTGTATATGGTTATGGCCGTACTGCTGGCATGATCGGTAAAGATAAAGCTGGCGACGGTTCTAAACTGCCTAGCGATTTCCATGATTACCAAACTGGTGTTCGTTTCGGTTTCCCTATTATCAAAAACAAATTATTCTTCTTCACTAACGAAGAGATTACACGTCGTGTAGATCCAGTGATCCTGGCTGCAGGTTCTAAACTGTCTTCAAACATTCTGAGCGAAGCTGATGCACAAGCTATCAGTGCTAAAATGAAAGAATATGGCGTAGACGCAGGCACTTATGGTAACACCAGCATCTATTCTAACTCCAACAAATTCTTCAACCGCCTCGACTGGCATATCAATGCTAAGCATACCCTGTCGCTGCGTAACAACACTATTACTTCTGAAGCCACTAACCTGGAGCGTGATCAACAGAACTTCCGTTTCAAAGGCATTGACTTCAAACAAACCAACAATCAGACTTCTACAGTAGCTGAGCTGAAAAGTAACTTCAACCAATCTGTTTCCAACAGCTTGATCCTGGGTTATTCTTCTGTACATGACTATCGTACACCACTGTCTGATCCTGCTACTCCACAGATCCAGATTGCTGGTAGAACTCCTGGTACTACTATCTTCCTGGGTACTGACCGTGAAGCAAGTATCTTTAACATGAAACAGAAAACTTTTGAAGTAACCGATAACGTTACCATCTTCAAAGGTAAAAATACATTCACCATAGGTACTCACAATGAGTTCTACAACATCACCTATGGTTTTGTTAACTCCTGGAACGGTCGTCTGGACTATGCTTCAGTAGAAGACTTCCTGAATAACAACCCATCTCGCGTTCGTGGTAACTACAACTATACCAACAACTCACGTGATGCGATCATGGCTAATCCTCCAGCGCAGTTCAAAGCTAATCTGTTGAGCCTGTACGGACAGGATGAGATCCAACTGACTGACCGTTTCAAAATCACTCCAGGTATCCGTTTAGACTATACTGGTATTCCTAACAAGCAACCACTGAGCGACAAGACTATCCACGCTCCAGTTGATCCTAACTACGGTACCACTTATACCTATACTAAGCCTTCAGATATTAAGAATGACTTCCTGAATAATGTACAGATTTCTCCACGCTTAGGTTTCAACTACGATATCAAAGGTGACAACACTATGGTATTACGTGGTGGTAGCGGCTTCTTCACAGGTCGTATTCCTTTTGCATGGTTAGGTTATGCGTTCTACAACAACGGTGTAACTTATGGTGCATATGATCAGAAAGCTGCCAGCAAACCTTTTGTAAACACGCCTAATCCAGCAGCTAAACCATCTCCAAATGGTATCGCTGATTTCGCAAAACAGAATGGTGTAGATGTTAATAATGCTGCAGGTGCTACTCAGGTAGACTTAATCGATAACAACTTCAAAATGCCACAGGTATGGAGAAGCAGTCTCGCATTCGATTATACAACTGCTGATCAGTGGAAATTCACTGTAGAAGGTATCTATACAAAAGTTATCAAAGACCTGATGTTCCAGCAAGTGAACCTGGTTGACAACCCTACTTACTATGCATATGATGTAAATAAGCAACAGCCTATCTACTCTGGTAAAGGTATCAACCCACTGTTCACCAACGCTTATCTGTTATCTAACACAGATAAAGGTTACCGTTATAGCATCACCGGTCAGATCACCAAAACATTCCCTTGGGGTCTGAACTTCATGACTGCTTATACTTACGGTCAGGCTAAAGATATCACCAACGGTATTCGTAACTCAATGGAGTCTAACTGGCAGCTGAACCAAGCCCTGAATCCTAACAATCCAGGTCTTGCTTACTCTAACTTCGACATCCGTCATCGTATCGTAGGTACTGTTAACTACAGACAAGACTGGGGTACTAAAGGCAAATGGGTAACTAACTTCAGCCTGTTCTTCAATGCGCAGTCAGGTACTGCATTCACTTATGGTTTCGTGAACGCTACTATCCAGGGTACTCCACAACAGGTTAGCTTAGCTTATATCCCTAAAGATGTAACTGAAGCAACTAAGTTCTTCGCGGATATCGCTGGTGGCAAAACTGCTGCACAACAAGCTGCTGACTTCATGACTTATGTTGATGGCAACAAATACCTGAGCGGTCGTAAAGGTAACTTCACTGAGCGTAACGGTGGTCGTACTCCTTGGAACTACCAGGCTGACTTCCGTCTGACACAGGATTTCAACATCAAAACTGCTAAACGCACTCACACTATCACATTAACTTATGATATCGTGAACCTGACTAACCTGCTGAATAAAAACTGGGGTGTACAGACATTCTCTCCAAACACCTTCAACTCTACTTCCAGCGTTGGTCTGAAATCTAAATCTGTGGCTAACAACCAGCCAGTTTATACTTGGTCTAACCCAGGTACTCCTTACGCAACTGACTTCTTCGGATCACGTTCTCAAATGCAACTGGGTCTGAGATATAGCTTCTAATCTGAGTTAGTAAGATTTATAAATAGAAAGAGGGCTGTCCGTATGGACAGCCCTCTTTTTTATTGAAAACAGTAACTGATTAGTTATTTGATAGAGAAAACAGTTCTTACTTCCGCGCGAACTTTGATAGTTTTAAACTCGACATCAGAAGTATAAGCATCGCTCATAGCAGCTTTAGCACTGTACTGTGCCATTACCGGAATAACATCAGAATAGTTATCTGTGTTGATTTCCTGGATTTCGATGATGCTACCCATTTTTTCGCCCAGGGCAGCTACCATGTATTCAGCTTTTGCTTTCGCAGCCTGTAAAGCTTTTATTTTAGCTTCTTTGCGGTATTCCTGCATTTTAGAAGAGCTGTAAGAAATGATGCGGGTGTTTTCAATACCTTCAGCATCTACTGCATCGAGGATCTGATTGATTTTGTCCAGTTTGTTCAGTTTAAGACGATATTGTTTGCTCGCCATATATTCTACTGGATCTTTCTTTTTACGAGGCCAGGTATAGTTAGAACCAGCAACGTTTTCGATGGTCAGATTTTCTTTAGGAATACCAGCATCTGCAACGGCTTTCACCAGCTGTTTTTCCAGTGTGGAAATGTCCACTTTGTTTTTATTTTTCTGGTATTCTTTCAGGGAGATATTCACGTAGATTTCGTCAGGAGTGATTTCTATTTCTGCAGAACCAGTTACTTCGATTTTCTTCTCAGGTTCTTTAACATCTGCTTTCTGTGCAAAAGTGCTAACGGCTAAAAATAATCCTGCGGCTAATAACATTACCTTTTTCATGATTCAACTTTTTTCTTGTAAATAAATGTGCTTTTTTGTTTTAACACCCTCATGATGCTATGTACAGACAGGATTCCATAAGGGGTCGAAAAAATTTTTTAAATAATTTATTTAATAATCTGTTATCAATTATTATTGAAACGATTGCAAAAGAAAAAAAGTTACAAGGGTAGGCATACTTATTATGCTTAGCGGCCTATTTTTATTTAACGGCGAAGATGGCTCTTACCTGAGCGGACAGATTTTAGTAAAAAGGAGCTATAATCTCATGCAGGCATTCATGGACATGAATAAATTTCCGGATGCGGGCATCCGGGTTATAAAGATGGATTATAAATCGCTAACTATTTTTCATTTCTGCTATCGGTCATACCTCTGAGAAAGTCATAGAGGTCGTTCATATTTTTGATACGACTACCTACGAGCATGAAGTTTTTACCAACTTGTTTGAGTTTGGCGTTGTTGGTACGGGTTTGAATATACGTCAGCAGGTGGTTGAATGTAGGAGATTCGAAGTAAGGAGAATCCGGGTTATTGATGAAATAACAACGGAGATTTTCTTCTTTGAGCATCATTTTTTCGAAGCCAAGCTGGATAGCCATCCAACGGCAACGGATCATGGTGAGCAAGTCTTTTACTGGTTCCGGCAATGGTCCGAAACGGTCTACGAGTTCCGCTTCAAAGGCTTTCAACTTGGTTTCTTCAACGATATTGTCCAGTTCCTGATAGAGATTCAAACGTTCCTGGATACTTTCTATATAAGTATCAGGGATGAGTATTTCCAGGTCTGTATCGATGGTACAGTCACTAACGAAGTCTTTTTTCTCTTCCAGTTGTTCTTTAAAGAGCTCGCGGAATTCGTTTTGTTTGAGTTCACGGATAGCTTCGTCCAGGATTTTCTGGTACATATCGAAGCCGATTTCGGCCATGAACCCGCTTTGTTCACCACCGAGCAGGTTACCGGCGCCGCGGATATCGAGATCGCGCATGGCTATCTGGAACCCGCTACCCAGCTCACTGTGTTGTTCCAGTGTTTGCAGGCGCTTGCGGCTATCGGCGGGCAGCGTACTCATTGGAGGTGCGATGAGGTAACAGAATGCTTTCTTGTTACTACGGCCTACACGTCCGCGCAGCTGATGAAGGTCGCTGAGGCCGAAGTGATGTGCATTATTGATGATGATCGTATTGGCGTTAGGGATATCCACACCGCTTTCTACAATGTTGGTACAAACCAGTACATCGTATTTACGATCAATAAAATCGAGGATTACTTCTTCCAGTTGATGACCTTCCATTTGACCATGGGCCGTAGCAATGGACAGGTCAGGGCATAAACCCTGGATGAGTGCCGACATTTCTCCAAGACCTTTTACACGGTTGTATACGAAGTATACCTGGCCGCCGCGTTCTGTTTCATAATAGATCGCATCGCGGATCATATCCTGGTCGAACACGTGGACTTCAGTTTCGATAGGCTGCCTGTTAGGTGGCGGCGTATTGATGATGGAAAGGTCGCGGGCGCCCATCAGAGAGAACTGCAAGGTTCTTGGGATAGGCGTTGCCGTTAGTGTTAATGTATCAACATTGTGTTTGATTTGTTTCAATTTCTCTTTAGCGCTTACACCAAATTTCTGTTCTTCATCAACGATAAGCACACCGATATCCTTGAATTTCACATCTTTCCCCAGCAATGCGTGGGTACCAACGATGATATCTATTTTTCCTTCTTCGAGGCGTTTAAGTGTTTCTTTCTTCTCTTTTGCAGATTTAAACCTGTTAAGATAATCCACTGTACAAGGGAAGTCTTTCAGGCGGTCAGAAAAGGTTTTGTAGTGCTGGAAAGCCAGGATGGTGGTAGGTACCAGAATCGCGGCCTGTTTCCCATCGACAACGGATTTGAATGCCGCGCGAACGGCTACTTCTGTTTTACCGAAGCCTACATCGCCGCATACGAGGCGGTCCATAGGAGAGGGTGATTCCATATCACGTTTCACATCAGCGGTAGCCTTGCTTTGATCCGGGGTATCCTCGTAAATGAAGGAGGCTTCCAGTTCTGTTTGCAGATAGGTATCCGGAGTGTGAGAGAATCCTTGCTGAGCTTTACGAACGGCATAGAGTTGGATCAGGTCTTTGGCAATGTCTTTAACCTGTGTTTTAGCCTTTTCTTTCAGCTTATCCCAGGCATCACTACCAAGCTTATTCACTCTTGGCTCTACACCTTCTTTGCCGGTATATTTACTGATTTTGTGCAGGGAGTTGATATTTACATACAACAGATCGTTGTTTTTGTAAATAATACGAATGGCTTCCTGCATTTTTCCACCAGATTCAATTTTTTGTAAACCACTGTATACACCTACACCATGATCGATATGGGTCACATAATCGCCAGGTTGCAGTTCACGCAGGGTTTTCATGGTAATAGCCTTGTTCTTGTTATAGGCTTGTCTTACCCTTGATTTATGAAAACGTTGGAAGATCTGATGATCTGTATAACATACCAGTTTCAGCGTGTGATCAATAAATCCTTTGCTGATAGGCGTTGGTATGGGATAGAATACAAAAGAAGCTTTCAGGTCTTCGAAGATGGAGCGTAAACGTTCCAGCTGACGTGGATTGTCAGCAAATATGAATAGTGAATACTTATTGTTGTTGTGCGTAGCCAGATCTTTCAACAGCATATCGAACTGCCTGTTAAACACAGGTTGTTCATGCGTTTCGAAAGATATATCTGTTGCCTGGAGGCCGTTTTCGGTGAACCAATTTTTGCTACCAAAGGTAATGGCTGTTCTTTTGAGCAGCTGTTCCATGATAGGTGCGGCTTTCACGAAGTCTTCCTCTGTGATGGTCATTTCATCATCTTCATCTACCCGAACTTTATTACCTGTTTGCAGGAAATCATCCAGTCGTTGTTCCATCTGTTCGATCACACCACGGATATACTCTGGATCTTTCATCCATACGATAGTATTTTCCGGAAGGAATTCGAGCAGGGAAGTTTTCTGGTGCTCTACTGTGCGGGTATCCATGTTAGCGATGAGCGTAACCTGGTTCAGTTTGCGCTCGGACAGCTGTGTTTCCGGATCAAACAAGCGGATGGAATCAATATCTTCCCCAAATAATTCTAAACGATAAGGTTTATCATTACCGAAGGAGTAAATATCCAAGATACCACCTCTTAATGCATACTGGCCTGGCTCATATACGAAATCTGTATAATGGAAGCCCCATTCTACGAGTTTTTCCAGCAGGGGATCTACTTTGAGTACATCACCTACTTTGAGCTGGATCATGTTGGAATTAAACGCCTTACTGGCAGCAACTTTTTCCCAGAGAGCCTCAGGATAGGTTACCAGTATTTTCTTCCGGGAAGCATCTCCTGAAAACTTCATCAATGCTTCTGTTCGCAACATACTATGACTGCTGTTGAGATCAGTGAATTGGCCAGTTTTCTTGAAAGAGTCCGGAAAATAGAAGATATCGAGTGCCTGGGAGAGTTGTTCCAGGTCGTTTTGAAAATAGGCCGCCTCCTCTTTATCGTTGAGGACAAAGAGATGGTTTGCGTCTGCCTGTGCCCAGGTGCTGACCACCACAAAATTAATTGAACTTCCATTCAGGTTAGACAGCTGGAAGTACTGTGGGGTGGGGGTTTGTATCCCTTTCACCAGGGGCTGCAGGCGTGCATCCCGTTGATATAGATTTATTACGGCCTGTAAATTCATGAAGATTGCAAAGATACGAAGAAAATAAATTTCTCCTTACAGGAGAACGTTAAAAATAGAAAGAGATGCCTCTTAAGCATCTCTTTCTATTTTTAACGTTGATATGTTATCCTATTTTCTAAAATAATATTTGATAGTAAAATCATCCGAACCATATTCCTCTGTGCTTCCGTTATTAAGCCAGCCATAGTGCGCGTTTGCTGTTGCTGTTTTTTGGCTGGAATCAAACTGATAAGCATAAGTAACGCGAAGCGTGTCGCCGTAGATTATCCAGTCAACTTTAGTTACATTGTTGGGGCTAGTAAAATGTTGATGGAATACATAGTTTTTAAACCACCCAGGCATACTAAGCATCTGAATACTTGCATAAATATTCGGACTATTATCATAGGTATATTTATACGTCTCAATTAAAACATTATGTTCAATAGTTCCATTATACGTCATAATTTCTAATAATTTCAATCCATCATAAATTAAGGTATCTGTTTTGAATGAGAACTCACTTACGTTGATCGCTTTCGTCACCTGCCCGGAACCATTATATAAAAGCGTGTCTGTTGAAGATAGTTTACCTGAAAAATAATGCTGTACAATCTGTTTTTTTGTATTTATATAGTAGGAAGTATCCTGATAATGACCAGTTGTATAATCAGTGTTAATTATGCTCAATTGCTTATTAGTATTGTATTTGAGAGTCCAGTTTATTGCATTCCAATCAGGATGTTTAGAAAATGGCAGAAATTGCCCACTGATCAACTGTAAATCTGCATTGTAATTAAATCGTATCACTGTATTGCTATCATTTTTGGGATGCATTTCTACAATTGAATCTAAAACAGAAAATGGTATGAGAGGATCAATAACGATTTTAGGATTATCTTCTTTTGTACAGGATACAGCAAATGCACATAATCCAATAAGTAGTAATCTTTTCATTTAAGGATAAATAATATTAAATTTTATATATAAAAAACAAAATCATGCATATTATTTATTTACAATTAGTTGAAAATCTTACTGGATAAGAAAATACAAAACATTAGTACAAGGCAGTCTACATAGCATCATTTATATGAAAAGGAATAATCTATGTAGCTTGTATCAATTTTGTTATTCACATGCAGCACCTTGTCTGCCAAGGGGTAATTGTTGCTGCTGTATGTATAGGAATGAACGTCTTTGCTTATTAGTATGCCCAGATCATCGGTTACCAGAACTTCTATTAGATTATTGGGGCCTAAATTGTAAAATAGCTGATTAGCCAACAGATATCCGGTTCCTAATGAAGCCCACGCATTGAATTTATCATCATACCTATATGTTATTTTCAATTTTCCACCTCCAGCGTCAATCTGCTCTTTTTTCACAAGATTACCACCATTATCATACTGAAGGGTGGCCACACCTGTTTCAACATCCTGTAAGAGGTAATGCACCTTTGTAACCTGTCCTTTGCTATTATACTCATATAGAAAGCCGGATTTTCCATTACCAAAGACGACTTTTGTCAGCAATCCTTTATTATCATAGGAAAAATCGAGGTTCCTGGTGGTATCCACGGGGGAGGTATTATACTCCAGGCTATAATTCAACTGATTTACTGGGTTATATTTAAAATACAAGCCGTACACGTATGGTATTGGGCCGGCACCGTTTAATTGCAAGTTATTTAGCGTACTATCACTATTAAAAAAGTAACGAGTAGTGAACGGGCCATTTTCAGCACCATTGAGCGTTACAGCATCCAATAATGCAAATGATTTTTTAGGTTTGGAAGGCTGTGGATCGTCCGATTTACTACAAGCGGTAGTATACAATGATACCAGTAAACTGATATAGGCTAACTTTTTCATCTTTCTTATTTGGTTTTAGCAGAAGCACATGGTTACTACAAATATAGATCCGTTACTCAGCGAAAGCTGCAAGAATATTAAGCATGATAAATTGGCGTTATTCCCTGGTTACTGAATTACTAAAGGAAGGCTAGCGGCCTTCCTTTAGTAATTCAGTATTAGACAACCAAACTATTTTTTATAAACAAAACGCTGCGTTCCTGTTTTATTAATCGCATTTCCTTTCACAGTATAGTAGATGTTACCGGATAACCTTTATCATTATACGAAAAGGTGAAATTGGTTGTACCAGGGTTGGTTTGTGTTTCAATTATTTGCGTACAATTATTTGTTGAGTTGTCAGATTTAGAACAAGAATAAATGGCTAACATGACAGCTACACTACCAACCAGGAGTTCAACATTTTTCATTTGAAACAACAGTTAGATATAGGATATTTTATATAAAAAATATATTTATTTATTATTTATTTAATTTTCAATCATTTAGATAAAATTACAGGAAGATATTTTTTATAACTGCTCTCGTCAAAATGCACTGGATAATGCTTAAATTCAGTGAAGAAAATTCCACTTTACATGATTGAAAACTGGCATACCGGCATTGTTACCAAGATTGTGGACGAAACCCACAACACACGCAGGTTTTGGATCAGCATTCCAGATATGGATGTTTTTGATTTTAAGCCAGGACAGTTTGTAACATTGGATCTTCCTATCCATGAGAAAAAGAACAAAAGATGGCGTAGTTATTCTATTGCATCACATCCCGATGGCAGCAATGAAATAGAGTTGGTAATCGTACTACTGGAGGGAGGTGCAGGCACTACTTATCTTTTCAATGAAATTAAAGAAGGGAGTGAATTGTTACTTCGTGGTCCGTTGGGCGTATTCGTATTGCCGGAAACGTTAGACACAGAAATTTTTCTTATCTGTACTGGCACAGGCATTGCGCCATTCAGGGCCATGGCAAAATTTTTGAAATTGCATAGCATTCCTCACAAAGATATACACCTGATATTTGGATGCAGGTATGAAAAAGATTTATTGTATGCTGATGAAATGCGGAAGTTAGAAGCCGAATTTCCAGGCTTTCATTATATACCTACGCTGAGTAGGGAAGAGCAATGGACGGGCCGTAAAGGCTATGTACATAGCATTTACGAAGAGTTATTACAAGACAAGCGTCCTGCCAACTTCTATCTCTGCGGCTGGAAAGCCATGATAGATGAGGCGAAACAAAGAATTACCGCCATGGGTTACGATCGTAAAGCCATTCATCAGGAGCTTTACGGATAGTCAATAAAAAAGCCGTCTCTACTAAGTAGAGACGGCCTTGCAATTATATTAATATTGATTAGAATATTGCATTCATCACCAAATTCCTCACTTCAGACATTGGGATACGTTCCTGCTCCATGCTATCGCGATGACGAACAGTGACAGTACCATCTTCTTTGGTCTGGTGGTCGATAGTTACACAGAAAGGAGTACCAATAGCATCCTGGCGGCGGTAACGCTTACCAATAGCATCTTTCTCTTCGTAGAAGCAGTGGAAGTAAGGTTTGCACTGATCCATCAGTTCTCTTGCCAGTTCAGGCAGTCCATCTTTTTTAGTTAATGGCAGAATAGCCAGTTTAGTAGGCGCCAGTTTAGCCGGCAGACGTAATACTACACGGGTATCTGGTTTTTCTTCTGTACCAATCTGCTCTTCTGCATAAGCATTGCAGATAACCAGCAGGAACATACGGTCCAAACCAATTGAAGTTTCAATTACGTAAGGAACATAGTTCTGATTGATCTCTGTATCGAAGTATTGAATTTTCTTTCTGCTGAATTCCTGGTGTTGTTTCAGATCGAAGTCTGTACGAGAGTGGATACCTTCCACTTCTTTGAAACCGATAGGGAATTCGAATTCGATATCCACAGCAGCATCAGCGTAGTGCGCCAGTTTCACGTGATCTTTGAAGCGGTATTTAGCCGGATCAATACCCAGGCTCAGGTGCCATTCCATACGAGTCTGTTTCCATTTCTCATACCACTCTTTCTGTGTGCCAGGGCGTACGAAGAACTGCATTTCCATCTGTTCAAACTCACGCATACGGAAGATAAACTGACGAGCAACGATTTCGTTACGGAATGCTTTACCAATTTGCGCGATACCGAAAGGCACTTTCATACGGCCGGTTTTCTGCACATTCAGGAAGTTCACGAAGATACCCTGTGCAGTTTCAGGACGCAGATATATTTCACTTGCTTCATCTGTAACGCTTCCCAGCTGGGTAGAGAACATCAGGTTGAACTGACGAACATCTGTCCAGTTAACGGTTCCGCTTACAGTGCAGGCAATTTTTTTCTCTTCAATCAAGGATTTCAGACCCGCAAAGTCATTTTCGGCCAGCAGTTTATCCATAGTAGCCAGCAGCTCATCTGCCTGCTCTTTTGCTAAATTTTCCGCAAAGCCTTCGATGAGATGATCAACACGGTAGCGTTTTTTGCTATCCTTGTTATCGATCATTGGATCAGAGAAGTTATCTACGTGTCCGGAAGCTTTCCAGGTTGTTGGATGCATAAAGATAGCAGCATCGATCCCGACGATGTTCTCATGCAGCTGGGTCATGCTTTTCCACCAGTAGTCCTTAATGTTCTTTTTCAGCTCGGAACCATTCTGACCGTAGTCATATACCGCGCTAAGTCCGTCGTATATTTCGCTGGACGGAAAGATAAAACCGTATTCTTTACAATGCGATATGATCGCCTGGAATAAATTCTGTTCTGTAGACATAGTTGCGCAAAGATAATTGCCAATTTTGAAAATACAGTTGTAATTATTTCAACATCTGTATGATACTGATTAATAATATTTCCTCAACCTTCACCTGTATGCTCACTGTTTTCTTCGGGTACTGACACCTCCTGCATCCAGATAGCATACTCATTTGGATATATACGAGAGCCGAAGTATTGTACCCACACCCGGGTGAATACTGCCCCAAAATAAAGAATAGCTGCGGAATAATACACCCACAGGAGAATGATCACAATAGACCCGGCAGCACCATAAGCAGATGAAATTTTACTGGCGCCGAGATAAAATCCAATGGCAAATTTCCCTATCATGAAAAGGGTGGCAGTGGCGATAGCCCCTACCAGCACATCTTTCCAACGGATCTTAGCATCTGGAAGTACTTTAAAGATGATGGCAAACAGCGTAGTAATAACAAGGAAAGTTATGACCAGGTTGGCTGCATAAACGGCTACATATTCCACCTCCGGGAAAACCGCCAGCAGCCGATGATTCATCACCTCCATCAGGCCATTCAATGCGAGAGAAACCAGCAGAATAAAGCCCATACTTACTACCAGCGAAAAGGAGAGTAGTCTGTTTAGCAACAGCTTCACGATACCGCTCTTCTTCGGTTTGGCTTTTAGTTTCCAGATGAAATTAATAGAATCCTGTATTTCAGCAAATACTCCAGTAGCGCCCACCACCAACATAACGCCACCAAAAATAGTGGCCCAGCTTACATCATTGGATAAGGTAGCATTTGTGATCATTGATTTTATCTGTAAGGTAGCATCGTTGCCTACCAGCGAGCGAATCTGAGAATAAACACTGCCTTCAATTGACTCCTTACCCAGGAATATATCACACAGAAAGATGATGATAATAAGCATGGGCGCAATAGAGAATATAGTATAGTAGGAGAGGGCAGCACTCAACTTCAGCACCTTGTCATCCAGGAAATCGCTACCGGACTGTTTTAGCACATGCCAGATGACTTTCAGTCTGCCAGGAATTTTCATAGGACGCATATTATTTCAGCTTAGGGTTATTCAGATGTCGATTTGCATCTCGGATGTTTTTCTTGTCGAAATTTTTCTCCAGGGCAACGGTCATATCTACACCAGTTTGATTGGCAATACACAGCAATACCCACATTACATCAGCCAGTTCATCGGCCAATTCCTTTTTGCTATCACTTTCTTTGGAAGACTGATCGCCATATTTGCGGGCCATCACACGGGCTACTTCCCCTACTTCTTCAGTGAGTATAGCCATGTTCGTGAGTTCACTGAAATAGCGAACTCCGGTAGTATTAATCCAGTTGTCTATTCTTTCCTGTGCTTCTTTTATCGTCATTTGGATAACTGTTTTATTATCCTAAAGATAACGATTGGAGCAAAACAATGTTCAGCTGAAATTAGTGGGGTTAACAGCTGCGTTAGGATCCGGCATGCCGGATAGACTGTATATGTAGATTGATATAAGCTTTTACTCTACTGGAATATCGATAACATAATCTGTTTTATTAGCTTTTGTCAAGGTGGTGCTATTATTGAGATAAACACCGGTTACTACCTGTCCACAACAGCCTACTGGCTCACTAACCGGCCTAATAGATATAACGGTAGTATCTGTACTGTTAGCTTTTTTAAACTTAACATCTAACTTCATAGGCATCGCTGACATCATTAAACTATATGCCATATTCAGCATATAATAGCCTTTGCTATTGTTGGCATTAGCGGTTCCTAATTCAACCATGGCATTGTAATACCACATGCTTACGTTCTTTTTGTCGATTGTAGCATCGGTTCCAAATACGAGATTCTTTTGCGTCGTTTTGTCTACCAGTCTAAAGTAAAAAGTATGCGAATAGTCGCAAATAACCCCTTCACAAGCGGGGCCCTTTGCGCTTTTCTTACAGGAAAAAAACAATGCTGCTACAGTAAGAATAAGGATAACATTTCTCATTAAATGTAATTTAGTCAGATAATAAAAGAAGACCCGCTACATACATCTGCAATACAAAGATGTATAACGTTATAGCATATACGAATTTAATTTTGGCTTACAGGAATATCCACCACTGTGGTTTGTGATGAATATTCAACTCCATTTAGCCATACATGATCTGCGAAACCACCGCAGCAATTGACAGTTTTAAAATCTGTAGTAAGATTAAGTGTTTTAACTACACCAGAGTTGAAGTCCAGTCGCAGGGAAAGGTTCGTCCTTACAGGATTCCCCTTAGGTATCACAGTTGTAAGTAAGTACTTATTCGTTGTATCACCCAACGTATTAATAATAGGGTGACTCAATTGTGAAGTATCAGAAATTGAAATAAAGATACTATCTACCTTTAACTGAGGGGAGCTACCAAACACCAGATCTTGTTTGGTTGCAGCGTCTATTAACCTAAAGGACAGGGTGGAAGTAAACACACGGCATTCCAAATTGCATGGAAGGACTTTCTCATTTTCTTTGGAGTGACGGCAGGCAGCAGCCGCGATAAGCAGCACTGCTATCACCAGGGTTTTGGCAAATTTCATAATAGTGTTTTTAGGGGTAAAACCTAAACATGGAATTAAGTATTGTCGATATATCAGCATCACCTTTCTTGTAAGCTTGATAAGCTCACATCCGCAACAGCAGCCAATCTATGTATGAATTTAAAACGGGGTCACAAACCAAAAGTTACAGGGGAGTGAAGAAAAATTATTCTCGGTTTTGCGTATCAATAATTATGGTTACAGGGCCATCATTTAACAATTCTACTTTCATATCAGCGCCAAAAATACCGCGTTGAATAGTGGTTTCCATGTCTTGTTCTAATCTGGCTATCATCTTTTCATACATTGGGATGGCAAAATCAGGCTTGCTGGCACGGAGATAGGAGGGCCTGTTGCCTTTTTTCGTAGATGCATGTAAAGTAAACTGGCTGACCAGCAATATGTCGCCGTTGGCATCTTTAACGGAAACATTCATCACCCCTGCATCATCATTGAAAATCCGCAGGTTAACGATTTTGCTGCTCAGCCAGTGAATATCCTCATCAGTGTCAGCATCTTCTATGCCCAACAATACCAGCAATCCAGTTTCAATAGCGCCGGTAACAGCACCTTCCACTGTCACAGAAGCGCGACTAACTCTTTGTATTACAGCTCTCATTAATTTTCCTTTTTCATGGAAAATTAATGGAATCAGTTCATATCCACAACTAGATCTTCTCCAATGGCCGTTTCTTCCTTCAGGTAAATTTCTGCATCAGCATCTTCCAGTGAAGGGTGGTATATTTCAAGAAGATATTGAACAGCAAATGCTTCCATCATAATAGTAATACCTCCAAATACAACTCCAAAATCCCTGCTAAATATTACTATTGCTACAGAAATTGCAGGCAGCAAAAACGCAGGAAATTCTTTTTTAAATATCACTATATATAAGATAATACGGATAAACGCAAGTGCATAAAATATTGATATATCATTATTCATAGTTGCATCCAGGATAATCATCTGGTATACCAGGATAGCAACTCCTAGTCCGGTCATCACATATCTTAATACAGACATTGGCTGCTTCATATAACTGACGCCGTTTTCACCAGCTGAGGCATGCACATCCGGCGCAGAAAAACTGCGAATGACAGGGATAATATTGACAACAGGGATAAAGTGAAGCAGGAACCATATTTTCCCAGGACTGTTGATTGTAAGGCTTCTTGCAACAATAATATTTTTCAGGATTAACGGAACAAGCAATATTACTCCCAGGCTAAATAAAAATCGGATCAATACAAACACATCACTAACAAAAAACTTTTGAATTTCGCGCATGCCACCAAGTGCAAATATATGTGCGCATACTTTTCCGGCAGGAAGCATTAAACTATAAAGACCGATGAATAAAAACAAGTAAGTGCGTTTATCCATTACGGTTAATTTAGATCTTATTGTATTGATGTAATCCTTACCTGACAATACATCTGACACATTATCGCCTATGAACAATATCAAATAATAGATTACTGGAACAAGTAGATTTCCGTAAACAAATTCTGCGAAGCCGCTTTCCTGATACAGGAACCGTTGAAGCATAAAATTAAATACTGATTCACTGTAAGGAATAATCGTAAATACTGCCGCCATAGCAATCGCCACAATCGCATTATTTTTATCTTTCTTCTCATATGCAAAGTTCCGCATCAGCAGTAACACGAACAGCAGAAGTGCAGTAATTATTTCACTCTTCGTAATAGAAAGCGCAGTAGTGGACACCTTTTCAAAGTACCCCCATGCTCCTCCTAATAGGATGAAACTAGCGATAGCAATAGAAAATCTATGCCTATTCTCCAGAATAAAAAATTCCAGGTTATAGGTTAAATATAGAATAGGCAGAAAGATGATCAAAGGGCCACGGAAGTTGCTAAAAAGCCTGGTGCCATATCCACTACTATAGCTCATTATGTCACCATAATTCCTCAACACAATATAGCCAGCAGCCAACGCAGCAGCTAATAGTATTGGAATCCAAATTTTATCAATAACCCTTAGCTGATTGGTAGTAAATAATTTCATAGGAAGAAATAGACAATAGTTTGAAGAATTGTGCTGTTATAATATTTAAGAGAGAAACAGATCAATCAATACCGGCAAGCAGATCTTCACCTATTACTGCTGTATCTCTATGATAAATTGCTGCATCTTCATTATAAAGAGCAGGATGAAATATCTCCATCATGAAATGGAAAGAAAGAATAGCCTGCATAATTATCAGTCCACCTATGCTGTGATAGCTAACTATAAAAGTAGAAAGGATAGACAACCCGCAGAGTATATACAGTGGCCATTTTACCCTAAGAACCACTATCAGCATCAACATTCTGAAACTCAGGTATGCTATAGACACCGCACCATTGTAGTATACACCTCGGCTGTATGCAATTATGTATGTGCAGAATAACACCAGACCACCCAATGAAACGATTACATATCTGATATTGGACATTGGTTGATCGATATATAGATTGGCATTATCTTCCTGTCTGCTATTAACATCTTCACTAAAGAAGAAAATTGAGATGATAATAATATTGACAATAGGAATAAAATGTAATATCAGTAATATTTTTTCAGGCCTGTTGATGGTCAGTGCTCTTGCCACCACAATATTTTTAAGGAGATATGGAACAACTACCAGTATACCTATAGCCAGCAATGCTCCAAGTATGAGGAATGGATTGTTTAGATAGTATTTGAAGTATAATCCCCTGGCCCCGCAAACATAGGACATCGTCACCGAGCCTGCCAGAATCAAGGCATAATATCCAACAGTAAAGAATAAATAATTACGTTTATCCAACACCGTTATCTTTGACTTTAGTACTTTAATAAAATCTCCACTGGAAATATTATCTGCTACATATACGATCAGATAATATATCACAGGATAAACTGCGAAGTTGTATACATAATTAACCCAAAGCAGATATTTAGTCTGATATAGGTCTGAGAGCATAAAAATTATTGTATTTCTCCATGGCAGCAATGTGAGAAGGCTACCAACTATGATGGCAGTGATCAATTCCGTTTTGCTTTTTTTATCCAGTAGATAAGTACGTAATAGCATCAGCGACACCCAGGCTATCCAGGTGACGCCGGTATTCAGTAGCTGTTCATTTTTATAGTTTCTGTAGTCGTTATGATTATACTGAAACCATAGTAATCCAGCAATTATGACGCTACAAATGATTGCAGCTATTGGAGCGTGCTTATTTTTGAGGAGAAACAGCTCTAGGCTAAAAGTGATAACATAGATGGGCGTTAAAACTATCAAGTTCATTGGAATACCACCCAGGGTGCGCGCCATGCCGGCATAAATGTTAGATTGTTCTTCAGCGGCGTTTGTATGCATCAGATACGCCAACATGCAGCATATAGCTGCCAGTACAGCAATCCAGATTTTGTTAATAACTTCTTGCTGGTTGTAGGTAAATAATTTCATAGGGATGAATAGCTCGAGTTTTAATAAATTGCTTTCTAATATAGCACTAGTTTATTAATTTTTATAGTAATACGTAATGAGTATAGATGTAACTCCCGAGATCAGTTTCCGCACGGCGCGTAGTGGGGGCAAGGGAGGACAAAACGTGAATAAAGTAGAGACAATGGTGGAGGGATACTTCGACATTGGAGCATCTGCATTGTTAACCCCTGAGCAACAAGTAATTATTAGAGAAAAGCTTGCTAATAGAATCAACGCTGATGGTGTATTGCTGGTTAAATCACAAACAGAGCGGACACAGTTAGGCAATAAACAGCAAGTAATCCGGAAAATCAATGAATTAATTAACAAAGCACTGATTCCCCGGAAGAAACGTATTGCAACAAAACCATCCAAAGCTATGGTGGAGAAACGTATACAGTTTAAGAAGCGCTTGTCTGACAAAAAGCAGCAACGCAGAGGCGGAAACTTTGAATAACTTAGCAAAAAATTTTAGGCTTTGAGCATAAAGAACCTGGCAGGACAAACGATTTATTATGGCCTTAGTAATATAGTGAGCAAGCTGCTCAACTATTTCCTGACACCGTTTTATCTGCAAATACTTACTTATAAGGCGGTAGCCGAAATGAACATTGCGTATGCTTACGTGCCTTTTGCCAATATCGTATTGACTTACGGTATGGAAACGGCGTTCTTTCGTTACGCTAAAAAAGACAATGAGAACATGGTACTGAGTACCTCTATGATCTCATTGATATGTAGCACTATCATCGCTACCATTTTGCTTTTTTTGCTACAAAACCCCGTAATTCACTCAAATTCGGGCCAATTGGCTGGCTTATTGACGCATCCTGAAAGCTATATTTATCTGGTGATGATCATGGGCTTTGATGCCCTGACGGCTATTCCGTATGCCCAGCTCCGTTATGAGAACAGGCCATTGAAATATGCTGCCATCAGAGTGGCCAACATTATTACCAATGTATTCTTCAATGTATTTTTCCTGATAGGTGTTCCTTACTTTTATGCCAAAGGCTACCACTGGCTTCCGGATATCATAGGCACCAACTCACAGGTCAGTTATATCTTTTTGAGTAACGTGCTGGCTAGCGGCCTCACTTTCGTTATGTTCCTGCCTCAACTCAGGAAACTCAGATGGGTGTTTGACAAAGTGTTATGGAAAGATATGATCTCCTATTCGCTGCCACTCATTATCGTTGGGATGGCTGGCATGGTGAACGAAACCATGGACAGAGCCTATTTCCTGCCTACTTATTTGAAGGGTACTCGTTCAGACCAGGAAAAAGCTATCGCCATTTATAGCGCTAACTATAAACTGTCGATGCTAATCAATATGTTCATACAGGCGTTTAAGTTAGGAGCGGAGCCTTTCTTCTTTAAGCAAGCAGAAACCGACAATCCACAACGGACTTATGCCCGTATAATGAAAATATTTGTGGCACTGTTATGTACCATGTTCCTTTTTGTAGCCTTGTACCTGAATGTCTGGAAGATCTTCCTGCGTAAACCTTTCTACTATGAAGGATTGGCCATTGTGCCGGTATTGCTGATGGGATATATCTTTCTGGGCATCTATTATAACCTGACCATCTGGTTTAAATTAACTAACCAAACCAGGGCAGGTGCGGTAATTACCATTATTTCTGCCAGCCTGGCGTTTTTCCTGAACTGGTGGTGGATACCTGTTATGGGCTACTTTGGCGCAGCCCTGGCAACGACTGTATGTTACCTGGTGCAGATGATCATTTGTTATGTATGGGGACAGAAATACTACCCGGTGGCTTATCATCTCCCTAAACTCATTACGTATATAGTATTGGCAATAGGTATATATTTTATCTATAACTGGATCAATACTACGTTCCTCTCACCAAAAAACATATATGCGATCACGGTAGGTAACCTGGTCCTGGCTACAGTACTATTCTTTGGTTATCTGGCCTTTATCTTACGCATGGAAAAGAAAGAATTTGCGCGCCTGCCGGTGATTGGTAAGTTTTTACGATAATAAAACAGCCATCCCTATACGAAAATAGGGATGGCTGTCAAATATTAATTCCCGGTTAATTATACCAGGAAAGGATTATTTCTCTTTTCAAAACCAATGGTGGTTGCCGGCCCATGGCCTGGAAATACCCTAACGTCGTCCGGGAGTACGAAAAGTTTTTCCCGGATGCTGGCCAGCAGCGTTTCATGGTTTCCACCCGGAAGGTCGGTACGTCCTATACTTTGGAAGAACAACACATCCCCTGCAATCAACAATTTCTGATTGGCACAATAAAATGATACACTCCCCGGGGAGTGTCCTGGCGTCAGGATTACTTCAAGTTCCTCTTTTCCAAACTGGATGATTTCTCCTTCCTGTAGGTACCTGGAGGGCATGGGAGAAGGATCAAAAGGCATGTTATACATAGCGCCAGCCTGCTGCGACCTATCTAAGACCACCTGTTCCTGCGGATGAATTTCAGGGCGGACTTTATAAGTTTCGGAAACTAATTTGTTACCAAAGATGTGGTCCAGATGGCAGTGAGTATTCAGCAACCGTGTAACAATTAGACCTTCCGTTTGTATATATTGTAATAATTCTTTTCTTTCGTCCTGAAAATAACAACCCGGGTCTATAATTATACATTCCTTTTTTTCGTTAATAAGCAGGTAGGTATTTTCCTGCATGGGACTAAAGGTGAATTGGTGAAGTTCGATCATGATACCCGTTTTTTTAGCTAATTTTAAACAGATCCAAAATTATCAATACTTTCTGTATGAACAGATTTATTACCAGGTTATTATTCCACGGAGCCCTATTACTTGGAACGATGGTGTCGTTTGCCCAGACAAATACAGTAGAATTCGGCCAGAATCGTGTGCAGTTTAAGAATTTTAAGTGGAGATACTACCAAAGTCGGCATTTCAATACTTATTTTTCCCAGGGAGGTCTGGAATTAGGAAAATACGTGGTACAGATTGCAGAGAAAGAATTGCCTCAGCTGGAACAGTTTATGGAAACCACCCCACGTCAACGCATAAACATTGTTGTGTACAATAGCTTCAGTGAAATGAAGCAGTCCAACATCGGGATTGGCGTCGACTGGCAGAATACCGGTGGTGTTACCAAACTGGTTGGTAATAAAATGATCGTTTACTTTGATGGCAATCATGATAATCTCCGCAGGCAAATCCGCCAGGGTATTTCCCGTATCATGTTAGAAACCCTTCTCTTTGGTGAAGATATCGGCGAATTTGCCGGTAATGCCGCATTGATCGACTTCCCTAAATGGTTTACCGACGGTTTCATTGCCTACGCTGCAGAAAACTGGAGTGCTAAAGAAGATGAAGAACTGAAATCTATTATCCTTTCCGGTAAATACAGCAACTTTAACCAACTGGCCTATGATCACAGCCTTCTCGCTGGTCATGCCTTCTGGTTCTATGTGGAAACCAAATACGGAAAAGATGCCGTGCCTTACCTTATGTACATAACACGTATCAACCGTGGACTGAAAAAAGGTTTTGAGCAGGTATTGAGCCTGACGCCTAAAAAAGCGACACAGGACTTCATGCTCTATTATCAGAAACGTTTTGCAGATGATAATAAACGTAGAAAAACTTCTGCCAAGGGACGTACTATCGTAGCCCAGGAAATTGGCAAGGCTGATTACTACCGTTTCAATGCCAACCCTAAGAATAACTCCTACGCAGTAGTAGAATTCAAGAAAGGTCTTTATAAAGTACAAATACAACTTGGCTGGAACAAGCCGAAAGTCTTGCTGAAAAGCGGCGTTATGCAGCTGGCAAACCAGATGGATCCTAACTATCCACAAATGGCCTGGAATCCTAAAGGTAACCGCCTGGCTGTCGTGTATGAACATGAAGGACATACAAAACTGATGATCTATGACCTGATCACGCATATCACCCTGCGCCAGGACCTTCCTCAATTTGATCGTGTGATCGACTTCAAATACATGCCTGTTCAGGAAAACACCCTGTTGCTATCTGCCGTGAAAAACGGTCATACAGACATCTTCACCTATAATATCAGCAATTCTAAAACAGAGCAGATCACCAATGATGTATATGATGATCTGGATCCATCATTTGCGGCCTTCCCTGGAAAAAGCGGGATTATCTACTCTTCCAACAGACCAGGCCCTAAAGGACGTGGTACCGATACCTCTATGCTGGGTAATCCGTACAACATCTTCATGGTGGACAACTGGAATAAGAGCGCTGATAAACAAATCACGCAACTGACAGATATGAAGTACGGCAATGCCCGTCTTCCAATGCAGTATAACACGACTCACTTTACTTTCGTTTCCGATGCAAATGGTATCCGTAACCGTTATGCCGGCTTCTTCAAATCTCAAAACGTAGGTGTAGACTCCCTCTTCTATGTGGGTTCTGAAATCCTGCACAATCCTGAAAAAGAAGAGCTGGATTCCGCACTGGCAGCCTATGGCAGCAGTACACCGGATTCTGTGGAAGCTGTGATCATTACTAACGACTCCACCTATACGTTCCCACTCTCCAACTACCCTTATGGTATCCAGGAGTCAAGAGTAACCGGTGAACAGGGAGAAGTATCAGAAGTAGTAGGTTATGCAGATATCAAGCGATTGATGAAGCTAAAAGTAGACACCACTACTTTGCGTAAACGTAATATTTCTGCTCGTCCTACGCATTTCCGCCAGGACCAGATGCATGCCGATAGTATCAGACAAGGACTGCCAACTTTTATGGCGCCACCTAAAAAAGATACAACCTCGCATCCGAACTTCTTCCAGAACGAATTTGCCAATGACCCGGCTGATTCTACCAGCAATAACAACAATAGCAGTAGCACGCCTACACTGGTAAACCTGGCAGCAGATGATAAGGATAATAATCGCTTGTCGCTGTTTGGTGATAAATCATCCGGACAAGGACAACGTCAATCTGTCTTGAAATCGTCGAAGTTGTTCCCTTATAAACTGAAATTTGCGTCAGATTACCTGATCCTTCAAATTGATAACTCCGTATTAATCAATAGGTATCAGATCTTTACCGGTCCTCCAAGTGGCCCTATCCGTCTTACCGATCCAGTGAATGGATTAATTCGTTTAGGCGTAAGCGATCTGTTTGAAGATATAAAATTCAGTGGCGGGTTCCGTATTCCTTCAAGCCTGCAAGGCTCCGAATACTTCTTCACGGCATCTTACCTGAAGAAACGTTTTGACTATAAACTCACGTATTACCGCAAGGTAGATAAGAGCGGAGGAGTTCCTTGGGCAGATACAGCTACCAATATGCAAACCATCTTACCTGTGAGGTTGATCACCAATCTCTATCAGGCGGAAGTACGTTATCCATTCGACCAGGTGAGAAGCATTCGCTTGCAAGGTGGTATCCGTATGGATAAAATGGTGCCGCAGGCAATTGATAAGCCTAGTTTGAATTTTAAAGATTTAAAAGAGACTTATGCTTTATTAAGAATAGAGTATGTGTATGACAATACCATCAATCCGGCGATCAATATCTGGAATGGTACCCGTTATAAGATTTATGGAGATTTGAATTCACAATTAACCAATAACGGCTTAAATGAATTCTTCAACCCACATGCACCAGCAGTAAACGGTCGTTTTACTTATAACTGGGGCGTGGATATCCGTCACTACAAGAAAATCTACCGCAACTTCATCTGGGCTACCAGATTTGCAATGGATATGTCGTGGGGTAGCCGTAAAATGATCTATTACCTGGGTGGTATCGACAACTGGTTAAATCCACAGATTAACCTGAATACCCCTGTGAGCACCAACGCTAACTATGCTTACCAGACACTCGCTGAAAACCTCCGTGGTTATAAGCAGAATGCTAAAAATGGTAACAACGTGATGTTGCTGAACACAGAGCTCAGATTACCAATCTTCGCCACATTTATTGATAAACCAATTAACTCAGCATTCCTGCGTAATGCACAGCTGACCAGCTTCATGGACATCGGTACCGCATGGAATGAGAAACTGTCGTTTAAAGATGCAAACTATGCCATCTATAACGACGGAACAGGAGTTGTTACCCGTATCAAGGAAGGCTTCCTCGGGCCATTTGTAGGAGGTTACGGATTTGGTGCACGTACTACTATCGCAGGTTATTTCCTTCGTGTAGATGCAGGCTGGCCAATGGTGAACTTCTTCAAAAACAGCCCTATCTGGTATTTCGGAATGGGAGTTGACTTCTAAGAGAAAGAAACTGTAAAATTTAAAACGGGTCTCTACTATGTAGAGACCCGTTTTTTTATTGCACATCTTTAGAAAGACGTTGCTTGACCAGTGGGTACATCAGGCTTAGGAATACGCCCATGCATATGGTAAAAGCCCAGGCGTGACGGTTTTCCCATGGATGGGTAAATAGAGCTATTAAATCTTTACTGAGGGTAACAGGATCTTTTACTATATCCCAGCTATTATAACGCAAATAACGACCGATATAAACACCCAGACTGCTAAGGAACAATACTGGGAAACTAAACAACCAGGCAGGCCAACGGGTATACCTGTTGCTCCACATCTTCTCCATACTCCTTATCGACATATATCCCATCAACATACCGCTGAAAGCGAAAGAACATATCAGGAAAAGCTCAAACCATACCGGCACACCACCGTCGAATAAGTGAAATAGATCCGTGATAATATAAGGCGCATTAGGAATGAACAGCAACCACACCACAAAGCAGATATACCAGTTGAGTCGATGTTTTATTTCGGAAGGATTCCTTTCCATCCAATTAGTCATCGCAAAAGGAATATAGGCAAGGAAAAGGTTCCATACTAAAGAGGCTCTTAACATACTACCGGTATACCATATACGAAAAGTAACCAGTAACAAACTAAATGCAATGCATGCATAAAGTATATGTATAAGTTTTGGCCTTTCTGCGAACAAGCCGATCTTTCTGAACAAATTTTTTAAAAACTGCATGATTCTTCGCTATTAACGGTGAAACAGTATAGGGATAACAGGTTAACGGAAGATGAAAGGCCAGAAGATGACAGCACCCGTTATAGCTGCGGCAAAAGCCGCTACCAGCACAGCACCTGCTGCCACGTCCTTAATAAACTTCACAGTAGGATGAATAGCTGGCGATAAATGATCCATCATCTTTTCGATGACAGTATTCATCATTTCAGTAATCCAAACGATAGACATAGCCCATATCAGCCAGAGCCAATCCTGCTTGCTTACATGAAACCAGCAACCAGCGGCAATTACAACCACCGTAGCTACTGCGTGTATGCGTGCATGTGGTTCTGATTTTACAAAAGAAAAAATTCCTGTAAATGCATAACCGAAACTGGCTACTCTTCTTTGGAAATAATTTGACATGTCAAAGCTATCTGTTTGCAGTGCAGCAATTTGTGCACTGAGTGTTAATGGAAATGTAAAAATGCAGATAAACAAATTTACTGAATTCCAGACGGTTGGGTACTAGTTTAAAAACCGTTCTATAATCCTCAATACCAATCCGATAATAAAGAAAAGCAAAATGCTGCCAAGGATAGGTAGTAGGAAAAAGAAGAAAAATACCGCAACTATAATCCAGCATGGCCCATTAAAGTCTGAAATATCCAATAAGGGAAAGAGCATGCTTCTAATTAGTCCAGTTTGTCGATATAATTTGCTGTGAACGTTTTATACTCTTCTCTTACGATAAAAAAAACTGCTACAATAGAGATGATGGAAACAAAAAATATCACTGGATTTGTTTTCATCATTTCAAGCATAAAGCGCAGAAAAAATCTGCCCAGGGATTCTTTATCTGAATACATAAAACATTGTTTTAAAAGCCTGTTACGCCGCACTGCAGCGCAACAGGCTGGCTGAGGTTATGAATTTAATGCAACACTCTTCCTTACATTGTTCCAATTAATTTTCCTGCTATAAAACATAATACCGGCGAGTGTAATAAACAATCCAAAGCTACCCATCAGCAGTGCATAATCTTCCGCACTGATAATGATATACACAAACCCATATATTAAGGAAAGCACAATACCTATGCTAATGGCTATCCGTCTCGTAAGCACAGACATGGTATACACCGTAATCAAACCGATCGTCATGACGCTGGCAATAAGGTAAGCCAGACCAAATCCAACCTGCTCTGAAACAGACAGCAGCAACACATAAAAGATGCAAAGTGCGACCCCAATCAAACCATATTGAACTGGATGAACGCTGCGTTGCTGCGCCGTTTCAACGATATAGTACACAAAGAAAGTGAGACATATCAGCAGGAATGCATACTTGACAGATCTGCTGGTTTGCTGATAAGTATCCACCGGTGTAATCAAACTCACGCCAAAATCATCTTTGTTGATGTTATACTTATTATCGATCCATGCTTGCGGAAAACTTCTTTTGAAGTCCTGCGATTTCCAGAGTACGGAAAAGCCACTATCAGAAACAACCCTGTCTTTAGGGGTTAATACATCATCGAAGCTTGGGCTTTTCCAGGTGGATTTCATGGCTACTGCGGTGGATTTACCGGTAGGAGAGAAGTTCACCGAGGTAGATCCGTTAACACCTAAATCCAGGCTAAAATTCAGTAAGCTGTCAGCGCCAGCTGCAATAGGAATGGCAGCCTGCAAGCCATCTGTGGCAAAGGTTTCATTAGGCGTTTCTGCTGTAGATACAGTATACTCTCTTCCTGAGTCATGATATTTTGCAGCATGAAAAACAGGAGCAGGGGTACCGGCATTCATCGTATATACATGACCGTTCCATTTAACCTGCACCTGGTCTTTCAGTCCTTTTAAATCACTGACCCCAACAATCAATACCGCTTTCTCCAGTTGAATGGCGGAAGGAGGAAGGTTCAATTGCTGCAGGTCATCCAGCGAGAAACTACCATTCATTTGCATGTTGGCAGTGTATACGTTGATGTTATATATACCACGATTCAGTGATTGCGGGATGATATCTCCATTGATTTTCAGATCATGGGGCATGAGATAGGCGTAATGCTTGCCAGTGCTGTCGTTAGGTAAAGGGATCGCCAGTACAGGCCCAGTAATGGTTTGCTGTCCTCCCCAGCTTTCCCCTATTTTGGCAGCAGCCTCACGAAAGCGTGTACCACGCTCCGTTACAAGCTCCTGTACCATAACGATGGGTATTAACAGAACAAGTGTCAGGATGAAAATCAGGATAGCCTTGATAGCAAAGGCAAAACGGTCGTAGAAAGATGATTGTGGTATTTCGTTTTCCATGTTTTTTATATTTAAAAGCACTTTGTATTTCAAAGTAAAAGGGCAAAAAAAATTATTTTGTGAACCGGATCATGTTTTCCAATGCTGCGAGATGACCTTTGAAAGCCTTTTCCCCGGCAGCAGTAATAGCATAAGTGGTATTGGTTTTACGTCCTATAAAACCTTTATGAACTTTGATATAGCCGTTTTCTTCCAGCGTGTTCAGGTGAGATGCCAGATTACCATCGGTAACTTCCAGCATCTGTTTAAGATCGTTAAAGTTGATCTCATCGTTCACCATCAGGATGCTCATCACACCCAGCCTGATACGACTCTCAAAAATCTTATTTAAATTACCGATCGGGTTTATATTCATGACTGAAGATTCTCCTTTCTATCATACTTCCACCACATCAAAATACCATAAATAATGTGACAGCAGCCAAATCCAATGGCCCAAAAATAAAGCCCTTTACCCAAAAAGAAAAGATTTAGCAATCCCAGTACTGTTTCTGTAAGGCCCAGATAGCGTATCTCCGGCACCGTATACTTACTGGCATTGATCAACGCCAGCCCATAAAAAATCAGACAGGAAGTACCCACAAGCCACTCTGCTCCATTATATAGTAATCCTAAGATAAATATACCGCCTATCGCCATCGGTATGGCACCATTGATAAATACTTTCCGCGCAGTCATATCCCATACCGGCAATCCATTCTTCCTCGCTTTACGATAAGTAAACAAAATGCCCAGTAAAAATGCCATTGCCATCACACCCAAACCCAATAAAACCAAACCGTTTCTTAAGTACACATAGTCACTTACATCATAACCACCCCTCGCAGACCAACGGGCATAATAACTGTTAAACATATGCTGTGCTACACCGGCACCCACTAATGCTACAACGCCCGCAGATATGCTACTGAGGCCACTTAGCGAAATAAATCGACTACTCCGCTCCATTATCCGACGAATGTCTGTTATAGCCTGAAGATGTTCGTGTTCTGTCATATAAAAAGCACTTTGCAATACAAAGCTAGTTTAAATTTTAATATCTCAAAATATATTTTTTTGTCATTGGAACGTTAAGGTATCCGGGAGAGTAAAAGTTTAGCGCTAAATGCTATAATATTGTTCTCAGAATATGACAGACTGGAAAAGAATCATAGCAACCATTTTTATTGTATTAGCCTGGCCCGCAGGTTTGATCGCTCAACAATATAAGATCAAAGGAGTAATCAGAGATGCGCATTCACAGGAAATTATACCTTTTGCCACATTACAATTCACTAATACTCAAACAGGTATGGTTAGTGATATGGAAGGGAAATACCTCTTTGAATTAAATGTTATACCCGCGGATACGCTGCAGGTACGAGTAATGGGCTACAACCTCACCAAAATGCCCGTCAATCGCAGTCTCAAAGAGCAAACCATCAACTTCGATGTTTCCCGATCTGATGTATCACTCAAAGTTCATGAAGTAAAAGCCAACGTAAACTTTGCACTGATACTTCTTCGCCAGATCATCAAACACAAACCAGAGAATAACTATAACAGACTGGATAACTATAAATACGAAGTTTATAATAAACTGGAACTGGATATGAAAAACCTTAACAAGGACAAATTATCCAGAAACAGATTTACAAAACCATTTGCGTTTATACTAGATAATATCGATAGTACTTCGGAAGACAAACCTTTTCTACCCATCTTCCTAACTGAATCTTTATCTGATTACTATTTCCAGGCAAAGCCTCATAAAACAAAAGAAGTCATCAAAGCGGCACGCACTTCAGGGATAGATAACGAAAGCGTACACAAGTTCCTGGGCGGAATGTACCAAAACATCAACATCTACGATAACTTCATACCCGTATTCGATAAACAATTTGTAAGCCCGATCAACAACAGCGGCGCTTTCTACTACGATTATAAAATTGCAGATACCCAATATATCAGCTCTCAACGATTTATCAAGCTAAACTTTACGCCTAAACGTAAAGGCGAAAACGTGTTTATCGGAGATATCTGGGTACATGATACGACCTACGCCGTTTATAAAACTACCCTCAGCGTACCTTCTGCAGCCAATCTCAACTTCGTTCGAAAAGTCAGTCTGGTACAGGAATTCAAACAGCTGCCTGACAGCACCTGGTTTCTGTATAAAGATAAATTCATTGCCGATTTCTGGGCTCCTAGCCCCAACCCGGCAAAAACACTTGACTTCATAGGCCGTAAAACCACCACCTATTCTGACGTCATCACCAACGATACGGCTGCTACCAACATCTTCTCTGATAAAAGATATCCAGAGAACATAACACTGCTGGATAATGCACGCTTTCAGAAGGATTCTTTCTGGCTTAATAACCGTCCGGAAGACCTCAGCAAGAACGAAGCTGGCATTTATAAAATGGTGGATAGTCTGCAGAAAATGCCACTGTTTCAGAAGTACTCTAACACCATCCGTTTCCTCGCTACCGGCTACAAGCCTTTCGGAAAACTGGAATGGGGGCCTTACTATTATGCATTTTCACAAAATACCCTGGAAGGTTTCCGCCTCCGGCTGGACCTCGGTACCACACCGAAATTCAGCAAAAACGTATACCTCTACGGCTACCTTGCATACGGTTTCAATGACGCAGCCTACAAAGGAAAAATAAGTGCGTTGTGGCTCCTGAAAAAACATCCGCGCATGTACCTCTATGGTGCCTACGCCCGTGATTTGGACAATGGCTCTCACTATTACGACGAAGTAGGCTCAGATAACATTTTCACGCTCGCTATTCGTAAAAACGGTATACCACAGAAGTTTTTGCTGGTAGATGAAAAACGTGTAGAGTTCTTCAAAGAATATTATAGCGGATTTTCTCACCAGGTATCTCTGGTACATAAATGGGTACGACCTTTCGCACCACTGCCTACCGTTGATGCATATAAGTCGATGACGGACAAAGGCGATCCGCTCACCAGTGCAGAAGTAGAAGTTAAACTCCGCTATGCATTCCAGGAAGAATTCCTGGAAGGGAATTATTATCGTTATAGTCTGGGTAGTAAATACCCTATTGTAGAATTCAAATACGCCTTGGGTATTCCTGGTATCGCCAATAGTAGCCAGCAATATAACAAGGTAAGTCTCAGTGTTTCTGATTATGTAAAAATCCCTCCTTTCGGTACACTGTACTACAACGTTTATGGCGGCCGCATCTTCGGCAACCTGCCATATACTTCGCTGGAAGTACACCCAGGTAACGAAATTTACTACTATAACAAGTATGCCTTCAACATGATGAATCGCTTTGAATTCCTCAGCGATCGATATGCTGGCTTCAACGTAGAACATACTATCGGCAACGGTATCTTCGCCTATATTCCGCTCATCAAAAAGCTGAAATGGCGCCAGTTCTGGGAAGCCAAAGGCGTAATCGGTTCGCTCTCTGCACAAAACAAAGCATTGAATCTTAATAACGGTTATCCATTCAAAACTTTGGAACACGATCCATATGTGGAAGTAGGTACCGGTATCGAAAATATCTTTAAATTCCTGCGTGTCGACTTCGTATGGCGCGTATCTCCGGGCGTATTACCCGATGATACAAATAGCAAGAGATTCGGCGTATTTGGCAGCTTTAAACTACAATTCTAATCATAACCTTTCAGGCTTTTCCGGTGTTAACATGATATATCCTAAACAGATAATATCATGGGAAAGCTGGACAATAAAGTTGTTTTCGTTACCGGCGGCAATTCCGGTATCGGCAAAGCCTGCGCCATAGCTGCTGCTAAAGAAGGCGCAACTGTTATGATAGCTGATCTGGCCACCGCAGATCATAGCGCAGTACTCAAAGAACTTACCGACTTAGGCGCTAAAAATGCATTCGTACCAATTGATGTGAGTAAATCTGACAGCGTCAAAGAAGCGATAGCAGCCACTGTAAAAGAGTTCGGACGCATAGACGTTGCACTCAACAATGCTGGGGTGGGAGGGCCCTATTCGGGCATTCATGACATGCCGGATGAAGTATGGCAACGCATTATCGATATCAATCTGACCGGACAATTCTACTGTGTAAAATATGAGCTGCAACAGTTCCTCAAACAAGGTGGCGGCGTAATCGTGAACCTTAGCTCTCTCGCCGGATTAGTGGCAGAACCAGGGCTGGTGCCTTATACCGCCGCCAAGCATGGCGTATTGGGACTCACAAAAAATATTGCAGCACAATATGGTGGGCAGCATATTCGCGCCAATGCCATTTGCCCTTATTATATCGATACACCACTTTTAGCAAATTTGCCCACAGAAATACGTAAGAAATGGGAAGACAGGACTCCTATTCATCGATTAGGTACAGCCCAGGAAGTTGCGAATGCGTTTATCTTCTTTGCTTCTGATGACAGCAGTTATTGTAATGGTAGTATTCTAACGCTGGATGGTGGGGTATTAGCGAGTTAAAAAAACGGGCAGGATAGTGTATCCTGCCCGTTTTTTTATTTATTTAGTAAGATGTTTATATTCTGTCTAATCCTTCACAAATAATCTTACACGCAGCAATAATCTCTTCTTCTGTAATTATGAGTGGTGGCGCGATTCGCATGCACGCTGGCGCAAAGAGGAACCAGTCCGTCAGCACGCCATTAGCAATACAATAATCGATCGTTTTTTTATTCGCTTCAAAGCTTTCCAATTCAATAGCCATCATTAATCCGAGAGAACGGACCGCTTTGATAGCGGGGTGTTTCAGATGCTGATGAAATAATTCTCCTTTTGCTTTTACATCTTTAATTACATCCAGATCCAGTAACGCCTGGAAGCCCGCACGACCCGCAGCACAATTCACAGGATGTCCACCAAACGTAGTAATGTGGCCTAATACAGGGTTATTAGTAAGCGTCCACATAATATCTTTGGACGCAATAAATGCACCTAAAGGCATACCGCCTCCCAGCGCTTTTCCCAGCAACAAAATATCAGGAATAATGCCGAGTTGCTGAAAAGCAAATAAAGTACCATTACGGCCAAGTCCACACTGGATTTCATCCAACACCAGTAAGGTACCGGTGGCGTTACATTTTTCACGAAGTGCGTATAGCCATTCCAGTTGTGGCAGATTTACGCCGCCTTCTGCTTGCACACTTTCTGCAATAACAGCAGCAGTACGTTCTGTTATAAGGTCCAGCGAAGCATAGTCGTTATAATTCAAATGCTGGATACCTGGCAGCAATGGCCTGTAGGCATTTCTCCAGAATTCATCACCCAGTATGCTAAGCGCACCTTGTGTAGAACCATGATAGCTACGGTTAAATGCAGCTATTTCTGTTCTGCCGGTATAACGTTTTGCGAGCTTCATCGCACCTTCAACCGCCTCTGCTCCAGAGTTGGTGAAATATACACAGTTAAGATTTTCAGGAAGATGATCTGTCAGTAGTTTGGCAAATGCTACCTGTGGCGACTGTACGAATTCGCCATATACCAGTAAGTGCATATATTGCTGCGCCTGGTCTTGTATAGCTTTCACAACTGCTGGATGGCAGTGCCCTACGTTACACACACTGATACCTGCTATAAGATCCAGGTATTTCTTACCATCAGCATCCCACATATACATGCCTTCTGCTTTCACTATTTCTAATGCCAGCGGGGCATCAGACGTTTGCGCTACGTGCTGCAAAAAAAGTTGTCTGTTGTTCATATCTCGTCATCACTATTACTGCGAAGTTAGAAAACAACTGCTAATTACTAATTGTTATATTTGTACAGCTGGACTAAAAAATATTAACTATGGCATACATTCTACCTTTAAACGGCCACACTCCGCAATTACCGGAAGATACTTTCATTGCCCCCAATGCTACTATCGTTGGCGATGTAATTATGGGAAAAGGCTGTACGGTATGGTTTAACGCTGTTGTTCGCGGTGATGTGAACAGCATTCGTATTGGCGACAACGTGAATATTCAGGATAATGCAGTTATTCACTGTACTTACCAGAAATCACAAACCATCGTAGGAAATAATGTTTCCATAGGTCACAATGCTATCCTTCATGGCTGTACGATTGCGGATAATGTGCTGATAGGTATGGGCTCCATTGTAATGGATAATGCCCGTGTAGACAGTAACTCCATTATTGCGGCAGGTGCAGTAGTACTGGCAGGCACACATGTAGAACAAGGCACGATATGGGCAGGCGTTCCTGCGGTAAAAGTAAAAGATATCGATACTGCGCTCATTAATGGTGAAATCAACAGAATATCAAAGAATTACTCTATGTACGCTTCCTGGTATGAGGGCGTAATTCCAAAAGAGCAGACGCGTTAAGAAAAATCATTATATTGCAGGCAAATATCCGCTCCCTATGAAATTTTATATTTGCCTGCTTCTTCTGGGCTGTATCCTGTTGGGAAGTTGTGCCTCACAGGAAAAAGGCTGCCCTGCCTCTAACTACTATACGAAAGAAATTAAAGCCTCCAATCGCAAGGCTGGTAAGCAAATGACACGTCTTTTCTAAATCACAAACCATGAAAAGACTGATCATAATATTGCTGCTGGCAGTAATTGCCTGCGCTGCTTGTCGTACACAAAAGAAAGGATGTCCGCAACCCCGTCGTAACTGGGGTGCTGAAAAGGTACTCGATGAATTGGGTAAACCTAAAAAGGGCTAGTATTCTTTCTCTTCGATCGTTTCTAGTATAGTAGCATAACTAACATATCTCTCCACATCTATTTCTCCGGCTTCTACCGCTGCTTTCACAGCGCAGCTTGGCTCGTTGATATGCAGACAGTTATTAAACTGGCACTCGCTCAGGTATGGCCGCATCTCAAGGAAATAATGTGATAATTCTGTTTTTTCTATATCTACGATACCGAATTCCCTAACGCCAGGTGTATCTATCAGTCGACCGCCATCAGGCAGGTCATACATTTCGGCGCTGGTGGTGGTGTGCAGCCCTTTACCACTCCATCCACTCACAGCGGTGGTACGGATGGTCAGGCCTGGCATGAGATCATTTATCAGAGAAGATTTCCCAACGCCAGAGTGGCCGGAAATCAATGTAGTCTTATCTTTCAGAACAGCCTTTACTTCATCTATACCATCCTGTTCTTTTGCAGATATCAGCATAACCTGGTATCCGATGTCGGTATAAACATCATAGATTTCTTCATACTTCTCCATCTCCTTATCCTTGTAAATATCTTTTTTGTTGAAGATGAGAATAACAGGGATATGGTATGCAGCAGCTGTAACCAGGAAACGATCTATGAAACCGGTGGAAGTACGCGGCTCTTTCAGGGTACAGATCAGTACAGCCTGGTCCAGGTTAGCGGCAACAATATGTTTTTTGTTTTTACCATGGGGAGAAGCACGCACGATATAATTGCTGCGGTTTTCAATCTTAGTAATCATGGCATTGCCAGGCTCTCCATCTTCAGGCTCAATTTCCACAAGGTCGCCTACCGCCACCGGATTGGTGGAAGTAATGTCTTCATTTTTCTTGAAGATACCTTTCATACGAGCCTGAAAAAACTCGCCAGTAGCCGTTTTCACAGTATACCAGCTTCCTGTTGATTTATAGATTGTTGCTTGCAATACCTGATATTTTGATGTTCTGAACACCAAAGGTAAGAATAAAAAAAATGCCTTACCACTTAGTACTGGTAAGGCATCTCAAGGATATGAATATCTTTCTACGGCAAACTTCTGAACACGGTATATCTCAATACTGTTTCCAGCAATATGCAGGCTAATGCAATGCAGGCAAAGAGGAAGAAATGCTCAGCATACTTCTTGTAGCTGGTAATCTCCACTTTTGTTTTCTCCATATTATCGATTTCATCGTAGATATGCTTCAAATCTCCAGTGTTGGTAGCCCTGAAATACTGACCACCAGTTTCTTTAGAGATCTTTTTCATCAACGGTTCATCGATTTGTACATCCTGCATAACGGTTTGCACAGAGCCATCAGGCATTGGCATCGGGAACGGTGCTTTGCCTATGGTTCCTACGCCAATTGTATATACACGAACTTTAAATGCTTTTGCTATTTCAAGTGCTGTAAGCGGATCAATCAAACCAACGTTGTTGACGCCATCTGTCAGCAGAATAATCACTTTACTCTTTGCGGTACTGCTACGAAGGCGGTCTACAGAGGTTGCCAAGCCCATACCGATGGCGGTACCATCTTGCAGCATACCACTTTTCACCTGCATGATCTGATTTTTCAGCACAGCATGATCTGTGGTAATCGGGCATTGGGTAAAGCTTTCGCCGGAAAACACCACCAGTCCTATACGATCGCTGATACGCTTGTCCACAAAGTCGAGGGCCACATTTTTAGCAGCCTCCATACGATTGGGTTGCAAGTCCTGCGCGAGCATACTACCCGAAATATCGATCGCTAATACGATGTCGATCCCTTCACTATCGATACTTTCAGAGGTATTGGATGTTTGCGGACGCGCCAATGCTACCACCAGGGCTGCATAGGCGAGTATCCGGAGAACCAGCAGCAATGGGCGGAACCTTATCTTCCAGGATACAGGCAATCCCTGTAAACCCTGAATAGAAGATACCATCATCACTCCTTGCTGTTTCTTATTCCGGGAGATATACCAATACACCATCACCGGCACCAGCAATAACAGCCAGAAGAAAGCCGGGTAGGCAAATTCAATATTTTTCCAGGTAGATAAATCCATCAATATCTTATTAAATCCTTTCTATAAAGATTGTAGGCACTACAGGATTATGCCTCCTGCGTTGCAATACCTTCACCATTGACCGCTTCATTCTTTGGGCGGGTCCACTCGAGGATTTCCTCGGCATTACGCATACTGTCTTCATGCTCTTCTGCTGTAGGCTGCATTTTAGCAAACTTCGCCAGATCCGCAATAGTGAGCAGTTTACGTAATTTATCACGCTGCTGATTCAGCTTGGTCACAGGCTTGATATTCTGTAACAGCTCTTCAGTTGTTTGTTCCAATGCTGCTATTCCAAACTGGTGTTCGAAATAGGTACGGAGGATATCTGTCAATCTGGTATAATACATTTTCACATCACCTTTCTGCCACAGCTGTTCCTCTCTCAGCGTTTTGAGCTGCTGGGTAGCCAGGTCATAAGGAGATACGGTTGGTGTAAATACTTCAGGTACTTTCTTTTTACGTGTACGGAAATACAGAAAGATGCCCAACAAGATCAGCACCAACAGTGCGCCACCAGCAAATTCCATCCAGTAATCCAGGAAGCGCCACGGTGCTCCCTGCACACTCTTTATCGGGCGGAAAGCCTTGGTAGTGTCCACAGATACAGTACCTACATCTACGCCTACAGGAGCGCTGTATAGCGAATCTGAAAGGGTAGTACCATCTTTCAGTAATTCGAAGCGCATCGCAGGTATCTCCCAATGACCGGAGTCGAAGCTGGTAAGCACGAATGTTTGCGCTAATACTTTCAGCTGCTGATCACCGCTGGTGTCAATAGATCCCCTGGAAACAACTTCAAAATGTTCGAGTGAATCGGGTATAATAGGGAAGCCGATACGGGTGCTGTTAAACTGTCCGGCAGGAATGGTAGCAGTAAGGCGAAGTTTCACTTGCTCACCTATCCTGATACTGGCAGTATCCACGCGTGCATGAACTTCTGGCGAAGTTTGTGCCATCAGGCCAGCTGGAATTAACAGGCCCAGTAACAAAAAGATAAAAATGCTTCGTATACCTGGTTGTTTATACATGATTACTTTGCTCCGCTTTATGCTCTGTTGAGGAAGAATGTCTGCAATGCTTTCACATAATCCTCATCTGTTCTGATAGATACTAATTCTGCACCACTTTTCAGAAAAGCATTCTTACAATATTGTGCGTGTTGCTGAAATTGATGTTCATAATACTGACGTACTTTTTTGTCAGTAGTATCCACCCATTGTACAGCGCCTGTTTCTGCATCGGCTACCTGTATAAGCCCTACTGGCGGCAGTTCTCTGTCGCGTTGGTCATACACATGTACACCCACTACATCATGCCTTTTTGAGGCGATGTTGAGGGCATCCTGGTAATTGCCCGCCAGAAAATCGCTCAGCACAAATACGATACTTCTCTTTTTAGTGGCATTATTAAAGAAACGCAAGGTTTCCTTAATATTGGTTCCTTTTCGTTTAGGTGTGAATGATAGTAATTCACGAATGATGAATAAGATGTGAGATTTTCCCTTTTTAGGAGGAATATATTTCTCCATACCATCACTGAAAAAGATGACGCCTACTTTATCGTTATTTTTGATAGCAGAGAAAGCAAAAACAGCGCACAGCTCAGTAATGAGATGGCGTTTATCCTGCTTCTTGGTACCAAATGCAGAACTTTCGGAGACATCAACCAGTAACATGACGGTTAGTTCTCTTTCTTCTTCGAATACCTTTACAAAAGGATGGTTAAAGCGGGCTGTTACATTCCAGTCTATAGAACGCACGTCATCTCCGAAGTGGTAATCCCTTACTTCGCTGAAAGACATACCACGGCCTTTGAAGGCGCTATGGTATTCGCCTGCAAATATGTGATTGGTGAGACCTTTTGTCTTGATCTCAATCTGTCTCACCTTTTTTAATATTTCTGCAGTATCCACCTTTAAGCAATTAATGTTTTACGAAATAATAATGAACGGAAGAAGTAGTACGATTAAGGTACTTCCACTGCGTTCAGGATTTCGCTGAGTATATTTTCGCTGGTTACGTTCTCTGCTTCAGCTTCGTAGGTAAGGCCTACACGGTGACGCATAACGTCGAAGCATATACTGCGAACATCTTCCGGAATAACATAACCTCTGCGTTTCATGAAAGCATATGCTTTTGCAGCCATAGCCAGATTGATGCTAGCCCTCGGAGAACCGCCATAGGCAATTAATGGCTTCAGTTTTTGCAGCTTATAATCTTCTGGATTACGAGTCGCAAAAACGATATCGATGATATATTTCTCGATCTTCTCATCCATATATACCTCACGTACCAGGTTACGCGCTTCCATGATATCGGAAGGTTGCACAACCGGACGAATAGCTGGCGTAGCCTGCGGATTCAGGTTCTGACGGATGATGTGTCTTTCCTCTTCTTTGGTAGGATAACCCATCACTACTTTCAGCATGAAACGGTCTACCTGCGCTTCCGGCAGCATATAAGTACCTTCCTGTTCGATCGGGTTTTGTGTTGCCAGTACCAGGAAAGGCTCGTCCAGCTTGAATGTGGTATCACCAATGGTGATCTGTCTTTCCTGCATCGCTTCCAGCAGGGCACTCTGCACTTTTGCCGGGGCACGGTTGATCTCATCCGCCAGGATAAAGTTGGCGAAGATAGGACCACGGCGAACCATAAACTCGTTACGCTGCTGGTTATAGATCATTGTACCAATAACGTCGGCCGGTAATAAGTCCGGTGTAAACTGAATACGACTGAATTTCCCATTGATCGCGGAAGACAATGACTTGATAGAAAGGGTTTTTGCCAGACCAGGCACACCTTCCAGCAGAACGTGACCTTGTGCCAATAAACCGATTAAAAGTCTTTCCACCATGTATTTCTGACCAACGATTACCTTGCCCAGCTCCATGTTTAGCAAATCCACAAAAGCACTCGCCTGATGGATTTTTTCATTCAGTTGACGGATATCGGATGATGTATTTTCCATGCTAATTATTTTTCAGGTGTGCTAAAATAATCATTCTTATCACAAATAAAACTTATAACTGTGTGAAGGAGCCGTTAAAGTGCTGTTAAACTTGCTACAGTGGCTTATTTCACACTTTCCAGTGGCCGCTGATTATTCCTGGAACGGTGCTTCCTGAGATTTATTGTATATTTTTAGTATCACGTACATTTGCTATTCAGGCTAAATAAATAACTATGGAAGATTTCGCGACGCGTTGGAAGCCTATAGAGGAAATGCTCACAGAAAGGTTTGGTAAAACACCTAATATGGAAGCTATTCTGTTCCTCATAGGCATGAACGAACTTAATAAGTTTAGAAAAAAATATACCAAAGAACAAAAACAGGACCTCATGCACATTGCCGTATGCACGTTGCTGAGCCAAAGCGGGTATTTTGAATTAGATGGCTACGATAAAGACGGATGGCCTCATTTCAAAGAAGTACAACCCGTTCCAAAACTAGGACTCGATGAACAGGAACAATTCCTGAAAGAACACGTCATCGCCTATTTTACCGATATCGATAAGGAAGAATAATTTTTCTGTATGAAGAAACTGTTACTACTGATCACCCTTTTATCCCTGGCCGGATTTTCACAGGCAAAGAACAGAAAGGCTAAGATCATCACCCCTTATGGCACTATGATCGTTAAACTATACGATCAAACCCCTAAGCATCGGGATAACTTTATCAAACTTACACGCCATCACTTCTACGATAGTACGCTGTTTCATCGGGTCATCAAAAACTTTATGATCCAGGGCGGCGACCCAGACTCCAAACGGGCCAAAGCAGGCCAGGAGCTTGGCAATGGTGATGTGGGATATACTATCCCGGCGGAGTTTGAACTGGACCTCTTCCATCGCAAAGGTGCGCTGGCTGCCGCCAGGGAAGACCGCCCGGATAAAGCCTCTTCTGGATGCCAGTTCTATATTGTTCAGGGAAAAGTTTTCACCGATGAACAATTAGACAAAGTGGAAAAAACCAGGCTAGGAGGGCGTAAAATACCAGTAGACCAACGGGAAATCTACAAAACAGAAGGCGGCGCACCTCACCTGGACCAAAGCTATACTGTGTTTGGACAAGTGATCAAAGGCATGGATGTTATTGATAAAATAGCAGCAGAAAAAACGGATAGCCACGACAGACCTGTAAAGGATATCCCAATGAAAATCAGACTGAAGAAAAAATGGTTATTCTTTTGATAGCCAGACTCATTGTAATATAACTTTCAGTATTTTTACGGCTCAAAAATCAAACTTGTATGAATTTTCCTTCCAACCTGCGATACACAAAGGATCACGAATGGATTTTGTTAGAAGGTAACACCGCTACTATCGGTATTACCGAATTTGCTCAACGCGAACTGGGAGATATCGTATTCGTAGATATTCCAACCGTTGGTAAATCCTTAGAGGCTGAAGAAGTTTTTGGTACTGTTGAAGCAGTAAAAACAGTTTCTGACCTGTTTTTGCCAGTTGCAGCTACTATCAGTGAAGTTAACGAAGTACTGAACGATGAGCCAGAACTGGTTAACACTGACCCTTATGGTGAAGGCTGGATGGTAAAAGTAACTGTTAAAAATCCTGCTGATGTTGAAAAGCTGTTAACTGCTGATGAGTATTCTAAGCTGATCAACTAATAGCTTCGCAACAATAACTTTTTATACATGCCACGAAGGACAACAGGCCGCGTTATTCATGCGCCCCGTTGTCCTTCGTGCATTTCTGAATCGCGGAAACCGACCTGCTACAATAAACTGGTAAATGAAACAACTCAGATACTTCATACCGGCCATTGCCTGGTTAGTGCTTATAATGGTTTTGTGTACTTTGCCCGGTAGAGACATTCCTACCAACTCATTCTTCGAAAAAGTCCATTTTGATAAATTTGTACACTTCGGACTTTTCGGCGGAATAGTATTCTTTTTAAGTCTGGCAATATGGTGGCAACGCAAAAAAATTTCGCCCGCCCTGCTCTTACTCTTCGTAGTATTTGCAGCAGCCTACGGACTCGCGATCGAATTCATACAAAAATATTACGCCGAAGGAAGGAGCTTTGACATGTACGATGTTTTAGCAGATACCATAGGTGCCATCGCAGGTATATGGGTCTTTAGGATATTCATCTCCATATGGGAAAAAAGAAAAGAGCGGAAATAATTTCCGCTCTTTTCTTTTTTATAGCTTTCAGCAGAAATAAAATCCCCCCTGTAATCAGGGGGGAGTCATTTACTGCTTATGAGAAATAAGTGTACCTTAAAAAATCTGTTTAATATTATTGCTGACCTGCTTCTTTCTTCGCATCAGCTTTCATCTTATCATTCGCAAAGATGGAAAACTCTACACGACGGTTTTTAGCACGGCCTTCTTCTGTACTGTTTGGAGCAATTGGCTGGGTTTTACCATACCAGAAGCCTTGAATACGAGAAGCGTCTACACCCTGTTTAGTCAGAAAAGCAGAAACACTTTTAACCCTTCTTTCTGATAATGCCATGTTGTAAGCATCAGTACCAGTTGAATCGGTATGACCTTCTACACGTACATATGTATCAGGATATTTGTTTAATACCTGCGCCAGTTGGGTAATGCTTGTTTGTGCAGCTGGAGACAGATCAGATTTATCGAAACCAAATAATACACCAGCATCAAATTTTACGTTAATACCTTCACCTACACGTTCTACAGTTGCATTAGGCACTTCAGTTTTGATTTCCTGTGCCTGTTTATCCATTTTTTTACCAATAAGCGCACCACCAGCACCGCCGACAACAGCACCAAGAATAGCTCCCAATGCAGTATTACCGGCTACTTTGCCGATTATAGCACCAGCAGCAGCACCGCCACCAACACCGATTGCAGCACCTTTCTTCGTATTGTCCATGCTCTGCCATTGCGAACAACTAAACAACATTGTTACAGCTAATACGCCAGCTACCAGAACATTTAGTTTTTTCATCATAGTAATTTTAAATATGAAGGTATTATATAATTTTCAAGGCCCAACAATGGTTGTTGAATTCCTGCTGAACAAATATACTGCCAAACTTAAAAATTAGAAAAAATCGGATGATTAATAGTTGTTAAAAAATATAAAAATTTCATAACCTATAACTTTCATCCGATTTTTTTATCAACCAAACAGGTTTTTCAGCATTCCACCGATACCACCTTCCTGCTGACCACCTTGTTGAGATTTTGCACCATTAGATAAGATATCTTTCAAATCATTCAGGTCCACATTACCGTCTCCGTTTTTGTCGAGGCCCGATTTCAGCTTACCCAGCATATCTCCCAGGTTTAAACCTGAAGAAGCGCCACCAGTCAGTGATCCAAGGATACCATCCAAACTGAAATGATTGTTGGAAGGATCATTGGTTTTGTTTACCAAAGAACCAAGTACGGAAGGAATCAGGCTACCAGCCAACTGCGTAGCTGCACCCTTGTCCAGATTGAACTTCTGCAATAATGTATCCAAAAAGTTATTGGATATATTATTTACTACAGGATTACCATTGGTCTCAGACTGGCCACCCAGTAGGCTCAAAACGCCTTCTGTATTACCATTCGCCAGCTCCTGACGTAAACCATTAGTAATTGATTCCGTTGCAGCTTGCATTACGGCCTGGTTCTGCTCATTAGGGACAGCAGGGTTGTTCACAACAGCACCTTGTGCATGTTCTTGAACGAGTTGCAATAATTGCTCTAACATGATTGCATGATTTAAGTAAAAAGGGGAGTATAACGGTTTCCCGGACAAATTAAATGTAGGATTTTTCCTGTAGATACGGACAGTTCAGGGTAAATATTTCACAGTCTCTTAATGAAGGTAACAGCCGCTGTAAATCCCGTTATCAACGGTCATTATCAGCGGCTGTTACTAATATCTCAGGCTTAGTTGCCTTGTTTCAGCTTCTCCGCATTTTCAGCAAATGCAAGCGCCTCAATCATATCCTTGATTTCGCCATTCATAAAGGCATCCAGGTTATAAACTGTCATGCCGATACGATGATCAGTAACACGACCCTGAGGATAGTTATAAGTCCTGATCTTTGCAGAACGGTCGCCAGTTGACACCAAACTCTTACGCTGGCTCGCAATAGCATCTTCATGTTTACGTACTGCCGCTTCATAGATACGCGTACGCAGCATCTTCATGGCAATCTCACGGTTAGAGTGCTGACTACGTCCTTCCTGACATTCTACTACCACACCGGTAGGCCCGTGCGTCAAACGTACGGCAGACTCAGTTTTATTTACGTGCTGGCCACCCGCGCCACTGGAACGGAAAGTATCCATTTTAATATCAGCATCACGGATTTCCACATCCACTTCTTCCGCTTCCGGCAAAACCGCTACTGTAGCAGCAGAGGTATGCACGCGGCCAGAGGCCTCCGTTGCAGGAACACGCTGTACACGGTGTACACCTGATTCAAATTTCAGGGTGCCATATACATCATCTCCACTAACTTCTAATACCACCTCTTTATAACCACCGGCAGAACCAGGGTTCTCACTCATTATACTGGTAGTATAGCCTTTAAGCTCGCAGAAACGCAGATACATACGCAACAGATCACCGGCAAATAAGCTGGCCTCATCTCCACCAGTACCAGCACGGATCTCCAGGATCGCATTTTTCTCGTCCTGTGGATCTTTAGGGATCAACAGGTTGCGGATCAGCTCTTCCTGGGCAACTTTCTGCTCCTGTAATTCCTCTGTTTCGGCTTTTGCCAACTCACGCATTTCATCATCTCCGCTATCCAGTACTTCCTTGTTAAAGGCAATATTTTCCAGCAGATTGCGGTAAACATCATACGCCTTCACAATCTTTTCCAGCTGACGGTATTCCTTGCTCAGCTGGCCAAATTTTTTGTTATCACTTACCACCTCTGGATTGGTAAGGGCCAATGCTACCTGATCAAATCGGCCTTTTATAGCTTCGAGTTTGTCTATCATAATTATCTTTGACTGTTGAGTATACTACCCAATGGGGCAGAGACGGTACTCAATCGGGTTGCAAAATTAAGATCATTCACGTAAATAAACACCAGGGTTGTTGAAACAGATCAAATTAAAGGGAAAAGCGATATTTGACGGACACCATTTCTGGGGTCCTGACAAGGTACTGATATTAGATGAGAATGGCGTAGTGGAGGGCATTTCAGACGAAAAACAAGCTGGAACAGACGTGATTTTTCACGATGGAATTCTCCTTCCAGGATTCATAAATACACATTGCCACCTGGAACTTTCTCACATGAAAAATGTGATTCCTGAGAAAACAGGGCTACCAACCTTCCTGACAACCGTCATGAAACAGCGAAATACCAATGCCGACTTGCAGGAAACAGCCATGGAACAGGCAGCAGCAGCCATGTGGTCCGCAGGTATCAGTGCCGTAGGGGATATCAGTAACGGCCCAGCAACGATTTCACAGAAAAAGAACAGTCAACTTTACTTCCATACTTTCGTAGAATGTATGGGCGTTGCGGATGCCGGCGCTGAAAGCCGCTACCAATACAGCATGGATGTACTTCACCAGTTCGAAACCCTCAATGGACCTATGCATAACAGTTCCATCGTTCCGCATGCGCCATATTCCGTAAGTAAAACGCTGTTCGATAAAATTGCCAACACACCAGACAACACGCCTTTTAGCATACATAACCAGGAAACCTCCGCCGAAAATGAGCTCTATGCCACCAAAACCGGCAGCTTCCTTGATTTCTACAATACCTTCGGTATGGATGCCAGCGGCTTCCAGCCAACAGGCACCGGCAGTCTGGAAGCCTACCTTCCATATTTCCATCTCCAAAAAATAATACTGGTACATAATACCTTCTCCACCGCCACAGACGTGCGTTTTGCGGAGCAGCAATCCTCAGATGTATGGTGGTGCCTTTGTCCGCTGGCTAACCTATACATCGAAAACAGGCTGCCAGACATCAACCTTCTCCGAGAGATGAACTGTAAAATTAGCATTGGCACTGATAGTCTGGCTTCCAATCACCAGTTATCTGTTTGGGAAGAAATTAAAACCATCCGCCAACATTTTCCTGAAATACCATTAGAAGAGTTACTCCAATGGGGTACGAGTAATGGTGCAATTGCATTGGGTATAGCTAATAAATATGGTAGTTTCCAGCCCGGTGCCCAACCAGGAGTGGTACTCATTCACAATGATCAGGCAAGCAGGCTCATCTGATAAAAATTATAATAGCAGGGAAAATGCAGGAGAATTTCCTGAAATTCGAGCCCGATTATGTCTTTATTTTAAACTGATTCCGTACAATGAATAAATTTCTGGATACCATTATCCTCGATAATCCGATCAGGGATTATATGATACTGATATTGGTGCTGTTGTTTGTATCTTTTATCAAGCGATTCCTTTCAAAGATAGTAGCAGCGCTACTTTTCAAACTGGTAAAGCATTGGTCGCCGCAGATAGAACAGAAAAGCTTCGTAGAGTTGCTGCTGAAGCCACTTGAATTCTTCTTCCTCCTGGTAACGTTTATGTTTACCATCGACAGGTTTACTTTTCCACGCATTCTGAATGTGCATGTTTATGGTAAGTCAACTCTGCAGAATGTCACTGATACCTTACTGGAACTGGCTTTTACGGCAAGTATCATCTGGATTATCCTCCGTTTGATAGATTTCATAGCCATGGTCTTGGAAAAGAAGGCGGACCTCACACCAGATAAGACTGATAATCAATTTATTATATTTTTCAGAGATTTTTTTAAAGCGATTATACTCATTATGGGTGCCATCGCTTTTATCAGGATACTGTTTGGAGTGGCGTTGGTGGAAAAGATCATTGCGGGTCTTGGAATTGGTGCTGCGGCCCTTGCATTGGCAGCCAAGGAGAGTATTGAGAACCTGATCGGTTCCTTTATGATCTTCTTTGATAAGCCATTCCGTGTAGGCGACACCGTAAAAGTGGATGCTTATACCGGTACGGTAGAAAAAATTGGGCTGAGGAGTACGCGTATCCGCACACAGGAGAAAACCTTTGTGACGGTTCCTAATAAAAAAATGGTGGATAGTATCCTGGATAACCTGACGCTCCGCACCCAACAGCGTGTGAATATGAAACTTGAGTTACCCGCCGACACGCCGGCAGACGGGATACTTGGCGCCGTTCAAGATATCAGGGCAATTCTAAAAGGTAATCAGAGTGTATTACCTGGATTTACCGTCAATCTGCATGATTTTAATAAGGATACGGTAATCATTCAGGTCATTTTCAATACCCTTATAATTGAAGGGCAGCAGTATGCCGCTTTAAGAGAAACTGTTAATCTGGCCATTATGCATATGCTGGAGCAGCGTGGCATCAAACTGCCGGGAAGCAGTACCACAGTAGTTTTGAAACAAGGATAAACACATAGAAATATATAATTGAAAAGGCGGTGTCTACTGGGTAGACACCGCCTTTTCAATTTATAAGTTCAAGCGAGGTAGTTATTCGCTTTTGGTATCGCCTTTGTCAGATTTGCTGCTTTTAAGCAGGATGCGTGACAGGTCGGCTTCTACGGACTCTTTAGGAGCGCCTACGATGCGGCCTTCTTCTTTACCATCTCTGAAAACGATGATGGTAGGAACTTTCTTCACTTTGTAATCAACAGGAGCATCTGTCTGCATTTTTTGATCAGCACCAAACATCAGCACCTGGTCGTCAGGGCTGCCACCGAGGATCATTACTTTATACAGCTGAGGAACTACTTCTCTGCTGGTCTCGTCCCAGGTACCCACTACCGCTACAAGGTTGAAGCTGGAGCGGTTTGCCTTGATATAATTGAGCATATTATCATTAGGTTGATAATCGTTTACTCCTTTATAGAACCAGGTATAATCGCTACCATTCATGAGCGTCTTCATGTCAATTTTGCCCTTCAGGACTTTATCGCTGTTGGACTGTGCCCATGTCAGTGAGGAGAACAGGAGGCCACCACCTAATAGTAACATTTTTAATCGCATAACCTTGTTTTTTATAATTGATCTTTCAGTTCGGTTAAAAAACCTCTAACCTTTAGCAAAGCTTGTACCATTTCGAAATTGCGTGCTGCCAGCTTACGGTCTTCTTTCAGCTTTTGCTTAGCACCTTCGATAGTATATTTTCTTTCGCGTAAGAGATGATAAATGAGTTTCAGGGAGTGGATATCTTCCTGGCGAAAGAGACGGTCGCCTTTGCGGTTCTTTTTGGGCTGGAGGATATCGAACTCGTTTTCCCAATAGCGTATCAGCGAAGTATTCACCTTAAACATGGTAGCTACTTCACTGATAGAATAATATTGTTTATCCAATGCCAGTTTATCCAATTCCATAATCAGATCCGGGTCTTCGGAGAATTCTTTCAATGATTTACGTCCGCGTTTTTTACCAATTTGCGGTGGTGCAGAAGGGGCAGCCGCCTTAACCTTCGCCTTTACATTCGCTTTTATCTTCCGGCTTACCGTTTCCGCCGTTGGCAGAGAAGAAGTACTTGCTGTTGAAAAGAGGTCTAACTGGTGCATGGCAGTAAAAAACACGTTGAAAAATATCTTTTACAAGCATGAATTTAGCCAATTTCCTTCAGCTTTCGTTGATTTCCCTTTAATTAACAATCATATTATAACCAATCCTGATGCCTTAGTCGAACGACTGGTTACCAGATCTGGCCATTTTAACCATGGCTTCAAATTGTTCGGCGGTAAGGTCACTAAAGAAGAAGTATACCGGGTCTACTTTTTCACCATTTTTGATTACCTCATAGTGGCAGTGAGGGCCTGTAGATTTACCGGTGCTGCCTACCCATCCGAGTACATCACCGCGTTTCACGGCCATACCAGCCTTTACTTTCATGCGGAGCATGTGGCCATACAAGGTTTTATAACCATATCCATGTCGTACCACTACGTGATTGCCATAGCCCACATCACTGAGACTTGCTTCTTCCACAACACCGTTACCGGTAGCATAGATAGGCGTACCGCTTGGCGCCGCGAAATCGAGGCCTGAGTGATATTTCATCATTTTATAGATCGGATCAATCCTATATCCGAAACCGGATGCGATATGTTTAAGATCTTTATTGGATACAGGTTGGATGGCAGGAATAGATGCCAGCATTTCCTGTTTATTTTTTACCAGTTTATCGATTTCGTCGAAGGATTGCTCCTGACTTTTCATGCGGTTGGTAATTTCTTTCAGCAACACCGTTGTAGAAGCGATGATTTCGCTGCTGGCAAAAGATTGCAGTTGTGCAGCCTCTTCGTCTTGAGTGACTTTGCCCATACGAGTGCTGTCCGGGATTGGATTGGCTTCAAAAATGACACGATAAATTTCATTATCGCGATCTTCCAGCTCAGTAAGCTTACCCTTCACTTCCTTCATGCGGCCTTGTAAAGCCTCATATTTCTCCTTCATCCCGTCCAGATCGCGCTGTAATAGCTTTTCTTTAGGGGATGCGAAGAAGCGGTACGCAAATGACAGGAATATAGCACCGGTAACGATAGCCGCCGATACAAAACCAAGAATACGTAGCACTTTCACCCGTAGTGAAACTACGAGCTTCTCATATTTTAAAGTTTGGGTGTTGTAGAAATATTTTACCTTCTTCATTGCACCTATGGCATACTTTGAGCGCCATAGCTAACGCGCTATGGCAGCAGATTTACTTGGCGTGAGTTCAAACGGATGAATAGAATTGGCATATTTTAGGTGCCGCCCCTTAACTTTTTTGCCGGTAAGACCATCCTATTTTGAATAATCCTACAGGTTTCAATATTTTTGCACTCCCTGTAACTCGGCGGGAAAATAAGGCGCACAAACCTAATGTAATTAGATTAAAACATCAACCTTTTGAATGTCAATTTTCTAACTACTTCATAATGGGTTGAAACACAGATATAAGTCTCGGACCGATACCTACAGCAATAAGTTATAAATAATATATTAATTCGCATCAATATTTTATGACAGCATCTGAAATACGACAGCAATTCCTGGACTTTTTTGCGTCAAAAGGGCATGTAATCGTGCCTTCTGCTCCAATCGTAGTGAAAAATGACCCTACCCTCATGTTCACTAACGCAGGTATGAACCAGTTTAAAGACTATTTCCTGGGCAACAAAGTACCCGCGGCCACCAGAGTAGCAGATACGCAGAAGTGCCTCCGTGTAAGCGGTAAGCACAACGACCTGGAAGAAGTAGGTATCGATACCTACCACCATACCATGTTTGAGATGCTCGGTAACTGGAGCTTCGGCGATTATTTCAAAAAAGAAGCCATCGCCTGGAGTTGGGAACTACTGACTGAAGTTTACAAGATCCCAGTAGATCGTTTATACGTTACCGTTTTTGAAGGTGATGCGAAAGAAAACCTGCCTAAAGACCAGGAAGCTTACGATTTTTGGAAAGAACATATCGCGGAAGATCGCATCCTCCTCGGAAATAAGAAAGATAACTTCTGGGAAATGGGAGACACTGGTCCTTGTGGCCCATGCTCCGAAATTCACGTAGACTGCCGTCCGGACAATGAAAGACAGGCAGTAAACGGTAAAACCCTTGTCAACAACGACCACCCTCAGGTGATCGAGATCTGGAACAACGTATTCATGCAGTTCAACCGCCAGAAAGATAAATCCCTGGTGCCATTGCCTGCAAAACACGTTGATACCGGCATGGGCCTCGAACGTCTTGTTCGTGTACTGCAAAATAAAACATCTAACTACGATACCGATCTTTTCATGGGTACAATCCATACCGTTGAAAAGCTTACTGGTAACACCTATAAAGGTACCGACGCCAAAAATGATGTGGCATTCCGCGTTATCGCTGATCACATCCGTGCCATCTCCTTCACCATTGCTGATGGTCAGCTGCCTTCCAACACCGGCGCAGGTTACGTAATTCGTCGTATCCTCCGCAGAGCTGTACGCTACTACTTCTCCTTCCTGGAAGTACGCAAACCACTGCTTCATGAGCTGGTACCCGTACTTGCAGCACAGTTCTCCCATGTTTTCCCTGAACTGGAACAACAGGTAGATTTTGTAAAGAGGATAGTATTTGAAGAAGAAAATAACTTCCTCCGTACACTGGAAAGTGGTATCCGCCGTATAGATGAATTTATGAAGCAAGCTTCAGGTAAGATGATCGACGGCCAAACAGCCTTCGAATTATACGATACCTATGGCTTCCCATATGACCTCACTTCCCTGATCGCTATCGAAAATGGATTTGATGTTGATAAAATCGGCTTCGATGCCGCACTGGAACAACAGAAAGAACGCTCCCGCGCCGCAACCGCTCTGGATACCGGCGATTGGGTAGTACTCGACGAAACGCCCGATGTAGTTTTTATCGGTTACGAAAACCTGGAATCTCATACCAAACTGTTGAAATACCGTACCGTTAACGCGAAAGGTAAAGAACAATTCCAGCTGGTACTGAGCAAAACGCCATTCTATGCTGAATCCGGCGGACAGGTAGGCGATACCGGTATCTTATACTTCGATGAAGAAATCATCCATGTAACAGATACCAAAAAAGAAAATAACCTGATCATTCACTTCGCTGATAAACTGCCGGCTAAGCCGCAAGCTAGCGTGAAAGCGGTTGTAGCTAAAGAAAAACGTCAAAATATTGCACGTCATCACTCTGCTACGCACCTCCTGCACGCCGCCCTGCGCCAGGTACTGGGTACACACGTTGCCCAGAAAGGCTCTTTAGTGAATGCTGAACAACTCCGCTTCGACTTCTCTCACTTTGCTAAAGTTACCGACGAAGAACTGGCACAGATCGAGCAGATTGTAAATGATAAGATCCAGGCCAATATACCTGTGGTGATTAAAGAATTACCTAAGGAAGAAGCCCTGCAATTAGGCGCCATGGCTCTCTTCGGTGAAAAGTACGGAGATGTGGTGCGCGTGGTAATCATGGACCCACAATACAGCGTAGAGCTTTGTGGTGGTACTCATGTTGGATCTACCGGCGAACTCGGCCTCTTCAAATTTGTATCTGAAGGCGCTGTTGCTGCAGGTGTACGCCGTGTGGAAGCCGTAACAGGTAACCAGGCTATTAACTTCGTAAACGTACAGCTCCAACAGCTGAAAGAAGTGAAAGCTGCACTGAAGAATCCAAAAGAAATAGTGAAAGCTGCGGAAACCCTGGTACAGGATAAAGCCGCACTGGAAAAACAAGTGGAAGCACTGGAACTCGAAAAAGTACGCCAACTGGGCGCTGAACTCCGCACAGAGGCACAACAGATCAATGGTATCAACTTTTTGGGCAAAGTGGTGAACGTTAGCAATGCAGAAGGACTAAAACAACTGTCCATGCAGTTGAAAACCGAAATCCCTGATCACGTTTTGGTATTTGCAGCCAACATTGGAGGAAAAGCCAGTGTAGCCCTCTCTATCGACGAGAAACTCGTAGCAGAGAAAGGTTGGGAAGCACCTAAACTGATTAAAGAACATGTAGCACCACTCATCAAAGGTGGTGGCGGCGGACAAAAATCCTTCGCAACTGCTGGTGGCCAGGAAACTGACAAACTTGATCAGGTAGTAGCTGCTATCAAAAAGATCATCGGTTAATATCTACCTAAAACATTAACATTCAATAAAAAGGTCAGGTCTCTCTTACAAGGGACCTGACCTTTTCTTATTATGTTCTCCCCAATATTGAAATTAAATTTTAAAATCCCGTTCGTCGGTTTTAACTTTTCCTTGTTTTCTACGGTCATTAAATTTGTTCAGTAAAATAAAAAAGATCAATATATGAGCAAGTTACTGCAAACGCTTTCTATTGCAGGTTTTACCTGCTTCAGCCTTCTGACTAAGCAGGTCCATGCCCAACAATCCAAGGATAAACTAGGAGAGTTTGATGAACTTATCATCAAAAGAAAAAGTAATCAAGACGGTAAAGTAACCGTGGAAATCAAGAATGGTGAAATCTTCGTGGATGGTAAAAAGATAGATCAGTACACTAATCCAGACATTTCTGTTTCACATAGAAGAATTACGCCATTGGACGGAAATACCGTGGAACTTAGTGATATGTCCGGAATGCCAGGCTTCAATTTCTTTAACGATGATGACGGTGATGACAACAGTGAAGCTCCTTCTATGAACATCAAGCCCAATAAAGCTTTGCTGGGAGTCATGACGGAAAAATCTGAGGCTACAGGCGTTACTGTTAAAACGGTTTCTCCTGGTACGCCAGCCGAAAAAGCAGGGATCAAAACTGGTGATATTATTACCAAGGTAGATGATAAAAAGATCGCTGAGCCTAAGGACTTGTACGAAACCATTGGTGGCTACAAACCTGGAGACAAAATCACGGTAACGTATACACGTAATAAGAAAGAAACAAAGGCGAATGTCACCCTAGACGAGCGCAAGAACGATGGCAACAGCATTTTCTTATCGCCTCCATCTTCCGACCGCAGTAACAGGGACTTTTATAACTTCAGAGGACCTCGTTTTGGGCAAGGCTTTGGTCAGGGATTCGGTGATGATAGTTGGGCGCCTCGTGGTGCTAACAATGTTCGTTTAGGCTTGCAAGTAGAAGATACTGAAAATGGCGACGGTGCAAAAGTAACTAACATCGATGAAGGATCAGCCGCTGAAAAGGCAGGTTTCAAAATGGACGATATTGTAACCGAAGTCGCAGGCTCATCGGTAAAATCAGCCAGGGATATGGCCTCCGCTTATCGTAGCAATCTACAGAAATCTACTATAACGGCTAAGGTTATACGTAATGGTGCCACACAAAACCTTGAAATAAAGGTGCCAAAACGAATCAATAAAGTGAATTTGTAATCATCTTCATAAAGCAAAATAAAAAAACGGTCTCTACTGATGAGTAGAGACCATTTTTTATTTCATTATTTTTTTGAGCAGATTCAGCTTATTTTTAAACGGAGGGTATTTTACCGGCACATCAAGCCAGGTGCCCGTTTTGAGCATTCCTTTCGGATGCGTGAAAGTATCGAAACTATACTTCCCGTGATACTGTCCCATACCACTATAGCCTGTTCCCCCAAAAGGCAACTCGGGATTGGTGAGGTGTACCAGTGCATTATTGACACAACCACCGCCAAAGCGCACTTGCTCTATCAGCGCTCGTTCTGTTTTCTTGCTCTTGGTAAATATGTATAACGACAGCGGATATGGCAATTTCTTAATCGCCTGAATAGCATGCTGAAGATCTGAATAGGTAAGCACAGGCAGTACCGGCCCAAAAATTTCATCCTGCATGACAGGGTCATCCCATTCTACGTCTGTTAGCAGTGTAGGAGCGATATAACGTTGGGTTTTATCTGTTTGTCCGCCATGGACTACATGTCCATCGCTGAGGTAAGCCGCCACTACATCAAAACGTTTATCATTGATCATCCTTGCATAAGAAACACTCTGTAAAGGATCTTCTCCAAAAAATTCAACAATTGCATTTTTTAAAGCTGTTATCAGTTCATCTTTTACATTTTGATGCACCAGGAGATAATCGGGCGCAACACAAGTCTGTCCAGCATTCCAGAATTTAGCCCAAACAATACGTTTAGCCGCTACCGTTATATTTACTTTTTCATCAACTACACAGGGGGATTTCCCTCCCAATTCTAAAGTAACAGGCGTCAGATGGGGAACAGCCATTTCCATGATCTTTTTGCCCACAGGAATGCTTCCGGTGAAGAACACGTGATCGAAACGGAAAGACATCAGCATTGGTATTACCTGCCCTCCATCGCCTTCTACTACGGCGATATATGTAGGATCAAAGGTTTCTTTTATCAGGGTAGTGATGATGGCAGAAGTGGCTGGCGCTAATTCTGAAGGCTTCAGTATAGCACAGTTTCCGCCGGCGATGGCGCCCAGCAAAGGACTGATTTGCAGCATAAAAGGGTAGTTCCATGGTGCAATAATGAGAGTGAGGCCAAGCGGCTGGCGGTAAATACGGCTGCTGCTGGGATAGGTAACCAGGGGAGAGCTAACTACCTGTGGTTCCATCCAGGCTTTGAGGCCTTCAAGGATATAATCGATTTCCTCGTATAAAAATCCTACCTCACTGGAGTAGGCTTCCATGGCATGTTTATGTAAATCCTGATGCAAGGCCTCCAGGATACGGGTTTCATATTGCTGAATGGCTTTTTTCAGGCGCTTTAACTGGGTCTTCCTGAAGTTATAGGCAAGCGTCGCTCCAGAGTCGAAATATGCTTTTTGACCCTCGTAAAGTTTGGCTGCCTGGGCATTACTAATCATAGGGAAGATTTTTTAGATATTAATGTAACCGAATTTAGCATTTTCCGGTCATGATTTTGCCCGAAATCCCAGCATTATTTAAATATATTTGCGTCTATCAGCAAGCAATTTTAGTGGTGATTTGCTTTCGATCTTATTTTATTGATTATTTAAACGTCACCTCTTGGATTACAGTAAATACGAAACCGTGATTGGGCTTGAAGTTCATGCCCAGCTGCTGACGGAAAGCAAACTATTCTGCAGCGACAGCGCCTCTTTTGGAGGAGCTCCCAATACACATATCAGTCCTATTACCCTGGCACATCCGGGTACCCTGCCCCGCATGAACCGTAAGGCAGCCGAATATGCTATCAAACTGGGACTGGCTTGTCATTGTGAGATCGTAAAAGAAAACTACTTCGCCCGTAAGAACTATTTCTACCCCGACCTCCCTAAAGGATATCAGGTTTCTCAACATACTGCACCTATTTGTAATGGCGGATATGTTCGTATACAAACAGAAGCAGGTAGCAGAGATGTTAAATTGAACCGTATCCACCTGGAAGAAGACGCGGGCAAACTGCTGCACGACCAGGACCCTTCAAATAGTTATGTGGATTATAACCGTGCGGGTGTGCCCTTGGTAGAAATCGTGAGTGAGCCGGATATGCATACCAGTGATGAGGCTTATGCCTACCTTACTGAGCTTCGCAGACTTGTTCGTTTCCTGGGTGTGTGCGATGGTAATATGGAAGAAGGTAGCATGCGATGCGATGCCAATATATCCATTCGCCTGAAAGGTGCTACCACACTGGGTACCAAGGTTGAAGTAAAAAATATGAACTCCATCCGTAACGTGAAAAAAGCCATCGATGCGGAAGTGAAAAGACAGATAGAACTAGTAGAAAGCGGAGGTACGCTGATACAGGAAACGCGCAGCTTTGATGCAGCAACGGGGTCTTCTTTTTCCATGCGTTCCAAAGAAGAAGCAAATGACTATCGCTATTTCCCGGAGCCCGATCTGGCGCCATTCAAGCTGAGCGATGAATTCATACGAGCCGTTCAGGCTACACTCCCTCCGTTACCGGAGGAGCTGATCCTGAAATATACTACCACATTACAATTGCCAGAATATGATGCCAGGGTAATCTGTGATGATAAATCTACCGCTGATTACTTTGAAGGTTTGATTGCAGTAACGCCATTGCATAAAGCAGCTGCTAACTGGATTATCGGTCCAATAAAATCTTACCTGAACGAAACAGGAACAGACATTGCTGATTTTCCAGTGAAACCCGCGGCAATGGCTGAGCTGATTGCTTTAACCAATAGCGGGAAGGTCAGCTTCTCTGTAGCATCTTCCAAAATATTACCTGAACTGATTCAGCATCCTACGGAGAATCCGTTGGAAATAGCCACCAGACTAAATCTCCTGCAGGACAATAACGCGGATAATATTGCCCCAATTATCGATGAGGTATTGGCGAAGTTCCCTGATAAGGTGGCAGCTTATCGCGGTGGTAAAAAAGGCTTGCTGGCGCTGTTTGTGGGAGAGGTGATGAAAGCATCCAAAGGGAAGGCCGATCCTCGCCTTACAAATGAATTATTAACCGAAAAACTCAAAGGTTAAGCGTTTATCCGCTATTTTGGTATAACTTAACAGTTTAGCGGAAACGAGATATAAAAAACGATTGCATGAAAAAATACTTTTTAGGGTTGTCTGTGGCTGCATTTCTCGCAGGATGTGCCGGGCAACAACAGGAAAAAGGGGAGTTCAAGATTGATGGTCATTTTAAAAATATGCCATTAGGATCTGTTGTACTGGAAGAACTTACATTGGATAATGTGAAAGTAGTAGACTCCACTAACATTAAAGATGCGAGTGGCTCCTTTACTTTTAAAGGTATGGTACCTGAACAGGGACTTTATCGTATCCGTTTTACAAACGGTAAATTCATCCTGTTATCTCTTGATGCCGGCGATATGAAGCTGGAAGGAGATTTAGACAACCTGGAAAACATAAAAGTGGATGGTTCTGAGCCTACACAGGAGTTACAACAATTCCTCGCAGATATCAGCAAGCAGTCTGTTAAATTAACAGAAGAAATGCGTCAGCTGGATAGTCTGCATCAGATCAAAACACCTGACAGTATCCTGCAACCTAAAATTCAGGATTTTCAGCGTCGTGAAAAAGAGTTTGAAACCAGTTTCTTCATCACTGCCGATAAAACTAAATACCCAGCCAATGCGGTATTTGCTATCAGCCAGGTAAGAAATGGTCAGGAAATCATTGCTCACAAGCAGGTGCTGACCAATATGGAAAAACGTTTTCCTAAAAACACCCTGGTAAAAAGCATGGTAGACAGAATCAGCCAACTGGAAAAAGGCATGGGTTCTGACAGTACCGGTGCTGCTAATGGTGGAGAAGAAGCCTCTATCGCAGTAAAGGTAAATGAGTCTCCGGCAAACTTCACTTTACCTGATCCATCTGGTAAACAAGTTAGTCTGAGTTCTTTTAGAGGCAAATTTGTACTGGTTGATTTCTGGGCTAGCTGGTGCGGTCCTTGTCGTGGTGAAAATCCTAACGTAGTAAAAGCTTATCAGACTTACAAGGATAAAAACTTTACGGTATTGGGTGTATCACTGGATAAGAGCAAAGATGCATGGGTAGCGGCAATTAAACAAGATGGCCTGAATTGGACACAGGTAAGTGATCTGAAATTCTGGGAATCAGCAGTAGTAAATATGTATGGCATCAATGCGATACCTTCTAACTTCCTGCTGGACCCTCAAGGTAAGGTAATAGGTGTGAACCTGAGAGGCCCTGAATTAGAGGCTAAGTTGAAACAGGTATTGAAATGATCATCTAACTTATAAGCATAAACGAAAAAGGCTGTCTCTATTGAGTAGAGACAGCCTTTTTCGTTTATGCTTATCGATTCACTATTAAAGTGGGTTCTGTTTAATCAAACCACCACCAGCATTGATCTCATCCTGAGGTATGAGCCACTGCCATTGTTTATCGCCAGCCGGGATGCCGGTGATAACGCTGAGCGCGAGGTTGAAGTTAGTACCTGAACGGTCCATTGCTTCATTCTTTCTTTTAAGATCGAAGAAACGGAAACCCTCACCCCAGAGTTCAAATCTACGGTTATCAGATATCTCAGTTCTCAGTGCAGTGCCAGTATTGGTAGATTTAGTGTATGCAGTATTACGTGCAGATACAACAGTGAACAGTGCATTCGCAGCTTGTGCATCCTGGTTCAGCATAGCATAAGCTTCTGCCTGGATATAATACATCTCGGCTAGGCGCATATATACTACGTCACCAACAGAGCTACCTGAAGATTTGGCCAGAAATTTCTGGTTAATATAAGGGAAGCGGGAACCTTTAGGTGGAATTGGAGTTGAAGCCCCAGTTGGATCCCAGAGCTTTGTACGAATGTCAGTTGCTGGGAATTTTTTGTACAACGTTGAATTAATCGCCTTTGGATTTTGACGAATATTCGTAGAGTTGTAGTTAGCAGACATATACGCGAAGAAGCCATTGAATGCTGTGGTCTGGTCATCAACCTGATAGCTACCCCAGATCCATTCAGGATTCTCAACACTATTAAACCCTTGACCGTATTGAATCTGACTCATGAGCGATGTACCTGAACCGGCAATAACTTGACCTGCCAGATCAGCTGCGACTTGCCAATTTTGCTGAGTTAATGCAACACGTGCTTTCAACCCAGTAACAACCATACCATTAAAATGAGATTTCGTGTTACGAGAAGTAGCTGGCAGGTTTGCGAAGGCAGAATCAAGATCCTTATTAACCTGCGTATATACTTCCGCTACAGTTGCACGAGCCTGTGGTTTTGGTGTTGCCTCAGCTTTCAAAGCTAATACAACTCCATCCTGACCATTAGTACCAGCGGCATCATAACGTCCGCCAAACAATTGAACCAGGTTAAAATGTGCCCAGGCGCGATAAGCATATGCCTGACCTTTTATTGCATTTCTTTCAGTAGCATCACCAGGAACTGCATCAATTTTCTGCAGGATCAGGTTGGCGTTACGAATTACTTTGTAATAGAAGGAATAAACAAAACGAAGCTGAGTCGCATTTACGTTGCGGTGCATTGTCCATTGATAGGAAGCATTCCACCAACCATTACCAGCACTGGTCATTACAATATCCTCACCCATCATATCAGCATCAATCATAACAGATGACTGACCAGTTTGGTCCTGTGAATCATAGGCAGAGTACATTGCACGGTGAATACCGTTAATTGCAGCCCATGCGCCTTTCATGTCGTTAAACAAAATATTCTCATCCACATACTCAGTTGGTGTAGTGTCTAAGTAATCCTTTTTGCAACTGGTCAGCAATGCAGAAGATGCAGCTAAACCTATGAATAAAAATTTCTTGAAATTATTTTTCATCATTACAATTTTTAAAGTGTAATATTCAGACCAGCACTAACCACACGAGCAGGCAGGTAACCATTTGATGTTACACCAGTAAATGCCTGAGATGGGTTCATACCTTTACGCGCAGTAATTACGCCCAGGTTCTCACCACTTACAAATACATTTGCACCTTTCAGATGTGCTGTTTCCAGGAAGCTTGCAGGTACAGTATAACCCAGTTTCAGGCTTCTGAAATTCAGGAAAGATGCACTGGTTAACCAACGATCAGAGCTAGCAGCATTGAAGTTGGTCGTCTGACGTTGCTCCATGCGAGGAACATTGGTGATATCACCAGGTTTCTGCCAACGGTTCAGGATATCTGTAGATACCGCACCACCGTAGTTACCAGAGCTCATGAGAGAAGCGTAAGTAGCATCGTAAGTTTTACCACCCAGCTGGAAGGAGATCAGGAATGACAGGCTGAAATTTTTATAGTTGAATGTGTTGTTGATGCTACCAAACAAATCAGGGATAGCGCTACCAGCATAGTGGTAAGCAGCGTTGTTGATATTGGTAGTAACTACATCACCATTTGCCATTGTACGAACACCAGCACCTTTTGGATCAGCTGCAACATACAGCGCAGAACCATCCGCAGGATCAACACCATACCAAGCACGCAGCCAGTAATCATAGATAGATTTACCAACCATCAGTTTCTTAGTACCAGAGATGATTTCAGACTGTGGCAGTTCAGTGATCACGTTTTTAACAGTGCTCAGGTTCAGGTCAGCAGTCCATCCGAAGTTTTTAGCACGGATAACTTCACCTGTCAGCTGAAGTTCGATACCACTGTTACGAACCGCACCAATGTTAACAGTTTTGCTGGCAACACCACCGGATAATGGTAAAGGAATATCAAACAACAGGTTGCTGGAAGCACGACGATAGTATTCCACGCTACCAGTTAAACGATTTTTGAATACTGCGAAGTCAACACCTACATCAAAGCTCTTGTTAGATTCCCATTTCAGGTCTTTGTTAGGCAGTTTGCTGTAGAATACACCTGGTTCGAGCGCATTGTTCCAGCCCAATGCATACAGACCCTGATAACCATAATAGTTCTGAGAACCGTCACTATTCAGAATAACATCATTACCGGCAGTACCATAACTGGAACGCAGTTTCAGCATATTAACCCAAGAAATGCTCTTCATGAAGTTCTCTTTATCTATACGCCAGCCAGCGCCGATAGAACCGAAGTTACCCCATTTGTTAGCTCTTTCCAGACGGGAAGAACCATCACGACGGAATGAGCCAGAGAAGAAGTATTTATCATCGTAACTATAATTAACACGTGAGAAATAACCTTCCATTTTGTGATCTCTTACATAGGAATACAGACCTGTAGTCGTCGTAAAGTTGATCAGCTCATCGTTCCCAGAAACAACCTGGCCTTGGCGTTCGCCATACACCTGGTTGATATTCATGCTATAGTTCTCGTGACCAGCCAGTACATCAAAGCTATGTTTGCCCAATGATTTGGTATAAGTCAGCAATTGGTTAATCGTATAGCTGGTATTTGTATTATCAGTACGTGAACCAAGACCAGCAGGGTTACCATCACCTACCTGTGTATTCCAATATACTTTGGAACGGGTGTTGATCACGTCAACACTCAAGTTAGTTGTGAATTTGAAGTCTTTCAGGAAAGATACCTCAGCATAAGTTCTACCACCCAGAGAGTTTCTTTTGAATGAGTTATCATTCAGGTAGTTTTCTGCAATCCCATGACGACCAGAGAATGCTCCAGCTCCACGAGAAGGCAGACCATATTCGCTCATACCTCCAACATCCCATATTTTATTTCCATTTGCATCCAAAATATATGCACCAGTGTTAGGATCATGGACATGGATTGGATAAATAGGACCAATATTACGAGAGAAGAAGATTGGGTTTACGTAAGAAGTACTGCTGCTAACATCAGTTTGTTTGGAGTTCACGAAGCTTCCTGACAGGTTAACACCGGTTTTGAACCAGTCGTTAGCTCTGTGATTGATGTTCAGACGGCTGCTGATACGGTTGAAATCAGAGTTGATGATGTAACCTTTGTCAGACAGGTAGTTGAGAGAAGCGAAGTAGTCAGTTTTGTCGGTACCACCACTGTAGTTAATACCATACTCACCACGTTGACCTACGCGAGTAGATGCTTTAGACCAATCCAGATCATCACCCCACAGCAGTTTTGCATTAGGGTTCAGTTTACCGTTTACATCAACGATGGCATTGTTTGCAACATTGAATGGATTGTAACCTAATTGATCTTTCACACTGTTTTTACCAGGAACCAGGCCAGAAGCGATTTTGCTTGCAGAGTCGAGGGAGATGGTAGAAGATGTCAGGGAGTTACGATAAGCTTCCCACATCAGTGGATAGTATTCGTAAGCACCTACTCTGTCATATTCAGGAATGCTACGAGAGTTCCAACCTTGAACTGCAGAAACAGACAGTTGACCATGACCTGCTCTACCTTTTTTAGTGGTAATGAGTACCACACCGTTCGCAGCGCGGGCACCGTACAGAGAAGAAGAAGATGCATCTTTCAGTACAGAGAGGCTGGCGATATCAGCAACGTTGATGCTGCTGAGGTTACCGTTGTAAGGCACACCATCCAATACGATCAGTGGATCATTGGAACCGTTTACGGAACCGAAACCACGAATACGGATAGAAGGACCATCACCTGGCTGACCGCTACCAGAGTTAGTTTGGATACCAGGAGCAGCACCATCTAAGGCAGAAGCTACGTTTGAGATTGGTCTTGTCTCAAATTTTTTGGCATCGATTTGTGTGGAAGCACTGGTGTTAGCGCCTTTTTTGGCGGTACCATATGCAACAACCACTAATTCACCTAAAGTTTTGTCATCTGCACCCAGTGCAACAATTAAATTTGTTTTACCAGCAGAAGCCACTTCTTTTGAAGCAAAACCAACACTGGTAAATTCCAGTACAGGATTGCCATTCACGTTGATGGAGAATGCTCCATCAGCACCAGTAACAGTACCAATGCTGCCATTCTTAACTTTCACGGTTACACCAGGTAAAGGTCCGCCGTCTTTTGCGTCGGTTACCTTACCGGTAATCGTTCTGGATTGTGCAAGTGCCTGAAAAACACTTAGGATTGCTAACAATCCAAGGAATAACCCTTTCTTCATAAGCGATCTTGATTAGAAAAATAAAAAGTAAAAAAAGTGGTAGTTGGCTGATTTAGCGCATAGGTATGCCATTAAGCAAGTATGCTTTTATTTTGAACCAAGTACAATAATTATAAATTGTTGAAGCCTCCCCGATGGCTACTGGAATATGGATGCTACATAAGCAAAGCTGTCCTAATTAAACAATTCATCACAAGCAATTAATAATATTTCATTTTGAATCTGCATGCACACTCTATTCATCACAGGTCTTATCATCTGATTACTACAATACAATACTGAATACTCTTCCTGCGCTGATTTTCATCAGAACAAAAAGGGCTTCCTGCAAAAAACATCGCGTTTTCCGATTGGTTACTGTCGTCAATATTGTGGGAAATCTTGTTGGCAAGTGGCTTCCCTCATAAGCAATTTAGATCAATTCTATTCTCTTCATTAGCGTCGAGATACTTCTCAGTTGTATCTCAGAGGATTTATACCTCAAAGTTGTCTAGCAAATATAAAGTAAAGAATATGACATATCCTACTACTTTCGTGTTAAACTTAAAGAAATGTTAACTTTAGAAATGCTTGATATAAGGAAAATATTACTGGGCAATGGTTTAAGCGCTGGATAAATGAGACATTAATATTAAAAATATATCACAGCGGTATTCACTAAATAACAAGAAATAAAAAAAGGGCGGCTCTAAATTAGAGCCGCCCTTTATATTGTTTAGCAACAAATGCTATGGTACCTGGTAGTAGAGTTCTGGATTAGAACCTGGCAGTGAATATGCGTTTTGCGCATATGGAGTGATCGTCTGCATATGTCCATTACTATCGATGTAGTAAGGGAATGCTTTGCTCACTTTACCATCAGGCAAAGTACAATCAGCTCCGATTTCAAGTACTTCTACGTCAGCAGCAGTAACACCGAACAGTTGCAGGATCTGTGCGCCTGTTACTGTTGTGGAAGCTACTGGAAGTGATGTGATACCAGCTGCAATAGTTTTTACATTAGTGTAATCACCATTGATTGCAACAACGATATCTACTTTTGAAGGCTTTAAAGCGTTTGGAAAATAAGATTCCAGCTTAAAAGTAGAAGTAAAGGTTGCAACATTGCTCAGGTCTTCGTCACCTGCTGTTTGTGTAAACTTAGGTAACACTCCATCCTCAATGCCATCCGGCAATTTTGGATTGTCGTTCTTACGGCAGGAACTAAATATGCAGACCGCAAGAAGCATTAATATCAAGGTTACGGATTTCTTCATACTTACTAATTTTTAATGCTTAATTACTACGCTGCTTATTAATTATCCCAGAACACCTTGTAAGTATCTGGTGCTTTTTGGGCCGGAGCGTTTTTGTTTACGTTTAATTCGTCTACAGGCCAAGGCAGAGAGAGTGGATAGTTTCTACCACATACCACTTTTACTCTTGGTTGGTTACCTGAGATGGTAGGATCACCTTTCAGAGGTGGCTGATAGAAACCGCCTGGAGCCTGAGAAGGAGATGGATCATTTGGATTGAACAGGATTGGATAACCAGTACGACGATAGTCGGTGTATTGGTCACAGCTAAATCCATAGCTCTGAATCCATTTCTCTGTCATGATTACTTCTAACTTATCATTAGTAGTAGTACGGCCATCATAGAAAGCCAGGATGCTATTAATGTAGTCAGTTTCAGCAGTAGAACCAACCAGTTTAGGAATGTTCTGGTTTTTGTTAGCTTTTGCAGCAACAAAATCTACCTGAGAGAATGATTCCTGCATTGCCTGTTGCAGTGTAGCGCGTGCATCACCAGCAACAAGGCCAGCATTGATACACTCAGCTTTCAGGAACAGGATATCTGCATAAGTCAATAATCTCAGCGGAGCAGCACCACTTGCATTTGAAGAAGTAACACCAGAGATATTCCGTTGGTTATTTGGATCATAGTTCTTGTAGTTGTCATCGTAACGACCACCTACAGGATAGATACCAAATACAGAGATACCGTTGTCATTAGACCTGTCTCTGTTAGGACCTACGGAACCAAACAGGATAGATACGAACGCACTGTCACGATAGTCTGTTTCACCAGCACCAGCAGGAGTTGCGCTAGTTGTAGTCATCTGGTTGTAGAAGTAGTAAGGAATACGTGGATCCTCAATACCAGTAAACAGACGAGGGTTGTAACCTTTCAGGATGGAATAGAACCAAGGGCTTACATAGTGAGAACGCTGGGTAGCGAAATAATCATTGAAGCCAGGGTTCCTGTCATCAGGAGAAGCAGATGAACCATAAGGCATCATGAAGCTCTGTTCCTGTTTGCTGATCAGGTTATCATTAAATAATGCATTTACATTAGCTGATACATCTTTAATCAAGCGTTGTTGTACATACAATTTCAGCTTGATACTTTTTGCAAGACGAGTCCAGCTATCGATATTACCACCATAGAACAGGTCATCAGATCCTGGCACCAGGGAGTTACCTCCTGTTTGAGCCAGATTGGTGATCGCTGTATCTAACATCAGCAATAAGCTAGGGTAGATATCAGAACCTTTATCAAATTTCGGATAACCATTTTTAGTCAGGTAAAACTGGTTTGCTTCAGTATATGGAACATCTGCGAAGATATCCACCATCTGGCTCATACCATATGCTTTCATGATACGGCCAACACCGGCAAACTTGTGGTTATTTTCTGCTTCTGCCTGACGGATCATCACATTGGTATTCTCTAGGAAACCAGTGTAACCGAAACCGTTAGTCTGTGCACTATAGAACTGTTTCCAGCCGTTGTTAATATCGAACTGGTCGCCTTGTGCACCGTACTGGTCCTGTGATTCACGTACAGTTACCTGGTGCATGTAAACACCCAGAACTTCTGTGAAACCAATAGCACCACGGCCGCTATTGCTATATCCCATTGCATAGGAAAGCCCTTGCTCACTTGCAGTCAGCAACTGACTTAAAGTCGCCTGCGACGGGTTATTTGGGTCATTATTTATGTCAAGGAATCCCTTCGTACAACCGAAACCAGTTGCTAAAAGACCTCCTAACAGTATTAAGCTAATTCTTTTCATCGATAGTCTTTTTTTCATGAATACTAGAAGGTTACTTTCACGTTTAAGCCAAAGCGACGTGTAGTAGGAGCGCCAGACAATTCAATACCTTGGGTGTTGGTAGAACCGAAGCTACCAACTTCAGGATTGAAGTTTGAGTATTTAGGCATACCTGGTGCAAAATACCACAGGTTACGACCTGTCAGGGTAACAGTCAGACCACCAATCGGAGTTTTGTTAAACATTGATTTAGGGAAGTCATAACCTAATGTTACCTCACGCAGCGTATAAACCGTTGCGTCGTATACATTCCACTCAGTTGCAGAGTTGATAGCGAAAGACTCACCGAAGTAAGCATCAAATAAAGTAACCGGAGTCGTGTTACGGATTGGGTCACCTTTAGCATCTTTCAATACTGTACCAGGGTTATTTACGTCACCATAATAACCAGGCAGGATGATCATTTTCTCACGATCTTTTGTATCCTGAGTTACACCACGACCGAGTAAGCTGCTCACAGTTACAGAGTAAATGTCGCCGCCTCTTGTCAAGTCTACGAGTGCATTCAGGAATATGCCTTTATAGTTAAAGGTGGTAGTCAGACCGGTTTTGAAATCAGGGTTTGGATTACCCACCATTCTTTGCTGACCAGTAGGGATCAGTAAACCAGTGGTTGGGTCAATCAGCAAGTTGCCTTTATCATCACGTGCATCATAGGAACCTCTGAGGTAACCATATGGCAGACCAGCTTCCAGGTATGGACTGATACCGTCCAGTACACCGTTCAGGAGAATTCTGTCTACGCCTGGTCTCAGTTTAGCTACCATGTTCACGTTTTTAGAGAACACCCAGTGTAAGTTCCAGGTAAAGTCTTTAGTTTTTACAGGAACCAGGTTCAGATCAATCTCGAAACCTTTGTTGGTAATCTCACCATAGTTATCCACAAAAGTGCTATAACCAGAAGAAGATGCCAGGGTAATTGGAGCAATCAGATTAGTAGATTTTCTGGAATACAGTGCGAAGTCAAGTGCGATTCTTCTGTTCAGGAATTCCAGGGTTGTACCCACCTCCATATCTTGTGTAAACTCAGGTTTCAGGTTAGGATTACCTGCACCTGGGTTCTGGATTACACCAGATTGACCGAGGAATGGAACGTTAACTGACAGGATGTTTTGCAGGCTGTATGGATCAGCATCGCGACCCACTTTTGCCCAGCTGGCACGCAGTTTACCGAAATCAAACCAGCTGCTCTTAATTTTCAGCGCATCTGTGAATATCCAGGATGCAGCCACACTTGGATAGAAGTAGCTACGGTTTGATTTAGGCAGGGTAGAAGACCAGTCGTTACGACCTGTTAAAGTCAGGAACAACCATTTTTTATAGTCCAGGTCTACCTCACCGAAAACACCCCAGAGTCTTCTCTGGATCAGTACATCTTCGCTAGGAAGTACGCTCTTTGTATTGTTCAGGTTGTAGATACCAGGAGCTACGATACCTTTACCAATCATTACAGTGGAGTTGGTCGTACGTTGGTTAACGTTATGACCTACGATCGCTTTAAATCCGAAATCTTCATTTTTCAGTTTCGGAGAGAAAGTACCGATCAAGTTAGACTCAATTTCCGCGAAGCGATAATTTTGCTCGGTAATCTGACCATTACCTTCTGCACCGCGAGATCCGAGATCGATGATCTCTTTACGAGTCATATTATTTACGTTTGTACCAATCTGGTAGCTGGCATTGAACCAAGGAGTAACATCGTAGTTCAATTTCAGACCAGCAACATATCTGTCAGTTCTGGTAGAAACAGTATTATGAATGAAAGACCAGAGCGGGTTATCGAACTGCGCTGGCAGCGGGGAAATTGGTTTACCGTTTTTATCCTGATAAGGAAGACCGGCAATATTCCAGTTACGCGCCAGGAACAGGTTACGGGCAAAAGAAGAAGCCGCACCATCTATCTGGTTTTCACCAAACTGAGAACCCAGCTGGTTAGTTGTACTGTAGCTGAAGTTACCGCTAACATTCAAACCATTTGTCAGTCTGGTGATACCACCCACTGCAAGGCTCGCGCGATTGAAATCAGAATGAGGTACATAACCATCCTGGCTCATATAAGAAGCAGTAGCGCTGAGGGAAGACTTTTCAGTACCACCATTTACGCTTACAGAGTTTTCAGAGATAAAACCTGTACGGAATAAATCTTTTACGTTGTTTGGAACTGCCTGGTAAGGAATTTTCTTTCCACCATACAATTCAGGATAAGCAGTTTGATAAGCAGCCCAGATAGGAACTGAATCAAGCGCACCACCGAATTTTGCACCCCAAGAACCGTTAGAAGCGGCGCTGTAATTGAAGTTACTACCAGAACCGTAAGTATTTTGATATTTAGGATAGCTGGCAACTGTTTCGAAGGCAATAGAGGAAGAATAGGTCACTTCTGTTTTTCTTCTGGAGAGCGTAGAAGAACCGGATTTGGTAGTGATTACCACCGCACCGTTAGATGCTCTTGAACCATACAATGCAGCAGCAGCAGCACCTTTCAGTACGGTCATAGAAGCAATGTCATTAGGATCGAGGGCAGACAGACCACTGGAATAGGCACCACCACCTGAAGTTTGGCTGGAGGTTGTAATCTGGTCATTGTTGTAAGGAATACCATCAACTACGATAAGTGGCTGGTTATTTCCAAAGAAAGAGGTATTACCACGGATTTGGATACGGGTAGCCGCACCTGGTGTACCTTGTGAAGCCCTGATGTCAACACCCGCAACTTTACCTTGCAGGCCTTTTAACATATCAGGCTCAGATTTTTGGTTGATCTGATCAGGCTTAACAGTGGATACCGAGTATCCCAATGAAGCCTCGTTCTTTTTCAGACCAACTGCGGTCACAACAACTTCTCCGAGTTGTTTTTTGTCGGCTTCTAGCGCGACATCAATAGTGTTGCCAGCAGCAACTGGTACTTCCTTAGATAAATACCCCACAAAAGAGAAGACTAATGTGGATCCTGAGGGAACTCCATTCAGTTTGTAAGTTCCATCTGAAGTTGTGAAAACGCCCTTAGTAGTGCCTTTAATCACGACGGTAACACCGGGAATAGCAGAGCCGTCTTTAGCGTCACTAACTTTTCCGCTGATCGTTCGGGTCTGTGCAACTGAATTTAGTACACAGCCAAACAGGAACAGCCAAAGTAGTAGCTCTTTTTTCATAAGCGACTTGGTTTTGATTGACTAATAAAAAAGAAGTTAACAGGTTTTAGTTCTATGTAAAACGCAAAAAACCAATACTATATAACTACTGACTATAGCTATATAGATATAATTATTTCACAATATTAAACCATCTAAATAAGTGTTAAATAACAGGTTAATAACAAGAATATAACGAATTTGTTGCCCCTAAGCAAATATATAACTATATTTTTTTAATTCAAATACAAAAACTTTTCTTGATAAAAATACTTTAACAATTTTTTAATTTATAAAAATCTGTTAAATTTTCAAAAAAATATTATGAAATGTGCATAAAAAAAGGGACCCGCTTTCGCAGATCCCTTAGGTTTACAACATGCTTATTTGTTATTCGTAACCATCATTTTGATCCATATCCGGATTGGTATTCTTAACCGTCTGCGGAATAGGCCAGATAATGTTGTAAGCAGTGATACCAAAGGTACATGGCGCTGTAATAGCCAAAGTACTACCACACATCTTACGGTCCACACCCCTGTTATTTCTCAGCAAATCAAAATAACGGTGACCTTCAAACATAAACTCTCTTCTGTCTTCAGCCAATACTGAATCCAATACCGCCGCATTGCTTACGTTACTAAGATCCGCCAGTTTCCTGCTCGCTCTTACCACATTCACATCTTTGATCGCTGCCGCAGGATCCGCCGCACTATTAGCTTCTGCACGTATCAGGTACATTTCTGGCAAACGAAGCAGCTTAGGACTGGTCATACCAGCTTTACCACCCTGGCCCGTATATTTCTCATTGATATACTCTGTACCCATCATACCCAGATACACTAAACGCGCATCTGTAGCATCAAAAGATGCCGCCAGATCTGGCGTTACACGTGCATCACCATAACCAGGTTTCAGATACATCATACCCATGTTATCTGAACCAGTTGATTCATTATCCACAAAGCTTAATGTAAAGATCTCTTCTGCAGATCCTTGTGTGTTGTAGAAATCTGCATTAGGCGCCTGCAAAGTATAACCAGCATTGATAACGTTGGTCGCTTCTGCAATTGCATTCACTTTATCACCTTTATTCAGATATACTCTCGCCAGTAATGCAGATGCTGCATAAGTGCTAGCATGATATTTAGTAGTCACACCTACTGACTTCAACAAATCTTTCGCTTCAGTCAGATCTGCAATGATCTGATCATACACTTCTTTCACTGTAGCACGCTTCGCATTGCTGATATCTACCTTGGTTTTAATAGCAATACCAATCTGTGAACCATTACCCTGTGCATATGGACGGGCAAATACATTCACCAGATCATAATGCATCAACGCACGCAGAAACAATGCTTCACCTTTCAGCACATTCTTCTGATCAGTAGTTGCTGAGATGTTATCCACCGCACCAATTACCTTGTTAGCACGCATAATACCATTGTAGGCAGTAGTGTAGAAATCTTCTACGTCTGCATCCTGGGTAGTATAGTCATGACGGTAGCTGCTCAGAAAACGGTTACTGTTGCTCGCTGCAATGTAAATGTTATCCGCATTCAGTTCGGTCATAATCCAATAATTACGGCCGTAATAGAAAGTACTCTGAAGTGCGTCATAAACACCATTTAAGGCTGCATTAACCCCTGAATAATCACTTAAGGCATCAGAACCTTCCTGACTATCGTAAGGCTTTAAATCGAGCTTGCTGCTGCAGGCTTGCATAAAAAGTCCTGCGGCTGCTATGGCTATGATATATTTTTTCATAATTGTTCTCTTCATTAAATTTTACAAAGTGATGTCCACACCAAAACTTACGCTCTTAGTAACAGGATACTTGAAGAACTCATATCCGGTATTGTCGATCTCAGGATCAACACCAGAGTAACCAGTGATGGTCAGTAAGTTCTGTCCCTGAACATACAGGCGTACATTCTGAATCTTAGCTGCATTCAGCCATTGTTTAGGCAGATTGTAACCCAGTACTACGTTACGCAGACGGATGTAAGAACCATCTTCGAGGTAGCGGGTAGACAATGCAGTAGAGTTTTTGTTACCACCCACAACTGGCTTAGGTCTGGATGCATTCTGACCTGGAGTAGTCCAGTAGTCATAGCCTGCAGACGTATTGTAATTCCAGTTCAGACGCGCACCATCAGCATCTCCATATCTTGCAGTACCATTCATGATCTGGTTGCCCTGTGATGCATAGATGAAAGCAGACAGTGTGAAGTTTTTGTAATTGAAGGTATTGTTGAAACCAAGGGTGAACTTAGGCATGGTAGTACCAAAAGTTTTATACGCCGCTTCGTTGATGTTGTTGGTTTTAGAACCATCCGCTTTATACCACAGTGGATCTCCATTTGCAGCATCTACACCAGCCCATTCTCTCAGGTACCAGGTATATGCAGGCATACCTACACGGTTGATGGTACCAGTGAAAGCAGTTCCATCATAGTTGGTTGGATTGATGATATCCTGACCTTGGTAAAGAGACAGAATTTTATTCTTGTTGTAACCCAAGGTCACATCGGTAGACCAGCCAAAGTCTTTGCCCTGAATGTTACGGGAAGAGATAGTAGCTTCAATACCTCTGTTTACCATTGAACCAATGTTCTCAGAAATCACTTTATAACCAGTGGTTGGATCTAATGGACGATCTTGTAACAGGTCAGATGATTTTCTGTTATACAGGTCAATGCTCGCTGTAAGTCTGTTATGCAGGAAGCCCATATCAATACCAATGTTGGTAGTGGTACTTTTCTCCCAAGTCAGGTTTGGATTACCTAACTGTTTAGGATTACTTGCAGGAGAACCATTGTAAGCAATGTTATAAGCATAGAGGTTCATCCAGCCATAGTTAGAGAAAGAACCATTACCTGAAGTACCATAGCTCGCACGTACTTTCAAATCAGAAAATATATGCTGATTTTTCATGAAGTTCTCATCAATTACTCTCCATGATCCACCCAATGAATAGAAAGTACCGTATTTAGTAGATGGACCAAAACGGCTACTTCCGTCTCTTCTGATAGATCCTGTGAAGTAATATTTACCATTGTAAGTATAGTTCACCTGACCCAGGTAAGACAGGAATGCAAAGTCATAAGAACCGCCACCAACACCTTGTGGAGTAGATGTAGCATCCAGTACTGGTGTTTTAGGAGTAGCCAGACCAACACCTTCAGCGCTGAAACCATTATAGTTGGTTGGAGAATACTCCATCATAGCCAGGTAGTCGATCGCATGTTTCTGACCCATACCGAAATTAAACTTACCACTCAGAGAGGTCTGGGAAGTAATTGTTCTCAGTGTGTTGGTTGCTTCATAGATATCACCACTCTGAGAAGGATCTGCAGAGTTGAAACCATCAGCAGTAGTAGGATCCTGGAAAGTTTTCTGATGTGCATTGATATAATCAATAGCTGCATTCTGCGAGAATTTCAACCAATCAGTAATCTTGTAATTCAGGTAGATTTTACCAAGTGCACGAACGTTTTCGTTACGGTTGGTATTTTTAAATGCTGAATACAGGAAGTTATCGCCAGTATTGGATTCATTCTGCCAGTAGTCTTCCAGACCAGTATAGAGCTGACCATTAGGCTGGTAAGCAGGCAACAGCGGGCTGTTAGCAAAGCTACCCAGCAGTGGGCTACTATAACGGTTACCAGCACCAGCATTGTTCATATCTGCATAAGACAGATTTAAATTCATACCGATGTCCAGTCTGTCATTCACTTTATGTTGAATGCTGGAGTTTACAGAATAACGTTTCAGACCTGAATTAATCATAGCACCATCCTGGCTGAAATAACCACCAGACATGTAGTACTGTGTTTTTTCATTACCACCGCTGGAGTTGATTTCATAGTTCTGGGTATGACCATTCTGGAAAGCAGCATCTCTCCAGTCAGTTGCATATTTCAGCAATGAATCTGGTACCAGTTCATTGATTTTTTCATCTGAATAACCATTCAGGCGATATACATTACGTTTGTAATCAAATGCCTGCTGTGCATTCATTTGTTTCCAGTTACCAAAGCTAGGGTTGTTGAAACCGTATTGCGCTCTGAAACCTACTTTAGAAGAACCCGCTTTACCTTTTTTAGTAGTAATTACAATTACACCATTACCACCACGAGCACCATACAACGCCAATGCAGATGCATCTTTCAGTACGTTGATGCTTTCGATATCATTTGGATTCAGGTTTGCCATGATATCGCTGGACTGTGTCTGTACATCATTGTTGAACTGACCAGAGTTAGCAATAACCCCGTCAATAACATAGATTGGACTAGCGCCTGCGCTCAAGGAACCAATACCACGAATGGAAATGCTTTGCTTAGCACCTGGCTGACCAGATCCGGAAGCACTTACCACACCTGGCGCACGGCCTTGCAGCAATTGGTTTACATCCGGTACAGGTGCGTTCTCCAATTGTTTGGAGCCCACTTCTGAAATGGAACTAACCATTTTCTTTCTGTCTACTACCGTGTAACCAGTTACAACAACTTCACTCAGCTGTTTGTCATCTGAGTCCAGTTTTGCATTAACTACAGCAGCTTTCGCAGCAACTTCCTGTTTTGCATATCCCACGAAAGAGAATATCAAAACAGCATCTTCATTGTCTACATTGATTTTGTAAGATCCATCCGCACCGGAGGTAGTACCCTTACTAGTACCTTTGATTTGGATGGTAACACCAGGAATGGGCATTCCATCTTTTTTGTCAGTAACTTTCCCCGATACAGTGCGACTTTGCGCAAAGGCCTGACCGCCAATGCATAGCACGGCCAGGAGGAGAAATAACACTTTCCTCATAAGCATGTTTGTTTCCGTTAATAAAAAATCGTCACTACAGGACACTTTTATGGTGCCAGGATGTGGTATAGGTTAAACAGATGGTGATCGATAATTAAGCGAGAAAGTTTGTCTGTTGGCTATGGTTTAGTTCGTATACCTTAAAGTTGACAATTGATAAGAATGTTACTTTTTTGTTGTGATTTCTTTAATAAATCACATATAGAAGTAGTCATCCTATTTCCCACAAGCAGTTTCCTTAATAATTTTTCAATCAGATGCCAAATATATAAATTATTAACAAAAAGTTAAAGTATCAACTAGTCCAATAACATGCAAATAACAAAGCTTTAACTTTTTCTTAACTTATTAAGAATATAATATTCTCATAAAACACTAACTATCAATCATAATAATACTTGTAGTTAAATCTTAAACTAAAAAAAGTGTTAATTTTTCATGTGACAACATACAAAAAAGCCCGACTGGAGTCCAGCCGGGCCAATGCCATTAGGTTAGAAAATTAAATTAGGATAATGTAAGTGGATAAGTTTTTAACAACTCCAGTAATACCGTAAACAAGTCATCACTACGGTAATTAAAACGGAATTCACACTCTTTCAGATGCAAATAAGCCGTATTTCTGTTCAGCCCCTTAAACTTGGCCAAACGATGCTTGGTAAGTCCCCAGAAGGCATCTACCTCGTCCATCTGTGGTGTTCCGCTCGAATCGGAAGGCTTAGCACCTAACCGGTACAAACGATACTGACCCAAATCAACTACGCCCGTGTAATTACGCAAACGCTCTGTAGTTCCTATCTTCTCCAGAACAGATCTGCCTCGGGTGGCCGCATGGATCATTGATCTGCTAACATCAGGAAGGATCTCTGTATACAGCCGGTCCGCCGTTTTGACAATCCCAAAGATTACAGGCTTTACCGCCTTGTCTACTTCGGTCTTCACCGCAACTAACGTATCCTCTTCCTGCTCTGAACGAACCATCAGGTCCCGCTCAAATATCGCTGCTACAGGTACAGTCGCCGGATGCATCGTCTCACAATAACGCGCAATCTGGCTCCTTAATTTCTTCAGGTAACTGTTGATCGTTACCCGGCTAACGCCACTGATATTTGCTATCTGCGTGGCAGTAAGATCATCGGCAAACAGCCGTAAAATCTCCTTAAATTTCCGCTCAGACAAATGAGCGCCCTTTAAGTATTTGTTTTTCATGAACTAGTGGTTAGAATGGCATTATAAACCTCTAACTTTTTTATGTGGATATATACCTGTTTTTGATGAACGGTAAATATGACGGATAAACGTTTTTCACTAGATTAGTTTATACATTTTTTTTGTCCAGCTTAGCATTTTTTTCAAATTCTTCTGTAGAATTTCGTCTACATGAAAAAAATAAAAAGGGATGACCAACGGCCATCCCTTACCTATAAAGCATTCTATTTAGTTTACTCCTGATCGCCCACCCCAAGCTTATCTATAGCAATATCCTTCTCCTCATCCAGCACTTTCCATAACTGCTTTTTCTTCGCCTGCTTCAACAACGCTTTTTCCATCCACAACAACAATGCCGGTAGTATAGTAAGGTTCGTTAGCATCGCTACTATCAATGTCAGAGAAGTTAGCCACCCTAACGCCTTCGTTCCGCCAAATTCTGAAAAACTGAAAATCATAAAACCTGCAAACAATATCAATGAGGTATAGATGATACTCAATCCCGTTTCATGTATCGTCTGCTTAACGGTCTCGGATATATTCAAATTATGATGCGGCAACTCTTGCTTAAAATTCACCAAAAAACGAATCGTAACATCTATCGCAATACCTAACGCCACACTGAAAACCAATACGGTAGAAGGCTTCAATGGAACGCCTACCCAACCCATCACTCCTGCTGTTACTACCAACGGAATAATATTAGGCACCAGGGATATTATCAACATCCTCCAGGATCTGAACAAATACAACATACAACCCATGATCAACACAAAAGCTAATAAAATACTCTCTGTTAATCCACTGATAATAAATCGCGTTCCTTCCTGGAAAATTACACTGGTACCTGTAAAGGTCACTTTATATTTACTACTGTCGAAAATCTGGTCCACCTTAGGTCTCAAAGAATCCAACAATGCTGGCAAACGCTTAGATCCAACATCTGCCATGTTCACACTTACTCTCGCCACCTGCTTAGTACTATCCATAAAGGATGATACCAGTTTGCTAAACGTAGTATTGGCGCTAGTTCCAGCTGGAGCTTTCATACGCAGATAAGGTGCAAGAAATCCAAGATCAAACTGATTAGGCACCGCATAGTTACTACTGTCGCCATTATAATACGCCTGCTTCGCAAACTTGATACCTTCCACTACCGACAATGGACGCGCAAAATCAGGTTGCGCCGCTATCAGCTGCGTTAATTCATCCAGCTTATTCAACGTTTGCAAATTCACTACGCCGTTCTTTCGTTTGGTATCCACTGCTATCTCCAATGGCATCACTCCCTTGAAATTCTGCTCAAAAAACTTCAGATCTGTATACAACTTATCAGTATGCGGAATATCATCCAGCATATAACCTACAGATTGCAACCTCGTCATACCAATGATCGCAGCAACCAACATTATTCCACTAATAACGTAAACGGATGTACGATATTTAAATACCAACGTGGTAATTAATTCCAACACTTTATTAAAGAACCCACTATCTCTATATGAAATATGTTTCAGCTTAGGCGCAGGTAAATAACTTAATACGGAAGGAAGGAAAATAAATGAAATCAAAAAGATCAGCATGATGTTCAAACCGGCCACCACACCGAATTCCTTCAGAATAGCACTATTGGTAAAACAAAACACACCAAAACCAATTGCAGCAGTGATATTGGTAAACAACGTTACAATACCCATCCGCTGAATCATCCTGATTAACGCCCTCGTTTTGTTCTGATGCTTTGCATATTCTGTATGATACTTACTGATAAAATATACACAGTTAGGAATCCCAATCACTACAATTAACGACGGAATCAATCCAGTCAGTAACGTAATCTTATAACCCATTAAAACAATCGTAGCTACCGACCAGATGACACCAATCGCTACCACCACCATAGACATCAACACTGCTCCGAAAGATCTGAAAAACAGAAACAGTATCAACCCTGTCAACACAAAAGATATTTTCAAAAACAACTTCAACTCATCTGCCACCTTAACGGCCATGACTGTACGAATTAATGGTAGGCCACTCAGTCGCACAGTTGTATGTTGTTTTTCTTCAAATGCTTTGGTAATCTTATACACAGAATCCACTACTGCCGTTCGTTTCGGAGAATTGAACACGTCTTTGTTTACATAGATAGCCATCAGGTAAGCATGCGACTCAGGATTATATAACAGCCCTTTATAAAATAACAATGTATTAAACACGTTCTTCAGACTATCGATAGTTGCCTGGCTGGATAAATCACCTTTGAACAATAATCCCGCTTCCAGCTTTTTAGTGCTGTCATTCTTGGTAAGATTGATCGCCATCGGAACACTGAGGATATTTTCTACAGCATGTATCTGTTTAATATCCTTATTCAGTTGGATATAATCCTGGAAGAAATCTTTCTGGAAGAATTTATCTGTCTGCACACCCAATACCATCATATTTCCATCTTCTCCAAACTTCTTCTTGAACTGCTGGAATTCAAGAAACTTAGGATTATCATGCGGGATAGTGGCCACATAATCATAGGACATCTGAACTTTGCTGGCGAAGTATGCCATTACGCAGGTTGCGGCCAACAAAAACAGTAGGAGAGTGAAGCGATATTTAAGCACATAGCCGGCTAAACGTTGCCACATGAGGATTTTTCAATTTAGTTTAGTAAGGGCGTAAAGGTAATTAAAATAGCTATTGGCTGTTAACCGCCCGCTTTTAGCTAAATTGCACTCTTTACTCCATGTTACATAAAACCAACGGCATAGTTTTACGTACCGTCAAATATGGCGATACCAGTCTGATAGTCAGCATTTTTACTGAATTATTCGGCCTGCAATCCTATATTGTCAATGGAGTACGGTCCAGCAAACCCAAAGCTGCCCGCGGTAACCTCTTTCAGCCGGGAAATATCCTGGAATTGGTTGTTTATCACCAGGAAATCAAAAATCTGCAAAGAATATCGGAATTCAAACTAGGCTTCATCTTCAATTCTCTTCATTTCAATATCGTCAAAAATACAGTGGCGCTGTATATGATCGAGCTGTTACAGAAAACATTGAAAGAGCCGGAACAGCATCTGGAGCTTTATTATTTTGCTGAAAATGCACTGAAGGTGTTGGACACAGCCGAAATGCCTATTGCGGCAAATCTGCCCTTATTTTTCACTTTAAAAGTAGGGGAGTACCTAGGGTTTAAACTGAATGGAAGGTTCTCGGAATATACGCCTTACCTTGATCTACAGGAAGGTCACTACATTGATCTTCCTCCCCACCATATTCACCATCTCGACCCTATAGGCAGCGAACTGACGGACGCTATTTCCCAATGTACCGATGCGGCACAACTGGGCAATATCGCCATGAATAAAGAAAGAAGAAGAAAATTGTTATATGCTTATTTAGAATTTTTCCGGCTTCACCTGCCGGAATTTGTGGAGATGCAATCTCCTCCAATTCTTCACGACATCTTAGATGCCTGAATTGCGGCAGCCTCTCCGGCTGCTGTTAAGAATTTCAATGTGGTTTTTTCTCCATCAAATACAGCATAGGAGAAGTAATTCAGCCAATCACCCAAATTGATGTAATGACTGTTTTCGCCCACCTTGAGATCTAGCGGCAGATGCCTATGGCCAAAGATGAAGTAATCAAAATGCTCTTGCTGTAAAACTTCCTTACAATAGATAGCCAGCCATTCATTTTCTTCACCAAGATAATGCTCCAGGCTTTGACCTGTTGCTGCACGGCTTTTACGGCTGAAATAATTAGCAAGCGAAATACCGATAGCAGGATGAAGCGCGGAGAATAATACGCGACATACAGGATTACGGAAGATTTTCTTCAGGAATTTATAACCATGATCACCAGGCCCGAGCCCGTCGCCATGGCCGATATAGAATCGTTTACCACCAATAGTATAGGTTTGGGGTTCGTAGTAAACAGGAATATCCAGCTCATCTTCAAAGTAGCCATTCATCCACATATCATGGTTTCCAATGAATACAGAGATCCCTATGCCTTTATCACGGAGCGCTGCTAACTTACCCAGGATGCGGATATATCCTTTTGGTACTACATGTTTATATTCAAACCAGAAATCAAAAATATCGCCTACCAGAAAGATATGGGCCGCATCTTTTTCGGCTTCTTCCAGCCATTTAATAATGGTCCTTTCCCTTTCTCTGCTGGCAGTAGCGTTGGGGGCTCCCAAGTGAAAGTCGGAAGCAAAATATATTTTCTTATCGGCTGGCAGATTAATATCCATGCTAAAAATTATGAAGCTGTTAGCAAATAGCAGCGCATAGTTCATCACTACCCGACAGCTACCTGCTAACAGCTAAAATATTATTACTATTCGTCTACTAAAAAGACGTAAACTTCTTTTGGTCCGTGAATGCCCACTACCAGCGTTTTCTCGATATCTGCGGTACGACTGGGCCCTGTAGCAAAAGAGATGGCAGATGGAAGATCAGTGCCATATTTATCTTTCAGCTTGTGGAGCGCGTCTTTCAGATCAAAAACTAATTGGTGCGTATAGGCGATCATGATATGTACCGGCGTATAAACAGGTAATGCACGGCCGCTAGGCTGTGCAGCGCTTAATACAACTGTTCCGGTACGTGCTACCAGGTATTCACAATCTGTGATGGCAGCATCTGCGTCGTGCATGGATCCCTGGTTCAGGCAAGGCAGCTCATCTTCATGGATCTGCTTCAGGATAGAAGGTGTCTGGCAAAATACGTTGTGCCATTCCTTGTTATCACATAAAGCACGAAGATTTTCGATGAGTTCTGTTTTACCAGAGCAGAAAACAAATTTTCCCTGCAGCCGGGTAAACTCTTCCGCGAATCTGATTTCCATTCCTTCGCTCTCTGTTTTAAATACAGCAGTGTTGCCCTCCGAGTTAGGGAAGGGCAACTGTACTGGCTGACTTAAAGCATTTCGTACTCGCTTCAGAATATTTTCCTTGGCAGGAGAAATCTTCATATAACTATTTACGCATTAGCAGGTGATGGTGATGGATTGATGATATCAGTAGGATGAACGCCATCTGTTGTCAGGTCTTCAGCAACATGATGTTCCTGTTTGGTATCAAATGGACGTTTACCGATCAGTCTTTCCAGATCTGCCTGATACAATACTTCACTTTTCAGCAGTTCCTTAGCCAGGATTTTCACCTGTTCCAATTTGTCTGTCAGCAAAGATTTAGTTCTGACATAAGCCTGGTCGATCAGTTTTCTAACTTCCTCATCGATCATTTTCGCAGTCTCCTCAGAGTAAGGTTTGGTGAAAGACTGATCACTGTTAGGATCGTAGAAAGATACGTTACCTACTTTATCATTCATACCGTAAACGGTTACCATTGCATATGCCATACGGGTGATTACCTGCAGGTCATTTTGTGCGCCGGTGGAAATTTTACCGAATACGATTTCTTCTACAGCACGGCCTCCGAGGGTCATACAGATGTCGTCCATCAGTTGCTCTGTGTTATAGAGATATTGTTCTTTAGGAAGATATTGAGCGTAACCCAGTGCTGCTACACCACGAGGAACGATGGTTACCTTCACCAGTGGATTAGCATGTTCCAGATACCAGCCACAGATAGCGTGACCCGCTTCGTGGTAGGCGATTACTTCTTTTTCTTCCGGAGAGATGATTTTGTTTTTCTTTTCCAGACCACCGATTACACGATCTACCGCATCGTTGAAGTCATCCATTTCCACTTCAGTTTTGCCTTTACGGGCAGCAATGAGGGCGGCTTCGTTACATACGTTCGCGATATCAGCACCAGCAAATCCAGGTGTCATGGATGCCAGTTTTTTGATATCCAGGTTTGGAGATGTTTTGATTGGCTTCAGGTGTACGGAGAAGATCTGCTCTCTACCAGCCAGATCTGGCTTATCGATAGAGATCTGACGGTCGAAACGACCAGGACGCAGTAACGCGCTATCCAGTACATCCGGGCGGTTGGTAGCTGCCAGGATAATGATACCGCTGTCAGTTCCGAAACCATCCATTTCTACGAGCAGCTGGTTGAGTGTGTTTTCACGCTCATCGTTGCTCATCATTACGTTTTTACCTCTCGCACGACCGATCGCATCAATCTCATCGATGAAGATGATACATGGTGCTTTTTCACGGGCTTGTTTGAACAGGTCACGCACACGGCTGGCGCCCACCCCTACGAACAGTTCAACAAAGTCGGAACCGGACATAGAGAAGAAAGGTACCTGCGCTTCACCTGCCATTGCTTTCGCCAGCAGGGTTTTACCAGTACCTGGAGGGCCTACCAATAACGCACCTTTAGGTATTTTACCACCAAGAGAGGTATATTTTTTAGGATTTTTCAGGAAATCAACGATTTCCATTACTTCCACTTTCGCTTCGTCCAAACCAGCAACATCGTTGAAAGTAATGTTCACACGGGTACCTTTATCAAAGAGGGTAGCCTTAGACTTACCGATATTGAAGATACCTCCCGGGCCGCCGCTGCCTCCAGCCGGGCCGCCCACCTTTCGCATAAGTAGTACCCACAAACCGATGATCAGCAATAGCGGTACCAGTAACTGTATGAATGGCTCGAACCAGCTGGTCCTGTCTTCATACTTGATCTTGACCTGGTTTTCAGGAGCGATTCCTTCCTGTGCCTTGTCAATATCTTTTTTGAAACTTTCTTCACTACCTATGGTAAAACGAAAATGAGGGCCGGGATTGTCGCCACCGAACCTATTTTTAGAGATGTCGTTGAATTGAGCTTCTTTTAATTTGTCTTTCTTTATGTAGACTTCTACATATTTCTTGTTTACTACGACCAGCTGATCGACGTCACCAGGTTTGAGGTATTTCACCTGAAATTCCTGGAAGCTGATCTCTTTGGGATGAGATCCCCAATCAAGGAAGTTCATGGCTAACAACGCAATGCCGATGAAGGCATATACCCAGTATATAGTGAACTTCGGTCCTTTCTTAGGCGATTTGTCTGAACCCCTGTTGAAGTTATTGCCTCCTTTTTCCATAATCTTTCGCTCCTTTTACGGATGTTTATTGCAATCAGAATTATATATAAAATAATACAGAACCAAGCTGTTTTGTTTAACCTTCGTTGTGTTCCATTCTATCAGCGTCACTCCACATTTCCTCCAGGCTATAGAATTTCCTGGTTTCCGGCTGAAATACATGCAGCACCACATTGACATAGTCGACCAATATCCATTGCTGAGCAGTGAAGCCTTCATGCTTGTAAGGCTCTTCGCCCACCTTTTTCTGGACTTCGTCAGCTACAAAATCAGCTATTGCCCTTACTTGTGTGTTGGAATTAGCTTCACATATAATGAAGAAATCGGCCACAGCTTCAGGAATCTGGCGAAGATCCAGGGATACTATATTTTCTCCCTTCTTTTCCTGTATGGCCTGTATGATGGTGGTAAAAATTTCACTTTCTCTGGTTAAGCGCGTCTGCGCTTTTTTCCTCGTGCTCAGAACGGTTAAGGGTGCCAATAAATCACGTTTTTGTTAAAAATAATCTTTAATTGTCAAAGTTACTAAACAAGCATTAATATAAGCTTGAGAAAAATCACTACATGGGCTCCAATCCTGTTAAGAAAATAATAAAATGAACTACTTTTCGGGCTGAAATACAGACTAAAAAGGATTCAAGTGATAGGACACCCGTTTAATATCCTCGAAAGTGTTGACAGCACCAATAACTATGCCATGGCACAGGTCAATTCCGGCGATGTGACATCCGGTACAGCCTGGTATACTGGCAACCAAACCGCAGGTAAAGGTACCCGTGGTAAAAAATGGCTGGCAGAACCCGGCGATATCAGCGCACTAACAGTAGCCATACATCCCGGCACGCTGCCACTTTCCAGCCAGTTTATGCTTAGTATCGCTATTGCCCTTGGCGCCCACGACTTCCTCTCCAAATATGCCGGAGATGAGTCCATTATCAAGTGGCCCAATGATATTTACTGGCGTGACAGAAAGGCAGCCGGCATCCTCATAGAAAATGTAATCAGAGGTACCAGCTGGCAATATGCCATCATAGGCATCGGCGTCAACCTCAACCAGGCAAAATTCCCGGAGGAACTGAAAAATGCCGTCTCCCTGCGCCAAATCACCGGCAAAACCTGGGATGGCCCCACCATGGCCAAAGAACTTTGTACCTTCTTCGAACAACGCGTAAATAAGCTGAAACCCGCTGCATTCACCGCGCTGCTCAATGAATATAAATCCAAACTTTTCCGCTTCGGTATTCCCTCCCCATTCAAAATTAATGGAGCCACACACCTCGCTACCATTGTAGACGTACAACCTACCGGACATATTGTATTGGAAAGAAACGGCAACCGGGAAGAATATGGATTTGGTGAAATTGAATTTATCCTGGGTTAACTTCTGCCATTAACATATTATCAGTTTTTAATAAAAAAGTCCGCTGAAAGGCGGACTTTTTTTCAAAGGGGTAATATAAAAATTTAGAAAATGTTCTTGTCTTAACTTAGCGCTAAATCCTTGCTGCATAAGCTCATCATAAAGCGCGATGATAACAAGATTTTGGTTGATAAAGGCGTTAACAAATTGTGAAATCTTTTTGCAATTATCAAAAATAAAAATGCAATACTGTTGCACTTTATAAAAATATCCAGTAAAATAAAGGGTTCCCGCCTAAGTTATTTTTTCTGACAACCAATATCGATTTGTTAAAGAAGATGTAAATTTGATAATGTCTTCTAAAAAAATAACCCTCCCTCATAGCATACGTACCCAAAAATTGTCTGAGATCTCCAACGATCTTCTCCTTTACAACGAACGGGAACTACGCGCCAAACCGCCCGTAAATGGCACTTTTGCTGTATACTCCAGGAAAGAAAATCCAACTAAAGCATATGTCTCTGCCAGCAGAAGAGACTACTATAAAATAGTACTCATCACCGGCGGTCACGGCATCTTTACAGTTGATGACAAACGCCATGACATTGACGGCCCTGCAATTATCTTCATTCATCCTGACCAGGTAAAGAGCTGGCATGCGACAGATAATGACCAGGACGGCTTCTACTGCCTGTTTAATGAACACCTATTCGAAAGTCAGCAACAGGATCTTATCAACTATCCATTGCTGCAGAGGGAGGCACAAGTAGTTTATAAAATAACTTATACACAGGCAGAATACTTATCTTCTGTTTTCAGACAGCTCATGAAAGAATTCAATGAAGAAGCTGCCTATAAACACGAAGCTATCCTCATATACCTGAAATTGTTATTACTGGAAGGAAGAAGAATTGCTCAACAGGAGGAAGTGCCTGTACGTCAGCAAACAGCAGCACAAATACTGGCACACCGCTTCACCGACAGGCTGGAAAAGCAATTCCCAATAGAACACCCCCATCAGCAGATAACATTCAAAACCGCCAAGGAATTTGCTACACTACTAACTACACACCCTAATCACCTTAATGCAAGTGTAAAACACACTACTGGTCGTACAGTAAGTGAACACATACGTCAGAGAATAGTGCTGGAAGCCAAACTACTGCTCATTCATACCGATTGGCCTATTGCTGATATCGCATGGAGCCTGGGTTTCGAAGATCCAGGAAACTTCACCCATTTCTTCCAGAAACAATGCAGACAATCACCTAATACATTCCGGCATCAGTCTACTCTTTGATATTAACAATAATTCCTTTGAGGAGTACAATTTTCATGCTGATATGCGATAGTACTTTTGTATCACACTAATCAAATACAAAATCACATTATATGCAGTACAGAAAACTTGGAAAAACAGGAGAATCTATATCAGCTATAGGACTGGGTTGCATGGGAATGTCCTTTGCCTACGGCAATGGTCAGGAGTTCAATAATAACGAACAAGAATCACTAGCCACTATAGAATTAGCACTGGACTTAGGTATTAATTTTTTGGATACCGCAGACATGTATGGAGAAGGTGCCAACGAAAAATTATTATCAAAAATTCTCGCTACTAAAAGAGATAAAATCTTCCTCGCTACTAAATTCGGTTTCAGGTATAATGACGACAGATCACGATTTATTGATGGCTCACCCCAATATATAAAACAAGCCTGTGAAGCGAGTTTGAAACGACTCGGTGTAGATGTAATAGATCTTTACTATGCGCATCGTTTATCCGACACCGTGCCTGTTGAAGAAACAGTTGGCGCCATGGCCGAACTGGTAAAAGAAGGCAAAGTACGTTACCTGGGCCTTTCTGAGGCCAATGCCAACTCACTCAAAAAAGCATATACCGTACATCCAATAGCAGCATTGCAAACTGAATACTCCATCTTCACACGGGACGTAGAAGGAGATATTCTGCACACCACCAGAGACCTGGGAATTTCATTAGTAGCTTATAGTCCATTGGGCCGTGGTATGAGTACGGGCACTCTTACCGATCCTAACCAATTAAGCGAAGGTGATTTCCGTAGAACACTACCAAGGTTCCAAGGGCAAAACTTTGAACAAAACCTGGAGACAGTGAACGCATTAAATGCTTTTGCAACTGAAAAGGGCATTACAACAGCGCAATTGTCTCTCGCATGGTTACTCTCACAGGGAGATGATATTCTCCCAATCCCTGGTACCAAACGTAGGAAATACCTGGCAGAAAATGCTGCCGCAGCAGATGTGGTATTAACCAGTCAGGATCTGGCATCCATTGACAACATCCTCAAATCATACCAGGTTGCAGGTTCCCGCTATGCAGCGGAAGGCATGCAATGGGTAAACAGATAAAATTTGTTAAAAAAGCAAATAAGAAAACGGGACGGATGTTTATCCGTCCCGTTTACATTTTATGATAAGTACTTATTATTTAGTTCTTTTGTATCCCCAATCCTGTAGCCACTTTACAACTTTTTCCTTGTAATCTCCCTGAATCAATACTTGTCCATCCTTTACACTACCGCCTGTACCACATTTTGTTTTCAGGTCTTTGCCCAGCTTCTCCAAATCTGCCTCTTTACCAATAAAACCATCTACGACCGTTACTACTTTGCCAGCACGTTGTTTGGTGTCGAGCTTTACGCGTAAATTCTGACTCTCCGGCGCCAGCGTATCTGCTTCTGTTTCCGGTTCAGGATCAAAGGAGTAGTTAGGATCTGTAGAATATACAATACCGCTGTTATTCGATTTTTTCTTAGACATCTTTCTACATTTTAAACGTTAACTATTAACGATCATTTGTATGGCGCCCGGCCTTACTTTCAGTTCCAGTGTGTCGCCTGTAAGTGGCACTGCATCACCGTCTACCTGAAGGTACTGCAGGCTTCTTCCTGAAACGTTGATCGTCTTTCCTGTGTAATGTTTAAGATAACGTGTTTTATCAATATTTCCCAGCAAAGAATACAGACTTACCGGAATCAACTGCAGGAAATTAACTGGCGGCATCACACAGAGGTCCAGCAAGCCATCAAAAACGCTGGCTTTGGGCGCCAGTTTGAATTCATATCCAAACTGATTACCATTGGCTACTGTTAGCAGGAAAGCCTTTTCTTCCATCTTTTGGCCGTCAATACTGATATCATAGGCTTCTGGCTTATAACTGCTGAATTTCTGTATTACCAGTTTAGCATAGCCATATAATCCACGCTTGGAAGTATGTCTGAATTCATCCGCTACCAAAGCATCAAAACCAACGCCGGCATTGCTGAGGAAAAGATGCTCATTGGCATAACCAACGTCCATCGGTTTCCTGGTGTCAGCAAGGATTACCTGCATAGCTTTGTTTACATCCAGCGGTATCTTCAAAGCACGCGCCAGGCCATTGCCGCTTCCCAGCGGAATAATGGCGAGGGCGGTATTACTTCCTACCAGTCCTTGTGCAATTTCATTAATGGAACCATCTCCACCAACAGCTACTACCGTGTGAACCCCGTTATTGACTGCTTCCAGGGCCAGATCTTTACCATGGCCAAGGTAAGCCAGGTGGGTTACCTGGACATCATACCGGTCTTTCGGGAAATGCCGGGTGATAGCACCTTCCAGCCTTTTCTCCCTGTCAGTTCCCGCTTTACGGTTGATGATAAATAAAATCTTCTTCAAAATAATTAGATAATAATCGCTTTCAGGCTGAGGTCCAGACTTACTGCATGATGGATAATAGCACCAACAGAAACATAGTCTACACCGGTTTTAGCATATGCTTCGATCGTATCCAGGTTGATACCACCGGAAGCTTCCGTTTCAACTTTTCCATTGATTAATTTCATAGCTTCAACAATTTCCTCGGGACTAAAGTTATCGAACATAATACGATCTGCGTGTCCTGTTGCCAGGGCTTCTCTGACATCTTCGATATTACGGGTTTCCACTTCAATTTTCAGGGGAAGATTCCTTTCTTTCAGATAGGCCACTGTTTTGCTGACAGCGGCAGTAATTCCACCCGAAAAATCAATATGATTATCTTTTAGCATCACCATATCATACAAACCCATACGATGGTTTACACCGCCGCCAATACGCACCGCCTCTTTTTCCAGCATGCGGAAGTTTGGGGTGGTTTTACGCGTATCTAGGATTTTGGTATGATAACCTTTGATTTTCTCTGCATATTGATGGGTGAGCGTCGCAATGCCGCTCATACGCTGCATACAGTTTAACACCAGGCGTTCTGCCATCAGGATGGTATGTATGGCAGCAGTTACGTCGAATGCAACTTCACCCGCTTTCATGCTGTCACCATCTTGTTTGTAAGGTGTGAAAACTGTAAACATGTCAAGATGCCGGAAAACAGCTTCTGCCACCTGCATGCCCGCCAGGATACCATCTTCTTTAATTTTCAGCCTCGCGCTACCTTTGGTATCACCTGAAATACTAGCCAGGGTAGAATGGTCCCCGGAGCCGATATCTTCAGCCAGGGCACTTCTGATAAAGGTATTAAGCGCAGTTTCGTTTAACATAAATGATATTTTGTTCGCCTGCGGCGATGTTTATGTTTTGATGTTTTTTAGGGAGATAATTTCAAGGGTAGTTACCCGCCAATGAAACTAAACCGCCGCAAAAATAAAAAGTGCTCCGCAATATAATGCGGAGCACCAGAGTTTTTCAACTGATTTTATATAGTAAAACTTACTTTGTTTCGAATCTAAGTTCATTCAACACCATGGATGCACCTTTTTTCTGCAGGAAAAAAGTAACACGGTAGTTACCGCCAGAAGTAGTCAGGTTACCAATACCAAAACGGGAACCTTCACCACCCTGGTGAATCAGTTCAAATGACTTTACCTGGTTTTTGGTAAAGAAATCTTTCAGAATAATATCAGCCTGTGCCTTGCTATATGCGCTGGATTTACCGGCGAGATTGATTTCAACAGTATTGTCCAGGTAACGGGATAAGCTACCGGCATCCCCTGCTTTAATAGCTCCAATTACATCTTCAAAAGGCCCAGCAACTGTAACTTCGTATGAGCTTGCCGACAGCGTAAATGCTGAAATAACTCCCCCCAACAATATCGCCAGCACAATCAAAAGCTTTTTCATTGTCAGTTATTTAATTAAAAATGTGATTTTTCCAACTCAAATTAAAAGCTAAAACTATGCCAAAGGGCCTGTAATTCAACAAAATCCCATCATCGTGGTAGCAATGAAAGGGTAAATAATAATAAAAGAATAACATGTAACGTAATTATCATGTATAAATGGCAAGTAAGCCCTGCCAAAAAGGGTTCCAGAATTTTCGAGTAGTTTTAACCCCCGAAATATTTAGAAAGTATTTTTACGCTTTATGAGTATTTTCACCCCCTGAGTATTAAAAACTTACCTAATTAAATATAATCTTAACCGGATTGGATATGGAAAAGAAAAGAGCCATTCTCGTAATTATGGATGGATGGGGCGAAGGAAAAGTACCTTCTGCAGATGCCATTGCAAACGCTAAAACTCCTTTTGTAAGCAGCCTGTATAACAAATACCCACATAGTAACCTGGTTACCTGCGGCGAACAGGTAGGTTTACCTGACGGACAGATGGGTAACTCAGAAGTAGGTCACCTCAATATCGGCGCCGGCCGTATCGTTTACCAGGAGCTGCAACGTATCAACGTAGCAATTCGTGATGGCGAACTGGCTACAAACCAAGTATTACTGGATACCCTCGCTCACGCGAAAAACAACAATAAAGCACTGCATCTTATTGGTTTGGTAAGCGATGGCGGCGTACACTCGCATATCAATCATCTCAAAGCATTAACATCTATCGCTAAAGAGAATGGTGTTGAGAAAGTATTTATCCACGCTTTCACCGATGGTCGTGATACAGACCCTAAAAGCGGCCTGGGCTTCCTGGAAGACCTCAGCGCTCACCTCCAAACTTCAGGTGGTAAAATCGCCTCTGTAACGGGCCGTTATTACGCTATGGACCGTGACAAACGCTGGGAACGTGTAAAACTCGCTTACGATGCCCTGGTGAATGGCGTTGGCACTCCAACCCAAGACGTTATCACCGCAGTGAAAGCATCCTATGCAGAAGGCGTTACCGACGAATTTATCAAACCTATCATCGTAACTGGTGATAATGGTCAACCGCTGGCAACCATCCAGGAAGACGATGCTGTACTCTGTTTCAACTTCCGTACTGACCGCCCTCGTGAAATCACACAGGTACTCAGCCAGCAAGCGTTCCCAGAATTTGATATGAAGCCACTGCAGCTGTACTACACTACCATGACCGAATATGACAAAACATACAAAAATGTTCATGTCATCTTCGAAAATGATAACCTCAACATGACCCTCGGCGAAGTAGTTGCTGGCGCTGGCCTGAAACAAATCCGCATCGCTGAAACAGAGAAATATCCACACGTTTCTTTCTTCTTCTCCGGTGGCCGCGAAAAAGAGTTTGATGGCGAACGCAGAATCATGGTACCTTCTCCTAAAGTAGCTACCTATGACCTCAAGCCAGAAATGAGTGCCAATGAACTTACCGATGCTATCGTTCCTGAAATCGAAAGCAAATCTGCTGACTTCATCGCACTGAACTTTGCTAACGCTGACATGGTGGGCCATACCGGCATATTCGAAGCTGCAGTGAAAGCGGTTGAAACCGTAGACCATTGCGTGGAAAGAGTAGTAACTGCTGCTCTCGCCAACGACTATACGGTGTTCCTCACTGCAGATCATGGTAATGCAGATTTCATGATCAATGCTGATGGTACTCCTAATACCGCTCATACACTCAACCTCGTACCGTTCTTCATTATTGATAAGGACTTTAAAGGAACAGTGAAAGATGGTAAACTGGGTGATTTAGCCCCAACTATCCTGCATTTTATGGGCGTACCTGCTCCAAAAGAAATGACAGGAAATTCATTGGTGTAAAAAATCTGATTTTTTATATAAGTCTAAAGGTTGTCGCATATATTTGTGACAACCTTTTTCATTGTAAACCTCCGGTACTAGCCAACTTACCAGGTACTAGATAATTAAATATCCTTTTTTCTGATACCCTGTAACATTTGACTATCACCCGGCGTTTAACAATCACCAATTAGTATATTTTTCAGTCCACAAGACTGATTCTCATATTTTTAGTGCTCTCGACAGATTTGCTCATGCATCGATGCGCCGTTTTCACGGCGCATTTTTTATGCCCCTATTTAATAGTAATTTTGCACCCATGAAGTACCATTCTGGCATTATACTAATCATCATACTAACTAGCAGCATTGCATGTAACAACAATGCAAATATTGCTAAAACAGGCAAACAGGATAAATTCATCAATTTACCAGCCTATTTTAAGGGAGAAGAACAACAACTGATTCAATCCGGTAGTACCTTTCAAAAAAAGGTTACCTTCAACGGGCAATCAGAATCCGTTACCATAAACAGTAAGGATACCAATGCAATTCAGCATCTTCTCAAACCTTTCCGGGATATTGATCTTAATAAACCCTCCCTGGTAAATGAATATGACACAACCAGCCTCACAGATCCGTTCTCTGGCAGAAAATCTATCATTTACAAATCGAGAGGAAAGCAAACCAGTCCAGACGAGATCACCATGGAAACAGATAAAAACGGCACCATTCAACAGGTAACCGTTCAGTCTTATACTTCAAGTATCGTCTATGAATACAGACAACACCTGGTATACCAGCGTGGGAAAGCCATTATGATCAACACCTACCAGAAGATTGCTTTCCTGGCCCCCAAGGAAGTAGAGATTACTGCTAAAAAAGAAGACAAAAATCAATTGTAAAAAATGACAGGAGCGGAATTTCAGAGCATTTCACATACCATCCCCGTTGAAGCCGGGATTTACAAATACTATGACGAACATGGCACGTTACTGTATGTAGGTAAAGCTAAAAGTCTGCGTAAAAGGGTCAGCTCCTATTTTGTAAAAAATCACGACAACTATAAAACGAGGAAACTCGTTCAACATATTCATCATATAGAGTTTACGATCGTAGACTCAGAACAGGATGCATTCTTACTGGAAAACTCGCTGATCAAGCAATTCCAGCCTAAGTATAACATCAATCTGAAGGACGATAAAACATACCCTTATATCGTCATTAAACATGAAGCATTTCCTCGCGTATTTCTTACCAGAAATGTGATTAAAGATGGATCTGAATATCTTGGCCCATTCACTTCTGTAGGTCGTGTGCGCGAATTGCTCGAAGTAATTAAAAATAACATTCCGCTGAGAACCTGCAACCTTAACCTTTCCGAACAAAATGTGCGCAAAGGGAAATATAAGGTTTGCCTGGAGTATCACCTGGGCAATTGCAAAGGCCCCTGTGAAGGACTGCAAACAGAGGAAGATTACCGTGAAGGCCTGCAGCAGGTACGAAACGTGCTAAAAGGAAATCTAACGCCTGTCATCAGCATGTTTAAGGAACAGATGATGGAACATGCTGCCAATATGGAGTTTGAAAAGGCGGAGATCATGCGCAAGAAAATTGATAGTCTGCGTGAATATTCAGCCAAATCAACCATTGTTAATACCCGCTTGGGTAATATGGATGTCTTTTCCATTTTGAGCGAAGGAAATCATGCCTACGTGAATTATCTGCGTATTCTTAATGGAACTATCGCTGATACCAAAACAGTTACGCTGGAAAAACAACTGGAAGAAGGAGAGGAGGAAGTATTGGTATATGCCATTGCGTATATGCGTGATGTTTTCAAAAGTATCAATAACGAAATCGTCGTTCCATTCCCGATAGAATATCCTGAAAGCAATGTAACGATTACCGTTCCTAAAGGCGGTGACAAGAAGAAATTGCTGGAATTGTCGGAAAAGAACGTGAATTATTTTAAAGAGGAATTATATAGGAAGAAGATATTACATCTGGAAGGAAAAAGTGACATGGAACGTAAGCAGGTACTGTATCAATTACAGGCCGATCTTGAACTGCCTGCCCTTCCGTTGCACATTGAGTGTTTCGATAACTCCAACTTCCAGGGCGCTTATCCGGTTTCTGCCTGTGTAGTATTTAAAGATGGCGTAGCTTCAAAAAAAGATTATCGTCATTTCAATATTAAGACGGTAGAAGGTATCAATGACTTTGCCTCTATGAAAGAGGTGGTTTATCGCCGTTATAGCAGGCTTTTAGCTGAAGCCCAGCCACTACCTCAACTGGTGATTATTGATGGCGGTAAAGGCCAGCTGGGATCCGCAATGGAAAGTATCCGGGAGTTGGATCTCATCGGCAGCATGACAGTAGTAGGACTCGCAAAAAATGAAGAAGAAATCTTCTTCCCCGGAGACTCGGAAAGTATCAAATTGCCATTCAACAGTGAGAGCCTGAAACTAATACGCCGTGTGCGTGATGAAGTACACCGGTTTGGTATCACTTTCCACCGCAATAAGCGCAGTAAAGGCACCTTTAAGAATGAACTGGAAAGTATTAAAGGTATAGGAGAAAACACGGCTACACAGTTGCTAAAAACCTTCAGATCTGTGAATAAGGTGAAACAGTTATCGCTGGATGATCTTACGAAAGAAGTAGGTGGTTCTAAAGCAAAACTTATCTATGCACATTTTCATGGAGGTACACCTGGAAACGGGCCTATAACAGAATAAAACCTATTTCCCGCGGCTGTCTCTGACAGCCGTTTTTGTTTATACAGCGTACATATTTGCCGCTACTATGGCACGTTGCGCCTGTAGTATATGTCTTCGTATATGCGCTACCAGATAACCAAAGGTATCTCCAGCAGATATTTTTATCCATTTGGACATGGAGACAGGGACTTTAACTTTTTCCAAGTCTACTCTGGTAGCGGCTACCAGTAGTTGTTCCATGTTTTCCTGTTGTTGAATAAATTCAGATAAGACGTTATCAACAGAGAGTGTATTTCCCGGGCGGAAGTTCCTGGGTGCGCTCATTTTAGTTTTAGGGAATCCGTTAGTCTGAGGTTCCAGGAGCTGGGTAAACCAGGCGCCTAACCATCCTGATTTAAATTCTGCTTTTGGCTTAATTCCTTTTCTTACTGCCTTTTCTATTGCTTCGCCAATGGCGGGGAGATAAAAGCGGCCGAATGCGTTGAGATGATCCAGACATTGCACTGCACTCCAGGCATCAGGTGTTGGCATATGAAGTAATGTGGCGTCGCTTTGGCCACCGAAGTGGCTAACGACTACCTGCCTGATGGTAGCAATTTCTTCTTTTAGCTCCGATAGTAATTGTTGGGAATTAACTGGGGCCATAACAGGAGGTATTTAGCACAAATCTAAGTATAAAAAGGGGCACAGTTAGGGCCAAAAAATAAGCGGTCTCTACTAAGTAGAGACCGCTTACATATGATAAGGTTAGGTTGTAGCGAATTAATATTGCCAGAGATCCTGTTCTTTGTTGAAGATACGATCTTTGATCGCCTGACCTTCCATGAGGCGCATTACACCATCTTTGATGTAATCTTTGATTTCGCGGTTATAAGTGTTTTGTTCTTTCACGATATAACTGCCAAAGAAGCGCATTTCGAAGAGGTCTTCCCAGGAGATGGTAGATGCGTCGTTATTTTGGTTATAAACGTCGTATTTAGCCAATACTGGGCGCAGGTCTGGATAGTATACCCAGAACAGCGGGATGGATGCACGGTATGATCCGTCGTCGTTGAGACGGGTCATGAGTGGTGCGATACCGAGGATACGTACCTTCAGCTGAGATGCTTCTTTATCGAATACCCATACTTCTTTGATCTTATACTGTCTGATGGTAGTAGGATCGAAGTCGTCGCGGGTAGTTACCTGCTTTTCTTCGCCGGTAACCGGGTCGATACTTGTTACGGTTCTTTCCTCGCCACTGAGTTTCTTTTCGATATCAGTGAAAGGCATGAGCGTAGTGAAGCGATCATCAATTGGACTAAAGGCTTCTACTTCCTTATTTTTAATTGCCGTGAGCAGGATGTTGATAAACAGCTGGTTAGTACCTGCTTCATCTTCCACGTTGAATTGGAAAGGCAGGTTAATTTTTTCCCTGATATCGATGATCTGCCATACACGTTTTTCCCAGAATCTATCATCCTCGCGGATGTAATCATAAACAATAGGAACACGTTCTCTGGCGAGGTTTCTCTCTACTACTCCGTCGATACGCAGCGATTTACGCGGAGTATCAACTGGTGCTGCTGCAACAGGAGCTGCGGCTGCAGGAGGGGGAGGAGTAGCAACAGCATTACCCGTTGCCGGATTAACCACCGCGTTGGGGTCTTGTTGTGCCTGGCGCTGTGTTGCAGGTCTGCGACGTGTAGAGCCACCACGACGTGTGCTCTGCGCTTCTGCAGCAGTGGTTGCCAGCATAACCAGCAACATAGTGCACCAACCAATTCTGTTAAACATTACTGCTCGCATATTTCAGCAATTATAAATCCGTTAGTTTAATTTATACATAGTGTTTGCCATCGTGCGTACAACACCGTCCGGACCTTTCACTTTCGGGTTCTCAATGTGAACGATATCCCCTGGGCGTAATGCGCGGATTGCAGCATCCAGACTAGATGGGAAGTAAGGAGAGGAAGCATCACCTTCCTGGTATTCTTTACCTCTTGACTCGATACCTACGCGATAGCTTACCACATCATATTTTACACCGTCAAATTCGAAGTCTTCCAGAACGGCACGAACACCACGCTGGTTTCTGAATTCAGCAGCTTTAACTGTACCACCTTTGTAGGTACCAACTTGCAGGGATGGATCTGGAACGCGTTTTACACGGAATTCCTTTCTACCCAGGTCTTTGGTTTTACCATCGATGTTAGCAACAACATTGATAGTAGCTTTACCTGTCTGGTTAACAGTAACTACGTAGTTACCAGCACCAGTTTTAGTGATATTACCACCTGCGATAGTAGCGGATACCTTTTCAGCAGGTACACCAGCAGCAGTGATGGAGATCGGGTTTTGAACACCGATATACAGCACGTTCATTTTATCAGCAGAGATAGAGGTAGCAGAAGCACCTACGTTATAAGTTTCAGTGAATGGGAAAGACTGTGCTTCGCCACCGTTAGGGCTAGGCAGGGTAACAGTACCAGAGATGGTTTTTTCACCAATACCGTTTACTACGGAGGTGAAAGTACCAAGACCGTCTTTCGCTTCGATTGTTTGACCATTAACGGTGATAGAAGGATTTACAGTTGAACTGTAGGCACCCACTGCGATTTGAGCAGTTACGGTTTGGCCTTCCATCAGGTTTTTAGAGTTCAGGGAGATAAATGGTCTGATTTTATCAAATTTGAAATCTTTCTCACTGATCTGTTTGAAGAGATCATCGATGATAGCAGATTCAGAGTTTTTGATATCATTCTGGAATTTACTCAGAATAGTAACTGCAGCTACAGTAGGAACCATGTTGAAGTGATAAGTAGTCCAGGACTTTTTAGTATCACCACCATGGCTTGATTTACCAACTTCAATTCTCAGTGGCAGAGATTTCTCAAACTGAGCTTTAGAAGTTGGACTAACGTAAGACAACAGTTGATTGCGGAGTTTAGTCAGTTTAGCTTCCAGGGCTGGACCTTGTTTCTGATTTTCCATCAGATAAGTAGGCACATCGAGGTTGCTTTTACCTTTGATTTCACCGTATTCATCTAATCCGTCGGATCTTTTGATGATGCTATCTTTCAAGCTTTCGATGAAATCAAATACTTCTTTAGAAGCAGCTTTAACCTGTTCAGCCTTTTCTTTATAAGGGCCTACTTTGCCTGCATCTTTCTCCATCTGTTTGGTAAACTGTTCGTAGATGAAGGCATTTTTTGCAGCCAGGGAGCTGTTCGAATTGATGATAGAGTTATTTACGATACTGAATGCGTTCAATATTTCAGCAGACACGTTCAACGCCAGCATGGCCGTGAGGACCAGGTACATGATGTTGATCATCTTCTGCCGGGGATCTTTAGGTAGTGCCATAGTTTGTTTTCGGATTTAAAAATTTGTGTTACTCAAAAAACTATTAGCAATACCTTATTTCGCACCGTGCATAGCACTCAGCATGTTACCGTAAACGGTATTCAGGTTACTGAGGTTTTTAGCAAGCAGTGTGATTTGTTCTTGTGTTTTCTTAGCATCGTCGATGCTGTTGCTCATTGCAGCTGAAGTATTCTGCAGATTGCTGTAGAATTTGTTCATTGCTTTGAGATGGTTGTTTGTATCCTGGAGTTCCAGTTCATAGATCGCATTCAGAGAAGCCAGATTTTTGGTCATACCCTGCATCTGAACATGGAATTCTTTAGTTGATTCTGAAGCGCTGTTGAAAGAAGATACAGCAGTAGCAGCCTGAGTGTAAGCATTAGCTACGTTACCGATAGCTGAAGCAGCTTCTCTGGTTTTAGCAGTGTAGTCGCCAGTTGCAGCTACAACGTCGCTGATGTCTCTCATTTTGTCAACGGTAGTTCCTAATTTCTGGAAGTTTTCGCTGAGGCGTTGGAGGTTAGCAGGAGTGATATCTGCTTCTACCAGCATTTTGTCTAATGCAGCAGTTGAAGATGGTCCGCCAGCTACTACAACAGCTTGGCCTTCATGAGAAGCGCCGCTGTCTGGTACAAAGGCATATACGAAGAAGATAAGGGCTTCTGTGCTCAGACCTAAGATCAAAGCAATGTCAGCACCTGGCCAGTGTTGCAGTTTAAAGAGTGCACCGATAATTACAACAGAAGCCGCAATACATACGAAAAAGTTCAGCCATTTAGCTTTGTTAGGATTCATAGCCATAGGTTAAAATTTAATCTGGTTAAAGTGTTTAGTGTTAAATTTTTGTATGGAATAGTTGTTGATACTCAACGATTTGCAGATAGAGTAGTACATAATATAAAAGGTTTTCAGTTATATTAATAATTTCCGCTATTCTAATTTTTTTCTATTCTAATATTTTTAGTGACGGCCTTTCATTCTGCGGCTTAATGCGATAGTACATCTGAAGCCAACATAAGATTTAGCACTGTCTTGATACTCATAAGTTCTGGTACCTGTCTGCAGGAAATAGCCAATATCTTTCCATGAACCACCCCTGATGGCTTTACGCTTCATTTTCAGCGGAGCATCATCTGGAACGTCCATTCTTAAATATGGGTTCATATCTGAGGTAAAGGAATAAGCATTTTCGTAGTAGATATCTGCAGTCCACTCAGCTACGTTACCTGCCATGCAATACAGACCATAATCATTAGGCCAGTAAGCGTCGGCACGTACGGTGTAGAAGCCACCATCTTCAGGATAGTTACCACGGCCAGGTTTGAAGTTAGCCAGGAGACAACCTTTTTTGTTGCGGATATAGTAACCACCCCAAGGATAAGGAGTTTGTTCTCTACCGCCACGTGCAGCGTATTCCCACTGTGCTTCAGAAGGCAGCTGGAATTTATCTTCCGTAAATAATTTCTTAGAATTACGATAGTCTTCCCAGAATTTACTTCTCCATTCGCAGAAGGCAGTAGCCTGGTGCCAGTTCACACCTACAACAGGATAGTTATCGAAAGCCGGATGCCAGAAGTACATACGGGTCATCGGCTCGTTGTAAGCATATGAGAAGTCCCTGATCCAGCATAAGGTATCCGGATAAATAGGTACGTCTTTCTTAACAATAAACTGGGAACGTGGTTTACCCGCGTTTTCTCTCAGCTTGGCTTTATCCCAGTTGAAAGTTTCCTGGTGGTAAATCAGTTTTCCAACGTCGATGTCTTTACGACCATACAGACGATCTGCTTCAGAATAGATCATGGCATCCAGTTTCTCATAGGTACCCTTGTCTTTCCAATTGATCTTCTGTTTCCAGTCGATGATATCCTGACCATCTTCCTGTTTTACATGTCCGAGGAGGATATGAGCGATAGAATCGCGCACCCAGTCCACGAACTGACGATACTCGTTATTGGTAATTTCGGTAGCATCCATGTAAAAGCCGGAAATGGAAATAGATTTGTTACGTGCTGTAAACGCATAGTTTACATCTTCATCGCTCGGACCCATGTGAAAGGTTCCGGCTGGTACGTATACCATTCCATAAGGTACAGGGGGATAATACTTTGGCCTTGGACTAACGCCAATCAGTTGCCCTTGCGCGTTCTTGGGGGTTTTACTACCGCCACAGCTGGCCAGCAGGGACACCAGCAAAACTGCCAACAGAGTTCTTAAATAGTTAAGCTTCATAAGGGTAGCTTTCATCAGAATATGTTTTTCTATTAACCAGCCAGGTGTTTTTTGCCAGCATACAAGGGAACACTTTTCTCATATTTTCACCCGCTTTGTTTATATGAAAGATAGCAAATGTAATAATTAATTTTAATCCGTAGTTACTTTTTACACAACTTTTTCAATTCCACATACGACGACCCGGTAATTAATTTAAACGTATTTTTTAACATTTTATTATATGCATGGAATAACATTTACCGTTTTGTGCGCGCTCCGTATAGGGTGCAAGTTACATAATTATTAAATTAAATTAATAATTTCACTCATATAAAAAACAGGCTTAATACAATGATAATCTTTGCATAAGTAAATCAGGGTTTCATTGTCCTTGAACCTGTCTGTTAACAAAGGAAAATTGTTATTATTTTTTTCTGCACCTATCAAAACGCGGAAAGGAACAAACCACTTTCCCGTTTCTTGCATTTTTGGCTGATATTCTTTCCCAACTATCGCGATTTCGGCTGTACCTTTAACGAACTGTAATAACTGCGACGCCCAAACGCCGAATGAAGTAGGGTATCTAACTGCTGTTTGTGCTAATCCAGATACTGCTCCAATCGCCCTCTCCGCCAGTGCTTTTTCTCCGAAAACAATAGAAAGCGCCCAAAGGTTTTGCGCCATCACTGCATTTCCACTGGGGGTGGCCCCGTCATATACTTCCTTCTTCCTTACTATAACGTCGTTTTGGTCGTCTATCGTATAATAGAAATATTGTCCGCTCTCATCTGCAAAGTGTGACTGTACAAAAGAAGTAAGCTCCTTCGCCGTGTCTAAATACGCCAGCTCTCCAGTTACTTCCTCCGCTGCTATCAGTGCCCGAATCAGGTATGCATAATCATCCAGAAATGCCGGATATTTTGCCTTCCCCTCCTTCCAGGTATGATAAAACGCAGAATCACCCTGTTTTATGCGGAATTGCTGCATACAAAATTTAATATTCCGTATAGCCGCTTCCCGATAGCCTTCTTCTCCAAACGCCATGTAGGCTTTACAATAGGCATGTGCCATCAATGCATTCCATCCCAATAACACTTTATCATCCAAGCCTGGATGTACACGTTGTTCCCGCACTGCCAGCAGCTTTTCACGGCATCCGGCCAACATAGCCTTCAATACATCCGCATCATATCCATGTGCCTCCGCAAAGGCTTTCAATGGCTGCTGCACCCATAATATATTGGTCTCTTCCCAGTTGCCATGCCCTGAAACATCATAATATTCGCAGAAAGGCCCTGCCTGTTCTCCCAATATATGATGGAGCTCTGATTTGCTCCAGGTATAATATTTACCTTCAACACCTTCGGAATCGGCATCCAGTGCGGCATAGAAGCCACCTTCCGGACTCGTCATCTCTCTTGCAATAAATGCCAGTGTATCCGTTACCGTGTCTTTATATATCTCATTACCGGTTATCTGATAAGCATCACACAAAACATCTACTAATAAGGCATTATCATATAACATCTTCTCAAAGTGAGGAGCCAGCCACTTTTCATCAGTAGAATACCTGGCAAAACCACCACCCAGCTGATCATAGATACCCCCTTGCAGCATTTTATCCAGTGATAATAATGCCTGCTTTAAAGCACCCTCATGTTGTGTAACATAGTGATAACGAAGAAGATAAGAGATGGCAAAGGTCTGTGGAAATTTTGGCGCTCTACCAAAACCACCCCAGGTTGTATCTGCCTGCTTCAATATATTTTCACAGATAGTATCTGCCTGCGCCCGCGTAAATAGCTCGTCTACCGGGATTTTCAAGTCAAGGCCCGAAGTAATTCCAAACTGGCTGGCCTGTTCCAAATGTTGGGTAAGGGTATCTGCCTGTGTTTCTATTTCTTCTCTTTTATTTCCAAATGCGTCTGCCAACGAGAACAGTACATCCTTCCAGGAAGGGCGGTTATAGGCTTTAGTAGGCGGAAAATAAGTGCCGCCATAAAAAGGCTTTTTATCAGGTGTCAGGAAAACATTCAGTGGCCATCCGCCGGCGCCTGTCATAGCTTGCACCGCGTCCATGTAAATATGATCCAGGTCAGGACGCTCTTCACGATCAATTTTGATGTTCACAAAATGCTCGTTCATGATACGCGCCGTTTCAGGATCCTCAAAGCTCTCACGCTCCATTACATGGCACCAATGACAAGCAGCATAACCGATACTTACCAGTATAGGCTTATCTTCCACACGAGCTTTCTCCAGGGCTTCTTCGCCCCATGGATACCAGTTAACAGGATTATGCGCGTGTTGAAGGAGATAAGGACTCGACTCACCGATCAACTTATTCATGCGTCCAGGTTGATTTAGATTGGATTAGACAGTTAGTGTGTTACTGCAAAGAAATTTATTTTCCTGAACAGTTGGTATTATTTTTTTGAAAACGAAGGAGATATCCTCTGTTTAGCTCGAATGTGACGACGATCTATAGGTTAAGGAGATATTCACTGCGACCAGATAGCATTAAAACAAAAGGGACAGCTCTAAGGCTGTCCCAGTCAATTATTTAGCGATATACGCTTACTTCTTGTTGTTGGCTGCAAGGAATTGTTCCAGCGCTGCTACCATGCTAGGTGCCTGTGGTGCCGGCGCTTTTACATCTAATCTCAACCCTGCCTCTTCCACTGCTGCAGAGGTAGTAGGACCGAATGCTCCAATCCTGGTTCCGTTCTGTTCAAACTCCGGAACATTTTCAAACAGTGATTTTACACCTGAAGGACTGAAGAAAACAATCATATCATATGCTTTGCCTCCTAAAATTTCCTTTACATCGTTAGAAACCGTTTTGTAAAGGGTTGCAGTTGCATACTCACATTTGTTTGTTTTCAACCACTCTTCAATGTCCTTTTTCTGACTGTCTGAGCTAGGGAACAGGAACTTTTCGTTATCTCTGTGCTTGTTCATCACCTCCAATACCCCTTTGGTAGAACCATCTGCACCATAAAACACTTTACGTTTCCGGTACAGGATAAATTTCTGAAGGTACAGTGCCACTGCTTCTGTGATACAGAAATACTTGCAGTCTTGGGATACTTTGATCTTCATCTCTTCGCAAATACGGAAAAAGTGATCTACCGAATTGCGACTGGTGAAAATTACAGCTGTGTAATGCAGGATATCAATCTTCTGCTTCCTGAACTCCTTAGCTGGTAAACCTTCCACTCGGATGAACGGAAAAAAATCCAACTTTACATTGAACTTCTTGGCCAGATCAAAGTAGGGAGACTTTTCTGTTTCAGGCTTAGGTTGAGAAATTAGGATTGACTGAATTTGTTTACCTTGCAAATCTTTTTTTGGCCCGCCTTTAATCATACTTTTTTATGCTCTAGTGTTAACAATAGGCGGTAATCAGGGATTACCAGTTAACCAGATATTCAGTAACACCTTAGTTAATATTAAAACAGGTGCAACTTCGAATGCGCAAAGGTAAAGAAAAAAATGCAATTTACTGAAAGAGAGGTACTGCTTTACCAATGAATAAGACCTAATATACCGGTATATAATTAGTAATATAATGAAAAATATCGAAATATAAAGAAATGTTTGGGCAATTTCCGGCGAACAAAATGCCATCACTACCAGGAACGGCACCAGTAAAACTCCTAAGATCTTATTAATCAGATATAAGATGAAAATGTAAGCATCTGCAAGATCTGCATTACCAAATAACCATCCGCAAAATCTTAACATAACATATTTAGTCCCATATACAATTGCCACCAGGGCAATAAGTCCTGGAATCAGCATCCAAGGCTCTGCCTGAGGGAATACCTGTTTGCGGTACAATACCAGGTAAAGGTACATTCCAAGGGAAATGATAAAGAAGGCATTTAGCAGAAAGTTAGGGAAAGGCGACTGCGATAATTGATCTTTTAACTGACGCTGACTGAGCGTAGGATTGAGAAAGGCTCTGAAAAGGTCATGGAAATATTTCTGATAAGCTAACCGAATAACGGCTATCAGCAATGTAATACCCGCAACTACATATACCAGCCAGTCCAGATCATGAAAAGGCCTGATAGGATTCACATCTGCATAAGATGGTTTTCCTGGTTTAAGAAAAACGTTTTCTGCGACCAGTTTTTTCATGTAGATATCATAGAAAGATACCGGCTTTACCTTAGGCACCGCCGCCACTTTGGTGGAATCAGATGCAATATGTGAAGTATCTGTCGCTAATCTGGTACTATCTTTATGCACGATAGGAGCCGCCACTATATGTCTGGTGGTATCGCGCCTAACGGCGATACTTCTGCCTGTTGAATCTGTACGAGGTTTTATCGCCCTAGGCTTAGGGCGGGAAGTATCCGCAACATGGCGGATTACAGTAGTATGCGTGTCGGCCGGCACCCTGGCAGATGAGTCTGCTTGTTGGGCCATCAGCGGCAGATAACAGATTGTAAATAGTAACAATAACCAGTGGCGCACCAGGAAAATGATTTTTCAATGAATTGAAAGAATGGCAAATAACGGCATCCTGTTCACAAAACAAAATTCAAACGTAATTTTGCTGTTTGCAAAGATATTAAAATACTCCATAGTTGGCGGAAAGCCTTCAGGATAAGGAACAGCATTCATGTCGGGCATCTATCTACATATACCATTCTGCAAGCAGGCTTGTTATTACTGCAATTTTCACTTTTCGACATCCATGTCGCAAAAAGACGCCATGGTGAAAAGCATATTGCAGGAAATCTCGCTGCAACAAAACTATCTGGGAAGTGATATTATCCACACCATTTATTTTGGCGGCGGAACTCCCAGTCTCCTTTCTCAGAGCGAGCTACAACAGATATTGGACAGGCTACGCACGCATTTCACCATTGCCGAAGACGCAGAAATTACGCTGGAAGCCAATCCTGATGACCTGGACCCCGCCAAGTTACAGGAGCTGAAAGCACTAGGCATCAATCGCCTAAGCATTGGGATACAGTCGTTCCATGAAGCAGATCTTAAATGGATGAACCGTGCACACAATGCCCAACAGGCGGAAGACTGCATCAAAAACGCGCAGGAAGCCGGTTTTCAGAATATTACCATCGACCTTATTTATGGTGGCCCCGGACTTTCTGATGAAGGCTGGGAATACAATGTGAAAAAAGCAATTGCATTTGGCATCCCACATCTGTCGTGTTATGCACTCACCGTAGAGCCAGGAACAGCGTTGGACCATTTTATCAAAAAGAAAAAAATGGAAGCTACCGATCCTGAGAAAGCAGCCAGGCATTTTGAACAGCTGATGCGATGGACAGAAGCTGCAGGATACGAGCATTATGAAATCTCAAATTTTGCACTTCCAGGATGGCATAGCCGCCATAACAGCAGCTACTGGAAAGGCTTATCCTACCTGGGTCTTGGGCCTTCTGCCCATTCTTTCAATGGTCATTCCCGCCAGTGGAATGTGGCTAACAATTCAAGCTATATCAAAAGCATTGAAAAAGGAGAAATACCTTTTGAGCTGGAAACACTTACCGCTGAGATGCAATTCAATGAGTACATTATGACTTCTTTACGCACTTCTGCCGGTTGCGATATAGGCTGGGTAGAGGAAAGATTTGGTGCAGACTTAGCAAAGGAGTTATTAAATAATTGTCGTCAGTTTATACAAAAAAGCTGGATGGAAGAACATGGCACCAGCTTGAGATTAACGAAGGCAGGAAGATTATTTGCAGATGGCATTGCCTCGGATTTATTCATCTGATTCAATACACCTCAGACAAAATAAAAAAGTCGTCTCTACAGAGTAGAGACGACTTTTTTAAATATATGATCCTGAGAGGACTACCAACCAAGGATATACGCAAACATCAGTGGAGCTACGATGGTAGCATCTGATTCTACGATAAACTTAGGTGTGTGGATATCCAGTTTACCCCAGGTAATTTTTTCGTTAGGAACGGCGCCGGAGTAAGAACCGTAAGAAGTAGTAGAGTCAGAGATCTGGCAGAAGTAGCCCCAGAAAGGAACATCAGTCCATTCCAGATCCTGGTACATCATAGGTACTACGCAAATTGGGAAGTCACCTGCGATACCACCACCGATCTGGAAGAAGCCAACGCCTTTACCAGCGGAGTTATTGCGGTACCATTCAGACAGGAAGATCATGTACTCGATACCAGATTTCATGGTAGAAGTTTTCAGATCACCTTTGATGCAGTAAGAGGCGAAGATATTACCCATGGTGCTATCTTCCCAACCTGGCACGATGATAGGAATATTTTTTTCAGCAGCAGCGAGCATCCAGCTATTTTTAGGATCGATCTCGTAGTGTTCTTTCATTACACCGCTCAGGAGCAGTTTATACATGTATTCGTGAGGGAAGTAGCGTTCGCCGGCTTGTTCAGCATCTTTCCAGATTTTGTAGATATGTTTCTGGATACGACGGAAAGCCTCTTCTTCAGGGATGCAGGTATCAGTTACACGGTTAAAACCTTGTTCCAGCAGGTCCCATTCTTCTTGCGGGCTGAGATCACGATAGTTAGGTACACGTTTGTAGTGTGTATGAGCTACCAGGTTCATGATATCTTCTTCCAGGTTTGCACCGGTGCAGGAAATGATATCTACTTTGCCCTGACGGATCATTTCTGCGAAAGAAATGCCCAGTTCAGCCGTACTCATGGCACCGGCCAGTGTCACCATCATTTTACCACCTTCCAGCAAATGTGTTTCATATCCTTTGGCAGCATCCACCAATGCAGCGGCATTAAAGTGGCGGTAATGGTGCTGGATAAATTGAGAAACGGGTCCCTTATTCATGTCGTTTAATCATTTATATATTAACAGCTTGGCTAATAAAGCCTTAATAAGGGGCAAAGTTAAGATAATTTTGCTGGTGATAATGATTTGAGCATAATATGCTTATCTGAACATTTCTTTATGACAATCTGATAAATTAAGGTTTGTTAAGATTATGCTTTTTTAAGACGTTCCATTAAAGTCAGAGAGCCAACTTCATCTGCTTTTACTTTAGTCCAGGTTTTTTCCCCTTCCAACATAATCAGATACATGGTACCTCCATTAGATGTATATTCTACTACTGATTGAATTTTGTTGCCAGGATATTTTTTAATCAGCCTGTTAACAATGTTCAATGGCAAGCTTTCCCCTGAGATATAACGGGAAGTAACGAGCAACTGTCCATCAGCATCGAAATAAGCATTTACAGCGGTGTGATTCAGTGTAAATTTTGCAGTGAAGGTCTTATTATCATCGGTGTACCATCTCACGTTATTAGCACCTGAAAATGCATAATCAAAGGCGCCGCTGATTTTTCTGTTTACGGTTGTTTCATATACTGTTGCAAAAACAGAAGAACTTAATGTCAGGGCTGCTGCGCAGATAAAAAAGAACTTTTTCATAGCATTAACTTTTAGGAGTTTTGAGATTAATTTTTAATGTTGGTTTTGTTTGTACTTTTTGCTTATGTTTTGTTTGATGACTCAAAGGTATATCCAGATGTGCCGAGCGGTCAAGCAGATCTATACTGATGGCATTTAATTTTCCAGATACCAGTTACCTGTTATGACATTCATGTACTTTTCCGTATTCCACTGTGGATAGGACCTTTAACTGATAATAAGTTGGTTGAGATCAAAAAATGTTGCACCGACGAAAGTTAAAAGAGTGTTAAATAGGATGAAATTTGGAGGTTAGGAGGGGTTTGCTACATTTGTTTACCTAAACCAATAGCAACAGTATTATGAATCATCTGGCCCATGCATACTTATCTTTCAACGATCCCGATCTTACCATTGGTAATCTGATAGCTGATTTTGTTAAAGGGAAAAAGCAACTGGAGCTACAGCGTCCGGAAGTACAAAAGGGTATCCATCTGCACAGAGCCATTGATACTTATACAGATCAGCATCCTATGACAGCAGCGGCCAAGCAGTTTTTCAAACCGGCGGTAGGCCTATATTCCGGCGTTTTCACAGACCTGGCGTTTGATCATTTTCTTGCCACTGATCCCAATTATTTTACCGATGAATCGCTGTATTCGTTTACCCGTAACATTTATACGTTGGTTGAGAAAAGAAGAGCAGAACTTCCTGCAACTTTTTTGGAAATGTTCAAGTATATGTATGAATTTGACTGGTTATACAATTACAGAACTACAGATGGTATTGGCCGTGCCATCAGAGGAGTAAGCAGAAGGGCGAAGTACTTGGAAACATCACCTGATATAGTTTTAGCCACTTTCATAGAACACTATGACGGACTCAAAAAATGCTACCAGGCATTCTTCCCGGAGCTGGTTGCGTATGTAAAAAGCATTTATCCAAACGAACAGCCTTAAACCTTGTTAATTGCAGCCTTACAGTTTTTCCGATTGGTTAAAAATGTCTAGGTTTGGGCCCGGTTTCCGAAACAAGAAAAACAACTCTTAATACTAATCCGGATGATGAAAAAAGCAATGATAGTGGCCCTGATGATGGGCATGTTTTGTTTGACAGCAGGAGCTCAGGACAAAAAATTACCGCCACTTGATGCCAGCCCTATGGATATGGCATATTACCCTGTAATGTACCCGTATGTAGTAAAAGTAAAAGGCGAGTCTGCTGGCCCATTGGTAGCCCGCGTTATCTACAGCCGTCCACAAACGAAAGGCCGTGAAATTTTCGGCAACCTGGAAGAATATGGTAAGATCTGGAGATTAGGCGCCAACGAAGCCACTGAAATCGAGTTCTTCCGCCCGGTTGTAATTGGTGGAAAATCAGTACCTAAAGGAAGGTATACAATGTATGCCATCCCAACAGAAAAAAACTGGACTATCATCATTAATAAAGAAACAGATATCTGGGGCGCATTTAAGTATGACCAAGGTAAAGATGTGGTAAGAGTCACTTTACCAGTTATCTCCCTGAATACACCTGTTGATGCATTTACTATGGTATTTGAAAAAGCAGAGGTGGGTGCTAACCTGATTATCGCCTGGGACCGTGTAAGTGTAAATCTGCCCATTAAATGGAGCGATGCCGCTGCCAAACCAGTGAAGAAGTCTAAATAATTAAAAAAAGGAAAGGCGGTAAGAATACCGCCTTAAAAATTTTAACCATATCCTATGAAAAACCTACACGAATATATAACGTTCCCACATTGTCAAAGGGTGCGATTTGGTGAACGATATAAAAATGTTCGTGAGCGTAATAAATAATACGATAATATCATCATATGAGCTAATTTGGACAAGTGATTTTAGCTCAACTTTCCTTGTTGGCCTTTCCCCGTAATTCTCTCCCCTTAAATCATCTTCCTAAATAAAAATCGTTGCTGGAACAGCCAGTCAAAGGGCGTATATTTGGTAACCACCAGAAATTGTTCATTATAAAATAATTAAGACATGAAGCTGGGTACTAAACTCATACACGCAGGTGTAGCTCCCGACCCGTCTACAGGGGCCATAATGACCCCGATTTTCCAGACCTCCACATATGTACAATCAGCCCCGGGGCATCACAAAGGCTACGAGTACGCACGTACACAAAACCCCACCAGGGATGCTTTACAAAACGCATTGGCTGCCATAGAAAACGGAACCCACGGCATTTCATTTGGCAGCGGCCTCGCTGCCACCGATGCGGTACTAAAACTCCTTAACCCAGGAGATGAAGTCATTGCTACTAATGATCTCTATGGTGGTACCTATCGCATATTTACCAAGGTGTTTGAACGCTATGGATTGAAATTCAATTTCATACCTATGCAAGATGCCAAAAATATCGAAGCACATATAACGCCAAAGACAAAACTTATCTGGATTGAAACACCTACCAATCCACTCTTAAATATCATTGATATTCATGCTGCTGCGCAAGTTGCTCGCAAGAATGAAGTACTGCTGGCAGTTGATAACACTTTTGCTTCTCCTTATCTGCAAAATCCACTGGACCTCGGCGCCGACATAGTAGTTCATTCTGCTACCAAATACCTCGGCGGCCATAGCGATGTTGTTCATGGCGCAGTCATAGTGAAAAATGAAGAACTGGCCCGTCAGCTGTACTTTATTCAGAATAGCTGCGGTGCTGTTCCAGGGCCACAAGACTGCTTCCTGGTACTCCGTGGTATCAAAACACTGCATGTACGTATGCAGCGCCATTGTGAAAACGGAGCAGTCATTGCCAATTATCTCCGGAACAACAGTAAAGTAGATAAGGTATACTGGTGCGGATTCGCAGATCATCCGAATCATGATATTGCCAAAGCGCAAATGCGCGGATTCGGCGGTATGATGTCTTTCACACTCAAAGACGATAGCATTGAAGCGGCGAATAAAGTACTGAGTAACACACATTTATTTAGTCTGGCCGAATCTCTGGGTGGTGTAGAATCCCTTATCGGGCACCCTGCCACCATGACCCATGCTTCTATTCCAAGAGAAGAAAGGATCAAAAACGGCCTCGCAGATAGCCTTATACGCTTATCCGTTGGCATTGAGGATGCTGACGACCTGATTGAAGACCTGAAAAAAGCTATCGGCTAAAGAAAGTTAACCGGTAAAATATATCTTTACTGCTTTCTAATTGCAGTAAACCATATCCGCAGCTAAACAGCGCAGCATACGTACACGGCTATACTCCGATGTAGGTATGCTGTACTGCTGCTCTGATATATATGAAGGAACAATATGAAAATAGAGCAGTTAAGGGATTTTCTGAATGCAAAGGTGGAACAGTATAATCATCCGGATTTCATTACCCACGATCCGATCAGTATTCCGCATCGATTCAGCAAATTGCAGGACATTGAAATTGCCGGCTTATTTGCTGCCATCTTCGCCTGGGGCAACAGAACTACTGTTATTAATAAGAGTAAGGAATTGTTACAGATGATGGATAATGCACCCTATGATTATATCCGTAATCATCAACCTCGGGAAAGGCTTAGACTGATGTCCTTCATTCATCGCACCTTCAATGGCCTGGACCTTCTTTACTTTGTTGAGTTCCTGCAACATTATTACACAAATGTCACCTCATTGGAATTCGCTTTCAGCGGGCATATGAACAAAGATGACGAGAATGTGGAAAATGGCTTGATAGGCTTTAGAAAAGTATTCTTCGCGCTGGAACATCCTGAAAGAACCACCAAACATATTTCTACTCCTGCTAAAAATTCCGCCTGCAAACGATTGAACATGTACCTTCGCTGGATGGTTCGAAGAGATGAGAATGGCGTGGATTTTGGACTGTGGAAGAACATCTCACCGGCTCAGCTGGTAGTACCAATGGATGTCCATGTAAGCAGAGTGGCAGCACGGTTGGGACTCACATCCAACATAAAGGCAGATTGGAAAACAGCAGCTGCACTTACACACGCACTAAAAAAACTAGACCCGGACGACCCGGCGAAATATGATTTTGCATTGTTTGGGTTGGGAGTAATCGAAAAATATGTTTGATAAAATAAGATGATAATGAAAAGGATTTTGGGAATAACACTGACTTTGCTGGCCTTCACGTTTCAGGTAAATGCACAGGCATACGTTGATCTTAGCTATCATTTCAATAATGGTGAGCAATTTGAACTGGAACAGAAGAGCAGGAATGAAACCTATATGACTGTTAATGATATCCAGCAAAGAACTACCAGGGATTATAACAACATTATCGTTATTGATGTGAAAGAAGTAAGTCCTGGTAAGGCTACGCTTAACTTCTATTATAAGGAACTCAAATTCAACTGGAATGCCAAGAATACCAACATTGCAGTTGATGCTAACGGACCCGCCTCTACGGAGCCTTTTCAGAAAGGATTGAAATTCATCCTTAAAAAGCCATTTACTGTCGAAATCAACAGCTTTGGCATCATCAGTAAGATCGAAGGCTTAAATGAACTGTTAGACAGCGCAGAAACAGCTTTCAATGATTTGAAGAAAGATGAACAAGCAGCCTATAAAAAATTAATGACCGACCAATTCGGCACAGAGGCTTTCCGCAGCTGGCTGGAACAACTCCTGGTTATGTATCCTGCCCATGGTATTAAAACCGGCACGCAATGGGAAGAAAACGTTCCTATGCGCGGCGGCCTCGTAGGCTCTATTGATCTTTACTGGAATCTCCAGACCTGGGATGCACAAACTGCGAAAATTGGCGGTACTGCTAAAATAAAAACCGATAAAGTGCAGATGCTGGAACTGGAAGACGGTATTAAAGCAACTGCTGAAATTAGCGGCGCTACACAATCTAACTACCTCATTAGCCGTAGCTCCGGGTTTCCAAGTATTTGTGTCCAAACAACAGAGTTGAATGGCGCCTATACTTACAAAGCCAATAAAGCCAAAGGCTTCAAGAAAGACATCAACGTTCCGGTGAAAGTGATCACCAACGCAAGTTATAAGATCAAACAAATGAAATAATGGACACACCATCCGGTTATTTACAGGAAACATCTGCTTGGGCTGCACAAACATTCGAATTGCGTGTACCCGATAGTGTTAGCTATGAACAACTGGAGGCCTTACTCGCTGCACGACTCGAAACCTTGATCAGTGAAGACTTCCAGCAGTTTGTATTTCTCTTGTATCGAATCGATGTATCAGAAAAGAAAGTCGCATCAATCATTCACGATGCCACTGGGGCAGGGGTGAGTCCTTACCCGGCCATAGCAGCACTGATCATACAGCGGCAACTGGAAAAGATAGCCACAAGGGCTTCCTTCAAACAGCCGCCACCGGCTGGGGAAGATGATGAAGAAAGATGGTAAAAGATATTAAAATGGAAAGGGTCTCTGTTAGCAGAGACCCTTTCCATTTTAGATACTATTTCAATTACTTATTAAACATCAGTTCTTTCACTTTTTCTTTGTCCTCTTTCTCCTTGGTCAGATCAAAGAAAGTCCCAAACACCTTGTCCCACAGCGATGTGCTTACACCGAAGCCTTTATCATCACTTTTGTAATGATGCAGGTGATGATTACGCCATAAGGCTTTCATAAATTTAAATGGAGGATTCCAGGCATGAATAGCATAATGCATGCTGCCATAGATGAGGTATCCCAGCAGGAAACCCGGGAAAAACATAAATGCCACTTGACGTAGGAAAATGTACTGTGAGCCAAAAATTACCGATGCCAGAATCAAACTTGGTACCGGTGGCATAAACAAACGCTGCTTATCCCTTGGATACTCATGATGGTTACCATGCATCACATAAATGAATCGTTGTACTTTAGGGCTTTCACTACCTAAGTGGAAAATAAAACGGTGCATAATGTATTCAAAAAATGACCAGAAAAACATAGCCCCAAAGAATACCATTGCAACGGTACCAACTGTAAATCCTAGTGTGTCGTGGCTGTAATACAGCATGTAGCCAATAATGGGTATGTACATTCCCCAAATTACCAGTGGATGTGTTTTTGTCAGCATCTCCAGATATTGGCTCTCAAATAATCTTGCCTGTCCTTTGTTCTTAATCTTTTCAAACTTCATGACTCCCCAGTTTTTAGTTAGTTACGGGAAATGAATAAAACCTATCTAATCTATGTATCAATACAAATTGGTTAACTAGTATTGGCCTGCAAAAATACAATCAGGCCTTAGGATCTCAAAATCCCATTGAGGTTGACCCTTAAAAATGAGGTGCAAATTTACTGAGAATAATTCATTCTGAAACCATTCAAATCAGGAGTATATGTTCTTTTTCTACCCAACTCATACTGGTAAATTATCTCCCCAACCTCTTTGAAAAATGGATAACCAACTTCTTCATATTCATACTTATTATCATTCAAAATACCATCGCTATTAACGTATATCGTGCCAGTCAGCATAAATTCTACTTTATTCTTAAAATCTACGATGTAGGTTGCATCTGTTAAAAAACCATATGACCATCCCGTTTTATTGAATACACGTATGTACGGTGGTATGTTCTGTTTTCCTGCTTTAAAGAAGAAAAACTTTGTAAAACTATTAAAGTACTCTGCGGTATCATATTTCGGGAAACGGCTTTCTGAAGGATACTCCGACATATACTGATATAAAAATTTATAGTCATCTTTTGTGAGATGAAAACGTTGTGCTTCAGGTACCGATTCTGGAAAAATTACTGATTGTAATACCTGTTGCAGATCCTCTAACGGGAAATTATTATGTCTGGTGAAATCCATCGGCCGAGGCACCAGATGATCATCTTTGTCGAGATAACCTTGACCAATAAATATCTGCTTGCTATAATCAAAATTTAGTGTAGAAGCCATTGCCGGCTGTTGATAGATCATTTTACCATCCTGCACAAAGGTAATCTGTGGTGAATGCCTGTTCTCTTCTTCTGTCAATGGCATAAATCTCCGTACGATACGGGTATTCTTATAGCCCATCTGCCACATTCTTTCATTCACTCGCTGCTGACCTACAAATTCGTATAGTCGATTATAAGCATCGTTATCACTGATCAGAAATACTTCCTTTATGTTGTGTGCAATAGAAGGTAATCCATTCTCAGCGCTGCTATCCTTATGCACTGTCACTTGTCCGCCAAAAGCGCTGTCCGTCAGCATTGCCGTAGTGGGCGTCAATCCTTGCACCTGCAATTCATGCAGTTTCTCCAACGACAACAGCGCGATAGGTAGTTTCACCGTGCTGGCAGGATTGAAATATTGGTTGGAATCTACATTAAAATAATAATTTTTAAAATGCGGTGTATTATCTGCATCCCGGTTGATTTCTGTGTAGATCAACTGATAGCGGAAAGAATCCGGATATTGTAAGATATGCTTCAATAAGGGGCTGGTATGACTATGAAGCAGCCTTTCAAACATGCTGTCTGAACGAACCTGAGCCGTCAGTAAACATGGAATTATCAGTAGGAATACCAGCAAACGGTTACGCATATCTGAAATAGGTTCTTAATAGTGACGTTTCAAAAAGGTTTTACCCTAAGGTCAATTTATAAAAAATATTGCTCAGGCTGAAGCTCCATGCTCACTTTTCTTATATTTGATCCTCATATCATACAACCAGAACTCACACCCATCATGAAACTTGTTACATATTTACGAGAAGAAGCCGACCAGCTGGCCATCCTGGTAGACGGACAGTTATACAACACCCAGGACCTGCATCCTGATTTGCCAACAAACATGCAGATGTTTCTGTTGCAATGGGAGGAAGTTATAGAAATAGCCTTACAGGCAGACGCACAGTTAAAATCGGGCTTTAAGCCAAGAGGCGTGCATGGTATCCCTTACGATAGTGTTCATATCCTGGCGCCGGTTCCTTTCCCTACATCCTGCCGTGATGGCTATGCCTTCCGTCAGCACGTTGCCGCCGCAAGACGCAACCGTAAAGTGGAAATGATCCCTGAATTTGATGAATACCCAATCTTTTATTTCACCAATCACAATGCTATTCAGGGTCCTGGCGAAATCTCCTGCATGCCGGACCATTTCGACAAGCTCGATTTTGAACTGGAAGTAGCCATCGTAGTATGTAAACACGGTCGCAACATCACTGCTGCTGAAGCAGATGAATATATTGGCGGATACATGATCATGAACGATATGAGTGCCCGTACTTTACAGATGGAAGAAATGAAACTGAACCTCGGACCAGCCAAGGGTAAGGATTTCAGCACTGTCATCGGACCAATGTTGGTTACGCCGGATGAACTGGAAGAATACCTGGCTCCTGCGAAACCTGGACATACTGGTAAAAACTTCAACCTGAAAATGACCTGTAAAGTTAATGGCGTTCAGGTAAGTGAAGGCAGCATGGGTGACATGGACTGGACATTTGCAGAAATCCTGGAACGCTGCGCTTATGGTGCAAATATTCTCCCTGGAGATGTTATTGGTAGCGGCACTGTTGGCACCGGCTGCTTCCTGGAATTAAACGGCACCGGAAAACTGAACAACCCTGACTATAAAGAACAATGGCTGCAACCAGGTGATGTGGTCGAAATGGAAATTGCGGGTCTTGGTCTGCTGAAAAACAGCATTGTAAAGGAAGACAGCGATTTCTCCATCTTGGCACTGAAGAAAAAAGCATAACATATGCAGGTAAATCCTACAGATATCAAAACCAGTGAGTTACATGCTTACCTGTTAGGTGCTGTGGCGCCGCGGCCTATCTGCTTTGCCAGCACAGTAGATGCAGATGGTAATCCCAACCTGTCGCCCTTCAGCTTTTTCAACGTATTTGGCTCCAAGCCACCAACCTTGATTTTCTCGCCGGCACGTAGGGTCAGGGATAATACGGTGAAGCATACACTCGAAAATATATATGCTACCAGAGAAGTAGTTATCAACGTAGTAAACTACGCCATGGTACAGCAAACTTCACTAGCCAGCTGCGAATATCCGGCAGGTGTAAATGAATTTGCCAAAGCAGGGTTTACACCACTGGCTTCCGAAAAGATCAGGCCTTTCCGTGTGAAGGAAAGTCCGGTACAGATGGAATGTATTGTAAGAGAAATCATTGAAACAGGGCAGGAGGGTGGAGCAGGCAACCTCGTTATCTGCGAACCCGTAATGCTGCATATCCACGACGATATCCTGGATAGCAAAGGCAAAATCGATCCGCATAAGATTGACCTCGTAGCCCGCATGGGCGGCGACTTCTACTGCCGCGCTTCCGGTGATGCTGTTTTTGAGGTAGAAAAACCGAACACCAAATTAGGTGTCGGCGTTGATGCATTACCGTTATCTATCCGCAACAGTGAAATATTAACTGGGAATAATCTCGGACAACTGGGTAACGTTAATGAAATACCAGTCATCGAAGCCACGTTTAACGATGATCATCTCAAACAGATCGTCCAGTACTACAGTATTACACCAGATGAAATGGAAAAAGAACTTCATCGTTATGCCAGAAAGCTACTGCAGGAAGGGAAAGTAAATGAAGCCTGGCAGGTGTTATTGTCGGGGAACATTTAATCAAGCAAGAAATTCAAAAGAGAGGTGCTTTGAAAACAAAGCACCTCTCTTTTTATAAATAGCAACTATTATCATTAGTTGGTGATCGGGTATAGTGCCTGATACAGCGCAGCATTGCTCACACTTCCGGTAGAAACGGTATTGTCTTTATACCAGAAATAGCACCACTGTGAAGATTGTGCAATCCCAACTGCTTTGATGTCGCTAAATGACTTACCTGCAGGAACTGTGTAAGGCGCAGGATCCTGGTAGTAGCCCAGATTGCTGGAGGTTCCAACGGAATAGGTCCCGTCATTATACCAGGCATAGCATCTACCGTCGGTTTTATTAATACTAATACCTACGATACTTGCATATGTCTTTCCAGGAGGCACAGAGTAACTGTATGTTGAGTTCAGGAAAGGATAGGTATTAATTCCCAGAAATCCTCCGTTAGACACTGTTCCATCTTTATACCAGGCATAAACAATGTTAGTGTTGGCAATTCCGATGTCTACAATGTCATTGGCTGTTTTACCAGGTATCAATTGATAGTAATTTGATTCTCCATAGATGGAGCTGGAGTTACCACGGGTAACCACGTTTTGTCCCCAATACCAACATCCATCATCAGTCGCGATGTCTATACCTCCCATTGAATCAATTCTTGAAGTGGTACCAGTCCAACTTTGAGTTCTTGGATACAGATAACGAACCGCATACAAATCACCAGAAGTAAAAAAGTTGGCAGGAACAATAGCCGGTATTGTTGGCGACATGATCGAGCTCGTATCCGTTACTGGTGTATTAGGAATGAGTGTACCACTACCACCATCCGAATGTGTTAATCCCAGAATATGTCCCAGGGCGTGTGTCAGGGCGAAAGCTTTCTTCTCAGCAGTAAGGGTATTATAAGAGGTATTTATTTTTAAGGAATCGCCGGTTGCTCCATTGGCTTTTGGCATATTTGCATTGACAACTTCTCCTCCAACAACATTTATGTTATCAGCGGCGACCAAATCACAAGCAACATTATCCGAGTAAATCACAAACGTAATTTTAGTACTCGACCCTATGTAACTATAATTGTTCCAACGACGAATTGCGTCTCTCAATGCCACCTTCCAATCAGCATTTGCGATATTATCCTTGATACGGATGTATTTTACCACATTATCACTGAGCAACCACTGGTACCTGTATTGCTCTGTAGTAGGGCTACCGGATGTCGCTGGTTTAGATTTCATATAATCTTTCACAACCCCCACCGGGAATACCATATCTCCATCGACCATGAACGTCTGACGGGCATCATTAAAAACGATTTTGGACTCGCCTACGGCAGTCGTTTTCGACAAATAGCTCTTCATAGCAGTAATTTCTTCTGCCGTCGCATTTGGTATTGATTGTGGTGTTTGTTTCAGATCATTTTTGCTACATGCACTGAGCAACAAAGCTACAGCTACCGACGGGATTCCCGTGAGTCTAACAAACTTATTCATAGCGTTCGGTTATTATTGTGTTATGAGATCAAAATAGGTGATTTCTTTCCTTCATAGGATTTCCGGATTTCCATTTAGGTGTTGCCAATATAGGGAGAAAAAAATAAGATCACCACCTCTTTTTTAACCATGATAAGTAAGTACATAATCCTGCATTTACTATGCTGAAACGGCACCATCAACATCAATCAAACCTGCTACAGTAAAGTCTTTAAAATGATCAGGGGGCTTCAATAGTATTGAAGCCCCCTGATCATTTTTTAGCTTATAAGCTTATTATTTAGCACCGAACACTTTCTTCAGTAGATCGGTAGTTCTTGCAACAGGATTAGCCCTGATATTTACCTCTTCTTTGCTGATCTGGTCAAACAGTGCATTTACCGCCTTTGTAGTTACGTAGTCTTGTAAATCAGGATTTACTTTATTGAAGGTGGTTGGTAGCTTGTTGTAGTTAGTTACAAGCTCACCATAGTATTTGGTGGCCATAGTACTATCCAGACTGCCTTTAATAACAGGAGCGAAAGCTGCTTTCAGCTTATCAGTAGTTTTACCTTTAAAGTAATCAGTAGCAGATGTGTTGCCACCTTTTACGAGGTTAAGCGCATCGGTAAGGGTCATTTCCTTGATTGCGTCTACGAAAATTGGCGCTGCAAAACCTACTGCTTTTTCAGCGGATCTATTAATCTGCAGGATGGCGTTATCAACCAGCTTACCCATGCCTAACTGACGGAGCGTATTACCGATTTTAACCGCATCTTCAGGTAACAGCATTTTGTAAATATCATTACCAAAGAAACCATCTTTTACACTTAGTTTCTTGATACCGGCAGCAACACCGTTAGAAAGTGCTTCCTTGATAGCTGAAGATGCATCAGATTCAGAGATACTGGACAGGGAAGTAGTTGTAGTTGAGCTGGTGGTAGTTGTTTTGCTCAGCTTTTTAAGTTTACTCAGAAGTTGAGCTTGGCTGGTATGCAGGGAAAAAACACCCAGCAACACTAACAGTGATCGTTTAAGCATATAGTTATGATGATTACTTGTAATAAATCAAAAGTATAAATTTATTCGTGTATTGTGAGCAAAGGTATGTGAGTTTTGAATGCGAGCTTACTGGTGCTGCTTCTTTTAAAGATACTTTCAAACAAACCATGCTTTTTAGGCATAGTGATGATCAAATCTGCCTGTATGCCTTCTGAAAAAGATATAATTCCTTGTACAACATTGGCATTATCAATAAAATGATAAACAGGGTTATAGCCCGCAAGTAATGTATCCAGCATCAGTGACTCAAATGGAGTATCGGCGGTAAAGTGCTTACTATCATGGTCAATATTGAGTACATGCAATTCAGCATGGAAGGCATCCATGAATTTTTTAAGCAGATCTACCGGTGTCGTATCTACGACTTTTTTCAGATCACAGGCAAACACTACTTTGTTGATAGATTTGAACTTAGCATCTTCCGGGATGATTAACACTGGTGTGGTGGTTTGTTTTGCCACATCAATAGTATTTGAACCTACCAGGATTTCTTCCAGCTTACTACCGCCTGTGATACCCATTACGATGATATCAGCTTCCTCATTTTTGCACACTTCGTTGATAGTAGCAGCAAGGAGCGTATTATCAGCTCTGGTTAGGATATTGATCTTACCAGATCCTAATGCTTCCAGATCTTTCTTCATTTTGTCCAGTCCTTCAAGACTAGCAATCCTCAAATCATCTGCATTAACCATTGGCACAGAAGTAGGCACATCCGGTATAGGAACAACCAATTCGTATGCGTGGTAAAGTACGAGCCGTTCTGCACCTATAGCATTTGCCATTTCTATGGCATAAGTGGCAGCGTTATAAGCTACATCAGAAAAATCCGTAGGAACGAGTATTGTTTTCATGGGCAATGATTTTGGATAACTCATTAGATTAACGAAGTAAGCGCCAAAAAGTTCCACCCCATATAAAGCAAAAAGCTGACCAGTTGTAACTGATCAGCTTTTCTATAATGTTATTTAATGTTAATCTGCTTTTTCCTGCTTCATTTGCGGGAAGAAAAGAACGTCCTGGATAGACGGCTGATTGGTCATCAACATAGTCAGCCTGTCGATACCGATACCAATACCCGAGGTTGGAGGCATACCGTATTCCAATGCACGCAGGAAGTCCTGATCGATGTACATCGCTTCGTCATCACCACGTTCCATGAGAGATATCTGTTCTTCAAAACGTTCGCGCTGATCAATAGGATCGTTCAACTCACTGTAGGCATTGGCAATTTCTTTACCATTTACCATCAGCTCAAAACGCTCTACCACACCTGCTTTGCTACGATGTTTTTTCGTCAGCGGGCTCATTTCAACTGGATAATCAGTAATGAAAGTAGGCTGAATATAATGGCCTTCACATTTCTCGCCGAAGATCTCGTCTATGAGTTTGCCTTTACCGATTTTAGGATCTACGGAGATGTTCAGTTGTTTGCAAACATCACGGAGCTGAGCTTCGTCCATTTCAGAGATATCGAAACCGGTATGCTCTTTAATGGCATCGTACATAGTTACACGACGGAATGGCGCTTTGAAGTCGATTTCTTTCTCGCCTACCTGTACTTTGGTGGTGCCATGCAGCGCGATAGCCACTTTTTCAAGCAGCGTTTCGGTGGTGGTCATCATCCATTCGTAGTCTTTGTAGGCCGCGTACATTTCCATTACGGTGAATTCCGGATTGTGAGTACGGTCCATACCCTCGTTACGGAAGTCTTTTGCAAATTCGTATACACCCTCAAAACCACCTACGATCAAGCGTTTCAGGTATAATTCGTTTGCAATACGCAGGTACAGCGGCATATCCAGTGCGTTATGGTGTGTAACGAAAGGACGTGCAGCAGCGCCACCAGGGATAGGTTGGAGAATAGGCGTTTCTACTTCCAGGTAGCCCAGGTTGTTATAGAAATCGCGGATAGTTTGCATGATCTTAGTACGTTTCATGAAAACTTCTTTCACCTGAGGATTGATGATCAGGTCCGCGTAACGTTGACGATATTTGAATTCAGGATCTGTAACCGCGTCAAAAGTTTCGCCTTCTTTTTGTTTTACAATTGGTAGTGGACGTAAAGCTTTTGCCAACATTGTGAGTTCACTCACATGGACAGACGTTTCTCCTGTTTTTGTTGAAAATACATAACCCTTGATACCAATGAAATCACCAATATCCATTAACTTCTTAAAAACCGTGTTATATAAGGTTTTATCCTCACCTGGACATATGTCATCACGGCGAATATAGAGCTGGATACGCCCCACAGAATCCTGTAACTTCACAAATGCTGCCTTACCCATATCATTTATACTCATGATACGGCCTGCCAGGCATACATCCTGAAATTGCTCCTTAGTTTCTTCTGAAAAGTTGGTGATAATATTTACAGAAGTATTGTTAACCGGAAATTCTGCGGCAGGATAAGGCTCAATACCTAATTTCTGCAGCTCCTGTAATTTTTCCCGGCGTATAATCTCTTGCTCAGATAATTGTGTCATGTGATTCAATTGGAGTGCAAATTTAACTTAATAATGCAGAAGGAACAAGGAAACTCATATAATCCCAATAGGAAAGGGCTGTAAGACTACAGCCCCTTACTTTTTGACCATATCCTATGAAAACCGGGATAAAAGTAAGTTAGCCCACTGCGATTTCTGTAAAGACTTTCCACATGAAGGGTTTGAGCATTTAGATGGTAGTATTTCACCGATTAGCGGCAATTGTCCTTCCACTCATGGAATTTCAGGTAGTCGTTATCTACACGAATGCTTATTTTCGCCCGCCAACACTATCTAACAGGCTAAAGACATATTATTTATTTATGAGAAGCGTACATTGGCTAAGACCAACCTACCTGACTGGAGCAGCATGCCTAATGCTGACTATATCAACCACCCAGGCACAGGAAAAGCAGGATATTACCTTTGAGCAGGCCTTTAAAGGAAAACCTAGCAACATTACAGTCGCTTTACCAGCAGTAAAAGGCTGGGCCGACAGTGAACATTTCATCGAATTACGCGGCAAACAAGCTTATAGCGTTGATGCCCGTACCGGAAAATCCGAAATCTATACCGCGCCTGTTGGTGGCCCACATGTAGACATCCACGACAACGATGTTTTCTACACCGGCAACGATGGAAAAGAAATTCAACTTACCAACGACAAAGACCAGGAAAAAAATCCAACGCTCTCCCCCGATGGTAAATACGTGGCCTTTACCCGCAACAATGATCTGTATAGCGTGGAAATTGCCACTAAAAAAGAAACCCGTTACACCAACGATGGAACTGATGTCATCTACAATGGTTGGGCATCTTGGGTATATTATGAAGAAATCCTGGGCCGCCCTACACATTACCGCGCGTTTTGGTGGAGCCCAGATAGTAAGAATATCGCCTATATGCACTTCGACGATACCAAAGTGCCTGTATTCCCTATCTACAGCGAAAAAGGACAGCATGGTTATCTCGAAAACACCCGCTATCCTAAAGCCGGCGATCCTAACCCCGCTGTGAAACTGGGCGTAGTACCTGTTACCGGTGGTGCTACCGTTTGGGCCGACTTCAACGAAAAAGATGACCAATACTTCGGTATGCCATTCTGGACCGCTGATAGCAAAAGCCTCTGGATCCAATGGATGAATCGTGATCAGAATAACCTGAAGATCTACAGCATCAATCCTGCTTCCGGCGTTAAAAAAGAAATTTACGACGAGAAACAAAAAACCTGGATCGATTGGTTCGATGCCGTTCCATTCCTGGATAACAACAAAGGTTTCCTGCTCCAAAGCGATAAAACCGGCTGGTCGCAGCTTTACCTCCACAACATGGATGGTAGCCTGAAAAAACAGCTGACTGCTGGCAATTGGACCGTAAAAGAAGTATTGGAGATAGATCAGAAAAATGAAGTTATTTACTTCACTGCACGTAAAGAATCCAGTGCACGCTTTGATCTATATAAGGTAAGCCTCCGGAATGGTGCAATGACCCGCCTGACCAATGGCAACTACAACAATGTTATTAACATGGCCCCTGGTGGTAAATACTTTATTACCACTTATTCCAATCTCTCTTCTCCATCAAAAATGGCGCTGGTAGATAATAACGGTAAAGTTATCCGTGAACTCGGCGACAGCAAAGGATCTGCATTTGACCAATTTAATGTGGCAAAAACAGAATTGAGAACTTATAAAACCCGTGACGGTCTTGAATTACCAATGACCATCACCATGCCGGTTCATATGCAGCCAGGCAAAAAATACCCTATCCTGATCAGCATTTACGGAGGCCCTAACGCCGGAACCGTTTATGATACCTGGAAATGGAGCAATATGCAGCAATGGTGGGCTCAGGAAGGTGTTATTCAAGTGGCTATAGACAACCGTAGCAGTGGACACCTGGGTAAAACCGGTATGAACTATATCCACCGTAAGCTGGGTATCTATGAAATCGAAGATTATATCGATGCTACCAAATGGCTCCGTGAGCAACCTTGGGCTGATACTAATAAAGTTTGTATGACTGGTGGTAGTTTCGGTGGTTATATGACCTGTATGGCACTAACTTATGGCGCTGATGTATTCAACTATGGTATGGCTAATTTCGCGGTAACCGACTGGCAGTTATACGATAGCCATTATACGGAGCGATACATGGATACGCCTGCCGATAACCCCGATGGTTATAAAGCAACTGCTGTGATGACTTATGCAGATAAATACAAAGGTCTGATCCGCATTACGCATGGTACAATGGACGACAACGTACATATGCAGAACTGTATTCAATTGATCGATAAATTTGAAAATCTGAATAAGCATTTTGAATTTATGCTCTATCCTGGCGAGCGCCACGGTTGGGGAGGTCTGAAATCAGTACATTCTAACCAGGAATCCTGGAGATTTATCTACAATAACCTGTTAGACAAATCATTTCCTGCCGTTTTTGGTAAATAAGGAATAACATTATAACAGAAGCGCCCGCCTGGTATTACCGGCGGGCGTTTTCTTTATAAGTAAAACAAAGCCCACAGATCTGGAACCTGTGGGCTTTATTAAAATAGAAACGGGGCTGCAAGACTACAGCCCCGAAAAATTTTAACCATATCTTTATTGAAAAACCTACACCAAAGATGGGCGTTTTTGCCATATGGAGAAAGGTCATTTTTGTGAATGATATATTTTAACCGGGGAACGTAAGGAAAATGACGGTTAACGTATGGCCAGTAAAAACACTTTATAATTAATAAGATATGTATAATATCAATATAATTGATTGGTTATCAATATAAAAATAGCATTCTTGTATTGAAAATCGGGAAAAGGCCTTCAGTTGAGAGAAATAAAAAAGGGTGGTAAGAATACCGCCCTTGTAATAATTTTAACCATATCCTATGAAAAACCTAGAACAAAGATATAGCGCTAAATTTTGCTTAGGTTTTCATTTCCGTGAACGATGTATTATTGTTCGTGAACAATGGATAATGGTAAATTAATTATCATATTAAGAAAAATATAATATTATAATATTATAGAATTAGTAGGATAATTAATAACTATTCTACTGATTATCAATATGTTTTATTTACTAGATTAGTTGCTTATGAAGATTTTCAGGCGATTCGCTGACCATTCACAACAGGCAGACCGGGTTGAAGTAAGGTAACTGCTTTATTATCACCGACTACTCCTAAAACTAAACATTCAGACATAAAACGGGCAATCTGCTTAGGAGGGAAGTTCACTACTGCAATGATCTGTTTTCCGATGAGTTCTTCTTTATTATAATTGACGGTAATCTGTGCGGAAGATTTGCGATGACCTATTTCAGGCCCAAAATCGATCAGTAATTGGTAAGCGGGATTCCGAGCTTCCGGAAAATCATTTGCCTCCAAAATCGTACCCACTCTCATCTCTACTTTCTCAAAGTCCTGCCAGTTAATTAGTTCCATATCTATTTATCCTATTTAATAAATATAATAATCTATTCTGAGAAAATCAAGTAGAATTACTGTATTAATTATAAGTGGTTAATTTTCGTAAATGCTTTACTATAAAGGTTTATCGCCGGCAACTCTCACAAGATAACATTAACATTTTCCTGTGTAAATTACTTTCATAAAACCTAGCAAACACAGCAAACTGGCATAATTATTGAAATTTATGGAATCAAATTTTAGGTTAAAAAATAGGTTAAAGCGAAATAACCCCACCTCTGCAGGTGGGGTTATTTCGTTTATGCATTTACGTTAGATTATCTCTAATTAATGGACTTGCTGAACACGCAAATTTTTTGGTTTCTCCAATGCCTTCAATCTGGCAGGCTGCCCTTGACCAGCAGGCGCTAATGGCATCGGTGGCTGCGAAGGCTCTGTTACCTTTGGTGCTACAGGCTTTACTGGTGCCGGCGAAGCAGGGGGAGTAGCAGGAGCTGTAGAATGATTAACTGGCGCTGTTGATTTGCTACTATCAGAAATGCCAGCAGGCGTACCTGCAGGCTGCATCGCTGCAGGAGCCGGAGTAGCAGATGTTTCCACGCTATCTTCAGGAACGCCGCCCTGCGACATAGAAGTACTATCTTCAATCGTTATCGGGCCACTTACACTTATGATCTTCTTCACACTAAAATCTTCATTGGCTTCCAGGCCCCAGCCATGCAATTGTGAGGTTGGTGTATTAATAAATACTTCCTTAGTAGAATAAAAGATTTTCCGCTTCGGGTCGTAGTTTAATTCATTGGTATTCAGTGTTTCGCCTTTTGCGGTTACCAAAACGACGCTATCACGTAAATAAACGTAGCCTTCTTCTTCCAGGTATTTTCCATGTTTAGCGGTTAGGGTGCTGGTTACCTGAAGAGTTGTATCATACATCAGGAGCTTAAGTCCTTTCTTGAATTCTACATAGGTAGGCTTGTCGAGGCTTCTTTCCATTTCCGGCGCAAGTAGTTTAGCGCTCACTTTACCGTTCTGGCTGAACATAGCAACTATGTCAGAACCATTTTCAACAGCGGCCTTCTTGGAATCAAATTCCATTACAGCCTGGATATCATTCTCACAACTACTAACCGTGATGGCTATCAGAAAAAAATATATAATCCTTTTTATCATGTACTTAATTAAAAAAGAAATGCAGTGAATGCCAGGGCGAAGATAAAAGATTTTATCTCCCTAATCATACACTGCATTTCGATTTAATATGTGCAGGCTACTTTATAGCCTGTTATGGTATTAGTCGTATTTACGTTTAATGAACCATCTGTCGCTAAGCGTAAAGCCAAGGGAAATACGATAAATGTTTTCCTGCAGAACAGTTTGTGTATTACCGCGGTGAGCTATTTCCAGCGCCAAGTTCAGCATACTGTACTGGTTAGAGTAAGCCATGCGGCGAATTGGTAATCCTGCACCTACAGTAAAGCCATATAAAGGCATGTTCTTATCATTCAGCTTCACATAATCCAGTCCATAATAAGCACCTAAGCGATAAGCTACACGGTTCCAGTAGCCGCTCAGTGCATTGACATTTGGAACGAACTGTCCACCAAGAGACGCCTTCCAGGAATTCTGTGTTGCGGTATCTTTTACGCCGTAAGATTTATAATCAGATCCCCAACGTGAGGTGTTGAAATCTGCGCCGAGCATCCATTTATCATGTTTGCGGAGTAAAACACCACCGGCAAACTCTGTAGGATATACGATTTTACCTCTTTCACCCTGAACATATTTTACGGTATCCACATTGGTAAAGTCATTTGTGGATGCATCATAAATAACAGATTCTGACATGGTCAGCTGTTTACCGTTCATGCTTTGGTTCAGGCTTCCGCTAGCACCAAAAGTCAGGTCCATATCCTTAGCCAGTTTGGCTTTATACTGCATACCCACTTTGTAGAAGAAGCTGCTGTAGCTGATTCTGTTGGTATGGCGTGATGCATAAATATTATTACCTGGATAGATGATACTAGTCGTATTAGTAAGACTACCAAACAGGTAACCGATGTTTACACCGATGCTGAAGTTGCCGAAACCAACACCTGTACCGCCATAAATCTGGTATAATCCACCACTACCTTCGTAGCGGTTCACCAGTGGTAAACGGAGGGTATCGAAGAAATCACCTGTAACAGGTTCCTGGATATTGTAGGAAACCCTTGTTACCGGCCGAAGTCCGATGTTAGCACCCCATTTCTTCTTGATAGGAATACCCAGTTGAAGATAGGAGAGTGTTCCAAAACCAGAGTTGAAGCTACCGTTACCATCACGAATAGTACGGCCACCACCTTCTACACCTATATCTAAAGAGGTGAGCAGGAGATTGGAATAACTGGCTGGATTGATGAAATTCACTGACGTAGGATCACTATACCCTTGAGAAACGCCTCCCATACCACGATTGACGATGTTCTGGTTGTTGTTCAGATCTCCCAGACCGTAGCGTGAATATGGCGAATTGTCTTGTGCGATTGCGTTATTTGCCAACAGAAATAATGCTACGAGTAGGCAAAAAATACTGGCTTTTGTCCGATGCATTTAGTAACAGAATTGTTTTTGTACCCGTTTGTCTGAAAAATCTATGGGTCTGCAAATATCTAATTTTTAAGGCGGGAAGCAAAAAAAACCAAAATGCGCCCTGTTAAAACCGCGTTAAAGTTGGCTTTTTTATCTCTCGAAATCCTTACCTGACAATCATCTTCATATAATTCATCACGCATTATCAGCGGATAAATTTCTAAAATGGCCATTTAATTTGACCCGTTCTTTCAACTTTTCCATTTCTGCCATCATTGGAATTACTTTATGGAGATGCCTTTTCAGGTATTCCAGCCGCTGTATTTCGTAAAAGAGATGCAGCATTTCGTATTCTTCTGTCAGCGAAAGGCCGGCATGATGCGCTACATCATATGATATTAGGTCTGCATCCGCTTTTTTAAAGGATTTATGTACCTGGAGAATAGCATGCAGTTCCCGAATGCCATGCAGTACTTCGCCCAATAAGCGAGGACTTACGGTCAGGTTGTTTTCCGGATAACTCACAATGGCGCCTGCGTATAGTTTCTGAGGGATGGTTTCTATGGATTCCAGTACTCTGAATACCCTGTCGCCACGAGTGATTACATCCATTTCTCCATTATCATACAGCTTCTCCACTTTTTCTACCTTTACGAGCGTGCCGTATTCCATTATCTTTTTATCAACGACAGCGGGAATCCCAAAGTATTTACCCTCCGCTACACATTCGGCCACCAGTTGCTTATATCTTGGTTCAAAAACATGCAGGTTAAGCTGTTCTCCAGGATAGGCCACTACTCCAAGCGGAAATATGGGTATAAAGTTAGTCATAGCAACAAGTTAAAGAATATAGCCAATATTTTAACCGCAGACATAGTTTATTTCCTTAGTCATATATTAAAAAATATTATTCTTATACTGTAACTATTTATCTTGTAAAACATTTAATACCTAACCAAACCTGATTCTGTACAACGAATAGAAAAAATGCGATCACAGTATATGACCTGAATAAAGCTCGCAGAAATATTGAACCTTTGCAGCATTATTACAGGTAATATCGAAGCAAGAAATGCCAGGGATTGCCTGAAAATTGCCGCCAGGGATGCATGCGAGTAAAACTATAAGAAACCAGAAAAACATCTACCGTTCTACAACTATTACACAATGACACGCTACGTCTTTGACTGCGAAAGAATGAAATATCCTAACACCGGCCTGTATACGTATTGTCTACAGCTAGGAAAGGCCATGCTGGCTCAGCTATCCTCATCAGAGGAAATGAGCTTTTATGTGCCCGCCAATACCAATCCTGATTTTGGGCCAGGCGCCAAATTACTGGAACAAAAATCATGGCATAAAATGTATATGCCTTACCGTGAGCGTTATGATGTGTGGCACACCGCCTACCAAAGCTCCCGATACACGCCTGCCAACCGCAAAACTAACCGGGTATTCACTATTCATGATCTCAACTTTCTGTACGAGAACAAACCTGAAGCTAAATGCAAAAGAATGCTGAAGTGGGTACAGGCCGGGATTGATTCCAGTGCCGCCATCACCACTATTTCTGAATATGTGAAGAGAGACATAGAAAAGCATCTCGATACCAGAGGAAAATCTATTTCAGTAATATACAACGGTTGTGATGTAGCAGAATTTCCAGGCTTCGACAGTCCGGATTATAAACCTGCCACTAAGTTCCTATTTACGCTAGGCACTGTGTTGCCCAAGAAAAATTTCCATGTACTGCCTTGTCTGCTGCAACACAACGATATGGAACTGATTATTGCAGGCAACATCAACGAAGCTTATGCAGAAAAGATCAGGAAGGAAGCTGTACTCTTTGGTGTCACTGAACGTGTTAAAATTATTGGCCCAGTCAAAGACGAAGACAAATACTGGTACCTTAAAAACTGTACTGCCTTTGTTTTTCCTTCCCTCGCTGAAGGCTTTGGCATTCCGGTGATTGAAGCCATGCATTTCGGCAAGCCGGTATTTATTTCTGATCTTACCAGCTTACCGGAAATTGGAGGGGAATATGCCTACTATTTCAGAACTTTTGAACCCAACAATATGCAGGCGGTGCTGAAAGACGGGCTGGCCGACTTTGAAAAGAACGGCAACCCGGCGGCTATACAGCAGCATGCAGATAGCTTTTGCTGGAAAAAGGCAGCAACAGAATATCTGGAGATTTATCGTTCATGTGTTAAATAGTGCAGTATAGTCACTATTTTTGTGATCAAACCCGTTGCAAAGATGTATCAGCAGTACTTATCAGGATTATTAACAGGCGATATAAAATCATTGGCAAGATGTATTTCTCTTGTTGAAAATGAAGCCGCCGGTTATGAATCACTGCTGGAATCACTTCCCTCTGCAAGCAACACAAAAGTCGTTGGTATTACCGGCCCTCCGGGGGCCGGTAAAAGCACACTGGTTAACGCCTTAATCAGTCATCTGTTAGAACAGCAAAAGAAAGTGGCTATCATCGCTGTTGACCCTTCTTCTCCTTTTAACTTTGGTGCATTGCTCGGCGATCGTATACGCATGAGTCAACACTTCAATAATCCTGATGTATTTATCCGATCTATGGCCAGTCGTGGTGCTCTGGGAGGCCTGAGTCCAAAGATTATTGAAGTCAGTGATCTCATCAAAGCCGCCGGTTTCGATTACCTTTTTATTGAAACAGTAGGAGTGGGGCAGAGTGAGGTTGAAATTGCTGGCATCGCTGACACGACCATCGTAGTAGTTGTTCCAGAAGCAGGTGATGAAATACAAACTATGAAAGCCGGGCTGATGGAGATTGCAGACATCTTTATCGTAAATAAATCTGATAGGGCAAATGCAGATGCATTTGTAAAAAATCTGCGTATACTCGCACACATAAGACAAACCGACAACTGGGAAATTCCTGTCATTAAATCTATTGCCACCCAACAGGAAGGGATAAACGAAATTACATCTGCCATCAGTAATCATCAGTCTAAAACCTTTGCAGATAAGCATCGTCATGCTTTATTACTCGCCGAAAAAGCGTATCAGCTGATACAGCATAGGCGTATGAAAGATATCAGTAAAAAGCATTTGCAGGAAGATATATACAAAGCACTCCAACATACTTCGTTTAACCTTTACAGTTATATCCGCACCAAGAACTAAGCAGACAATAGTTTGTATTGACCATAAAAAATTCAGGTTTTAAAAAAAATCGTACCTTCGTCGTATGCGAACAATTATTTTAGGTATAAATATCGCGTACGCAGTTTTCAACTACGGTCTCTGATCCCAGGACCGACGGGCGTTTCATGCCCTATCTATTCTTACATTTTTCCTGCATATATTCTTTTGTTAATTATTCAAAACCATTATTATGGCTTGGTTATTCCTGATCATAGGAGGCCTGTTTGAAGTTGGCTTTACTGTATCCTTAAAGTATTCTGAGAACTTTAGTAAGCTTTGGCCTTCTATTAGTTTCTTTATCTGTATTTCTCTGAGCTTCTTCTTTTTGAATAAAGCTATCAACGGAGGCTTGCCAATAGGCACATCTTATGCTGTGTGGACAGGCATTGGCGCGGCTGGCACTGCCATTGCAGGCATGTTGTTCTTTAAAGAACCAGCAGTATTCTGGCGTATATTCTTTCTGCTTACATTGATCGGATCTATTGCAGGACTGAAGTTTGTTTCAGGCGGAGAATAACATATGTTCAATGCAATAGAAAGCGTTATGCGACGCTTTCTATTGCTCTTTTTTTCGTGCTTTGCAAAAGTCTACCTACCATGTACGCTGATATACAGGCTACGCCGATCATGGGCAATAAAGCGGGGTTCAGGCTTATTTCCAAAGCGAAGATGACAGCGGTAAATACTGCTCTGGTGGCGCCAGTGAAGAAAGCCAGCATACCAGCAATGGCCGCAATAGATGGGTCTACATGAACTCCGGGCATAGATACCTGGAAAATAAATCCTGTCAATAATCCCCAGGCTGCTCCTACAAGGAACATGGAAATAATACCTACTCCAGTGTCTAACATAAAGCTATATATACACCACATAATAAGCTTTACAAAACAACACAAGAGTATTAACTTAAATGTAACAGCGCCATGTAATAATGGAATCAACTGCTGTTCTCCACTTCCTAACATCTCCGGATAATAATATCCACATATACCAGTAATAAGTGCAGCTATAACAAGCCACCACTTTGATTTAGCAGCTATTGAATTTCCTTTTGCACGTAGCCATTTATTACACTTCACTACAAGTGTGCCTAACAATGCACTTACAACACCAATAATTATATATAGTATATACAACGTGTAACCATTAACGTTAGCAATCCTAATTTCATAATTAACAGGATGCAAAAAATGTTGGGCGATAGCAGCCAGTAAAGTGGAAGCAATTACCGGTAATAAAGAAGCAAAGGTTATTTCTTCCAGCATCAATTCTGCGACTAGCATTAAAGCCGCTATAGGAGCGCCAAAGCACCAGGTAAATCCGGCAGCGATAGCCACCATACTTAGCGTTTTACGTTCGGCACTATTTAATCCTGCTATATCGGCGATTTTATTATTCAATGCAAGGTTTGTCAGCCATACAGGAGATTCCGTTCCGAGTGGAGCGCCTGTTGCAGTAGCTGCGGTAATTCCCAGGGCAGCAAGCAACTGCTGTTTGCGGGATAGTAATAACCATATCATGGCGCCGACAACCGGAACTAAAATGATGAAAACACCCAGTCCACTCTGTTCTGCATCAGGATAAGTATAAGCTACTTTACCTAACAATACAAGGTTGGTTATTAACGGCAGCATATAGCTGATCATCCAGGCAAATCCGATCCCTAAAAGTGTAGCTGGAAAAGTTAGCAACAACAACCTGATAAGATTTATGCTATCAGTAGTGGCGGCGGAAGGTTGCAGCCACGATGATGGCAATAAGGAAAAGTGTCCGTTATTGATAGAATAGAGCCTGTTTCTCATGTAAAGGATGATATTGGTCAAAGCTATATTCTTCAAATGATAATCTCAAATGATTTTTCATTATATATATGAACATTTTGGATTGATAGCCACCAATATGTTAATCGGTTGCAAATATTTTCCTCGTTAGGAAACCTTATCATAAATTGGAATTCATTGTTTTTCGAGCGCATCACATAATTACTGTTGACCATGCAAATAAATGATCTGATAGGTGAAACTGATGGAACTCATCCGGCCATATCTTTAAGAGAACTTATACTGTTAAAGCGCCTGTTACTGTATACTCGTAAGGATGAAGAATTATTAAAACAGGTGGCACCCGTGCTAAAACAATCCGCTACTGGCATTTTGAGGCAATGGTATACTTTCATAATGGCAGATAATTATCTTGCCCAATACTTCAAAGACATCAAGGATGAGGATGCTTTTATGATTTCCAGTATGGCACAGTGGTTAAATCAGCTCTTAGATATACAAGATGGCCCACATTGGGATATGCTGGAGAAAAAAATAAAAGAGGGGGATAGTCTTAACATGTCATTAGATCCGGCCTTATTACGATACATTGTTGCATTTGCCTACCCGGTAATTAATGCAGGCAACGAAGTATTATCAGCTGCTGGTTATAAGGGGGCTATCCTTTCAAATATGCAGCTGGCTTGGTATAAGGCGGTTACATTGAGTGTTGTAATATGGGCTTATCCCTTTAAACAATCGAAAAACAGCTAAACATACTTATCAAGATAGTAAGATTAACGGTATGTCACTAATATGCTATTTACACCCATATATTAATATTGTACCTTGCCCCAAACTATTAAGGACAGCACGATTTTATCATGGGGAAAGTATCCACATTCAGCCCCGAGCAACAGGCCGACAACACATCGAGCAAGGTTGTAGCCGCTTTGGAGCGTTTATCAGAAGCATTTAGAGTACTTCTCTGGCAAGAGGCCACTCAGTATGGATTAAGTCCCATACAAATTCAAGTTCTCACTTATTTGCTGCATTATCCGGAAGAGAAGCGTACAGTGACCTCACTGGCTTCCTATTTTAACATGACTAAAGCTACTATCAGTGATGCGGTGAAATCACTGGAGCAGAAAAAGTACATCGTTAGAAAAGCTAGTTTGACAGACACTCGTAGTCACAGTCTGCAGCTTGTAAAAGAAGGAAAAGCACTTGCAAAGAAAGTAGAACGTTTTGCACAGCCATTACAGGACAGTGTAGATTTGGTTCCTGCTAAAGAGCAAGGAGCATTGCTGGAGCAATTAATGCAATTGATTTATCAGCTAAATCAGGAAGAAGTGACCAGTACACAACACATGTGCTTTAACTGTCAATTCTATACCCAGAAAAAGGGTCACTACTGTGGTTTGCATAAAACAAGCATGAAACCTAATGATCTCCGGGTAGATTGTCAAGATTTCGAGTTACGGTTAGAAGAAGCCTGAGTTTACGGCTAAGAACCAATCTAAAACATTTACGGCAGGAAAGTGATTTCCTGCCGTATGGTAATTTATGCTTCCTTATTGCTGTGCCACCAGCGATAAGCTAGAAATCCTATGATTAATAATGGCGTAAGTGCCAGCATCAATATCCCGTTGTTAAGTCCTTTCGCAGGTCCCTCACCCAATTGCTGAGCTGTTTTTGTACACAGGGAACACTGTGCCATCACTTGATTACTCAAGGTAAGCAACCCAATTGGCAATATATAACACAGCTTTTTCATCCGAATTCTTTTAGATCGCGTAAAATTACATCATAACAGCCAATTTCCGGCTAATTATTACATGATCGCAATAGGGCTTACTATAAATAAAAAAGCAGACCTTAATGGCCTGCCTTTTATTATAATTTAGGTAGATGATTTACCTGATGATAAGGTGATAGCATGATATACACAATTACGCCGGTTATAGCCACATAAAACCAGATTGGCCAGGTAATGCGTGCAATCTTACGATGCCTCGGAATATCGTTCTGAAAACCACGTAAAGCTGTAAACAATACCAATGGTACAATGATAGTAGACAGTATAATGTGTGATGTCAAAATGAAATAGTAGAGGTAACGAATTCCACCAGCGGCAGCTTTCTCTGAATCTTCAAGTATACCATTTCCATTCAGGTCACCAAATTTCGTTTCAGGCACCAGTGCGTGGTAGGTAACGTAGGATACCAGGAATATGGCCGACAATCCTATCGCAATCAGGTTCGTTACTTTGTGGGCTTGTACCTGTTTGTTTTTGATAAAATACAAACTAGCCACCAGCAAGATCGCTGTTGTTGAATTGAGGATGGCATGGAAGAGTGGGAGGATGTGCGGATCAAAACCAGGCTGGAAGTCAGGCTTTGGCAGGAAAAACAGTAATGCTACTACTACAGGAATTGCAATCGAAACGATGGCAATAGGTGTGTTTAGATTTTTATCTTTTATACCCATGATATGCTAAAAAGTAAAAAGTGAATAAAGAAAGATGAATTACCTTTCTCTATTCACCTTTCATATAACGAAATAATATTAGTTCGTAGTGGAGAACAGCCCTTTCAGGAACTTAAGGAACCCTGGCCTGTGTCTTTCCTTTTCGAGATAAAGCGTAGCAACATCGCTTGCCAGCTTTTTAATATCGTTAGTATCAAGACCGTTATAGTAACCTCGGATATTCCTGTTTTTATCTATCAGTACGATTTTTTCTGTGTGAACGAAATCGTCCGGACCTCCATCACCTTCTGTTACCGATACAAAGAAATCGTGTCTGGCAAGATCATAGATTTCTTTTTTATCTCCGGTGAGTAACCACCAGTTATCAGGATTGATTTTGTAGTCATAGGCGTATTTGCGCAACTTATCTACAGAATCTCTGACAGGATCTACTGAGAAAGAGAGAATTTGTAATAACGTATCGTTCTTTACATATGCACTCTGCAGCAGACGAAGGTTCTTGGTAAGCGTAGGGCAGATGCTTGGACAAGAAGTGAAGAAGAAGTCGACCACAAGCACTTTGTCGTTGAGGTCTTTGAGGCTTACCTTCTGACCAAGCTGGTTGGTCATGTGGAAGTCTCTTATGGTATGGAAGACCGTATCATAAGAGACTTTCCCATTTTTTACAATAGTATCAACTCTCTCAGGGATATAGTATCTGGGAATGGGCACCACGTTTTTTCCGTAGTGATCTACAATCAGATAACCTGAAAGTGGCACCAAAATCGCCAGCATCAATCCTAATAAAGCCCTGCGTGAGATGATTCTAAAGTTTTATGATAAAAAAATAATGATAATTATTCGTGACCGTGTCCTTCAGCAGCTGGCGCTTTCGGTGCTTCTACCTTAGTACCTGGAGCGAGATCTTTTCTCATATTTTTCCAGGAATTACCTTCATATAAGAAGGCGATGATGAACCATACGAACAGCAGTAAAGGCATCAGTACAGTCATTACTAAGTTTTTGATTTCATGACCGAGGTGCATGAATTCAGCAACGATATAGAAAGCTTTGAACAATGTCAGGATGATGAATACTCCATTCAGTACCATTCTAGGCAGGAAGTGATATTCAAAGTGCAGGAATGCGAGACCTACTTCAAGCACGGTAATACCCAACAGGATCCAGAATGTTCTCCAAATTGCTTTAGTTGATGAATCAACGTGAACAGGTTCGAGCACCTCTGATGATTGTGTATGTTCCATTTCTATAATAAATTAAATAACGTCTAAAAATCAGATTCGAATTAATCAGGAATAAACCTTGCGTTTGGTACTATTAGAGCAGGTAGAAGCAGGTGAATACGAATACCCAAACCAGATCTACGAAGTGCCAGTACAGACCTACTTTCTCAACCATTTCGTAGTGACCTCTTTCTTCATAAGTACCTTTCAGTACGTTTGCGAGGATTACGATATTCAAGATCACACCAGAAGTTACGTGTAAACCGTGGAAACCGGTGATGGTAAAAAAGAAGTTGGTAAAGTTAGTAGAAGCAACGGTACCGTCTACGTTCATGAAAGGATTACGACCCCACCATGCACCTTCGTGGTAAAGATGTGTCCACTCCCATGCCTGACAGCTAAGGAACGCGATACCACCAACGATGGTCCATGTTAACCATTTAGCTACTGCTTTTTTATCTTTATGATGACCAGCGTGAACGGCCAGTACCATTGTTACAGAACTCATGATGAGGATGAAAGTCATCAAGCTCACGAATGCCAGTGGCAGTTCTTTATGCCCCATGCCTGGGAATGATTTGAACACCTCATTCGGATCAGGCCAGGATGGGCTGGAAAATCGGATGGTACCATAAGATATCAGCAATGCGCCAAAAGTGAACGCATCTGACAAAAGGAAGTACCACATCATCAACTTACCATAGTTCACATTAAAGGGAGAGTAACCTCCGGCCCACCATTTTTTCTTCGCTGTAACTGCTGTATCCATTGTTTGTTTTATAAAATTTTACAAAGTTTATCTCGCGATACTTAAAAATACTAACAAGTAAATCCACAGAATGTCTACGAAATGCCAGTAAGTTGCGGCTACTTCGATAGGTACTGCGCTGTAGGTACGAACACGTGTTCTATAGGCTCTGCCAAACATTACCAGCAAGGCTACAACACCTCCCAGTACGTGCAGCATATGCACTCCTACGATTACATAAATAAAAGATGCGGAAACCGGTCCATTAAGGGGGAGTCCGTTGGATTTCATTTGAGAGAACCCGATCCACTGACATGCGGCAAATATTACACCCAGAACAGCTGTAAGCGTGATTAACTGTTTGTAGCGCTGCATATTCCTTTCTTTAAATTGCTTTAAAGCGAGGTGTATGGTCAGGCTGCTGAGTAATATTACAGCAGTTGAAAGCCAGAAAATATGTGGCAATTCGAATGCCAGCCAGTTTGCTTGTGTCCTCTTCACAACGTAGGCACTGGTAAACCCGATGAACATCATGGTAATGCTACCCATAGCAATCCAAAGGGAATATTTGTGCGGATGTATTTTTTTACGTTGTATGCTCATTGTTTGCATCACTTCCTCCTGTTTCAAGTTTAATATTTATCCAGCAATTGTGCAAGCTGTACTACTGTCAGGTAGATATAAGATCCGAACATCAATTTCCGTGCTGCAGGAATATCATTCTTTCTGTAGAGATTAATTGCTCTGAACAAGAAGAATATTCCGGCAATGATGGCAACGATAGCGGATATTTTACCCGTAATCTTCAGCAGATAAGGAGCTACGCCTGCTGGAATCATAAGCAGTGTGTATATCACCGCCTGCAATGCTGTGAACTTATTAGGTTCACCATTTGCAGGTAATAATTTGAAACCGGCTCTGGCATAGTCTTTATAAGCAATCCAGGCGATAGCCCAGAAATGCGGGAATTGCCATAGGAATTGGATAGCGAATAATGACCAACCACCTTCTGAAAGATTATTAGCGCCAGCAGCCCAACCGATGAGCAGGGGCATAGCACCCGGAATAGCACCTACCAAAACAGCAAGTGAATTCCATTTCTTCCAGGGCGTATACACGAAAGCATATAACACCAGTGATAAGAGGCTCAATCCTGCACTTAACCAGTTAAAGCTGAATCCCATGATCAGGGTTCCTGCAATACCAGTTACAATGGCGAGGATGATCGCTTCACTGTCAGACATACGTCCGGCAGGTAATGGGCGAACTGCGGTACGAGCCATCAGTTTGTCCGTCTCCTTTTCCCATATCTGGTTGATGGTATTTGCTGATCCGGAGACCAGTAAACCACCGGCAAATAACAAAAGAACTTTTACAATCTTAAACTCCACACCTGGCACCAGCAAATAAGCTACTACCGATGAAAACACCACCATGAAGGTGAGATTAAACTTCATTAACTGAGAGTAATCTTTCACCTTACTAGCTACTGCATACGATGACGACAATTTTATGGAGTTTTCTTGCAACATTTTTTTTCTATCCACATCCCGGACATTTAATTCGGGACAAATTTACAAACATCACAGTAAACAGCGTCCGACAGGCCGGAAAAGACCTGCCGGATGCTGAAATAATATTAGTGTGCAGACTCGTTAGGTCCGATTGGTTCAGTTTGAGGAACGAAATCTCTACCGTCTTTAGAGTAGTCATATGCCCAACGGTGAACTTCTGGAATTTCGCCAGGCCAGTTACCGTGGATACCATGAATAGGAGTAGTCCATTCCAGGGAAGTTGCTTTCCAAGGGTTCTGGGTGGTCATCTTTCTACCTTTGAAAATGCTGTAGAAGAAGTTGAACACGAACAGAAGTTGGGTAGCGAACACGATGATTACCACAAAGCTGATGAACTGATTCAGACCTTCGAATTGGTTGAATGAAGTCCAGGAAGAGTAATCGAAATATCTTCTAGGCATACCAGCCATACCTTCGTAGTGCATAGGCCAGAAGATGCAATAAGCACCAATCATGGTAATCCAGAAGTGGATATAACCGAGGGTGTTATTCATGAAACGGCCATACATCTTAGGGAACCAGTGGTAGATACCTGCGAACATACCGAAGAATGCGGATACACCCATTACGATGTGGAAGTGCGCGATTACGAAGTATGTATCGTGCAGGTGAATATCGATAGAAGAGTTACCTAACCAGATACCTGTCAGACCACCGGAGATGAATGTAGATACAAAACCGATAGAGAACAGTGCTGCTGGAGTAAAACGGATATTACCTTTCCAGATGGTGGTGATCCAGTTAAACACTTTGATGGCAGATGGAACCGCGATCAGGAGTGTTAAGAGTACGAAGAAGGCTCCGAGGAACGGATTCAGACCTGTTACGAACATATGGTGTGCCCAAACCAGGAAGGCGAGGATACAGATAGCGAACAGGGAACCGATCATTGCGAGGTAACCGAAGATAGGTTTACGGGAACTAATCGCAAGTACTTCAGACACCATACCCATTGCAGGGAGGATGATGATATATACCTCTGGGTGACCCAGGAACCAGAATAAGTGTTGATAGAGGATTGCGCTACCACCTTCGTTAGCCAGTGCTTTACCAGCGATGAAGATATCAGAGAGGTAGAAGCTGGTGCCTGCGTGACGATCCATGAGCAGCAGGATGAAACCTGACAGCAGAACAGGGAAAGACAATACACCGAGTACAGCGGTAAAGAAGAATGACCAGATTGTCAGTGGCATTTTGGTCATGCTCATACCTTTAGTACGCATGTTGAGGATAGTGGAGATATAGTTCAGACCACCCAGCAGCTGAGATACTACGAACAGCGCCATGGAAGTAAGCCAGAGATCCACACCTATTTTAGAACCGATAGAAGCATCTCCTAATGCTGACAGTGGAGGATACATTGTCCAACCACCAGAAGCAGGACCTGTTTGAACGAACAGGGAAGCCATCATTACTAAGCTCGCCAGGAAGAAGAACCAGTAAGACAGGCAGTTCATGAAAGGAGAAGCCATGTCGCGGGCACCTACCTGCAAAGGAATAAGCAAGTTGGAGAAGGTACCAGACAGACCGGCAGTTAATACAAAGAATACGAGAATGGTACCGTGCATGGTAACCAGCGCATAATATGCTTCAGGCGAAATACGTCCGCCTTTTGCCCAATGGCCTAAGATGCTTTCCAACCAAGGAAAAGTGGCTTCAGGGAAGCCGAGTTGCAAACGAAACAGGACAGAGAAGAAAGCACCAATGATTGCCCAGATAATACCTGTGATCAGGAATTGTTTAGCGATCATTTTATGGTCCATGCTGAACACATACTTCGAAATGAAACTGTCATGGTGTTCATGATCATGATGATCATGTCCACCCGCGCCGTGCGTTACCTCCTGTTGACTGTGCAATGTTGCTTCGTGACTCATAATCGGTTCGATTTATTATTAAACTGACTCCCGGGAAGTATTTTCGTTTGTCAGTTTGCTTTTTTGAATTATTAATTGGACTCCGTCAAAAAATCTTCTTCACAAAATTAAGGCTTGCTTAATTATTTGGCAGCTACAGTTTTCGCTGTGCTGTCAGCAGCTGGCGCAGCAGGAGCTGGATGAGCCAGACTAAACTGAGTAGGTTGTTTAGCTACCCAAGCATCAAATTCAGCCTGTGTTTCCACAACGATCACACCTCTCATAGAGTAGTGACCGGAACCGCACATCTGATCACAGGAAATTTCATAAGTGAAATCAGGATTTCCTGTTTTTTCTTTCATTTGTTTGGTAGTGAATTTAGGTGTAAACCACAGGGTAGTAGGGATACCAGGAACAGCATCCATTTTCATACGGAACTGTGGTAAGCCTACGTCGTGGATAACATCACGGGAGCCAATTACAAATTTCACTGGTTTGCCTACTACGAGGTGAACTTCAGTTGCCTGATAGTCATCTTTAGACAGTGGGTCGTTCCAGTCGATACCAAGTTCATTGGATTTAGCAGGGTCGATCAGTTTAAAATCACGACGACCGAGCTGACCATCTTTACCTGGGTAGCGAATGAGCCAGTTAAATTGTTTACCGGTGATTTCAACAACTGCAGCATCCTGAGGAGCTTCAGAGGTGAGTTGGAACCAGTGTTTCAAACCGAAAGCTACGAGAACAGTCAGGGCGATAGCCGGGATAACTGTCCAGATAACTTCTAATTTGTTGTTGTGAGGGAAGTAAAATGCTTTTCTTCCTTCTTTTTCCTGGTATTTGAATGCAAATACGAAGAGCGCGATTTGAGTAATAACGAATACGATACCGGTGATGGCCAGTGTTACGTAGATCAGTGTATCAACACCTTCTCCCTGCACAGAGGCAGATTCGCCCAGGATCTTCCCTTTCAGCAAATCGTTACAGTAGTAAACTCCTATAAGCCCCAGCACCAGGAATGCAATCAGCAGGAAACCATTGATACGGTTACTTTGCTGGCGCGCTTTCTTTTCTCCCTTCAGAATGGACACATATTCGCTCGCCTTCGCAATCTGGAAGATGACTATGAATATGAGAACAACAACTAAGACTGCTAAAAATCCTGACATTGCTATATGAAATAATTAAGTTATCTAATGCTTTTGTTTTATCTAATCTCCTTTCTCACCCAGTTTTTAGGTGTGGTGAATGATACTCTCTTTCAGGTAAGGATGATTTTTTGGTACCAGTGGTGCTTTTGTCAGCTGGTTAGAAACCAGGTAAATAATCAGACCTACGAAACCAAAGCCTAATCCCAGTTCATACCAAGGGAACACCAGGTGTTTCACGGTAGCAGGATAAACCATCTGCCAGAAATCCATCCAGTGACCAGCGATGATCACGAAAGCGATGAATACAATAGCGGAATAGTTACGTTTAGTGTCCCTTTTCATCAGGAACAATAATGGAGTGATAAAGTTGATCAGCAGATTCAGGAAGAAGATTGGACGCCATTCGCCCCATACGCGAGGTTGGAAGTAGGCGGTTTCTTCAGGCATGTTAGCATACCAGATCAGCATATACTGGGAGAACCAGAGGTAAGTCCAGAAGATACTGAAAGCAAACATGAATTTACCCAGATCATGCAGGTGTTCTTCGGTTACATAAGTGAGATAACCGTGTTTTTTCAGGTAAACTACGAACAGGGAGATCAGTGCGAGACCAGATACCCAGCTGCTAGCGAAAGTATACCAGGAATACATGGTAGAGAACCAATGAGCGTCGATGCTCATCAGCCAGAGCCATGGAGTAGTAGAACCTACAGAGAGGGTGTATACTACCAGGAAGCCACCAGCTACAACGGTATTTCTCCAGAGGATTTTTTTACCAGTTGCTGGTTTCAGGTCCCAACCATCTTCTTCTATAGACATTTTACGCAGTCTCAATGTGAATACAATCCACAGAGAAAGTGTAATAATGTTAGCTGTAGTATAGAAACCTTTGTTAAGAAACGCAGATTTCCAAGTGAGAATAGGATCGTGATGAACATGTTCCGCATTTAACCAGTGGTAGATAGATTCTTTACCACCAAATGTGATGCTCATGATTACAACGAACAGGATCACTGCTAATACAGGAACTGCCATTGAAATTGCTTCAGGAACACGGCGGAATGCGATCTGCCAACCACCATGTGCCAGGGTTGTAGCAGCAATAAAGAAAGTGCTGGCTAATGTAATCAGCAAAAAGAAGCTGCTGTTTTGCAACAGACCGGCCCAGAAGCGTGTAGCGTTCTCACCCTGGAACGCAAATAATCCGATCAATAAAGTCAGCAAGCCAACGCCCATTAACACGAAGCTGGTCTTTTTCAATCTTGCTGGAACTACAAATTGGTCTTTCATTGTCGTATATTAAAATACTTGTTTGAAATTCAGTTTAACTCTTACTTTTTAGCTGCTGCGCTATCGGTCGCTGCTGGTGCTGCGGCAGTAGCTGCCGGTGCAGAAGCAGGAGCATTTTTGCTCTTAATATAAGCAGCAATTTTCCAGCGTTGTTCTCTGTCGAGCTGGCTGGCGTAGCTACCCATCATGTTAAAACCATAGGTCATTACATGGAACAGGCGGCCTTCAGTATAAGCTGCTTTAGGACCGGAAGCCAGGTTAGCAGGAGCGGCAGGGTAAGGACCATCACCACCTTTGTAGAGAGGACCGTTACCGTCCATTGCTGTACCGTGACAGATACCGCAGTAGATATTGAACAAACGTTCACCTTCCTGCAGATCAGCAGCTGTGATAGTCAGCGGATTTTTCACCAGATTAGCCAGAGCAGTATCTGATTCTTTCAGATGGTATGGTAATACTTCACCTCTTTTTACTGTTCCTTCCACTGGTTTCATACCTGACAAACGAGCACTGTAAAATTCGTACGCACGGGATTCATACATGTCTGGCATATAAATCCTGCCGGGCTTTCTGTTGTGCTCCCCTCTGTTACATGCTGTCAGGAAAGCTCCAGTTGCCAATGCGGCTACAATCAATATGTTGGAAGTCCTTTTCATCAGAATTTATTTAACTGGTAGTTGCTTCATATTGTTGTTACAATCTGTAACAACTACCACTGTCGTTTTTTGCTGTTTTTAATTACGCGTTTACAGGTTTTACCTTACGGAGATAAGGCTCATCATCCTTATCGAATCTGCCGAACCACCAGCCAGCTTCAGCCTGCTGCTCTTCGATATCATGAGCGCCGGCAGCTTTAAGGAAGCTTTTCACTTCTTCTGCGTTAGTTTTTTCGGTCACTTCGATCACCATTACAAACTTATCATCAGTTTGTCTTGGGTGGAAGATGTGTTTTTTAACACCTGGCATGACTTGACAAAGCCAGCAGAAAGTCATCACCATACCAACAGCTGCAAAAAGTACTGTCAGCTCAAATGTGATTGGAATGAAAGCTGGTAATGGGAAGTGAGGCTTACCACCGATGTTCAGCGGCCAGTCTACGTTAAATACCCAGCTCATAAATGATAATGCCGTAGTAGTACCGGTAATACCGTAAATAAAACCGGCTGTGTGCAGGCTGGTTTCCCTCAGGCCCATCGCGTGATCAAGGCCGTGCACAGGGAAAGGAGTGTACACATCGTGTAATTTGTAACCAGCTGTACGAACTTTCTTTACCGCTGGAAACAACACTGCCTCATCGTCAAACAACCCTACAACAAATTTTTTAACAGCCATATATTTAAAAATTCAAAGTCTAAATAATTAATTCTGTCTTTTAGTCTATTAGTGAGCGTGAGCAACGTCGTGAGCGAATTTCTCATCACTTTCTTCTTCGTATACTTCCATTTTCTCTTTGAAGTTTTCACCAGAAGTTTTGAGAACAGATTTGATCTCTGCTACTGCAATTACTGGGAAGTACTTAGCAAATAAGAAGAAGCATGTGAAGAACAGACCGAATGTACCCATGTAGAAACCAACTTCTGGCCAGGATGGACGATAGTAAGACCAGCTGGATGGGAGGTAGTCACGGTACAGTGAAGTACAGATAATTACGAAACGTTCGAACCACATACCGATGTTTACGATGATAGACATTACGAATGTTACCATTACGTTTCTTCTCATCTTACGGAACCAAAACACCTGCGGAGAGATTACGTTACAAGTCATCATGATCCAGTAAGACCAGCCCAGAGGACCTGCTGCACGGTATTTGAAGAAGGTTGCGAACTCGTAAGGGTTTGCACCGTACCAAGCCATGAAGAGCTCAGTCAGGTAAGCACAACCTACAACAGAACCTGTCAGTACAATTACCTTGTTCATGGCTTCCATGTGACCAATGGTAATGTATTCTTCCAGTTTGAGGATTTTACGAGTGATGATCAGGAGGGTATTTACCATCGCGAAACCAGAGAAGATCGCACCAGCAACGAAGTAAGGAGGGAAGATGGTGGTGTGCCAACCTGGGATTACAGATGTCGCGAAGTCAAAAGATACGATAGTGTGTACGGAGAGTACCAGTGGAGTAGAGAGACCAGCCAGTACCAGTGACAGTGCTTCGTGACGTTGCCAGTGTTTTGTAGAACCTGTCCAACCGAAAGAAGCTACACCATATAATAACTTACGCAGTTTAGTTTTTGCTCTATCACGGATGGTCGCGAAATCTGGCAAGAGACCAGAGTACCAGAACAACAGTGATACAGTGAAGTAAGTAGAGATCGCGAATACGTCCCAGAGGAGCGGAGAGTTAAAGTTAACCCATACCGGACCGCGGGTGTTAGGATAAGGCAGGATAAAGAATGCCATCCATACACGACCCATGTGAATAATTGGGAACTGGCCGGCGCACATTACCGCGAAGATGGTCATCGCTTCTGCTGCACGGTTTACCCCAGTACGCCATCCCTGACGGAACAGCAAGAGGATAGCGGAAATCAGCGTACCGGCGTGACCGATACCTACCCACCATACGAAGTTGGTAATATCCCAACCCCAACCGATGGTTTTATTCAGATTCCAAACACCTACCCCGAAATAGATCTGCCAAAACACTGAAAATGCGCCGAAGCCCAACAGTGCAAGGGATATAAAAAAGCCTACATACCACAATTTTCCAGGCTTAGCCTCGATAGGACTAATGATATCTTCCGTTACCTGGTGATAATCCTTAACCCCGTCTACTAAAGGTTCTCTCAGTGTGGATTCGTATTTTAAATGCATATTCTATAAGCTTTTAGCTGCTAGCTTCTAGCTACTAGCCTTTGTCTTTTGTTATGATCTCAGATTCTGTAACTTCTTTTTTCCTCTTAACGAATTCCCGTTAAGACCATTAAGCATGGTGTGCTTCTTCCTTGTGAGCAGCTTCTTTTTCTGCTTTAGGTTCAGCATCCTTGTTTCTGATCTTAGCCAGGTAGTTGATAGAAGGTAATACGTGGGTTTCTTCCAGCACGTAGTACATTCTTTCTGTCTGTTCCTCGTTACGGATCTTGTAGATTGCGCTGTTTTTATCGTTAACGTTACCGAATACGATAGCATCAGCGGCACAAGCTTGCTGACATGCAGTTTTAGCTTCACCGTCTTTCATTGGACGACCAGCTTTCTTAGCAGTCAGTTTAGCATCCTGCAGGCGTTGTACGCAGAATGAACATTTTTCCATCACACCACGGCTACGAACCACTACATCTGGGTTCAGGACCATGCGGGTCAGGTTATCGTTCATATCAGCAACATCATACAGGTTGTTTTCGAAGCTATCAGCACCATTCCAGTCTCTCCAGTTCAGACGACGAACTTTATAAGGACAGTTGTTAGCGCAGTAACGTGTACCGATACAACGGTTGTAAGCCATCTGGTTAATACCTTCAGAGCTATGGTTGGTAGCACCAACCGGACAAACGTTTTCGCAAGGAGCGTTATCACAGTGTTGGCACAGCATAGGCTGGAACACAACTTCTGGATTGTTCTCATCACCGCTGAAGTAACGGTCGATGCGGAGCCAGTGCATTTCATGCGCTTTCACCACTTCTTCTTTACCTACAACGGATACGTTATTTTCTGCCTGACAAGCAATGGTACATGCACCACAACCGAAGCAAGTGTTCAGGTCGATGGACATACCCCATTTAATACCAGGGTAAGAGAAGTTAGGATACAGGGTAGCATCTTTGCGGAAATCTTTACCAAATTTCAGCAGCTCTTCTCTGTCTTCGTTAACTTCTTTAGGATTTGCTTTGAATTCGTCAAGGGTTGTTTCCTTGATGATTGGACGACCTTCGTAGCTGTTGTGTGTCTGAGTCAGACCGAGTGCATATTTAGCACCAGTTGCAACCGGAGCTTCAGCAGGAGCGAAGTAGTCGAAGTTCTGACCATTGAAGCTTACAAAAGGATAAGCGTTTTTACCAATACCACCGGCAGCTCTACCAGTTTTTTCGGAACGGCCATAACCTACTGCGATAGCGATCACTTCTGGGTGCATACCTGGAAGGATCAACAGTGGAAGTTCCACAGTTTTACCGTTAGCAGTAATTTTCAATACTTTCTTCTCAGCGTTGATTTCATAATCATCGCCCAGTTCAGTAGAGAATGTTTTAGCAACTGTGTTGGAAACACAAGCGTAGTTATCCCAGGTAGCGCGGGTGATAGGATCCGGCATTTCCTGTAACCATGGGTTATTTGCGAGTCTACCGTTACCGATAGATACTTTTTCGTACAGTACTACTTCGAATTTGCCACCTTTTACGCTACCAATTTTAGCAGCAGCGCCAGCAACATCACCGGAGAAGGAACCACCACCCATAGCCGGAGCTGTGGTTGGTTCTACGATACCATCCTGCAGTGCTTTATCCCAAGCTTCAACACCACCCAGTTTAGCGATCCACTCATTTTTCAGGTAATCTACCCATTGAGTAGTGTTACCAGTCCAGGTCAGGAAAGTATCCTGTGCTGCACGTGTTTTGAAGAGAGGAGCGATGGTAGGCTGAACGAAGGAGTAGTAGCCAGGTCTTGCTTCTGCATCATTCCAGCTTTCGAGGAAGTGATGATCAGGAGCGGCATATTTACATTGTTCGGTAGTTTCATCTACGCGGTCGTTGAAGGAAACGGTGAGTTTCACTTTTTTCAGACCGTCAACGAATTTAGCTGCGTCGAAGTAGTCGTAAGCAGGGTTAGCGCCATAAACGATAACAGCACCAATGCTGCCAGCGTTCATATCGCTTACCAGTTTCACCATTTCAGCGTCGCTACCCTGGCGATAGTTGCTTGGGTTAGCTAAGTCGATGGTAGAACCATATGCACCAACTGCGTTGTTGATAGCATTAACGATGATTTGAACATTCACATCGTTAGAACCGGAAACTACCAGTGATTTACCAGCGGTTTTCTTCAGTTCAGCTGCTGCTTTCTTAACGCCTTCTTGCAGTTTAGCATCTAATGCTGGAGCGGAAACGCTGCCACCTACTGCTGCCAGCAGGGCCAGTGCAACTTTACCAGTTTCAGATGGCTTGTGAGTATATCTTTCATCCGCGTTAGCACCGGTCAGGCTCATGTGGCTTTCGAACACGAAATGTTTAGACATTTCTGGGTTTTTAGCATTGATCTTACGGGTGGTAGCGAATTGTTTAGAGTATTCAGCAGGGTTTAACCATGTACCTAGGAAATCGGCGCCGAGGTTCACTACAGTCTTCGCATTTTCGAAGTGGTAGCTAGGAACAACTCTTTTACCGAAAGAAGCCTGGTTTGCATCCAGCATACCGGAGTATGAAACTGCATCGTAAACCACGTGACGGGAGTTAGGATATTTCGCCAGGAACTCACCGATTACTTTTTTAGTAGTAGGGCTCAGCAGTGTGCTGCTCAGCAATACTACAGGTGCACCACCGAGGCCGGAGAGTGCTGCAGTAACTTGTTTGTCAAGTTCTGCCCAGGTAGTTTCGTTACCGCCGATAGTAGGGAAACGCAGACGAGCTACATCATATAAGCTCAGAACAGCACCCTGTGATCTAGCGGTGGTAGCACCACCAGTTATAGAAGAAGAAGTATTTCCTTCAATTTTGATAGGACGACCTTCGCGGGTTTTAACCAGCAGTGGCAGGTATTCACCATCAATAGTGTAAGAAGAAGCATAATAGTTAGCTACACCCGGCGTGATTTCTTCTGGCTTGTTCACATAAGGGATAGCTTTCTTTATCGGCGTTTCACAGCTAGCCGCGATAGTTGCAGCGGCAGTGGTGAACCCCAGGTATTTCAGGAAATCCCTGCGGGGGGTAGTAGCATTCAACAGGCTTTCACTCTCAAACGGCAGTTCTTCACTGAATTCGTTCTTCACAATTTCCTGATGCGCATCGGTATTGTGCAACTCCTCCAAGCCTTTCCAATACTTTTTTTGCTCCATGTTATATTAACGAGTTACGTTTATAAAATTTGATATCTTCTGATCTGAGATGACAAATCTCTAAATCCTTCCTAGTAGTGACATTTTTGACATTCAGTACCACCAACCATTTCAACGGTTACGCTATCGATCTTGCCTTCTTTCATATCCTGATGAAGTTTCTCGAAGATGCTGTAGTAGTTGTTATCAGCAAACTGAACTTTGGTTGTACGGTGACAGTTGATACACCAACCCATGGACAGATCAGCAAATTGATGAACTTCGTCCATTTCGGTGATTGCACCGTGGCAGGTCTGGCACTGCTGTTTTCCAGCCACTACGTGTTGAGAGTGGTTAAAGTATACGTGGTCAGGCAGGTTGTGGATTTTAGTCCACTCGATTGGACGACCAGGTTTAGTATACTTCTTAGACTCGTTATCCCAGCCTACGTAATCGTATAATTTTGCAATTTCGGCAGTACCGTCAACTTTCTTGCCTTCTGCTGTAAACAGCTCAGGACCAGAATAGCTATTGATAGCTTTGTGACAGTTCATACAAATGTTCTCAGAAGGAATCATCGCGGTCTTAGATTTCTCAGCACCAGCGTGGCAGTACAGACAGTTGATCTGGTTGATACCTGCGTGCACCTTGTGGCTGTAGAAGATCGGTTGCTCAGGCATGTAATCTTTCTGACGACCCAGGTTGATGGCTCCATTTATAGTGAAGTAACCACCTACCATGAACAACACCAGAATACCCAGCGCGATGTAAGCTTTGTTTTTGTAGAAAGGAACAGGTTCCGGAGTAGCGATACCTTCTTTATCACCAGCCAGCTTATTCAGGTTGCTGTTGATTTGCATGAGGATCAGCGCTACGATAGCCAGGATCAAGGTGATAATACCGAAAAGGAGGCTGTTGTCAGCACCTTTTTCAGCAGTCTTTGCTTCACCTACAGTCTCTTTCGGACCAGTACCTTTAGTCTCTTCAACTTTTACATAAGCCAAAATGTCGTCGATCTCTGCATCACTCAATGCAGGGAACGCCGTCATAGCTGTCTTATTATAATCATTGAAAAGCTGGTTGGCATATTTATCACCAGACGCCAACACTGCAGCAGAATTGTGGATCCACGCATGCAGTAATTTCTTATCGGCCCACCTGCCTTCAACACCTGCGAGAGCAGGCCCTGTTACGCGCTTGTGGACATTGTGACATGAGGCGCAATTCTGTTGGAATAATGCTTTACCATTGTTTGGATCCGCTGCTTTAACGGATGAAAACGGAATTACTATACTAGCGCATAGAATAAGCACACTCACAAAATGCTTGCGCAAAAGAATGGAAACACGACGATACACAGCCTATATAGTTTAGATTTGACCTAAAGTTTCTTAAAAGTGCGAGCAAAAATAAGACAGAATGTTGACAATTTACCAACAAATAAAAAAATTTATTGCCGTAAAAAATGCCAACTATTTACTACTTTCCGAGCATTCTACTGGTATATAGTCTTACTACTGGCCTTGTCTACAGTCTTCTAACATACATCCAGCCTGATATTACCTATTTGAAGAAGGAAAATTTTCCAGCAAAAACGCCAACGCCTATATATATAATATGGACTACGCCTGCCTGAGGATATAATTATATTATATGCAGTTTGAAATTTCATAAGGCATCCCTATATCCACACCAACTGCGTAAAACCTCACATTACCATATAATAATATTGTGCTTTACGCCACTTTAATTGGTTCGAGTACCTTAAATTTACCTTAATAACCTGCCACCTTCTCATAATGTTCATTAACACCCGTAAAAAATTATCCATGCATAAAATCCTTCTATTCGCCGTATTCGTAGCCACTATGGCTGCTTGCAACAATCCAAGCACGCAGGAAAAACAAAAAGAAGCAACTGATAGTACAGGGAAATCTCCCGTAACCCATCTCACCGGCACCTACCAAGGAACCTTACCCTGCGCGGATTGTCCAGGCATGGACTACCAGATATCCCTATACGATGATCACACCTATAGCGAATTAAGGTCATACCAGGGACGAGGTCAAAATATGGCAACTGTCGAAACAGGCACCTGGAAGGCCGTTAACGACTCTATCGCCATGCTGGAACAAAAAAATGACAGCACCTCCTTCCTTGCATCAGCAGGAAAACTCATTCTCCTTGACAAAGCAGGCAAACGTATTGAAGGGGTCCTGGCTAGTAACTATGAACTGAAACCTGTGGAAGGAGGAGACATGAGAACCCTCCTGGCTGAGAAGAAAAGCAGTGGCGTGAATTTCTACGCCTCCGGCAACGAGCCTTTCTGGTCATTGGAGCTTGACAAAAAGAATATCCGATTCAAAACCGCCAACGGCGATAGCGTCTATATACCATTACCCGGCCCGGCCACCTTCACGGATACACTGAAAATCTATAAAACATCCCAGATCACTATTAATATAAGGAGTACCTCCTGTGCGGATGATATGAGTGGGTTCATGAGACCTAATACCGTACAATTAACAATTGGTGACAAAACTTATTCCGGTTGTGGACAGTTTATTAAATAGGTAGCTATCTTGCCAGGGAGGAGACGTACTGGATTACCTGATTACAGCAGGTCTTCTCCCGGATATATGCTACTTTTGCAGCTGATTCAAATCCAGCAACATTGAAAAATATCGCAATATTTGCCTCAGGAGCAGGTAGCAATGCACAGAAGATCATCGATCACCTCAGGGATTCACAGGACGGAAAAGTTACGCTGATCGTTTGTAACAAACCAGGCGCCGGTGTTTTACAGATTGCTGAAAAAGAAGGCATCCCCGCTGTCCTGATCGAAAAAGAACCATTCTTCCGCGGCGATACCTACGTGAAACTGTTACAGGAAAAAAATATAGACCTCATCGTGCTGGCAGGATTCCTCTGGAAAATCCCAGCTAACCTGGTGCAGGCATTTCCAGATAAAATTATCAACATACACCCTGCCCTTCTTCCTAAATATGGCGGAAAAGGCATGTACGGACATTTTGTTCATGAAGCCGTGATCGCCGCAGGTGAAAAAGAAAGCGGTATCACCATTCACTTCGTCAATGAGAAATATGATGATGGTGCACCAATCCTACAGGAACGTTGTGTCATCACTTCAGAAGATACTCCGGAAACGCTGGCAAAAAAAGTGCAGGTACTGGAACACCAATGGTTCCCGGTAATTGTGGAACGATTATTGAAAAAATAATCCTGCCCGTCGGCCTTCCAACCTAACCCTTCAACTGTATGAAAAAGATACTACTATCTTCCTGGCTGTTACTATCCTGCATCGTTGTTGTTCATGCCCAGGACAGTAAATCTTTCCATAGAAATACCTACATCAAGGTGAATCCCACCACGCTTATTAATGAGCTGGACATTTACCTGGAACAGGAACTTTCAGCTAAAGTAAGCCTGGAACTAGGTATCAGCGGTATCTATACAGATTATCCGGATTATGTGCTGACAAAGAAAATTGACTTTGGACAAAAGAAACCAGACATCAGCACTGAACAATTCGTAAATGGGAGAGGGTTAGGATTTCGCGCAGGCGTGCGGTTATACCTTTTTTCACGAGACCTCTCACCTTCAAGAGCAGCAGGCACCTACTTCGAGCCAATGCTTTTTTTTAAAAAAGTATTCTATCCTAACGAAGATGTGACCATTAACAACACCGGCTATACGAACCAAGGGACGAAGGATGTATATGGCATTCAGATACTTCTGGGCAGGCAAGTCAATAAGGATAAGGTTGTACTCGATCCATACGTAGGGTTAGGCCTGCGTGGTAAAGTATATCAAACCACTACTTTCCACGCAGGTGATAATAATACGGTAAATACCAGCGACGGTCGTCTTGTAAGCGTTCTTCCGAGCATTCAACTCGGTATTAAGATTGGCCTCAACCTCGCTCCTAAAAAGGAATAATCATTTTCATACTAATATTTCTTCCCATATTATAAATGCCATAGCGCCCACTGGGTGAGGAACTATAATATTCAAAATATTTCAGTCGGTTCATATTTGCCTGATAAGCTACATCAAACAAATTTTCTGCTTGCAGGAATAATTCTGCCACCGGCTTTTTCTGCTTATTTATAATACTTGCCCCAACTCCCATATTCACAAGTGTATAGCCTGGCGTATAGGTTTCCGTATCATCGACGCCATAAAACCTGGACTGTGCAGCAAATATATCCACACCCGCTCTTACATAAGCTCCGCTAATCCATCCCCATGGCTTCGCTGCTGTAAGCTTTACATCTGATCGTATATGCATAGGCGGTATAAACGGAAGATACTTTGCTTCCTGTCCATATTTATCACGCAGTGTTTGATTTCTATTCAACCCCTCCGTATAGGCGACACTGTTATTCCAGCTAAACCATGACCACCTTCGTGGATGTAAGTTTATAGCTAACTCGGCGCCATATAGTCTTGCTTTGGATTGTTGATAGCTATATGTTGTATTCCCAGGAACAATTATAACAGGATCGTTATTAATATCGTATAGTCGTGCCTGATAGATATAATTTTGAATGTTATTGTTGAACAACTCTACGCTTATATCCATATCAGGTAAGTAAGCAAGCAATCCAATATCTTCCTGTAAACTAAACTCCGGTTTAAATGACCTGTTGCCCAAATAAACAATATGAGCGCCCGGATCCAGGCCATTAGAGCCAATTTCCGTGATATTTGGTGCGCGGTAACCTCTTGCTATATTTCCTTTTACCAATATACGCTGACTAATATTCCAGGTGATCCCCAAACTTCCAGAAACACCTGTATAAGTGTGTGTGAAGGTTGGAAACTGTAAAGAAGCGTCAGCAGTATCTTTTGTATGATAATTAAAACCTGTAGATTTATCTGTATCTACATAAAAGTCACTCCAGTGAATATTTCTATGGTCATAACGTAAGCCGCCGGAAATATCTAGTTTACCAACAGACCGACGTGCGAAGAAGAATCCTCCAATGTCGAACAGTTCATAATCCGGAATGGGAAAGTCTGTAGCAGCCTTACTTCTATTAGTTTGGTACATGCCATTAATACCAACTGCTGTTTCAAATCCAGCTACAGCCGGCATGATATAACGTAAATCGTAGTTGAGTGTATTCAAAACTACGTATAGCCCTGCCTGTGATGGATATACCGGATGATTATATTCTCTTCTGATGCTTTGCTGAAAACCAAGTGTAGTAGAGAGTTCGCCTTTTCCCAGCCTGAACATACTTTTGTTATAAGCCCGGTAATGCTGAATATGCTGGTGCAAAGGGTTTAATCGATAAGTTTTCAACTGATCATCAGGCACAATCGGGCGATTGCGGATATCATCCTCTTCACCTTCAGCCACCTGCCGGGTGAATTTCCTCGTCAGCGAATCTCGGCTACCATCAGGGATTTCCTGCATATTATCGTACAGTGTAAGCCCCCAATGTGTATACCCCCATTTCTTATCTGTATGCGCCAATGCGGAAATATTATATTCCCTGAATGCAGTTCCATACACGTAGCCGTCTACGTTATTCTTATAATTATGCGCAGCACGTAAACTCCCTCTCAATGCAAATTTCCAGTCATTCTTCTGGTAAGCAAGCCCCAGGGAATTTCCAATCATTCCATTGTTGGTTTGATATTCAGTAGTGAAATTACCACTGAGTTTCCCTGGTGGAGGAGTTGGAATATCTGGAATAATATTGATAACGCCAGCCAGTGCATCAGAGCCATAGGTAAGACTTGCAGGACCTTTCACTACTTCTGCACGGGCAACGCCATACTGATCAATTTCGATACCATGTTCATCTCCCCACTGTTGGCCTTCTTGTCGAAGGCCATCATACAAGGTTAGTACACGGTTGTATCCTAGCCCACGTATAAAGGGCTTGGAAATATTAGGGCCGGTGGTGACAGCGCTTATGCCAGGGACGCCTTTAACAATCGCGTCTATCAGATTGCCATTTACCTGCTGATTCATTTCTTTTTTCCCCAGAATAGCAATGGGCACAGGATTTTTTCTGGCTATGGTGCTGTGTGATACACCAGTAACTACCACTTCATTCAGTTTCGAAGGATCTTCTTCCAGGGAGATGTCTGGCATAGTGTGGATACTTGCTTTCACGGTGTATTTCATCGATTTGGTCTGGTATCCTACCATGGAAATATTAAATGTATAATCACCTGGCTTTATCGCAAAAGTAAACATACCGGATGCATCGGTAACGGCACCTATGTGCAGCGCCGGTATGGATACAGTTGCAAATTGTAAGGGTTTTCCATTGGAAATTATTTTTCCTTTCAGTTGTATTTGCTGGCTATAGGCAGACAAGGCAAATATTTGTATAAACAGTACAGTAAAAAATTTCTTCATCTTCAGATCATATTGCTTTTTAAAACAGGGTAATGGATAGTAACAAATTTTTAGACTTCCGAAGCTAATTTTTTACAAATCTATATTGATTGATTTAAATCTACTTTAATTATTTTTTAGATTAATCTAAATCAATCGATCAAAAAAGGGTCTTTAAAGTATTTACCCTGTAAATAGGACAGTACCTCAGTTGCTGTACAGAGGCAGCTTTCCAAGGATTTTTCGATTAACGGCTGATCCAGAAATTGACCAATTATAACGAGTTCGTTGTATCTATCGGCGAAGTGTTCGTCCCATCGATCATTGATCATTTGTAATGTTTCATCATCAACTTGCCAGCGGTGCCGGGGTATGGCGCACCACCAGTAACCTGCTTTTTCAGCTCTGACAGAACCACCTGCCTGGCTCCAGTTTACAGCAACTTGTGGCCGGGATGCCAGCCAGAACAAGCCTTTGCTTCTGATAATATTTCCGGGCCATTGCTCATGGATGTAGTGCCAGAATCTTTCGGGATGAAATGGCTTCCTGCTTCTGAAAACGAAAGAAGAGATGCCATACTCCATCGTTTCAGGAATATGCTCCTGCTCTAATTCGGCTTGCCAGCCGGCACTTTGGGATGTCGAGTCGAAATCGAACTTTCCTGTATTCAAAATTTCACGCAGTGGAATTTTACCAAAAACAGATTCTACTATTGTGGCGCGGTTATTCAATCGCTGAATAAGATTTTTTAGCAGTCCTAACTGTTCATCATCTACCAAATCACATTTATTTAAGATGATTACATCCGCAAATTCTACTTGATCAGTAAGTAGATTTACGATGGTACGATGATCTGCATCATCTTCTGTCAAGGCTCTATCATGGAGTCTTTCAGCGCTATTAAAGTCTTTAAAGAAATTAAAAGCATCTACCACTGTTACCATGGTATCTAGTTTGCTAATAGCGGATAGATCGATATTATTTTCTTCATCTACATAACAAAAAGTTTGTGCAACAGGTATTGGTTCTGAAATACCAGTGGATTCAATTAACAGGTAATCAAACCTATTTTCAGCAGCTAGCTTTTCTACTTCTATGAGCAGGTCTTCTCTTAGTGTACAGCAAATGCAGCCATTGCTGAGCTCTACCAGCTTTTCTTCTGTTTTATGCAATACTTGTTCATTTCTGACGAGTTGTGCATCTATGTTTACTTCGCTCATATCATTCACGATAACGGCTACACGAATATTTTCGCGGTTATGCAGTACGTGATTCAGGACAGTGGTTTTCCCTGCGCCGAGAAATCCACTCAGCACCGTTACTGGTAACTTTTTCATATGTAGGTTCTTTTAATTCACGGAGGAAGCATGTTTGTGGGTGGCACAAGTTCTGTTGTGGCGGATGTTCATTACATGAGCGATCACGATGGCGCTAGCGCCGATAGTAATGACAGTGGCTTCCCAGGCCGCTGCCCAGTGCAGGAAATGTCCTGCAACCAGGCAAATGAAACCCAGGATAAACAACAACAACGGCTGTGACTTTCTGTGTCGGAAATAGTACCCTCTGCCCAAGGCAAAACTTCCAACAAGAAAAGAGAACGACAACATTACGTACTCCATCCACCCGTGGCCTGTCAATGATATTCCCAGCAGGGGGATGGCAGTGATGAACAGCGGGAGCAGGGCACAATGCACGGCACATAAAAGCGACGCGCCTATACCCAGCGCATCCAGGTTCAATCTTGCAAACAGTCGTTCTCTCATCTTTTATTATTTCAGCCGGACAAAACTATGTAATTTTGCAACAATGTTGCAATTAATTTTTAAAAGTTTTTAGCTAAAATGATCTTCTATCAAAACATAAATATTTTTAATAATTGTATTTAATTGATAAATAGTAACAAAAATGAAAACAAACGCTAATTCTGGGGCGTATCTTTAGTATATGCTACCTTTGTATATCGTTCAAAATATTTAGAGGAAACAACTTATGTCAAGTAAAGCAAAAGGTTTATTAATATTCTTTGCAGTGCTGAGTGTGGCATTTCTGGGATATGCAGGATATGTAATCAAAGGAGAAAGAGGAACATTCCTGGGCGTGGAAAAACTGCCAGTAATAGGAGCGCCTGGACATACTGTACCAGGGTTTTCATTCACAGATCAGGAGGGCAATACCCGTACACAGGCAGATGTTAAAGGCAAAACCTATGTTGCGGAATACTTCTTTACTACCTGTACCGGTATTTGTCCGAAGATGAATGCCAACATGGAAAAAATATATGCTGAATATAAAGACAATCCAAATTTTCTGATTTTGTCGCATACCGTTGATCCTGAACATGATAGTGTTCCTGTATTGAAAGAGTATGCTGCAAAACATGGCGCCAACAGCAAAAACTGGTGGTTCCTCACTGGCAATAAGGTAGATTTATACAGATTGGCGCGTCAGGGATACCTGGTAGATGATGGTACGCCGAGTGGCGATGAAGATTTTGTGCACACACAATGGTTTGCATTGGTAGACAAAACTGGTCAGATTCGTGGTTTATACGAAGGAACCAAAGATAAAGACGTTTATAAACTGATTGCCGATATAGACAGGTTAATGAAAGAATAGTTTTTGATTATGGGCAACAAACAACAAATAGCAGAAAGAATCTCCGCCTTACTGAAGGATAGCAAGCTTAGCGTGACAGATACCAGAACAAAAATCCTGGAACTGTTTATGAAGAGTGATGGCGCGCTTGAACATAGCGATTTTGAAAAGCTTGCCGGTAAATCATTCGACAGAGTAACTGTTTATCGTACCCTTCAAACATTCCTTGATAAAGGAATCATACATAAAATTCCTACTACGGATACGTCTGTACGTTATGCCGTTTGTAAATCGGAATGTACAGAACATCATCATCATGATCATCACGTGCATTTCCGTTGTGAAGCATGTGGCAATACCATATGTTTGGATGAAACGAACGTACCTGATATCCAATTGCCAAAAGGCTTTGCAGCACGTAATGTAGAGGTTGTAGTGAGCGGGGTGTGTAAATCTTGTAAGTAGATAATTTTACTAATAAAATAACTAAGCCACGGATAAGACAGTATGTTTTATCCGTGGCTTTTTTTATAGGTTATATCTGGAGGAAATCCCCAGCAATTTAATTGATCGGTTATCCGATTTTGTCCATTTCCACTTTTACAAAATCTACCAGTTCTTTTACATATGCAGGGGAGAAGTCAAACTTGATTCCTGCTGCGTTATAGAGTTCTGGTAAAGTTTTGGTGTTACCCAGACTTAGCGCATTAACGTAGTTATCTAATGCTTGTTGTGGATTTTCCTTATACTGTTTCCACATAGCGATAGCGCCTAACTGTGCAATACCATATTCGATATAATAGAATGGCACTTCAAACAGGTGCAGCTGACGTTGCCATGCGATAGACTTAATATCATCCAGGCCAGACCAGTCAACAACGCCCGGAGAGAATTCTTCCTGGATTTCGTTCCATTTAGCAGTGCGTTCGGCAGCGGTATGGTTTGGATGTTCGTATATCCAGTGTTGGAATTTATCGATGATGGCTATCCATGGGAAGATGGTAATAGAGCGTTCCAGCTGTTGGCGTTTTGCGCGGCGCAGTTGTTCTTCATCATCAAAGAAGATATGCCAATGGTCCATTGTGAAGAGTTCCATACTCATACTAGCTACTTCAGCGATTTCCATTGGATATTCTTTGAAGGAGCTTAATGCCAGGTGATGGCTGAGGAAGGAGTGTACTGCGTGGCCGCCTTCATGTACCATGGTAGTCAGATCTTTCATCTGGCCGGCAGCGTTCATAAAGATAAATGGCACACCAGTTTCTGCGAGTGGACAGTTATAACCTCCGGGGGCTTTTCCTTTACGGCTTTCGAGGTCCAGGCGCTTCATTTGTTTCATTACGCGGAGGCAGTTACCGAAGAAAGGTCCCAGCTCATCAAATGTTTTGATGGCTTTATCTACAAGTTCTTCACCAGTATGAAAAGGTTCAAGCGGTGTGATGCCAGCAGGTTCGGCCTCTCCATCCCAAGGACGCAGGGTATCCAGTTCCAGTTTTTGACGTTGTTCATCGAGGACTTCTTTTACCAAGGGTACGATGTGCGTTTTCACAGCTTCGTGAAACTGGAAGCAATCTTCTTTGGTATAATCGAATCTACCCAGTTCTTCGAATTTATAATCACGGAAGTTTTCAAAGCCGGCATTGAGTGCTACCTGGTTACGTTTGGCGATCAGGCTGGAGTAGAGATTATCCAGTGCTTCGCGGTCTTCCAGGCGGCGGTTGCCTGTTTTCATGAAAACTTCTTCTCTTAAGGCTCTGTCGCTTCCTTGCAGGAATTTCGCAGCTTGTTGCAGCGTATATTCCTGACCGTTAATATTAACAGTTTGTTTTCCGGAGATAGCGCCGTATTGCTGCGCCATTACACTGAGTTCAGCAGAGAGCGGAATATTTTCTTCCCTAAACAGTTTGATCTGTTTCCGGGTATTACGGATATATGTTTTATAAAGGTCCTGGTCCAGGTCTTTTACAAAGGGGTTGTCCAGGAATTTTTTGTTGAGTGCATCAGCGTAAGGCTGGAGTTTAGGCTGAATTTCCATGCAGAAGTATGCGAAGGCGTCTTCTAGCGATTTATCGGTGGTATCGCAGGTCATTCTTATCTGGCGCCAGCAAGCATCTTCGCTGATAACAGCTTCGAGTTCGCTGATGTCTTTGAGCCATTGTTCCAGGTCATTTACGTTATTGATCTGACGTTCCTGCAGCTTTTCGAAGTAAGGCTGCAAAGCATCCCAGGTGGTCACGGAAAAATCTTCAGGGAGATAGTGACGGGGAAGTTTCTTTATATCTGCGGTTAAATTCTTCATCTTACTAAAATAAAAAATTCCAGGCATCCCTTAGGTTGCCTGGAATAATAGTTATGTTAAAATCTGGAAGATTATTCTTCAGATTTCTTTTTACGAGGTTTAGCGGCTTTTTTAGGCTCTTCACCTTCAGCAGCTTCTTCTTTTTTAGGGGCAGCTTTAGCTTTTTTAGGTTTTTCTTCAGCAGAAGCTTCATCACCTTCTTCCTTCGTCGCTTTTTTAGCGCGAGGTTTTTTAGGTTTTTCTTCCGCTTCAGTTGCTTCGGCAGGAGCTTCAGCAGCCTTTTTAGCTTTTTTCTCAGGAGCAGGAGCTGCTACTTCTTCTACAGCATCTTCTTCTCCATCACCGTTAGCCAGAATTTCTTCAAATTTCAGCAGGTCATTTGATTTGAGGATAGCAAACCATTTAACCATTTTCTTCATATCACTTACGTATACTCTTTCTTCGTCGAATTCAGGGTAAACGCTTTTGAAATAGGCTTTAATTGTATTGTTATCAGCTTTAGCATCCAGTGGAGGAAAAGCTGCAGCTTTTTCGTCCATGGCTTTGAAAACTTCTGCCAGGTTTACGTTTTCGCCAGTGGTAAAAACTTCAATACTTTCCAGTGGAGTAAAATTATGCACGCGGGAAGACACAAACCTTGTGCTCTTATCTTCCAGTGACCTAACGATGGCGCCATCTTGTTTACTGGCAACTAACTGAAACAAACCGCCCAATCCGGTTACTGCAACAATTTCTCTGTACTGCATGTTCAAATTTTTAGGAAGCGCAAATATAAATAATTATAATAGATTGCCCGCTGACAAATTGACCTATAAGAGTCGCCGGTGTCAGGAGGCTGGTTCAATTCAACTTTCGTGCCAGCACGACAGGCTGTTTCCAGCGTCTGATGCGGCCTTGGGGGTTAAATATTTCGATAAAAAATATATAAACACCTGCCGGCAAAAGTACTTTTTTTTCATCATATCCATCCCATGTGAAAAAACCAGTTCCTGATAGGGGTAAATTCCTGGCTATAGATCGTATAGGCCTACCTGTTACATCATACACTATTACATTCGCCACCCACAGCTGATTCCCCAGCATATATCTGCATTTTGCCAGCTGCAAATTATCTGTATTTCCTGGGGTAAAAACAGGGGTACTGCAAGTAACTTCCACTGTTTCGGTGCTGTCCGGACTCACTTGGTTCATCCATCCTGGGCTGGCATAGCCAGTAGCTGCAGTGGATGACTGCCAGTTATCCGCATTGGCGGCCGGGCGCTCAAAACTAATTCGCTCCAGTGAGATGCCCTTGCTATTGGAAAACAGAGAGAACTGCCAGTCACCATTGTACCAAATCTCCTCTAACATTGTACTATCAGCGGTCAATAGCCTTAATCCGCCACCACCCACATAGGTCAGCGGCATATTTAATTCCTGGATAGCTCCTGGTTCCTTGCAGTTATAGCGGTTGCAAAGTTGCAACGCATCAGCAGTAAAAGCGATACAACGGCCTGGCATCAGCAATCTTCCGTTGGTGCTGAGCAGCTTAGGTATATCAGTCCGCCCATCCCCGCGAATATTCTGGATTTTCAGGGATTGTAAATTAACGGCATGAGTGCCGTTATTATAAATCTCTATAAACCCTGGCGTACTGCCACCAGGATCAAATAATATCTCACTAAAAAATATCTGTCCAGGTTTAATTGGGTCTGGCAATTGGAAAGATTGGACCACCTTTGTTCCCCTAAGGCCCAGGCAATTATCTAAACCATTGACGGTGATATTGTATTCCAGACCAGGTTTTAGTGGGGGATTACAGGTAAGCAGTGCTGCATTGAAAAGAGGCGCCTGTATTTCCACTTTCAATGGCCGGGCAAGTCCTAAGGCAGGTTGTTCTATGAGATATCGTTCCGGTGAAGCAGCTGCCATACTATCTAAGGTTTGGGAGAAGTAGAGTTGTATGTGACTGGAATCCGCTGCTGCTATGTAGTACAGGACAGGCCCGGAAATATTTTCCAGTTTTCTGGCGGCGGCATTCGGCAGGCCGGGCGTGCCGCCCGCACTAGCGGCACCTGCCATCCAGTTGGGCTTATCAATGCAGGGCACTGTCGCATCAATCATCTCCAAACTATAACCACCTTTACTATAATCGGTACTGCCATACCAGGATTTATTATAACTCACGGCATGGATAATATTACGTTGCTGGTTATAGAAAACGATAGTGCCTGTGTCATCTGGGATAGCGGGCCACTTATCTATTCCCAGTACCAGCGGGGCCTGGAAGCTATCTTTTGCTGCAGCGGGACAAACCAGTAGGAGCTGTGCCGGTGGCAAGGCGACATCTGGTAAAATGATATCCCGTTTATTGACTGCTATAATACAGCTCTTAAGGGTTATAATTTCGTGGGACCGGTTAAAAAGCTCCAGGTATTCAAATGGCGGCAATGCTCTGGAAGGGGTTGGCTTGGCCATAATTTCCTGGATAATGACATCATTGGCCGAAGGCCGAATTGTATCAACTGGGTTACAAGCCACACTGGTGGCTACTAAACAAACAATGGGCATCAACATAACAAAAATAATTGGTATACGTGAAGCTATGCTAAATTTTGGCGGCCTTCCTTAATTACATGTTAACAGAGCGCAAAAAAATTTAGATATTATGAAAAGAGGCGAGTATATATTAATTTTGAACTTCTAAAAATTTAAAATTTACAAACACAATGAAAGTTGCCGTAGTAGGAGCTACCGGATTGGTAGGCTCAAAAATGTTACAAGTTTTGACAGAAAGGAATTTTCCTGTCACAGAATTGATTCCAGTGGCTTCTGAGAGGTCAGTAGGTAAGGAAGTAACATTTAAGGGCAAGGGCTATAAGGTGGTTAGTGCAGATACGGCAATTGCCATGAAACCAAACGTAGCAATCTTCTCTGCAGGCGGTAGCACTTCTTTGGAATGGGCTCCTAAATTCGCAGCAGCAGGTATTACTGTTATCGATAACTCCAGCGCATGGAGAATGGACGCAACCAAAAAATTGGTAGTTCCTGAAGTTAATGGTGATGCTTTGACTCCTGAAGATAAAATCATTGCTAACCCTAACTGCTCTACTATTCAGATGGTAATGGTGTTAAAACCATTACACGAAAAATATCACATTAAAAGAGTGGTGGTTTCTACCTATCAGTCAGTAACTGGTACCGGCGTTAAAGCGGTTACTCAGCTGATGAACGAAAGACAGGGTATTCAGGGTGATATGGCGTATGCTTATCCTATTGACCTGAACGTAATTCCTCAGATTGATGTATTCACAGATAATGGTTACACCAAAGAGGAAATGAAGATGGTGAATGAAACCAAAAAAATCATGGGTGATGATCATATCCTGGTAACGGCAACGACTGTACGTATCCCAGTAATGGGTGGTCACAGTGAAGCGGTTAACATCGAATTTGATAAGGAATACGAATTGGGTGATATCCGTACTGTACTCGCAGCAACTCCTGGCGTGATAGTAGTAGACAATCCTGCCAAAGCGGAATATCCAATGCCTAAAGATGCGCACGACAAAGATGAAGTTTTTGTAGGTCGTATCCGTAGAGACGAAACCCAGCCTAAAACTGTGAACATGTGGATAGTAGCGGATAACCTGCGTAAAGGCGCTGCTACCAATGCCGTGCAGATCGCTGAGTACTTAATGGCTAAAAACTGGTTATAATCATACTGTTGTGTTAGGCATACCGCCCAAATCGTTTATGCGACACAGTGATATCTGACACGACTATACGAGATTATATTTATAAAACATTAAAAGCAAGTGGATTACCACTTGCTTTTTTTTATTCATATAGTTTGAGAAATTAATATTGTTAATAAAAATTACACGGAAGTAGTATTGATTTCTGAAGGATAAAATTGAATTTTGGTACTAATAATCCTATGCCAGCTAACTAAATTTTAGAGTAGTCCGATTTTAGAGAAAGAGCATTTTAATTTTCGCTATTGTCTAATCTGAAAACACCCTTAAGTCCTATGAAAACCAACACCAATCGCGAGCTTTTGTTGATGCACAAGTTTACAGAGGAGTGGAGTACGAACTTTTCCTCACAGGTATCCAGGATCATGAATATTGTTGATCAGCAGGATACTCTGGACGGGATTATTCCAATTATTGAAGTCGCCAATGTCTACAATCAGAAATTCGCACACACCCGTTCTGACAAAGAGAATCTCCTCAAAAACAGAAAAGCGCGTCCGTTCGAATTCCTGATTCACAAAAACTAATTTTAACCGGCTTATTAGTATTGCATGGGATTTGGACCTGACGATAAAGCAAAAGAGAAGCTAGGCTGGCTATTCCTCATTGTGTTCGGTCTTGTCTGTATTCCTATATTCTTGCTACTGCTGATCATCGTGATTCACAGACTGTGGACCGGAGATTTTTAGCATATCAAGACAGCACTAATAAGCCGGCTGCAACTTAGTCCATTGCACGATTAATGAATTGCAGCAGAGGTTGCATAACGGAGAATGTTTTTAGCATATCCCTAAGCATTGCAGGCTGTACCACAGACTCGTCTGTCATAGGACGAGATACTACCAGGCTTTTTAAACGGAGATATGCAATCGCAGGATTATCTGGCAGATAACCCTGGGGGGCTGTTTTGAGAGATTCGCCCTCAATTTTCCCGAATTGCTTTATGAATTCTTTATTGGAAATGATGCTTTCGAATTCTTCGAAATTATAATCTATTTCCTGTCTTACCTTTTTTAGTTCAGGAGCGGGAGGCATCCATAAGCCGCCGCCTGCCATACTATTTCCTCCTGGTTCCAGGTGGAAATAATAACCTGCTAAAGTAGATTTCTTTCCACCAAGCTGGAAAGACGCCGCCATGTTTTCTTTATAAGGGGTCTTGTCCTTGGAAAACCGGACATCCTTATAGATCCTGAACACACAGTCCTTCACCTGAAGGCCCGCCATTGAAGGATCTTGTTTTTGTAGTCCGTCAATAATCTGTTGAACTAACGTTTCAAAATCAGCTTTCGCGGCCATGTATTCATCCCGGTGTTCGTCGAACCAGGGCTTGTTATTATGCTGTTTTAATGCTCGCAAAAACTTTAACGTGGAAGACTGTAACATCGTTTGGAATAAATTTTCAGCAAGATAATAATTGTTAATAAAAATGGTTTAAATCAGCTGTTAAACAACAGCCTATCAAATACAAAATATCCCTGCAGGCGCCGGAACGCCTACAGGGTAATCTCAAAAGACAGAAAAATGATGTTGGTCTACCTTGCAGTAATATCAAAAATGATAAGTCGCAGCAAATAATACGTTAGCAGTTGTTGTTGTCGGAACGCCATCCGATTTGGTGAATAAATCTACAGAAGACTTATCCAATCTGAATTCAGGTATTAAAGTAAGGTTTCCTACCTTATAGTTAAATGATAATGTGCCTGCCACTACATTCCCCCCAGTAGGTGTTGTAGTAAATACTTTCAAGCCATCTTTATCGGAGAAATATTCTCCTCTCAATGTAAGCCCAAACTTATTAGTAAAATCCAGGTTTACATATAATGCAGAACCCCACCATTTAGCGTTTTTATCCGCTTCTCCCTTTAGGCGGCTATTCAGGTACGTGCTATAAGTACCATTATACCCCAGCCCAAAAATGGTTGAAAACTGATAAGTAGCTACAAAGTCTACCTGGTGATTTTGAATACCACTGGTATCTTTTCCTTCCAGATAATTCAGGTATAATTTCAACGGTGTTCCACTTGGCGTGAATCCAAGCTGCGCACCAACATACTTATGGCTATTCTGCGAAACGGATTTCAGATCCGTAGGATTGAAAACACCTACCATTGCACTTAAAGAAGACGACAGCGCGATATCAGCTTTCAGACCAGTATTAAAAAATGGCCCATAGCTAAACATATAGCTCATGCTGTAGTTTCTGTTTGAATATGCATCCACCAATTCATAGCCTACGTGGGTTGCATAACTACCAAGACTTAACTTAATTTTATCGGTTAACTGGTATGAAACATATAATTGCTTTATAGCCATAGACAAGCCATTCGAAGAACCAGGCACATCATTATAGGAAAATTCGCCCGCACGTTTTCCAAATCCAAGGTCAGCAACAATGCTTCCCTTTTTAAATCCATGCTCCACCTTCAACGAAACCATTCCCAGTTCAAAAGAATTGTGAGAGTTAGTAAAACTCGTTTTATTATCTGTGTAATTACCGTTCAGGTTATACTTATAGTAAACATCAGCAGAACCAGATAATTTAAATGCCGGTACAGATGTGGTATCTGTAGATGTTTGGGCGGTGGCAGACAATAGCGTGCCTGACGCAAATAAGGTGGTAAGCAGTCGTTTCATTTACTTATGATTTGGTTGATAAAATGGTAAGATGTAAATGCTGCCTTTTCTGCGTTGTTTTGGGGTGTGCGTGCACTATATGCTTATAAGTACTTAATACAGGTCAATTTCAAAATAGCGGCGTGCAAAGTGCATAGAAGGAATGGATAACCAACGAAGCTTTCATAGCAGTTCCACCGTGAAGGCTTCCTGCGCTGATTATCCATTCCAGATCATTCTAACGTTATCGCATATACGCGATTATATTAATACAGTTGATAAATATCCAGATCAAAGAACTTAATTTCACTTGCTATGTTAACAGTTGATACGCTTCAAGAGTGTATCAGTTCTGTTTCTTCTTTCAAATCACCATCGTCGTTAACAGTCATTAAAGCCGGATGATAACTTTCATTGTGCTGTGTAGTATCCAGGCCTAATGCTTCTTCGTCATCAGAAACGCGCAGCGGGTGAATCATGTTGATCAACTTAAACAGTCCATAAGAAACCACAAAGCTATAAGTGACTACCAGTAAGAGTCCCAGCACCTGGTTCTTGAACAGTTCGAAGTTGCCATAAAACCAGCCATTGTTTCCAGCTTCGTTTACAGTTTTAGTAGCGAAAATACCAGTGAGTAACATACCTACCATACCACCTACGCCATGACAAGGGAATACGTCCAGTGTATCATCGATCGTAGTTTTAGATTTCCAGTGAACCATCATATTGGATACGATAGCGGCAGCGAAACCAATGAAGATAGATTGTGGTATTGCAACAAAACCAGCAGCAGGCGTAATAGCCACCAGGCCCACAACGGCACCGATACAGAAACCAAGTGCAGATGGCTTACGACCTCTTACCACATCAAAAAATACCCATGATAAACCAGCAGCTGCTGTAGCGGTATTCGTAGTTGCGAAAGCTGAAGCAGCAAGGCCATTTGCAGCCAGTGCAGAACCAGCGTTGAAACCAAACCAGCCAAACCAAAGCAGACCAGTACCTAACAGTACGAATGGAATATTTGCAGGTTGCAGTTCTTTCTTTTCAATATGGTCTTTTCTGCGTTTCAGTACCAGGGCACCAGCCAACGCTGCGCAACCAGCAGAAATATGCACTACTGTTCCACCCGCGAAGTCGAGCACACCCAACTTAAATAAGATACCATCCGGATGCCAGGTCCAGTGCGCAATTGGTGCATATACCAGTAAACTGAAAAGCACCATAAATAATACATATGAAGTGAAGCGAATTCTTTCAGCTACCGCACCTACTACCAGGGCAGGGGTGATGATGGCAAATTTCATCTGAAAGAGTGCAAATAATAACATGGGGATGGTGGGGGCTAAACTCCATGGAGCGCTGCTCTCTACGTTTCTAAACATAAAGAAGCTAGTAGGATCTCCGATGAGGCCATGAATAGATTTACCAAATGCCAGACTAAAACCTACTACTACCCATAATACACTAATTAGACCTGTTGCAATGAAGCTTTGCATCATCGTGGAGATCACATTCTTTCGGTTAACCATACCACCATAAAAGAAGGAGAGGCCGGGGGTCATTAAAAATACCAGAGAAGCGGCTACCAGGATCCAGGCAATGTCCGCGAAATTATACTTGCTGGTATCGGCAAAAGCGGGGACTGAGGGAATAAAAATCCCAATAATTGCAACTACCGTCAAAAAAATGAAGGGTAGATAGTCTTGGAATGAGTTTTTCTTCATAGCACTTGAATTTTAAATTTCTTAAATAAAAGTAGATTCGAAATTTAAAACGTCAAATAGAAGGGCCAAAAAATAGATTATTTTGAATAATGTGGCAAATATTTGCCCTGAAACTAATCACATATAAATTAATTATAATATTAATTATTATTTTTCAGGATATGAGAATAAAAAGAAGGGAAGATTAACAATTTAACAGAATGACTATCAATTAATTACGAATTATTTTGTGTAAGGTTAACAATTTTTAATTTTAAGGGGTAGATGTCTTACTGTATTTCTAAAAACATCATATTAAATAATTAATAATAAATAGATTATATATCTAATAAAAATAAAAGCGAAATGAAATAGCCTACCTCATATAATAATAAATTCTATATATGAGATAGGCAATACGTTTAATATTTTGAAGTGAGGAAAGCCGATTTTTTGCTTGTTCTTCGATAATGATTGACTTAATGTCCTCATTTTCTAGGCTTTCATCTCCTGCAACTCTCTTTCCATGGCAAACATCTGGTCGCGGAGGCGAGCAGCTTCCATGAAATCGAGATCACGGGCAGCCTTTTCCATATCCTTTTTAACCTTAGATATAGCCTTTTCCATCTGAGGAATAGTTTTCACCGCCGCCGCAGAGGTCTTAGCCACTTCCATCGCATCTTCTGCCACAAGCGTTACTTCATCATGAACTGCATATGGCGAATGCTCGTCGAAGTTCTTGATTTCCAGCACAGAAGTCTGACCAAGGATTTGCTCCTTACTCTTACGCACCGTTCTTGGTGTGATGTTATGTTCTATATTATAGGCTACCTGTTTTTCCCGACGACGATTCGTTTCATCGATCGTACGTTGCATGCTATCAGTCATCTTATCTGCATAGAATATCACGAGGCCATCTACGTTACGTGCCGCACGACCTGCCGTCTGGGTCAGGGAACGCTCATCTCTGAGAAAGCCTTCTTTATCGGCATCCAATATGGCAACCAGTGAAACCTCCGGTAAGTCAAGACCTTCTCTTAAGAGGTTCACTCCAACTAATACATCTATATTACCCAAACGCAGATCTCTTAAAATCTCTATTCGCTCTAATGTATCTACCTCTGAGTGTATATATCTCGACTTCACATTTATACGCTGGAGATACTTATCCATTTCTTCAGCCATACGCTTGGTCAGGGTGGTTACCAGCACTCTGTCGCCTTTCTGAACACGCTTATCTATTTCATCCAGCAGATCATCCACCTGGTTTACACTCGGGCGTATTTCAATAGGAGGTTCCAGCAGACCGGTAGGACGTACAACCTGTTCCACTACGATACCTTCTGTCTTTTTCAGCTCATACTCGCCTGGAGTGGCACTTACAAAGATGGTCTGATTCAGGAGGTTTTCGAATTCGTAAAAATTCAATGGCCTGTTATCCAGCGCTGAAGGCAGTCTAAATCCATATTCTACCAGGTTCAGTTTACGAGAACGGTCACCACCATACATTCCACCAATTTGTGGTACTGTAACATGGCTTTCATCTATTACTAATAAGAAGTCTTTAGGGAAATAATCGAGTAAACAGAATGGTCGTTTTCCTGGATCACGGCGGTCAAGGAAGCGGGAGTAGTTTTCAATACCGCTACAGTAGCCTAATTCCCTGATCATTTCCACATCATAGTTTACACGTTCAGACAAGCGTTGTGCTTCGATCAGTTTACCATTCGCTTTGAAATACTCTACCTGTGCTTTTAGTTCGTCCTGGATTTCGTAGAGGATCTGTTGCATCATTTCCTTTGGCGCCACATAGAGGTTTGCCGGGAAGATGGCCGCATCGTCCATTCTGGTTATACGTTTACCATTCTGTACATCTATGGTTTCAATCTCTTCAATCTCGTCTCCAAAGAAGGTAATTCTATAACCAAAGTCCACATATGGTAGGTTGATATCTACCGTATCTCCTTGTACCCTGAAGTTACCGCGATTAAAATCGCCAGTAGTTCTGGAATAGAGAGAATTCACCAATCCATGCAGGAGGGTATTTCTGCCGATTGATTGTCCTATTTTTATTCTGATAATACTGTTCTCGTAATCAGTAGGGTTACCCATACCATAGATACAGGAAACACTAGCTACTACGATAATATCTCTTCTTCCGGAGAGAAGATTAGAAGTTGCTTTCAGGCGGAGTTTATCCAATTCCTCATTAATGGCCAGGTCTTTTTCGATATATGTATCACTCACCGGCATATATGCCTCAGGTTGGTAATAATCATAATAAGACACGAAATATTCCACGGCATTGTCCGGGAAAAACTGGCGTAATTCGCCATAAAGTTGGGCTACGAGGGTTTTGTTATGCGTAAGTACCAAGGTAGGGCGTTGCACTTGCTGGATGACGTTAGCAACGGTAAAGGTTTTACCAGAACCGGTTACCCCTAACAATGTCTGAAACTGTTCACCTTCGTTGAGTCCTTCGGTCAATTGTCTGATAGCTTCCGGCTGGTCGCCAGCGGGAGCATATGGAGCTGTTATCTTAAAAGGCATAATGTGATTAATAATTGAGCAGTCCTCAAAAATACTAAAGAACGGTGGACAAAAGTGTTAAAAAGGTCTTTACTTTTGCCGAACAACGAGGAGAAACAATTATGAGAAAGAAAGTAATTTTTGCCCTTTTAGCGGGCTTCCTTTTACCTATTGCCAGCTTCGCCTGGGGGCCCAATGGGCATCGTATTGTTGCGGAGATTGCCTTCAATCATCTGACACCGAAGGCGCGCAAGGCGGTAATTGAAATTCTGGGTCGTCAGAGTATGGCCATGGTAGCCAATTGGCCGGATTTCATCAAATCCGACACCACACATAAATATGATCACACCAACACCTGGCATTACCTGGATTTTCCTGGAGGCATAGACAGAGCGGAGTTTGACAAGGAGCTGGTAGCCGCTACTGGCGAAAACCTGTATACCGAAACACAGGCGATGATCAAGCAATTAAAGAATCGTACTTTATCTAAAGAAGAACACGTATTTGCCATGACTTTCCTTATTCATATGATGGGAGATATGCACCAGCCGTTGCATGTGGGTCATGATGAAGACCAGGGTGGCAATAAAATCACGCTGTTATGGTTTAACAACCCATCTAATCTGCATCGCGTTTGGGACGAGCAGTTAATTGATTTCCAGCAGCTTAGTTATACAGAATATACAAAAGCGCTGGACATTGCCACTACTGCTGAAATAAAATCCTACCAATCAGGCAGCATCGCCGACTGGATGTTTGAGTCGCATGTGCTGGCAGATAAAGTTTATGGCTACACTAAGCCGGATTCAAAGCTGAGTTACCGCTATAATTATGTATTCATTAATGACCTGAATACACAGTTATTGAAAGGTGGTTTGCGACTGGCTGCTGTACTGAATGAAATTTATAAATAATAGACATTAGCTATAAAAGGAAAGCCCCTCTACTGAGTAGAGGGGCTTTCCTTTTATAATATATTAACGACTATACGAGGTCGATATCGAAGTTAACCAGTTGTACAAACTGTTCGATGCGGGAATGGATTTCTTCTTTAGATACCGCTCTGATACGTTCAGTACCAAATTTCTCTACAGAGAAGGAAGCCATTGCAGAACCTACGATGATCGCAGTTTTCATATTTTCGAAGGAGATATCTTTCGTTTTAGCGAGGTATCCGATGAAGCCACCAGCGAAGGTATCGCCAGCGCCGGTTGGGTCGTATACATCGTCCAGCGGCATGGCAGGAGCAAAGAATACGTGATTTTCATGGAACAGGAGGGCACCGTGTTCACCTTTTTTAATGATCAGGTAGCGAGGGCCCATGGTCATGATTTTGCGAGCAGCTTTCACGAGAGAGTATTCGCCACTGAGTTGACGAGCTTCGCTATCGTTTACCATCAGGACATCTACTTTTTTCAGCACTTTCATGAGATCTTCCAGCGCTACCTCCATCCAGAAGTTCATAGTATCCATTACGATCAGTTTAGGGCGCTCTTTCATTTGATCGAGAACGCTCATCTGAACTTGTGGTGTCAGGTTACCGAGGATCAGGAATTCAGTGCCTTGGTAGCTTTCCGGAATGATAGGATTGAAGTCTGCCAGTACGTTGAGGTCAGTAACAAGACTATCACGGGTGTTCATGTCCATATGATACTTACCGGACCAGTAAAAGGTTTTTTCATCTTTTTTCACCTGTACACCGTCCATTTTCACACCTTTTGCCTGTAAAGCATCCATTTCAGACTGCGGGAAATCACCGCCTACTACAGACACCTGATTGATTGGGCTTACGAAGTTAGACGCTGCCCAGGCAATAAAGGTTGCAGAACCACCAATAATTTTTCCTGATTTTCCAAATGGGGTTTCGATCTCGTCGAACGCCATAGTACCTACCACTGTAAGAGACATACTATTTCTTGTTACTGGTTTATTAGATTAAAGTATTATACAAAACCCGGCAAAGGTAATACATCTCTTTCAAACCAGACCTGCTTTTTATCTCAATGTATTATATTATTTATAAATATATAAATTGATATTTTTTGCATGATTTAGTTCTACATAAAAATTATTTAGTTATATCGTTAACGCATATACGAAAAACCATTAGCAATAATATTCTTATTGAAATGTTACAGGTGGAGAAAAAAATAATGAATGAAAAATTAATAAAGAAAGGAATTCAAACTAACGCATAAGCATATACCAAAAATATTTTTCTTTCAAAACATAGCACAGTAAAGGATTTCATCAGTAAAAAAATTTAGCAGATTTATTTTTTTTAACTCTTGCTGTAACTTTTTAAAATTAGTCTCGTTTAACAAACCAGTAAGCGCTGAAAACCTATTGCAAAAAAATAACGCATTTTAGTAAAAGACTGTATCAATCTAACAATCTTCATTTAAATCACGAATCATGTCAATTTCAAAGAAACGTGCTCTCGCTGCGGGAGTCATGATGGCTACTGCTATGGCCGTAACTTTCACTGCCTGCAAAAAAGATGACGACAACACACCTACTCCACGTCAAACCACATTTAAAGTTAAAGGTATTGGTGCTGATGCTCAGGTAGACAAAGCTATCGTTACACTGTCTGAAAATCAGGATAGCTCTATCACCATGAAACTGCAGCTGACTAAAACAACCAAAGATGCTGCTCAGTTCATCTACCTGATTGGTGGAACTCCAGCACAGCCTGCAACTGACACCCTGTTCGTTAAAGCTGGTGATGCTGTAAAAGGTACTGGTGCTGCAATGAATATCGACGTTTTCACCAGTGTAAAAACAATTAAATTAAACACTGCAACTGGTACTAAGGATACTGCGTTCCGTTATGCAGATGTACTGAAATATGCTGCTCACCTGAAAGTGCTTGCTGGTACAGCGAAAGATACTGTTGCGATTGGTGCTGTTGGTAAAACTGGCAACTAATCCGACATTTCATCGGATCTGGTTAAGTTAAAACTGTGTAGTGCTGCTCTTCTTTAACAAGAAGGCAGCACTTTTATAAAGTGTGATGAATCAAAAGAAAAAGCCCACGCAATTGCGCGGGCTATTCTGCAGTGGTCGTATGTTATTCACGAGGATATGGATCAATGACGGCAATTACTATTCCGTCTGATTGTTATTTACGGGAGCCTCCACCTGACGGCGAAGTACAGTGAATTCTGTTCGTCTGTTTAACTGGCGGCCTTCTGGATTATCCTTATGATTAGGTAAGGAGTTTGGCGCTATTGGTCTGCGCTTACCATAGCCTTTCGCAATCAGTCTGTTTGATGATATTCCTTTGCTGATAAGATAATTCACACAAGCCTGTGCACGTTGCTGAGATAATTTATCGTTGTATTTATCGGAACCAATGCTATCGGTATGTGCTGCCATTTCTATGGTCAGTTTTGGATTATCTTTCAACATATCCACAACAGTATCCAATACTACTTTAGATTCTTCACGCAATGTTGCTTTGTTGAAATCGTAGAAAATATTATTAATTACGATTGGCTTTTCTATTTCATAATGCTTGAGACATAATGTTGGATTCTCGAGAGAATCAGATGTTTCAAGGCCATCGGTACGGAATGGGAGACCTTTCGTAAAATAGTTTTCTTTTTCGGCCATCAACTTATATTGACGACTAGGGTCTGCTTCGAAAGTATATCTTCCTGTACGATCAAGTGTTTGTTTGGCTACTATTTTCTGACGGGCAGAGTCCATCAATGTAACTGTGGCGCCTTCCAGCGGTTTGTGTGTATCACAATCAATGATGAGGCCACTTACAATTTTACGAAGACGCTTGATACCAAAAATTTCAAGGCAACAAACTGATTCGCGATCCGAACTAATAAATCCGGATGCGAACGGATGTGTATTGTCTAATGCGGTATAATAAATATCGTCTTTAGGAGAATTGAGTGGTTTACCCATATTTTTAGGAACAGACCAGCTACCAAAATCACCTTCACTGGAGAAGAAATCCATACCACCTAATCCTACGCGCCCATCGGAGCTGAACACGAGCAGATTTTTCTCTGAATCATAGAATGGGGCTTGTTCTTCATCTTTGGTATTAATGGCTGTGCCGATATTTCTGGCGCTGCCAGGAGTGCCATTGGATATAACGGAGTACCAGATATCATATTTACCCATGCCTCCAGGTCTGTTAGAGGAGAAGAGCAAGTATTTACCATCACTGGTAATAAATGGCTGCATGGAATTATAGCCATCTACGTTCACGTTGTTGCCTAGAGGAACAGGATCAGACCATTTACCACCAGTTCTGGAACTAACGCAAATATTAGCCTGTTTCAGGCCATTTTTGAGGGTCCAGCGAGTGAAGTATAAGAACTTGCCATCAGGGGATACTGCGGCTACTCCTTGGTCCCATCCTTTGGGTGGATCAGGCATAGCTACTTTTTGCGTATTGCTAAAGTCGTTCCCTGCACCTGTAGCAGTGTACAGCATATTCACATAAGGCGTTCCTGCTTTTTTATTTTCCCTGTTTTTCTTTGCCTCATTAGTAGTATTTGGCACCGGCATGTTTTCAGGCCGGGAAGAAGTAAACATTAGGGTATTGGGATCAATCATTACGGGCGCATAGTTTGCGCCACCTTCGTTTACAGTACCAGCTGTTTTAACTATTGAAAAACGGGGTTGTTTTTTTTCTTCTTCAAGGGCAAATTCACAAGTCTGAATTTCCAGCGTTGTTCGAGTAGAGATGTCGTCAGCGGCAGTATATGATTGTTTAAATTTATTGAATTGGTCGAGTGCTTCCTGGTATTTCCCATTTGCCCTCAGGCATACGCCGTACCAATACCGGGCTTGCGGGAATTGCGGGTTATTAAACCCCACCAACTGTGCGTACCAGGTTTCCGCATTACCATAGTCGTTGTATAAACGATAGGATTCGGCCAGGCGTGCAACTACTTGTTGGTAGTCTTTCATTTTTCCACTTGGTGGCGGGCCACCAATAGTATAGGGTAATACCTGTTCTGGTTTTACCTTGAAGGTACCGAGGGCTTTGTTATAATACTGTGCAGCAGAATAATAGTCTCTTGCGTTATAGTAGATATCTGCAGTATGTTTATAGTCATAAACGTACTGTGCTTGCACGGAGCTTATGATCCCGGTAAAAACAAGTAGCCAGCAGAGTGTAATTTTTTTCATGAGGGTCTCGTTTCTTTTTTTCGTATAAATTTTTCCTCCCTTTAGATCTTCGGCGTTTGATTTTCTATAATCTTGGACAGATGAAGTATTCTTGATTCAACGTTCTACGCTTACGACTGATGAAGGAGAGTGATACCTCAAAGCTTTGGCTACCATTAACGAGTCTGTGCATGTTAGAGGTATTTGCATCATAGCTAAGTCCCAGCGTAAATCCTTTAAAATGGAAGCCTACAAAAGGAATAGCTGAATCATTGAAGCGATAGTTTCCACCCAGTAGGAAATCGAATTCTGGATTCACCGCCATAGAAGCATACACGCCTAACACTGTTTCCTCTGCATTTCCCTGGTGCATATAGAGACCTGTAGGAGTAAGACTAAACTGTTCGTTAAGCTTAATTTTAGTACCTCCATGAATCAACCACCTTATAGGCAGGGTCCTGTCTAATCCATCAGCAGAGAAGGGGTCTTTAGGTTGTGTAAGGTGAGCAGCTGCAAATCCTAGGAAAGGGTTGAAACGATGATTTGGGTTACTATCGAAATATACAGCACCAGCACCCGCATCAAAAGAGCTGGCGGATGTTTTAGAAATATTTTCACCATTTGCTATACTTGGATCGAAACCGATGGTAGGGTTATATTGGCTACCAGTCTGGAATTTGGCAGGATCAATTCTTCTATTGAGTAACCCGAATTGAATACCAAAAACGATCTGACTGGTTTTAGTTCTACCGAATTTCACACCGGAGTAAGATACACTAGCCATTGCATTGAGATAGTTATATCCTGCATCGCCGGCAGACATATTCAGCACATTGGCACCGATGCCAATATTTTTATCTGTGGCGGCATCGATAGATACACCTGCAGTAGAGAATGGTTTGCCATAATTGGCCCATTGATTACGATAATCTCCGTTTATACGAAAATCTCCGTCTATAATACCTGTCAATGCAGGGTTTAACCAAAGTGGATATGCATAATATTGAGAGAAATGCGGATCAACCTGCGCAGCAGCAAAGCGGGGCAACAAACTGCTCCATAAAAGTATCGCAATTATAAAAATCCTCTTCATAGGAACATTTTTTACTTGTTCAAGATTACCGGGATGACAGTTGTTTATTGCTATCATCCCGGTATGATTTATTCACGGGTTTTAAGAACGTTTTTATCTCATGAGGGTCACGTTACCTTTCTTCGTGATCACGGTGCCATCCTGCATGGTTGCTTTTACGATCCATACGTAAACGCCCACAGGTTGTTTCACACCACTCATGGTACCATCCCATCCCTGGCGCTGGTCCTTAGAAGTGAATACCAGCTGACCCCATTGGTTGTAGATCCTGAATTCGAGTTCAGCGATAGCGGTTCCGTATACATACTCGACATCATTCACACCATCACCATTTGGACTGAAGAGGTTTGGTACATAGATATTATTACCCTGTGGATTAGTTGTTTTATCTGTAACAGCAGAGAGCAGACTATTCTGACAAGAGGATGTACCTATTGCTCTTACATACAGCGTTACTTGCTGATTAGGCTGCAGATTAGTTACGGTATGAGAAGTACCGTTATCTCCTGTACTTGGTGCGATGAAGTTAGTAGTGTCATTTACTGCAACTACATAACGTTGTGCACCTGGTACTGCCGGCCATGTAAATGTTACGCTGGTAGCTGTCCTTGCGCTTACTGTTACTGTTGGTGCTGCGATGGCTGCCAATACTGTAATTGGCACCTGCGTTCTGGTAGCACTTGTACATCCTGTACCTATTGAAGCTTCTACATAGTATACTGCGTCTGCATTGATAGGTGGTGTCACAAACTGAGCGTTGGTGCTCACTGGTGTTGTACCATTAGCAGTTGCATACCATCTGAAGGTTGCACCTGGAGTAGTTGATGATGCTGTCAGTACATAAGTAGCGCCTGGACACTGACTGATATCATTTCCTGCTACTTGTGGCGCTGAAGGAGCATTTCCTACTGCTACACTTACCAGGGTGCGGGTTGGACTAGCACAACCACCGGCATTCACTGCTTCAACATAGTAAGATGTATTTGCTGTTATTGGACCTACCGTTACACTGTCGCCAGTTGTGATCAATGTTCCGCCAGCTGCTGTTGCATACCAGTTGTAAGTGAGCGTTCTGTCAGGGTTCTGTACTTGCAAGGTTGCATTACTGTTGGTGCAGGTTGTCACCGCAGGGTTCACTACAGCCGGAGCAGTAGGGATGTTCACTACGGATACGTCTACACGACCTCTGTTGGTACTTACACAATTACCGTTCGCTGCACTTGCATCTACATAGTAGCTGGTGTTTGTAGTCACACCGTTGAAGCTTACGCTTGCTCCTGTTGCCACAGGTGTAGTACTTGTTGCACTTGTATACCAGTGGTAGATCATACCTGTAACCGGATTGACAACTGCGAGGTTCAGTGTATTTCCAAGACAGAGTGTCACATTAGAACCAGCATTTGGCGTAGCGATAGAATCAACTACGGTGGCTGTAGCCGTTTGCTTGGTCAGGCTGTAACATCCAGCTGCATTTCTTGCTGTTACCAAGTAGTCTGTTGTTGTACTCAGACGACCAGTAGTAAATGTTGCACCTATCGTGAGGCTATCATTAGTCAGGGCATTGTACCAGATGTATTTCAATGCTGGATCAGGGTTGGTAATATTGAATGTTACTGGATTACCACTGCATGTTACCTGGCTATTGATATCAATTGTTGGTGTTGCCGGAGCTGCAAGCACATTCACCATTGCTGTTGTTCTTGCACCTGCATTGCTACAACCTGCGCTGTTGAATGCGGCAACATAGTATGTTGCATTAGCAGTCACATTGCTTGCTGTATAGCTGGTTGCTCCGTTAGGAGTGAGGTCTGTACCATTTACGGCTGCATCAAACCAGTGGTATTTCAGTGATGGATCAGGGTTAGCAACAGTAAATGTTACGTTGCTTCCTGCGCATACAGTCTGACTATTTGTTACCAGACCTGGTGCACCAGGAACCGGAGACACGGCCACCGTAACTGGCACGCGCGCTGATGTTCCTGTACATCCGCTTACACCAATTGCTTCAACATATAAGATGGTAGAAGAGGTGAGTACATTGGTTGTATAAGAAGTACCTGCATCGGTATTCAGTGCAGTACCGCCTACAGATACATTAAACCATCTGTAAACCACACCGCTTACTGGTGCTTTGATATTGATTGTTGCGGCTGTTCCACTGCAGACTGCTACGTTGGTATCTACTACTGGTGTAGGAGCCCCATTTACAGTCACGGTTGCAGGGATGAGCGGCAGCATACAACTTCCTTTGCTTGCCTGGAGGTAGAAGACAGTATCTGCTACCAGTGGCGATGTTCTGAAGCTATCAGCTGTTGCCAGCGTAATACTTCTTGTCAGGGAGTTATACCAGGTGTAGGTCACTGTAGGATCAGGGTTGCTAACTGTCAACAATGCTGTTTGACCAGCACAGATGGCAGCACCTACAACTACAGGAGCGGTGAAGCTGCTTACTGTTACAGTTACTGCCTTAGCGGTACCTGGAACATTTTCACATGCATTCGTACCCTGTACTGTTACATAGTACGTAGTGGTTGTATTCAGCGTATCAGTCACGAAGGAGCTGGTGCTTCTTATAAACTGAGTCAGCGCAGCATCACGATACCATCTGAATACTGGGTTGGTGACAGTGGTGCTACTTGCGGTAAGAACAGTAGAGCTGTTTACACAAGTGGTAGCATCATTTGCCTGGATATCAGTAGCCAGGGCTTTTCTACCAATATTCACCGTTACCTGTTTCAGCTGACCTGCCAGATTAGCGCAATTACCATTAGAACTTACGCTCACATAGTATTGGTATTGGCCGATTGCCAGGTTAGGAATGGTGAGTACGCCTGTTACCGGATTTACACCAGTAGTGATAGGCTGTGTTTTCTGCTGATCCATGTACCACTGGAACACTGGATTAGTGATAGTGGTACTGGTTGGAGTCAGTCGTACGGTATCACCTGCGCACACACTTTGCACGCTGTCGATATTAATATCGGCTGGCACTGCATTATTGAACACGCTGATGGAAATCTGTGTACGTGCTGTATCATTTGCACAGCTAGTGTTACCATTAGCTTTTACGAAGTAGTTATGTATTCCTGGAGTGGTACCTACTGGAACAACATATGTATTATTAGCAGCTACCAATTGGTTTCCGGAAGCATCGTACCAGGTATAAGTTAATCCTGGCTGAGCAATCACTTTCAGCGTTGCCGGCAGATTGCTTGTACATACGGAAGCAGGATTGCTGCTGTCGGCTACTGGAGGTGGAATTGCACCGAGTACTGTTACAGTTACCGCCTTAGCATTGCCAGGAGCATTCTCACAAGCATTGGTTCCTGAAACGGTTACGTAATAGATAGTAGTCGCGCTCAGCGTGTCAGTCACGAAAGTGCTGGTACTTCTTATGAACTGTGTCAGTGCAGCATCACGGTACCATTTGAATACAGGGTTGGTAATAGTGGTGCTGGTAGCAGTGATAGAAGTGGCGCTGTTTGCACATGCAGTGGTGTCATTGGCCTGAATATCAGTTGCCAGTGCTTTTGAATTTACGGTGATTGTAACCGCTTTCAGGTTACCTGGCTGATTAGCGCAGCTACCATTGTTCTGCCCAACACTTACATAGTAAATGTAGGTTCCCGCAGTAGCTGGAGCTATAGTCAACACACCTGTTGCTGGATTCACCCCGCTTGTTACAGGCTGTGTTTTCTGTTGATCAAGGTACCACTGGAACACAGGATTAGTGATAGTGGTGCTGGTTGGGGTCAGACGTATTGTATCGCCTGCGCATCCATGTTGTGCGGTATCGATCGTGATATCAGATGGCAATGCATTCTGGAATACATTGAGAGTGATCTGCGTACGTGCGGAGTCGTTACCACAACCATTGGTATTATTAGCTTTTACATAGTAAGTGTGTAAGCCAGCTGCTGTACCCTGCGGAACAATATACATGTTGTTGTTAGCAGGCAGTTGGTTGCCAATTGCATCGAACCAGGTGTAGGTTACGCCAGGTTGGGCAATTACTTTCAGTGTATCTGGAAGATTGCTTGCACATATAGAAGTTGCATTGCTGCTATCCGCTACCGGTGCTGAAGGAATTGCCAGAATATTTACAGACACGGCTTTAGATGTCTGGACATTACAAGTATCCCTTGTTGCAGATACAGTATAAGTGTAAATACCTGCTGCATGAGTAGGCGGAATGATGTATGCCAGACTATCTTTCAGTTTGGTTCCATTCTGATCATACCAGCTATAGGTTACACCTGTTACTGGATTTACAACATTCAATGTTATTGGAGTTCCAACGCATGCACTGGTATCATTTGCGATGATAGTAGGTGCTACTATTCCGCGACGTGCATAGTTGAAGTCTACCGCGGTGAGTACCGCTGCCAAACCAGACTTCAGTTTCACTTCGATACCATCGAATTGTTTGGAAGGAACATATGATATTACCACACCTTGTGTACCACTCAGAATGCTAAGATGCAGGAGTGGGTTGCTCACCAGGAGGCTATCACCAGGAGTATTGCCGTTGTAGCTTGTTAACTGCACGCCTGCCAGTAATGCGGCAGACAGTACCTGACTTGGGCTGCTGAGGCGTACTTCAACGGTATCACCAATGGTAGACAGACCATTGAAGAGTGCACGCTGCCATACGTTGGCACCAAGTACACCCAGATTCAGTACCAGGGAAGATGCAGATTCAGTATTATTATCTACCGCCAGTTCTGGGTTGACAACAGTACCCAAACCAAGGACACCACCGGTGGAGGTTCCGCTATTGATTTGAGCAACTGCTCGTTCGCAAGGAACTGCATTTGGCGGCATTGGACGTGTATAGATCAGCACTGGGATACGCTGAGATGAACAAGTACCGGTAGAATCCAGGACAGCCTGTACCCATAATGTATCGGTGCTCAGTGTATGTTTAGCAACGGTTACATACTGCAATCCTTCAAAGATACTGTCGGTCGCAAACTGAGTAGCATACCATTTTACTTTAGCATTGGCAGCCGGAGGGGTTGCGGTCAGTATAGCACTCTTACCAGTATCCACGATAGCAGGATTTGGCGTTACCACTGGAGATCCCAGCTGAGAGGTAGTTGTAAACAGTACGGAAGTACGTGTTGCAGATACCGTGTTACAGCTGTCATTTTTAGCTTCTACATAATATGTTACCGGAGCAGTAACATTATTTACTGTGAATACGAAACCACTGTCTGTATTCAGTTTAGTACCACCATTTGCAACATTGTACCAGCTATAGGAATAGCCGCTTACAGGGTTGCTGATCGCTGCACTGGCGTTTGAACCAGGACATACAGCAATTGTATCAGGCGTTAATACTGGAGGCAGTGGCGTTGCTATGACTTTAATATTAACCGCTGTTCTGTCTGAGCTTTCACAACCTACTGCAGCTCTGAAGGCAGATACATAGAACACAGAGTCAGTAGTGATAGCACCAGTAGTAAGGCTTGCACCATCTTTACCTGTCAGGTAGGTACCGTTAGAAGTATACCAGCGATAGGTAACATTTGGTGAAGGATTATTGACATTCAGTGTAGCTGCACTACCACTACATACAGTTACAGAGGACGCCTGTACCTGTGGAGCTGCAATTATGCGGCGTGCAGAGTTGAAGTTGATACTTGTCAGTGCACCTACTACACCTGATTTCAGCGTCACTTGTATAGCATCGAAGGTACCTTTAGGCATGTAGGTATATTCGCCGGTTGAACCGCTATTCAGCAGATTTACATGCAATAATGGATTACTTACCAGTATTGAGTCTACAGGAGTATTTCCAAGATATGCAGTCAGCTGTACGCTTGCAAGTACGGCTGCAGAAAGTATCTGACTAGGAGCGGAGAGGCGTACCCGTACGCTATCGCCAGGGGCAGAAGGACCGGTAAATGCGGCGCGCTGCCATACTGTGGCGTTGAGCGCGCCCAGGTTGATTACGAGGGAAGAAGCAGTATTTTGATTATCATCTACTGCAAAGTTTGGATTGTAAACGTTGCCTAATATCAGGAGGCCGCTACCACCGACTGTTTGTGAAACAGCGCGTTCACAAGGCACAGCGAGAGAATCTCCCTGGTAAGTAACTACGGTTACAGGTACTCTTGCAGATTGACAAATGCTGGAAGAAGAATCTTTAATAGATGCCTGGGCCCAGTACACGATAGTATTCGGCGCTGATTGGGCAGGCGCAGCAAACGTTGCACCGGTAGCCAGTGAATCGTTACCTGCCTGTGAGCCATACCAGGTAATAGTAGCGTTAGATACAGGCAGTGTAGCTGTCAGCACGGCTGTAGCACCTACTGTTACTGAATCCGGATTTGGTGAAACCACAGGCGGTTGTAATGCCTGACCCACGAGGATATGATACGCTTGTCTTGAAGATACCGCGCCGCATGAGCTCTGTGCTTCCACATAGAATGTAGTATCTGCAGTGATACTATTTACTTTAAACACAAAGCCACTGTCTGTATTCAGTTTAGTGCCGCCAGTTGCAACATTATACCAGTTGTAGGTAAGGCCGGTAACTGGTTTGATAACCTGTAAGGATACACTGGTACCCGCGCAAGCAGTGATGTTCTGATCAGCACCTGGCACTTGTGGTGCTGCATTTACAACAACATTCACAGGGAATCTTTCAGGATTTTCACAATTCTGTGATCCGCCATAAACAGCAACCCAATAGGTAACAGTACCTGGTACTTTCAGGCTATCTGTTGTATAAGTTGAATTAGAACTCAATACAGTAGTGCTGGTAGAATCAGCATACCAATGAACGCCAGTACCATTTACCGGAGTTACTGCCAGCGTGGCTTTATTGTTCACACACACTGTGTCGTTTGTTGTTACTACTGCTGGTTTAGGATAGATTATCCTTGCACCATAGATATTAATAGAAGTAAGTAGGTTAGCTACCCCGGTGATGCGCACTTCCACACGGTCGTATGGTGCCGTTGCAGGAATGGTTGCAACAAAATTCTGGCTGGTGAGCAAACGAAGTGTCAGCAGATTAGCTAATGTATCTGCAGCCACTTTCGTGGTATTATTATAAACAGTTACTACTACACCACCAAGCAGACTAACATCCGCAAGGCCAGTAGGTGCTGCAAAGTTAATCCTGATGCTATCTGTAGCACTACCTACATTAGGGAATATCAACTGTTGGTATACAGAACCACCCAACAAGCCAACAGGCATACTTAATGTAGTGAAGTTTGTTTTATTGCTGTCGATATCATTGGTTGGATTCTGAACAGAACACAGGATACAACCCAGGGAGGTACCGGAAACCTGAGAAGTAGGAACATTACAATCCGGAGAAGGAATAACTGGACCTGTTACTACCACTGCTACGGCTACACGTTTTGACTCACAAGCACCCGGAATGGTTACCGCTGCATAGTAAGTGTAGGTGCCCGGATTATTAAATGGTCCAACTACAAACGGAGTGCCTGTACCAACAGGAGTGGTAGCTGTAGAATCGGAATACCAGCTGATAGTAGCACCAGGTATTGGCGTTGCAGTCAGGCTGGCGGTTTGTCCGGTAGCTACTACCACCGTACCAGGAACAACTGGTCCAGCAGGGGCAGTAACAATTTTCACGTTAGCTGCTTTCAGGTTGTTAGCCGCATTCGGACAACGGTTAGTACCAGAAACGGCTACATAGTAGGTATAGTTACCTGCCGCGAGTCCGGATACGGTTAACTTACCGGTAGAATCAACATTATAGGTAACACCACTCACTGTACCATTGGTGATAGGTTGCGTTTTAGCCGCATCCAGGTACCAGGTAAATACAGGGTTGGTGATATTGGAAGTAGGATTAGCTGTTGGAGTAATTACAGCGTTGCCACTTGTACAAGCTGTAGTGGTATCATTAACAATGATATCAGCTGGTGTAGCAAGTGGATTTACAGTAATACTTACAGCCAGGCGTTCAGGATTAGGACAACCATTCGCATCTATGATTTTTGCGAAGTATTTCACTACTCCTGGTGTATTCAGCACTGGTGTTGTGAAGGTTGGTCCTGTACCTGCGATGGTAGTGGTAGTAGAATCAGCGTACCAATTGATATTGCTGGTACCTAATCCATTTGCAGTAATAACAGCTGTTTGTCCGGCGCAAGCGGTAGCATTATTATTAATGGTAAATGTTGGATTAGGCGCTACTGCTCTTACACCGTAGAAGTTGATGGAAGAGAGCAGGTTGGCTACACCAGTTAGTTTCACCTGAACTGTATTGTAAGCAGCACCTGTTGGTACCGTTACAACAAATGAAGTTCCGCTGCTGAGCAGGTTCAATGTAACCAGATTAGCTAAGGTATCTCTTCTGATTACGGTTGTACCGTTGGCGAGGGTGATTTCGATACCTGCCAGGAGCCCAACATTCAGGAGGGCGCTTGAATAACCGAACTGGAGTCGGAGACTATCGGTAGCCGCACCTGGTGCAGGGAAGAACACCTGTTGATAAACACTGCCACCAAGTAAGCCCACTGGTATGTTCAGGGTGCTATAGGTATTTGCGGTGGTATCTATCGCGCCATTTGGATTTGTAACGCTACAAAGTATACAACCTAAAGTAGTACCTGTAGTAGTAGTGGTAGGTGCGTTACAGGATGTATTGACCAGCGGAATGATAATCGCAGTATCAGCAACACGGAAAGATTCGCATGCACCGCCGGAGCTGAGTCGTACAGCCGCATAATATACATGTGTTCCAGGAGTAGGGAATGGGCCTACTACTAGCGTATCTCCACTGGAGATTGGCGCCTGTGTAGTATCGCTATACCAGAATACAGTACCACCACCCGGAGGTGTGGCCATTAATGTAACTGGCTGGCCAATACTTCCATAGACCGTGGATGCACCTAATGTTGGTTTTGGTGCTTTATTGGTCATGGTAACAGTTACCTGTTTCAATGTATTTGCCAGGTTATCACAATGGTTGCTGTCACTGGCACTTACATAATAGGTAGCGGTACTGGCGCCGAGGCCGATGATAGTTAATTTACCGGTAGAATCTACACCGTATGTAACGCCGCCATCTATGAGACCATTGGTGATTTGTGTGGTTTTAGCAGCATCTTTCCACCAGGTGAATACTGGTTTTGCTGTTAGTATTGTAGAGTATGGACTGATTCTCACAGTATCTCCCATACAACCAAAAGCTGAATCAGGGAAGTTGATATCAGCGGCAGTTGTATATGCCTTTACATTTAAAGTCAGCGGTGTCTGTTGAGAACCGGTGGTACATATAGCACGACTGGCAGATACAAAATAATTGAATTTACCTGCGGTATTCACCGGAGGCGCAAAAGTTGAAGTAGTGGAAGGTCCTTGTACAACACCGCCTGTACCATTATACCAGGTGTAGTTAAGCGTTGCATCTGGATTTTGCACTGCGAAGGAAACAGGTGTATTTAAACAGGTAGATTGATTCGCTGATGCAGCCGAAACTATCGGACTTGGGATCACGCGATCTACCTCATATACATTCAAACTGTTTAGCACATTAGCAAGTGCTCCCAATCTTATTTCAATATGGTCGAACGGCCCTGACGACGCGAAGGTGGCTACCTGCGGCGTGCTTGGTCCGTTGAGTAAATTTAAAGTCAAAAGGTTACTACTTGCCTGAATACTATCTACTACAGTATTTCCATTGTAAGTGAGGAAAGTTATAGATTGTAAAGCAGTAAGCGATAATAATGATCCTGCATTTCCTAATACGATGCGCACGGAGTCTCCTGTTTTTGCAAGACCAGGGAAGATCACGTTTAAACGCGAATAACCGGCTACGGTAGCCAGTGTTTGAAGTTGTGCAAAAGTACTTACATTCCCATCAATTGCATTTTGCGGATTGGCGACGCTACCCAGATTTACAAGGTTGACGATATCAATCAGACTTTTCACACCACCGATAACATCAATTGGTTTATCACAAGCGAGGGCGCTTGTGGCAGGAGTATTATAATAGGCGGCATATAATTGAATGCTGGTAGCTACAGTGGCAAGACCGCCTATCGCTACACGCACGCGGTCATAAGTACCGGTAGCACCAGATAGGGAAGGAGCAGGTATATAAATTTCTGATTGGTTATTACTGGTAAGGAGAGTAGCCAAAGCAGAGTTTAAACTGGTTGGATTTCCTTGATTGGTAACTGAGCCACTCATTGGTTGAGCAGTGATATCAGCGAGTGTTACACTTACAACGGCGCCTGTTCCAATTTTAAGAATTACACCTTGTGTAACTGGAATAGGAGCGGGGAAGATAAGATCCTGGTATACGGAAGACAGCAGACCGATATCCGAATTCAATGTAGAAGCAGTGTTCAATCCTGCTGGCGGAGCATCTATTGCCAACAGGGAGTCGGTAACACCGCAAGCCAGGCATAGCAAGGAATGGCCATTAGCTTGCTGATTAGCATAAACGCGTTGATAATACGTTTGTGCGTTCACGTTAGTTGCGAAAAATCCCAACATCAATAGTACAGACATCAGGCCTTTCCACCACCGGACATACCTGGGGTTTTTCCGGAGTTTGGGAGATGACCCATTCCAGGTTTTCAGGATAACAAAGGAAGCACTAAAAGGGCTATTAGGAGTAGCTTTTGAATGCATAGCATCTATATTTGGATAAAAGAAGTCTTGTTCAATGTATTCACATTAAACTCTAAGGATAGGCAGCGGTTAAGATCGGTTTGGGGAAAGGATTTTGGTTGATAGAAAATCACTCCTTTCTGCCTTGTATATATTGTATATATTTTGACAATCCGTGATACGAATGTATAGTGTAGAAATCTTTTATGGATAAGCCTTTTTGTTCATTTATTTTCAATGCATCAGTTTGTTCATTTTGAGTCTGCTTTGTTCATTTTGTTCATTTGCATTAACAGACTCACCATTTTGTTCAGCAGCTGAAAACAGTGGGAATAATTTTCCTTTTTTGGCACAAATAGTTATCATAATTTCTGCTGCTAAATGTTTAGCACATTCTTCATCCCCATCTATTTCAATCTCTTTATTAAATAATTGATAATAATCAACTTACAAAAAGTTGAAAGAAGAAAAATTTAATCCCGGAACATTCATATTATTTATTAAAATATACATAACACTTTTTCATGCCTTTATTTATTCCATTCATTTTCTGATTATGAAATCTAAACGCCTGATATCTACGTAATTAACCTATTGTACCGAAATTCCATCAAAATCCATTTCTTGTCCCCTTATGATAGATATATCCTATGACTTTATTCTGACCTTACAGAAGGAGGTTTTACAGAAATTCGGAGTTGAAGTCATGTCGCCAGGAGAATGCAAGCATCTGGCCCAGTCCATACTGGAATCAACCAGGCAGCTGATAAGTGAGACAACCCTCAAGAGGGTTTTCGGATTCGCTGTTGCACAACACAGCTTCTCCCGCTTCACACTCAATACACTCGCTCAATATTGCGACTACAAAGACTGGGAGGCATTCCAGCAGCATCACTACCGGATGAACAATCCGCAGTCGATCTCTATTGCCAACGGCACCGCTAAAGAAGCCAAATGGCTGGAACTCAAAACCAAAGCCGCTGCCGTATCCCATTACACCATGCTTACCCTCCAGAACAGATCTGGTATCAATTTCCCATTCACGGTTAAACGACAATATATTATTAACCACATTGAGAAATTCCTGGAGAGTAACTATACTGCCACAGCCCTCATCGCTCCTTCTGGCTGGGGGAAATCCATCTCCCTTGTACACGTAGCAGATCATTTCTGGCATAACAAAACGCCAAAAATGAAAGAAGACGTGTGCTGGTTTATTCACGCACATGCCGCAGGAAGCTTGCTACTAAAAGGTTTCAGCCTATCCACCTGGTTAGATAACCAACTAAACCACGGCAATGGTGAAAACTTCAGGGAATACTTCGCTTCTGAATTCGAAAGAAGAGGCTCACGCCTTATATTAATAATAGACGGTTTCGATGAAATTGCCGTATCGGCAGAAAAACTCCGTCTCATCTATTCCAAACTGGAAGATTTCATTTATACCAACGAAAAATTTCCTTGGATAAAAGTGATCCTATCGGTAAGAAGCAGTACCTGGAACGAACTGTTTCAACGCCCCAACGACTATTCCTGCTTCCGCCGCTACTGGTATGTAGGCGCAGAAATGGACGAGGAAACGAATATCAACGTTAAGCAGTTTGAAGATCAGGAGATTAAGTCCATATTGGAAAAACACGATTATGGACCTGATATCATAAACCAGTTTTCAGAAACATTTTTGCAAAAACTTAGGCATCCGTATTATTTGCAGCTCTTTTGTCAACTAAACCCTGATCCCAAAACCTCTTTCATAGATGAAAACCTCAGCATGTACGAAATCGTTTCCCGATTTGTACAAAACAAGGTCTTCATCTCCTCCATCAGCTCTTTTAAAATAAAAATCATACAAAGACTACTACAGTTGATAGACCTGGGTAGAAATGGTATGTACATAGAAAAGCTGGAACTGCTGGACCAAAACTCAGAGTTATTCCCTGCATATAAAGAATTACTCGCCGATAATATCCTGGTAGAAGAAAATCTCAGCCAGGAAATTATGTACCATGTGAAGGTGCGTTTCGCACATCCGTTCCTGTTAGAGTACTTCGTAGCAATGCACTACCTGAATAAAACGAGTCAACAAGTCAATGAACCCATCCTTCAGGAAGTGTTGCAGTATCTGCCACCATCGTCTTATAGGGTAGGTGTATTTTCATGGCTGCTTCGTTTTGCCATCAACCATAAACAAACTGATGGCATCCTGAAAATGCTGCACCTGCCGCTGGCATTGCTAGAGAAATCCCATCTGCTGGAATACCTGGTACTGCATTATCAACTTGATGGTAACGACCAGATGGAATTACGTTCCATTTTCCCGGCGGGCTTCTTCAAAAAGAACCCCATCAGCAACTTTATCACAGATGAGTTCATCCACTTCAGGAAGAAAAGAGTGCTGCTTGCATTACTCACCCTTGCTGATAATAAAGAAGATAAACTGAAAATAAGAAGCATGCTGTTCACCATTTCTTTGCTGCAGTTAGATGCAGAAGAATGTGAAGCACATCTTCAGGCCATTAAAAAAATATACAACCCAGGAGAGCTGGATGATGAACTGTGGGTAACGCCACATGAAATCCTGCTGTTTATTTACGAACGCCTTAAGTTTGGGATGGTAGATGACCAGATAATGCAGAAAATTTATAATTATAAGCATTACCTGAACGCTGTTTCTAAAAACCACACGGCTACCACCATCCCGCAGGAAATTGTAATCCGGAACATGGGCTATGCCTTAACGTTACTGGAAGATTATGAACAGCTCCTCCAATTCACCCAGCAGATTTTTGATGCTTACCCTTCATTGGTACATAGAAAGACTGATTCTTTCCGCCTGCAATTACTTTGCTGGCAAACCCATGCCCTGGCCAGACTAGGAGAGATGAAAAAGGCACAACGCATTTGCAGACACACGGATAAAGTATTAAAAAATTATTCATCTGATTACTTTGCAAATAAGTATGTAGAATCGCTCCAGAAAATGGTGACCGCAGACTACTACTACAATGAGCATGATCTCATCAGAGCCATGAGAGCTGCTGAAAATGCTACAGAAACCGCTCAGAAACTCGATTTCAAAGTAATTGCCCTCAGAAACCTTACCCTGCTTAAAAAACTATACGCCCAATTAAACATGCCCAATAAAATTGAAGGCATACAATCTCAAATAGATTCCATTAAAGCTAGTACCTCATTTAAACATGAAGTATTAAATTTTGCTCCCAGATTGTGATAGAATTTTGTTTTCTTGCATAGCAGATGGCTATCGACGAAATCAAATATTCATTTACACAACGACTTATTCTCAATATATTGAGCCTGCTGACGATTGTCGCGCAAGCTCCCTACCTGAACAGATTCCTGCCACCCATTATGGCAGGCGGTTTTCACGTGGACTTACTTGTATCAGTAATTATCTCTCTGATCTTCGTATTCCTGCTTAGGTGGATATTCAAACCGTTGGTTATTCCAGTTTTCCTTACCATATGCTGTATCATGCTAGTCAACAACTTTGGTACCGGCTATTCTTTTTATAATATCACCAATGATTATAAAGGGATGGTGCAGGGAAACTGGGTTGCGAAAGACAGTAAGCAGCTGGATATCCTCAGTCTTTACCCCAAAAAAGTAGAAAGCTACCGGGATAAGACCGTTAGAGGTATCCGGGAAAAGATCAATTACAACGATTCTACTGTAAGGAATTTCTCTATCAAGCATTCCCTGGATTATTATGACACCTACTTTTTCAAATACGGTAGCATCGTGCGGTTTCTTTCACTATTCCGCTATATCAACAGTAACTTCAAATATGTACTGGACAGCCGACGAGATGAATATTTTGCTACGCCACGGGAAACCATTCTGAACGGGCTTGGTGGCGACTGCGATGATCACTCGTTGCTGATGACCTCCTGTTTGCAATCAATCGGCGCCAGGACGCGCATTGTTCTTATTAAAGGGCACGCATATCCGGAGTTATATGTTGGTAGTAAAGAAGATTTTGAGGTAATGAAACAAGCTATCATTCTGTTTTTCCCCAGGCCGCCTATCAAAGAAATTTATTATCACGAGCTAAAAGGAGAATATTGGATTAATCTGGATTATAGCGCGCGCCATCCGGGAGGACCTTATCTCAATGACAGAGTTTATGCACTCATTGAGCTCTGATCCCCTAAATTTGTGGTATGAGCCAGTTTAAGTATCTACGGAAATATCATAGCTTTTTAAGATTTAAACGTGAATTTGAACAGTATAGCCTGAGAAAAGCCAGGAGCTACGAGATAGTCATTCATTGGTTGCATAGCAAACTCAACCGACAGCAATTTTTGTTACTTTCTGGTATGCTTGTAGGTTGTGGCGCCGGAATGGCCGGGGTTATTCTAAAATCGCTCGTACATTATATTCACTATGTAATAACGGATAAGGTCCATTTTCATACACAAGTATTTTTTTATGCGATCTTTCCTTTTCTGGGTATAGTACTAACTACTCTGATAGTGGTCTGGTTCTTTAAAGGCCAATCCAGGAAGGGGATTCCGGCCATATTACATGAGATTGCACAAAACTCATCATTGATTCCGCCGGTAAAAATGTACTCTCAGGTACTTCAGAGTGCAGTTACCGTGGGCCTTGGAGGCTCCGCAGGCCTGGAAAGCCCGATTGCTGTTACAGGCGCGGCATTAGGATCTAATTACGCACGCACTTACAAGCTGGGATATAAAGAAAGAACGTTATTACTCGCAGCCGGTGCTACAGCAGGTATCGCGGCGGCGTTTAATGCGCCTATTGCGGGCATGATGTTCGCCTTTGAGATATTACTTACTGGCGTAGTATTTTCAGACTTTATGCCACTCATCGTGGCGGCCGTATGTGGCAGCCTGTTATCCAAAATTATTTTACAGGAAGAAGTCTTATTTCATTTTGAATCAAGATCCCCATTCAATTATCATAATGTTCCTTTTTATATTGTATTAGGGCTTTTGTGTGGGTTATATGCGCGATACTACGTGGTAATTGGTCAGAAAGTGGAGCATTTCTTTCATGGCTTGAAATGGAGTGCGGTGCAGAAGGCGATGTTAGGAGGCGTATTGGTATCTGCTTTTTGTGTGGCGATGCCGCCATTATTCGGAGAAGGATATACAGTGGTGAAATCATTGGCTAATGGCCATGGAGAGATGATCCTGCAGAACAGCTTTTTCCGTTATATACCCGCCCAAAGCCAGATGCTGTTGGTTTTCACTGGTGTCATCTGTTTGATGAAAGCCTTCGCATCATCTATTACTATTCAAAGTGGAGGTAATGGAGGTAATTTTGCGCCGTCTCTTTTTGCTGGTGGTTTCCTGGGATATTTCTTTGCATTGTTATGCCTGCAATTGGGATTTGCAAGTGCCCCTGTTACCAACCTCGTGATTGTGGGTATGGGTGGCGTAATGAGCGGGGTAATGTATGCACCACTTACTGCAATTTTTCTGATTGCTGAATCCAGCTCCGGTTATGATCTTTTTATCCCATTGATGATAGTAGCAACGATCTCTTTCCTTATCAGTAAATGGTTTTCTCCCATCTCTCCGGAACTCAAAGGATTGGCAGAAGAAGGCAAGATATTCACCAGGGCTCATGATAAAAATATTTTATCGCTGATAAAAATGGAAGACCTGCTGGAAACAGATGTGCAGACAATTTCCAGCAGTAAGCATTTCAGGGATCTAATCGATCTGATAAAAGAGGGAGACAGCAGTAATATTGCAGTGGTGAACGATCATGGGACGTTTGAAGGGCTGATTGCATTGGATGCATTAAGACCAATCATGTTTAACCCGGAACTATATGACACTATTACTGTTAAGAAGTTAATGAAGGCCCCTACGGCTGTTGTGAATGTGGATGACAATATAGAAGAAGTCATTAAAAAATTTGATGCTGTAAATGCCTGGCATTTGCCGGTGGTGAAAGATAAAAATCTGGTGGGCATGATTTCAAAATCACGTATACTGAATCGCTATCGCAAATTATTGCAGGAATATTCTGAAGGCTGAAACTAAGTTAAACAACATCCCGTATGGCCCGTGTACTAATAAATTTTGCGCATCCTGCACTTGAAAAATCAAGGATGCATAAGCAGCTCGTTCCTATGATGAAAGCGGTACCAGGGATCACCTTCAATGATCTTTATGAGCGGTATCCGGATTTAGATGTGGATATATCCCGCGAGCAGGACTTACTGGAAAAACATGATATCATCATCATGCAGCATCCGGTATACTGGTATAATGCGCCAGCAATTATCCGGCAGTGGCAGGATTTGGTGTTGGAGCATGGCTGGGCTTACGGTCATACTGGTAATGCTTTACAGGGAAAATATATTACAAATGCTGTATCTGCCGGAAGCCGAAAGGAACAATACCAGGAAGATGGTATCCATGGCTTTCCACTGGAACATTTCTTTCTTCCTTTTTTGCAAACAGCTAAGCTTTGCAACATGAAGTATTTGTCGCCATACATTATTTATGGTGTACATAGAATGGATACTTTAGATATCCAGGAAGAAGTAAAGCGATATAAACAATTGCTGGAGATATTGAAGGCGCCTGATTTTGATTTATCACTCTTATCCAGGATCAGCAGCTTACATGAGCTGATCACAGAACCTATTCAAACCACCTAACATGGACCAACATACGTTGTTATTTCAGTCGATGGTATACCTGGCTGCAGCTATTCTTTTTGTACCATTGGCAAAAAAGATGGGGCTGGGAGCCGTTTTAGGCTATCTGCTGGCAGGGGTTATCATTGGTCCTTCTGTTTCTGGCTTTATTGGGAAAGAGGGAGAAGATATTATGCACTTTGCGGAGTTTGGTGTGGTGATGATGTTATTTCTGATTGGGATGGAGCTGGAACCGGCGTTGCTATGGCGTTTGCGTTCTGCTATTCTGGGGCTGGGCGGGTTACAGGTGATAGGATCATCTATAGTGCTGGCTACCGCAGCCTATTGGCTAGGGCTGCCCTGGAATGCAGCACTCGCATTAGGTATGATCCTTTCGCTATCGTCTACGGCCATTGTACTACAAACATTGAATGAGAAGGGGTGGATGCCTACTGCCGCAGGGCAAAGTTCCTTTGCTGTATTGCTTTTCCAGGACATCGCCGTAATCCCTATGTTAGCGATCTTCCCCTTGCTGGCAGGGAATCTCACCGCCGTTGAAAGTGCCGAGGGAGCATCTATTCGGGACAACCTCCCTGCCTGGGGACAAACACTAGTGGTGTTAGGCGCTATCACTGCCATTATCATTGGAGGCAGATACCTGGTGCAGCCCATCATGCGCATTATTGCGCGTACCCGGGTACGAGAGCTATTCACCGCCACAGCATTGCTGATGGTGGTTGCCATTGCTGTACTGATGAACCTCGTTGGTCTAAGTTCCGCGTTGGGAGCGTTTCTTGGCGGCGTTGTATTAGCCAACAGTGAGTATCGTAAAGAACTGGAAAGTGACATAGAACCCTTTAAAGGTCTGCTTCTTGGACTATTCTTTATTGCCGTTGGCGCATCTATAGATTTTAAGCTGATCATGCAGCAGCCATGGGTGATACTAGGCCTGGTTATAGGCATCATGGCTATTAAAGGCATTTTACTGTTCTGCCTGGGCAAGCTATTTAAACTTAGTTTAGATCAGAATTTGTTGTTTTCTTTTGCACTGTGTGATATAGGTGAGTTTGCATTTGTATTACTTTCTCTTACATCTCAAAGTAACATTCTTGACAAACACACCACCGGCATGATGACGGCCGTAGTAGCCATTTCCATGGCGATGACACCGTTGCTGATGCTGTTGTACGAAAAATTGGTACAACCACATTTTACCATTTCCACAAAAACAGAGCGTGACCCGGATGAAATCGATGAGCAAAATCCTGTTATCATTGCTGGATTCGGTCGCTTCGGTAGCATGACAGGCCGTTTCCTTCGTGCAAACGGCATTAAGGCTACTATCCTGGATATGGACTCCGACAGAGTTGATGCCCTACACCGACTTGGCATCAAAGTATATTACGGCGATGCCTCCAGGTATGATATGCTGGCTGCTGCCGGCGCTGACAAAGCTAAAATCCTGATCATTGCTATGGATGATCCGGAGAAAACATCAGCTGTGGTTAAAATTGTAAAAAGATATTTCCCGCATTTGCAGCTGCTGGTGCGTTCCATGGATATTGAAGACACCTTCGAACTGATGGACCTTGGCGTGTTACATATCTACAGAGAAACCGTTGACACCTCTTTACGTCTCGGCGTAGATGCGTTGGAGTTATTAGGTATAAGAGCATATCACAGCCATCGCGCAGCACGCACATTCTTAAAGCAAGATGAGCGTTCGTTGAAAAGCCTTTCTGCCGCACGTGATGACAAAAAAGAGTTTGTTAGTGCAATGAAAGAAAGAATTGATGAGATGGAAAAACTGATTACTTCTGATAAGATAAAAACCTGGTTAGATGAAGGAGAGGGCTGGGATAGCACCAGTATCAGGGATGAAGCGCAGGGAGAGCCAGAAGATCCGGAAAAATCTACTACTAAGCAATAAAAATTGGGGTTGAGCAGATATTTTGCTCAGCCCCAATTTTTTATTTAGCTATATGTGCTATGATTAATTCTGCTACATGATGTAAAAGGTTTACATCAATTTGCTTTGCAGTATCGTGCAAAGGTTTGCTGGAAACAGCTCTTACAAAACCTTCTTCGTCAGGTTCGAACGTAATTTCCTGTTCAGCAATATCTACTTTGTAAACTGTTTTAAAAGGAAGCTCAGAGGTCCTCACTTCGAGGATATGTGGCTGTCCTTTATATTCAAACTTTAAGGTAAAATTAGCTGTGTGCATATTGGGCTATCGCTGCGCGGATGGGCTATTGTCTACTTATGCCGGTAGTTCCTCATGCTTGCTTTTGTATCTTTCGACAATTCATGAATCCCCCATACTGAAAGGTAAGCCAGTCCGCTGATGATTAAAATATAACCAACAAAACCCAGGGTATGGAACCATGTGGATAACACCCAGTCGTTTGTATCGGCGTACTGCGCTAAGATAGCTAAAATAGCTCCTGCTACGGTTAATATGATGGCGATTTTTTTCATGGGGGATGCTTTAGGAAGAGATTGTAATATGACTCACTGTCTGATAAAACGCGATTCGGGTACTACTACTATCTACGTAAATTCAATCCCCATGGGATGTTATCCTTCTAATATTTCTTTTTTATTTTTTAAAAAGATTATAACTGCAGTCTGACACCTAGTTTATTCAAGCCTTTCACCAGGTACAACATTAGCACTGCAAAGATTGCACTCCATACGATACCTGCCCATCCCTCACCAAACGTTTCGGGATATTGCAAGCCGAAGAAGATCATGGCGAAGTAAACGATATCAGGCAGGATATATGTCAGCAAAGGGTTTGAACCAGCAGGACTGAAAAAAGCTGTCCATTTTGTTATCTTCTTCACATCTACCACAAAAAATAAAATCGAATATATCACTACACAAATTGCAGCGCTATTTAATGCCCAACTTGGCGTAGCATAAATCTTGGATATTTTATATTGAGGATGCAGGCAAACACTTGTAATGATTAATAGAATGAAAAAACCGGTAACACGAGACAAGAGTTTTGATCCTCTTAAATCAAGATCTTCATCAAAATAAAAAAGAGATAATAACAAACCGCATAATACAATCGCGGTATGTACGGCATTTATGGATTGTCCGCCGATCCAGGCCAGGCTGCTGTCTTTAATGAACGGCTGATGCACAACTGCATAATAAGCGATACAAAGTGCTATCATTAGGAAAATGCCGCCAGTAGCGCCTTTCACAAGTTGATAGATGATACAGGCAAAGAGATATGCCCAACCAATAAGCCCTAAAATACCCCACCATTGCGGTTCCAGATAATGGGTACCTTCTTTTCCTCCGCGATATATCAGTCCGAGATAAATCAAACCGGCTATACCAATGAGTTTTAGTAAGATGCCCAACCACTGTTGATTGAATTTATAGACATTCCATGTCAGGATAACCGCGAAATAAAACAGCAAGGCCCATGTTGGCTCCGACATGTTTGTGGCTGTGGGATTCAGTCTGCCGGTATTTACCATAAACAGGCCTAGTACCAGCAGCCCTAAAGTACGCCAGGCGATATGGCCCTGTAGTTTCCAGAAGCTATCACCTTTGGCAAGACGGCTGTTGATGGCAAAGGGTATCGACATACCTACAATAAAAAGAAAGGCGGGGAAGACGATATCTACAAAGGTCATCCGATCTTCGTTGGCATGGGCATGCTCCAGCCAGGAAGGGATGCCGGATACGCCGGCAACATTATTTACGAAGATCATTACCAGGATCGTGATACCTCTGAAGGTATCGATAGAGCCTATACGTCCTTTTCTTAAATTATTGATCATATGCGATTTAGATAAATGGCGGATATCAAAATACAATATCTGCCTGACTAACGTTCAGAATTCTCCATGAGCGGAATCGGCCAATCGTGAAAAACCGGTAACTTCCGGTATAAAACTTTTTTCACCACATATGAAGCAAAATCTACTGGCCGGCATCGGCTTAACCGCTTTATCTGTTTTGATGGCTTGTAACCAGGGACAGAAAGCGGAAGAAGCCAAAGCTACCCCCGACCCACTTGCAGCCAACAGAGACACCACCCTTAACCCCAGGCAAGACTTCTTTGAATATGCCAACGGTGGATGGATTAAGAAGAACCCTATCCCTCCGGAATATAGCTCTTGGGGCATAGGTAATCTGGTACAGGAAGAACTGTATACCAGGCTTCGTGAAATCAACGAGAAAGCCGTTGCTAACCCTTCAGATCCAGTATCCAAAAAGATAGCTGCTTTCTGGAAATCAGGTATGGATTCCGTTAAATTAAATGCAGACGGTATAAAACCCCTGGAGTCAAAGCTTAAAGCGATCGATGGCATTAATAACCTGCAGGATTTAGCACAGGTGAGTTCGCAGCTGTCTGTATTTGCAGGTGTTTTATGTGGCATCTACGTTGCGCAGGATGCGAAGAATAGTGAGCAAATGGCCGTAAACTTCTACCAGGGCGGTCTAGGATTACCTAACAGAGATTATTATTTCAATACAGATGATCGTACCGCCAAAGTAAGGGCTGCATATCCTTCGCACATTGCGAAGATGCTGCAATTTACAGGTATGAGCGCTGCAGATGCCAGTAGCGCTGCTGCCGACATCCTGAAGTTGGAAACCATCCTTGCAAAAAACAGCCGTAAGCTGGAAGCACTCCGGGATCCAGAGGCTAATTATCATAAAATGCCGCTGACCAAACTGAATCAGTTAGCAGCGAATATTGACTGGAGCAACTATTTGAAACAACAAGATATCAGCAAATTTGCAGATACTGTTATTGTGGGTCAGCCAGAATTCTATACTGCATTGAGCAATGCGCTTAAATCAGAGAAGCTGGACACCTGGAAAAATTACCTCAAATGGCAGTTAATAAGCGAGGCTGCACCTTATCTGAGTGATAGTATCAGCAATACAAATTTTGAATTTTATGGCAAACTGCTAAGTGGAAAAGAAAAGCAGCAGATTCGCTGGAAGCGTGTATTGAATGCTGAAGAAGCAGCCATGGGAGAAGCATTGGGACAACTGTTTGTAAAAGAGTATTTCCCTGCCAAAGCTAAAAAGCGTTATGAAGACTTGGTAGAAGATATCCGTGGCGCCCTGAAAACACGCATACAAAACCTCACCTGGATGAGTGACAGCACTAAAGAAAAAGCGTTGTACAAGCTCTCTAAAATCACTAAAAAAGTAGGTTATCCTGATAAATGGAAAGACTTTTCTGCCATGGAAATCAAGGATCAGTCTTACTTCGATAATATTTACCTGGCGAAACAATGGTGGCATAAGTATGAAGTAAACAAGCTGGGCAAGCCAGTAGATCGTACTGAGTGGGACATGACTCCGCAAACGTACAATGCTTACTATAATCCTAGCAATAACGAAATCGTGTTACCGGCAGGTATTTTCACGGTTCCTGGGAAACGCGACGAAGAGCTGGATGATGCACTGGTGTATGGTTATGCAGGTGCATCTACCATTGGCCATGAGATCACCCATGGATTCGATGATGAAGGCCGTCAGTTTGATGCCGCAGGTAACCTGAAAAGTTGGTGGACCAAAGAAGATGAGAAAAAATTCAATGAGCGTGCAGCCGTAATGGTGAAACAATTTGATGGATATGTAGTGGTGGATAGCCTGCACATCAATGGTAAAGCCACATTAGGAGAGAACATCGCTGACCTGGGTGGAATTTTGCTTGGTTGGGATGCATTCCAGAAATCCGAGCAGTTCAAGAAAAATGAGAAAATCTCCGGACTGACGCCATCAGAGCGGTATTTCCTGGGATATTCCTTAGGATGGCTGAGTCATACCAAGAAAGAAGACCTAGCCAGAAGAGTGCTTACTGATGTGCATTCTCCGGCTAAATTCAGGGTGAATGGGCCTTTTAGTGATGTGGATGCCTTCTATGAAGTTTATGGCATTAAACCAGGAGATGGCATGTACAGACCTGATAGTCTGAGGGTACGTATCTGGTAGATAATCCGCTTTTTTCTCAGTAATTTTGCGTCAAATTCAGAAACACATTGATTGAGAAAAAACAGGTTGTAAAACAAGAAGAAAGGGCGGTGATTGTAGGAGTAATCACCAAAGACCAGACAGAGCGCCAGGTACAGGAGTTCCTGGACGAGCTGGTATTTCTGGCTGAAACAGCTGGCGCCCAGACTATTAAACGTTTTACGCAAAGACTGGCTCACCCTGATCGTGCAACATTTGTAGGTAAGGGTAAGCTGGAAGAGATCCATCAGTTTATTGCCGGTAGAAATATAGACCTTGTCATTTTTGATGATGAGCTGACAGGCTCACAGATTTCGAATATAGAGAAGGTATTGAAGGTAAAGGTCATTGACCGTAGTGACCTTATCCTGGATATTTTTGCACGCCGCGCCCGTACTGCGCAGGCAAAGGTGCAGGTAGAGCTGGCACAATACCAGTATATACTGCCTCGCTTGCGCGGTATGTGGAGCCACCTTGAACGTCAGGGAGGTGGTATCGGTAGCAGGGGCCCTGGTGAAACGGAAATTGAAACAGACCGTCGTATCGTAAAAGATAAGATCTCGTTATTACGTAAACGTTTAGCTGAGATAGACAAACAGTCGCTCACCCAGCGTAAGGAGAGAGGCGAATTTATACGTGTGGCCCTGGTAGGGTATACCAACGTAGGGAAAAGTACTACCATGAACCTGCTCAGTAAGAGCGAGGTTTTTGCAGAGAACAAACTTTTCGCAACACTGGATACCACCACCCGCAAAGTAGTATTCGAGCAAACACCTTTTCTGCTGAGTGATACTGTAGGATTTATCCGCAAACTCCCTCACCATCTGGTAGAGAGCTTCAAATCCACGCTGGACGAAGTTAGGGAAAGTGATATCCTGCTCCATGTAGTAGATATTTCACATCCTCAGTACGAAGAACAGATCGAAGTAGTAAACCGCACCTTACAGGAGCTGAAGGCCTTTGAAAAGCCGACTATCCTCATCTTTAACAAGATGGACCTGTATGAGCAAAATACCTTCGATGAGTGGTTAGCACCGGAGATTAAGGAAGATATTTTACGTCAGCTGAAAACAAACTGGGATACTAAAACCAATGGCAATACAGTATTCATCAGTGCCGTTGAGAGACGGAACATTGAGGAATTACGTAAAACCATTATGGATAAGGTTGCTCAGCTGTACCGCGAACGTTACCCTTACAAAACAGAATTCTTCTATTAATGGCCAAACAGTATACCTGGCACAAACTGGACGAACTCAGTTTGCCACTCCGGGATAATGATATCAACATACTGGAAGTTAATGGTAAAAAGCTTAGCTGCACCCGTTTTCAGGGGCAGCTTTTTGCTTTTGCCCATAAGTGTCCGCATGCCAGTGGCATTATGGCGGATGGCTTTATTGACAATGCCGGCAATGTAGTATGTCCTTTACACCGATACCGGTTCGATATCCGCAATGGCCGGAATACCAGCGGGGAAGGGTATTTTCTGAAGACTTACCCAATAGAGCAGCGTGAAGACGGCATTTACCTGGGTATGGAGAAAAGTGGTTGGTTATGGTAAACGGATTATCATTCTGTTAAAAGTACCTGCGCGGGGTAAAGGCTTAGTCGTATGGTGTAACTTTTCGATATGCTTACAACTAGTTACCGTCCTGCCAACATCACTGAGCGGCAAGTATGGCAATTCTTTATTGTGATACTTGTATTATTGCAGTTCAGTGCCTTATTTGTTCCTGTATTGGAACCGGATGCCGCGCTATATGCCGGCATTTCCAAGACCATGGCACTCCGCCATGATTATCTTAATTTATTTGTTGACGGCCATGATTGGCTGGACAAGCCCCATTTCCCCTTTTGGATTGCAGCCCTCAGTTTTAATATTTTTGGTATACATACCTGGTCGTATAAGCTTCCAGCCATACTTTTCCTGTTGCTGGGGGTTTGGTATACCTGGCGATTTGCGCGCGAGTTATACGATGAAACCGTTGCCAGATGGGCAGTATGTATTTTACTTACAGCAGAACACCTGGTATTATCCAATAACGATGTTCGTGCAGAGCCTTATCTGACGGGGCTTATCATCGCTGCGGTGTATCATTTCTATCGAAAGCAAATCATTCCTGGCGCTATTTTCACTGCCTGCGCCATTATGACTAAGGGCATATTTGCAATTGTACCTATAGGCGCCGCTATAGGAGGGCATTTGATCTTTTCCGGGCAGGCAAAAGAACTGTTGCGCTGGCGTTGGTTATTGGCTGTTATACTGACTGCGATCTTTACAGCGCCAGAGTTATATGCTTTATATACCCAATTTGATTTGCATCCGGAGAAGCTGGTATTTGGCCGCACGGCAGTATCAGGACTTCGGTTTTTCTTCTGGGACAGCCAATTCGGGCGTTTTATGAACACCGGGCCAATTAAGGGTAGTGGTGATCCATTTTTCTTCTTTCACACTCTTTTATGGGCCTTTCTGCCATGGTCGGTGATGTTATATGCCGCTGTGATCATGTTCATCAGAAAATGGAAATCGCAGGCAGAGTACTATTGTATCAGCGGCGCCCTGGCGACGTTTGTATTGTTTTCGTTGTCGAGGTTTCAGCTGCCACATTACATGAATATTGTTTTTCCATTCTTTGCAATACTAACGGCTAAATATATCCTGTCGTTGCAAACAGAGAAGGGGCTTAAGTTTTTCAGGACTACCCAATACACCATTATCATTTTAGTGGCGGTGCTAGGTGTTGTTATAGACCTGTTATATAAGCCAGCCATGCATATTTTGTGGCTGATACCTGCGGGGACTTTGTTGCTGCTCTATGTGCTGCTACGTTATTGGATGGATAAAACCACGAAGCAGGCCGTCTTTTACAGGTCTGTGGCTATTAGTATTCTTTTAAATCTATATTTAAATACTGTACTATATCCTGATATGATGCAGTACCAGAGCGGAACGACGGCGGCCAATTATTTAAATTCGGCGTTGCCGGGTAAAGCAGTAACGATGTATAAAGCACATTCCTATTCCCTGGAATTTTACGCCAAAGCCCCGGTGACAGTGAGTGACACGATTACTGGCCAGGGCATATATTTCACGAATAAGGAGGGTTTGGCTACTTTTCATAAGTATACGCTCATTAAAACTTTTCCTCAATTCTGGGTGAGCAAGCTTGACTTACCTTTTGTCAGAAAAGCTACAAGAGCAGCGGCTTTAGAAGAAAGGTATCTGATATCAGGATATTAAGACAAAAAAATTATCTCCCGAAACCCTTTATGGTAAAGGATTTCATAAGATGAGAAGAAAAAAATTAAAAAAATAGCAATTAAGATTTTGCAGAAATAAAAATTTGCCTATTTTTGCAATCCCAAATCGCACAAACGGTACGGGGAAATTCCTCCTTAGCTCAGTTGGTTAGAGCATCTGACTGTTAATCAGAGGGTCGCTGGTTCAAGTCCAGCAGGGGGAGCGAAAAACGGAAGGCTTGCAGCAATGCAAGCCTTTTTTGTTTTTACAGTTTTCCATTTTAATACTGTCACAAATCCATGCAATGGACTGATGGATAAATTCACCATTCATTTCCTTGCTTATCCTATATCATGAAAAGAGTAGTACTGTCGCTGTTATTAGCCATGGGCCTCCTTACTGCCTATGCGCAAAATAATAATCCCAGCGTTGAAAGTTCCGCAAACGCACCTTCTATAGAGAGAAAAATAAAGAAGCTATTGATCCTATCTGCGGGTCCTATGTCTAGCAGAAAAATTGCACAAGACGTGAAATATGCACTGGACAAGGAGTTTAAAGGTATGGAGTTTTCTTCCTCCTTTATACACATGGGCGATTTGAGCTATTGCACTGATGAGAATATTCAGATTGCATCTAAAATGTATCCGCACGATGCGATACTAGTGATTCGGCCAGAATTAGTGACTGACTCCACAAAAGACTATGTACGCCGTTCTTTGGCGTATAACCTGCTACTGAGAGATTATTCCCGCCCACTAAAAAAGAAAAGAACAGAAGAATACAGTACACAGCTTTCTTCTTTTTTTCTTTATGATGGAGCCACTCCACCAGCACCGTTTTGGTCAGCACAATTGGAAGTGAATACGAATCTGAGATCTGAATCCTATTACGATCATTTGGTAAGAACCCTGAAAGACACCTGGGAAGCAGAAAAGATCAGAATAGGGATTTAAGGATATTTATTTTTTAAATACCATGATAATATACTTTGAATTATCGTAGCATTTCTTAGATTTGCGGCCTGGAAATGCTTTATATCCGATAATCTTCGGGCAAATAAAGCGGCTATATTCCTCCTTAGCTCAGTTGGTTAGAGCATCTGACTGTTAATCAGAGGGTCGCTGGTTCAAGTCCAGCAGGGGGAGCAAAGGTTATAGGTTGAAGAACTTATAACCTTTTTCTTTTTGTAGATGGGCCAGTGAGGAGCATTAAAACGTAACTTTATTTATCTACCGTTAAAGGATATACGTAGACTTTCAGCAAATCTGCCATGAAAAACCTATTACTGTTACTGGCCTGCTGTTGCGCAATGGCAACAGCTGTAGCACAAAAGCAAATCAATCACTTCGAATATCAGGAAACAGTTAAAAATGATAGTAGCCACCATATTAGCCGGTTGCTGGTAGTTGCTACTGGGAATATGTTTACACGCAAGGTGGCAGACGATCTGCGATATGCGCTGGATAAACAATGCAGCAAGCGAAAAGTGGAGATATCTTTTCAATACCTGAACCATTATGAGGATGCCGGCACAATATTCCCAATGAAACCAACGGAGGCAGCACTACATGATGCGGTGCTGCTCATTAGGCCTGATGATAGTACTTCAACGGCCTTAAAGCAGGTTACTGGTTTCATGCTGTTTAAAAGCAATAATGTTAAAACCCCGATTTGGACGGCCAAACTAGCTATCAAGGCTGATTTATCGTCCTCAAGTTATTTCAATTACCTAGCCTTAAAGCTGATTCAAATCTGGAAGGCGAACAAGATCTTCCTGGGGTCTCACAAATAATATTTCATCTTTTCCGGAAAAAAATCTTTGAAATTTAAATACGTTTATTACATTTGCGACCCGGAAAGCCGTTCTAACGACCGGATTTCCAAAAGAATAAAGCAGTTATACTCCTCCTTAGCTCAGTTGGTTAGAGCATCTGACTGTTAATCAGAGGGTCGCTGGTTCAAGTCCAGCAGGGGGAGCAAAAAATAGAAGGCTTGCAGAGATGCAGGCCTTTTTTATTTTTCGTTATCCATCTACATCTTTCTTTCTAAAATTCCAATTTATCAAGGGCAACTTCCTTCTTTCATTACAGTTCCAAAGCCCGATTTGTATTCCTCTCGTCTTCTTACTTTTATTGGTTATTCCTATTTGAATGCCGCGCATCTGGTAGCATTGATTCATGAATATAGCCAATTGTAGCCCATTATGGATTTGCGTGAAATTAAATGCCGCAATAGATATACCGTTTGTTTTTGTAGTAAGATGCCCAACGAAACCAAGAGATATACCATTGATTATATAGTCTCCGGCAATACCAGTTCCTGAGATGTTGATGCCATTCACCGTTTCGATGGCGGTGTCATTCTTAATTACAATTAATTCACTATCACTGTCGATGATGGGATCCGACGGCACAAAAGGAACAAGAATCCCTTCCCCAACCAGTGAAAGCCGCAAACCATTACTGTTGGTTCTTTTAGGACCGTCAGCAAAATTCCACAGACCAACAGAAAGCCCATAAATAGTAGTATTGTTTTGCTGAAAAGTCCAGGCAGGGAAATATACCCTTTGCTTTTGCGCTACAGCAGCCACTGAAAAGAATACTAACAGTACAGAGATAATGATTTTCATGGCATATTTAATTGAAGTAAAGATCTATGTCATTACATCTCACACTTCGCTTTCACAAAACTGGCATAATAAGATGGCACATGCAAATAAGCTTTTTCATATGGTACCCTGTAGGTTTTCTGATTGTAAATGTTGATAATACAACTATCCGCTTCACAGCAGTCGCAATTCAATAGCTTTTTGATTTGAACGGTATCATCCACTATTTTATACACCCCAAATACCATCGCCATATCTGCGCAACCCGCACTTTGATAGGAATAAATCAGTCTCGTTTTCTTATCATAATCTGCAGTTACAATCTCACTAAAATTTTTAACTGAAATAAAGCTATCTTTTCTAAACAGCCATAGGTCAGCGTTTTCGCCTGGGTGAATATCCCAATAGTCATTCACTATTTTTAGATCAGGAATGCCATCTCCATTGAAGTCACTGAAAGTATAATAATCATCTAATCGCATATAGTTGGCCTTCGCCGAATCTCGCTCAACAGAAAAAATAGTATCCCACTGCCGGCCACAAAGCTTTAGTACCAAGATTTTTGAAATGGAATCATTCAAATAAAAATGCATCACAGCATGTTTGTTCTTTTTATCAAACAAATGTCCAATATGCAGCGAATACCACATTTCATCTACATCAAATCTCAACGAGTCTTTATATTCATTAAACAAACTATCTAGATCAGATTTTACAGCAGCATAATTCATCTCTCCTTCATCATCTCCAATAGTATCAATGATCATATTAGCAGAACTATCCGTAGCATGAGCGCTAAAATCAGGTCCAGTCCTGGTTTTGCAGGCAAATAAAAAAACGATGACTGATGCTATAAGTATACTGGCGACTCTCATAAAAACTTAATCCAATTTTTTGGCGACGCCTTTATTTCCAACACTGAAACCAGTTACGATATTATTCTGATCTTTTTTGAACTGGAACATCATTCCCATTTGATATACAAAAAATTCATCCGGACTTGTAAAATTCATTTCCCAGTTATTGTTGTTATAAGTGAGAAACAATTTTCCTTTATCATTTGTGATAGTGGCGGTATCTCCCTTATATAAATATTTACCGGCATAAGAAGCAGCAGGAACTTCACTTTGGCTAACCAGATGTTTCTCCATAGGTTTATAAAAATCTTTCCAGTTATATACTTGGGAGATGCTGTTTATAATTTCTATTATTAACATATCATCTTCACCATTGATCATCACAACTATGCCGTCACCACCTTCCAGACTACCTAGGTGCTGACATCTGAAACCTTCATTGCCACCTGAATGCGCGAAATATTCCCTGTCTCCAATTTTAGCAATAAAGCTTCCCATCGCGGAGCCACTATTTAATTCAGGTGTCAGTCTTTTTCGTGTATACGATTGCGTTAGTATCTTATTTGATTTACCGGCATATGCTAATTGCGTTTCTATAATGTATTTGCAATAATCTGTTGGGTTAGTCCAAAGGCCTGCTGCAGCTTCTTCCGGGTAGACATGGTATTTCCCAGGAAGTTGTTGTCCAGCATAATTATATGCCGTAGCCAGCAAAGCTATTTTTTCTTTTGGGGCAGGCTGGGTATAAAAACTGCTGGTCATTCCCAATGGCTTCAATACCTTATCGTTCATGTATTTATCATAAGGCATTCCAGTAATATCTGTAACAATCAGCTGGGAAATGGTGGTACCGCCGCCAGAGTACTCCATCCTGATACCAGGCTCAAATGCGGATCTTACAGCAGGGGAGTTGGCGGGATGTTTACCATCCAATATTTGTGAAATAGTAGGCAGAGCATCACCCACCACATAACCATCAAACCCATGAACCGTGAGTCCGGCAGTATGCGTAAGCAGATTTAATACAGTAATTTTTTTATTGTGCGAAGTAGTATCATAAGGGAATTTCCAGGTTTTCAGATAATTATTGATATCTGCATTCAGATCAATTTTACTATCCTGGGCTAGTTTAACGACGCCCACAGCGTTGAGTGATTTACTCATAGAGGCAGCCTGGAACAGTGTATGGACAGTAACGGGGGTATGTGTAGAAGTATCTGCATAGCCATAACCTTTGGCCCATTCTACTTTATAATTGTGAATAACGGCAATGGATACCCCAAATACATGATGATAGGCCATCCTGTCATAGATATTCCAGCCTTTATTATCATCGGTATGAATCCATCCACCAAGGTTATTTTCTACCTGGTGTATTTTTTCCTGTATACTATCTATGGTTTTACTTTGTGCAGTACATAATGTGGGGATAGCAATTAATAAAATGCCAATATTTATAAAATAGTGTCTCATCGCGTGGGGTTTGTTTATAATTATGCCAAATTAAAAAATTCTGTTCCTTTATTATAGCAGCTATAAACAGTTATTTTTAGCTAAATTATCATGTACATATAAACAGTTGCATATCAATATATTAACTCAATAAATTAGTAATATATACTAGCCCAATTAGCCATCTAACGTATAACCGGTATCGTTAGCTTTTAAAAAAAATATCAGACATAATTTAATCCTTCATCGATTTTAACGATCAAATTGTTCATCTTTGCCCCGGATTCTGTTTATAAGAAGATAAGAATAAGATAAAAGAACAATTGAAAAGCAGAATACGGAAATTGGTTGCTGATAAATAGAAGAAACGAATTTTAAAAGCCTTACAGCTGATACTGCATATAAGTGACAGTATAATATTTGTATTACATAAAGAATAGTTATTAAATCAGATACCGTATATGATTGGATTTACTATCTTTATCATACAAGTTGCGGAAGTAGCTCACCTGGTAGAGCGACAGCTTCCCAAGCTGTAGGCAGCGGGTTCGAGCCCCGTCTTCCGCTCAGTTAACGAACAAACATCTTATTGAAAACGGACCATATCATCGTATATATTGCCACTCAACAAGACATAAAATAATTCACATAATAACAGTATCGGATATACGCTGCTGTACAAGATTTTTGTTGTCCCCATGGCAAGCGTGGGATAACGCCTGCACTGACAACGTCAGTGTACTCAGTGAGATTAGGAGCACACTTCTTCCCCGAAGGTGCTCCTGCTTACTATCATTGATAACCGGCAGCCTGCAAGTGAAATAATTCAGCATAGCGGCCGTTCTTCTCCAGTAATTCTTCATGACTTCCCAGCTCAATCATCTGTCCTTTTTCCAGCACCAGGATTCTATCCGCCATTCTTACTGTAGAGAAACGGTGTGAAATAAGGACCGCTGTTTTTCCTTTGGTGAGTTCTGCGAAATGCAGGAATACATTGTATTCCGCTCTGGCATCCAATGCCGATGTAGGTTCATCCAATATCAGCAGCTGCGCATCTTTCATGTAGGCTCTTGCTAAAGCAATCTTTTGCCATTCGCCGCCAGAAAGCTCGATACCTTTGTTGAAGCGGCGACCAAGCATTTGATTGAAACCATGCGGCATTTTTTCTATCAGAGGCAGGGCCAGACTTTGTTCTGCAGCTTCCGTGATCAAGGCCTGATCATCTTTATGACCAATATTACCTACGGCAATATTTTGAGAAACAGTCATTTGGTAACGCTGAAAATCCTGGAATATAACGCCAATGTGTAAACGTAGATCACCCTGATCATAATCTCTCAGGTCGTGGCCATCTAATAATATTCTGCCTTCCACCGGATCATAGAGTCGGCTGAGCAGCTTTACCAGCGTAGTTTTTCCTGCACCATTTTCCCCAACCAAGGCTAGCTTTTCTCCGCTGCGCAAACTGAAGCTAAGATTACGAATAGCCCATTTTTCTGCATTCTGGTATTTAAAGCCAACGTTTTCAAACACAAAGCCTTCCTGAATAGGCTGTGGAAAAGGCAAAGCTTTGCCCACTGGCTTCATGCGTGATTTTATTTCGAAGAAGTCGAACATATCTTTCAGATATACAGCACCTTGTGTAACACTTGAGAAGCGGATCAGTATTCCCTGGAAGGTAGTCCTGAGTTGCCTGAAAGATCCCGCCAGGAAGGCCAGATCACCGATAGTTAAGACGCCGTTGATGGTACGTAGGATGATGATCACATAGGCACCATAATAGCCTGCACTGCCTATCAACGCAAAGAAAGTACCCCAGAAAGCATGTTGTTGTTCCAGGTTTTTTTTATCTCTATAAAACTGATCAGATATCACTTTAAAACGACTTATGAGGAAGTTGGAGAGGTCAAACAGCTTGACTTCCTTCGCCGTTTCATCGCTGGCGCCAATAAAACGTATATAGTCCAACTCGCGCCTGGAAGAGGTTTGGCCCCACGTGAGTTTGTAATATTTGTTATTGTAAGTGGATTCGTTGAGGAATGCGGGGATAACAGCGATCAGCAATAATAATATCAGCCAGGGATTAAAGACGACCAAGCCGGCAGCCAGAAAGCCTACTGTAATCATATCCTGGACCTGGCTCATTACCTGTGACAGGAGGATCGTGCGGCCGGTTGTTTGCTGACGGGCACGTTCCAGTTTATCATAAAACTCCGAATCTTCGAACTGGTCAAGATCTAATGAAGCAGCATGTTCCATGATCTTAACAGAGCTGCTGTTAGCGACCAGTTCACCAAGAAGGCCATCTGTAAAGGAAATTGCCCTTGAAAGACCGTCAGAAATTACTGCAAGCGCAAACTCTATGGCTACCAACTGCCAAAGCAAGGAGGTGTTATGGTTTGCGGGATCTTTGCTCAGGTGCACTACCTGATCGATAATCAGTTTACCAACGTATAGGAGTGACAGTGGCATTGCCGACTGTATCACACGTAGCAATATATTGGTGATGGTCAGTTTTTTACTGGTTTGCCATACCATTTTGAAAAAGGCTGGCAGATTGCCTAATGCTGCCAGCCTTTCCTTAAAGGTCATACTTGGGTTGTCCCTCTTTCTCATGACCTGAAATTACGAATTAAGGAATATCTATTTTCCAGGGCTTACCGTATTTATTTACTTCTACCTTTAAGGGTTGGTCTTTCCACTGGGCTATGTATTTTTCCAGGTTCTCCGGAATTAGCAACGTTGCTGCTTTTACACCATTGATAGCCATTACTTCATCATTTTCAGAAATACCGCTGTCTGCAGCACTGGACTGTGGCATAAACTGACGCACCAGCATTTTACCGTTGGTAAAAGTCCATTCTATATTTTTCATCCAGAAGCTGAAAGGCAGGTTGAAATTATTATTAGGTACGGCAGAAAACTGATGATCTGCGAGATTGATTACCCAGTTAAAACGGCTGATCAATTCAATACCGAAGCTACCATCGCCTTTTGGAGACCATTTTTCATCGCCTTCGCGGTATGATTGCATGGTGCCTGTAAAGCTGCTGATATGCCATTTATTCAGATCTACGCCGGTGAAAGTACCATTTACAACAGGGGAGGAGTGCCCCATGCTGGTAGTAACACTGGTAGAAGTTACGTTGAATCCGTCCATCAGGTGGTTTCTGTTTACAGAAGGACCAAAGATGATCAGTGGATAACCAGCACCGGTATCGAAGTGGAAGTCGCCATTTAGCACCTTACCGTTATTAAAGGTAACGGTACTTTTAATGCCCGGCACGCCAAGCGAATAATCCAGTGGGAGAATGGCAGCATTAGCTGCGTAGTTGTATTTCCCTATTGTATAAAGGCGTATTTCAGACTTATCGAAATCAATTTCGGTAATATAGTTTCTTAGGAAGTTAGCGCCAAAGAGGCCATCCAGGTCGTTATCGAACTGTGGGAAGATGGCGCTTCTGTTGTTGGGAATACTGAGCGAATCGAAATGCATGGTGATACCGTCGGCAATGCCGATTTGGGTAGATGCTCCAACGACGCTTGCAGACTGCTGTTTGGTGGCGAATATGCCGATTTCGTCTGCCACGCTTTTTTTGATACCCATGCCGTCCGCGCCGGTATCGAACAGGAAGTGCAGTGGTTTTTTGTTGTCGTTGAGCGTTAGCGTGAGAATAATTCTGTTTCGTTTATACTCAAACGGTATAACCGCGGCCAATGTGGAAGGCTTGTCCAGGTCTACGCCAGCCAACAGATCATAATACTGGACTTTTGTTATTTTATTTGCAGTATCCAGGTAGATCCAAGTTTCAAAGGCTTTTTGTTTTACGTTGGCATATTTCACCAATACTCTTTTTCCGCCTGGGATATTTTCTTCTTTTTTGATGCTGAGTTTATCCAGGCTGTCTTTACGGAAGGCTCTATCGAGCATGCCATAGGAATACGGTGCCGGGTAAAATCCTACATGAAAGGAAGGGGAGAGTAAAGGTTTGGCGAGTTCTGGACTTTTGCTCCGGATGGCATTTTCCAGGGAGCTGATGACGTCTGCAGGTTTCTGTGCATACAGCGAATTTGCTGTGCACAGGAATATCCCCGCATACAGGATTACTTTTCTCATGGTTGGTTTTAATGGTGGTTTGTTCGGGTGAAATTATTATAAATAACCCTCATTTGCGGGTATTTTTTAATTTCGGGGAGCTGTGATTTTGATTATCTTGTAAGAAGATTGTTCATTTAAATGTTCTGAAAATGTTAACATGTATTATTATACTAATATGTATTATATTAATTATCAGTATAATTATTGCAATTACAAAGATCAATCATCAATCTCGCGAATGGTCTTCGCATAATGATTAAAAAAATTCAGTCGTAGGTAGAGGGAGTGCGCTCTATTGTGCGTTAATAAGTTGTATCTGTATTCTGTACCGTAGCATTATTCTTAAATACAACTTATAATTCATGCGTGCAAGGAGGAATGTGCTGGCATATCTGGGCGAGAAAGAGTGGTTCATACTACTGTTATGGTTTGGATTGGCATTTGTAGGCGCCGCAACTGAATTATCAAGAGGGAATATGAATAATTTCCTCATCTTCCGTCAGGTATTCTTTCACCTGATACATCAACAACCCCTTTATATAGAGTATCCTTCCGAATATTTTGATGTCAACCTGTATGGTCCTGTATTCAGTATCATGATAGCTCCTTTTGCCGTATTACCGGTAAAAATCGGGGCGATGTTATGGTCGCTGGCAGGAGCAGGAGCGATATTTTATGCCATCAGGCAGTTACCATTGACGAAGCTGCAACAGAACATTGTGTTGCTGTTATGTAGTCAGGAGTTACTCGGTGCTTCCGGATGGTTCCAGTTGAACCAGTTTATACTGGCATTCATCATACTTACCTTTACCGCAACCATAAAAGGGAAAGATCTGCTGGCGGCATTTTTCATCGTAGCAGGAACCCTAACTAAATTTTATGGTATCGTTGGCCTTAGTTTTTTCTTTTTCAGCCATAATCCTAAACGTTTCATTGCAGGGCTTTTCCTTTGGTCAGGAGTTTTATTGGCATTACCAATGCTAATATCATCTCCACAGTATATCCTACATTCTTACCAGGACTGGTTATTTGCGTTAATACAGAAAAATGCCAAGAACCAGCACTCGCTGGTAAGTTTCCAGGATATATCTGCAGGCGGCTTTATTAAGCGGCTGTTCAAGCTTCCAGAGCTAGATGACCTGGCAGTACTGGTACCAGGTGCATTACTATTTGCATCTCAATACCTTAGATTAAAATATAGAAAGAATAGCAATTACCAATTATATATTCTTTGCTCTGTTTTATTTTTTCCTGTGTTGTTTAGTAGCAGTTCTGAGTCACCTACGTACATCATTGCAATCCCTGCAATCTGTATCTGGTACGTGATTCAGAACTCTTCAAAATGGAACAACATATTTATTTTCTTCGCTATACTGCTCGTAAGTTTCTCACACTCAGATGTATTAACGCCATGGTTCAGGAAAAACATAGCAGTACCATATGCTATCAAAGCCTTACCATGCCTGGTTTTATATCTTGTCATCGTATATCAGATTCTCTCAAAACAATTTCTCCACCTACGCAACGCTAGTATGCCAGTCGTTGCCGATAAGCCACAGGAGCTAATGCATGCATAAAATTTAGCAAATTTTTATTATTATCCCGACGTATCTTGCCATTCTAAAGAGTGTGTTTATATTATGTTAACGGGATTCAAGATTGGTCGCGCATTAGCGCTTTCGGCGTTAGTCTGCGGCAGCATACAGGCTGGCGCACAAGTTAAGCCAACTACTGCCATGACATTTAAGGAGAGTACTAACCTTGCCGCTGTAGATCCATATATTGGCTCCGGTGGACATGGCCACGTATTCGTTGGTGCAAGCGTTCCATTTGGTGCGGTTCAAGTTGGGCCTACTAACATTGTTAAAGGGTGGGACTGGTGCTCTGGTTACCATTATTCTGACAGTGTTGTTATAGGATTTTCTCAGATGCACCTTAGTGGTACCGGCATCGGCGACCTCGGTGATGTACTGATGATGCCTTATACCGGCGCTATCAGAACTAACAGAGGCACCCAGGAAAATCCAACCTCCGGCTACGGCTCTCACTACTCTCACAGCAGAGAAAAAGTTCGTCCAGGATACTACTATGTTCATCTGGACGATTACAATACAGACGTGGAACTTACGGCTACAGACCGCGTTGCGCTTCATCGTTATACCTTCCCTAAAGATCAGCAGGCAAACATTATTGTGGACCTGAAAGAAGGCATAGGCTGGGATGCACCAGTAGAAACCTATTTTCATAAAGTAGATGATCATACGCTGGTAGGATATCGTTACTCTAAAGGATGGGCCGTTGATCAACGTTTATGGTTCACCATCAAGAGTAATGTTGCTTTGAAAGAAGTAACGCTGTTTGATGGCGACAAACAAGTAAGTGGAACAGAAGTGAAAGCAGTGGCCACCAAAGCGGTGATCAGCTTCGCACAGTCACCAGGACAGGTAATGCTGAAAGTAGGTATTTCTCCAGTAAGCAGTGAGCATGCTACCGCTAACATCAATGCAGAGATGCCAGGATGGGACTTTGCAAAAGTGGTAAATGATGCCAATGCTAAATGGGAAAAAGAACTGAACAAAATCGACATTCAAACGAATGACGAAGCTGCTCGTCGTACTTTCTATACAGCGATGTATCACACCATGATTGCGCCGATTCTCTTTAACGATCATGATGGCAGCTACCGTGGTACCGATAAGAAAGCTTATCCAAACCCAGGCTTCAACAACTATACTGTTTTCTCATTGTGGGATATCTACCGTTCATGGGGTCCGCTGACAACCATTCTTCATCCTGATAAAGTGAGCGATTTCGTAAACTCTATGGTTACCATCTACAAACAGCAAGGCAAACTGCCTATCTGGCCGCTTGTAGGTAGCGAAACTAATTGCATGGTAGGTTATCATGCAGTGCCTATTATCGTTGATGCATATCTGAAAGGCTTCAAAGGGTTCAATGCCAATGAGGCTTTTGAAGCAATGAAAGCTTCTTCTACCCGCGACGATCTGGGCGTTAAATATGTAAAAGAAAGAGGTTATATCCCTGCAGATAAAGAATACGAATCAGTATCCAAAGCACTGGAATACGCTATCGACGACTGGTGCATTGCTGCCATGGCTAAAAAGCTAGGTAAGACAGCTGATTACGAATACTACAAAAAACGTGCAGGCTACTATAAAAACTATTTCGACAGCTCTATTAAGTTTGTACGTCCACGTATGAGCGATGGTAGCTGGAAAACGCCTTACGATCCGTTTAACTCTATCCACGAGAAAGGCGATTTCACGGAGGGTAACGGCTGGCAATACACCTGGCTGGTGCCTCAGGATGTAGAAGGCCTGATCAAACTGATGGGCGGTGACGCAGCCTTTACAACCAAGCTGGATAGCCTGTTTACAGCTAAAGGCGATATGGGTAAAGAGGCATCCAGCGATATCTCTGGTTTGATCGGTATGTATGCACATGGTAATGAACCTAGTCATCACGTCACCTATATGTATGCTTTTGCTGGTAACCAGTGGAAAACTGCTGAAAAAGTTAGACAGGTGATGAGAGACTTCTATTTTGATAAGCCTGAAGGCCTTGCTGGTAATGAAGATTGCGGCGCGATGTCTTCCTGGTATGTGTTCTCTTCCTTAGGCTTCTATCCTGAAAATCCTGCCAACGGCATTTATGTAATCGGTAGCCCATTGTTCAACAAAGCCACTGTAGCAGTGAATGACGGTAAGAAATTCACAGTGCAGGCTATCAACAACAGTGCTGATAACATCTACGTACAAAGCATTAAGCTTAACGGTAAGCCATATACGAAAAGTTACATTACACACAACGATGTGGAAAAAGGTGGCGTAATGGAAATTACCATGGGTAATAAACCTAATCTGAATTTCGGCAAAGCCGCTGCAGATAGACCTTTTAATAAGTTGTAATAAAAAGTGTTTCTACTTATTAGTGCATTCAAATAAATAATTAATAAAAAAGCCTTCTCTAGTGAGAAGGCTTTTTTATGTTAAAAGATCACTGTCCCAGCTATGTAGAGACAGCCATCTTTTCTATTTTGACTCACTCAAAACTTTCAGGACTTCCGGCGTTACTTCTCCGAAGATGGAAACACCTGCTGCACCGTTACTGATCGCCAGTCTTACGGCTTCGCGGAAGTCATCATAATTTTTATTGAAATCAGGCATATACAAACCTGCATATAGCGGAAATGCACCGTGCAAACCTTTCACACCTTCAGCTACTGCATCTCCGATCCAAATCACTTTTTCACGATAGAAACCATGATAGATCATAGGGCAAACAGCTGTCAGTGGCCAGTTTGTCCAGTCCTGACGTACAATGCGCTTCGCAATTTCCGGAGTAGGGAATACTGCTGCACTAATCGCTTTCTTATGGCTTTTTGCTACCTGTGCTAAATTCGTCACCACGTTTGTGATGCGGTCGTAGCGGAACTTACGCCAGGAAGGGCTTTGATCAGGATGTTGAATATCCTTAGGATCTACGCCATATTTCTCTTTATAACTACTACAGCAAGTATCGCAGTAGCAAAAATCATATTCAGGTAGCTCTTTCGACTGATCAATACCATAATGATCCCAGAGGTTCACTGGAAGAATTACGTCACAGAAGCGAACATAATCTAGATGAATACCATCTACATAATCTTTTGAAAGAATTTGTTCTACCTGTGATTTCAGGTAGTTTACTACTTCAGGTTTGCTTGGACATAGCCATCTGTAATAATCTACATAGGGTGGATGATCAGCGCAGGACTCACCTTTTCTATTTTTCGCATACCATTCCGGATGAGCGGCCAGCAAGTCTTTTTCGCCACGGTTCATAGTCCACATCCAGCGGTGAGCCTTGATACCATTGGCTTTGGCAGCTTTGAAATGTTGTTCGCTATCTGCCTCAAACATTATATCCAGGATACCAGCTTTTTTATAGCTGGCATATTTCTTTACAAGGTCTTCATACTTTTCTTTGTGGTCAGGATTGATCCATACACGATGTGATACAGCTGCTGCTTTACCAGCAACCGACGCCACCTTTTCAGCGGCGCTAACAGGCAGCAGTGGGTTTGCCATCGCAAGGCCACCAATACCAATGGTTTTAATAAAATTACGTTTATTCATAGCCGTTATTATTTCTCCAACCAAATTTTGCCATCCTGATTAATATGTAAGATGGCGGGTGCGATTTTCTTCCCTTTTAATGTCCATTCAAAGCTGCTACCATTGCCGGAAAGCGTAATATTATATACCTGATCATTATTTATCTTAACAGTATCTGATATATTTAGTTCTGTCAGGGCAGATGCAAACTTTCCGTGACTGGCGCGATATTCCCGTTGTTTATTATATAACTTCCAGGCTTCTTTACGCACCTCTGTATCTGATGGATATACGAAAGTTTTATTGCCTTTACCAGCAGTCCTTGCAGCAAATTGCAGGTATCCCCAACGTTCAGGAGCATGCATATCTATCATCTCCTGTGCCGACCAAACCCAGTTGTGTTCTGGCTTTTGTTGCTTCACATATTTACCGTTGATAATATCTGTATCCCATTCTACACGAGAAAAATTAATTCTCCAGGTGTCATTATCCGCAGGAACAGCGCTTTTATCTGTCAGCTGTAAAGCACTAAATGGAATAGCCATTTCAACAGTCCATGAGGAATCCTCATCATTTGGATTATTGATAGTGCCGTTAATTTTCACTGCGGTTTTTACACCTTTGGTATTCCAGCCCAGATCAAAGCTACCGCCGTTGCGGTAAGGCTTCTGCATGAACAGGTCCATTAAAGTATTGAAGGCATTAATTTCCAGCTCGAAATACTGATGAGTATCACCATTCGGGTCAATAAATACTTCGAAATCATTATCATGATATATTACAGCATCCCGCTGTAACAGAGTAGCCCATATATGAGGCTCTTGCAACCAGGCACCAATGTACAAATAGTTTTTATCCCACAACATTTTAATACGTGTACGGTAACGAGGAGTGGGTTTTGCGGTTCCTTCTATATCTACAAAGTCTTTTGACCAAGGAACATTTTCCCAGGAAATCTCATTCAGATTACCATCTATAGTAATATTCCCTGCAGTTTTATAGCAGACATAATTTTCCGGAACAACGGTATAATTCTGGAAATTCCTGGATGCAACCTGTCCATATACAGGAACGATGAAACTAACCCCCATAGCGAGAGTTACTAGCAAGCAAAGGCGTTTTAGCATATCCTATTTCTATTTACAACAACAACAAACTGAGGACTTAAAGTTAATCTTATTAAATTATGAATTCCGGAAAAGCATTTATTCCTACATTTATACGATCCAAAACAACCGTTCAGATCATGTATAAACAAATTTTACTGACAGGACTATTATTTACAACTATGGCAGCATCAGCCCAGGAAAAGATGACGCCGGAGCTTTTATGGAAGCTCGGCAGAGTAAGTGGAGAAGCCGTGACAGCCGATGGCAAGAATGTTATTTATGGCGTATCACAGATAAATCTTGCAGAAAATAAAGGGGAGAAAAATCTTTTCTCTATCCCATTAGCGGGTGGCGAGCCTAAACAGCTTACCAGCAGCGCTGGGGCAGAAGGTGATGTAGCCTTACTGCCAGGCAATAAGATCGGGTATTCACTGAAAGGTCAGTGGTGGGAAATGAATGCTGATGGTAGCAATCCTATTCAGAAAACCAATGTAGATGGTGGTATGCAAAATATCCGCATCTCTCCTGATGGTAAACATATCTTGTTTTCTAATGAAGTAAAAGTTAAGAAGATTTCTGGCAAAGATTATTTCCCGGACCTTCCTAAATCTAATGTACAGATCTACGATAATCTGAACTATCGCCATTGGGATACCTGGGAAGATGGCAACTTCTCTCATGTGTTCTATGCTACTTATGAAGATGGTAAAGTAGGTACTCCTGTAGATATCATGGCAGGAGAGCCGCATGATTGTCCGCAGATGCCTTCTGGGGGCCCGGAAGATATGATCTGGAGCCAGGATGGTAAAAGTATCCTGTACGTGTGCAAAAAGAAATTCGGTAAAGATTATGCACTCAGCACCAACACAGATGTATATGAGTATGACCTGAGCAATGGTACTACCCGCAACCTGACCGAAGGCATGATGGGTTATGATGTTGCGCCAGTTGTAAGCAACGACGGCAAATATTTACTGTGGTTAAGTATGGCGCATGATGGTTATGAGGCAGATAAAAACGATGTTATCATCCTTAACCGCGCTACAGGCGTAAAAACAAATCTTACCAAAGGCTGGGATGGCACCGCCTCCGGCGCTAGATTCAGCAACGACGGTAAAAAAATATTTTTCCTCGCCGTTATAAAAGGTACCGAACAACTGCTGGAAATCAACCTGCAGAAAGATATCGCACAGACGAATGAAAAACATATCCGTCAGGTTACCAGCGGCGAATTCGATATCAACGACATGATCAGTCAGACAGGTAACACCATGGTGGTTACCCGTACAGACATGAACCATGCTGCTGAAGTATTTACAGTAGACCTGGTGAAAGGTACCGTACAGCCGTTGACGACAGTAAACAAAGCTACCTACGATAAAATAGGCATGAGCAAAATTGAAAAGCGTTGGGTTAAAACCACTGATGGTAAGGAAATGCTTACCTGGGTGATCTTCCCTCCGGATTTTGATCCTGCTAAGAAATATCCTACGCTGCTGTATTGCCAGGGAGGCCCTCAATCAGCATTATCACAGTTCTACTCTTATCGTTGGAACTTCCAGCTGATGGCTGCACAGGGTTATATCGTAGTAGCACCTAACCGTAGAGGTATGCCAGGCCATGGCGTAGAATGGAATGCTGCTATCAGTAAAGACTGGGGCGGACAACCCATCCGCGACTACCTGAGCGCGATCGATGATGTTAGTAAAGAAAGCTATGTAGATAAATCCCGTCTGGGAGCTGTAGGTGCCAGCTATGGCGGTTACTCTGTATACATGCTGGCAGGCGTACACGAAAACAGGTTCAAAACCTTTATTGCACATGATGGCCTGTTCGACATTAAAAGCTGGTATGGCACTACTGAAGAACTCTGGTTTGCTAACTGGGATATCGGCGCATACTGGGATCCAGCCAATGCCAATACTTACAAAAACTTCAACCCTAGCGAACATGCAAACAAATGGAATACCCCTATTATGATTATTCAGGGAGGCATCGATTTCCGTGTTCCTATCGAGCAGGGCTTACAAGCCTTCCAGCTGGCGCAGCTGAAAGGTATCAAGAGCAAACTGCTGTATTTCCCTGAAGAAAATCACTGGGTATTAAAACCACAGAATGCTATCGCATGGCAACGTGAGTTCTTCAACTGGTTGAAAGAAACATTATAATCCTCTGTAATTCATTAACACCAAAATAGTCTCCATGGCAGCCTTATTGCTCGACATCCGTGATGGTGCAGCCACCATTACTTTAAACAGACCAGAAGTATACAACGCTTTTGATGACGCCCAGAGTTATGAACTCCAGGATGCATTAAAGCAGGTAGAACGAGATCCTTCCGTACGTGTAGTGGTTTTAACGGGGGCTGGTAAGGCCTTCAGCAGTGGTCAGGATCTTAAAGCATCCATGGAGGCTGGCAAACGAAATCTCAGTGATTCGTTGCATAAGCGTTATAACCCTATCATCAGGGCTATACGAAATATGCCTAAGCCGGTTATCTGCAAATTGAATGGGGTAGCGGCTGGAGCAGGATGCTCCCTGGCGCTGGCCTGTGATATGATCATTGCCAGCGAAACCGCCAGCATGATAGAGATCTTTGTGAATATTGCGCTGGTATTGGATTCAGGATCTTCCTATTTCTTGCCACGTACGGTGGGCTACCACCGGGCCTTTGAACTAGCCACTAAGGCCAGCAAAGTGAGTGCTGAAGAAGCGCTTAAGATGGGACTGATCAATAAAGTAGTGCCAGCTTCAGAACTGGACGACGCCGTGGCGGCAGAAGTGAAATACTACGCTAATGCACCTACGAAAGCTATCGCCCTAATGAAGAAGATGCTGACCAAAGGCATGACCGAAGACCTGGATGCAGTCCTCGAATATGAGGCCTACTGCCAGGAGATCGCAGGAAATTCAGCTGATAATAGAGAAGGAGTACAGGCATTCCTGGAAAAGAGGCAGCCTGTATTTGCTGGTAAATAACTAGTCATCTAGCTAAAAGAAAAAACGCGCCCCGCCTAAGCGGGACGCGTTTTTTTATATTCGTCAATTGGTATTAAAGACCACTCAGGGCGATACCGATCTGGTAACCTCGGATATCGTATTTATCAGAATTTTTCAGCAGCGGCGTCAGTGAGTAGTTCATGAACACTGCAAAGTTGCCATAACCTACGCGAGCAGTAGCTGCAAAACGCCAAGGGTTGAAATATTCTTTGTTTCTTTCCTTGTCGGTAGTTTTACCACCATTAGGACCAGTGAATTTCGCTTTCGTATGTGCGTCTACCAGTGCGCCGATTTTCAGACCCAAAGAAGCTTTGAAACCTTTGTTAGCGTTATCTGGAACAGAACGATATCTTAATTCAATAGGAATTTCCACGTAAGTAGTAGCTACTTTATACCTTTTGTTGGCCGTTGTATAAGGAAAAGTTACATCAGATGTATTAACGCGACCAGCAACGTCCATGCTGTGATCTTTCAGCATAACTCCGTCGGTGCTGATACCCAGACCTGGAGCAATACTGAACTTAGAGCCTTTCAGCGGCATATCGTACATGAAAGCTATATTAAAAGCCCTGTTGAAGCCAGACTTCACGCTATCCGGAGAATTTGACCATCCACTGTAACCAAATTGGATCATCAGGAAGTCCCTGGAATGGGTAACGGAATTCATTGCTTTATTCATCGGCGAACCACCGTCCTGTGCAAAAACTCCCAGCGAAATGGCTATCAAACCAAGGGTAAAAATTATTTTTTTCATAAAATCTTAATACTTAAGAAAAAGAATATTAGGCAAATTTAATGGAATGATTGTAAAACAATTGGTTAAAATATTGCAAAAACATCCACCTGATGAATCATTTCCGCGGTGGAAGTTACACAAAAACTCATATTGATATTCATATTCTTTTTTAAGTAGTGAACCCCAAAATGAACAAAATGAACAGCAATTTGGGCTAAATAATCATTAATTTGATATAAAATCTTCGATTTGGTCCTAATCTCCTGTCAACGCTGGTAATTTATAGTTATACAATTTTTAAGAGTTTGTGAACATACGACGACATGAAAAAAATTGTTAATAGCGTGATCTGGCTGTTTGTTACCATAGGCATGATACTCTGTGTTCTGTTGTATTATTCGTGGCATATCCGGCAACGTGTTCATTTAACCGCCACCCTGGCCCGTAACAATGGCTCAGATCCTGAACTTATCGCAGCCCTCCAAAAAAATGAAATCTATACAGAATATAGCTTATGGTTTATACTATTTGCGGTATGCCTCGCCATCGTATTCCTATGCATTGAAGGCCGCTATATTGCGCTTCACTTTGGCCGCCTGAGAGACAGAAGCAACAGAATGTACAAAAGCGCCCAATCGTATAAAAGACTCGCCCAGCAAGCCGGCCCTATCATGTATACTTCTTCCCCCGAAGGATTTTTCACCTTTGTCAGTGATCGTGTCGCTGAGATTACCGGATATGCCGTCGAAGAAGTTGCCGGCCAGCACTATTCCATGTTCCTGGATACCCGCACCTTCAACCGCCTGAAAAACTATTATGTAGAAGAAATGCGCGGCCACCAGGACTATTCTTCCATTCAGTTTGAAATCATCACCAAATCCGGCGAGCGTAAGTGGGTTGAACAACTGGTGTCTGTTATCAGAGATGATATAGGCCATGTGATTGAATTTCAGTGTGTCGTAAAAGAACTATATCCTAACGGGGGCCGTGACTACACTGTTGATTATATCCGCGAAAGATTGGAAGCCGTTATCGATTTTACGCCTTCGATAATGTTCATAAAAGATATGTCAGGGAGATATCTTTTGGTCAACAAAAGATTTTCAGAAGTACTGCAAACCCCCAGGGAAAGCATTATCGGACAAATTGATGAAGACCTGGACTACCCTTGGGTAGAGCGTTACGCCGCCATGGACAGTCACGTGATTTCTACAGGCGAATCCATTAACCAGGATGATGCCATCGAATTTGACGGTCAGCTGCTGCATTTTCTCATGACCAAATTTCCATTGCGTAATAGTTATGGGGAGATGATCGGCATTTGTGGTATCGGCCATGATATTACCGACAAAAAGAATAGCTACCGCGAAATGGCCAGGGCCAAACACCTGGCCGAAGAGGCCCGCCGAGCACAAGAAATCTTCCTCGCCAATATGAGCCACGAAATTCGTACGCCCATGAACGGTATCCTCGGTATGACCAACCTTCTGCTTCAGGATACCCGACTACAAAGTACCCAGCTCGAATTCGTCAACGCCATCCAGACCTCCGCCGCTAATCTCCTGGTTATCATCAACGAAATTCTTGACTTCTCAAAAATCAAAGCCGGAAAACTCAACCTCGAAGAAAAACCTTTCCATCTCCGGGAAGAAGTAGAAAAGGCCTTATATACACTGAAACACCAGGCCCATGAGAAAAAACTGGATTTCATTACGGTACTGGATGAACATCTCCCTAAAGTAATTATTGGAGATAAAGTCCGGCTGATACAGGTATTGGTCAATCTCGTTGAAAATGCTATCAAGTTTACCAGCCAGGGTAGCGTGAATGTTCATCTATACCCAATAGCGTTAGGAAAAGATAAAGTTCGTTTAGCCATTGATGTTGCAGATACTGGTATTGGCATCGCGCCGGAAAAACAACACTTTGTATTTGAAAGCTTTACACAGTCGCACGGCGAGGACAATAGGACCTTTGGCGGCACTGGCCTTGGCCTGGCAATCTGCAGGGAGCTGGCGGAAATGCAAAAAGGAAGCATCAGTCTGGAAAGCAAGCCAGATGAAGGTTCCCGCTTTCATGTGGAAATTCCATTTAACTACGACAACTCCCTTTCCGAGGAATTGGAGAAAACACCTGTCTTCCCGCGTCACAGCAAGCCACTGCTGGGCAAATCCATATTAGTAGTGGAGGATAATCTTATCAATCAGAAAGTAGCCTATCATTCACTCAACAATGCCGGGGCAAGAGTCCACATGGTCGACAACGGCCGTAGCGCCGTGGAATTGGTACTGCTACAGTCTTACGACTGCATTCTAATGGATATACAAATGCCCGGCATGGACGGACACGAAGCCACCAGGCTGATGAGAAAAAATGGTACTACCAACGTTATCATCGCGATGACCGCTTCCGCGCTAAAAGGGGAGAAAGAAAGATGCCTCGAATCAGGCATGAATGACTATATTTCCAAGCCTTTCGAACCCGATGAACTCTATACCAGGATACTGAAAGCCACCGGTTCCTGGGTTCCACAGGAAAATACACAAACACCCGTAAAAAATATGCAGGCTTATAATATCGACTTTCAATACCTGCGGTCTAAAATAGGATTAGAAGATCATGAAATAAATGATTTGCTCGTGGATATGCAGGCCGACTTCCCACAGAAACTGGAAGTCTTGCAACAAGCAGTCCAATCACAAGATTGGCAAAATGCCTTTATCACCGCACATCAGCTAAAGAGCTGCTTCTCCCTGTTACAGCACACGGAGGCTGTCAAACTTTCCCTGAGCATTGAAATGGACACACAAAGCAGAGAGAATCTGTCGTCCGTACCTCATCGTGTAGGCAAGCTCGTTAGTATGTACCAGGACATCCTGCCGGCGCTGCAAACGGCCACCACTTAAGCGGCAGGTAATGTAAAATAGAAAGTACTCCCTTTGCCTTCTTCGCTGGCTACACCGATCTTTCCACCCTGGGCCTCGATAAATTCCTTTGAAATAGCGAGTCCCAGCCCATTTCCTTTGTCACCGCTACCGCCAGGCACCTGGAAGAAGCGTTCAAAGATCCTGCTGGTAAATTCTGTCGGAATACCTTTCCCTTTGTCTTGCACAGAAAACAATATCATATTTCCTTCTGTTGGCATTACCTGTAATTCTACAGATGATTTCGTAGGAGAATAGCGGATGGCATTGGTCAATAAATTCACTAGCACCCAGGCGGATTTTTCTACGTCTGCAAGCACTTTAGGCAATGTATCCGGAATGTTGGCCGAAATAGTAATTTCTCGTTGTGCGGCTTGTTTCTGTACCGTATCCATGGCGTATTGCACTATGTTCTGCGCCTGTACCGACTGTGGCTGTAGCTGTATATTTCCGCTTTCTACCTGCGATAAATCAAGCAGTTCACTCACAATTTTGATCATGCGTCTGTTGTCTTGCTTGAGACTATCCACCAATTCCTTTTGTTCGCCAGAGAGATGACCTACGCGATCATCTTCCAATAACTTCAGACTAAAATCAGAAGAGGCCAACGGTGTTTTTAATTCATGTGAAATAGTAGCAATGAAATGTGTTTTTGCCAAATCATGCTCTTTGAAAGAAGTAATATTTTTCAATATAACGACATAGCCTATACGTTCATTTTCATGTTTTATATCAGCTACTTCTCTGGTAAAAAAGGATTCCTTACCGTCTACTACAATTTTTATCGGGGTATTTTCCTGGTTATTTACAAGATATCTGAGCAGGTCATTGTATTTGCCCGCTTCTTCAGCAGATTGCCCGATAACGTCTTTTTCCTGCATACTTAGCAACTGTAAGGCTTCTGCGTTGGCAAAGAGAATAGTATTTTTCACATCAAAGCCAATGGTAGCATCTTTCAAACTGCTGATAACTGCTTCTGCACGTTGTTTCTCAAACATAATCCTGGCTATATTGCTATGCTCATAGTCATCGAGGCGCTGTGCCATGGTATTGAAGGCATTTGCCAATTCTCCGAATTCATCATTGGAAGAGAAGTGTAAACGTTTGCTGTATTGCTTATTGGCAATGCTTTTAATACCTTCTGTGAGCTCATGGATTGGATTGGCGATATATCCCGGGAAGTTGTACACAAAGGTAAGGCCCACTAAAAAACATACGCCACTGATAATGGCGATGTACCAAAGCGCTCTATCGGCGGCCACTTTCACCTTTTCGTTTTTACCTACTATGGCGCTCATGTTGAGGTCCATGATGGTGTAGATATTCTCCTTAATACCAGAAACATCAGCAGGGGAGTAGGTCGAATCATTTTGAATATGCGCAAACAAAGCAGCCACCTTGGCGGTGGCATCTTTTTCACCACGTTCCGTTACGTTGGCTTGTTGTTTATGGAGGTTATTTGAAAAGTCCTGTATGCTAAGCGCTTTATTTACTGGTAACTTTTCCAGCGCCACCAGCATGTTTTTGGCGTACTCCAGTGATTCGTAGTTATCCTTGAGGATGATCTTAGCTTTTTCGTTTAGGCGGTTCAGGTAGTAATATCCCAGCACACTTACTACCAGCAGCATGATGTATAAAAACAATACCCCAAGGGTTATCTTCGTTTTGAGTCTTACTTTACTCATGACAGTATGATGAGGTCTATATCATTATTAGAAAGTGTTTTCAGCAGCTGATTGAACAGGTTTGTCCGTAAGATAATACGAAACAGGCTAAGATGCGGCTTGCCTATACAAACAGTGGTAACCTGCTTTTCCAATGCAACGTTAATGATTGTTGTGGCAATATCAGCACTATGTTCCTGAATTACTTCGGCGCCAAGTTCTGTAGCGAGTTTCAGATTATTGATGAGATGTCTTTGTGATGCTAATTGAATCTTATCGGCACTTTCACTTGGGGTTTGTACATATATCACATACCAGTCCGCATGATAATAAGCCGCCAGCCTCGACGTTTTACGGATTACTTTTCTGGCAGTTGCGTCGTTGGTAGAAATACAGGCCAGGAATGTTTCGTGCCTCATCTGCTGACTTCTCGGCACTTCAATTTCTACTTTTCTTTCTACCTGGTTGGTAACTTCTTTCAGGGCTAATTCGCGCAGCTGGAGGATCTTCTCTGCCTGGAAGAAATTACGTAGGGCAGTTTCTACCTTTGATTTATCGTATATCTTACCTTCTTTGAGACGGGTAATGAGTTCATCAGCGGTGAGGTCTATATTTACGACCTCATTAGCCATCTGTAATACGCTATCGGGTATACGTTCCTGTACTTCTATGCCGGTGATGGCTTTTACTTCCAGGTTAATGCTTTCAATATGCTGGATATTTACCGCCGAAATAACGTTTATGCCAGCATTCAGTATTTCTATTACATCCTGCCATCTCTTTTCATTCTTACATCCCGGGATATTGGTATGTGCCAGCTCATCTATCACTACCCAATCAGGGGCCAGTAACAGGATGGTATTCAGATCCATTTCTTCCAGCAGCTTTCCTTTATAGAAAACATGCTTACGAGGAATGATAGGTAATCCATCAAGCAGGGCGTGCGTTTCCGCACGCCCATGAGTTTCTATATAGCCTATCTGGATATTGACATTATTACGTAGCATCGCATGCGCTTCCTGCAGCATGCGATAGGTTTTACCCACGCCGGCACTCATACCGATGTAGATTTTGAACTTGCCCCTTTCTGTTTGTCGGGCAAGATTCAGGAAATGAGCTACGGAACTTTCTTTTTCTGTCATGATAACATTTTAAAACCAGACTGCCAGTGATGCAGTGATGGCGCTGTTGGTATTTGTGGGATTATCGACTTTATAAAATGTTTTATCCTTGCCATTGAACCATCTTCCTTCCAATCTGAAAACTACATTATCAACAGGAGAGAAATCAGCATTCAGTGAATATCCGAAAGTCTGGAAGCCATTAGACGTATTGGTAGCGATGATTACACCATCTTTATCATTGTAGTATTCTACACGTCCGGCCATTGCAAATTTGGGTGTAAAGGCATACCGTGCTATCATGATCGGGCTATACCAGGCGGAGTAGTCCGAAGCGCCTTTTTCTTTTTGTTGTAAACCATAGTCTATACCTGCAATCAGACTGAGTTTATCCGTGATAGTGACATTTCCGTAAAGGTCGTTAAAGTATCTCATTTTACGGGTGCTATCTGGAAAATCATTTCCGACATAAGTGCTCCAGTTGAGCTGTAATTTATCGGATGGTTTAAAGGTAATCTGTGTACCGAAAGCAGGCGATTGGTTACCATCTACTTTACGGATACGTTGCCATCCGTTGAGGTACATGGCTGCAAATGACCAGCGTTCATTTGGCGACCAGGTGATTTTTGCACCAGCTTCGTAGTAAGGTGTATTTTCTGCCATGATACTGCGTGTAAGCGTATAGCAATCTTTCCCGATAGCACTTTCAAAGCCAATGTGCGAAGGCATAATACCAGCATCTACCCAAACATTAGGGGCGATACGTATACCAACATTCGCTTCATAAACATATCTTAATGCTTCTGGTTCAGCAGCGAGGTTATATTGAGGATAGGTACCCGCCATGAGCCCAACATTAGCCCTGACACGGCTACTGCTGTAATTGGCTTTTACCATAGCCAGGTTGATGTTTAGTTCGTTATGCCTGTTGAAGTTATACAGAAATCCGGGAGCGACATGGTTGGATGGTTTAGCAGTATTATAACTGTAATAAGCTTCCGCATATCCGGAGAAGGTGATTTTTCCTTTTTCATTTTCTGTAGTTTTTATAGAGTCCTGGGCATAGCTTGTCAATGCCGCGGATAACAGCCCCGCGGCCAGTAATACTTGTTTCATTTTGAGTCTTTTAGAAAATCAGGTTAAATGGAGGCTGTATAATTCCCCCCGTCACTGACGAGGGGAGTGTACAGCATGGTTTTCCTTATGATAGGATTATTTCATTTCGTCTAACGCAACGTTCAGTTTGAGCACATTCACTGTTGCCGGGCCGAACATACCCAATACTGGAGATTTGATATTTGCCGCAACCAGCTGATTCAGTTTATCAGCAGATATATTGCGGACTTTAGCGATACGCGCTACCTGAATGTAGGCGCCAGCTGGTGAAAGCTGAGGGTCCAGTCCACTCGCAGAAGCAGTAACTAGTTCCGCAGGGATTTCAGATTTCTTTACATCCGGATTATGTGCCAGGAAAGTATCGATACGTGCCTGTACAATTTTCAGATAATCAGCATTATCAGCCGACTTATTAGAACCACCGGAGCCGGCAGCATTATAATCCACTGCAGAAGGGCGACTCCAGAAGTATTTATCCTCCGTGAATTTCTGTCCTATCTGTTCATAACCTACTACTTTTCCATTATGCATTACCGTTACTCCGTCGCCTTTTCCAGGAGCAAGTTTAGCAATACCTGCCAGCAGCAGGGGATAGAGTCCGCCCAGCAAAACAACCAGTATGAGCGTGAGTTTTATCGATGGCAAAAGATATCTTTTCATGACTTTTCTTTTAAACATTAATCACCTACATAAACATGGCAATCAGCATGTCAATGATTTTTATTCCGATGAAAGGTGCGATGATACCACCTACACCATAAATCAACAGGTTCCTTCTCAGCAAAGCACTAGCGCCTATTGGCTTGTAGGCAACGCCTCGCAATGCCAGCGGTATCAGCACAGGGATGATGATCGCATTGAAGATGACCGCGCTGAGAATGGCTGTTTCAGGACTATGCAGCTTCATGATATTGATACCTTGCAAAGCTGGTATGGAGGCCACGAAGAGCGCAGGAACGATCGCAAAGTATTTGGCTACGTCGTTGGCGATGGAGAAAGTGGTAAGGGTACCACGTGTCATCAGTAACTGTTTACCAATTTCAACGATTTCAATCAGCTTGGTAGGGTCGTTATCCAGGTCCACCATATTACCCGCCTCTTTCGCTGCCTGGGTACCGCTGTTCATAGCCACCCCTACATCAGCTTGCGCAAGTGCCGGCGCATCATTGGTACCGTCGCCCATCATGGCTACCAGTCGGCCTTCTTGTTGTTCCTTACGGATATAGGTCATTTTATCTTCTGGCTTAGCCTCTGCGATAAAATCATCTACACCAGCTTTTGTAGCAATATATTTGGCCGTAAGTGGGTTATCACCGGTAACCATTACTGTTTTCACACCCATTTTACGAAGACGCTCGAAACGCTCGCTGATACCGGGTTTGATGATATCCTGCAATTCTATCACACCTTGCACTTTACCATTCAGGGATACTACAAGTGGCGTACCTCCATCGTTGGAAATAGCTTCCACGCGGGATTTGGTTTCATCAGGAAATGCGTTGCCGGCTCTCTCTGTCAGCTTTTTGATCGCATCATAAGCACCTTTGCGGATTTTGTTTCCATCAGCCAGATCTATACCACTACTGCGGGTTTCGGCGGTGAACTTCACCAGCACACCACCAGAAGTATTCAATTTACTTACGATGTCTTTTCCGGCCAGTTCCACGATGGACTTACCTTCCGGCGTTTCATCAGATAAGGAACTGATCGCGCAAAGCTGTATAAAACTGTTGCTGTCAATGCCATTAGCAGGGTAGAAGTTAGTAGCCTTACGGTTACCGATCGTGATAGTACCTGTTTTATCCAGGAGCAGCACATCGATATCCCCAGCGGTTTCTACGGCTTTACCAGATTTGGTAATTACGTTTGCACGTAATGCACGGTCCATACCAGCAATACCAATGGCAGAGAGCAATCCGCCGATAGTTGTAGGGATCAGACATACAAACAGGGAGATAAAAGCGGCAATAGTAATCGGTGTTTGTGCGTAGTCTGCAAAGGGTTTCAGCGTTACACAAACAATGATGAACACCAGTGTGAAGCTTGCCAACAGAATCGTAAGTGCTATCTCATTCGGTGTTTTCTGCCGACTAGCTCCTTCCACCAGTGCAATCATTTTATCCAGGAAAGATTCTCCCGGTTCAGTGCTCACACGTACCTTAATATGATCTGACAATACCTTGGTACCGCCCACCACACTGGATTTATCCCCACCAGCTTCGCGGATAACAGGAGCGCTTTCGCCAGTAATAGCAGATTCGTCTATACTTGCCAACCCTTCTACTATTTCACCATCTGCAGGAATAATATCACCCGGATCACATACGAAGATGTCGCCTTTTCTTAGTTGAGAAGAAGAAACGATTTTTATTTCGTTGGTGAAGATCTCTCCAATAACTTCTATTTTTTTAGCAGGCGTTTCTTCTCTTGTTTTACGCAAGCTCTCTGCCTGTGCTTTACCTCTCGCTTCTGCAATGGCTTCGGCGAAGTTGGCAAACAATACAGTAAGAAACAGTATAACGAAAACGGCTATATTATAAGTGGCAGAACCCTGATCAGTGTTATGTGTAAATAAGGCGTATAAAGCAACGATCAACATAACAGCTGTTCCAATTTCCACGGTAAACATCACCGGGTTTTTGATCATCAGCTTAGGATTCAGTTTCACGAAGGACTGCTTCAGGCTTTCCATCACCAGTTCCCTGGGAAACAGTTTATTATCTTTATTCATTTTCTACTTAATTATTTATAAACAGAGAAAAACTCAGCAATAGGACCCAGTGCCAGTGCAGGGAAATACGATAAGGCAGTGAGGATAACGATTACTGCGAAAGTCATTGCACCAAAAGTCAGGGAGTCTGTTCTTAAAGTACCTGCAGATTCAGGCACATATTTCTTAGCACCCATAATACCGGCGATAGCTACTGGTCCAATGATAGGCAGGAAGCGACCTAAGATCAATACGAAGCCTGTACTTATGTTCCAGAATACATTTCCATCACCAAGTCCTTCGAAGCCAGAACCATTATTGGCATTGGCAGAAGTATACTCGTATAACATTTCAGAGAACCCATGATAGCCAGTATTATTTAGCCATGCACCAGGCTTCACCGCCCAATTTGCTTCCGGATGATGTACCAGGATATAGGAGGAGAGGGCTGTACCGGCTAATATCAGGAACGGAGATAATAACGTAATCAATGCTGCTATCTTCACTTCCCGTGCTTCCAGCTTATGACCCATAAATTCAGGTGTACGGCCTACCATCAATCCTGAAATAAACACCGCAATGATCACATAGATATAGTAGTTGAGAATACCTACACCACATCCACCATACAAGCAGTTAAGCATCATACCCAGGAGCTGCATCAGGCCAGAAACAGGCATCATACTATCATGGAAACCGCAGATAGATCCGGTGGAGATGATCGTGGTAACAGTACTCCAATATGCTGTACCAGCAGGGCCGAAGCGCACTTCCTTACCTTCCATGGAGCCTGTAGGCTGTAGTATACCCATGTGCGAGAGTACAGGATTACCTCCCATCTCCGCTTGCATAGTAGGAATCAATAACATGATCATGCCTATGGTCATAATTCCGAACATAACGTTCGCAAATTTTCTACGTTGTATAAACATACCCAGCGCAAAAACCATAGCGATAGGAATCACTACCTGTGCAAACATTTCGGTCATAAACCCTACATAATTAGGGTTTTCGAAAGGATGTGCAGAGTTAGCCCCAAACCATCCACCACCGTTGGTTCCCAGGTGTTTGATCGCAATAAAACCAACAGCAGGGCCGCGAGAAACGTTTACAGTATCACCTTGCATTGTAACCACGGAATCCTTACCGGCAAAGCTGGCAGGAGAACCACTGAAAATAAGTATAACGGCAATGACTATACTAATTGGCAATAAAATACGGGTGATTGTTTTCAGGAATATTTCCCAGAAGTTGCCCAGCTTAGTAACTGTTTTCTCTTTAAATGCTTTGAATACGACGATTAATGCGGCAATACCGGTAGCAGCACTTACAAATTGAAGGAATGCTAGTACAAATAACTGTGTAAAATATGTGACCCCTGTTTCTCCGGAGTAGTGTTGCAGGTTACAGTTAACGACGAAGCTGATAGCGGTATTAAAGGCAAGATCTGCGGACTGTCCAGGGTTTCCGTCAGGATTGAGCGGTAACTTATCCTGGAACATCAGCGCAAAGAATGCATATACGAACCAAACCAGGTTGATCGTCAGCAGTGCTTTCATGTGTTGTTTCCAGTCCATTTCCTCTTTAGGATCGATACCGGAAAGCTTATAAAAGAGGCGCTCTATTGGCGACATAAAATCGGACCAAACCCTATCACCTCTGAATACTTTTACAATATATCTCGCAAGTGGCCAGGCTAGTAGCAGTGTTAGTCCATAGGTGGCGATAACGCCCAGAATTTCTGTATTCATTTTATAGTTAGTTAAATAGCCGTCTTAGAATTTTTCTGGTTTCAGTAATACATAAACCATGTATAGGAATACCAATATGGATAAGACAAAAAGTAAAGTCATAGCTGTTAGATTTTTTCGAAGTAGTCAACAGATTTGAAGAAGAGCCAGAAGCAGGCCAGGCCTGCAATCAGCAACAGAATGGTAAGCATCATATATTTCTCTTTTTTAGTTTAATATCAGATGGCAGAAGTGCGCAGATGATGTCTGTGTATACGTAACAACGTTACCGGAAGTAATTCTTTCATATTGGTATGTTGCTGTCTGGTATGCAGTAACGGAGATAACGTATAGACATACACGCCTTCTATCGCGTTTTTCACTACCATACTGCCGTTATGATACAGTACTGCTGCCATGGTGAAGCAGCGTCTTACTTCGTCGAGGCGGCCCAGCTGAATCATTTTCTTTGTGTAGTCAGCAAAGCTGTGAATCACCTTACTCACTTTATCTCTTCCTGAAAAAAGCTGCATGGCTGACGACATCCCGGTAATCTGGTTACCTATTAGCTGGGAGACCTTTGAATCTGGTAACATGGTAATATTGTTTTTTGTTCATAGGGTAATGCCAGCGGAATGCCATCTTGATTAAAATCTCATTAAAAAGAAATATCTAATTGATTATCAACCTGTTATTATGTAGAGGATTATTTTTTGAGAAATGACCAATGCAGCTAACCATGCAGAAATGGGAGGGTCTATGCAGTTTCTGAATGTAGGAATGAATCAATACTTACCAGGAATGTAGGTGAAGTTTGCAGCTTAAAGGGTGATAAACAATTTTGAATAAATAGATAACCTGGGGCTTAAATTCTTCTTATATAGTTTGGTACAGGGTTGGAATATCCGCCAGTTGCAATGTGAGCAACCTTAATATTAACAACAATGCCGCTAAAGTCCTGCCAATAGCACTTTAGCGGCCATTATTTTACATTTTTTTCTTGCCAAAATGATAACTGATCATCATCATACCCACGGATCCTATCTTGATACGATAATAAGGATCATTTGCTTCAGGATCGAATGATTTCGGATCATTAGGTTTATAATAATAACTGTTGAGGGAGATTTCTGTAGAGAGAGAAATATGTTTGGTAAAATAATACTGTAAGCCCACTACCGGCGATAATCCATATCTCCAGGTACTGATAGTTGTAGTATTGGAATAGTTATAGGCGATAGAAACATCGGCGCCACCATATAAAAGGAAATTATCGATGACATGCCCCCATTGGTGCCCTATACGAACATCAGGATATAACCCTTCTGCACGTTCATTACTTAGCTCCAGGTTAATACCCGCACGTACAGCCCTTTTAGGGTGGTAATACCATTTATAGTTGATCATGTATGACTGCTGGTTCTTCTTCAGGAATGTGAGCACATTTGCAATGTCGATACCAATCTCATGTTGATAACGGAAACGACTATACGAAGTATCCTGACAAAAAACAGCGATACTGGTAAAAACCAGTATCGCCGTCATCATGAGTGTTTTCTTACTTAGTTTTATTAACCCAGTCACTCAGTGTATTTTTAATTTTTGTGATTTTTTTAGAGAAACTACCTTGAGATTTAGCTCTCATTTCGAACCAACTATCTACATCGGTACCGAAATATGGTTTCAGCATACCTTTCAAGTCAGCAATGAATGGATCACTATAAACGGTAGCAAGATCTGAAGTCTGGTCTTTGTAGAACACATACAAATCATAACCACCGCTGGCGTTATCTTTATAGCGGAACTCAGAAGTTTTATCGGTACCATTGTAACCGAAAATACTGATAGTACTGTTTATATCTGCTGCTTTATAGGTAGGGAGTTTGTAGTATTTCTTGGCATCCCATGAACCTTTAACGTTCAGGCTACCTTTCTCCAGCAAACCTTCTACGCTCACCAGGTCTTCAGAGAGTGACAGATTGTTGTAATCTTCGTTTGCAAAGCTCACTTTACCATTGAAAGCAGTCACGCAGTCGGAACCTGATTGCAGTTCAACAACAGCAGCAAACTGTGTGTTGGTGATCTTGTTTACCTTAATCAGATAATCATGTGGTTTCAGCGACAGTTTCAGCTGTACTGCCTGTGGGATTGGGAATGAACCCGCAGAGAAACTACCGGTATAATCCAGGCTGAACAGGGTAGTGCCGTCTTTTGTCAGGGAAGCTTTACACGCAGTAGGCAGGTAGATGTTTTCCATGTTTACCTGGAACTTGGCATCCTTATAACCAGTGATTGTAAAAACGTAATCGTTTTTACCAGCAGCAGGAGAAGAAGGGAAAGTTACCACGATATCTGCTGATGCAGTTTTTTCAAAAGCTTTAGTGGTAGCATTGTAAGTATATTTACCAGCCCAATGTGCAAAGTCAAAGCGAGACTCATTGTCCAGTTCTACTCCTACAAAAGCATTGTCCATCGCATCGGACAAGTCGTTAAGCCAGGTTTCATTTGCGAAATCACCGTCTTTCAGACCAGTAGTGCTGATCACAGATTGAATGAACGATCCATCCTTAATGTTTTTTAAACAGTTGAAGAGGTTTGTTCTTGTCTGAGTAAGTTGCAATTTATCTTCCCCAACAGTTGTAGGTTTCTGAGGTCCTTTTTCGTCAGAGTTTTTGGAAGAACATCCTGCCATGACAACCGACAGGGCAACACCGGCGCATAGGCCTTTGTATCGGGATAGGAACATAGGTGTGAATTAGTTTATATAGGTTCAAAATGAGCTCGCAAGATATATACTAAAAATATAATTGCATTAATATTTGATGTATAAATAAAACAAGGAAAGTTGATAATAGTCTGGACTACTATCAACTTTCCTTGATAAATTATGGAGATTTAGCTTTGTACTAGCTGAAGAGATAAAGTACATCTTCTTTGGTGAGTTTCTTCACGAAACCGTTATCATCAGCGATGATCTCTTTCACCAGTGATTTCTTCCGCTCTTGTAACTGAAGGATTTTTTCTTCTACGGTATCCTTACAAATCATACGATAAGCGAAGATATTTTTCGTTTGTCCGATACGGTGAGTACGGTCAATTGCCTGTTGCTCTACTGCTGGGTTCCACCATGGATCTACGATGTATACGTAGTCGGCCGCAGTGAGGTTAAGACCCACACCACCAGCTTTCAGGGAAATCAGGAACACACGGCACTCATCGTTACCCTGGAAGTTCTGGATGGCCTTTTCACGGTCCATCGTAGAGGTACTACCATCAAAGTATTCGAAAGGAATTTTCATATGCTGCAGTCGCTCTCTGATGAGGCCCAACATACCCAAGAACTGAGAGAATACCAACACTTTGTGATTGCCGATATTTTCAGAAATCTCACGGGTAAGCTCATGTAGCTTCACAGAGTGGTTTGGATACTGCTCTGTATCATTCAGGATAGCAGGGCTATCACAGATCTGGCGCAATTTCATCAAACCTTGCAGGATGGTCAGCTGCGAACGTTCCATGCCCTGATCTTCGATTACACCAAGGATTTTAGAACGATAGCTATTACGGTACGCATCATAAATATGACGTTGTTCCGCATCCATCTCACAGAAAATAACTGTTTCAATTTTTTCCGGTAATTCTTTCGCCACCTGTTCTTTGGTACGGCGAAGGATAAACGGATATATCAGTTTACGCAGATGTTCTTTTCTTTCTTCGTCCTGGAATTTATCGATAGGCGTTGCAAACTCATTACGGAAGAAGTCTACACTACCCAGCATACCAGGGTTTAGGAAGTTCATCTGTGCATAGATATCGAAGGTATTATTCTGCATCGGGGTACCACTGAGCGCCAGCCTGTTTTTGGTATGTAACAGTTGCGCCGCTTTGGTCACTTTAGACTGCGGGTTCTTGATTGCCTGCGACTCATCGAGTACTACATAGTCAAATTCAAGTTTCATTAGCAGCTGCACATCACTACGCAGCGTACCATAAGTGGTGATGATAATATCAAATTTACCCAGTTCTTCCGCTGTTTTCAGTCGGGTAGGACCATGGTGAATATGATGTGTTATCTCCGGTGTGAATTTCTTGATCTCATTTTCCCAGTTATAAATCAGGGTGGTCGGACAAACTACCAATGTGGTACAGCGTCCATGTTTGTTTTTATAGTACTGAATGAAGGTGAGTGCCTGGATGGTTTTACCAAGACCCATATCATCAGCCAGAATACCGCCCCATTTGATTTCATCGAGGTAGTTGAGCCACTGGAAGCCGCTTTCCTGGTAAGGACGCAGTTTTGCATGCAGGTTTTCCGGCAGTTCAATATTCCGTATCTCATCAAACTGCAACAGCTTTTTACGTTTCTGTTCCAGTTCAATTACTACCGCTTCATCATCAATAAACTCGTAGAGTTCATCAATAACAGAGAAGTTATATTTACTGAGTTTAAGACCTTTATCTTTTTCTTCCCCTACTTTAAAGAGCAGAGAATATTTGCGGAGCCATTCTTCCGGAAGAAGACCCAGACTGCCATCAGCTAGCTGCACATAATTTTGTTTATTGGCAAGTGCAGATTTAATATCCTTGATGGATACACGCTGATCGCCATACAACACTTCAATTTGTGCATCGAACCAATCGATGCCGGAGCTGATCTGGAGATTGGTTACCGGCTTATGGGAACTGAATTTGAAGTTCCGCAGGTTGTCGAAGCCGAAAACCCTTACGTCCATTTCTTTCAGGGCGTCGAAGAAGAGGAAGAACCAGTTGTTTTTCAGTGCTTCTTTGGCGCGCAGGTAGAAATAGTTGTTGTTATCGATCTGCGCAAAATTGGTATGCAGTGTACGGAGTTTGGCTACAAACTCATCTTCTGCTTCCTTATTGCGATGAATGACGATTACTTTATTGCCTTCCTGAACGGTGATTTTACTTTCATCATTCCATTCTACTTCCTGACCGCGGTAAGCAAATCCAGGCTGAATGATGAATGTTTCGCCCATTTCCTTCAGGTATACACGTGCTTCCGGTTTGATGTCGTGCACTTCTGCCAGCAAGCCTGTGTCGAATTGGATATCGTATTGGCGGCTCATTGGCAGCAGGTAATCTTTGAGATATACCGGCCATTCCTTGGTTGGAATTTTTAGTTTACTATTCTGACGGAATAATTCTACGTGTAATGAATCCTGTGGATTTTCGAACATATAAACTACGTTCTTATACAGGAAGAGCAACGGACTATCCCATGCATTGCGGGATACGTTTACTTCTTCGCCTTCAATAGACACAAAACATTCTATTTCCACATTGGAAGTGGTAGTATGCGTTTTGATGATCAGTCGAAGACGTTCCGCTCCTAATTGAACAGCGACCAGGTTCTTGGTCTTGAATGCCTGTCTGTTAGGTAACAGGAATATCAGTCCTTGTTCAGCCGCTTGTGGGAACAACTTGGCTAATTTAGGATGCAGGTATTCCAGCATTAATTCTTTTGTTTCGGTAGGCAGCTCTTCTGCATTTTCGTGGGTAATATTTTCCCATATACCGGCAAAAGGAGAATTCTTGCTAAGGAACTTACTTACTTCTGAATTCTGGAGCTTACGTACAGGAGCGATCAGTTCTCTGTCTTTCTCCTTGTATTGGTAAAAGTCCACATATTTGGATAAATCCAGCTTACTGGCTAGGGAAACGAATTCAGTTTGTTCGTCGTTTACCTCACCGCTAACAAGATCTATGCGGAAGTAAGGATATAATGTTTCGTTGGCATTGAAAACCGTTGCCAGACGTTGTGTTGCAGTGATAGTTTCATCTACGGGAGCTGGGGCCGGGGCCTGTTGCCTGCCGATGGTAGTGCCATCTACTCTTTTGATGCTAGGGTCTAATACACGAAGGAAAGGTTTCCCATCGGTATAGGTAAAAGTGAATTTACCTTCCAGATCATCGCTGAGGGAGTAGCCGTAGAGGGAGAGAAGTTTGTTTTTCTCTTTGTCCCAGTTACGAAGCGTATCGAAATAAAACGGTCCGTGTTTCTGCAGGAGTTGCAGGAAGAGCGCTGTTTTATGCACACAAAGGGCATGTTCCGTTTCATCACAGGTACAGTGGGTATCGAAGAATCGTTCTTCGTTACGCTGTATGATTAAGGGAAATTCCTCTGCGTCGATGTGGATGACGGCTTCTACTTTTTCATCTTTTGCGGAGATGATTTTCGCGGGATGTTCTTTCGCCAGTTTTTCAGCTTTTGCGAAGATACCGCCGGAAGTAAGTAGTTTAATGGTTTTGAGGTCGATAGACTTCATTTTGATCAGCGTGTGTTGCTGATCAAATTGTGTTTCGAAGCTCTCGAACTGGTTTTTGTCCAGCATTTCCTGGAGCTGGAAAAGTGCGGCTGCTTCGTGACGGCAAATGTCTCCAAGGTTATAAGGACATTGGCAGCGGATGGACATACCCGATGTATCTCCGTATTTGTTGATGGATACACGGTAAAAATTGGCATGAGTGTCGCTCTTCACGCGGAAGGTAGCTGATTTTAATACCGGATCTGCCTCAATTAATTCGACACCACCGGTAGAAAATATACGCTTCCCCCTGCGGATCACTTCATCAGTGCCGTTGTTATAAACATATTTAAGCAAATGGGGTAGCGACATACTATCTCTTGTTGCCAGTCTTTTATTTTACCAGCCAAAGGGTTAAAGTAAGAAAAATAAGTCATCGGCGACTGGTAAAAAGGCAATCCACAAAAGTAAGCAGAAAATTGCTAATGAAAAAAGCTCATCTGCCTATCTCCGATAACATATCTTTTCTTTAAAAATAAGTAAAAAAGAGCATTCTAAACGCACTGATTCTCACTTAAATTATAGGAAACAAAAAAGAATGCCGGTGGTACCAGCATTCTTTTTAACGAAGGTTTATAAAAATTTAATATTGTTTGTCCGTCAATAAAAGGACTAAATACCCTTAAATCGATGGTTCTGCAATGAGTTCTCCGTTCTTAAACAGGGGCAATACATTGGCACCATCGGCAGTCAGGCAATACTCAATATCTTTTTCCAGGTGGTATTTAGACAGGCGTTTGTAGTGAGAGGCCTGTTTCATAAAAGTATAGATATCTCCCTGAGCGGCGCTGTACAAGGTTTCAGCGGCGATTGCGGAGTCGCAGTTGACATCAAAATGGGATTTGATACGGTTAACTACTGCGCCTGCGAAGAGGGTATCTTCGAGGTTTACCCTGTCTTTCCAGGCAGCGCAGCCAAGAATAACGTTTTGTCCCTGTGATATAAGGTAGTCGCAAACTGCGGTAATATTAGGGAAGGAGCCGGTCACTATCTGGATGGCATCTTTAGCCATGTGCAGTAGTTTAGTACCGTTGGTGGTAGTGAGTACCAGTGTTTTACCTTCAATAAATTCTCTTGGGTACTCAAATGGGGAGTTGCCATGAACCAGGCCTTCCGCCACTTTGCCATCGCGTTCGCCGGCGGTGATACCGCCAATAGCGCGTCCGATGTTAACACATTCTTCTACAGAGGCCACAGGGATTACTTTTGCGGCGCCATTGTACAATGCAGTACAGATGGTTGATGTAGCACGCAGCACGTCAATAATTACTACGATACTGTTTTTAACATCATAAAGATGTAATAGAGCCGGAGATAAACATACTTCCAGGCTGGGTTTGTTGCTTTCTGTCATTCAGTTACGTTTTTCTTTAATCAAGGATCACTCTCCACTTGTCCGTTTCCGCATATTCCTTAATTGCATCGTTGCGAAGACTCAATAGCTTCGTCATGTATTGCAGCAGATAAAATCTTTCTACTATACGGCCTAACCAGCCATAGGGAGTACCAAATTCCATCATATCTATCATCACTGTACCATTCCCTATCTCTTTAAAGAAGTGATCATGTTTCATGAAGGTAAAATCGCCTTCCGTCATTTCATCACAAAAATGTTCCCCGGTGGACATCTGGGTGATTTTAGTGGTCAGTTGCCTGAGTTTACCCAGATGGCGGGCTTGCCAGGTAACTGATTCTCCCCAGGAAATTAAACCACTGGTTTTGCCTTTGATAGGCTCTTCTCGGGTATGCTCCATACTTTTCTTATGGAGCGTAATGCTCCGGCTCAGGTCAAAAACCCGCTCCTTAGGAGCATGGATTACGGTTGTCAGATGAATAGTGGGCATAGATATGGTATAATTATAAAAATTCCGGTACCCGGAAAATAAGTTTTCCAGGCACCGAAATTAATAACTTTAACCGGCTATTCATATTCCTATAGCCTGGCCGAATATTTTAATTATCCCAGAAAAGGCACTTTTACCACTTTTGCCTTCAGTGATTTATCTCTAACGGCGATGTAGATTTCACTGTCCAGGGTTGCTAAAGGAGTTTTTACATAACCCAGGCCGATAGCTTTCTGCAAGGATGGAGACTGTGTACCAGAGGTTACACGGCCAATTACATTACCAGCAGCATCTTTGATTTCGTAATCGTGGCGAGGAATACCTTTGTCCACCATTTCAAAACCTACCAGTTTTTGTTCAATACCGTTTGTTTTCTGTGCTTCGAAGATAGCACGTGATGGGAAGTCTTTGGTAAATTTGGTAATCCAGCCCAGACCTGCTTCCATAGGAGAGGTACGGTCGTCGATATCATTACCATAGAGGCAGAAGCCCATTTCCAGACGCAGGGTATCACGAGCACCTAAGCCAATAGGTTTCAGACCTTTAGGACCTCCTACTGCAAACAGTGCATCCCAGATTTTATCTGCAGCGCCGTCTTTATCTTCAAAATAAATTTCGATACCACCAGCACCGGTATAACCAGTAGCGCTGATAATTACGTTAGGAACACCAGCAAATTCGCCTTTCGCGAAAGTGTAGTATTTCAGGTTTACCAGATCTACTTCAGTCAAAGGCTGCAGCATACTGGAAGCATTAGGGCCCTGAATAGCCAGCAGACCGGTTTTGTCAGAGATATTATGCATCTCTACATTGTTGGTATTGAACTGACTAATCCAATTCCAGTCTTTTTCGATATTGCTTGCATTTACTACCAGCATATACACATTGTTTGGCTCAATGCAGTATACCAGTAAGTCGTCCACAATACCACCTTCATTGTTAGGCAGGCAGCTGTACTGGGCTTTACCTGCGGTCAGCTTGGAAGCATCGTTGCTGGTTACACGCTGGATCAGGTCCAGTGCGTGTTCTCCCTTTAAGATAAACTCGCCCATGTGACTCACATCAAACACACCGGCATTGGTGCGGACAGCCTGATGTTCATCATTAATACCCGTATATGATATTGGCATGTTGTAGCCTGCAAATGCAGCCATTTTAGCACCCAACGCTATGTGCTTTTCTGTAAAAGGCGTGTTTTTCATACTTATTTTTTAAAACGCGGCAAAAATAGCATTTTGGGGCTTACGAAAGCCAGACAGAAATTGACACATGACTTTCAGCAGACTAAACCGATATATTATAAATACCTAAAATACAATGAAATAGTAAAAAGTTCTGGCATGAAATTCCTTATTGGTGAAGGGTAATCCGTAATTTTGCATTCACACCCAAAATTGTTTTGCTGTGAAAAAGATAACCTGGCTGTTACCATTGGTAGTTACTACCATGTATGTAAATGCGCAGAAGAAGAGCGACCGAAAAACCCTGACAAACCTGCAACTGCACATCAATTACCTCAGCAGCGATAAACTGGAAGGACGCCGGACAGGCGCTCCTGGAGAAAGATTGGCAGCTGAATATATTGTGTCTCAAATGCAGCAGATAGGGTTGACCCCCAAAGGCACCGATGGCTTTCTTCAAACATTTACTGTAAAAGAAGGACTGGAACCAGCTCCTTCCTGCTCTTTTGAACTGAATCACCATCAGCTCAATACCGGCAGTCAGTATATTCCATTACCCTTTTCGGCACAAAAAGCAGCAAAAGGAGAAGTTTTGCCACAAGCCAATGAACCAGAAAACATATGGTTGATCAACGTTACGGAGATAGATAGTACTAAATATAAAACAGGCCTGGACCTGTATCAGCAGGAAACTGCTGCTGCAGCCAAATCCGGCGCTACAGCCGTTATTTTCTTTAATGGAAAAGAACAACCTGCAGAAGTAAAAAGCTGGTTACAGCAAAAACCCACAACAGCCAGCATTCCGGCGGTTTGGGTAGCAGCAGATATCAGCAAATTACTGGCAGATGATGACGCCAACAGTTTCCTGATCAATATGCAAATTGCCCTTCAACCAGTAAAACAATCCGGGACTAACGTGATCGGCTATATTGACAATAACGCCTCTCGCACAGTGATCATCGGTGCACATTATGATCATTTAGGTTTTGGAGAAGATATACAGGAGAACAATAAATTGTACAACGGCGCCAACGACAATGCCAGCGGCATCGCAGCATTACTGGAAATCGCCCGCCAGGTGAAAGCTTCTAATCTCCATAACAGCAATTATCTCTTTGTAGCCTTTTCTGGTAATGAGCAAGATCTGAGCGGCTCTAAATACCTGACAGGCCATAGCCCTGTTGATCTTGGACAGGTAAATTATATGATCAACCTGGATATGATAGGCCGGCTGAGTCCTGAAAATGGGTTGCAAATCGGTGGAGTAGGCACCAGCCCCGCCTGGTCTTCTTTGTTGCAGGGAAGTGCAAAAGAAACAAAAATCGTGTATGACCCAAGCGGTATAGGCCCTTCTGATCATACCTCTTTCTATAAAAAAAATATTCCTGTACTGTTTTTCTTTACCGGCCGGGAAGACTTTCATAAGAGCGGCGACAGCGCTGATAAAATCAACTATGAAGGCACGCTTACCGTCATGAAAGTGGTGTACGACCTGATAGACAAGACCGATGGAAAAGATAAACTCGCCTTTTCCAATACCCCGGATCCACAGACAGCCGCCATCAAATAAGTCGAAGCTGATGCTGATATAATAACGAATTTTATAAATTCGCAATTTGTTTGCTGCATCACTTGATGCACTGACAGCTATTGTGTAATTTGTAATTCGTAATTAAATCCTGAATGGACGAAAAACTGGCGGTAGTTTATAAATATTTTCAGCTACTGGAAAATTTTTCAGCAGATGTTGCTGAATTTGCCAGGATATTTCATCCAAATATCATCCAGACAGAATATCCCAACCAGATGTCTAATGATATTAAACAGCGGAATTTTGAGATCATTATGGAGAGTATGGCCACTACAAGGCTGATACTCAAATCGCAGCACTATAGCGTGCTAAAGGCGTTTGAAAATGGGAATACACTGGTCGTAGAAGCTAAATGGACCGGGGAAATTGGGGTAGATGCAGGAAAATTTCGCCGCGGACAGATAATGAAAGCTTTTATTTGCACTATAATTGAGTTTCGGGACGGTAAAATTTATCGTCAACGTAACTACGATTGTTACGAACAATAACAGGAAAAGATATGGGAAAATTATTTTCAATATTATCGCTGGCAGCTTGCCTGATGATGGCTTGCAACAGCCAGCGCAGTGAAAAAACGATGGATAGATCGGCATATGACGTGATCACAGAAAAAAGCTATGTTTATCGTGAGATGAAACCAGCACCAGGCCCATTGTCTGATTCTATACAAAAACTTAAAAAAGAATTGACTGATTATCTTGACCAGCAAGGGTTTAAAAGACATATGGCCGGTAAAGACAGTCTGCTCTTTGTTCGACCAATCAACAGGAAGTAGTTATCGACCTTCCTACACCACAGGATGCATGGGAAGCTAATACCATTATTGTTTTCGATCCGGCCAAGAATCCTCTTTTTGTAAATCTGCATAAAGGCACCAGCCAGATCGATCATTATATTAAAAGCAAATAACCCGTTTTTACTTTGGCTATTAAGCAACATATAAGACTTACCGTTGACGCAGTAGTATTTGGATATATACCAAAGGAAGGCATCGTGGTGCTGCTGATTAAACGTACTATTGAGCCTTACCTCCATAGCTGGGCGCTTCCAGGTGGATTTGTACGCGATGAAGAATCCCTCGAAGATGCCGTTACCAGAGAACTGCTGACAGAATCCGGCGTGAATATCAATTACCTGGAGCAACTCTATACTTTTGGAGGCCCTGATCGCGACCCGAGAGGCCGCGTAGTTTCTATCGCTTACTTCGGACTGGTAAACCCAACCAATTATAAGCTGGCAGCCAGCTCCGATGCTGAAGACGCCTCCTGGTTCAATATCAAAGATCTTCCGGATCTTGCTTTTGACCATGCTACTATTATTGACCTGGCGGTGAAACGCCTGCGAAATAAAATAAGATACGAACCTATCGGCTTCGAACTCCTGGATAAGAAGTTCCCCATCGCCGACCTGGAAAAATTATACGAAACCCTGCTCGACAGATCTATCGACAGAAGAAATTTCCAGAAAAAAATTAATCACCTAGGTATACTGATCGCACATAACGAAAAACAAAAACAGGTATCACAAGGCCGTCCGGCAAAGCTTTTCAGCTTTAATGAAGACAAATACTTCCAACTGAAAAAGGAGGGTATGGCGTTCGAGATTTAACCCCACATCTTTATTTTGTGTATTTTTTACAAAAAATATTTTGGAGATATAAAATACCTGCTTATATTTGTGTCATAATTACACAAAATAGCACCGAAGATGCACACAAAGCCCACAGGAGTTATTATCGCCAGATTTCAAACACCGTCCTTACATGAAGGACACCTGGAAATCATCAGGCAGGTGAAAGAGCAGCACAACAGAGTGCTGATAGTACTTGGCGTTAGTCCGGTAAAAGGTAGCCGTAAGAATCCGCTCGACTACCACACCCGCGAAAGAATGATCAAGCAACAGTTCCCGGAAATTGTTGTACTCCCACACAGTGATCAGAAATCAGATATTGTTTGGTCCAACAAACTGGACGAACTATTACACAATACGTTTCCGCATGAAACATTTCAGCTGTATGGCAGTCGCGATAGTTTTATCGGCACATATTCCGGGCGTTATCCAACAGTTGCGTTGCCACCGGTGAGTGATTACAACGCCACCGCCATGAGGGAAGCTATCTCTGATAAAGTATTTGACACAGAAGAATTTCGTGCAGGCATCATCTACAATACCTACAGCCTTTTTCCTTCTGTATATGCCACAGTAGATATCGCCGTTTTCCGAAACAACAAAACTGAATTGTTACTGGGAAGAAAACCTAACGAATCCGCCTGGCGGCTACCAGGAGGGTTTTCAGACCCTACAGACGAATCTTTCGAAGCCGCAGCACGCCGAGAGCTACAAGAAGAATGCGGCACATTTGAACCAGGCGCCTTTGAATATGTTTCTTCTGTACGAGTAAACGACTGGCGCTATCGTTCTGAAGTGAATAAAATCATCACCACACTTTTTGTCACAGACCTGATCTATGGCGAACCAACTGCAGGAGACGATCTGGAAGCTTTAAGATGGGTAAACGTAAAAGATATTCCACAGCTGATAGATCATCAGGAAATCACAGATACCCACATCCCATTGATGCAGTTGCTGCTCAAAAAATATTCTACCCAAGACTAAAAACTTACTGCTATGACAAAAGAGAATCTCGTTTTGCTGGCTGACGCTTATAAATATTCTCATCACAAATTATATATCCCTGGTACCGAATTCATTTATTCCTATCTCGAGAGTCGTGGTGGTAAATTCAATGAAACCGTGTTCTATGGCTTACAGTACTTCCTTAAAGAATACCTCGAAGGTGTAGTAATTACCAAAGAAAAAATAGATGAGGCAGAGAAAGAATTAATGGAGGTTTTTGGTAGAAATGATGTTTTTGACAGAAGCAAATTCGACTATATCATCGAGAAACATGGTGGTAAATTACCAGTACGCATCAAAGCTGTTCCTGAAGGCACGGTAGTGCCTGTACGAAATGTACTGATGACCATTGAAAACACCGACCCTGAATGTTTCTGGCTTACTAACTTCCTGGAAACTTTATTAATGCAGGTATGGTATCCATGTACAGTAGCCTCTGTATCCAGAGAGATTAAGAAAGTAGTAAAAGAATATTATGATAAAACTGCCACTGCTGAAGCGTTTGCAGGAATTGATTTTGTTCTCAACGATTTCGGATTCCGAGGCGCCAGCTCTGTAGAAAGTGCAGGAATCGGCGGCAGCGCCCACCTCGTCAATTTCTCAGGCAGTGATACCATCCCTGGTTCTACATTTGCAAAAAGATACTACCAGGCAAGCACCGCACCCGGCCTTTCCATCCCAGCCACTGAGCATAGCATTTGTACCCTTCTCGGCGAAGAAGGTGAACTGGAAATCTTTAAACATGTGCTGAATACTTTCCCCACCGGAACGATCGCCTGTGTTTCTGATTCCTACAACATCTTCCGCGCCTGTGAACAATACTGGGGCACTGAACTGAAAGAACAAATACTCAGCAGGCAAGGTACACTCGTTATCCGCCCCGACAGTGGCGACCCCATTCAAACACTCCTTCGGATATTCCAGATTCTCATGGAGAAATTCGGTTTTACCATCAATGAAAAAGGATACAAAGTATTGCCTCCACAAGTGCGTGTAATACAGGGCGACGGTATTAGTTACTCTTCTATCCCTGGTATTTTCGCGGCACTGGAGCAAGCCGGTATCAGTGCCGAAAATCTCGTACTCGGTATGGGTGGCGCCCTGCTCCAACGCGTTAACCGCGACACACAGGAGTTTGCACTCAAATGCTCCTATGCTCAGGTAAATGGTAAACATATCGATGTACAGAAATCTCCGACAGAAATGGATAAAGAAGGTAATCTTCGTACATCTTTCAAAAAATCTAAAGCCGGAAAACTCAAGCTGGTATTAGAGAGTGGAGTATTTACGACACTGCGTGAAGAAGAGAGCCCAGAGCAGAAAGATTTACTGCAGACCGTTTTTGAAAATGGTGAGTTGGTGAATACGATTAGTTTTGATGAGGTGAGGAAGAATGCAGCGATTTAATTTCTCTCTTGCAAAAATCACAGGCTGAAGGCCTGTGATTTTTGCAAGAGAGAAGGGGCCCGCCTGCGGCGGGCCCCTAAAACCCCGATAATGGATTAAACGGAGAGGCTCCCCGCGGCCGCGGGGAGCCTCTCCGTTTTCCGACAATGCCGAAGGCGTTGTCAGAAAACGGGAGAACATTCGAGAAAATAATTTTTATAACTTCATCCTATGTATCTACTCATACCCGGACGCCATCATCTTTTAACCGATTTCCAGTTCAAATACTTGAACCGCCTCGTAAAATCAGGCATAGAAGGCACTATAGACGGTATCATCTTTGCCGTTACCTCCGCTAATCACAGCGGCACCAAACGTAATCCAATTCCTTTCTACCTCCGCGCCATGATCATACAGGAGTTCTCCAGCTACCTGGATGTACCTGTACACGTTTATGGCATCGATGATGTAGGAGAGATCCCTAACTTCACCGAATATACGTTGAAAACCATCCGACATTCCAGCGAAGGGATACACCACCTTACGCCAGAAAACACACTGGTAGTATGTTCTACGGTAGTGAGACATATGTACGCCGCCTTGGGATTTCGTATACTCACGGCCGAATGGAGTGAGACAGAACAACGCCAGGTAGCCACCATGCCATGGGATGTAATTAAACTGGCAGTAAAGTCGCCCAACTGGCGCACCGATACAGATATCCTCAATGAAATGCATCCCGCCACCTATAAAATCTGGGCACTCTATAATCTGGGCGAAAAGGTGAAAAATATCCTTCGTGACCCTATCATCGGCTCTGATGGTGATCTTACCGCGACCCGAGATTATAGCATCTATGTAAAACAAATGGATGATATAGCCGCATTAAAGTATAAAGAAACTGCTCCCTACATTCAGCCTGGAAATATCGGTGATATCGGATGCGCCGCCGGTTCCTGGATAAAAATTGCTTGCGAAGATGAAAAACTCCATGAGTGCGACTTCTACGGCATTGAGGTTTCCAGGCATCTGTATGATATCTGCCTCCAACGCAAGCATAATGGAGAATTCGCCAACCCATCCGTTTTTTTTGCACAGAAAAACGCTGTTAGCGGGATTGTATTCGACGCAGATAGCATGAATACGATACACACTTCTTCTCTGACACATGAAATCGCATCCTATGGCAGCATTAAGGATCTAAAAACGTTTATTCATCACCGTTATAATGAACTACTGCCAGGTGGTGTATGGATTAATAGAGATGTAGTAGGACCGGAGAATAAAGATGAAACCATACTGTTATGGCTAAACGAAAATGACGGAGACAATCATCTCGACAGACCAGATACAACAGACACGCATATCCTGGCTGATTATCTCGCCAAATTATCTACCAAAGCGATATTCAAACAATTTGCACAGGACTTCCGACATGCCGAAAAATACCAGCTTAAACATAGCTGGGTAACTATCAACGGCGTGGAATACTGCCAACTTTCCATGCAGGATGCCTGCGAGTTTATGTACAAAAAAGACTACCACGATAACTGGCTCAGTGAAATGCATGAAACATTCTGCTTCTGGAGCTATAATGACTGGAAACAACACCTCGAAACTGCAGGATTCAGGCTGGATAACCTTTCCCATCCATACAGGAATGAATGGATAGTGAAAAATAGGCTGGAAGGCAAAGTACAGCTCCTACGGGTAAACGAAAACAATGCACTCAGCGAGATTCCCTTCCCCGACTCTCACATGCTGTTACTCAGCAGAAAATAATACGTTGTAAAAAAAGCAAAGCCGGAATAAGATTATTCCGGCTATTACCTAAACCTACAACTGTTACACTGTTAGTAACAAAACTTAAATATCTTAATTCGAATGAATCTCATTTAATGGTACTTCTTCATAAGAAGCTACCATGCGCTGGCGGATGTAGCGTTTCTTAGAAATCCTACCCATACCCAGTTTCGCCATACCCATATCTACAATCATGTAAACAACTGGCACTACGATCAGCGTAAGGAACATAGAACTTATCAGACCACCTATAATTACCCAGGCCAGACCATTTTTGGTAGAAGCCACACCACCCGTTGCCAGTGCGATCGGCAGCATACCAATTACCATCGCGATAGTAGTCATCAGGATCGGGCGGAGACGTGCGTTGTTCGCATGTATCAGCGCCTGGTAAGTACTTTGGCCCTGCTCTTTCATCTGGTTGGTAAAGTCCACCAGGATAATCGCATTTTTGGCCACCAGACCGATCAGCATGATCATACCAAGGATAGTGAAAATATTGAGCGTATTATTGGTGAGTGCTAATGCAAGCAAGGCACCGATAATAGCCAACGGTATGGAGAATAATACAACAAACGGATAGATGTAGTTATCGTACAGTGCCACCATGATCAGGTATACCATTACGATAGATATAAGCAATGCTGCCCCCAAAGTACCAAAAGAGTCGCCCTGGTTTTCAGCATCTCCACCGAATACGAAACTAATACCGGCAGGTCTTTTCATCTTCTCCAGCTTAGCGGCAAACTCCTGGGTTACAGTACCGGACGGGCGTCCCATCACCTGTGATTGTACAGATACAGAAGTATTCTTATCTCTTCTTTCCAGATGGCTAGGTCCAGAACCTTCAGTTACGGCTGCAAATTGCGATAATTTTATGAGTTGTCCTTTATTATTTATGAACTGAATGTTAGAAACATCTTCCAGGTTCTTTCTATTGAAGTCATCGAAGCGCAGATTGATATCATATTCATAGTCGCCCTGACGGAACTTCATCTTAGAATCGTCTGCAGTACCACTGAAAGCAGTTTGCATAGTACCACCCACAGCATCCAGCGTGAGGCCAAGTGCAGCCATCTTATCACGATCCACTTTTACGTTGATTTCCGGGTTACCTTCTTCTACGGAGAGTTTCACCTCACTGGAGCCTGGAATAGTTTTCAAGGTGTCCATGGCAATTTTTGCGAATGCCATTACGCTATCCATTTCAGAACCCATCACAATCAGCTCTACTGGCGCACGTTCGGCAGTACCGAGGATACTTACGTCCGTTGTTTTTACTTTCACGCCTGGCAGGATTGCTTTCAGCTCTTTCTTGATTTTAGCAGCATAGATATCAGAACCATCTTTACGTTCCTCTGCTGGCACCAGCATCACCGTGATCTCAGATTTATAAGCGGTAGACTGTGATGTTCCGAAGCCATCTTCTGAAGTCTGACCTACCGTGGTAATGAGTCGGGTGATTTCTTTTTTCTTATTCAGGTATTGTTCAGCAGTACGTGTAGCCTGGTTAGATTGCTGAACAGATGCATCTTTAGGCATTTCCAGCTGTACGATGAACTGTCCGCGGTCTCCTTTAGGGATAAACTCTCCACCAATATAACCTTTACCTACCAGCATGAAAGAGAGGAACAGCAGACCCAAAGAACCCAGGATAGTCCAACGTTTGTGAGCCAAAGCCCAACGCAGGAGACCTGTCATCCAGTCGGTAAATTTCTGCAGTTGTCTTTCAAACCAGAGAATGAATTTTTCGAAGATATTTTTACCGGTGATATGTTCCAACTTACCCAGTCGGGAAGATAACAGTGGTACGATCATGAAGGAAGAGAGCAAACTCAACATCGTTGAAATCATTACCACCACACAGAACTCACGGAGGATTTTAGATACCAGTTCGTTGGTTAAAGAGATAGGGAGGAACACCACCACAATTACTAACGTAATGGACGTTACAGTAAACCCGATTTCTTTTACACCATCAAACGCGGCACGGACACGGTTTTTACCCATCTCCATGTGACGGTAAATATTTTCCAGTACCACGATCGCATCATCCACCAGGATACCTACTACCAGAGAAAGACCCAGCAGCGACATCAGGTTCAGGGAGAAGCCCATTAGCTTCATACCGATGAAGGTAGCGATCAGGGAAGCCGGAATGGAGATCATAACGAAAAGGGCACTACGAATACTGTGCAGGAAGAGGAGCATCACCACTGCCACCAGTACTACCGCCAGGATCAGGTCATGTATTACAGAGTCAGCAGATTCCAGTGTAAACTCAGAAGAGTCGTTTGCCACCAGGATTTTCAGCTTGTTAGTTGCATATTCACCTTCGATTTTCGCAATGGCTTTTTTCATTTCCTCACTTACGGTAACCGCGTTGGCATCCGTTTGTTTCTGTACCTGTAAAGCGATTGCGTTTACACCATCTACACGTGCTATACGTTCTGCATCTTTCTGGGAGTCTTGCACATCAGCAACGTCCATCAGGCGCACCTGCGTGCCGTTGTCTAATGTTTTCAGTACCAGGTTGCTCAGTTGGTCTACATCTTTATATTTACCAGCCAGACGGATCAGGATTTGCTGATCTACTGTTTTTACTTTACCGGTAGGGAAGTCGAGGTTAGCATTGGTGATCAGCTGGCGCAGTTCCAGGATAGACAGGTTGAATGCCTGTAATTTCTTTGGATCTACGTTGATCTGGATCTCACGTTCCTGGCCACCGATCAGGGATACCTGGGCAACGCCTGGTAAACGGGAAAGGATAGGCTGGATCTTTTTATCCATCAGATCATAGAATGCTTTATCATCCATTGTTGCCGTGGCAGACAAGGTCATGATAGGCAAGTCATCAATAGAGAACTTATTCAGTGAAGGTGGTTTTGCATCACCGGGGAGATCAGCGAGGATAGCATTTACCTTACGCTGAGCGTCCTGGAGGGCGATGTCCACGTTCGCATCGTTATTCAGTTCTACGGTGATGATGGAAAGGCTTTCAGAAGATTTAGAAGTAATCTTCTTAATTTTTTCCATGGATGCAACCGCATCTTCAATTTTTTTGGTGACAGTACTTTCCACCTCATTAGGCGAGGCGCCCGGATAAACGGTGGAAATGGTCACTATCGGAGAGCTGAACTTAGGCAGGAGCTCATAGTTCAGGGCTTTATAGCTCATCACGCCTAGCAGCGTAAGGATGGTAAACACCACCACTACGACGGTAGGTCGTTTTATCGATACTTCAGTAATCTTCATGTTGAAAGAGTTTGTAGTCCCGGAAACACGTTTTCCTTATTTCGCAGCCTGTTGAACCGTTACGCTAGCGCCATCAGTCAGGTTGATCTGACCGCTGGTGATCACGGTTTCGCCTTCGTTGAGGCCTTCACGGATTTCTACCTGGTCGCCGATGATACGGCCTGCAATTACTTTACGGATTTTAGCTTTGTTACCATCCATAACATATACCTGGTTACCATTTACACCACCTACGAATGCTGTACGGGCGATGAACATAGCTTTATCAGTTTCAGGAGTTGCAAAGTGTGCAGTACCATACATGCCGGCTTTCAGTTCTTTGGCAGATTGGTTGGCAACTTCCATTTCAACAGGGTAGTTGAGGGAGTTATCACCTTTGGCAGCGATGAAAGTAATGACAGCATCGTATTTAGCTTCCGGATATACAGAAGATGAAACTTCTACTTTCTGGCCTTTTTTCAGGAATACTACTTGTCCTTCTGGCACATTCACTGCGAGTTTCAGGCGACTAACATCTACGATATCAAACATTTTGTTACCAGCAGAGAGGTAAGCACCTTGTTCGATATATTTTTTGTTGATAACACCGGAGATAGGTGCTTTCACATAAGTGTCGCTGAGGCGGCGGCTGGCAGCTTCGTAGCGGGTTTTAGCTACATCGTACTGCAGGCGTGCATCATCTACTTGTTTCTGGGTAACACCACCAGTCTGGAAAGCAGCTTCATATCTTTCTTTATCAACTTTCAGTTGTTGCAGATTAGCTTTTGCAGATTCCAGGTCGGTATTGAAGAGCTGACCATCGATATAGGCGATTACCTGGCCTTGTTTTACCGCACTGCCTTCATCTACCAGGAGTTTGGTAATGCGACCATTGGTTTCCGCCATGTAGGAAAGTTCGCGTACAGGAGTGAAGTTTCCGTTTGCCAGGAAGCCTTGTGCAAAGTCGTTGCGGGTCACTTTCTGGATCAATACAGGAACATCACCGATATTACTTTCTTTTACGAAATTGATTTTGTCTTCGTTGGCTTTTTTATTTGCGTTGAGCTTCCACATTATCAGTACTACTGCACCTACCGTTACCAGGCCCCAGATAATAAATTTTTTCATCTGCAAATAGTTTGAGTTGAGTTTTTATGACTTGCTTTTCAGCAGTTGTTTTCGTTTATTCGTTTAGTTTAGAAGATTTTTCAGATTACCCTGACTCTTAATGATGTCGAGTTCAGCCAGTTTATATTGCAGGAGTGCATTATTATAGCTGTTCTGTGCATCAGTGAGCGAGGTTTCTGCGTTGAGCAGATCTGTGAGGCCGGCGAGACCAAGTTTGTAGTTATTCTGTGTAGAATAATATACTTCATTGGCGAGCTCCATGTTTTCCTTCTGAGTATTGATGGCCGTGATGTTGGTGCGCATGGTGAGTTTGGCATTTTCATACTGTGTGTTGAGTGCCAGTTTGGTTTCATCCATGGTATATTGCAGTTGACGTATGGTGACGTTGGCCTGACTTACTTTTGAGCGGCGTCCGAAACCATCGAAGATTGGAATTTTCAGTGAGAGGCCGATTGCAGAAGTACCATACCACAGTGTACTGTTTACTGGATCTTTTGCAAACATCCATTGATTACTCATACCGTTGTAAGAGTAGCGACCAAAGAGGGAGAGAGAAGGGTAGTTCTCTGCCTGGTAAGCTTTTTTCTGGAACAGCTGCAGTTCTTCCTGTTTACGCAGCACACGCATTTCTGTTCTGTCTTCCATATTCATTTGGTCATATTTCAGTACAGCAGCTGCGGAAGACTCAATATCTTTCAATGGGGTCATTGGAATAGAGAAAGAATTTTCCAATGGCATACCCATTACACGTTTCAGATTATTTGTCTGCATGGCAAACTGGTTAAGGGTTTGAATGCGTTGTGTCTGAAAGTTGGTAAGATTTACTTTAATTCTATCCAGGTCGATTTTTTTAGCGAGACCATTATCATATTGAGATTTGGTAGCGCCCACCAGGTCTGTGAGTTTAAGGATATTGCTATCCAGGGATTTTAGATTTTCCTGGGTGATGAGTAATTGATAATAGAGCTGAGTGACGTTATAGATAACATCTTCAGTCGATTGTTGTGTAGCAAGTTTGTAGTATTGTTCACCGGCTTTAGCAGCTTTAAGACCCGTAAACACGCTCTGGTTAAAGATTTGCTGATTCAGCTCTGCACCAGCGCTAGCGCCGTATTTCACGCCAAATGCGAGTACTACATTTTCACCAGGTTTTCCTAGTGCATCACCAGGAAGTATGGATTTTGCCAATTGCAGATTATCGGTGTAATTGGCGGAACCGTTGATTTGAGGGAGTGCCTGGGAGCGTACTTCTTCCGTTTTGAATTTACCCATGTCTTCGTCCATTCTTGTTCTGGCAAGACCTTGGTTATTATTCAGAGCAAACTTCAACGCTTCCGGGAGAGTGAGTGGCGCTTGGGCATAGCAATGAGATACACCTATCCCCAACAAGAGGATAAGCGACAACTTTAATCGCTTCATACTGTTTAGATTAGCCTGGTAATTTTATTCTTCTTCCTTTATTTGTAGATACTGGTAAGCGAGTTTATGACCTTGAAGGGTAGCAACTCCCAGTATAAAGTGACTGGTAACTTCATCCATCACCGAGGAAATTTCATACTGATCAGCGGGATAGTGAATTGGGTCAAAAGCAGCTTCCAGCTGAAGTTGGCGCATACGAGCAGTAACTTCGAGATTTAAGTTTTTGCGAAAAATCCCTTCATTCATACCGCGTTTCAAATTATCTTTTATGCCAGTCAGAATACAATCGGATTGAAAACGCTGTACGATTTTCCAGGTTTCCGGATGATATTTTTCTATTTCAAACAGCATCACAGGATTGAGTGTACGGGCTTTTGAGCGGATGAACTGCATTTGATTCACGAGTTCTTCGATGGCATTGGCTGAATCACTATGATTCTTTTCCGCGAACTGGATATGATCGTTTAACAGTTCATTCATTGATTCTCTGATGAGCGACTGTTTATCTTCAAAATGTTCGTAGAGTGTTTTTTTAGAGATCCCGCATTCGCGTGCGATATCAAACATGGTGACACCTTTAACGCCATAAGACCTGAACATTTTCCTGGCCGCCTCCATTATCCGTTCTCTCACTTCCATGGTAGCTGTTAATTATTTAAGCTTTTATTCCTTTAATAAAGATTTCAAGTAAAAGTTTCTGTTGTTCGAGGACCTGGTTAAACAATTCATCGTCCATATCCTCGTTGGGATTTACATGATCAGGTACGCTATAACGTAAGCCCATCATGGCCATCACTAATGTTTCAGCAGTTTTATGCGCATTTTTCACTTTGAACTCTCCGTTGGCAACGCCGATTTTAATGATTTCGGCATGGATTTCAATTTCTCGCTTTTTAGCGGCGACCATCTGATTGCGGATATCATGTTTACTGTCTACCAGCATTTTAAATAGTTCCAGGCGACAGAATTTCATCACGAAATTGCGGCGAATTTCAATTATTTGAAATAAGGCTTTGGTGGCCGACTTGGCAGTCTTGACTTCATTTTCCATTTCCTGGAAGTACGATTCGCCAATTCTTTCCAGCACAGCCTGGTGCATCCCATTTTTATCTGTGAAATAATAATAGAGGGATGCTTTAGAACAGCGAAGGTCATCGGCGATCTCGTTCATGGTGGTTTTAGAAGCACCGTAGTGTGTAAAGCGCTTCAGGGCCGCCTCGAGGATCTTATCCCGCATTTCATCTTTGTTCTCTGCTTGCATTAACTTTCTGACTTTTTTAGTTTCAAGGTCAAAATTAGCAGATTTTTCTTAATAAGTAATGAACAGATTTGTATTAACAATGATTTAACTTTTTTAACAGAAAAGTCAAATAGTCAAAAACACTTGATTAGAAGGGGTTTATAACGGGGGAGGGAGTACGAAAAAAAATTTCAATTATTTTCCGGAGTGGGCTTGTGTTTGGGGAGAAATAGAGAAAAAGAAAAAGCCCACCTCTATAGAGATGGGCTTTCCTCCTTATAAATAAATATGAACTTATTTCAGTTTATTGAGGGCAGCTTCCAGTTTTTCGAACATAGCTGGGATTTCTTCCTTCACGCAAGTACCAACGCTGAGGCGGTACCAAGGAGAGGTTTTGTCGCCACCGAAAGCGTAGAACGGCACCAGGGCCATTTTAGCTTCATCGAGGATATAAGAAGTAACGGCAGCCTGGTCAGCCAGTACTTTACCATCAGCAGTGGTTTTACCCACCAGGTCGATTTTAATGGTAAGATAGATCGCAGCTTGTGGCGCGATAGCTTCTACTTTATGACCAGCATTTTTCAGTTTATCAAAACCCTGGTAGATTTTCACCAGACGTTCTTCGATTTCACCTTTGAAGTGTTGGAGATATTTATCCACATTTTCTTTCTGAACGAGGTAACGGGCAGCAGCTTTTTGTTCAGCCATTGGACTCCATGCACCAACGTGAGAAAGGATGGATTTCATTTTACCGATTACGTGAGCAGGACCGAGCGCCCAACCAACGCGAACGCCGGTAGCAGCAAAAGCTTTACTCATACCATCGATGAAGATGGTATAATCTTTCATTTCAGGACGGAGAGAAACCGGGTTGTAGTGATGTGTTTCACCAAAGGTGAGTACCCAGTACATCTGGTCAAACATCACGTAGAGTGGTTTTTCGTCGGCGCCGCGGCTTTTGTTTTCCGCCAGTACCAGGTCGCAGATGTCTTCCAGTTGTTTCTTACCGAAAGCGGTACCAGTAGGGTTCTGTGGAGAACAGAGCGCCAAGAGGGTAGCACCTTTCAGGAGAGGTTTCAGTTCTTCAGCAGTCGGCATGAAGAAATTTTCAGGAGTTGTCTGCAACACTACGTGTTCCGCTTCGAGGAAGTGCGTATAGTGGTTGTTATTCCAGGAAGGAGTTGCGTATACTACTTTTTCACCACGATCAACGATGGTACGGAAAGTAGCATAGATGATAGGACGTCCACCGCAGGAAATAACGATTTCTTTAGCGGGGTCGTAGGAGAGGCCTTCACGTGCACCAATGAAATCACCTACCGCTTGTCTGAGCTCCTGGATACCATCCGCAGGAGGATAATTGGTCAGGTGTTCCTTGTAAGCTGTTATGATCTCCTGTTCAAACTCAACCGGGATTGGGAAAACCTTCGGATCAAAATCGCCGATCGTAAAATTGTAGATCTTATCACCCTTGGCCTGCTTCTCTTTGATTTCAGCTGCTAATTTGATGATTTCAGATCCAATCAGTGTTTCGGCTAAATGAGACAGTTTCATAACCTGCTTATTTTTGTTGGTTTTAGAAAAATTTTTCTGCGCCGCAAAACTAACCCATTTGCAGATAATTTAAAAGATTGCCAGTATTCTTTTCATAATCTTTAACAAAAGACACAAATACCGTATTTCTATCTAAAAACAAACCGTTTTTTTATCCATTCACGTAATATTATCATTTTCATGCATATTTTGATAACAATAAATTATTGTGAAGAACAGGCATATTTAAGTGTATAAGATGTGATGAAATTAGGCTGGTTGACAAAACTTTCTATCTTTGTTTACTGTACATTTACAGCATTTTTGGGGGTATCATGTGAAATGCAGGCAAGAGAGACCCTGCAAGACAAGCTACCATAAGAATGACAAGCAAACTTTATAGATCATGAAATTTATTGTTTCTTCCTCTACTTTATTAAAACAATTACAACAGATCAGCGGTGTTATCAATTCTAATACAGTATTGCCAATACTGGAGGACTTCCTGTTCCTGATTGACAAGAACGAACTGACTGTAGTTGCCACAGACCTGGAAACTGTTATGCGGGTGAAGCTGGAGGTGGAAGCCAAGGAAAACGGAAGGGTATGTATCCCTGCTAAAATCCTGATGGATTCCCTCAAGAACCTGCCGGACCAACCGCTGACCTTCCACATCGATCTTAACTCATATGCAGTGGAAATCACTTCAGACAACGGTAAGTACAAGGTAATGGGCGAAAACCCGGAAAACTTCCCTAAAGAACCGGCTGCTGATGAAACCACATCTTTTACCATGACCGCCACCGGCCTGGTAACTGCGATCAACAAAACACTGTTCGCTGTCAGCAACGACGATCTTCGTCCTGCCATGACCGGCGTGTTCTTTGAACTGGCGCCTAACAGCCTCACCTTCGTATCTACTGATGCTCACAGACTGGTGAAATATGTTAGAACCGATGTTCAATGCCCGCAGGCTGATACCTTCATCGTGCCTAAAAAGCCGCTGAACCTCCTGAAATCACTGCTGCCAGACAACGACTCACAAATCAAAGTGGCCTATAGCCAAAACCACTTCTTCGTTCAACACGAAGGAGCTCAGATGATCTGTCGCCTCATCGACGCCAGATTCCCTGATTATAAAGTGGTTATTCCTAAAGATAACCCTTACCGCCTTACCCTCGTTAAGAGCGACTTCCAGAACGCACTCAAACGCGTTGGTGTTTTCGCTAATAAATCTACTAACCAGGTAGCACTCAATATCACTGGCAGTGAACTCCAACTCTCTGCACAGGATGTTGACTTCTCTTTCGAAGGTAACGAGCGTATGAGTTGCCAATATACCGGCGATGATATGCAAATCGCTTTCAACGCTAAATTCCTCATCGAAATGCTCGGTGCAGCAGAAGGTGATGAAATCAACATTGAACTCGCTACCTCTACTAAAGCAGGTATCCTCAAACCTTCTGAAAAAGAAGAAAATGAAGATCTGCTGATGCTGGTGATGCCACTCATGCTGAATAACTAATCTTCTTTTCCTGGTAGCTCATTATAACGATCATGACTACACGGAAACTAAATATTTTGCTAAAAGTTCTTGCTTGAAGCATAATGATAATACATAAAGCAATCTCTCACAAAGAGGTTGCTTTTTTCTTTATCCACAGCCCCGATCAGCCATTTTTTATTGCATAAATAGTCGTAATTTCTTACCGGAATAAAGAATCAATACACCGTTTTTTATAGTTAGTGCCCGGAATAATTTTCACTGCCAATAGTAACGATTGCGCGTATACGAGAAAGAAGCAAAGCCTCCCGTTATTATTCTGCAGGAATTCTCCCATATCCTTCTCCTGAGATCGTTGGTTGTTGTTTAGTTTGTGGAAAAACCCACTTCGGATATTAAAGGAATTTGCCTTGTAGCGATTATATACCTGATATACCTGAAATATGGTGTCGTTTTTTGAACATATTTCCACTCCTTACCGCATGTCTTTCCTGATAGGAGGACTGCTACTCCTTTGGATACTGGAAGGGATCATGCCCCGCTTCCGTTTCTCAGGGAACAAATATCGGCATGCCGGTACCAACCTGTTTTTTACATTCACTACCGTTATTTTAAATACCCTTTTCGCCTTCCTGATCGTAAAAGCAAGTATATGGACCAGCGAAAAGCAATTCGGTGCTTTATACCTCGTAAAATTACCTGTATGGCTACACGCAGTGCTAGCGGTATTACTGCTCGATTTCATCGGCGCCTGGCTCATCCACTGGGTACAACATAAATACCGCTGGATGTGGCAATTCCATAAAATTCATCACATAGACACTGAAATAGACGCCACCACTGCCCTAAGGCATCATCCGGTAGAAAATCTCTTCCGTATTGCGGCGCTGTTTGCAGGCGTATTGGTACTCGGTGTTCCTTTCTGGATGGTTATGCTTTACCAGACACTCTCCGTATTCATCTCACAATTCTCTCATGCTAATATCAAGATACCCAAGCAGGTAGATGACCTACTCAGCTGGGTTATTGTTTCGCCAGATATGCATAAAGTGCATCACAGCCACTATCAGCCGGAAACAGACTCCAATTATGCCAACATATTCGCTCTCTGGGACCGCATTTTCGGAACATTCAGAAAGGTAACTGAAACCACCGCTATAAACTATGGATTAGATGAATACCAGGAGAACAGGTATAAAGAAATTGGGCCGCTGTTAAAGGTTCCATGGGATCACAACGATGCAACAACAGTGAACATCAATCACCAACAACATTCATAAACAACGATTATTTACCCTGGATTTTAAATTCGAATACATATGCAACACTCAACAACGTTAACGAAAACTACTTGTATCAGTGCCCTCATTATTGGCGTTTTTTCAGCTGTTTTTGCCTTTGTAACAAAGACACCAGCTAATGCTATCATTACAGGCGCCGCGGGCATTTTAATCGGTTTTATATCTCTGTACATCGGTAGAAAAAATATTGATGACATGCAGTTAGCCACAGGAGGAATTTTCATGGCTGTACTGGCCTGCCTGGTAGGATTATGGCAGATATATAACTGATAAGCTATTTCGTTTTGTGGTATTTTTCAGTGTAACCCACAGCTGCCTTTAATGGGGACAACACCAATGTTGTATCCGACAGCTCTTTTATGATCGCTGTATCCACAACGATACTAGTGTCCTTCACACCTTCGGAGTGACTCCATAACAGTAAGGTGTCGTTCGTCAGCAGCCATTTTTCGTATATCAACGTATACATATTAATGGACTTAGCGGAACCGTTCTTTCTTAGTTGAAAACCCTGCATTTCTTTGTCCAGGCCCGCTACGGGCTGTATCCACTTTCCTATGAGCTTAGCTGCATCCACATGCAGCGTATCTGCAACAGCGGTAGTGCTGTCGATTACGCCGGCATTACTGCTGTCTGCAATAGTTAGCAGACTACTGTCTGGCACATGCGCTTCATCATTCTTCCTGTTGTTACCACAAGATGCCAATAACAGTACCACCAATAATCCTTTCAGATAAACTCTTACCATGAAATAAAAATACAATACTTCGCAGAATTACCAACTTTATATTCCAATCACGAGAAATTACCATTTCAGAAAATAATTACTACATTTACGTTCACTTTAGGGGTGTTTATGCGAAAGCATAAGCTGAGATGATACCCTCAGACCTGATGCAGCTCATACTGCCGTAGGGATAAGTAACTGAAACCTTCTTCATCTTCCACACCATCCTAAAGTTTATTGTTCACCAATTAATTCCAGCATCTATGGAAGTGCTTGTAAACAATAAACTTTATGCGGTGCAGCCGGGGACTACTATTGCTGCACTCTTACAGTTTATTCAATTATCCACACAAAAAGGCATCGCCGTGGCCGTCAATAGCCAGGTCATTCCCAAATCTGATTGGGAACACCAGCCACTGGCCGCAGCCGACAACGTCACCATTATCCGCGCTACACAAGGCGGATAAGATTTAAATCAATTTTCGTATAGTCAAAACTGTTATTAACAATAATAGTTAGGAATCCTATTATCTAAATCTTACTGCCATGCAAAAGCAACAGGCGACCATCAGTCGCGCTCCATTTCCTGCGTCCGAGAAAATTTATGTAGCCGGAAATATCCACCCAATAAGGGTTGCCATGAGGAAAATATCCTTGACAAATACACGCCACCAAGGCCCTAAAGATCCAGGCACCCCTAATGAACCCGTTGTTATATACGACACCAGCGGCCCTTACACCGATACATCTATAGACATAGACGTAAACAAAGGCTTACCACGCCTACGCGAAGAATGGATCAATAACAGACAAGATACAGAACTACTCGCCGAAAACTCCAGCGCATATACGCGTAGTCTGCAAGGAACCGAGTTGCCAGGCATGACCCACAATATCACCCCCCGGAAAGCAACAGCAGGTAAAAATGTATCTCAGCTGTATTATGCCAAACAAGGCATCATCACTCCTGAAATGGAATACATCGCTATCCGCGAAAATCAGCAACTGGAAGCCGCTTCGAAGGAATACACCTCCCAACACACTGGCAACAGCTTCGGTGCACGTACTCCAATAAAATTTATCACACCGGAATTTGTAAGAGATGAAGTAGCTGCTGGCCGCGCTATCATTCCTGCCAACATCAACCATCCGGAAAGTGAGCCCATGATCATTGGCCGCAACTTCCTCGTAAAAATAAATGCCAACATAGGCAATAGCGCCGTCACTTCCAGTATTGAAGAAGAAGTAGAAAAAGCAGTGTGGGCTTGCCGTTGGGGCGCCGATACCATCATGGACCTCAGCACTGGTAAAAATATTCATGCTACTCGTGAATGGATTATCCGTAATTCACCTGTTCCTATCGGTACCGTTCCTATTTATCAGGCACTGGAAAAAGTAAATGGCAAAGCAGAAGATCTTACCTGGGAAATGTTCCGCGATACATTAATTGAACAAGCAGAACAAGGTGTCGATTACTTCACCATCCATGCCGGTGTATTATTACGATATGTTCCGCTTACCGCCAAACGCGTTACCGGCATCGTTTCCCGCGGTGGATCAATCATGGCTAAATGGTGCCTGGCTCACCATAAAGAGAATTTCTTGTATACACATTTCGAAGAAATCTGTGAGATCATGAAAGCCTATGATGTGTCCTTCTCCCTCGGTGATGGATTACGTCCGGGAAGCATTGCGGATGCCAATGATGCTGCACAGTTCGCAGAACTGGAAACGCTGGGTGAACTTACTAAAATAGCCTGGAAACATGATGTACAGGTGATGATAGAAGGCCCAGGACACGTGCCAATGCAACTTATAAAAGAAAATATGGACAAGCAGCTGGAATGCTGCCATGAAGCACCATTTTATACCCTCGGCCCTTTAACCACAGATATTGCGCCTGGTTATGATCATATCACCTCTGGCATCGGCGCTGCTATGATAGGTTGGTTCGGCTGCGCCATGCTCTGTTATGTTACACCTAAAGAACATCTTGGATTACCAAACAAAGAAGATGTAAGACAAGGTGTGATCACCTATAAAATTGCTGCGCATGCAGCCGACCTCGCCAAAGGCCATCCTGGCGCCCAAGTACGCGATAACGCACTCAGTAAAGCCAGATTCGAATTCCGTTGGGAAGATCAGTTCAACCTCGCGCTGGATCCTGAAACTGCACGTTCCTACCACGATGAAACCTTACCTGCAGAAGGTGCTAAAATTGCACACTTCTGCTCTATGTGTGGCCCGCATTTTTGCTCCATGAAAATTACTCAGGAAGTACGGGAATATGCACAGGCAAAAGGTTTGGAAGAAGCAGCCGCCATCGATGCCGGCATGGAACAACAAGCAAAAGCTTTCGTTTCCGGTGGTAGTGAATTGTATTCAACTCAAACTAACTAAGATGATCTGGGTGATAACTTGTCCTGAAAATATAAATGAGGAATCCAAACTAATAACTGAAATACTAACAGTTGGCAACAGTAAAATACTGCTCAGAAAACCTTCATGGACAAGCATCTCTTACTGTAAACTATTAGAAAAAATTCCAGATCATTTTTATAACAGGATTATTATCAGAGATGATCAACAGGTATATAAAAAATTTTCGCTTGCGGGTATTCATTGGAGTGAAACCGCAAGAAACACGCTACCAATACCTTCACAGCAATTGCATTATAGCACAGGCATACATGATTTGAAGCAACTGGAGATTTATAAAGATCATTTTTCACATTTCTTATTAAGTCCGGTTTTCGACAGTATATCTAAACCGGGCTACAGCAGCCGGTTTGCAGGTCATCTTCCTGAAAACTTAAACGTTGCTGTGCTGGCATTGGGTGGTATTAATGAACATAATATCACGGAGCTACCTGAATGGGGATATGTTGGTGCTGCAGTATTGGGCAGCATCTGGCAAAATCCTCTCCAGTCCGTGGAAAAGTATTTGGCCTTACAACGTGCCTGGGATAATTCAAAAACAATGCAATCATGAGGCAGCACAGACCATATGCGCTTAGCATCGCAGGCCTGGACCCCAGTGCTGGAGCGGGATTGCTGGCAGACATCAAAACATTTGAACAGCAGCAGGTATATGGCCTCGGTGTAGCCAGCGCCATCACAATGCAAACAGGAACACGGTTCAATAGTGTGAGCTGGTTAAGCTCCGCACACATATTAGATCAAGTGAAACCTTTACTGGAAGAGTATCCAGTCACTTATTGCAAAATAGGTATCATGGAAAACCTGGCAGTTTTGCAAGAGGTTATTACACAGCTACTCAACTGGCAACCAGGCATGAAAATCATACTGGATCCGGTGTTGAAAGCATCTGCGGGATACATCTTCCATAAGCAGCCGCATTGGCAACAATGGGCGAACCTGTTAAAAAGTATTTATCTGGTGACACCCAATTACAATGAGGCCGTGCAGCTGACAGGTTTGCCCGATGGGCATTCAGCTGCTCTGCAAATTTCTCAGTGCTGTCATGTGCTGCTGAAAGGCGGCCATAATCCTGCCAATCCAGGTGTAGATAAGCTTTATGCTGACACCGTAACGGATATACGTCCTGGAAACATAAATGCATTTCCTAAACACGGATCAGGCTGTGTGTTATCTGCTGCCATTACAGCTATGCTCGCAAAAGGGGAACCGCTAGCAACAGCCTGCATTAACGGAAAGGCATACACGGAGAAATTATTGGCATCCAACACTGGCATGCTGGGTTATCACTCCATCATCTAACTAAAAAACATGATTAACAGATTACATTATATCTCACAAGGCAGTAATACTGCAATTCACCTGGACAATATCAGGGCGGCCTGTGATGCAGGCTGTACCTGGGTTCAGCTGCGCATTAAAAACGAAACGCCGGAAAACATCACACCTGTAGCGATCGAAGCAAGGCGTATTACACAGTCATATGGCGCCGCGCTTATCATTAATGATCATCCACAAGTAGCAGTGGATGCAGGAGCCGATGGCGTTCATGTGGGCCTGAATGATATGACGGTGGCAGATGCCCGTTTGATAGTAGGCCCTAAAGCAATAGTAGGTGGCACCAGTAACAAAACAAGCGACATCTTGAAACATAGCCTGGAAGGCGCCGACTATGTAGGTCTCGGGCCATTCAGATTTACCACCACTAAAGAAAAATTGAGTCCTGTTTTGGGCATAGCCGGATACCTGCAAGTCATGGAGCAATTGCGGATTCTTCGTTTACCCATTCCTGTTATTGCAATAGGAGGGATTCTGGAAGATGACCTTCCAGCCTTAATGCAAGCGGGTGTGCATGGTGTTGCCATCAGCGGCCTGATTACAAACGCACAGATGAAAAGCACGTTGGTAGCCAGTCTTTACTCACAACTCAACAATGAAAATTATGCAACCACTTAAAATAGCAGATAAAATATTTAACTCCCGGCTATTTACTGGTACCGGTAAGTTTTCTGCTGCTACCGTAATGGAAGAAGCGCTGGTGGCATCTGCCTCAGAACTGGTAACAGTGGCGCTGAAACGTGTAGATATGCACAATCAATCAGATGATATCTTGTCTCACCTGCAACATACACATATCAATCTCTTGCCCAATACTTCTGGTGTACGTACGGCCAAAGAAGCAGTATATGCTGCGCAATTAGCCAGGGAAGCCCTTGAAACCAACTGGGTAAAGCTGGAAATCCATCCGGATCCGCGTTACCTACTGCCAGATCCGATTGAAACCTTACTGGCAACAGAGCAACTGGCCAAGTTAGGATTTGTAGTCCTGCCTTATATCCATTCAGATCCTGTGCTATGCAAGCGCCTGGAAGATGCTGGTACTGCAGCAGTAATGCCACTAGGCGCGCCTATAGGCAGCAACAAAGGCTTGAAGACGCTGGACTTCCTGGAAATTATCATTGCACAAAGCCGTGTACCCGTGATCGTCGATGCCGGTATTGGCGCACCTTCTCATGCCGCGCAGGCCATGGAGTTAGGTGCAGATGCTGTATTGGTGAATACCGCCATTGCCGTTTCGCCCGATCCTGTGAGCATGGCATTAGCATTTAAGGCAGCCGTAGAAGCGGGCAGGCAGGCATATGAAGCTGGCCTGCCTCGTCAGCAGCGCCATGCACATGCTTCCAGTCCATTAACGGCGTTCCTGGATGAGATTTAACCACTTAAAATGTAGTTTATGTTTACAGATATATTCAACAGGTATGATTGGGAAGATGTAAAAGCGAATATCTACAGCAAAACTGCTGCTGATGTGGAAAAGGCACTCTCTAATACGAAACGGGATATCAACGATTTTGCAGCCCTTATTTCGCCGGCAGCAGTTCCCTATTTGGAAGAGATGGCGCGGACAAGCCAGCAGCTTACATTGCAGCGTTTTGGCAACACCATGCAGCTCTACATTCCAATGTATCTCTCCAATGAATGCCAGAATATCTGCACGTACTGCGGGTTTAGTCTGCATAATAAAATCCCCAGGAAAACGCTAACCAATGCGGAGATGCTCCTGGAAACAGCCGCCATCAAAGAGATGGGCTTCAATCATGTATTGCTGGTTACCGGAGAAGCGCAACAGCTGGTAGGAGTAGACTACTTTGCCAACGCACTCCAATTGTTAAGGCCGCATTTTTCTAATATCTCCATGGAAGTGCAACCACTGGACCAACAGGAATATGAAACCCTTATCCCGCTTGGATTACATGCAGTATTGGTTTACCAGGAAACTTATCACCAGGCCGATTATAAACTGCATCATCCTAAAGGGAAGAAATCAAATTTCCAGTATAGGCTGGAAACACCTGATAGGCTTGGGAAAGCAGGCATACATAAAATGGGACTGGGTGTTTTGATAGGGCTGGAAGACTGGAGAACAGATAGTTTCTTCACCGCCATGCACTTGCAATATCTCGAAAAGACTTATTGGAAAACAAAATACAGCATCTCTTTTCCGCGGCTAAGGCCTTTCAGTGGCGGCCTGGCACCGAAAGTAGAAATGAACAATCGCGAGCTGGTACAGCTGATCTGTGCTTATCGGTTATTTAACCAGGAAGTAGAACTTAGTTTATCGACCAGGGAGGACGAGCATTTCCGCAATAACCTGGTGAAACTGGGTATTACAGCGATGAGCGCAGGAAGTAAAACCAATCCTGGTGGCTACGTTGTAGACAGACAATCACTGGAGCAGTTTGAAATTTCTGATGAAAGAGATGCGGCTACTATCGCTGTGATGCTGAAGCAACAAGGCTATGAGCCTGTGTGGAAGGACTGGGACCAATCATTCAGCTGATTAAAAGAAAGAGGGTGGAAGAAACCTCCCTCTTTTTTGCTTTTCATAGATGGTCAAAAAATATTACAAAAGACTTCTCTCAATCATTGTAAATATAAGTAAGCTCTACAATAAAAAAATCGATTTATCAAAACTGAACAAAATGAACAACAATTATTAAAATGAACAAGGACGCGCATTTTGAAGCAGTTTTGCACAACACAGAAAAACAGGAGAAAGCAGATCTGCAAAGCATTTTAAAAAAATAGGCTGCCTCTACAATGCAGAAGCAGCCCTGTACCTAAAATCCCGTAGTTGCCATATTACTTATAAACATAAGTATGATTGGGAAACCCTTTACTCAAATGTAGTACGGTATTCCTGAACAACCCGGTTCATCAACTGGAATGAACAAAAAGAACAAACGTGCAAATGCTGCACAAAAGGGCAAAGTAAGCTAATCACCCCACCATCAAGACTTTCAAGCCATGCATCCTAACTTTTTTTGGTTCCCGGACATTCAGTAATTTGCCCCCATGAAAAAGAAATGGCTTTTCCTGCTTACCGCCGCCATTGGCCTGGCAAGTTGTAGCACTACTCGCAAAGTGGCTACCACCGAGCATTCTATTACACAGCTTCGCCTCATTGGCAAACAAGTAATACCTTACAATATGCCCTTCGAAGGCACTACCACTGGCGGCCTTTCAGGCATCGACTATGATCCGGTTCACCAGCAGTATTATATGATATGCGACGACAGATCAGATATTAATCCTGCCAGGTTTTATACCGCTAAGCTGTACTTCAACGATAAATCCTTTGATAGCGTTAGGCTAACGAACGTCACTACTTTCCGCCAGGCTAACGGTCAGCCATATCCGAACAAATTCAGCAATCCTGCGCTCACACCAGATCCTGAAGCATTGCGCTACAATGCTAGAGGCAATTTTATGGTATGGACCAGTGAAGGAGAACGTATCGTTAATAAGAAAGATACTGTGCTGGCCAATCCCAGCGCCACGCTGATCCACACCAACGGACAGTATATTGATACGTTTGCACTGCCAGACGCATTCCGTATGCACGCCACTGAAAATGGCCCCAGAAGGAATGCTGGCTTCGAAGGACTGACCTTCTCCAATGATAACCGCTGGTTATATGTGAGTCTGGAAGAACCTAGATATGAAGATGGCCCAAGAGCAGATGTAGGCGAAACCAACGCCCTTACCAGGTTTATAAAATTTGATTTGAAAACCAGAAAACCGATTTCACAGTATGGATACAGATTAGATCCAGTTGCTTATCCTCCCGTTTCAAAGGATAGCTTCCGCATCAATGGTATCGCGGACATCCTCTACTTATCAGAAAATAAAATACTGGTGCTGGAGCGCTCTTTTTCTGTAGGCGTAAAAAACTGTACTATTAAATTATATATCGCAGACTTTAGCAAGGCTACAGATATCAGTTGTATCAATTCTATTAAGAATGATAATAACGTTGCGCTGGCATCCAAAAAACTGCTGTATAACTTTGAAAGTTTAAACACCTATATAGACAATATTGAAGGAGTAACATTTGGCCCGGTGTTGCCGAATGGGCACCCAAGCCTGGTTTTTGTAGCAGACAATAATTTTTCTTCTGCAGAAGAAAGCCAGTTTTTTGTTTTTGAAGTAATTCCATAGAACAACCTGGAGCTTAGGCTGTTATCAGTGTAAAGCATTCCTTATGAAATACCTTACACTGATAACAGCTATTCTTTTGGCCTCCTTTGTGGCTTGTAAACAATCTTCCACGCATAACTCCAATCAAAAAGATTCCACTCCGGCAGATACTTTAAAATATGTGACTTACCTGGGCACATTGCCTTGTGCAGATTGCAGCGGTATTATCACCAAACTCACCATCGACGAAACGGATAGCGTCGGAAAGCAGCATTTTAAATTAACAGAAACCTACCAGGGGACTAAAAACGGCGATCAGGATCTCAACAGTGAAGGACGGTATGCCATCATCAAAGGCAGCGCCAGCGATCCCAATGCAGTCGTAATAGTCTTGAACCCCGATAAAGACAAAAATCTCCAGCGTTATTTTCAGAAAATCAGTGAAGATGAGCTACGATTGCTGGATGGAGAACAAAAAGCCATCAATAGCAATTTAAATTATAGCTTGAAGAGGCAGTAAACCCCGAAAATTTACATTAAATTTAGCTTCATCAGGAACATTTTATGACCAACTTCTATGAGGCTTATATTGGGTTGTTTGTCTGTTTTACTTTTAATCACTTTTTCATTTTCCAGGGCTGTCGCGAAATCAAACCATGACAGTATCCTTGCTGTACTCAATAGTACCATTGATCAGGCGCCTTCATTTGATGCCGCAAAGCTGAAGAAAATTGACAGTATCAGACATCTGCTACAGGAGCCTCTTACCATAGAGAAAACATACAGTGTTTATCAAAAGCTTTACGAAGCGTTCATTGTTTTCAACTTTGATTCCGCTTTCGTATACGCCAGTGCGATGGAACGAATAGGGGAAAAGCTGCAGGACCCCATAAAAACCACTAATGCAAAAATCAAACTAGGGTATATACTGTTGTCTTCCGGTATGTTTACCGAAACCAATAGCTGCTTACAGACCATCGATGTAAATGGTATGCCCGATTCTGTGCGGGTACAGTTTTTTCTGATGAAGAGCCGCTTCTATTCAGACCTTGCCGAATACAACCAGGATAAATTTTTCACGCCTGAATACCGCCGCCAGGGGTTGGTGCTGATGGACAGCGCCCTTCATCTGATGGACCCAAATACATTTGATTACCGTTTTCACCGGGCGGAGCTGCTCTTTAAAAAAGGAGAAATCCAGGAAGCACTGCGGTTATGGCCCAACCTGAACGACAAGGAGCTTAGCGACAGACAGGTGGCAGTAGCAGCATGCAGTCTGGGTTCTATATATATGAAGATACACCAGCGGGATACAGCTATTTACCTGATGGCCCGTTCTGCAATTGCTGATATCAGGTCTTCCACCAAAGAAACCATGGCAGCTTATAACCTGGCAACCTTTCTTTTTGAACAAGGAGATATCAAGAATGCATCTCGTTATATAGAGAAAGCCATTACAGAAGCGGCCTTTTACGGGGCTCGTCAGCGAAAGGTGATGGTAAGTAATATTCTGCCAATAATAGAAGAAGAAAGAATTTCGTCTGCGGAACAGCGTAACAGGTCACTGTTAATATACGCCACCGCAGTAACTCTCTTGTTCCTTGCCCTGGTAGCCATGACCATTGTAGTTTTTAGGCAGATACAGAAACTGAAGCTCGCCCAGCAAGCCATTACCACCGCACACCAGCAACAGCAGAAAGTGAATAGTCAACTGGAGGAAGCCAATAAAATTAAAGAAGAGTACATTGGTTATTTTTTCAACATAAATGCTAACTATATCTCTAAAATTGAGAAAATAAAACAAATGTTGGAACAGAAGCTGGCTGAAAGTAAAAATACCAGCGATGTGAAGTTTTTTGTCAATTCCATCAATGTGCGCCAGGAGCGGGAAGAGCTGTTTACCAATTTCGACAGGGTTTTCCTGCGGATATTCCCGCATTTTGTTGACGAGTTCAACAAACTATTTGACAAAGACAACCAAGTTATTTTAAGGGAGAATGAACTAATGAATACCGATTTACGCATCTTTGCTTTAATTCGTATAGGTATTACCGATAATGATAAAATTGCCAGCATACTGGAATATTCTGTTAACACGATTTATGCCTATAAAACCAAAATCAAAAAGCGGTCGCTAATACCCAACGACGAGTTTGAAGCCCGAATTATGGCGATACAGGCATTATAATAACCCGAAATTACATCTGATAGTATCGATATTTTCAAAAAAAATATTGAAAATTATTTAATTGAATATCAATTATTTGCATCTTAAAAATACAATAACCGTGTCAATATTTTCTATATTTCATTTGTAAAAATTGTTACCATCAAAACAGTACCATTATTTTGATAAACCAGAAAATACAAACAACCAAATACTAAGTAGTAAGAAAGAGCCTTATTTATTAACCACGTTAAAAATCCATTTTCTGCATTGACCTGATGAATAAATCCACGTAAGCAGAAGGGGCAGGGTATGTCCTTTTTGAGCCTCATCACGTTCACGTATGCCTCGATTCCGATAACATATTGCAAAAAATCCACGTAACAGTACAAATCTCTTTACTGATCTAAATTCCATTTTATGAACAATTCACGACTCTTTTGTCGACTCCTAATTACGTTGCTGCTTGTGCTGGTTCAGGGCCTGGTATTTGCCCAGAACCGGAGCATCACCGGTAAGATTACCGATGATAAAGGCACCCCTATTCCAGGTGCTTCCATTGCAGTAAAGGGTACCAAATCTGGTACTTCATCCAGTCCGGATGGTAACTTCAGTTTGTCTAATGTACCGGCAAACGCTACGCTTGTCATTTCATTCGTAGGATATAAAACGCAGGAATTAAGTGTGGCAGGTAAATCATCTGTTGCTGTTTCTCTTTCCCAGGAAAACTCAACACTTTCTGATGTAGTTGTAGTGGGTTATGGTACTACTCGTAAAAAAGATCTTACCGGTGCGGTGGCCTCTATTAAGGCGGCCGAATTCAACCGTGGTATTGTTACTGCCCCTGATCAGCTAATCCAGGGTAAAGTTTCTGGTCTGATGATCCTCAACAATTCCGGCGCTCCTGGTGCTGCTGCCACTGTACGTATCCGTGGTCTGTCTTCCGTACGTTCTGGTAACCAACCATTGTATGTTATTGATGGTGTGCCTTTGGATGGTCGTGTTGCACGCCCTTCTGTAGATGCTGCCGGCCTTGGTCAAACACCTGATGCTAACCCTTTAAACTTTATCAACTCCAATGATATCGCCTCCATGGACGTGCTGAAAGATGCATCTGCTACAGCAATCTATGGTTCCCGCGGTTCTAATGGCGTTATCATGATCAATACCAAAAAAGGTACGCCCGGCCTCGCACGCGTAGATGTTAACTACGGTGGAGGTTTCAGCAACATCATGAAACAGCTGAAAGTATTGAACGCCGACGAATACCGTTCTGCGCTGAAACAATACAACCTGACTGGTGGCGATTATGGCTCCAGCTCTGATGGTATGAAATCTATTCTTCGCACCGGCGCTACTCAGAATATAGGCGTTGCTGTTAGTGGTGGTAGTGAAACCGGCCGTTATCGCGCTTCTTTTGGTTATATGGACCAGGATGGTATCATCCGTAAAACCGGTCTGAAAAAATATACCGTTACCCTCAGCGGTCAGAACACCTTCCTCGCGGATAACAGACTAGGACTCGACTATAACCTGATGGCTGCTCAGACATCTGAAAATATCGCTCCTATCTCCAATAACGCGGGCTTCACGGGTAGCCTCGTTGGTCAGGCACTCCAATGGAACCCGACCATGCCTATCTTCAACTCAGACGGTTCTTACTACCTGCTGGGTGCTGGTAGCTCTATCAACCCTCGTGCTATGTCTGATGCTTATGATGATAAGGCAGATATCACCTATATCCTGGCAAGTGTTTCTCCTCACTATAAACTCACTTCTGACCTGGAACTGAGAGCAGTGTATAGCATAAATCATCAGGTAGGTATCAGAAAATCTCAGATCAAATCTTTCATCAACATCGCTGATGTACAAGGACAAGGACAGGCTTACTATGGAAATAATGAGCTGAATACTTCTCTCTTCAATACTACATTGACTTATCAGAAACAAATCAACCAGGGCTTCAACCTGAAAGCGCTGGTAGGTTACGAGTATCAGCAGTTTGATTTTAACGGTACATCTATTGGTGCGCTGGGCTTCCCAACTTATGCAATAGACTACTGGAAACAGCTCCAGTCGCCAGACCAGGCTAAAACAAATATCAGCTCTTTCCAGAATCCAACCAGCAAACTGCAGTCTGTATTCGGTAGAGCGGAAATGAATTTCCGTGATAAATATTTACTGAATGCTACACTGAGAGCGGATGGTTCCAGCAAGTTTGGTAAAAACAACCAGTATGGTTACTTCCCTTCATTTGCGGGTAAATGGAATCTCTATAAAGAAGATTTCATGAAAGATAGCAAAGCATTCCAGAACCTGGCTATTCGTGTAGGCTATGGCGTTACCGGTAACCAGGAATTTCCTGCAGGCGCTTCTCAAGAGCAATATGCACTGGGTTCTGGCGGAAGTGCCGGCCTGGACAACGTTGCCAACCCTAACCTGAAATGGGAAACCTCTAAGCAATTCAATGCTGGTATCGATTTCGGCGTGTTCAACGACCGCCTGACAGGTACTATCGATTATTTCTATAAAAATACAACCAACCTCCTGTTTAGCTTCCCTGCCATTCAACCGGCGCCAGCTTCCAACTACTGGATCAACATGCCTGGCAACGTAATCAACAATGGTGTGGAAGTCTCTCTGGGCGGAGATATCATCAGACGTAATAACCTGAGCTGGCATGTAAACGTGAACGGTACAGTGCTGCGCAACCAACTGAAAAACTATGACGGCCCTCCGGTGCTGACAGGTGCTATCAGTGGTCAGGGTGTGTCCGGCGCCACCTCTCAACGCCTTGCTAATGGCTATGCACTGAATACTTTCTATGTGCGTAAATTCCAGGGCTTTGATGATAAAGGCCAGGCAACCTACCAGGATAATGGTAATACCCTCTATTATCTTACCAACCCTAACCCTAAAGCCATGCTGGGCTTTAACACCTCTGTACTCCTGAAAAAATGGACATTCAGCCTCAGCTCTCATGGTGCATTCGGTTACCAGGTTTATAACAACACTGCTAATACTGTACTGCCAATCGGTAACCTGGGCTCCAGGAACGTCGCTAAAGCATTACTGGGTAATGGCGAATCTCTTTCTAACCCGATCACGGTTTCTTCCCGTTATCTGGAGAATGGCAACTTCATGAAACTCGACAACCTGACTGTTAGCTACTCTTTCGGCAACATCGGTCGCGTATTCAAAAATGCAGCCGTGGCTGTAACTGGTCAGAACCTCTTCGTAATTACCAAATACAGTGGTTTCGATCCTGAAGTTAATACAGACAAAAGCGTGAATGGTGTTACCTCTTTCGGTATCGAGTACTCTCCATACCCAACTGCAAGAAGCGTAATGTTCAGCCTCTCTTTCTCTCTGTAATCCACCATTCATCTAAAACGTAAGACAATGACCAAGAATATATTTCGAACCGCACTTGCTGCATCCATCTGCCTGGGACTCGCTTCTTGCAGTCTGAAGGAAGATCTGGGATCTACGCTCACCAAGAGCCAGGCCGACTCCGTAATCACAGTAGAGTCGCTGCTGAAAAATGCATATAATAGTTTACAGATGCCATACCAGGACTTCAGCAACAGCTGGGGTATGAGTGAAATGAGTACCGACGAAGCCGTAGGACCTACCCGTGCCGGCGACTGGGACGATAACGGCGTATGGCGTCAGTTACATGAACATACCTGGACTGCTGACCACTCACATATTCAGGGAACCTTCAATAGCTTGCTGCAATTGCAGTTTGCCGCTACCAACGTGATGAACTTCCACCCAACAGCGAAACAAGCTGCTGAAGCAAGGTTCCTCCGTGCATTATCTATGTACACCACCCTCGACCTTTGGGGACAGGTACCATTCAGGAATCCAGGCGACAACCTGTTGAATGCGCCTAAAGTATTGAAGCCACAGGAAACAATTGATTTCATGATTTCGGAGCTGAAAGCCATCATCCCTGATTTACCAGGTGGTATGGGAACGCCCGCCTATCAAGCAAATCAGAGTGCCGCTAAATTCCTGCTGATGAAAATATATCTGAACAAAGGCGCCTTCCTAAACAGAAAAGCACCTACGTTTGATGCAGGCGATATGCAATCTGTTATCAGCTATGCGGATGAAATCACTACTGCAGGATATTCATTGGCTAATAACTACTTCGACAATTTCGCTTATAACAACGATGCACTTAGCACCGAAAACATCTTCACACAACAAAATGGCCCAGGTCTGAGTACGGTGAGAAGTGGTAACAGTGCATATGCTCGTTGGAAGTTCACGCTACACTACAATCAAGACCCAAGTGGCTGGAACGGTTTCGCAACTTTATCTGACTTCTATGATTCATTTGAAGCTGCCGACACCCGCCGTGGTGGCCCTTACACCATTGTTACTGCTAACTCTGGATTAAATGTAGGCTTCCTGGTTGGTCAGCAATACGATAAAAATGGTGTTGCCCTGAAAGACAGAAAAGGTAATATGCTCAGCTTCACCAGAGAAGTAGCCCTGAAAGAAACAGGTAACAATCTTGAAGTGACTGGTATTCGTGTATTGAAATATCCGCCAGATTTCGTTACCAGCAACGGTAAAGCAAAAGATGGTAATGACGCCAGCAATGACTATGTATTTTTCCGTTATGCAGATGTATTGCTGATGAAAGCGGAAGCCTTGCTGAGAACAGGTCAGAATGGACCTGCACTTATACAGGTGAATATGCTAAGAGCGCAGAGAGGTGCTACCAACTTAGGTACGTTAGACCTCAATTCCCTGCTGGCAGAAAGGGGCCGTGAGCTTTATTGGGAAGGATGGCGTCGTCAGGACTTGATCCGTTTTGGTAAGTTCCTCGATCCATGGCAGCTGAAAACGCAGGATGACCCTAGAAACCTGCTGTTCCCAATTCCTACCAGCGCCCTCGCTGTTAACAAAAATCTTTCCCAGAACACTGGGTACTAATATTCAAGACCGTCACCGGTGGTTTCCACGACGCCGGTGACTGGTCATTCCCAATCTCTTCACCATAGCTTGTTTCACATTGTTATGCATCGGATCATATCCGGTGAAGGGATTTCTTTTTGAAAATTTTCCCGTCCATGTATAAAGTCAACTTGATTAAACGCAGTATACAACTTACAGGGGCCATACTACTGTTATGTATACACGCAAAGGCACAGTCGCCGGTCAGAATGCCTGGAAATATAAAGCAGGTAACGGTTAGCGGTCAGCAGGTAAAGATTAGTATGGATAATGCTTTTGCCGAAATAACAGTATACAGTCCGTCTGTAGTGAGAGTAAGGATGGATAAACAACCACTGAAGGCTGATTTCTCTTATGCGGTCATCTCCAAACCTACAACTACCAAAATAAATGTTTCCCAAAACACACAGGAAATACATATTACTACCGATTCATTACAGGTTAACATTGGAAAAACTCCTTTCTCCATTTCTTTCCTTACGCCAGATAATAAAGTGATCAATGAAGATGAAAAAGGATTGACAACCTCCTGGATCAATGACCAGGTAACTACTTACAAGAAATTACAGGACAACGAAAGATTTGTTGGGCTGGGAGAGAAGACCGGCAATCTCGATCGTAAAGGTGAAGCCTATACAAATTGGAACTCCGATGTATTCGGCTATGCCGTTAATAAAGATCCACTGTATTCCACCATTCCTTTCTACATAGGTATCCATCATCAGCTGAATTACGGGATCTTCTTTGACAACAGTTATCAGAGCGATTTTAATTTTGGTGCCAGCAACAACAGGTTTTCTTCATTTGGTGCCAGGGGAGGAGAGATGAATTATTATTTCATCTATCATCCGCATCTCAACGATATTATTAAATCCTATGCTGATCTCACAGGCTACATGCCTTTACCTCCGTTATGGAGCCTGGGATACCAGCAAAACAGATATAGCTACTATCCGGAAACGGAAGTAATGCGGATAGCACAAACCCTCCGCGAAAAGAAAGTACCGGCCGATGGCATCACCCTCGACATCCATTACATGGATGCTTACAAGCTTTTCACCTGGAATAAAGACAGATTCCCGGACCCCGCGTCTATGACAGCAAAATTGAAATCCATGGGGTTACATACTACTGTCATTGTGGATCCGGGAATCAAGGTGGAAGCTGGCTACCCTGCTTATGAAAGTGGCAAGGCAGCAGATATCTTCATAAAATATAACGATGGAGAAAATTATACTGGGCAGGTTTGGCCCGGATGGTGTCATTTCCCGGATTTCACCAGTGATAAAGGTCGCACCTGGTGGAAGGATCAGCTAAAAACGTATATGCGTCAGGGTGTGAGTGGTATCTGGAATGATATGAACGAAATAGCTACCTGGGGACAGAAAATGCCTGATAATGTACTTTTCAGCTTTGAAGGCCATCCAGCAACGCATATGCAGGCACATAACGTATATGGATTAGAGATGGCCCGTGCTAGCTATGAAGGAGCAAGAGCAGCCATGAAAGAACGGCCATTTGTGCTCACCAGGGCCGCCTATGCAGGATCTCAGCGCTATGCTGCTCTATGGACAGGCGATAACAGGGCCGAAGAAGACCATATGTTGTTGGGCGTGCGACTGCTGAGTAGCTTAGGTTTGAGCGGCTACTCCTTTACAGGCATGGATGCTGGCGGATTCACAGGCAATGCCACTGTTGGATTATATACCCGTTGGATGCAACTTGCCGCCTTCATTCCTTATTACCGTAATCATACACAAGTAAATACTAAATCAGCCGAGCCATGGGCTTTCGGTGAAGAGGCGCTGGAAATCGTCCGTAACTATATTAATCTACGCTATCATCTTCTCCCATATCTCTACAGTAAAATGTATGAAGCCAGTACCACCGCTATGCCTGTAGTTCGTACGCTGGCTATTGATAATACATATGATGCACAGGTATATGATCCACAATTCCAGAACCAATATTTATTTGGAGATGCGTTTATGATTGCTCCTTTTGAAAGTAGCGCCAGTTTTGGAAAGATATATTTTCCCGAAGGGAAATGGTATAACCTGTATAACGATGCAGTAACAAGCGGAAAAAAGGAAGATATCACTGCAATCAATATTAAGAGCTTACCCGTATATATTAAGGGCAGCAGTATTATTCCGATGCAGTCGTTGGTACAACATACAGGCGAACAACCCACAGATACGCTGCAACTGCATATTTACAAAGGTGAACAGGCCCATTTATTTACTTATTATGAAGATAATGGGAGCGATTATGATTATGAAAATGAAGGGTTTTACAAGAGAGACATCATCTATTCTGGCGCAGGCGGAAAACTGACACTGGACAAGGTTTCCGGCCACTACAATTCTAAATTCCATTATATCAGATTCATTTTGCATGGTTTTGAAGATAAGCAGCAGCTAACTGTCGATGGCAAAGCGATAGGCGTAACTGCTACGTCTTATTCGTTTTTGTCGCCAATATCCAGATTCGATCCACAGGGAACATTTGTTCCGGCAGACAGCTGTAAGGTACAGCAGTTTACTATTGCCAATTCCAATCAGCTTATTAACGTGGATTTATAAGAAGGGAACGGCCTTCCTGTTTTCAGGTGGGCCTTTCTTATATTAAATGGTGTTGAATGAATCATGTTCAGGTTCATTCAACACCATTTAATTTTTTCTTAATAGGTAAATTAACAACAACCCATTAACTTTAATGTGTGAAAGCCCGATCACATCTTTTTATTCTTCAAATAATTGATAATCAAGAATACTACCCTTTTAGTAAGTAGGATACTAAAAAGTGCCTACTTGTTAGAAAGGTGCTACACCAATAATTTTGTTTATAAATAAGACCCAAAAATGGAAAGAAGAAGTTTATTAAAACAATTAGCCCTGGCTGGTTTAGCAACTGCTATACCTTTCAGGAAGCTGCTGGCATCTGTTCCTTTAGCTCCCTCATCAAGACCATTCCACCAATCTAAATTAGGAGACCTGGAATTATATACCGTTACAGATGGATTCGTTCATTTCCCTCATATTCAACCTGACTTTGCGAAAGGTGTACCGCGTAAAGAAGTGGATGAATTGCTGATCAAGAACTTCCGTTCCGTCAACGAAATGGACCTGGGTATAAACATATTGCTGATAAAACGTCAGGATAAATTTATTCTGATAGATACTGGCGTTGGCGGAGCATTTGGAAAAGACTCTGGCTGGCTGCAGTCTTCACTTGCAGATGCAGGCATCTCTCCAAATAGTGTATCCGATATCGTTATATCGCATGGTCACCCGGATCATATCGGCGGTGTGCTTAATAGTGATGGACAGCTTGCATTTCCGAATGCAACCATACATATCAGTAGAATAGAATACGATTTCTGGATGGCTCCTACACAGGATTTCTCTAAATCCACCTTCGAAAATAAAGAGCTGTTGCACACCTTCACATTGGCTACACAGAAAACACTGACTACCATCAAACCTAAGCTTCACCTGTTTGAAGATGGCGATAAATTGTTGGACTGTATCCGTCTGGAACTTGCACCAGGACATACACCTGGACATACAGTGACGCATATATTCTCTAAAGGAGAAGAAGTAGCACACATTGCAGATTTGGTACACTCAGATGTATTGCTGTTCCCACATCCTGAATGGGGCTTCAATGGTGATACTGACCTCCAACAAGCAGCGGCAACGCGTAGGAAAGTGCTGGCAAACCTCGCCGAGAAAGGCACCAAAGTATTTGCCTATCACTTACCTTGGCCAGGCGTTGGACACGTCAGAAAAAATGGAAAAGGATTTGAATGGGTAGCTGAAACCTACGCTATCCCTGGATAATATCATACTATTACGAAAGGCTGCTGAGAGCAGCCTTTCGTTTTATAAATAATATAACAAAGGTGAAATAGATAATTGTACTTATTAATGGCAACCCGATCAGTTCAAAATAACTAATATAATAGGACCAACTGGATGGTAAGGTATCTCTGCTGGTAAAAAATATAAAGACGAATATTGCCTGTGCGAAGTACCCCAAAATAACTACTGATAATACAACACAGGAAATGACAATACTCTCCCGAAATTCTTTCTTAAGAAAAAATAACATCGGTATACCCTTGAAAATTATCGGTAATCCAACTAAACAAGCTTCTACCCCTAGATATCGGCTACTAACGTCTTTGTCAGTAAAACATTCGTAAATATAATTTCCACAATTTAACAATAAGAGTAGCCATATAATCACCATGGCTATACTATTTGAAATTTCAAAGTATGGTTTCTGAATAAGTTTAAGTCTAGGTACAAATAAGGACGATAACAACACCAGTATTGAAGAAATAATATACCCAATACAGGACCAGGAAAGGAATTCAAATAGGTAATACAAATACATAGGTTGTACAATATACGTTATTATTCATTTCTACTTACCTCTAAACTCAGTACATTAATAGTAACCTCGCCTTAACATTAAGTTCATGATATGTTAACCATCCATTTTAACATTTCATGTTGCCCTTATTATAGCTTTGTTGTTAATGCGTTCCCGTTCTACCATATTGCTTACCCTTCTCATTTTCAGGATATTCTTTATTCCTGTATGGTATAGCTGCAACGTACATCAATTCAACGACCCCGCATCTACCTTCGAGCATATACGTATTCATAAAAGACGTTCCTGGCTGATTGAAGAAAAAGCCACTGCCGAAGCTATCCAGTTCGAAGAGCAACAGCAACAAAGAATCATCCCGCTGATAAGGCTCATCGCAAAATTATTCTTCTCTGTAAGAGCTATAACACAAAAGGTTTCCTCTCCATTTACTGTGAGCGATGGTCCGCTGTTCCTGCGACATCGTGTCCTTAGAATATGATACTCCCCTTACTATTCCCGTTTGCGCATATACGCATCTAATGGAATAGCATTTCATTTCTCTATTGCATTCGTTCTGTGGCCATAATCGGCCATAGGGACGGCTATTGTCTATTCGCCTTGTCAAACAAACTTACATTATGCGAAAGCTATCAGTTTTATTGTTCCTTTTTTCACTATTACTCCCTATACTTATTTTTACTCCCGCCGCTGTACAAGCACAAACAGCCCAGGTAATTACTGGTAAAGTGGTAGATGCAGAAGATGGCTCACCTGTAATTGGAGCAATCATTACCATAAAAAATTCTAAGAAAGGTGCTGTCACCAATGCCAACGGGAACTTCACCATAAATGGTAAAGCAGCAGATGTCATCAATGTTAGCTTCATCGGTTACAAACAAGCCACTATTACTATTGGCAATGAAGCCACCCTCAATATTTCACTACAACGTGATAACAAAGCACTGAGCGAAGTAGTGGTTACTGCCTTGGGCATCAGCAAGCAGTCTAAAGCACTGGGATATGCGGTTCAAACAATTAATTCCAGACAATTGACAGCAGCACCAGACCCCAACTTAATCAACAATATCGGCGGTAAAGTTGCTGGTGTATTCGTTACCAATGGCGGCGCTGGCGTAGGGTCCACATCACGTATTGTTATCAGGGGAGAAAACTCTTTCAATGGTTCCAATCAACCGCTGTTCGTTGTAGATGGTGTACCTATTAATAACGAAACATTCTTTAATAATGCCATCGAAAACTCTTCTAACCAAGGTACCTGGGCAGAGGTAGACTGGGGAAATGGCGCAGCAGAAGTAAATCCCAATAACATTGCCAATGTAACAGTGCTGAAAGGCTCCACAGCGGCAGCATTATATGGTTCCCGCGCAGCTAATGGCGCAGTTGTACTGACCACACAAAAAGGCGCCAGCGAGAAAGGAAAGATAGGCGTCACCGTTAACAGTACTACTACTTTCGAATCTCCTTTAAAATTACCTCGCCTGCAAAACGAATATGGCGCCGGCGTCAATGCTTATCCTTTGAGCGGCACACCTAATACTTATCAATTCGTAAATGGTGGCGGCGGCAACGAAAACAACATTCCTAACTGGGGCCTTAAATTCGATCCTAGTGTAAAAGTTAATCAATTCGACAGTCCTACCAGCGATGGTTTACAAGCTGGCGATCTCATTTTGCGTGGCCTCAATCCTGGTGCTTCCGTTACTGCAACACCTTGGGTCGGCCATGCCGATCACTTCAAAAACTTCCTGCAGACAGGTCTTACAACCCAGAACAGTGTTGGCTTTGGTGGCACAACCGACAATGGCAGCTATCGTTTTTCAGTAGATCAGATGTATAACAAGGGTATCCTGCCTGGAACAGATCTGAAACGTTATGGCGTTGCACTTCGCGCCAATCATCGTTTCAATGATAAACTTACCTCCGATTTCTTTATCAATTATATCAATAGCAGTAGCAGTAATCGCCCCAACATCGGCTATGGCTCTGAAAGCGTGATGTACACCTTCTTTGGTGTATATGGAATGCCTATTAACATCGATATCAATTCACTAAAGAAACAATGGCAGACAGGTAGAAATCAACAAAATCAATTCCGCTACTGGAATAACCACGACAACCCCTACGTGACCCTGTTCGATAATACTAACAGCTTCAATAAAAATCGTGTTATCGGTAATGCGTCCTTGAAATATGCCATCACTCCGCAGTTTGATGTAATGCTTAGAACTGGTTCTGATTTTTATGCCGATATGAGAGAAGGACATCGCGCTTTTACCAGTGTCCGATTCCCTACTGGTGGCTTCAGAACGGATAATGTCAATTATTTCGAAAACAACACTGACTTCCTCGTTAGCTACCACAAAAAACCAAGTAAATTATTCAATGTAAGTGCTTCCGTAGGTGGCAACCGATTTATGCAGAACATCACCTATACACGCGATATCGCTAATTCATTGATTACGCCAGGCTTGTATAATTTCTCCAATGCACAGAGCCAATTGCCAACACTCTATCAGAAGTTTGATAAAGTAGTATATAGCTTATATGCTTTTGCAGATTTCGACTATAAAAGCCTGATCTACCTGAATATTACCGGTAGAAATGATCATTCAAGTACACTGCCAAAGGGAAATAACTCTTATTTCTATCCATCAGCATCTTTGAGTGGTATTATCTCTGATATGGTATCACTGCCTCACGCCATTTCCTTCCTGAAAGTACGTGTATCCGCAGCACAGGTAGGCCGCGACGCAGACCCATATTCTATCAACAATACCTATGTTACCAACACCCCTTTCAATAATTATCCATTGACTACAGGTAACAACGTATTGGCGAACAACAATCTAAAACCATCATCTACCACTACTACCGAAGCTGGCATCGAAATAAGATTTCTGCACAACAGATTGGGCCTGGATGCAACTGTTTATCAGTCTAATACAAAAGATGAAGTGGTGCAATTGCCAATCGCTGTATCATCTGGCTATACCAATGCTTATGTCAACGGTGGTAAAATCAACAACAAAGGGATTGAGCTAATGCTAACGGCAGCGCCTATACGCTCATCACATCCGGGAGGTTTCAACTGGGACATGAACTTCAATTTCAGTCATAACGTAGGTAAAGTTGTTTCCTTACCAGATGGCATCGACACTTATGTATATGCACAGGTAACACAGTACGACCGCTACTATCGCGCGATTCAATATGACGCCAAAGTAGGTCAGCGTTTAGGTAATATGTATGGAAATGCTTTTGTAAGAGACCCACAGGGAAATATTGTTTATAAAAATGGGGTTCCTCAATTTACCACTACACAAAATGCATTGTTAGGTAATTACAATCCTGATTTCATTCTCGCCTGGAATAATGAGTTCAGTTATAAAAACTTTAACCTGAGCTTTCTTTGGGACTGGCATCAGGGAGGTAAGTTCTTCTCTTACACCGAACTCGGAGTACTGGCAGGTGGCATGTCTGTTGAAACCCTGGATGGCCGTCAGACGGGTATTATAGGCAAAGGCGTTATGTTGGATGGATCAGGAAAATATGTTCCTAACACCGTGAAAGTTGACGCAGCTACTTACTATAATGGCTACTATAACGCGTCCAACAACGAGGCTTTCATGTATGATGCATCATATATCAAATTACGTGAGCTGCGTTTAGGATATACCTTTAAAAACATCTTCGGTAATGCTGCTGGCGCTAAGCTAAACTTCTCGCTGATAGGAAGAAATATCCTTGAATTCACCAAAAACAAAGATGTTGACCCTGAGACGTTGGCGCTTCGTGGTCAGCAGATACTGCCTGGTACAGAGTTCCTGAGCATTCCTTCTACTAAAAGCCTCGGATTTTCTCTGGGTCTTACTTTCTAGTGAATTAAACATAATCGAAACATGAAAAAGTATATATATATCCTGGGTATTGGTATTACTACATTGCTGGGCGCCTGTTCGAAAGAACTCACCAATGCTAATAAAAATCCTAATGCCCTTGAACAGGCAGACCCGACTACCTTGCTGTCAAATACTATCGTAACGGAGTTCTACAACAACTCAAACATCGTATGGACGCTGGGTAACGGCTATAGTCAGTACATGACCTTCAGCCAATCTTATTACGATCAGCCTACCAGATATTCACCTGTCACTAACGAGCCATATTGGATACCGTTGTTTGAGGCAGCACGCGATGCCAATACATTGTATGCACTGGCACAGCAAAGGAACAATCCTATGCTGCAGGCAGCGGCACTCACTTTGCGCTCCTATGCATTTGCACAGCTGACAGAGCTTTGGGGCGATATTCCTTTCCTCCAGGCTTTAAAAGGCAATACAGGCGTGTATACGCCAGCGTATGATTCGCAGCAAACAGTCTATACAGATCCGGGCCAGGGTATTATTCCGAGCCTGAGAAGAGCTGATAGTCTGTTAAAAGCCAATCCAGCAGGCCTGATAGAAGGAGACATGTTGTATGCTTCTAATGTCAGCAACTGGAGAGCTTTCATCAATGCACTTAGGTTGCGGTACCTGTTAAGGGTTTCATCCAAGGTGGATGTATCTGCCGAGATGCAGTCTATTATAGCAGATGGCGCTATCATGCAGAGTGCCGCACAAAGCGCTGCATTAGCACTCCCATTGGTTACGCCGTATAACTTTGTGAGTTTGACTGAGCGTTCTGGCGACTTTGCAGTGAAATACATGAACAGTACTTTATACAGTCAGTTTGTGGCTACCGGCGATAGCTCTCGCATCGGTGCTTACTTTGCGGTGAATAGCCAGACTACTGCCGGCGCACCATTCAGCTTCAACAATTACGGCGGTATGCCACTAGTAGTGGATGCGACCACTGATCAGACCAATCAGAGTTCTAACTTCAATGCCTCCTTTACAAAAGGCACTAATCCTGCGTTGATAAAAGCCAGAGTGATTACTTATGCCGAACAGCAGTTCATCCTTGCAGAAGCAGCTATTAAAGGTTATATCACTGGCGGAACCGGTACAGCAACCACCTATTACAACAGCGGCGTAACAGGTGCATATGCCGAAATTGGCTTGAGTGCCAGCAACGCTTCTAACTATCTCGCACATACGGCGGTAGCATTGGATAACTCAGCGCAAGCCAATGCGTTAAAGCAGATCATCACTCAAAAATGGTTGGTGAATATCAATAATGGGTTTGAAGGCTGGATAGAGTATAGGCGTACAGGTTATCCTGTTTTCCAAACAGGAGGCGCAGCAAATATGAACAATGGCGTTATCCCAACACGCTTCTTGTATCCAACATCCGAGCAAACTATCAATAATACGCACTACACGACAGAAATTGGTGCAATGGGCGGAAAAGAAACCACTACCTATAAGGCCTGGTGGGAAAAATAACATTATGATCGTCGGACAATGGCAACCATTGTCCGACGATTCACTTCAATAAACAAGTCAAATATGACGTATACGCAGGCGGAAATACAGGAACTGTTTATTAAGTTTAGCCGGTTGGGAAGATATGAAGATAGACTCAAGTTGTATGATCAGTATTTTAACATTCTTCCATTTACACTACCTCCATTTGATACCAATCTTTATAATTTTTTCTCTGATAAAAACCTGGAACAATTCGATGCCATCCTTTATCAGGAAAGGAGATGCAGCATAGAACTAAAAAAATATTTTCAGTTTGAAAAAGAACAATACACCTTCAATATCAAACCAGTAAACTCCAATTACTTTGCTATTAACACTTATTTCATTGAGCGTTTTTTGCATACAAAAGAGTATATTTTTTCTCAACTACAACAAGACGAAGTCTATTCAGCAGACCAACTCTTATTTATTGCCAGAGACATGGTGGCAGTCCTTGAAAAGAAAATAAACCGTGACCTAAGAAGAAATGCACTTACACAGTATGCAACAGTTTTCTTGAAAGGCCTTTCTGATTTCAATACCTGGAAAGTACCGTCAGCAACGGCTCGCCGAAAGAAAATCATTGAGTTATATATGTATGCCATTGGATTTTTATATGGAGAATATATGCATGCATTGCAGTATTACCAGGTAAAAACCGAGATAGAAAATGTGCCGGTGGGTATTGAAGAGAAGTTGATGTTATTGCAAGAATTTGGCTTTATTGATGCTATCAGAAATCGTTTCCCCTTTTTAAACAAAGCCGACCTAGACAGCAAGATAGCAGAGATTATCCACAGGATAACAGGAGAAAAGATTTCCTCATTTTTTGGTGTTACCAAAAGAAGGTAGGAGAATTAATGTGCCGGATAAACGACGCCAAATTTTTTCGCGGATTCACTGAGTGGAGGCAATCCTTTTTCCTTTCTTATTTTTCTACATTGGCTTCATCTTCTATTGGTGCTAATTGCAATTTATCAGTATTATAGCCAGTTACAGAATCTTTTATAGGCATATATTGTGTACCATAAAGTTGTTTGCCCTCTTTTTCTAATTTAACCCGGTCAATCATTTTTACCAACATACTCCACTCCAGTTCTTTGCTTTCTGTGGCGCGAGTAAAGAGTGGCAAATATTTTTCCTGTTCAGCTAGTGTCGCGTGTTGAATTACCAGGAAGCAAGCCGTAGAAGCATTCTCACCATACACACTTTTTCCTGGATTTCCCATGGAGTCCAATATTACTTTTACACGTTTCAGGTTAATGGCATCAAGACGCTCTTGTTTCTTCCACAGAGCGATATTTTCACCAGCAGTAACGGATTTACTCAGTTGTTCGCGGTAACGTTGGTCATCATCATAGATCTGGTTCAATTCAGCACGTAGCGATGCTATCCGATGATTATCCACATTACAGGCCAACAGCAAGAATATAAGAGGTAACTTTTTCATAAAATGGAATTACCTAAAAAGATACAACATTCATTTTGTTATCTCACTGCATACCTGAAATTAAATTCGCTGCATTTTGACCGCTACTCAACGCCGCCTCAACTGTGCCCATGGCTGGACCATCATAAAGGTATTCACCAGCAAAAAAGATTGTCTGTTCTATGGTTTGTGTCAGGACTTTCCTTGCTGCAGCACTACCTACTTTATCATAAGCGTAGGAGCCTTTGGTGTAAGTAGCTGTTGTCCAATTAGCTACATGCCAGGCAGTGAGGTCATTTTTAAGTGAAGACAAAGAGAGTTGAAAAATATTACTCAGTGATTGTAAAGTTAGCTCCAGTATTCCTTCAGGTGACAAGTCTTTCTTAGTGTCAGCAGGAGGGCCTCCCAGCCATCCGGTGAGCAAAGGACTATTAACAGAGGTTTGCGTCCAGAAAGTGGGTACTTGCTCAGCAGACGTTACCAGTAGGGTAGTAGAAGGACTATTCTCTGGCGAATTGAAATTTTTATTTGTTGTCCAGAATGGCTCCTTAAACGCAAGTAAAATCTTAATGATAGCGCCGTAGCCAATATCCTTCAAGGCTGCTTCCTGGTGAGGAATTGCTGGAACGAATGTAAGGGCGCCATCCTGTGGTGCGGAGGCCTGTAGTATGCCTAGCGGTAATGCTACGATCACTTTAGGCGCAAAATATTTACTATTATCTTTTGTAGAGATGCTTACCTTATCATGCTGCCATTGTATTTCAGTAGCTACTTTATTCAGGAAAATTTCACTTCCTGCTGCGGTGACAGTATCAGCAAGATATTGCATTAGTTTACCATAGCCGGCATCAATACGGTATTGTGCATCATCATCTTCATGACTCCATTCCTGCCGAACCGCAAAAGTGCTGATATCATCTACATTTCCGGTATCATATCCATTTACAAATCCTTCAATTTGGGCACGCATGTGAGTGTATTCATCTGAGGAGAAATGTTCTTGCAGAAATTTCCTCAGGGGCATATCATCTTCCTGCTGATACATTTTTTCCAGGAGCATATCCCAGCCAGTCACGGCTTCATCGCCTTCCAGGAATGCTCCATTTTGAGAGTGCAGCATTTTGAAGCTCGTTTTCGTATAGGCGACACCGGTTTCATTTAATAAGTTTAATGTAACCGGCAAATTCCCATGAATAAACTCTGCGCCTAATTCAGCCTGGGAAAAGTTATGCTCATTATTCACGGTATGAATTCTTCCACCGATACGATTCCGTGCTTCCAATACAGTAACGGTTTTTCCTGTCTTAATAAGCGTATATGCGGCCATGAGTCCTGCAGCACCTGCGCCAATAATAATAACATCCGGTTGTTTCATGAGCTGAGTTGATCCAGCAAAGTAAGTAAATTGATGTGAATAGAATGTTATTGGGGAAGGCATGAAATACAAGCCAATTGTAAAACAGGCTTTCACTTAAATCCTTAGAAATGAGGATTGATCGCAGGTAATTGCTGGAGTAAAATTCTTTTCAATATAGATGATACTGATGATGGAGTGTTGTTCAATTCAAATTATCTGCGATCTAAATTTTATACTACAATGATTCCATGGTATTATTTTCCACATTAAATACTGGCAATCCTTTAATACACGTGTACCTTTGAGGGCCTGTCAGGTAACTCAATTGCCCATTTTTATCCCTGCTTTCCCGGAAATGAGAAATTACGTATCCCTCTTCCAGATTAACGACTTTCAGCGGTCCTAATCGTTCTTTTTTCACAAAATAGGCGTTGTTGCCATAGGAATTTGAACCTACAAAACAATATCCCTTTTCTTCTGCCAGCAGGCATAATGCTTTCAAGGAAGCGCCAAAATAAAGGTTGCTGTAATGTTCTTTTTCCCGAACAAAATCTGCCTTATAGGGTATTGTCAATGGCCGTTCTATGCCCATAACACTATTATATTCAATTACTACGATAGCTGGCTGAACAACATTGATAGCCTTCCAGATCCAGTAATCATTGCCATCGATATCAATTGACAATAGTCCGATTTCGCCAGATATACCACTTTCAGTAATTAACTGATTTATATTTTCTGCGGTAATGAATGAGTGTATGACGTTCAGGTTATGTTGATAGTAGATCTCATCTGTTTTAATATAATCAACACTTTTTTTGCCTCCATCGATCAGTATACCACTCCAGTTATCGTTTTTCAGCAAGAACCGCGTGTTTGACTCCACATAATTCTCCACCCCAAATTCTATGAATACTTTATTGGAAACGTCTACTTTATGAATGAGATACTGAATAATGCCATCATCTCCGGATTGGGAAAACACTTTGAACTCTGCCTCTGTAAGATTATTCAAAACTGGGAGCTGCTTGTTTTGCCTTGCAAGGATTTTTCCAAGCAATAGAATATCTGTTTGCTGAGTTTTCCTGGTTGCATATAATGAATGGTACAAAACATTCACAAGTTTTTTTAATCGTGTCATCTGGAGTTATCTGTGGTAATAAAATGCAGAATTCAGCATTTCAACGTTACAGCAAATTTATTGTTCATTTCGAACCACATATAATGTGCGAATAATTAACACCTAAATACAAGCACTACCATATGTTCATTATTTATGGGAGTGATAGATTTATTAACTTTTTTTCGGCTGAATGGTTATAATATATTCTGTATACTTTTCTTTTTTAAGAAAATCTCATTTCATTGTTTTGAATTCATATCCAAATGACCCCTAATTCATCAATACCAAAGTATTTTTTCAGTCTGGACGCCATCAGAGGCTTCGCCGCACTTATTGTTGTCTTGTGTCACTGGCAGTTTTTTTTCTATAAGAATTATTTCGATATGACAACAACTATTGCAGAAATGCCCTTACCGCTGTATTCCTGGCTTGCAATTTTTTACAATCATGCCTTTTTTGCTGTTGATTTGTTTTTTCTTCTCTCCGGATTTATCTTTTTCTGGTTCTATGCGGATAAGATTAGCAATCGAGAGACCTCTTTCAATAATTTTATTTGTTATAGGATTACGAGGCTATATCCTGTACATTTTATCACATTGCTCGCGCTGGCATTTCTACAGCCTATGATGGTTAAGGCGAGTGGTGGCCCTTTTATCATGCGGAATAACGATGCTTACCATTTTATATTAAATCTTCTGGTGATCCATAGTTGGGGATTTGAGAGTCTTCCTGTATTTAATGGTTTTAATGGTCCTTCCTGGTCTGTGTCAGTGGAGTTTTTCCTTTATCTACTATTCTTTCTTATAAGTTTTAGACGGTTACAACATAAAATAGTATGGTTGATAGGGTTTACAGTGACAGGAGCCATACTTCAACATTTTTATTCCATGATAGGGCAGGGTATTTATTCATTTTTTCTCGGCGGGTTGGTATTTCATTTTTACAAATGGTTGCTGACAAGAAAAAATGTTGAAAGATTGGCAATAATTGTCACGGGAATTGCAGTCATTCTTTGGTTGATTGTGTTAACAGAATATGCATTTTCGTATATCCGGCATTTCAGCATGCATTTAATGCAGCATTTTTTGCCAGGAAAAAACCAGGTTTTTTATACGGCACTTTTTGATCTGTCAAGAAATACATTCTTCCGCACTTTCGTTTCACCGGCTACGGTTCTATCTCTGGCAATGCTGGAAACGACCATAGGCAGTTTGAAGGTAAAATGGCTACAGGTATTGGGAAATGCCAGTTACGCGATTTACCTGATTCACTTCCCGCTGATGGTTACTTTCGCTTTGGTTACGTCCATATGTGGCATTGACCGTCAGGTATTTCAATCACCGTATACCTTGATGCTTTTCTTTGCCATTCTGATACCATTGAGCATTGTCATTCATTATTATTTTGAACTTCCCATCCAAAAATCTGTCAGGGGCAGGCTGGTTAAAAAACCATTACCTGTTAGCGTAATAATCAAAGATTCGCCAATTGATTGAGTATTGCTTATGAGAGTGCGTCTTTTTTGGGCGGTGCATATCTGGCTAACGCGCTTGGGGCAGTAGTCATTAGGTAGATAAAAAAAGGCTTTCAGCGCTATACCGCTAAAAGCCTTTCTGAGTCTGTGCTCCCAACAGGGCATGATCCTGTGACCCCCTGATTATGAGTCTCTAATATTCATCTTTTCAGTTGCTTTCAGTTACTGCTGATTACGTCCAGAGTCCGCTCCCCTGGCTTTTTCTATTGAATTTATACCTACACTTGCATCATATCATTTCGGGATATTTTTCAGGAACATGTATCAAAATATGTATCAAAAATCATTACTGAAGTTATCATGAAGCAGGATAGGGTAAATATCAAAGTGGTGCCAGACATTCGAAGGGTCAAGCACGGGGAGCGGTTCCCGCTGAAGCTCCGTATAACCTACAAGGGAACACGAAAATACTACGCTACCGGCTTTGACGCCACAGCGGCGGAATGGGATCTGCTGAACACTGCTGAAGCCAAAGGCGGCCTCCGGCATATCCGCCAGGAGATAGCTATCATCGAAAAAGATGCAGAACGCTGCTGCGAGGGGATCGTGCCTTTCTCCTTTTCCCAGTTTGAGTCCAGTTTCTTCGAAGAGAGGATTTACACGGAATCCGTGGAGACGTTATATAATAACTATATCGCTGAACTGAGGTCCAAAGACCAGCACGGTACTGCGGATTCTTACACGACTTCCATCAACTGCCTGAAGAAGTATCGGCGGAGTCCGCAGCTGGGACATATCAATAAAGAATATCTGGAAGGTTTTGAGGCCTGGATGCTTTCCCGTGGCCGCTCTATCACCACTGTGGGCATTTACCTGCGTCCACTGCGTACCATTATGAATATCGCCCGTGAAAATGGCCTTATAAAGCCAGAGGCTTACCCCTTCGGGAAACGGAAATACATCATCCCTACCGGCAAAAACATTAAGAAGGCCCTGAGCAAAGCACAACTGAAGCAGATCTTCGAATATCCCACCGATCCCGGTTCCGGCATGGAAAAGGCAAAAGACTTCTGGATATTCAGCTACCTCTGTAATGGTATCAACATCATGGATATTGCCCTGCTGAAGCACCGGAATGTACATTCCACCTACATAACCTTCCTCCGGGAAAAGACGAAACGTACCACCAAAGGGAATCCGGTTAACATTGTAGCCACCCGGAACACATACATTGACCAGATCATCCGCAAATGGGGCCAGCCATTCACTCACGCCGAAGGCTATATTTTCAACATAGCCGAAATCGGCGACGACTCAGAAACCATCCGCAAGAAAGTAAAGCAGTTCACCAAGAATACTAATAAATGGATGAAGAAGATAGGTGAGGAGCTAGGCTTTGATATGCCGGTGACTACCTACGTCGCCCGGCATTCATATGCTACGATACTTGTTCAGAGTGGCGCTCCGCTAAAATTGGCCAGTACCAACCTGGGGCATCAGAGTTTGATGACCACGGAAAGGTATTTTGCCGGGTTTGAGATGGGGGTGCAGGAGGAGTATGCGAGGAAGTTGGTGGAGTTTTGATGTAAAAGCAATCATATAAGCCGCGATACCTAATTAGGCAGTAGCGAAGTTAGGTCGATAAATGCTTGCCGACATATCCCACGTAAAGAGTCGTTGTTTTCTCGTCCGGATAAATATGAATACGCAAAGCAGCAGTGCTAATTTTTGCATGCAACTCAAATACAACATGCTGACCGTCTGGCAATGCAAATGTTCTTTCTCTTTTGCATTTTTTATTATTCATAGTCGTATCAGATTCGCCGGATATTTCTAATCCATGGACTTTGCAAAAATCATGATAAGTGAATCCTCCACTTACCCACTTGCTTGCCAAATCATTTAACAGACGTAGCTTTTCTACTACAACATTAAAGGCCAAAGAGTTACCAAAAGAAAATAATTGAGCTTCTACACCCTCACATAAAACAAGTTTTGGAAACAAGCATTGTCTTCTGGCAAAAATATTCTTATATGTAGTTGTTGAATTACAATATGCTCGAAAATTTAGCAAATCCTGCTTATTGCTTACTTGACGCTCCTTTGATGTACTGCATTTTGTGAAGTCTATACCCATGAATCCATTACAATCATTTGGAAATCTCGTATCAAACTCCGTCTCTGATTTTATTTCAGGTTCAATAGACTTTATTTGTTCTAAAAATTTCACGACAGCATTTGTTTCTTGATATCCTTTATCAAAAAGTTGGTAAAACGATGCTAATGAGTAAATTGATTCACTCTTAGAAAAAATTTCACAAGATCCCGGTTGTGACCTCACTTCTATAAGGTCCACTATACCATTAAAAAAGGTATCAAGATCTTGTATATCAAATGATTGATTTAGGAGATAGAGGTTATTCATCCCTTCCGAGCTTTAAACAATTCGACAAAATCGATTTGGGTTTGATCAAAAAAGCCAGAGGGCCATTCTGACAGCTCCCCTTTTTCTGACATAGATATTGTTGCAATACTGGGCTGAACTGCACCATCTTTGTGACTAAAAAAATTAATACTTACATGATCATTGGGTATTTCTTTTTTAGCCACTGCGATTTGTATTCCATTTAGTACATGATCACTATGGGTTTCAACTATGACATTCACACCATTTTTTGCTAGCATCGCTAAGAATTGTCCAACCTTTGACTGAGCCGCAGGGTGCAGATGGGCTTCTGGATTTTCCACAACAAAAATGCTTCCAGAGGCTGCTGTTAATCCAGTTACAATTATTGGTAAAACATAACTTATTCCAAAACCCAAATTGGTAGCTAAAGCCGGGTCTGAGGTTGTGTAGTAATTCTCTAATAGGATCTGGCCTGACAAAGTCTTAGGGTCTGTAATTGCAACGACTCTTGTTCCTGGAATAATATATTCTAACCAGCTATTAGTTTGATCCTTAAGGAAACTACTTCCAGTATTGGGAAACTTTCTTTCCTGAGCGACTTTCCAAAAACCAGATTCCAAATCAAGAAGTTGGGCGGTAAATTCCCCTTGATATCCAGCATTCGGAAAATTTGAGTGTTGAATACTTTGGGATACTCTAGGTCCAATTCGTTCAGCATTCAAATAATAAAACTCCCACTTCAACACCGGAGACTCTTTTGCATGATATGTTGAACAATCATTTATCCTAAGAAATAGTTGTGGCTCCTGGTTGTTTGCATGGTAACTTACAAAGAATTCACCCTCTGTAAATTTAAAAGCAATAGATATATATTCTTTATTAGATCTATGATTAATTACATGACTACTATTACCCAGGGCCAATAGGTAACCAGAGTTAAGTGGGACATCAGTTCCAAGTAGTTCTTCTTCTGCTGCTACATAGTAACCACCCCATAGCTGCATGTTCTCTTCAATTGAATTCCTAAGTAATAATAATGCCTGAACTGTGGTACTTTTTCCATTACCATTAGCACCAGCGAAAACCGTTAATCTATTGATAGGTATTTCTACTTCCTCAAAACACTTAAAATTTGAAATTTTTAAGTAATTCATATTATTTGATTAGTTCTTTGTCAATAATTTTCTCAGCTGCATTAAAGGCTGCTTGTATATTGGCTTTGGAATTGGTACTGAATGACAGGTAACTTAGAAGATCATAATCGTCATTTATAGCCTTTGCCAATGGGGTTACCAATGCCTTGAATAAGTTATTTTTTTGAATTGACTCTTCCTTGTACTTGCTAAGCAATACCGACCAACTTACGAAGAGGGCTTTATTGACTAATTGCTTCCTAGCTCCGGGGATCAGGTCTTTAGGCTGACACTTTCTAAATGTATACTCACCAAATAAATGGTAAGAATTAAGCATGGCTCTGTCAAACAATTTAATCATATCTGTCATATCCAATTTCTTATCCTTACTTAATTCTTCTGTCAACAGATTAAGTTCGCTTTCTATATTTCCACTATAGGTATTTATAGACTTATCTTCCTTATACCTTTTGTTAAACAAAATAAAGCGTAGCGCTAATTCCTGAGCCTCCATTCGAACATCTTTAACACTATTCCCTGTGGCTTTACTGAAGCTAGGTAGGTTTGCCATTTCCCTTAATCCATTTCTCAGTTGATCACTTGATAAACAATTTCTGATCTCTTGAGCATTCAATGGCTGACCACCTGTGTTAATTCTTCTAAAAATATCATATTTGAGGTTAAAGGGTGAAGATGCATCTATGACATTCACAGTAATTTGGGTCATATTAAACCACCGAAAATATTTCCCATCAATTGCCTCTTTTTCTTCCTTTGATGAATAATATTTATTTTCACAGTTATTATTACCCTTATTCAAATATTCAAGCTTGGTAAGTTTGAATTTATTATTCATAAATTCATGAACAGTATTAAGTCGTTGTAAACCATCCACCACTGCTATTCTTCCATCTTCATCTTGAGAAAAATAAAACATTGGTAACGGGATTCTTAAGAGAATTGATTCAATTAGTCTCGACTTTCGCTGATTATCCCAGACTAAATTTCGTTGAAAATCGGGAGTTAGATTAATATCCCTTGATTCAATCATATCGTAAATCTGTCTTAAAGAGAATTGTTTTGTGTCTACTCTAATTCTGTCTGGATCGTAAGGTGTTATACCATCCCCTTCTATCTCGTTATCTTCTGTCCCAAGCGACGCCTGTTGTGGATCTATAAGTAGTAGTAGTTCATCTAATCTTACTCTTAAAGATTCTTCAGTTTCGTCTACCTCCTCATCTATATTTAAAATCTCAAACTTATTGTTCCTCAGTTCTAATTTTATATAATATTTGCCACCGCTTAATGGCACTAGAGAATAGATATTTGACTCTTCTGGCTTATCATTAAAATGAAGAGGCTTTAATCGAATTTCTTCTCTGTTTTTAAGCTTTATACTTACTTCCATAACTTAAAAATGTTCTCAATTGAATAATTGCAAGTATCACAGATTTTCAAATCTTTAGTTTGGGGTATTCCTATATTGGAAATTAGAAAAATAACTGATGCCAGTCTCGTATAATATTGGATGATTCAAAAACCCTCCCCAAAAAACTCCTCCATCGTCATTCCAAACGCGCTCACCACCTTCACCAGACTACTAAAACGAAGGTCTTTTCCTTGCTCATAGCGACCATACTGGGCTCTTGGGATATTATTTTCATATGCGAAAACTTCATAGTTTTTGTATCCTGCTTTGATGCGGAGTTCCTTAATTCGGGCACCCAACTTTACTAGCTGTTCATCAGGATCCAGCTGTACTTTCTTGGAGCTTTCTTTTTTACTATCCATATACTAAAATAAATGAATAGTTTACAAATGAGTAACCCTTTATATGTTACTACTCAAAAGAAACCACTTATATTTTACTACTAATTAGTAGTAATTAGTGATTTTTTACTTAATTTGCTAACAAACAACATTGTTATGAAACTGCTATCAGGTTAGAAAAACTCAAAGTCTTATTTTAGTGATCTAAAGATATTTCAAGCTTCTTGCTTTAGATCTCGTCCTGGAAAACTGGTAATTTGAAAGGCGACGAGGGATACAAGGTGAGTAGCCCATGCTATGGCGCATGGGCTCACTTAGTCGTCGCCAGGTATACCAGTACCTCCAGAACACTTTGTTGGGCCTTGCGCTTTTTTATGCCTTCCCCCCAACACTCCCAAATAGATATCAGCATTAAACTGAACGGCTTTAAACACCGTACTAGAGTCGCTTTGACTTATCATAAGGAATTAACCCTCAAAATCTACTAACTAAAAAACATTATAGAGATGAAAAATTCAGAAAATGTACTTTCTGCCTTTCACGAGCACTTTACAAAAATGCCGTTGCAGTTTCGGGAAAGAGTATGCGAGGAATGCAATTGGAGTATCCCAACATTTTATAGAAAGATGCGCTACAGTCCTATAGTTCATGCTGATGGAAGCAGTGCTTCAATAATTAGCAAAGCTGAAAAGGAGAGTATCTTACGAATTATAAGGGAGACAGTAATCAATACACACAACAAAATTCCTGAGCAATACTCATAAATGAAGAACGGCAATTGCTTGGAGCAATTGCCGTTAATATTTCTAGCGCCGTATTTTCCTTTTCTTCTTCTTTTTGAACTCATTTATAGCAGCCAGATTTTCACTATAATGAGTATCAACAGGGCTGAGCAAATCCCGGATAATACCGCCAACCAGAATTCCCGCTTCCTTTGTGTTTTCAGGTGTTTCAAAGTTCCGTCGTGAATGCTCTTCACCAATTGAGCTAGTTCGTTTATCTCTCTGCGCAGGTGTACGCTTTCTGTTTGAAGTACCCGAAACTCCTGCGTCGACCTTTCCAGATGCGCTCTGTGCAGGCGCTGCTGTTCGTTTAAAGTCGTCAGATACAATTGTTTGATAGACTGCACCATCTCTAACACCTTGGCATAATCCAATATCTGATAGGATGGATCTTGTCCTAAGGTTTGCTTCGCATATTGTTGTATGATCTCTTTCTTGTTCATAGTTTAATGATCCTTTTAACTGTGTCCACTTAAAACCATTGCCCAGTGCCGATCCTTTAAAAATCAAGCCCTCAAATCCGTAGCTAATACCACTCACAAAACCTGTCTGGGCCTGATTAAATAATACATTTACACCACGTACCTCCAATGACTGAATAAACTCACCAACAGAGCGACTTTGCTTTTGAGCATGACTAACAATTGTCTGAAGTTTAATTTTTACAGATAGTTCGTCAGTACGTTTCATCATCTCCATTTCATTCTTTGTCATACTGCGTTCCACGGCTTGCCTGCTGGATGCTACAGGAGTGAGGTTATATTTCTTTTCGAGGGTTCTAATCACTTTTTCACTGCGGGCATAGTCATTACTATCTGAAACAACTTTACCATCAAACCCTATTCTATTCACCAGAATGTGAATATGTGGATGATCTGCATCCCTATGCCGGAAAACTATAAACTGGTGCTGATTAAACCCCATCTCCCACAAATAATCCCCGGCAATAGCCTTCATCTGCTCATTGGATAAATTCTCTTTAGGCGGAAAATTCAAAGAGGTATGATAAAAGTACTGCTGAAGATTAGGCCGCAAAGCCTTTATCATAGCTACTTCCTTCATGATTCCATTCTCCGCTTTGCTGGCAAAATTTGTTTCCAATACCTCGGCAACACCTTTTTCTACTTTAGCCAGATTATATCGCAATGCACCCCTAAATCCTTTCCCCTTAACCTGATCGCCCGTCATCTACTAATAATTTTATTGCATGGTTAACGGTTTTAGATAGCTGTATTAGAATAGATAGATATTCACCTGGTGACTCATTTCTATTGATCCAGTGTGTAGCCTGATTTAGATTTACACCAATCCGGTGCAGTTCCCGGTATAGGTCAATTTCAATGGGAGAGTGTTTTATTGGCGGAAACTTGCCTGCAAATAATTTCTGTCGGATTAGATTGGCAGGTGTAATCCCTACCGCTTTCGCCAGGTCATTAACCCGCTGATTTTCTGAGAAGGTCAATCGTATATTGACCTGCACTACACGTTTTTCACTTTCTTTTTTTCTTGGTCTTGCCATAGTTTCAGGTATTAGAACGAAGTGACCATCAATTTTTCAAGCCGTTGAAGCGTAGCGGAAACATGGCTTGCTCCTAACGTCGAAGCCCACGCCGGACGCTGTTCATTACCTTCTGAATAGGCTTATTCCTGTTTATCCACCAGTCATTAATGTCTTTAAATCCCTGATAGAGCGAGGAACAATCTGAAAATCTATCGCTCGTTTTGAGCGTGCTGGTAGCTCGCTTGCCTGCGATGTCATTATCCAGATACAGGGCGACTTTGGTGTATTTCTCTGTTAGGTCTATCGCTTTTCCTAGCAGGGAAAGAGAATTCAGTATCAGAAAGTCATCACCGGTGTCACCCAGTACCTTCTGACATGCCAGGTAGGAGAGAAAACTAAAAAATCCTTCAAAGATGTTCAGCCGTTCTCCTGTGCCGACAATTAAAGTCACGTCCTTTGGCGCACAGCAGCCCTTAAAATCGGCGTTTCTCAGCTCATAACCTCCAGCATCATTTTTGAAACCAAGGGCCCTATATTGGCGATTGTGAAGAGAAAAGTCAATCTCCTTACAATAAGACTCAACTAGTGAGTGCGGTATTGACCGAGTGTCCAGATATGCTAACAAATGCTGGTCAGTGACGGGCCTTATTCCCAAAATAGAAACAACACCCTCAGTGTTATTTTTCTTTTCACCAGCAATTCGCGGTTGAAAAGAAAAAGTAGGGGAGGGCAAGTCATCCCATTTCCTGAGCAGATCACTGATAGAGCAGTTACAATACTGGCAACCAAAATCGATAAGGTCACCACCCTGACCAACACCGTGATCGTACCATACGTTCAGCCGTCGATTTACTTTAAAAGACGGTGTCTTTTCTACTCTGAGCGGAGATAGATACCAGTAGTCATCCCGGATTACCTTACTGGGCTCATAACCTAATCTGGAAAGTAATTCTACTAAATCCCATTGCTTCAAATCTTTCACACGTTTCATTTTCCAGGGTTTTAACGTTTTGCAAATCGGCGTCTCATATTGATAACCGGATCCTCGCTTGTACTTTCCTTGAATTCATCCACCCATGCCATCAAAGCAGAATGCTTCACTACATAACCTTTACCAACCTTAATTGCTGGTAACGACTTGTGATGAATGTAATAACGGACAGTCCCTACCGGCTTACGCAATACATTAGCGGCTTCCACCAGGTTCAATAACCTATCAGGATCTTCCGGCTGAATAGCGATAGGTTTCTTGTTGTTTTCGCGCAGGCCATTAACGCATGCTTGCAATACGTCGATCTTAGAAATGATTAGATCGAATGGATTAATAATTGTCATGTCTATTTGATTTTATCTGTTATCAAATACATGCAATTTCTATTGAAAAGGAAAGTATATCAGGCAGATTGGGGGAGGAATTTGGGCAATTGGGGAAAGATAAAAAAGACTAGTTCAATTTATTAATTTTCAATTGTTTAAGCATTTCAACATGCTTCAAATAACTGTTATCCTGCCTAAATTCAGACATGAAAGTGCTAAATTTTGCAATGTAATTTCCTGTGTGTTCAAAATATGCGTGAAAAATTTGCTCTAAAGAGTATGCAGTGTCAAAATAATTGAGTTGGTAGAAATAATCTATTACAGCAGCGACGCAGCCATTGAAGCCATAAGGATTACGATTATCCTTCGATTTTCTTATTGATCGGAAAATTTCAAACTTACAACCCGTTTCTTTCACTTTTTCATCGATGTAATTGAGTGTTACCAGTTGGCTGCCGTTAATAGGAATTAACATACTCAAAAAAGTGGGCACAGTTTCAGCAGGTGCCACTATGGATGTCTGTTCAACAGAGGTGCGGTTCATAAATGCAGCAAGCGCCGATTTGATGGCAGTTCTATTCTCCTGATCCCGACAGTACATCAGTTCATACTTGCCGGATTTCTTCAAAAATTCATTTTTCACAAAGCACCACTGTAATTCCTCGTCTGGGTGAGTGTAGTCGGCCTCGTTATATGGGATGACATATCGGGTTAGGAGTTCATTACATCTCGCTATTACAGATTCTGAAAGGAATGCCAGTTGCCGAATTAAGTTCTGTTGAAAGCTGTCGTTAAAAGTCCAGAATACATATTTGCTAATATCCTCAAAGTGATTAGTGTTCCAGAAGCTATCTATAGTTATTGTGTAGGGGTTACTCAATAAGGTAATGCAGTTACCAGTTCTTATAATCTGGTTGGCATAAAGGTAATACCAGCCTAAGTCAAAGTGAAACCTATTTGTAATTTTTCCGTCTACTGGAACTTCTTTTAAATAATGCTTATTGGAAAGATATTTTGTAAGTAGACTTATCTTCCTACGGTTTTTCATGACAACAACTTTTAGAAAAAACGTACCTTATAGAACATCCATACAATCAGTACATATCCTAATTTAAATATAATCTCCCATTTAAACCTTTAAAAATTCTATCACCGATGACACCCAAAATTCTACTTGTAAGTCTATTTATTTTGTTAGCAAGCTGTCACGAACCAACTTTTTCAGAAAGATATAATCAGCAATGGCGAGAACCTCAAGGCCAGGAATTTATAACAATAGGTCGTGCTCTGGTAAAAAATGACATTAGAGTTTGTGGTGAATATTATGTCCGTAAAAGTAGCCTTGATCCTGGCGAATACGTTGTTGGCTGTACACCTGATGGCGAAAAATTTGAGTATTTTTTGGTGTGGACTTCAACAGAAAAAGTAACTCCAATTGCTGCCACCGAGATTGATATTGCACCCGAAGGCAGTAAATGAGCCCAAAGTACCTGTCATTTCTTTGTAAAAGGATTGAAGATGGAGAATTAAAAAACATGTATCAAAACATGTATCAAACGAAAAAAGGCTTTCAGCGCTATACCGCTAAAAGCCTTTCTGAGACTGTGCTCCCAACAGGGCATGATCCTGTGACCCCCTGATTATGAGTCAGGTGCTCTAACCAACTGAGCTATAGGAGCTGTTCCTAAGAACGAAGATTCCCCTCTTTCGAGGGACGGCAAAATTAATTATTTTCTCCAATTAACCTAAAAAATATTTTTTCTATATAACTGTCTCGTATATACTCTATAAAAAAAAGCCTGTTTCTTTGTGTCAAATAATTGACCATATGCAGGGAATTAAAAATATCATTTTTGATCTGGGTGGCGTAATTCTAAACCTCGATTACAATAGAACCAATGATGCATTTACCGCGCTCGGTGTAGAAAACTTTCATGAATTATACGGCCAGTTCAAGGGTTCCGACCTTTTCAACGGACTCGAAACAGGCCATGTGAGTACAGAAGAGTTCCTGGCCACCATGCATAAATATCTCCCGGAAAATGTCTCCGACATTCAGATTATTGATGCCTGGAATGCAATGTTACTCGACTTCCCCCTGCAAAGACTCCAACTTTTACAACAACTCCGTCAACAGTATAATCTTTTCCTGTTAAGTAATACTAATGCAATCCATCTCGATGCATTCAATAAAATATTAATGGATTCAAGAGGTATCCCGTCATTGGGAGCGTTCTTCGACAAAACTTATTATTCTCATTTGATGGGTTGTCGTAAACCAGATAAAGAAAGCTATGTGATGGTTCTGGAGGAAAACGGACTTAAAGCAGGGGAGACAGTCTTTATTGATGATACCTTACCTAATATTGAAGGGGCTAAATTGATTGGCCTACACACTATTCACCTGCAGGCGCCTAAAACTATACTCGATATATTCAAACCTTTATCCGCATAAAAAAAGCGTCTCAATTGGTAGAGACGCTTTTTATTTACTATTTAATTTCTTCAAAATCAATATATTCCCCCCGATCCGTTGGCTTCGGTGGTTGTTGTGCGCTGCTTTGCGTCGTCTGTTCCTGACTTTGCTGGTAAGCCTGTTGGCTCTCATACTGCTGACGCATCGCATCCTGCATCCCATTCATCTGCTGCCGTAACTGTCTGGTAGCTCTGTAAACAGGTATCACAAACCTGAATACAATTTTATACAGCAGATATAGTACAAAAAATAAGATAAAATACTTCAACATAATCCATCAAAGGTAGCAGAATATCGATTATCCACTGGAAAATAATGGCTTATTTAAGTTTTCTTTAACTATAAGTCAATCATTTGTGAACACTTAACTGCTTCACGTTTATTGAAGTCCCAGGCGATGCGTTTATAATTAATTGCATCCACTAAGGTACCTATACCAAATATTCCATAAGTGATCAGGTAAATTACACCCAGTCCAATACGATCAGTAACAAATCTGTGCACACCCGCCACGCCAAGGAATCCAATCAATGTAAAAATTAGTATTGACTGTGGGTCTTTTCTCCTGCTTTGATATAGCATCAGAAACTTGTCTTTCTTCTCTTGACTATATGATTTTGTCAATTCATCTAACCATATTTTCTCTTCTGGTTCAATACCAGGCAGTAAGTTGTATGAAAAATTATCCATATGATGAATGATTATTAAAAGTTGATAATGTGCTTAAGGAATTTCAGCCTATACTATATATAAAAGACAACAACGCCCTATTGGTAGTTGCACGAAAGACTATATCCAGATCTGATATTTTTGAATTATTTTTGTTTACGAAGAAACTGGCATGAGGAAAACATTAAACAAAACGAATATACGATAATAAATTGGAGAAAATTATTGGTTTTAAAAGAGAAAAACTTTTAGAATCGAAATAAAATCCTAATTTTGCGTAGGAAAAATGATTCAAACGAAGGGGACGAGATATCGGCCCCTTCGCGCTTTTTGTATGGCAAACGAACACGTGATAACAGCAATCCGGGAACTGGCAGAGGGTCTGCTGGCCAATGATCCCGATAATTTTCTGGTAGATATCAGAATAAAGCCCACAAACAATATTAAGCTCTTTTTGGACGGAGATAAAGGCGTACCAGTTGAAAAATTAGTATCTTTCAACCGTGCGTTATATGCCCTGCTGGAGGAAGCAGCCCTGTTTCCTGACAATGACTTCTCACTGGAGGTTTCTTCTCCTGGACTGGATGAGCCATTGAAACTGCACAGACAGTATCTCAAAAATATTGGTCGTAAAGTGGAGGTAACTTTTCCGGATGGGAGTACCAAAGAAGGTACCCTGATGGCAGTTACTGACGATAACTTTACCATTGAGGAACAGATCGGCAAGAAAAAAGAGAAAAAAAATTCTGAAATAAAATTCGATGAAATCAAGCATACGAAAGTGTGCATTGTGTTTTAAATTATAATAAATAAACATGGCTAGTATTAACCTGATTGAGTCATTCTCTGAGTTCAAGGAGGCGGAAAACATTGACCGTCCTACGTTGATGAAGGTTCTGGAAGATGTGTTCAAAACACTGCTGAGAAAAAAGTATGGCTCTGATGAGAACTTTGATGTCATTGTAAATACTGAAAAAGGAGACCTTGAAATATTACGTCGTCGTCTGGTAGTCGAAGATGGAGAAGTGGAAGATGACAATGCACAAATTGCTTATACTGAAGCAATTAGTATTGAAAAAGACCTCGAAATCGGTGAAGATCTGTACGAAGAAGTTGATATTATGGACTTCGGCCGCCGCGCAATCCTCGCAGCAAAACAAACGCTGTCTGCCCGCATTGGCGACCTCAAAAAGAATATTCTCGTAAAGAAATATGCTGATAAAGCTGGTGAAATTGTAACCGGTGAAGTTTACCAGGTTTGGAAAAAAGAAGTTTTATTGCTTGATGATGAAGGGAATGAATTAATTTTGCCAAAAGCCGAACAAATCCCCACTGATTATTTCAAAAAAGGGGAAAACGTTAGAGCGGTGGTGAAAAAAGTGGAAATGAAGAATAATGCCCCACTCATCATTCTTTCCCGTACACACCCATCCTTCCTGGCTAAATTGTTGGAAATTGAAGTTCCTGAGATCTTTGACGGCCTTATCGTTATCAAGAAAATCGTTCGTGAACCAGGAGAAAGAGCCAAAGTGGCTGTTGAATCCTATGACGACCGTATCGACCCGGTAGGTGCCTGTGTGGGTATGAAAGGTAGCCGTATTCACGGTATCGTACGCGAACTCAGAAACGAAAATATTGATATCATTAACTTTACCGCTAATATCCAACTCCTGATTCAACGCTCCTTAACACCTGCTAGAATCAGCCGTATGGAAGTGGATAACGAAAACAAATACGCCTCCGTTTACCTCAACCCTGACCAGGTTTCCCTGGCCATCGGTAAAAAAGGTGTAAACATCAAACTCGCCTGTGAACTGACCGGCTACGAAATCGACGTATTCCGTGACGAACAACAGGAACAGTCTGAATTTGATATCGATCTCGAAGAGTTCTCTGATGAAATCGAAGAATGGATCATTGATGAATTGAAGCGAATAGGTTGTGACACTGCCCGCAGCGTATTAGAGCTGACTACAGAAGAATTGGTACGCCGTTCTGATCTGGAAGAAGAGACAGTGCAGGATATTAGAAGAATATTGCAAGAAGAGTTTGACAAAGAATAAAGCCCAGCCAGAACCCTTCCCAGGTAAAGGGCTTATTAGAAGGGGAATTGGATTTTTCGAGTTATTGTTTAAACGTAAAAAAACAACCCGTTTGGAAGAAACGGGAAACAGGGGAGGCCCGAACTACGATATGCCTGAAACAACAAACAACACACCACGATTGCTGGCCGCAGCCAAAGAGTTTAATATTGGTAAAGAAACGCTTATAGACTATCTTTCCAATAAAGGCTTCGACATGGGTGGGTTTGGTTCGCCAAACGCTCGCCTCACGGCTGTTATGTACCAAGCTCTGCAGTCGGAGTTCCAACAGGACAAGGCTAATAAACGCAAAAGCGACCAAATAGCCCTGCCTAAAGGAAGCGTGTTAGATACGAAGAAGAAAGAAAAAGAGGAAGCGGAGGCTGCGGCGAAAAAGAACACTAGCAAAGACAAAGAAGAGGCAGCTCCAGCTCAGGAAGCTCCCAAAGCGGAACCTAAACCTGAACCTGCAAAGGAAACTCCTAAACAGGAACCTCAGGCAACAGCTCCATCAACTCCTCCGGTAAAGGAACCAGCAGCTCCCGTTACACCACCTCCCCCGGTGGCGGAATCTCCTAAACCACAGGCCCCGCCTGCCGAACCGGATGTAGTGAAAACTGAAGCCCCTAAAATTAATGGCCCTCGCGTCATCACAACCATCGATCTCGATGCCATTAATAAAGGTGCTGCTAAAAAACCAACTCCTGCTCCAGCTGCTCCTAAAGAACAGCCTAAACAGGAAACAACAGCAAAACCTGCAGAAACTCCTGCGCCGCCTAAAGCAGAAACTCCTGCTCCACAGCCAGCGCCAGCACCTGCTCCTGTAGCCGAGAAAAAACCAGAACCAGCTCCAGCTCCGGTACAAACACCGCCGCCTGCCAGTCCTGAAAAAACTCCGGCTCCAACTCCAGCACCTGCAGCTACCGAGCATAAACCAGAAAAAGCACCGGCTGCTGAAAAAGCACCCGCCGCCCAACCTGCCCCTGCTCCTGTTGAAAATGTAGCGAAAACAGATAAAACCGATACGACAGTTAAAACGGAAAAAGCCGCACCGGTTCAAGATAAACCTGTAGTTAACAAAGTGGAAGAAGTATTACAAGAGGCTAAACCGGCTGCAGCAATCAAAGAACCGGCGATTCCAGTTAAACTTCCTGTTAAGGAAGAAACGAAAAACAACGATAACAATACCCAGGCTCCCGCCGCTAACACCGACGAACAAGCCGGAACCGTTATCGAAAATATTCAGGCTGAAAAATTAACCGGTCCTAAAGTTATCGGTAAAATCGAACTGCCGGTTCAGTCCGACAGAAGAGACAATAACAAATCTAACTTCAATAAGGACCGCGACGAAAAACGTAAACGCAAACGTATCATCGTCGAGAAAAAACCTGAACCCATCCAGCCACGTGACTTCAAAGACGGCGAACGCAAAGAAGGCGGTCAAGGTCAGCATGGTCAGCATGGTCAACATGGTCACCAAGGCAATCGTGATAACCGCGGTCAAGGCCAACACGGCAACAGAGACCACGGACACGGTGGTAACCGTGATAACCGCAACCAAGGCGGCCAAGGTCAACACGGTAACCAACAAGGTGGTGCTCAGCACGGTCAAAATAGACAAGGCGGCGGCCAACACGGCGATAACCGTAACCAAAACCGTAACCAACAAGGTCAAGGTGGTGGTAACAACCGCCCAGGTGGTAACCAACACGGTCCAAACAGACAAGGTGGCCAACAAGGCGGCGGATTCAATCGCCAAGGTCAAGGTGGTGGCTACGGTCAAAACAGACAAGGTGGTGGTAACTTCAACCGACCTGGTCAAGGTGGTGGCTATAACAGACACGGTGCTAACAACCGCGATGATAAACGCACACCTGAAGAAAAAGAAATCGACAAAAACGAGATCCAGAATAAGATCAAGGAAACAATGGCCAAACTCTCTGGCAACACCCGCGGTAAAGGCGTAAAAGCTAAACACCGTCGTGAAAAACGCGAAGAGAGAGCCAATGAAAGAGCTAACCAGGCTGGCCAGGATAATAAACTCCAGGTAACAGAATTCATCTCCGTAAGCGAACTCGCTAACCTGATGAACGTTAGCTTCGCCGAAGTTATCTCTAAATGTATGGGCCTCGGTATCATGGTATCCATCAACCAACGACTCGATGCGGAAGTTATCGAACTCGTATCTGGTGAATTCGGCTATGAAGTAGAATTTATCGGTTTGGATGCTGTTGAAGATGCAGAAGAAGTTGAAGAAGTAGATGCTCCGGAAGATCTGGAACCTCGTGCTCCGATCGTTACCATCATGGGTCACGTAGACCATGGTAAAACTTCCTTGCTCGATTATATCCGTAACGCAAACGTTGTGGCAGGTGAAGCCGGCGGTATTACCCAGCACATCGGTGCTTACCAGGTAACTACCAGCGGTGGTAAAAAAATTACCTTCCTCGATACCCCTGGTCACGAAGCGTTTACCGCAATGCGTGCCCGTGGTGCGAAAGCTGCGGATATTGCAGTTATCGTAATCGCTGCGGATGATGCTATCATGCCTCAAACACGTGAAGCAATCTCCCACTCTCAGGCTGCTGGCCTCCCAATGGTATTCGCTATCAACAAAGTGGATAAAGATGGTGCCAACCCAGAGAAAATTAAAGAACAACTCGCTGGTATGAACCTCCTCGTTGAAGACTGGGGTGGTAAATATCAAAGCCAGGAAATATCTGCCAAGAGCGGTCTGAACATCGACCTCCTCCTGGAAAAATTACTGCTGGAAGCAGAACTCCTCGAACTGAAAGCGAATCCAAACCGCGAAGGTTCCGGTTCTATCGTGGAAGCATCCTTGGATAAAGGCCGCGGTTACGTTGCCTCCCTCCTGGTACAAAATGGTACCCTCCGTCAGGGCGATACCATCGTATCCGGTTCCTTCTACGGTAAAATCAAAGCTATGTTCAACGAACGTGGCCAGAAAATGGACGAAGCTGGTCCTTCCATGCCAGTACAGGTACTCGGCTTGAACGGTGCACCACAAGCAGGTGAGAAATTCAAAATGTACGAAAACGAATCTGAAGCCAAAGAAGTGGCTAACCGCCGCGCTCAGATCGTTCGCGAACAAGGTATCCGTACCAAGAAACATATCACCCTCGATGAAATCGGTCGCCGTCTGGCACTGGGTAACTTTAAACAGCTCAACCTCATCCTCAAAGCTGACTTTGACGGTTCTGTGGAAGCACTGTCCGACTCCCTGCAGAAACTCTCTACAGAAGAAATCGTTGTTAGTATCGTACACAAAGCTGTGGGTCAGATCACCGAATCCGACGTACTCCTCGCTACTGCTTCTGACGCGATCATCCTCGGGTTCCAGGTACGTCCTTCTTCCCAGGCTGCTAAACTTGCCGAAAAAGAAAATATCGAAATCCGTAACTACTCCATCATCTATGACGCAATCGAAGAAATTAAGAGCGCCATGGAAGGGATGCTGGAACCAAAAATCGAAAAGAAAGTGGTGTGCAACGTCGAAGTACGCGAAACCTACAAATTCGACAAGGTTACAGTGGCTGGTTGCTTCGTACTCGATGGCAAGTTAGCGAGAAACACCCGCGTGAACCTCGTTCGCGATGGTATCGTAGTTCATACCGGAGACCTCGGCTCCCTGAAACGTTATAAAGAAGACGTGAAAGAAGTTGCCTCCAACATGGAATGCGGTCTGAGTCTGCGTAACTACAGCGATATCCGCCCAGGCGATATCGTAGAAGGTTTCGAAGAAGTAGAAGTTAAAAGAACATTATAAGCCTCCGGCTAAAATATCCTTAAATGCAGCGAAGTATCCCTTCGCTGCATTTTTTTTCTTATAGAAATATCCGGTATTTATCCTGTCTGATCTAAACTTTTGTTAAATCCGCAGAATTTTAGTGCAGGACTGAATGTTATTTGGTTATTTTTGAACTTTACGATACTAGTATGAAGAAAATTCTGGCTTTATCTGCTATCACCTTGATGCTCGGTTCTGCCGCCTCGGCACAGCAAAAACTGGTAGCAGACAAGATTGTAGGCATAGTAGGGGATAAGATTATCCTCAAATCCGATATGGATGGCGCGTTGGCTGATCTCCAACGTAATACCGTCGATGGAAACCTGCCCCATGATGCACCCTGCAATACCCTGGAAATGCTGATTTCCCAAAAGGTAATGGTACTGCAAGCAGAAAGGGACAGCTTACCTGTTTCAGATGCCGATATCGAAGGCCAGATGGAAAACCGTATCCGCTATTTTGAACAGCTATACGGCTCCAAAGAAAAAATGAAAGACATCACCGGCTACTCCGTATACCAGCTGCGTGAACGATTCCGTACTCCTATTAAAGAAGGACTGCTCGCACAAGCAATGCGTGGTAAAATCATCGACCAAGTTAAAGTCACTCCTTCTGAAGTAAAAAGATTTTTCGACGCTATTCCTAAAGACAGTCTCAAATTCTATGAATCTGAACTGGAAATCGGTCAGATCGTAATCAGTCCTAAAGCTACCCGCGAAATGGACCAATACGCCATCGACCGCCTGCTGGATTTCAAAAAACGCGTACTGAATAAAGAATCTGATTTTAGCTCCCTCGCCATCCTGTACTCTGAAGATCCAGGTGTAAAAGAAAACAGAGGTATCTACAATCTGAACCGTAATGATAAAAATACCTGGGATCCTGACTTCCTGGCTGCCGCTTTCCGTCTGAAAGAAGGAGAGATCTCCAGCCCGGTTAAATCCCAACACGGTTACCATATCATCCAGATGATCAAACGTCAGGGCGATAATGTTACCGTACAACACATCCTCATCAGAGCGGCTGTAACCAGATCAGATCTGGCTGCTGCCACTACTAAACTGGATTCTGTTCGTAATCTTGTTCTGAACAATAAAATGACTTTCTCTGAAGCAGTAAATGAGTTCAGTGATGAACCATCCGCTAAGTTTACTGGCGGTATGCTTCAATCTAAAACCGGTGAAGGTACCCTCCTCACGATAGATCAGCTGGATGATGAATCCGATAAATCCATCGTTATGATGCTGGATACCCTGAAACCAGGTCAGATATCGAAAGCGACTCAGTTTACAGATGAAAATGGCCGAACTTCTGTTCGCATCGTATACCTGAAGTCACGCAGCCAACCTCATAGAGAAAATCTGAACGACGATTATTCCCGTATTCAGGCTCGCACACTGCAAATCAAACAGGCTGAGGCTATCAACAAATGGCTGAAAGAAAAGATCCCAACATTCTACGTACACGTAGATCCTGAGTATAAAAACTGTACCCATATCAGTCAATGGATGGGACAGCTAGCCAAACAATAAGGATATATTTAACTTTTTTGAAAGAGGGCCGCAGTGTGGATTCACAGCGGCCCTCTTCCTGTTTATACAGCGCCTTACGCTTGCATGACGGATTTTAACTTTATTTGGCGTAGCTTTGCATCTTCAATTTTCAGGCATGAGTGATGCGATCAAGCATGAATGCGGACTGGCATTTATTAGATTGAGAAAACCGTTCTCCTATTATCAACAGAAGTATGGGACCGTTTTTTATGGGCTGAATAAATTATATCTGCTCATGGAAAAGCAGCACAACAGGGGCCAGGATGGCGCTGGTGTTGCAGCTGTAAAATTAGATACTGAACCTGGCGTTCCTTTTATGCACCGCGTACGTAGCAGCGCCCCACAGGCAATCGGCGACGTATTCAGCAAAATCAGGGACGAAATTTCGGAAATCGAAAAATATCAACCCGAGATCACAAAATATCCGGGGCTGATGAAAGGACACCTCAAATTTCTCGGTGAACTGCTGATGGGACATCTTCGCTATGCGACCCAAGGCAAAAACAACGTAGAACTTTGCCATCCTTTTGTTAGATATAACACCATCCCTGCCCGCAACCTCGCAATGGCAGGTAACTTCAACCTCGTAAATGCTGACGAACTCTTCAAATTCGTAAACGCAAACCCTGGTGAAGTACACAAAAACAGCGACCTCGCTGCTATGCTTGAAGTGGTTCACCACTTCATCAGCAAAGAAGACGAAATACGCCGCAATGGCCTCGACGTTAAACACATCCTCCAACAGGCATTTTCTTTATTTGATGGTGGTTACCACGCTGCCGGCCTTATTGGTACAGGGGATGCTTTCGTCATCCGCGATCCGCACGGTATCCGTCCTTCCTACTACTATGTCAATGATGATGTAATCGTTGCCGCTTCTGAAAGAGCTGCGATTCGTACTACCTTCAACGTTGGTGAAAACGAAGTACTGGAACTGATGCCTGGTAATGCCCTCATCGTTAAACCTAATGGCGAATATGCAATAGAACAAATCCTCGAACCTAAAGAGCGTAAAGCCTGCAGCTTCGAACGGATCTATTTCTCCAGAGGTAACGACGAGAAAATATATAAAGAACGTACTGCCCTCGGCCGCAACCTGTCTGGCACTGTTCTGAAAGCTATCGACAACGATCTCAGAAATACAATCTTCTCATTCATCCCTAATACCGCTGAAGTTGCATTCTATGGCCTCTTGAAAGGTCTGGAAGACTACCTCAACAAAATCAAAGTGGAAAGAATCCTTTCCTGGGGTAATGAGATCGACTCAGAGAAATTGAACGAAATGGTGAATCGTCGCATCCGCATCGATAAAATTGCGATCAAGGATGTGAAGATGAGAACCTTCATCACTGAAGATTCCAGCCGTAATGAGATGGTACAACACGTGTACGACATCACCTATGGTACCGTTAGACCTGGTGTAGATTCACTGGTAGTTATCGACGATTCCATCGTTCGCGGTACCACCCTGAAAGAAAGCATTGTCAAAATGCTGGACCGCCTCGGCCCTAAACGTATCATCATCGTTTCTTCTGCTCCTCAGATCAGATACCCAGACTGTTATGGTATCGATATGAGTAAAATGGGTGACTTTGTTGCATTCCAGGCAGCTATTGCGCTACTGAAAGAACAAGGTAAGGAATACATCCTCCAGGAAGCTTATGGCCTCTGTAAAGAACTGGAACGTACCAATACCCTCCATGCGCAAAACGTCGTTAAAAACGTTTATAAACCATTTACTCCGCAACAGATTTCAGATAAAATCGCTGAAATCCTTACCCCTAAAGGTATCGGAGCTAAAATCGAAGTTATTTACCAATCCATAGAAAGCTTACACGAAGCATGCCCTAATAATCTGGGCGACTGGTACTTCACCGGTGATTATCCTACTCCTGGTGGTAACCGCGTGGTAAACAAAGCTTTCATGAACTTTATGGAAGGTAAAAACGAAAGAGGTTACTAACGGTATACATTATACGAGAAGTCTTGATAAATATTGAGAGAGCACCTACAAGTGCTCTCTCTTTTTTTGTTTATCCGTGAAAACAATACCAGGTAGTCAATCTCCGGGGGATAACAACCTTATTATACATTTCGATGTTAATTTTATTTTAAATGACATCACAACGACTCCTATTCTGTATTTTCGTTATTGTAAACAACAGGTTTTCAGCCCATGAAAACATTGCTACTAATCCGACATGCTAAATCCAGCTGGAACGATCCTGATACGGACGATTTCGACAGGCCACTTAACAAACGGGGAAAACAGAATGCTCCGGAGATGGCTGAACGATTACGAGACAAAGGAGTAGTTCCCGAACTAGTGATCTCCAGCCCGGCTAAAAGAGCCCGCACCACCGCCAAATTAATGGCTGATGTATGGCATTACCCAAAACAGGCTATCCTCCTGGAAGAAGAATTGTATTTGTGCTATGCTTCCACGTTCCTCAAAGTAATCACTAAGATTGATGATGACTTCAATACCGTGGCAATCTTTGCACATAACCCCGGCATCACCGATTTTGCCAATTACCTGACAGAAGAAATCAGGATTGATAATGTCCCCACTGCCGGCGTATTCGCCATCCAGGCCGATACCGATAACTGGAAGGATTTCGACCGCGCTAAAAAGACTTTCCTATTCTTTGATTACCCCAGGAAAGACTAACCCCGGACAATACAATCCTCTTCCGATATCTCATCGGAAAAATTTTCAGTTATTCACTAATACTGATGAAATCAGGGGAGATGATTATCCCTTCACTATCTTATTGTAAGATGCAGTGATCCCTTTAATCAATGATGAGCTGAAGCCCTGGTGCTCCATCTCGTTCAAACCGGCTATAGTACAGCCTTTCGGAGTAGTTACCTTATCTATTTCTTCTTCGGGGTGACGGTTCTCACGGATCAGCAACTCTGCTGCGCCTTTTACTGTCTGCGCTGCAATCAAGCTGGCAGTACGGGCATCAAAACCTATTTCAATACCGCCCTGGATATTAGCCCTTATAAAACGCAAGGCATAGGCAATACCACAAGCACCTAATACCGTGGCGGCATCCATCAGCTTCTCATCAATGCTGACCGCTGCTCCCATATGATTGAACATACTGGTAACATAATCTGTCTGCTCCTGTGTAGCATGTTTAAAACACAAACATGTCATCGATTCCTGAATGGCAATAGCTGTATTAGGCATAGCCCTTACAACCGCCATTCCTGGTACGATTCTCTCCAGATCATCAATGCTAACACCTGTAACCACGCTGATAAGTATCTGCCTGGAAGGGTCAAATAAACCGCTGAACTCCTGTAATACTTCGCGCACATTGTAGGGCTTCAAGGCCACTATAATCACTTCCGACTGACGGATCGCAACCGCATTATCTTTTTCTACATTTACACCAGCAGCTTTCAGCTCTCCCAGCGTATCCGTATTTCTTTTGGTGATAGTGATATCACCGGCCTTTGAAAAACCGCTCTTCAGCAATCCCTGGGCAATGGCCGATCCCAGATTTCCACCACCTATAATGGCTATCTTTTTGCCTGACATAAAAAAAGGTTTACACTATAAATCCCAAGAAAGGTAAAACAAAAGCCTGATTGATGCAAAAAGAACGGCATTGCATTATCTTGCATAAATGCGCGCACCAACCAAAGCAGCAGCGTTTTACGCCAGAATAACGGAAGCCGCCGGCCAACAACAGCCGGATGAAAAAGTAAGGCTCTACAAACTGATATTGGAACACCTTTTCAGAGAACTTACCCGTGAAGAACACCGTTCTTTCGGCAACCTGTTCGCGCGCATGCAATTCTATTTTGATAAAGAAATAGTTCCTCCGGAAGTTCAGCAACAATTGACCACACTGCGCATCCTCACCAACCGTGCTACAAAGTCACTCTTCCCGCTGCAACCAGAAGAACATCTCTTATGTATCAAAGCCCTGGCGGAATCTGTGTCATGGTTTTATGAAGAAGTTGTTCCATTAAAACTTTCTGAGCATTACTATGATACCGGCGACCGCACACTATCCCGGAGCTTCAGAAAAAGACCAGCCTCCATTCCTTCATTACGCTGCATGATTACCGCCGTTGGGCCATTGGTAACCAATCCCGCAGGAAAATATTCTTGTATTCTGAACGTGAGAAACGATGAACAAGGCGACTTCCAGCTGTCTTTGGATGGGCTGGATCCCGTTTCTGTGATGTCTCTTCATGGACAGCTACGTCCTTATGATTCCATTCATGTGCTGCATTGCACCCAAGAAGATCAAGACGATACAGATGAATTTCAACCAGCTTTCTATACTACAACTGTCGAAAGTCAGCTGGTATTGGAGCCTGATTTATTGATAGACATCAGCGAACTGGCAGAATGCTTCAACCATAAAGGGATGAACAAGCTGCAGTACCTGGTCCGTAAGCTCGTGCCGCAAACTTCCAGTCCTGCTGCATTCAGAGGAAATCTTGTCAACGCTCTCCTGGATGAGATGCTGCGTAATAAAGAGATTGATTTTAAATCATCCTTTAAAGAAGCCGTGGCAGATAATGTGCTGCATGCTGCCGCTTATGGCCGGGATAAAATCAATGAAATGTTCCGGGATATCCGCCAGTCGCATTGGGGAAATCTCCACCAGACAGTAAAAGACCTACAGGATAAACCTGTCAGGATAGAGCCTACTTTCTTTTCTGCTATATATGGCCTTCAAGGGCGTCTCGATATCATGGCTGAAGATGATACTGATGTGAACCGTAAAGAGATCTTCGAGCTAAAAAGTGGAAAAGCACCAGATTTTAATACCTGGAAAAACCACGAAATGCAGGTAATAGGCTATAACTTGCTGCTGCGCTCTGCCTTTGGCCGACAAAGAAAAGGTAGCTCCGCAATCCTCTATTCAGGAGCCGAATCACAGCCCTTACGTAACGTCAGCAGCACGCATGCCGGCGAAAATACACTGCTGCAACTCCGCAATGAAGTAGTGTCAATGCTGCTACGCCTGGCCGCCGGTGAGTATGATATACTGTCTACTATTAACAGCACTACCGCAGCGGGATTACCGTCTTTCAGTGCGGAACCTTTCCATGGTTTTGAAAAAGCCTGGCTAGAGGCCTCCGAAGTATGTAAAACCTACTACAAAGAATATCTCTCATTTACCCTGCGGGAGTATCTCCAGGCCAAATGCGGCATGTTCTCTGAGGTAAACCGTGAAGACGACGCAGATGGCTTCGCTGCATTATGGCTCCAAGATGAAAAAGAGAAGGCAGGCCGATTCACCGTTATTACCGGCCTTCAGTTCCGCGAATTCGATACCAGCAGCAGTGCTGTTACTTTTGATATAGTCGGCAACGTTAGTCATAACTTCAGGGTAGGAGATACTGCAATCATTTATCCACGTACGGGCACGGAACTAGCGCCACTACAGCAACAGTTGCTGAAGGGCAGGATAGATGAGCTGGGCAAGGACTTCCTGATATTCTCCCTTAACAACAGACAGATGACCCTCGATTTCTTCCGCCAGTACGACGAATGGATTATCGAACATGATATTTACGAATCCAATTACTGGGCTGCCGCTGCATCATTGTTTTATATGCTGGCACCCCAGTATAGCTATAAGGCTGAAAAGTTGTTAGGACTCAGAACACCGTCCATCAAGGAGCTTCCGGTTCCGCTTCCAAAAATGTTCAATAACAATCAGGAACAAATAGTTAGGGATGCTATCGAAGCAGAAGATTACTATCTTTTACAAGGCCCTCCTGGCACTGGAAAAACATCTGCCATGCTTACTACTATTGCAGATGAACTGGTCAAGAGAGGCAATCATGTGATTATTGTTGCATTCACCAACAAAGCAGTAGAAGAAATTTCTATTAAGCTAGATGCCCGCCAGATACCTTATCTGCGGATGGGCGGGCGTAATACCGACTCCGCACTGAAGCTCCGGGACCACTGCCTGAATGGCTCCCTCGAACAAGCCAAAGACTTTATTACAAGTCATCGGGTATTTGTGGGCACAGTGGCCACCATGGCTACACGCCTGGAATTATTGCTGATGATGGGTATACCTGCCGATGTACTAATTGCGGACGAAGCTTCTCAGCTCACAGAGCCTCAATTGCTTGGTTTACTAATGCCTTTCCGTAAGTTCATCCTGATTGGCGATCAAAACCAGCTACCACCGGTGGTTACGCAGGAAAGCTTTTTCTGCAGTGCTAAAGGAGAATCGCTTAGAGCGCTGGGTATTCAGGATTTACGTTCTTCAATTTTCGAGCGACTCATGCAGCAATGCAAAACCCATCAGTGGCGCCGCTCCTGGGGAATGCTAAATACACATTTCCGTATGCACGACAGTATTGCCGCTTTGGTAAACCACTATTATGCCGGGCAGTTATCCACCGGAAAGCCTGAACAGCATGAGGTTTTTGGCTCAGGCAGTGATGTAAACATCGGCTGGGATAAGGTACTTTCTTTAGGAAGGAAAGTATTTATTCCGAGTCCTTATGAGCCTACTTCAAAGATGAACAGGACAGAAGCCGCGCGGGTAGCAGATTTGCTCAGATATCTAAAAAAACGCTATGGTGCTAATTTTAACAGAGATACAGTAGGAGTGGTAACACCATGGCGTACACAGATAAGTTTGATAAGGGAGATGATCGCTAATGATCCAGAATTGCAATCTGCCAATATCAATATTGATACAGTAGAGCGCTTCCAGGGTTCGGAGAATGATATTATCATCGTGTCGCTGGCAGTGTATCATGCTGCACAGGTGCAGACCTTGGAATGTATCGGAGAATTTTGTTGGGAAGAAGAGCGGATAGAGGTAGATAGAAAATTGTTGGTAACGTTATCGCGTGCACGAAAACAGGTGATAATAATGGGTTATGAACCAGTATTAATGGAGAGCGCCCATTACCGGAAGATGCTGGCAGAGATGGAGCGGGGGAGTGTTAACTAAGTAAGTAGCGAAGGCAACAAAGGCCACACACAGCGGTATGGCCTTTGTCAGACAACATCATATAGATCAGTCCTGGAAATCCAGGCGTTAATCCAACGTTACATGCGACCAGTTTTCGCCGCTTTTAATACGGTATAACTGCATTTCGCTGATATCAAACTGTTCTGCAATTTGTTTCATGGTTTTTTTACCAGGTTTGTTGAGCAGTCGTTTGATATTTTTCACTTTGCTAACGTTCAGTTTCAGGCCTTTCAGTCTGTTACGTTGCTTTTCTTTATAAGCTTTTTTAGCCGGGCTATTCTGTTGGTGGGATTCCATTTCTTCTTTGGTAGCCCATTTCAGGTTAGTGGCTTTGTTGTTTTTTTTGTCGTAGTCGAGGTGGATCACATACCTATGCGCACGGCCAGGTCTTTTCACAAAAAGCTTTGCAACTTCTCTGTGCAGGTAGAGTGACTGGTAGCTGTCGGCGGGTTTAACATTCAAAACCGTATAGCCTTCAACGGTAGAACCCGTGAGAAGCTTACCATCTTCCGTACTTTCATGATAACTGATCACTCGGCCCATGTTAGAAACAGCGTATTTTTTACGCAGGGCAGATTTGTTTTTAATCTGTAAGTCTTTCCAGACTTCGTTTCTCAGATTTTTAATTGTGGTCATGTGAAAGTAATTTTTTATTTATTGGATTTCCGGGGTTAGCGTTTAACCATAAACGTTACAACCGGCCGTATTATCATTGGCCGGCAGAAAGTCATTCACGGCCACTTGGGGAGTTGTCCTATCAAAAATATGATCTTTATATTGAATCACTATTGCATCTAGCACTTCCTCTATCTCAGCTAATGTTTTTAAAGTTACTAATTGTTGTCTGAATTCCTTTATATGAGGTAACCCTTTAAGGTAATTAGTATAATGGCGGCGCATTTCGAGTATTCCAACGACATCACCTTTCCAGGATACAGATTGTTGCAGATGTTTTTTGCAGACCTGTACTCTTTCCAAAACAGTTGGTAGAGGCAAATGTTCGCCGGTTTTCATAAAATGCTTTATCTCCCGGAAAATCCAGGGATAGCCGATGGCTGCACGACCTATCATGATACCATCTACGCCATACTTCGCACGCGCTGCCACGGCCTGTTCAGGCGTGGAGATATCTCCATTACCGAAGATGGGTATATGAATTCTTGGATTATTTTTAACTTTTCCAATGAGCGTCCAGTCGGCACTGCCCTTATACATTTGCGTACGTGTGCGCCCGTGAATGGAGAGTGCTTTGATGCCAACATCTTGTAAACGCTCTGCTACCTCTTCAATGTTTTTGGTGTTATCATCCCATCCAAGGCGGGTTTTAACCGTTACAGGGAGTTTTGTAGCTTTCACGACAGCAGCGGTAAGACTCACCATTCTGGGAATATCTTTCAGGATACCGGCGCCTGCGCCTTTACAGACAACCTTTTTAACTGGGCATCCGAAGTTGATATCCAGTAGGTCCGGATTGGTAGCCTCAACGATCTGAGCTGCCATTGCCAGCGGTTCTTCGTCGCCACCAAAGATCTGAATGCCCACAGGGCGTTCATAATCGAAGATGTCCAGTTTCTGACGGCTTTTGATTGCATCACGGATAAGTCCCTCCGAAGAAATAAACTCCGTATACATGAGATCAGCCCCGTTATCTTTGCAGACAGCGCGGAATGGGGGATCACTTACGTCTTCCATCGGCGCTAGTAAGAGTGGGAATTCCCCGAGTTCAATATTACCTATCTTCACCATAAATTGAGAACCCTGGCCTATTTGGCACTATTTATTATTATATTTATTTATATATTTTTAGTAAATGCAGCAGAGATATTGGGTTTACTGTTGCTGCATGCTTAATTTCACGCTGTAAATTTACGCATTTTAATAGAGTATTTAATTATGAACGGCTATCTAAAGCAGTATCCACCCATATTACAGTTCGTTACCATTATAGGTTTCTTCGTAGGCTTCTTTGCATTTACGTACCTGATACTTGCAACAGCCGTTCCTTACCTTACCGGCTATACGATTGTTGACATACAGACGAAAGTCCTTACGGATCATGGTCTTATAGGTGCACAGAGGCTGGTACAGTTTATCTATACCTTTGTTAGCTTCTTTTTACCGGCAGCAGTATTCAGTTACTTGTGGCAGCCCAAACCTGCTACATACCTGGGTTTGAAGACAAAGCCTGCATTCATGCAGTTATTGCTTGTCATCGTTATTTATTTCTGTGTATTACCTTTTGGTAATGTACTTGCTGAATGGAACCATACCTGGAACCTACCCAAAGCAGCATTTGAGCTACAAAAGAAGAATGAAGAACTGATTAAGGCAGTTCTCTATATGCCGAATCTCTCAGACTTATTGTTGAATATATTCTTCATGGCAGTAGTTCCAGCCATTGCAGAAGAACTATTGTTTAGAGGCGTTATTCAGCGGGTGATGATTAACATGACCCGTCAACGTTGGCTGAGCGTGGTATTTACGGGTATCATCTTCAGCTCTTTGCATGCAGAAATGCTCGATTTTCTGATGATTGCCTTACTGGGCATAGTTTTGGGAGCCGTTTATCTACTAACAAACAATCTCTGGTTAGCGATCCTGGTACATACCATCAACAATGGTTCTATGGTATTGACCTATTACCTCTTCCAACATGGTAAAATCACCACGGACCCTACCAAAGAGACACATATGCCCATATACCTTGGCCTTGCCAGTGTAGCCGTTACCGTTGGATTGTTCTGGGCATTGTCTAAACGTTCGCCGAACCAGATTCAGGTCGAAACCGTTACAGATAGTGAGGATCAGGACGAAGAAAACTAAAAGTAGTAACTTAACATTCTAAAATGATCAACTATGGAAAAAGGATGGGTTAAAGTATTCGCCAGCGACCGCCCGTACGAAACTGAAATCGTGAAAGGCATGTTGACAGAAAATGATATAGAAGCTGTTATTGTCCAAAAACAATCATCTTCCTTTACATTCACTATCCCTGGACAGGTGGAATTATATGTGCCGGAAGCCCAGGCAGAAGCAGCAAAAGCACTGGTAGCAGAACATAACAACCGTCCTACCGGTGATCCATATGAGATTGATGAGGAAGAAAGAGACGAAACAGATCATGAATAATATTTTCCGGCTGGCATTACCCGATTTTTTGCAGATTTTTGCGGCCATTAAATTTTCCGAGACAGCATGAAGACATTTTTTACCCGCACTGCATCAGCACTAGTTTTTGTGGCAGTAATGCTGGGAGGTATCCTATGGAGTCCATTTACCTTTTTTCTGCTTTTTTTCCTGGTGAATGTATTTGCCATACAGGAATATTTCAAACTTATTGGTGAAATAGACCCTGACTACAAACAAAAAACCAGCCTTCATCATATTGGCATCACCATAGCGAGCTGCGCAGTAATTACTGCGTTTACCAATAATTATTTCATGGTTAGTGGTATTTCCACCGGCTATCTGGGCTGGTGGGTGGCCATTCTTTTCCTGATGGTACTTCCTCTCGGGGAAATACTTTTCAGTAAGGACTTTTCACTGAAGAACATCGGTTATTCGGCGATGGGCCTGCTATACGTGACTATACCATTTAGTTTGCTGGTAAATATTCGGCTGAATGCTGAAAACATCCATTATACACCGGATCAGGTTGGTACAGCTCCGGGTTGGTTAATACCACTACTGTTGATCATCTTTATATGGATAAATGATACAATGGCCTATATCACAGGTTCATTAATTGGCCGTACGCCATTTGCACCAGCAATTTCTCCTAAGAAAACCATTGAGGGTACACTTGGCGGTATGATACTGGCGGTTGCCGCTGCTGGCGTCTATGGCCATTTTTGGGGTTCTTCTTATCTCGCATTGCAGCACTGGATGGCATTGGCAGGTATTGCCGCCATTTTTGGTACTATTGGGGATTTAATTGAGTCGAAACTTAAAAGAATGGCTGGCGTAAAGGATTCAGGGAATATTATGCCTGGCCATGGCGGATTCCTGGACAGATTTGATTCAATGCTGCTAGCAGCACCATTTGCGTGGATATATGTCCAAACTTTTATGCTTTGATAAATTCGTATGCTGAATTTTTTCAATTGAACTAACTTCGCACTGCGATTAAACCAATAAACAGACAAACAAATAAACAAAACAATGAAGATCCATCGTGAAGGATTTGCTACCATTTCTCTTGTATTCCTGGTTTTGCTGGTAATTAACGGGGCAGTGACCTACTGGTTCGATTCTCCGGCACTGACCTGGAGCCTCCTGGCCGTTTCTGTAGTATTTTTCCTGTTCATCGTATCCTTTTTCCGGGTACCTTCCAGGCAGAGTACCGCTAACGATAACCTCGTAATATCTCCCTGCGATGGTAAAGTAGTAGTTATTGAAGAAGTGTATGAGCCTGAATACTTTAAAGATAAAAGACTCCAGGTATCTATATTTATGAGCCCTGCTAACGTTCACGTGAACAGGAACCCAATCAGCGGCCAGATAAAGCTTTCACAATATCATCCTGGTAAATACCTGGTGGCATGGCATCCGAAATCTTCTACCGAAAACGAAAGACATTCTGTAGTTATTGATAATGGTAAAACTGCTATTCTGGTACGTCAGATCGCTGGCGCGCTGGCACGTAGAATCGTAAATTATCTGAAACCTGGCATGGAAGTGAAACAGAACGACGAAATGGGTTTCATCAAATTTGGTTCCCGTGTGGATCTTTACTTACCTTTAGGAACAGAGGTAACTGTGAAGTTGGAAGAAGTAGTGAAAGGCGAACAGACAGTTATCGCAAAACTCTAATCTGATTTTCTTACCGGATAATACTGAGCTATGAAAAAAATCACTACACTGGCAGTTGCCACCCTTTTTGTTGCCGGAGCTGTATTCGCACAGGAAAAAGCTAAAACTGTACCTGCTAAAAATACTGCTAAAACCGAAAAGAAAGCTGATTGTACGGCATCCTGTCAACAGTCTGGCGCTAAGGCTTCCAACATGAAAAGTTGCTGTAAGCAGCCTTCCAAAACGGCTGCACTCAGGGCTTCAGCTGCAAAGAAGACAACAAAATAACTCAGTCGACATATTTTTAAAAAATGCCATCTTCGGATGGCATTTTTATTTTATATCGTCCTGGTGGACAGATCAGGTCATCTGCCCACCAAAATATTTTTATAAAATACCCTGTATTTCTTTCAGGTTATTGATGGTATATGTTGGCGTAAAGTCCACTGGTGGCTTTGCAGGATTGAAATAAATCTGGTCCATACCAACACCGTGAGCGCCCTTTATATCCAGCTCCATCGCATCTCCGATCATGATGCTGTCTGCGGCAGAAGTCTCTGCTTTTGCGATCGCATAATCGAATATCTCCCGATAAGGTTTCAGACTACCAGCTACTTCAGAAGTAACGATATGTGTAAAATACTTATCAATACCAGAGTTCTTCATCTTCAGCAGCTGCGTAGATTCGAAACCGTTGGTAATCATATGCATAGGGTAGTTTTTGGCAGCCAGATAATCCAGTGTTTCCACAGTATGCGGGAACAACCGGCTTTTAGATGGCAGAATGTCCAGAAACTGGTCTGCAAGGGTTACATTCAGCTTTTCATCACCGATTTTAAAGTCGAGCAAAGTTAACCTGAAGCGTTTGTAGCGAAGATCGTTGCGGGTAATATATCCTTTTCTGAATCTATCCCAAAGGCGTTCGTTGTGACCTACATAAGCAACTGAAAATTCCTGAAATGTTGGCACTCCTTTACGTTGCAATTCATACTGATCATACAATTCCTGCAAGGTTTCCTGTTCATTGGTTTCAAAGTCCCAGAGCGTATGATCCAGGTCAAAGAAAAGATGTTTGTATCTCATGATGCGCAAAGTTACGAAATTCAGTATTTTACTGTCTTTAACGATTGTTTACTATGAATGCAGTTATCACCGGCGCCAGCAAAGGAATAGGGAAGGCCATAGCAGAAAGGCTTGCGAAAGAAGGATTTAATATTGCGATTTGTGCCAGGCATGAAGAGGCGCTACAAGCCGCTAAAAACAGTATCCAGCAACAGAATCCAGCCGTAACTGTTTTGGCGGAGCAAGTTGATATGGGAAATAAACAGGAAGTACTGGCTTTCGCGGAAAAAGTTAAATCAAAATTTTCTAGTGTTGACATCCTCGTTAACAATGCAGGCATTTTCACGCCTGGCGCGCTTTACGAAGAGGCAGACGGTCTGCTGGAGCAACTAATGGCGGTGAATGTATACAGTGCCTATCATCTTACCAGAACATTATTACCTGACATGATGATTAAACGTAACGGACATATTTTTAATTTATGCTCTGTTGCTAGTCACAAAGCCTACGCCAATGGCGGATCTTACAGTATTACCAAACATGCGTTGCTCGGTTTCAGTCGTAATCTGCGGGAAGAGATGAAGCCTTTTGGCGTAAGAGTCACCAGTATCAGCCCCGGTGCTACACTGACCGCTTCCTGGGATGGTTTTGAAGCACCTCCCGACAGGATGATGCCTCCTGAGGATATCGCCACTATTGTGTGGACCGCCTTCACACTCGCCAAACAGACCGTGGTAGAGGATATTGTTTTACGTCCGGTTTTAGGAGATATTTAACATCATATGTCATAATTTTTTAACTAACTTTTAACGGCGTCCGTACCGCATCCCTGGCGGGTTTGGTTAAATTTGTTGACATAATTATGATGGTCAGATCTGATATGAGAAAATGTTTATTCTCCTTATTGTTTTTAGTAGGACTGGTAAACTGCGCATTTGCGCAGGATTTCCGTTTTACGACCACTGTGAGTCAGAATACAGTAGCGTTGGACGAGCCATTCCAGATCCAGTTCATGTTGGAAAATGGAGTGAATGTTACTAGTGTTCAACCTCCCAACTTCAAGGATTTTGATATCCTGCAGGGCCCAAGCCAAATGCAGGGTCAGTCTATTATGAACGGACACCGTTCTGATTATTATGCTATCATCTATGTGCTGCAAGCCAAGCATATCGGAAGTTTCACTATTCCCGGCGCTGTAGCAAGAGTAAATGGTAACCTGGTAAAATCCAACCCTATCTTAATAGAGGTTAAAAAAGGTAGTTCATTTGCCCAGCAACAACAGCAGCTGCAGCAACAACAACAGCAACAGGCGATGAGTGGCTATCCGCAAAGAAGCCGCGGCGATGAAGCCATGGACCCTGTGCTGAAGAAAGGAGAGGATGTCAATGAAAAATTACGCAAGAACATCTTCGTAAAAGTAGATGTAGATAAAACAAATCTCTATGAAGGAGACCAGCTAACGGCAACGTATAAACTCTATACCCGCCTTCCCACCAGCTCCAGCGTAACCAAAGTACCAGCTTTCAAAGGATTCTCTGCTAAAGATATTGAACTTCCAAACCCGCCACAGGCAACGGAAGAAACAGTGAATGGCATTCCATATAAGGTATTCACCATTCGCAAAACTTTATTGTTCCCATTACAATCCGGCGCGCTGGAACTCGACCCTGTAGAGGTAGATAACACAGTAAGGCTAGTAAAACTGGTACAGAACAAACACGCCAAACAGAAAGATCCATTCGAAGATTTCTTTAATGATCCGGCTTTCAAAGATCCATTCTTTGATGATATGTTTAATCGTCCGGATGTAGAATATCAAGATGTTCCATACAAAACAAAGTGTAATCCGGTTCAGATCAATGTGAAACCCCTGCCAGTGGAAGGCCGTCCAACAAGCTTCAACGGCGCTGTTGGCAAGTTTAATATGGAGGCGGTGACAGATAAAACACAGCTCAGCACCGATGATGCGTTGACGTTGAAGGTCACAATCAGTGGACAAGGCAACGTAAACCTGCTGAACACTCCTAAAGTGGATATTCCTTCAGGATTCGAAAAATACGATCCTAAAGTGACCGATAACATCGAGAAAAACAGCAACCCATTAACGGGTAGCCGTACTTTCGAATTTGTATTGATGCCTACAGAGGCAGGGCAGCATATCATTCCTGCGGTTGAATTTTCTTATTTCGACCCGGTAGCCAATGCATATAAGACCATTAAATCCGAACCATTCACGATCAACATCTCCCAGGGTAAAAAAACCAAAGCTGATAAGCAAGACTATGGCCAGAACAGAAATGAGCTGGTAGGCATTCAAACGGAGGTGTTGCCTTGGGTGAAACAACATATTTGGTTTATAACCAGTATCTGGTTCTATATACTTTTATTAATTCCGGTATTAGCATTCCTGGGCGTGGCTTATTATAAGCGCCGTAAGGACTATAATACTACCAATGCGGCCTTGCTGAAACATCGTTACGCAAATAAAGTAGCGCTGAAACGCCTCGAACTGGCTGCACGTTATCTTAAAGAAGGCAAAGACAAAGCTTTCTATGAAGAAACGTCTCGTGCTGTCTGGGGCTATCTTAGCCATAAATTAAAGATCCCGTTTGCCGATCTTAGTAAGCAACTCGTGCAGGATAAACTGGCAGCAAAAAGTATTAATGGCAGCAATACCAGCGATCTTTTTGCGCTGATCGATAATTGCGAAGTAGCATTATACGCGCCAGGGCAAGACAACACCCGTATGCAAGGCACATATGAAAAGGCGGTCGGCATTATCACCAACCTGGAAAACGCATTGAAGAATTAATTTTATAACAACCAGGCAAATGTTCCATTCAAGAATGATCAAATCGTTATTCCTGGCTATGGGCCTGTTATTCGCCACCTGTACGTCACAGGTAATGGCACAGCAGGCAACACCTCAACAACGTTTTGACCAAGCCAATAATCTATATCGTCAGAGTAAATTCACAGAATCTGCTAACGCTTATCAACAACTGATTGATGAGGGCTATACCGAACGTTCCCTGTATTTCAACGCAGGTAATGCCTGGTATAAGGCTGGCAAAACAGGTCCGGCTGTCTTTAATTATGAAAAAGCATTACAGCTCTCGCCGGAAGATGCTACTGTTAAACACAATCTTGCTATTGCCAATCAGAAAGTCAACGGCTTCGTAGGGGAGTTACCGTTAGTGTTCTTTCAACAGTGGTGGCTGCAGCTTCAACATATTCATAGTAGCAATGGATGGGCAACATTTGCATTGATATTTTTCTGGCTGCTGGTGATAGGTATGATCATGAATCTCTTTATTCCGGGCTTCAACAACAAATATCTCACCTGGGGTAACTACCTGTTTGGCATCTTATTCATTCTGCATTTGCTGATGGCGGTAGATACCTACAATATTGCCAATAACCATGATAATGGCATCGTGATGACGGCTACCGTGAAAGTAAAAGCTGCGCCTGATGATAGCAGCAAGGATTTGTTTGAACTACACGAAGGCATGAAGGTGAAAGTCCTGGACTCTACTAAAGAGTTTTGTAAGATAGAGCTGAATGACGGTAAAAACGGATGGATAATCTGTAATGGTGTAAAACGGCTATAGCAGCGAATTCCGACAGTTTAATCATTTATATAAAATATGCTCAGGCTGACCATCGACAGTATTACTGTTAGGTTAGCCTGAATTTTTTGCCCTATAGGCAGATGATGACCGTGATTACATACGCTCTATTCGCAGGAGAAAGTCTTGCTTTTTTTGCCGGGATACAGGCACACTTTGACCGTCGCACATAATGATTTCGCCACCATCGCCTTTGATATACTTATCCATGAAGGAGAGGTTGACGATATAACAGTTATGCACTCTGAAGAAGGCTTTATCCTCCAGCAGCTCTTCCATTTCTTTGAGGGTCCGGGCAGCGGAGAAAGATTTGTCCTGTGAGCGCAGGTGTACATTGGTGTTAGCGCCATCAGATTCGCAGTAGAGGATATCATTGACGATGACCATGCGTAAACCTTCAGCAGTGGGGAGAGCAAGTCTTTCTGCTTGTTTAATATGTTGATGGAGTATTTCTACGAGATGATCTACTTTTTTTGCAACAGGCTGACCAAGTTTTGCGATTGCTTTTTCGACAGCAGCTTGTAATTCAATGGCATCAATGGGTTTGAGCAAATAATCCAGTGCGCTATGTCTGATGGCTTGCACCGCATAGTGATCATAAGCTGTGGTGAAGATCACAGCAAAGGCACCTCTTTTACAGGCTTCTAATACCTGGAAACCGTCTAGCCCTGGCATTTCGACGTCCAGGAATAACAGTTGAGGTTCGTATTTAACGATTGCTTCGAGGGCGGCCTCACCGTTACTACAGGTAGCCATTACCGAGATATTCGGACAGTTATTTTCCAGTAGTATACGAAGTACATCCCGACTATGTTTCTCGTCGTCCACAATGATGGCTCGCATGGGAGAATTGAAAGATTGATACAGCTGATAAATAGTTGGAAACACTTGTATTTTCAGGCGTTTCCGGGTTGAAAAATTACGTCTTTTTTTCTAGTTATCCAAACCGGTTCAGCCAACCAGCGCCTGCCTGCAGGAAGTATGGCGCATACTGATAACAATGCGGTTTCCACAGGGACTGGAAGCGCTATCAATAAGTTGTTGCGTGGAGATACTTGCTTTCATCTGATAGCGTTCACTCATCATATAAAGCCTTTCGGCAGCGATGTCAATGCAGTTTGCCAGCCGTTCGCTGGTATCATCCAGGAGCCTCATTTCTGGTTCACCGTTATCTTCTACGGTAATAAAAATTCTTTCATCATCTCTGTCGATATATATGGTCAGTTCACCGCCGCTTTTCTGGGGGCGGAGCAGCAAGCGTTGCCAGATGGCGTATTGGACATAAGGCTGAATGATCAGGGGAGGGATCAGACTATTGTGCGGTTCTATGTCTGGCGCTACATGCAGTTGATATCGAAACTGTTGGTCGAAGCGTAGTTGTTCCAGTTGCAGATATAATTCCAGCGCATCCAGGTCTTCATGGAGGGTAACCCATTCTTTATTAAAGTTGGACATCACCATCCTCATGAGGCGGGAAAACCGGGTAAGATAAAGAGATGCGAGGTCTGTGCTGGTAGTAAGAATATAATGATGGATAGCGTTGAGGCTATTGAAAATAAAATGTGGGTCGAGCTGTGCCTGGAAAGCGTGGATTTCCAGGTTAATCATGGCTTGCTGCGCGGTGATTGCTTTAGCGGAGGCGCGGCGAATCTTTCTTTCTCGCAAAAAGAAAAGAATCATGAGCGTAAGGGTACTTAGGATGAAAAATGCCCAGTACGGCCATGCAACTGCCAGAACTGCATCTTTGAGAATATGTGCCACCGTCAAGTTATAGGGGAGAAATGCCTCTCCCGTTTTTAAATATCGGGCAAAACGACACTAAAGTGAAGTAGCAATTTATACTAGGCGGAAAATAGGCAGAAAGCGGTTACAATTAGCGGAAAACTGGTTATACAAAAAAGCTGACCTAAAACGGTGGGAGAAAGTCACCCTGTTTTAGGTCAGCTTTAATAATGTTTTTATAAAGATCAGGCTTCGGTGAATTTGTAGCCTACGCCTCGCACTGAGTGGAAGTATTTAGAGTTACGGCTATCTTCTTCGAAGTATTTCCTGAAGTTAAGGATGAAGTTGTCGATGGTTCTCGTAGTAGGGTAGACGTTATATCCCCAAACTACCTGGAGGATCTTTTCGCGGGTAACTACTTCCCCTTTATTTTCTATGAGGAGTTTGAGAAGCATGGCTTCTTTTTTACTGAGCTCATAGTGTTTACCATCTTTTCCGATACATTCCTGTGCGGCGAAGTCGATGGTATTGTTACCGAATTTATATACGTTAGGGACGCTGTCCTTATCCTGTATTTTCTTGTTTTTTACGATGAGTTTTTCAACGCGGAGGAGTAATTCTTCCAGGTTGAAGGGCTTGGTCATGTAGTCATCGCCGCCTTTTTTGAGGCCGAGTACTCTGTCGGCGCTGCTATTTTTGGCGCTAAGGAAGAGGATGGGCACTTCATTATTCTGGATGCGGATATTCTCACAAACGGCGATACCGTCCATTTCCGGGAGCATGATATCGAGTATAATGAGGTCGAAATATTCGTTTTTCACTGCCTTTAGAGCAGCGGTACCATTGTCCACAGCGGTTACTTCATATCCTTCCAGCTCCAGGTTCAGCTTCAGCGCTTCCTGGAGGTTCTCTTCGTCTTCAACCAGTAGTATTGATGCCTTTGTAGCTTCCTTCATGAGTATATATTTGATTGTAAGTCAAATGATGGGATTAATGGGCTGCCAGTTAATCCGTAGTTTAAATTTACGCCGTTTGGATGGAAAAATTCGTCCATGTTATTTCAAAGCAGGCGCCGGAAGGTTTATTATCCAGTACTTCAATAGTTCCGTTGTGTTGCTCTACAATTTTAGCTGTAAGGAACAGGCCCAGGCCGGAACCTTTTGCTTTCCTTGTATTTTCGTTGCCTACGCGGTAAAACTTCAGGAAGATTCTTTCTTTTTCTTCGTCAGGGATACCAGGACCTTCGTCAATGACCTGCAATTTGAGTTGTTTGTTTTCTTCAAACAGCTTTACAAAGATGGTACTATTGCGGGGTGCATATTTGGCAGCATTTTCCACAAGGTTACTGAGTACGATGTGTAACATCAGCTTATCACCTTCCATCCATACTCCTGGCAAAATGCTTGCCTGAATGTCATGAGTGCCAATTCGTCCGCCTAATTCTTTAATTCCTGCCTCAAAGATGCCGGAAATATTCAGTGGTTCCTTAAATAGTTGGTATTTATGGGTTTCCAGCTGTGCTGCGAGGAGGATATTATTACAGAGTTGATCGAGGCGATTGGTTTCGCGAATGGTATTTTCTATTAGCCTGGTTTGTTTTTCTTCGTCCAGTTTATGTTTACGAATTGTTTCCAGGTTAAGTTTGGCGGCGGCTATGGGGGATTTCAGCTCATGTGTGACCGCCATCATGAAGTTTTGCTGTTGGCGGCTAAGTTTCATGTACTTCAGTACTGCTCTGAATACGAATCCTGCACCCATAAGGATAATACCGAGGAAGGTAAGTCCTTCGCCCAGGTATTTGAATGACCGCATTCTTTCATCTTTCTGAATACGTTGAAATTCTATCTGGTATTCAACGGGTTGCGTAAGACTATCTGTCCGAAGCTTCAGGTTTTGCAGTTCGAATGTGGTAATCTGGTGGCTTTGTCTGAGCAACAGGATACCCCACCATACCAGCGCTGCCACTGTATATGCCAGAACGAGGAGGTAAAGAAAGGAGACAGATTTGCCTCCTTGCATGTAGTTAAAAAATCTTTTCATTACGGCCTATTGCCGGCTTTCTCAATCCGCAGACCGACATTCATCACATAGGGGAGCGGATTTTGCCGCATATTTTGTTCAAAAGTTATTTTGTACGTGCCTGGTTTGTTGAAGATAGCGTTGCGCTGTATAGGGATACGATGTTCGTAGATATCATCTATACCTGCGCCTAACCATTTTCCGGATGCTTCGGCCAGCGGTAGTTCAACGCGCTGACTTTGCGGAATACTATCGCCAGGATATTGCGTACTTACCAGTAACCAGAGGTTACTATAAGGATAGCCAGCAGTATGTCTGACGTTGACGTATATGTTATACAGCGAGGCTGTATCTTCCGGTTCGAATTTTACTTCAAAAGAAGGCTTGTAATCATAGGCCCAGTCGTGTCCTGGAATTTCCAGGTTTTTCTCGTAGGCATCCATTTTAGGAGGCTTGCAGGCGGCAGCCAGTAAAAATAGGCCTGCGGTTACCAGGAGTAATCTCTTCATAAGGTGAGCGCCTTACTATAAAACGTTTAATACTTGTTCTTTTGCTTTCTCCAGTTCATCCTTCATTAATACTACCCACTGCTGGATACCTGCGTCATTTGCTTTGGAGCCGGTGGTATTGATTTCACGGCCTACTTCCTGTAATACGAAGCCCAGTTTTTTACCTTTGGCTGGATCTCCTTCTTTCAGGATTTCTTTGAAATAGCGACAGTGATTTTCCAGACGGGAGAGCTCTTCAGAGATATCCAGTTTTTCCAGATAGAAGATAAGTTCTTGTTCCAGTCTGTTGGCATCTACATTTTCTTTTCCCACATGTTCGGCGAGTAAGCCTTCCAGGCGTTGACGGATACGGTCTTTGCGGAGCGGATCCAGTTCTTTCACCTTACCCATGTAGGTTTCAATATTGTCAATGCGGGTCATCAGATCAGATTCGAGCATGATACCTTCATCTTGTCTGTGAGCGTCGAGGTCTGTAAGGGCAGCCTGTAATGCTTCTTCCACATCTTTCCATTCCTGTTCAGACATCTGTTCGGTGGCAGGAGATACTACTTCTGGTAATTTCATCAGGATGTTGAGCATATCCCCCTGCGGCAATTCGAGCTGATTTGCGAGCATGGTAATGGACTCATAATAGTACTTAGCCAGGTCGGTGTTGATAACAACCGGTCGGGTAGCACCATTCTGACGAATGTTGATGGTAGCATCGAGGGTACCGCGTTGCAGCACTTGTTGCATTTGAGAGCGGATTTCAAACTCGTAGGGTTTCAGCAAAGGAGAAAACTTCAAGTTCACCTCAAACTGTTTTCCGTTGAGCGATTTGATCTCCACCACAATTGTTGTTTCGCCTCTCGTGCTCTCCGCCCTTCCGAAGCCAGTCATTGATTTCAGCATAATAGAAATTTGTAGGCAACAAACCTAGTTAAATAAGCTCAGAAAGCCAAAAGCATAAATCATAATACCGGCAGTCTGAGTTTTTTATATATCTCCTCTTTACTGAGGCTGATCATATCACCGGAAGCCATTCCGGCTACATTGATTTCTTCGATGCGATAACGTACAAGCCTCAACGTAGGAAAACCAACAGCTGCAGTCATTTTACGTACCTGTCTGTTTTTGCCTTCCTGTAATGTCAGGCTGATCCAAGGCGCAGGAATGCTCTTCCTGAAACGGATAGGAGGGTTCCGCGGCGGTAATGCTGGTTCTTCATCAAATAACCGCGCCTTGCAACGACGGGTCTGGTAAAGTTTTCCATCCACATTTATCTGCACTCCCTGTTGTAATTTATTAACTGCCTCTTCTGTAACAGCACCATCTACCTGTACCCAGTATTCCCTTTCATGTGCATGCTTAGGAGATAACAATCGGTGATTCAATGCTTTATCATTCGTCAGTATTAACAAGCCTTCACTATCATAATCCAGCCGTCCTACGGGATATACATCCGATGGAACTTTGAAATAATCTGCCAGACAGGCTTTATTTCCTTCTGGAGTAAATCTTGTTAATACCTCATATGGTTTATAAATTACATAATAATTAAATGCCACCGACCTTTTGCTTTGGTTAAGGAGCCGTAAATTAGTACATTTGCATGATTCGATATGAGTATACCTAATAATCCTTCTTGCGAGAAATGTAAAGATCGCTTTGCTTCCATCTTCTGCAAAGCAGACCACAGCAATCTTGAACAGATTGATGCGGCTAAAGTTTGCTCTTCTTATAAGAAGGGGCAGGTTATCTTCCATGAAGGAGCCTATCCCTTTGGTGTATTCTGTATCAACGATGGAAAGATAAAACTCTCCCATAGTGGCGACGACGGTCGTGAGCAAATCGTTCGTCTGGTGAAAGCCGGCGATATCATGGGTTATAAAGCCCTGCTCAGCAACGAACGCTATACCGCCACCGCCACTGCACTGGAAGATTCTTCCATCTGCTTCATTCCTAAAGACCTCTTTCTAGGCATCCTCCAAAAAGATGCGTCCATGTCTTTTGAGATGATGCGCATCTTATCCAGTGAATTACGCAAAGCGGAATTAAAAATTACTCACCTGGCCCAGAAGCCAGTAAGAGAGCGCCTCGCCGAAACACTGCTCTTCATCAGAGAAACCTACGGCCTCGAACCTGATGGCCAAACCCTCAACGTTCGTCTCTCCAGAGAAGAAATTGCCAACCTGGTAGGCACCGCCACTGAATCTGCCATTAGATTACTGTCCGAATTCAAAAAAGACGGTATGATTGAACTCGACGGTAAAAAAATACGCCTGCTTGATGTTCCACAGATAATCAGAACGGCTAACCTTCACGACTAATCCTGATATTTATCATTTTCTGCCTTGACGCTTGTCATTGTGTAGCCCATGCTTCGCGGGTATTTTTGCTATATCAAAAATTCACCCGAACTGATGCATGCTTTCGCCATTATAAATTTTCATGAACTTACTCCGCCCGCCCTATGCGATGTGGTGAGGCATAAATTTCATCATGCCATAGAACAGGCTGCCGACCAAGTGGCCAGCTACTTCACTTTGGAGCGGCAGGACGACACCTTTGCGCCTTCTTCAGCCGATATACAACAATTACTGTTTTCCCGTTTGCACGCTGAAGTTATTCAAACCATCCGTAAAGAAGATACCATCCTTTACCCGGTTATCAAAAGCCAGCAGCCACAATCACCACCCATCAAATGCATACAACACGCAACTTTTGTTACCATCCGTCACTCATTCCAGAAGATCACACTGTTATTGCAAAAAATCAGACAAGTAGCCGGCAACTACCAGATACAAAGCAACTGGAGCAGCGCCTATAAGTTATGCATCAATGATATGTACATCACTGAACAATTGATCATGCAATGGATATACGTCACGCAGAATATCCTGTATCCTTCAGTCACCAAACCCGGTACTATCATCATTGAACAGAATGATTTTAATAACGCAACAAGTATTGACTAATGGCTCAGATTAATACCAACATCCGGACAACCTGCTACCATTGCGGGGAAGATTGCCAGGAAACCAATATCACCCTGGCGGGTAAACCTTTCTGCTGTGAAGGTTGTAAACTAGTTTACGAAATCCTTAACCAGAACGACCTTTGCGAGTATTATGACCTGAACAGCAAGCCAGGTATCAATCAACGCATACAGGTCAGAAAAGATAAGTTTGCCTTCCTGGAAGATGCTGGTATCCAACAACACCTGATCCAATATAAAGATGAATCTCAGACGCATGTTTCTTTCTATCTACCGCAAATACACTGTAGCTCTTGTCTCTGGCTGCTGGAAAATCTTCATAAACTAAACGAAGGCGTACTTCGTGTAACCGTTAACTTTAGTCGCAAAACCGCGCAAATCATCTACCTACACCAACTTACTACGTTAAGGAGTGTAGCCGAAACGCTTACCGGTATTGGATATGAACCTTATATCAGTCTAAATGATATCCAGAAAGAACAAAAACCACGCGTAAACCGACAGTTAATTTACCAACTAGGCGTAGCTGGATTTTGTTTCGGCAATATTATGTTGCTTAGCTTCCCAGAATACTTCTCCGGATCAGTACATAATACTTCCGCCATGAATACCATGTTCCAATACATGAACCTGGTACTGGCGCTGCCTGTATTTTTTTATAGTGCACAAGCTTTCTATAAATCTGCCTGGGGTGGCCTGAAACATGGCTTTCTCAATATCGATGTACCCATTGTATTAGCCATCTTCGTAACGTTTGTCAGGAGTCTTGCGGAAGTAGCTGCAGGGTATTCCGGCTATTTCGATTCGATGACCGGCATTGTGTTCTTTATGCTTATAGGCAGAGTATTACAGGAAAAAACATACCAGGGACTTTCCTTCGACCGCGACTATACGTCCTATTTTCCCATAGCCGTTCACATTATAAAAGACGGCAAAGAAGTACCTACATCCCTGCCGGAAATTAAAGTAAATGACACCCTGTTGATTCATCATCAGGAGTTGATTCCGGCTGATGGTATTATATCGCGCGGAAAAGCGCTGATAGACTATAGCTTTGTAACCGGGGAATCTGCCCCGGTACAAAAAAATGTTGGTGAAATCGTTTATGCAGGCGGCCGGCAACTGGAAGGTAACATCGAAATCCTAAGCATTAAAGAGGTGGCACAGAGCTACCTGACAAGCCTCTGGAACCGTGATACTTTTAAAGAACAGGAAGAAAAACATGTTTCCTTCGTGCACTTGCTCAGCCGTTATTTCACTTGGGTAGTATTACTTATAGCCGTAACTACTGCTGCTTATTGGGCGGCTACAGATCCTAATAAAATATGGCCTTCCGTAACCGCAATCTTGATTATTGCTTGCCCATGTGCATTATTGCTGGCATCTTCCTTTACCAACGGACATATATTACGCATCCTGAGCAGGCATAAACTTTATCTCCGTAATGCGCAGGCCATCGAAAATCTTGCTGATACTACTCATATTGTATTTGATAAAACCGGTACACTTACCAGTAAATCTGGTGCTGAGGTAAGATATCTCGGGACACCACTAACACCACTACAGGAAATGATGATCAGCAGTCTGGCGGGGCAGTCTACACACCCGCTCAGCAAGGCTATCAGGAGTTATTGCAGTACCACCAGTGCATATGTGATCCGGGATTTCCAGGAGTTCACAGGGAGAGGAGTTTGTGGTTGGGTCAATGATACATTTATTCGGATGGGAAGTGCAGGGTTTACAGGCATCCATAATAAAGAAGAGCAAGATGGCAGCGTTGTATTTGTAGCTATCAATGAAAAACCGTTAGGTTTTTTTACCATCAGGAATAGCTACAGGCCTGGTATCAGGAATATGCTGGAGAAGATCAGGAATTACTTTGACTTGTCTGTTTTGACGGGAGATAATACCAGGGAGGCCGCCAGTTTACGATTGTTGATGGGAAGTAGCGCTACGCTTAAGTTTGAGCAACAGCCAGCAGATAAGTTAGAGTATATAATTAGCTTACAAAAGAAAGGCGCGAAGGTATTAATGATAGGAGATGGGCTCAATGATGCCGGCGCATTGAAACAAAGTGATACTGGTATTTCCGTTGCGGAAAGTACTAACAACTTTACACCTGCCAGCGATGGAATTATTGAAGCACAGCAGTTACATCTGTTGCCAAATTTTATTCAATTATGTCGTGCAAACAGAAAGATTGTCATTATTAGTTTTATCATCTCACTGTTATATAATATAACAGGATTATTCTTTGCTGTGCAAGGAATATTATCTCCACTTGTGGCGGCGATATTGATGCCTGCCAGCTCTATCAGCATTATTGTATTGACCTTTACGATGAGTGAACTATACGGTAAAAAGCTTGCTGCAAATGCATTTTCAGGCATTACTGACAAAAATCATGTTTAAGATTGAGTATTATCATTGTACTCCCTCAGCAGAGGATCTACCTTTGATATCGACACGAAACATTACATAGATAACCTCAAAGCGCTAGTATTAATGCCCGTCGTTGAAATGGGCCCCGCAAATTGACCGTTTGCGGGGCAACGGGTAACTCTTGCCGCTGCGATCGTACCTGAAAACTAATTTATTGTTGTTATGGGCGTCATCATACTATTACTGGGAGCGAGTTTGGCCGTTGCACTCGGATTTCTTGCCGCGTTTATATGGTCTGTGAAACACGGACAATTTGAAGATGATTTTTCTCCTGCACACCGTATCCTCTTCGATGAGAAGAAGTATAACGGTAATGATTAAACGTAATTCCGCATTTCAATCCATCAATACTTATGTCACTCGAAAAATTCTACTACGACAACCGAACGGTTAAACTGTTTGCCTATGCCTGTGTTTTCTGGGGGCTTATAGGAATGTTAGCCGGTCTGTGGGCCGCCACATCGCTGGTTATCCCAGATCTTAACCTGGGATTTGCGCCTACTACTTTTGGCCGCATGCGACCAGTGCACACCAACGCGGTCATTTTCGCATTTGTTGGTAATGGTATCTTCATGGGCGTTTATTATTCTCTCCAGCGCTTATGTAAAGCCAGGATGTTTAGCGATCTGCTAAGCAAGATTCACTTCTGGGGTTGGCAAGCCATCATTGCAGGCGGTGCGCTAACACTGTTTCTCGGTTATACTACCGGTAAAGAGTATGCAGAACTGGAATGGCCTTTTGATATCGCTATTACCCTTATCTGGCTTGTATTCGGCGCTAATATGCTGGGCACCATTTTAAAGAGAAGAGAAGCTCATTTGTATGTAGCTATCTGGTTCTATATCGGCACCTGGGTTGCTATTGCCATGCTACACATCATTAACTCTTTCGAGTATCCGCTGGCATTCTTCAAAAGCTATTCTTGGTACGCTGGCGTACAGGATGCTTTAGTACAATGGTGGTATGGTCATAATGCTGTAGCATTTTTCCTGACAACACCCTACCTCGGTTTGATGTACTACTTTGTTCCGAAAGCCGCTAACAGACCTGTATATTCTTACCGTTGGTCTATCATACACTTCTGGTCATTGATATTTATTTATATATGGGCAGGACCTCACCACTTACTATATACTGCATTACCTGAGTGGGCACAATCATTGGGAACTGTATTCTCTATCATGCTGATTGCACCGTCATGGGGTGGTATGCTCAACGGCTTGCTGACACTGCGCGGCGCCTGGGACAGAGTAAGAGAAGACGCCATTCTGAAATTCTTTGTGGTAGCGCTTACATGCTACGGTATGGCTACCTTCGAAGGACCAATGCTTTCACTGAAAAACGTGAACGCAATCAGCCACTATACCGACTGGACTATTGCTCACGTACACGTTGGTGCACTGGGATGGAATGGATTCCTGACCTTCGGTATTCTCTACTGGCTTATTCCCAGAATTTTCTCTACACAGTTATATAGCCGCAAATGGGCGAACACACACTTCTGGATCGGTACACTGGGTATCATTTTCTATGTAATTCCACTGTATTGGGCTGCCTTCACACAGAGTATGATGTGGAAACAGTTTACAGAAGAAGGAACACTTAAATATCAGTTCCTGGAAACTGTTACTGCCATATTACCAATGTATGCGCTGCGCGCAGTAGGAGGGCTCTTATATGTGTCTGGTGTGGTATTAATGATTGTCAACCTGACCAAAACCATTCGCCGTGGCTCTTTTGTTGCCAACGAAGCTGCCGAAGCAGCACCATTACCAAAAGTGATCACTACACACGGAAAATCTCACTGGCATAACTGGGTGGAACGTCGTCCAATTCAGTTGGTAGTATTCAGTTTGATAGTGGTAGGTATCGGTGGCATGCTGGAAATGGTGCCCACCTTCCTTGTAAAAAGTAATATTCCAACCATTACCAGTGTAAAACCATATACACCGTTAGAGCTGCATGGCCGCGATATATATCTGAGAGAAGGCTGTTATACCTGTCACTCTCAAATGATCCGCCCATTCCGTGATGAGGTAGCTCGTTACGGCGAATACTCCAAAGCTGGTGAATTTGTTTACGACCATCCATTCCAGTGGGGTAGTAAACGTACAGGTCCTGACCTGGCGCGTATCGGTGGCAAATATCCAGACTCATGGCATTTCAACCACATGCTGGATCCTACTTCTATGTCTCCCGGATCTATCATGCCACAGTATCCATGGTTATTTGAAGACAGAATAGACAAAAGCAGGACTCCTGCAATGATCAATGTGATGCGTAAGCTCGGTGTTCCATATCCAACAGGTTACGAAACCAGGGCCAATGAAGATCTAGACAAACAAGCGACAGCAATTGTGGAGAATCTTCATAAAGACAAACTTCCAGTTGGTAAAGACCGTGAGATCGTAGCCCTGATTGCTTATCTGCAACGTCTTGGAAAGGATATTAAATCCGAACCAAAACCAGTTACATCTACCGCAACAACAGCTAGTACTGACTACTAAATCTAATCATCATGAAATTCATCAATTATCTGCAATCCATCTCTGGTATCAGTATTTATCCGCTTATCACGCTGGTGCTGTTCGTGCTGTTTTTTATCGGGGCTGCATATCTGGCATTCAGTGCAGACAAGCGGATGATGGAACATGTGAGTCGTATTCCACTGGATAAAGAAGAAAATTAAAATACTTATGAATCTCAGACAACTAATCATATTAACAGCAGGTACGTTAATCAGCGTGCCTGCCTTCGCCGAGGGGAAGCCACAGCCATCGGAGCTATCTGACCCTGTGGCACTGGTACTCATAACGGTATGCGGTGGCTTGCTGATCGCCATTGCTATACTCGGAAATGCAGTAATGGGAGCCATGGATATATTTAGAGAGAGGATGAAGAAAGATGCCGGGAAAGCAGTTATTACTATGGGTATCATCCTCCTGGGGATGTTGAGTACAAGCAATGCATCTGCAGCTGATACCCTGGTAGAAACTGCCACTAACGGCATCTTATCTAAAACATCTCTCTGGGTATTAGTCTCTGTTATACTCCTAGAAATCCTTGTAATCATAAGCCTGCTCTTTACTCTGAAACACCTGGTGGGTATTCAGCGCAAACGGAAACCGAAGAAAGTCGCCGTTCCTGGTAAACCTCGCGTTTCTTGGTTAGAAAAAATCAATAAAACAAGAACGGTAGATGAAGCATCAGAGGCAGAAGAAGATATGGGGCATGAATACGATGGTATACGTGAGCTGAATAACCCTACCCCACCATGGTGGAAATGGGGATTCTACTTCAGCATATTCTTTGGAGTAGTTTACCTCTGGCGTGGTTATGTGTCAGAAACAGCCCCTACACAAATACAGGAACTCGCCATGGCAGAAGAAAAAGCTGCTGCTGCCAAAGCGGAATACATGAAAAATGCTGCTAACAATGTAGATGAAAATACCGTGAAGCAACTCACGGCAGCAGATGAACTCGAAGCAGGGCAGAAGCTGTTCGTCAGCAACTGTGCCCCTTGCCACGGGCCGCAAGGACAGGGTGTTGTAGGCCCTAACCTGACAGACGATTTCTGGCTACATGGCGGCAAAATCAATGACGTCTTCAAAACTATTAAATACGGTGTCCCGGAAAAAGGAATGAAGTCATGGCAGGAGGACTTTTCCCCAAGACAAATAGCCTTGCTAGCAAGCTATATCAAGTCTATCCATGGTACCAATCCTCCTAATCCGAAAGCACCTCAGGGCGAAAAAGAGTAAGACATGTCCGACAGTACAACATTCAGAGACAGCATAGCCACAGTTGATAAGCAAGGAAAACGCAAATGGATATTTGCAAAACAGCCTACTGGTCGTTTTTATAATATCCGCACAGTTCTCAGCATTTTCTACTTTTTTGCATTTTTTAGCCTGCCGTTTATTTCAATAAATGGCAGGCCCTTGTTTATGCTCAATGTGGTAGAAGGAAAATTCATTCTCTTTGGCGCTATTTTTTGGCCACAGGACTTCTTCATTTTCGGGCTGGCCATGCTGGCTTTTATTCTGTTTATTGTACTCTTTACGATGGCTTTTGGCCGCTTATTCTGTGGGTGGGCCTGTCCACAAACCATTTTTATGGAGATGTTGTTCCGGAGAGTAGAATACTGGATCGAAGGAGATGCCGCTCAGCAACAGTTACTACAGCGTTCCCCTTGGAACACCAATAAGATCATTCGCAAATCCGCCAAACATCTCATTTTTTACCTGATCTCTTTCATTATTGCCAACATATTCCTCGCTTATATCATTGGCGCCAAAGCCTTGGAAAAAATCATCATGGAGCCATTTAGCGCCCACATGGGTGGCTTTATTGCTATACTGGTATTCTCCGGAGTCTTCTATGGCGTTTATGCGTTCATGAGAGAACAGATATGCACCATTATCTGCCCTTACGGACGCTTGCAGGGCGTGTTGCTGGACAAAAACAGCGTACTGGTAGCCTATGATTATAATCGTGGAGAACCTCGCGGAAAATACCGTAAAGATGAAGATCGTGCAGCGGGAGACTGCATCGATTGCCTGCAATGTGTAAGGGTTTGTCCTACGGGGATAGATATACGGAACGGAACACAACTGGAATGTGTGAACTGCACCGCCTGTATAGATGCCTGTGACTTTATGATGGAGAAAGTCGGCCGTCCCCGTGGGCTTATCCGTTATGCCTCCGAAAATAATATCGCTAAGAAAGAAACGCTACGGTTTACACCTCGGCTAAAAATATACACAACCATACTAGTGGTTATTCTCGGCGCCATCGTAGGCATGTTATCCAGCCGCAAACCTGTTACCGGCACTATTATCCGAACTGCTGGTATGCTTTACCAGGAGAGAGGAACTGATAGTATTTCAAATCTCTACAGAATAAAACTGATCAATAAAACTACCGCCGGCATCCCGCTGGAACTAAAACTGGAAGGAACACCAGGCGTCATTGAAATGATCGGTAAATCATCCATTACTGTTAAAGCCGAAGGACAAGGAGAAGGAACTTTCTTTATCGTGCTGCCTAAAACCGCAGTGCAAGGAAGAAAATCAAAAATAAGGATAGGACTCTACGAGAATAATATGCTGATAAGCAGTATCAACACAACTTTCTCCGGCCCGATTGCCTTTTAAGTTATCATACACATCATCAATACTTTACCATGAACTGGGGATATAAAATCATTATCGTTTTCACATTGTTCGCCGTTGGTATGCTGACGCTGGTCACCAAAAGTATGCGTACAAAAATTGATATGGTTACAAACGATTACTACAGCGAAGAGCTGAAGTACCAGGATATCATTGAAGGAAGAAATAATGCAGGTCGTTTATCCGCGCCTGTTAAGGTAACCCAACCGGGTGAGACCGTGTCTATTACTATGCCGGAAGAGCTTATCGGCAGGGCTATTAAGGGAAACATTTCTTTCTATCGGCCTTCCGATTCCAATAAAGATTTTGCGGTGCCTTTACAACCTGATCATAATGGTAATCAAACAGTTGCCCGAGAGAAATTTATCCGTGGAAATTATCGCGTAAAGATTCAGTGGGAGATGGATAACAAACAGTATTACCAGGAAGAAGTTCTTCACATCAACTAAGCAATTATGTTTACACTGACCGCCTTTTTACTTGGATTTGCAGGCAGTTTTCACTGTGTGGGTATGTGTGGGCCTATTGCGCTTGCGTTGCCTGTACAGCACCTGCAAGGTGCGCGGAAACTGGCAGGCATCTTCCTATATAACACAGGTAGAATCAGTGTATACACGTTATTCGGGTTGCTGTTTGGATGGCTGGGACAACAACTGTTTCTGGGAGGATTTCAGCAATGGTTGTCTGTAACTGCAGGACTTATTTTACTGTTTACAGTATTGGTAAATTATATCCTGAGTTCCCGGAAATTTCAGTTCACCATGCCAGGGATGATGACTACACAGGTAAAAGCTGCACTGGGCAAATTACTCGTACAACAGCGATTCAGTACGTTATTCATTATAGGAGTTTTGAATGGTTTGTTGCCCTGCGGGTTAGTATATATGGGTATTACCGGCGCAGCAGCTACGGGCACAGTAGAGAAAGGAATGCTATTCATGGCAGCATTCGGCGCCGGTACCCTTCCTGCGATGGCGGGAGCCGCCTGGTTCGGTCATCTTCTGAGTATTGGCATACGTAATAAAATGCGTAGGCTGGTCCCCGTTATGATCTCCATAATGGCCATTCTGCTTATCATGCGTGGCATGAATCTGGGCATCCCTTATATCAGTCCAGTTATCAACCAGCAGCACGAAAAAATTTTTGAGCATTGCTTTAAACCTTAATTCACATGAGCCTACTACAGAAATACAATGTGGCAGCGCCACGATATACCAGTTATCCTACTGTTCCTTATTGGGATGAATCTTCCTTTGATCTGGAAAGATGGAAAGGTTTATTAAGAAAATCTTTTCTTGAATCTAACAACACAGATGGTATCAGTTTATACCTCCATCTTCCATTCTGCGAGAAACTTTGCACATACTGTGGCTGCAATAAGCACATCACGGTAAATCATAGTGTGGAAGAACCCTATATCGCAGCAATGTTAAAAGAGTGGCAACTATATACTGCGGTCTTCGGAGAGAAGCCGCGCATCCGGGAGATACATCTTGGAGGTGGTACTCCTACCTTTTTTAGCGCGGCGCACTTGGGTATACTGCTGGACGGCATACTTGCATCTGCCACTTTATTACCAGATGCAGCATTGAGTTTCGAAGGTCATCCCGGAAATACCACGAAGGCACATCTGGAGGTCTTATATCAGCTTGGTTTCAGAAGGATAAGTTTAGGTATACAGGATTTTGATCCTAAGGTCCAGGAGATTATCAATCGCATACAACCATTTGAAACAGTGGCAACTGTGATGGAGCAGGCAAGAGAAACAGGCTTCGACTCTATCAACTTTGACCTGATATATGGGCTGCCTTTGCAAACGCAACAAAGCATAGAGGACACCATACAAAAAGTGATGGAGTTACGTCCAGACAGGATCTCTTTTTACAGTTATGCACATGTTCCCTGGATGAAAGGAAATGGACAGCGTAAATATGATGAATCAGATCTTCCAAAGGATGAAGAAAAGAGAAAGCTGTATGAAACCGGTAAGCAACATTTTGAAGCTGCCGGCTATACTGAAATAGGCATGGATCATTTTGCATTACCTGGAGATGAACTGTATACTGCATTTCATGATGGAACACTGCACCGTAACTTCATGGGTTATACTGTTTTGCATACCTCATTGTTAGTGGGATTAGGTGCCTCTTCCATTGGTGATAACTGGTATGCCTATGTCCAAAACGAGAAACATACCGCTACTTACCAGGAGAAAGTAAACAGGGGAGAATTTCCAATCGTCCGCGGACATATTCTCAGTGAGGAAGACCTGTTGATAAGAGGGCATATTCATGACCTGATGTGTAATTTCGAAACACGATGGCATAAGCCCGATACGCAGTGTGATGCAGTGATTGCGGGGATTGACAGGCTGCAGGAATTAGAGCGGGACGGACTTGTAAATGTAATGCCAGACAGGGTACAGGTAACAACAACTGGAAGAACGTTTATCAGAAATATATGCATGGCGTTTGATGCAAGATTATGGCGTAAACTTCCTTCATCACAACTTTTTAGCCAAGCAATTTAATCCTGACTATAACTGCTACCGGATAAGCCCGATTTTTTTTGTTAAAATCGGGCTAACTGGTGTCCGAAAATCCCATTTTTTGAAAAATCGGGAGAGGAGGGCAAGGTGTTGAGGAAGATGATCAACGGGTAATTTTTTAGAGAAGATAGCAATGCAAAAAGCAGAGAGAAAAAAACGTATCCGCTGAAACGCTGTGTTGACGCGTGTTTCGAAGGCAATAAAAAAAGTCTGACCGTGTAAACAATCAGACTTTTCTATTATGTGAATGGGTTAGTAAGTACAGGGAAACAAAATTCCCTACACAATATTAAAAAGAATTTCATGACAAAAGAAAAATTTTACAAAAAATTTTATTCACACCACTAAAATAATTGTGGATAACAACAGAATGAATCTTTCAAAACGTACATGAAGTTCCTTTTAGAAAATCATCATTGCACTTGTTGATTTACTACCTTTGTTCCACTTTTAACATTACTCTATAACACAGATCATATGAAGTTCGAAGCACCAGTTGCCGTAACGGAAATCGCATCAATGATAGGCGCAGAGCTGGTTGGCAACAGCCAGTTAATGGCCACCGGCATTAACGAAATACATAAAGTAACACCTGGAGATATCTCTTTTGTAGACTTTGAAAAATACTATTCTGCCAGCCTGAATTCTGCAGCAACCATCATCATCATCAACAAGAAAGTTGATTGTCCGGATGGTAAGGCCTTATTGGTTACCAACGATCCGTTCAGCGCCTACGTAAAACTGGTAAAACACTTCCGTCCTTTTGAACCGGCAACAAAGGCAATCAGCGATTCTGCACTGATTGGTGAAGGCACGATCATTCAACCTAATGTATTCATTGGCAATCATGTGCGCATTGGTCGTAACTGTATCATACATCCTAACGTAACCATCTATGACCATAGCGTTATAGGCGATAACGTTATTATTCAGGCAGGTACCATTATCGGTGCTGACGCTTTCTACTTCAAGAAAAGAGCAGACAGAGAAGTGATGTACGACAAACTGGAAAGTTGTGGCCGTGTTATCATTGAAGATGATGTTGAAATTGGTGCAGGTTGTACCATCGACAAAGGTGTAAGTGGAGATACCATCATCGGCAAAGGAACCAAATTCGATAACATGATCCATATTGGTCATGGCACCGTAGTAGGTAAAAACTGTCTCTTCGCTGCGCAAGTAGGTATCGGCGGTAAAGCCCTTATCGAAGACAACGTTATTCTCTGGGGTCAGGTAGGTGTTTCTAAAGACCTGGTGATTGGTAAAAACGCAGTAGTGCTTGCACAAAGCGGTGTTCCAAGCTCCCTTGAAGGCGGCAAAGTTTACTTCGGTTACCCTGCTGAAGAAGCACGCACCAAGAAAAAAGAACTGGCATGGATCAAACGTATCCCTGAGATCTGGGAAAAGGTGAAACATCTTTCCTAAGATCTACACAATACATTACTTTCGCAGAGGAGCAAACCATCTTGTAACAGATGTCTGCTCCTCTGCTTTTTTATTAACCGCTGATGTATTTTTATGAGATACTTCTTCGCAGCGCTGCTGCTGTTAACAACCCAAATTGCGCTCGCACAGCGTTTTCCTAAAGACAATCTGTACGACTCTGTTAACCAGTGGCATATCAAAATCGATGACGGATGGTTCACTGCCAAAACCATCATCTTTGGCGATTATTCCACCTCTTCCCGGAAAAACGGGGTAGATGAAAGCATCACCGGCGGCGCCATCAGCAGCCCTTTAAAACCTTTTAGTTTCACCCTTAGTGGCAAAGGCGCAAAAATCCCTGTACAAACCATGGAAGTCACACACATCGCCTTCCTGAATCGCGATTTGCCGGACTTTCTGGACAGAGCATCCGATAAAGCCACATTCTTCTATGCCCTGCTGAATGACTCGAAAAATGACCCCTTAAAACGCTGGGAATTGATATTAAAAACTTCTACCTACCTCGACCTGAATGAGGATAAGCTTTGTGGTATACTCAGAACAGAAGGGGAGAGTTTCAGGATATCAGCGAATAACCGGTTTGGTATTGCCAATTCTTATGAAAATATCTGTTATGTTTTCAGAGATGGGAAGAAAACCATTGCAGCCATTGTTCCGGGGAAGAATCCTCGTATCTGGATGAGAACCGACGTGGATGAAAGAACATCCAACGTCGTTGCTGCTGCGATGGCTGCGTTATTGCTGCGATGAGCGATATTCCACATATGCCTTGCCAGTTTCGGCAATAGTGGTAGCCAGTGGCCTGAAGGAAAATCCTGGTAAACTTTCCAGGATCTTGTCATTTGCATAGTATACTTTCAGCTGTGCGGTATGCGCCGTTTCCTTGGTAATAAGCGGCGACTTACCTCCAAACATATGCTTTAACTTCTCTACACGCCATACCACTCCTGTCATAAACGGTGTTGCCTCCTTTACTGGCGGCTTGCGGTTCATGGCCTCCGCCATAGTGGTAAACAGCTGCTTATACGACCAGTTTTCCGCATTCAGCACAAATCGTTCTTCTGTAATGGGACTATCCATCAGCAGCATCATGGCCTTTACTACATCTCTCACATCTACAAACCCATTGACACCGCCGGTATAATAAGGGAATTCTTTATAAACATTCTTGAAAAGCGCACTACTACCTTCGTCCCAATGGCCTGTTCCCAGAATAATAGAAGGATTGACAATAACTGCTGGCAAGCCTTCTGCAATACCTCTCCATACTTCCATTTCGCCGTCGAACTTACTAACGCTGTACTTAGAGTTATTTTTACTATTCTGCCATTCAGATTCTTCGTTGATCACATTCTCACCAACTTTAGCTCTGCCCAGTGCAGCCACTGAACTAACATGCACCAGCTTCTTAACGCCGGCATCCAAAGCCATGTTTACAACGTTTGCTGTACCTTCCACATTCACTTTCCGGAGATCATTATTTCCTGGCACAAAGGACACCACGCCTGCACAATGATATACCTGTTCAATGCCTACCATGACATCTTCCAGCGCACATACATCCAGGATGTCGGCCTTTACCCATTCTATTTTATGCTGAATATCCTGTAACCGCGCAGGAGGTTCTTTACGATACAATGCTCGTATAGGTTTTCCCGCTTCCACAAGTGAACGAATCAGATGACCACCTAAAAGTCCAGTACCACCGGTTACTAAAATCATGAGAAGAATGCTGTTTTACATTAGCAGGCCCAAAAATAGTCAGTTCTTTTGTATTTGAGCGCTGAGGCTTCATGCCCGCTATGATATAGGAGATTATTTTTCGTATCTATAGAACCCTAATCCTGATTTACGACCCAGTTTACCATCCTTCACCCGCTGTTCCTGCAGATGATTGGGTTTAAACCGTGGCGCGGAATTAAAGGCATCGTATAGCGACTGTGATACAGCCAGGTTAATATCATTCCCGATCAGGTCCATCAGGGCAAAAGGGCCCATTCTGAAGCCTGCACCTTCCATCAGTTGATCAATGGTGCTGAAATCGGCAATACCCTGTTCTGCAATTTTCATTGCTTCCAGGTAGTAATGACGGGCCACTCTGTTGACGATAAAGCCCGGTGAATCTTTTACTCTTACCGGGGTTTTACCCATTTGTTCCGCCAGGATATAAACAGATTCTGCTACTTCAGGAGCTGTTTGCTTACCTGAAATCACCTCTACCAGCTTCATGGCATGCGCAGGATTAAAGAAGTGCATACCTGCTACACGGGCAGGATTTACTTCAATAGCAGATGCGATGCGGGAAACAGAGAGAGAGGATGTATTAGTAGCGAAGATGGTATCCGGTGCATTAATCGTAGCCAGCTGATTGAAGAGAGTAGTTTTTGCTTCTACTTTTTCAATGATAGCTTCGATGATGACATCTGCTACACAATCTTCTACAGTGCTGGTAAAAGTTAAACGCTGCAGCGTTTCATCCCTGTTTTCAGGAGTCATTCTGTTCTTTTCAACAGCCAGGGCCAGGCTCTTTTCGATTTGAGCTTTGGCCCTGTCCAGCATCGCAGGAGCGATGTCAAATAAGATAGTAGTAAATCCGCTTGCGGCTGCAACTTGTGCTATGCCGGCACCCATTGTACCGGCGCCACATACAGCGATGGTTTTAGTCATATTGGAACTGCTTTATACAGTACCTTCAAACTGTTCTAGGAAACGTGTATCGTTTTCAGAGAACAAGCGAAGGTCTTTAATCTGATATTTGAGCATAGTAATACGTTCAACACCCATACCGAAAGCAAAGCCGGTGTATTTTTCCGGATCGATACCACAGTTGGCCAGTACTTTCGGATGTACCATTCCACAACCCAGGATCTCTACCCAACCGGTATGTTTACATACGGAACAACCAGTACCACCGCAGATGAAGCAGGAAATATCCATTTCCGCGCTAGGCTCTGTGAATGGGAAGTAAGATGGACGGAAACGAATGCCTGTATTCTCACCGAACATCTCCTTCACGAAATGGTAAAGGGTCTGTTTCAGGTCAGCGAAAGACACATTCTCGTCGATATACAGCCCTTCTACCTGGTGGAAGAAGCAGTGCGCACGTGCAGATATCGTTTCGTTTCTGTACACACGACCCGGGCTGATAATACGAATAGGCAGTTTACCTTCTTCCATCACGCGTACCTGGGAAGAAGAAGTTTGGGTTCTTAATAACCAGTCTGGATTTTTGCTGATAAAGAAAGTATCCTGCATATCGCGTGCAGGGTGATTTTCCGGCAGGTTCAACGCAGTGAAGTTATGCCAGTCATCTTCGATTTCAGGACCTTCGGCAATGGTAAATCCTAATCTTTCGAAGATATGTATGATTTTATTGCGCACCAGACTGATAGGGTGACGTGTACCCAGTCTGTGAGGTGCTGCAGGTAATGTGAAGTCTGTATCGTCCTGTGTTCCGCCTTCGGCTTCTTTCAGGTTGCTAAATTGCTCATAGTGTGATTCAGCCAGCTGCTTAAAATCGTTCAGGATCTGACCGAATTCTTTCTTACGGTCGTTAGGTACCTGCTTCATTTCCCCAAACAGGGCTTTCACGATACCTTTTGTACCCAGGAATTTTATGCGGTATTGTTCCAGATCCGCTGCTGTTGAAGGCACGTAGGCCAAGATTTCCTCTTTGTAGGCTGCTATTTGCTGTACTAACTGTTCCATAAACAACAAAGATAAGTGTTTAGTACATCTTCCGCAAAGTGATAAAAACAGGGCAAAAGTTGTATATTTTCAACCGCAAATCTGTATATGTCTATTTTATTCCTGATCGCTACCGCTGTTGCACTGGTGTTACTGGTATTATTCCTGCGTGGACAAAAATCCCTGCAGGCCACACAAGCACGCCTTTCCGCCGCCGAGCGCCGCGTAGCCTTCCTGGAAACCGAAACTAGCCTGCTACGCAAACAGCTGGCAAATATGAAACTTACCACCCTCAAATCACAGATAAATCCCCATTTCGTCTTTAATTGCCTCAATGGCATACACAGTGCCATCATTACCGGCGAAACAGATCGCGCCAAAGAATACGTCTCTGGCTTTGCCAGACTATTACGCATGGTATTAATGCACGCAGGCTCCAACCTACTCTCGCTGAAAGAAGAAATGGATATGCTGGAATATTATCTGAAACTTGAAAGACTCCGCACCAGTGAGGCTTTTAACTACACAGTAGAAGTAGATCCTGCCATCAGCCCAACTGCCATTCGGCTTCCAGGTATGCTAATACAACCTTTCCTGGAAAATGCCATCTGGCACGGACTAATGGCAAAAGAGGGAGATAAACAGTTGTATATCCGTTGGATACAGTTGCAGGAAAATACAATTTTATGTGAAGTAGAAGATAACGGTATTGGCAGAAACCTCGCCGCGCTCCGCTGCAATATCGACCTGAAATCAGGCGTTCCACACCAGTCTAAAGGAATGGAAATATGCCTCGAAAGAATAGAGCTCTATCGCTCCACTTTTAACTCCAGCTGCCGCATAGATATAGAAGACCTGCTCAACGAACACGAAGCACCAATAGGTACCCGGGTAAAAATAATTTTTGAAGTAAACACTGAGATGGAAGCAGCGATACCCGCTGCATAAAGTTAAAAGATCAGCTTATACCCAACACCACGGATGTTTACAATCTGTACTCTGCTATCATCTTTTAGGTAGCGACGCAACTTTGTGATAAATACATCCATGCTACGGGCATTAAAAAAGTTATCATCTCCCCATAAATCCAGCAAAACAGTTTTTCGCTCCATTACTTCGTTTTTATTATCATACAAACGACGCAGAATTTCTGCTTCCCTATGTGACAAAAACTCTGTAGAGCTATTACGGGTAAGGGTTTGCTTGGCATAGTTAAACATATACTGACCAATAGCCACCGCACCTTCTTCCAGGTTACGTACCGGCTGATCATCGAAGCGTTTCAGCAAAGCCTTGATACGTACGATCAGCTCGTCCATGGAAAATGGTTTCTTCAGATAATCATTTCCCCCCAGCTCAAAACCTCTGACCACGTCTGCAGTCTGTGATTTAGCTGTCAGGAAGATGATCGGTGTATATTTATCCTGCTTGCGGATCTCTGCTGTAACCGTGAAGCCATCCATATTCGGCATCATAATATCCAGCACTACAACGTCAGGATGCTCCGTTTGAAACAGGTGTAATCCTTCTTTTCCATCGGCAGCATACAACATGGTAAATCCACGCATTTCCAGACTGTCTTTCACAATCTGTCCTAACTGCCATTCGTCTTCTATCAGTAATACTTTAGCCATAATTGAGATAATAGGTTATTTTTTGGAAGATATAGAACCAGGGATTATAATCGTAAACTCGCTACCCTTATCCTGCTCGCTATGCACATTGATGGTACCTCCGTGCATTTCCACGATCCGCTTCACATAGCTAAGTCCAAGCCCGAAACCCTTTACGTTATGTAAGTTACCAGTAGGTACCCGGAAGAATTTATCAAAGATATCATCCTGGTAGCTGCGAGGAATACCAATGCCATTATCTTTCACTTTTATGATCAGCATGTCATTGTCTGCAGATACCTGAATATAGATGTTTGTCGTATCTCCGGAGTATTTTATCGCGTTGTCTATCAGGTTATTGATTGCATTGGCGATATGTGTTTTATCTACCAGAACAGTTTCGTTTTTGAGATTGTTGTCGAACCTTATCTGTAAAGGTTTAGTCGCCTTCAGCTGATGAGTGGAAAGAATGGTATCAATTACTTCTGTCAGGTCTGTTTCTTCTCTGAACAGTTCGATTTCTTCTTTTTCTTCCGCAGCAATATGCAGTACTTTCTCCACCAAATCGGAGAGACGTTGCAGCTCTTGCTTGGAGATATCCAGATAAGTTTGTGTTTTACGCTGGTCGCTCAGTGCATTGAAATTCTGTAAAGCTTCAACAGCTGCAGACACAGTAGCAATCGGTGTTTTCAGCTCATGCGTCATGTTGTTGATGAAATCATTTTTCACCTCCGACAGTTTTTTCTGCTTAAGGATGGTGCGCAGCATGTAAATAAAACACATGGTAGTGAGTACCAGCAGCAGGAGAGAGCTAATGAGCGTCCACAGCATCTTTTGGATGATAAACTGCAGCGGCGATTCAAATACTGCCTGCACAAAGAGGTTGGTACCAGGATTAAAAGGTATTTTCCTTGTCTGGTTAGGTTCTCTTTTACGGATACTATCCCGGAAACTTTCTCTTTCAAAGCCATTGAAGCTCATATGAAAAGTATCCAGTTTGTATTTTGTAATGATTTGTCGGCTATTAAGTTCTGATTTGAAGGTAGAATCCAGTTTTACTAAAGCCGCACTATCATTATATTTGTTGGTAATAAGATATTCAGAAATCTGACGGGCCAGGGTATCTGCGTATATACGTGCAGGTGAGTCGTTAGGAAATGGCTCTGGAGGGAAGGGAGGCCTTCTTCTCTCACCATCGTGTTCGTGTGGTGTTCTAAAAGTAGGACCATGTTTTCCGTCTCTGGGCATACCTATTTCTTCCAGCTGGATAGCATAACCTTTCATATTCATCTTGATAGAATCACGGTCTTTGCTATAATATCGTATATATCTACGTACGTCAGAATATTGCTGGTTAAAAACGGCATTACGCAAAGCGTCGTTGATTTCTTTGTTGAACTGTTCTTCCCTGATACGATAGGAATTATAGAGCCAGTAAGCCTGGAACAGAAAAATTCCAAGTATACAAATGCTCATCAGGGTAAGAATATTTCGGATACGTTGACGCATAAACAAGATTGATCTTCAACAAAACTATCTAATCCGCTGGGAAAGCGATAAAATCCTTAACAATAATTAACAGTAAATAAAGCTTTTTAACGCAAAGTCCCACGACGAATAGCGTTTTTTGCATATAAAACAACCATTTTATGAACCTGATTTCCCGGCTGATGTTGGCAGCAGCATTACTGCCAGTTTCTTCCACCCTATTTGCACAACAATCCGGGGTGATTGATTACGAAGTAACACAACGAGTAGATCGCGAGCGCATGGCTCGTTTTTCCGGAGGAGAAAATGCCCCTGATATCCCCGATGTTATTACCCTGGAGCAACATTTCACTTTTAACAATGGTGTGGGAAAATTAACAACCGATCGTCCTGATTTTGCCAATGGCGGCGGCTTCGGCAGCAGGAGAGGAGGCCAGGGCGGTGGCGACTCCACTCGTCAGGGCAGAGGCTTCGGCGGCAATGGTGGCGGATTTAGAGGTGGTATGAATGGCGGCGGACAGTTCGTTGACCTGGAACATAAAAAATATCAACAAATCTTCTCTACCCAGGGAGATGATAAGAAGACGTACTATACAGAAGAAGATTATATAGCAGCTGCAGATGCGCAAACCAGCGACAAGACTAAGAAAATTGCCGGCTTCACTTGTAAAAAGGCCACAGTAAAGATCAAAGACGATACTTACACCGTGTGGTACACTACAGACCTGCCTTTCAGCTATTCACCTATCAATGGTCTGTTGCCTGGTGGCAATGGTGTTGTACTGTCTGCTGAAAGTAGCAATCGATCTTTCACTGCACAGAAGGTAAGTTTGAAGCCTGTAACAGAAACAGATTTAGCAATACCAACAGATGCACAGAAAGTAAGCCAGGAGCAATTCAGAGAGATCAGAAGAACAGAAATGGAAAAATTACGTAAGCGGCAACCGCAAATGTAAAAAACCTACCTAACTTACTTCTTTCTGCTACTACATCCGAATTATGAAGAGAATTATGCAAATCCTGTTGATGCTGTGCCTTGGAGTGTTTCACGCCCAGGCTCAGTCCTCACAGGGGAAAATCAAAGGACAACTAACCGACCAGACAACCAAAGAAGCTCTCCCCGCTGCAACTGTAGTTTTATTACATTCCAAAGACTCCTCCGTAGCTAATACTGCCATCAGTGATAATAAAGGAAACTTTGAAATCAGTGGCATTGCGGACGGCTCTTACAGAATTTACCTCAGCTTTATGGGGTATAAAGCCGTATATAAACCAGTTACCATTAACGCAGACAATAGGACGATCAACCTCGGAAACCTCATGATGGAACACAAAGGCGTAGACCTCGCCGGTGTTGAAATTGTTCAGGAAAAACCACCAATCGTTGTAAAAAAAGATACGCTGGAATTTAATGCTGATGCATTCAAAACCCGCGAAAACAGTGTTGTTGAAGACCTTCTTAAAAAACTCCCTGGTGTTGTTGTTGACAAAGACGGTGGCATCACCGCGCAGGGCCAAACAGTTAATAAAGTACTGGTAAATGGTAAACCATTTTTTGGAAGTGATCCTAAAATGGCCACCAGAAACCTTCCTGCAAATATTATTGACAAGGTACAATTGATAGATAAAAAATCTGATCAGGCCGAATTTACACAGATTGATGATGGCCAGACAGAAAAAGCGATCAATATCGTTATCAAAAAAGATAAGAACAAAGGGCTCTTCGGGCGTGGTACCGCAGGCTATGGTACTGATGACAGATATGGCGTGAGCTTTAATTTAAATCGCTTTAATGATGACCAAAAAATCTCTCTGGTAGGTAACGCCAATAACGTTAACAACCTCGGTTTCTCGGCACAAAACCAAATGAGTTTTGGTCGTGGCGGCGGTGGTGGTGGCGGTGGTCGCCGTGGCGGTTTCTCTGGAGGTGGTGCTACAACTGTTAGTCCTGGTATTACTACCAGTTCAATGGCGGGTATCAACTTTATGCAAACCTTTAATAAGAAGCTTGATTTTAGTGGTAGTTATTTGTTTAATGACAACAAAGTCAATATTTTACAAAATACTACTCAACAAAATATTCAGGCAAACTATTCTAACTATCAGTATACTAATTCAGCATCTAGCACCGATAACTTGAACCATCGCGTGAATATGCGCTTTGAATACCAGTTGGATTCACTGCATTCATTCATATTCACACCTACTTATACACTCACCAACGGTAATAGTAACTCCGTCAACGCCTATACGACGCTTGGCAACAACAAAAACGACACTATCAACCGTGGTATTACCTATAATGATGGTCATGGCAACTCTGCCAGTTATGGTGGTTCCCTCTTATTCCGCAAACGCTTCAATAAAAAAGGCCGCTCATTGAGCTTGAACCTGACGTATAATAACAACACTAATAATCAGATTGGTACTGTTATTTCCAACACCATGTTCCTGAATGATAACATTAGAAAAGATTCTTCCTATAACCAGGAAAACACTACCGATAGCTACAGTAAAACGCTTGGCGCAAACCTTACTTATTCAGAGCCTCTCTCCAAAGACAGGTACCTGGAAGTAAACTATGGCATCAACAAATACCATAGCTACAGTGAGCGTTATACCTACGATTACGATAGTTCCAAGATGGGTTATACTAAAAGGAATGATTCGCTGAGCAACATCTTTACTAATAATACCATCAATCAACAAGCAGGTCTCGCCATCAGAACGGTGAAGCTGAAATATGATTATGCAATTGGTCTGAATGTATTATTTAATAGTCTTGATAACAGTACATTCGCCTATAGAACGCTGAAAGATAGTTTGATCACACAACGTACAGTGAATTTCTCGCCTAATGCGAATTTCAATTATACGTTCTCTAAAAACAAACGACTTCGCATTAACTATAATGGTAACACCTCGCAGCCGACTATCCAGCAATTGCAACCAGTGCCAGACAATAGTGATGCATTGTATGTTCAACAGGGGAATCCAAATCTGAAACCCGCATTCAATAACACGATTACTGTTAACTACAACACGTTTAACATAAACACCTTTAGAGGAGCATTCCTGATGCTCACCAGTAATTTTGGTAGCAACAAAATCATCAATGCCATCAATTACGATTCGACCACTGGTAAAACGATTACCATGCCTGTAAACGTAAATGGTTATTATAGCTTCAGTGGCATGATGCATAATTCAATTCCACTGTCTAAAACACCAGGACAGAACCTGAATACCGCTACCAACATTTCGTATAGCCGTGACGTTTCTATCAACAATGCGTTGAAAAATTTCAATAACACGATTATACTCGGACAAAGCGCCAACGTGAGCTTCATGCTGAAAGAGTGGCTGGACTTATCCGCTGGCGCAAATATTTCGTATAATATTACCCGTTATTCCGTTACCAAATCTTCCAACGGTAATTATGTAAATTATGGTGTTAACGGCGATGTAAACGTTACACTCCCACATGGTTTCATGATTGGTTCAGATATCAATTATACTATGAACGCAGGATTGTCTAACGGTAATAACCTGACATCTACCTTATGGAATGCGAATGTTGCTAAATATGTATTCGCAAAGAAACAGGGACTGATTAAGTTCCAGGCGTTTGATCTGTTGCATCAGTATGCAGCAGTATCCAGAACAGTAACTGACAACTATATTAAAGACTCCCGCTCAAATGTGCTGCAGCAGTACTTTATGCTAAGCTTTACCTACTTCCTGAATCGTTTTGGAGGTCAGAGCCAGAACTCTAACCGCGATAAAATGCAAAGGGATATGGATAGAAACATGCGTATGTACCAGAATGGTGGTGGCCGCGGCGGCGGTGGTGGTTACAGAGGTTTCTAATTATAAGATCACTATAGGCGAACAGGCTGTCTCGAGAAGTTGAGGCAGCCTGTTTTGTTTATAAGTAATTGATTATTAGCAAGTAATTATTCGATAAAATAAATTTATAAATAGAAACCTTTAGCTTTGCGCAAAATGTAACCCTTTACCTATGAGTAAGTTTAAGCAAATCGCTGTGGCATGTTGTCTGTTCGTTTTTACAGCATGTAACAAAGAGTCTATTCCAGCGGATTATACCGAAACACCCGTATCAACCATTCCTACAAAACAAATCAATGCCGGAGTTCAGGGCATTGTGCTGGATGAAAAAAATCAGCCGGTATCCGGCGCCGCAGTGAGCTGTGGCAACGGTTCTGCCATCACTGATCAAAATGGTGTTTTTCTGATTTCAAAAGCTGATATGAAAGAAGCTGCAGCAGTGGCTTTCGTGAAAAAAGACGGCTACTTTAATGGGTTCAGAACATTTAAAGTAAGTGGCGCAGGAAAAATTCAGTTTGTACAAATTCAGCTGCTTCCCAAAAAATCGGCCGGCACATTTGATGCAAACAAGGGTGGTACTATCACTGCTTCTAACGCACAATTTACCTTTACTGCCAACCAGGTCTTAAATGCGAGTAACCAGCCCTATGCTGGTAAAGCCACTTTGATTTATGCACCGATTAATCCGGAAGATGTAAACTTTGCCAGTCAGCTTCCAGGTGATCTCCGCGCTGTCAATAGCAACAATGAGGAAGTAGGTTTAAAATCCTATGGCATGATGGCGTTAGAACTGCAGGGAGAAAACGGTGAAAAGCTTCACCTCGACGGAAAGCAGGATGTCAACTTCAAAATGACGATCCCTGCTGGCTTACAGGCATCTGCACCCGCAACTATTCCTTTATGGCATTTTGATGAAACCGATGGTTTATGGAAAGAAGAAGGAAAAGCAACTAAATCCGGAAATAGTTATGTAGGCACAGTAAAACATTTTTCTTTCTGGAATTGTGATGCTCAGTTCTCTATGGTTAATTTCCAGGCCACTTTCCAGGATGTCAACGGAGGGTCATTAGGTAACATGAGCGTCTATATTACACGCCCTGATGGTAGCAGCGCATATGCCACAACGGATATAGCAGGAGCAGTAAAAGGATTCGTGCCTTCTAATGAACCATTGACTATAACCTTTTATGATAAGTGTAAAGATGTTGTTTATACTTCCAAGATAGGGCCTTTTACAAAAGATATTGACCTCGGTACCGTTGCCGTTACTTTATCAACAGCTAATATTCTTTTCATTAAAGGTCAGCTCACAGCTTGTGACGACAAGCCGATAGCCAATGGCGTTGTAACCTTAAAACTAGAAGGACTTACCTATCTGGCCAATTTACAAAATGGAACATATCAGGTCTCCATTCTACGTTGTAATAACAATGAAGAAGAGGTAACGATTACAGGTACTGACCTGGATGCAAGTAAAGCAGCTACGACAACTATACTTGCTTCGTCTGGTGTAGTTATCCGTAACCTTCAGGCCTGTGATCAGGTTCAGTTTGGATCGTTTTCATTAATCTTAGGAAATAAAACCTATACCTATAATAGCATTGCCGATTCAATGGTAATGTTTGACACACCCCCATATTATACTTTCTCTATCGACAGAAAAACAGGCAGACAATCGGTATACTGGATAATGGATAATATTGGTATTGGCTCACATACCCCAAGCATTTTGAGTATAGGCATCGATAATGTTTATTATTCTAATCCTAATGTGCAGGTGAGTATTACGCAGACGGCTAATAAAGGAGACTATATTATTGGAAGCCTGAATGGTACAATTACGCAACCCGCTGATTCAAGCTCAGGGATACCTGCCCAACAGGTACCTATTTCCGGGTCATTTAAAATATTACGGCAATAACTAATTTTTTTTGAAACTAAAAAGTGCTGGTCTTTATTGAATAGAGACCAGCACTTTTTACTTTCAAATGTTTTGTACCGGTGAAACCATACGCTTTGAATGAGGTGCCGTAATTCTTCTGATCGCCCAGGCAATCGTGAATGTAGGGATGAAATCCGTTCCGGGGAACAGCTCTTCCATCAGGTTAAAAACACTACCAAAAGACCCCAGGGGACCACCAAAAAGGCGGTAAAAAATAAAGGCAGATACAGGTGCCCAAACAATGTCGCTAACTTCACCTAAAACCGGGATGGCATAGCTGGCACAGCCCAGAAGATCCATTACAATGCAGATCCATAAGTTGGGAGTATATTTTTTATCCATGTCAACCTCCGCTTTTTCTTTTTCTCTTACTTAAACAAATAACCGACCAAAATGAAAAAATGTTCTCTACAAAGGTACATCAAAGGATAAAATTCAGGTTTCAGTAAGATTTTCTGTCACTGCAATTGCAGTGCTATTGCAATTCAAATCTATTTCTGTTAACTTGAACCGTATTTTAAACACTTATTATGCCTCAGAAAAACTCACGCCGCGATATGATAAAGAAAGTTGCTACCATGGCTGTGGCTTCTACCGCCATATCTTCCCTGGCTAATCGAGTATCTGCCCTCGAAAACGTTATGGAAGAAAAACTAAAAGGAAAAATTAACCATTCCGTTTGCTCCTGGTGCTATCCAATTCCATTGGATGATCTCTGCAAAGCCGCTAAGAAAATAGGGATTACCTCTATTGACCTCGTAGATCCGAAGGATTTCGATATCCTGAAGAAAAATGATCTTTATTGCGCCATGGTGGCCAGTAATGGTCCTGATTGGGGTATCACCAAAGGTTTCAACAATCCGGCCCACCATGAGAAACTAGAGGCATATTTCAAACAATACATCGACGCGACTGCCAAAGCAGGCTTCAAAAACCTGATCTGTTTCTCTGGAAACCGTAACGGAATGGACGCTCAGCAAGGTATCGAAAACTGCACCACTGGACTGAAACGCATTCTCAGCTATGCTGAAAAGAAAAACGTTACCCTAGTAATGGAATTACTCAACAGTAAAGTGGATCACCACGATTACCAGTGTGATCACACCAACTGGGGAGTAGAACTCTGTAAATCAGTAGGTTCTGAGAACTTTAAATTACTGTACGATATCTACCATATGCAAATTATGGAAGGAGACGTGATCCGTACCCTAAAAGATAATCACCAGTATATTGCGCATTATCATACCGGCGGCGTTCCTGGCAGAAACGAAATCGATGAAACACAGGAACTCTATTATCCTGCTATCATGAAAGCTATCTATGAAACCGGCTTTACCGGTTACGTAGCACAGGAATTTATCCCTAAACACACGGATAAACTGGCCTCCCTGAAAACTGCCGTTCATATCTGCGATATTTCCTAATCATCATCTTCCTAAATATCAATTACATCCGTTCGAACATACTGTACGAACGGATGTTTTATTTTGTTTGTTAATACCTCAACCTTACCTTTGCCGCCATTAGTCCACAAAAACAGTAGGATAATATAAATGAAGCAATATTATAAAAAGCCGCTTTCCTGGCTTCTCCAGGAATCTACTGATGAAGGAGAACATTCCTTAAAGCGCACCCTTAATGGGTTTCAACTGGTAATGCTAGGTTTGGGTATTATCATCGGCGCCGGCCTATTTTCGCTGACAGGACTTGCAGCAGCCAATCACGCCGGCCCGGCAGTGACGTTATCATTTATAGTAGCAGCGGTAGGTTGCGCCTTTGCTGGACTCTGTTATGCTGAATTTGCATCCATGATACCCGTTGCTGGCAGCGCTTATACCTATGCATATACCACTATGGGTGAGCTATTTGCCTGGATCATCGGCTGGGATCTGGTACTGGAATTCTCTGTGGGTGCGGCAACGGTAGCAATCAGCTGGTCTAATTATCTCGTAAAATTTCTTGCCAATTACAACATATACCTGCCAGAACGTTGGCTGCATTCACCTTTCGAATCCTTCACGGCACAAAGCGGCGCGCAAATCAGTGGTATACTCAATCTGCCGGCAGCACTGGTAGTCGTATTAATGTCGCTGATATTGATCAGAGGCACTAAAGGTTCTGCCATCTGGAATGCTGTAGTAGTATCCTTGAAAGTAGGCGTGGTATTAGTATTTATTGCCCTTGGCTGGAAGTACATCCAACCCGCGAATCTCACGCCATATATACCACCTAATACTGGCAAGTTCGGTGAATTTGGCATCTCAGGTATTTTCCGCGGCGCCGGTATTGTATTCTTCGTATTCTTAGGTTTTGATATCATCAGCACCGCGGCACAGGAAACTAAAAATCCCCGTAAAAACATGCCTATTGGCATTTTGGGATCACTTGCCATTTGTACTGTCTTGTTTATTTTGTTTGCACACGTAATGACAGGCTTAGCGCCATATACCGCATTTAAAGATAGCGGCGCTCCTGTAGCCATTGCGATTGCAAATACGCCATATCATTGGCTGGGACAAGCAATTCTCCTGGCTATCATCGTCGGCTATACGTCGGTAATTCTGGTGGATTTATTGGGACAATCACGCGTATTCTATGCGATGTCCAGAGATGGATTATTGCCTAAGATATTTTCGGATATCCATCCCCGTTACCGTACACCATGGAAATCAAATATTCTGTTTTGTGTCTTTATAGGTTTGTTTGCTGCATTTGTGCCATTAAGAGTAGTGGGAGAGATGACCAGCATAGGTACTTTATTAGCGTTTGTAATTGTTTGCGCCGGCGTATGGATTATGCGTTATACCATGCCTGACGCACCACGCGCCTTCCGCACGCCATGGGTGCCTGTTGTACCTATACTTGGCATTGTTTCCTGCCTGACCATGATGGTCTCATTGCCGCTGGATACCTGGTTACGACTGATTATCTGGATGGCGATTGGTATGGTAATCTATTTTGGTTATGGTAAGAAGAATAGCCGTGTACGCGCTTCCACTGCTGCAAAGCAACTATAGTACTAGTGGTGCCAATCCTCGCGCAGAATGCCCATTATGACCATGTCCACAAACTGGCCATGTAGTTTGGCGCTATCGCGCAGAATGCCTTCCTTGGAAAAACCAAGTCTGATAGGGATTTTGCCGCTCTTTTCATTTTGAAGCACGAATCTTATCTCGATTTTATTCAGATTAAGTTTAGTGAAAGCGAAGCTGATAAGCGCTTTACTGGCTGCAGTAGCAATGCCTTTGCCTTGGAATTCAGTACCCAGCCAATAGCCGATTTCAGCCTTCTGTAACTGGTGTTCCCAATTATGCAGATCAATGACACCACAGAATTTATTTTCATACCAGATGCCTAAAGCAACGGCTTCCTGTTCCTCTGTTTTGCGTGTCATCAACTGAATGAAACGAAGCGAATGTTCTTCATTTGTATTATAATCGACCCAGGGGAGAAATTTGCGAAGACTTTTTCGGGAGATGTCCAGCTGATGATATACGAATGGTGCATCCTGTGGTTGCAGTTGTCTTAAGTACAATTTATCATTAACTGGAATCTCTATCATAGCAGGAATAAAAGCAATAAACATACAAAAAAGCGGGAACACATTAAAATGTTCCCGCTTTTTCATTAAAAATGATTGCTTATCTGTTGGCCAGCAACTGTTGTTTGGCCATGTCCTTTACTACCTGTTGTGCATAAAGCACCGCCATTCTTTCGGTAGTAGGAGGATCGAAAGATTTAGACTGAACAGAATAAGTCAGCTGACCACTCTGTAAGTCGTAGAGGTTACCTTCCCATTGGTATTTGGTATTAACGGTAAAGTATCCAGGAGAATACATCCTGCCGTACCACATAGAATAGTAAGGCCAGAAACCGTAGTATCCATAAGGATATGGATTACCATACATGGTGCCTGGAACGTATTGTCTTTCTCTTCCTTTATCTACCATTACTATTGTTAATACCTGGTTAGCGCCACTGCTTTTTAACATGTTCACTACCTGTTTTTCGCCCATATTAGTAAATCCATCCGGACCATATTCCTGCAATGCAGAAACAGCATTATATCCTTTCTTCCTGAACTCAGCAACAGTGTAGTTTTCCATCTGGCTACGTAATGTGCGGTCTCGTTGAGGAACCAGCGCAATTACCATCACCTTTTGATCTCTTTGCAGTTGAGGAGCACTATTAGCTCTCCATGAAGAAGTAACCTTTGTGCTTGTACATGCCGTCGTTGCAAGAATTGCCAGTGCGGCTACCATTAAACCCAGCTTTTTCATATTCCCTCCTTGATTTTTGTTCGTATTTGTTAGACGTAGAAAGACAGGAATTGTAACATTTGAGAGACTGTTTTAACAATATTTTTAGACTTGTTAATGAACTGTAAATGAATAAATTAGAATCTGATTAAAGAAAATAAAAAAGCAGGATTTCCGTTATGGAAATCCTGCTTTTAATATCAGCAAAAAATATGTTTGTTAGTAGTTGATTACCTGCTCTTCGATGGTTGCTGGCAGTTCTCTGAATTGATACAGCTGTGTGCGAAGCTGTGGTTCAAAACCTGCTTCGCGGATAGCTTCCTGCATAGAGCGGTAAGTGAAGCGATGTGGTGCACCTGCAGCGCTTACTACATTTTCTTCAATCATGATAGATCCGAAGTCGTTTGCACCAGCGTGTAAGCATATCTGTGCTACCTGCTTACCTACAGTCAGCCAGGAGGCCTGGATATTTTTGATATTAGGCAGCATGATACGGCTCATTGCAATCATGCGGATATATTCTTCAGAAGATGTCATGTTATGTACACCGCGGATACGCGCCAACAGGGTATCTACATCCTGGAAGGTCCAAGGAATGAAGGCAGTGAAACCATAGTGACCTTCTGGTTTTTCACTTTGTACCTGACGAATGTCTACCAGGTGTTCAAAGCGTTCCAGCACGGTTTCTACGTGACCAAACATCATGGTAGCCGAAGAGGCGATATTCAGTTTATGAGCGGCACGCATTACATCCAACCACTCTTGTGCACCACATTTACCTTTAGAGATCAGGCGGCGAACACGATCATTGAGGATTTCAGCACCAGCACCTGGAAGACTGTCCATACCTGCTTCCTGCAGGGCTTTCAGTACTTCAATATGGGTGCTTTTTTCCAGTTTGGTGATATGTGCAACCTCAGGGGGGCCGAGGGTGTGTAAACGAAGGTTAGGGTAAAGCTGTTTGAGTTGTTTGAACAGGTCCACATAAAAGCTAAGGCCCAGTTCTGGGTGGTGACCACCTTGCAGTAACAGCTGATCGCCGCCATACTTCAGTGTTTCTTCTATCTTGCGTTTATATTCCTCGATATCGGTAATATACGCTTCCGGATGCCCCGGGATACGATAGAAGTTACAAAACTTACAATTGGCAGTACATACGTTGGTCGTATTCACATTCCTGTCTATCTGCCAGGTAACCTTGCCATGGGGCACCTGCTGCTTACGCAGCTCATTGGCAATCTGCATCAGCTCTGCCAGTGGTGCATTTTCAAATAAGAATACTCCTTCTTCTGCAGTCAGAAATTCAAATTGTTGCGCCTTTTTGTATAAATCCTGTAGTTCCATTTTGCTTTCCTTAAAAGTTGACGGCTAAACGGAAACAAAGGTAGTGTAATTGGATATATTTAAGTGATGAATAAGTTAATTCCCGGATATCGTTCTTTCTTAATAAAAATATTTCATACGAACCGTTTTAAATGTTAAATTTATAGCAATACGATACCCGTTATTTATCCCCAACATGTTAAAACCGTTTCTGTTACGCATTTTGCTGATATTAGGAACAGCCTTTACTTGCCAGCATGCCACTGCAACCACGTTCAATGCTGACGATCTACGCCTCCTATTGCCTCCTGGCGACAGCAGTTCCCGCAATGCCACACTCATTACCCGCTTCAAGTTCAAACAATATTACGGCGGAGTGGTTGTCATCCAGGCACAGCTAAAAGGATATCCAGATACCTTACAATTCATCCTTGATACCGGAAGCGCAGGCATTTCGCTGGATACAGCTACCTGCGTGCATCTTGGCCTAAAGCCTATCCCTACTGATAAAACGGTAAAAGGACTTGCCGGCACCAAACAGGTGTCTTTTGTAATGGACCAATCCCTGTTACTACCTAATCTGGAGGTGGACAGCCTTGATTTTCACGTCAATGACTATGAGCTGATAAGCCAGGTATATGGGCTACAGATAGATGGCATTATCGGCTATGGACTACTAAGCCGGTACATTGTTACCGTTGATTATGACACCGAAGAAATTGGCATCTATACGCAAGGAAAGTATAACTATCCACGTGGAGGCCAATTATTGAAACCTTCGCTCACACAGATCCCACTGCTCGCCTCCCCTGTAAAAAACGGCAAATGCAATACCAGCAACCGTTTTTACTTCGACACCGGCGCCGGTATGTGTTTACTCCTATCTAATCAATTTGTAAATGACAGCTGTGTCTTTTCTGATAAAAAAAGGAGAAAGAAAATGATACAAACCGAAGCCCAGGGCCTCGGCGGAAGAATGAGCATGACACTTACTACCATCTCTGAATTTCGTGTAGGTAACTTTGCTTTCAGAAATGTACCTACCTATCTTTTCGATGATATCTACAACGTAACTTCCTATCCATATCTGGGTGGTATGATTGGCAATGACCTATTACGCAGGTTCAATCTAACGCTTAACTACGGTACTAAAGAGATTTACCTGCTTCCTAATACCCATTACAGAGATATTTTTGACTACTCCTATACAGGGCTGATAATCTATCTCATTGATGGGCAGGTGGAGGTAACCGATGTTATTAAAGGCTCTCCGGCAGAAAAAGCAGGATTCAAAAAGGGAGATATCATTATCTCTGTCAATAACAATATGGGAGCAAACCTTCCACTGTTCAGGGAATTACTTAAGAACATAGGCTCCAGGGCTGATATTATCATCAAGCGTGATAATGACCTGGCACTAAAAAAATTGCCAATAAAAAGTATTCTTTAACGTTATTTGTGGCATGTGGCGACTTATAGGGATTTTAGTATTAGCCGCTGCCTGTCAGACTGTTAGCGCACAGCGAAAGACCACAGCGGAAACCAAGAGTTTAAAAGTAGCAGGAACAATTCCATTTACCCTGGTCAACAACCAGGTGGTTATTCCTGTTACAGTGTCTGGTAGTAATGATACCTTACACTTTGTATTCGATAGTGGGGCAGAGGTAACGGTAATGAATATACGCACTGCCGAAAAACTGAAATTGAATAGTAACAGGCAAGCCTTCATGAGTGGTATGAACAATGCCATGGTACAAGTTCCGGTAGTAACAATCAATGCACTATATATAAAGGAATTGCGAATGCCTTTCCTGACGGCCTACCTGGAAGACTTACAACAGATGGGTAGTGACGGAATAGCGGTAGATGGCATTATTGGCGTAGCTTTGATGAAAGCTTATATTGTCAAAATAGATTATAAAAATAAGCAGCTGACATTTTATCAAAATGGCAACACCCCGGTCAACACCGCCGGACAGCTGCTGCACTTTCAGCTAAATTATACAACCCCGGTTGTGGATGCTACCATTAAGTTACCCAATGGTACCACACTGCTTGGACATTACCATGTGATTACCGGCGGCGACTATGGCATACTTTTTAACTGGCCATATGTGGAAAAATATAAATTGAATACCACACTGTCTACCGTCAATACTGATAAAATACAGGACATGGTTAAAGTGCTGTATTATATCAACAGTAAAGTTCCACAATTGCAAATGGCAGGGAAGATAATGAACAATATCCCTGTCAGCTATTGTAAAGATGTGGACGACGTAGGTGCTTTTATTGAAATGTCCGGCGCTTTGGGGTATGATGTATGGAAACATTATATACTCACCATCAATTACGCCAAGCAGGAACTATTTATTGAATAGGTAGTAGTACGGTTACCTATCAGGAATTATCTTTACTTTGTATACACAACTATCAATTGGCTTATGATTCATTATAATAAATTTACTTTATCGAACGGACTGCGTGTCATTGTGCATGAGGACCATACCACTCCTATGGCTGTTCTGAATGTGCTGTACGATGTAGGAGCAAGGGATGAAAACCCTGAACAAACGGGCTTTGCCCACTTATTCGAACACCTGATGTTTGGCGGATCTATCAATATTCCAGAATATGATGAACCATTACAAATGGCTGGTGGTGAAAACAATGCTTATACTACCAGTGATCTGACCAACTACTATATTTCTTTACCTGCAGAGAATATTGAGACCGCTTTCTGGCTGGAAAGCGACCGTATGCTGTCCCTGGCTTTTACAGAGAAAAGCCTGGATGTGCAACGCAAAGTAGTATCCGAAGAATTTAAAGAACATTATATCAATAAACCTTACGGTGATGTGTGGCATAAAATGCGCGAGCTGGCTTATTCTACACATCCATATCGTTGGATGACCATTGGTAAGGAGCTGTCGCATATTGAGAATGCCAAACTGGAAGATGTAAAAGCCTTTTTCTTTAAACATTATTGCCCTGTCAATGCGATTGTTGCAGTAGCAGGAAATATTACTACAGAACAAGCCAAAGCGCTTGCGGAGAAATGGTTTGGCGATATTCCTTCCGGTGAAAAATATGTTAGAATCCTTCCGGTGGAACCTCCACAACAGGAAGCACATAAGCTGGAAATAAAAGCGAATGTACCACTGGATGCGTTGTATAAAACTTATCATATCCAGCCTCGTTCAGACAAACGATATTATGCCGCAGATCTGATCAGCGATATCCTTGGTGGTGGTGGATCCTCCCGCTTAAACCAGGTACTGGTGAAAGAGAAAAAGCTTTTCAGCAATATTGATTGTTATCATTTCGGTACGCTGGATGCCGGCTTATTAAGCATAGAAGGCAAGCTGGTAAAAGGTGTGAAGATGAAAGATGCTGAGAAAGCAGTACTCATTGAACTGGAAAAAATCCAGCAGGAAATCATTCCTGAAAGAGAACTTCAAAAGGTGAAGAACCGTATTGAAAGCATGCTGGCATTTGAAGATATGAGTTTGCTCAACAGAGCAAATAATCTTGCTTTTTATGAATTGCTGGGAGATGCTTCCATGATGAACAAGGAATTTGCAAATTATGAAGCGGTAACAACTGAAGATCTTCATCGCGAAGCGCAGATGATCTTCAACGAAAATAACTCCAATACTATTTACTACTACGCCGAAAACTAATACAGCATTAATTCCTATTAGAAACGGCTAAAAATATCAGAAGATGAACAGAAGTATTGCTCCTCCAATAAAAGATGCTGTTGAGTTTGACCTGAGTTTGAAACCTTATGAGAAATTCACGTTAGACAACGGCATACCGGTATATGTTGTAAAATCTGATGAGCAGGAAACCCTGCAATTGGAATTGGTATTTCCAGCAGGCACCTGGTATGAAAGTCAGGGCCTGGTTGCACTTGCAACCAACTTTCTCATGAAAAACGGTACCAGTAAACATTCAGCTCTTGAAATAAACGAGAGTATCGAATATTACGGTGCATATTTGAATAGAAATACTTATCACGAGAATGCGACTTATACACTTCATTGTTTGACCAAACATGTGGAAGAGTTGCTGCCTACTATGCAGGAAGTCATTTTAGACCCTGTATTTCCTGAAGAAGAGCTGAACATTTATAAGCAAAATCAGAAGCAAAGACTGGCCGTAAACCTCCAGAAATGCGATTTTGTGGCAAACAGGTTCATTGATCAATATCTCTTTGGAGAATTCCATCCTTATGGCCGTGTAAGCACGATGATGGGTTATGATGCCTTACAGACAGAAGTGCTCCAGGGCTTCTATAAGAAACATTACACTTATAACAACTGCCGCATCTTTGTGGCTGGCCATATGCCTGCCAATATGATCGATCTGTTGAATAATTATTTTGGTAGCTCCAAATGGAATGGCGAATCTCATCTCACAAAACTGGATCTGCCGATTCAACCAGCAGAAGAGAAGAAATTCCGCATCTTCAATGATGAAAATGGTGTACAGGGTTCCGTTCGCGTAGCTCGTCCTTTTCCTAACCGCTACCACCCCGACTTTCCAAAGATGTTGGTATTAAATACCATTCTTGGCGGCTATTTTGGCTCCAGGTTGATGAGTAATATCCGTGAAGAAAAAGGATATACTTATGGTATTCACGCCCAGCTATACAATTTTAGACAGGTAAGCGCTATCAATATCCAGACAGAAGCTGGAAGAGATGTTTGTGAAGCCACCATCACAGAGATTTATAAAGAACTAGAAAAATTGCAACAGGAAGTTGTTCCCCAGGAAGAACTGGACCTGGTGAAGAACTATATGATAGGCTCTATCCTCGGTGACCTGGATGGTGCATTCCAGATTATCCAACGCTGGAAAAACCTGATACTCAACGATCTGGACGAAAATTATTTCTATAACAATATCAATACTATCAAAACAATTACCGCAGAAGAACTGCAGCATCTTGCTAAACAGTACTATTCTCCTGCAGATTTCTATGAATTGGTAGTGATATAACCGGCTGACTTATGAAACATTTCCTGATATGTCTGTTGCTGATAGTTGCTGCCAGCAAAGGTTTTGCACAAACGCAAGGAGAGATGAACCGTAAAGCCAATGAGGCTTATAGAGAGGCAGACAAGAAGCTCAATGAAGTATATCAGCTTATTCAGAAAGATTATGCTGCCAATAAAAAGTTCATCGAAAATATGAAGGTAGCGCAAAGGCTGTGGATTCAATTCAGAGATGCACAGGTAGAGATGATGTTTCCAGAGCCGGCAAAGAGCTATGGTAGTATGTTCCCCGTTTGCAAGGCTAACTATCTGACGGAGCTTACTACACAACGGATGGAGTCACTACGGATATGGATAAACGGACTTCCGCCAGGAGAAACCTGCACCGGTTCTGTTGGCGCTAAACAGTAAGGATTACCGTCTGTAATAAATATTAGTTAAGAGAGTCGTAATAATTATTACGGCTCTCTTATTTTTTTATCTTTACGCCAGACATACTAACATATATCCCTATGCGAAAACTTTTACCTATCCTGGCCATATTTGGCTGCGTATCTGTGTATGCCCAGAAGCATGAAGACCCAACGGTAGCCATCGAAAACCGCTACCAGGAATGCCTTGCAAAAGGCAGCAATATGACAAGCTGCGCAAACGCTTATTACCAGTCTGTTGACAGTGTTTTAACTGCCACCATGCAATCACTATTAAATCAATTAAATGGCGCTTCACTGATTAGTCTGCAACAAGATCAATCATTGTGGGAGGCTAAGAAAGATGTCTATTTCAAGAAGATCGACGAACGCGTGGAAAAGCTACACAAGAGCACCATGCAGGGTCTTGATGATGATATGATATCAACAGATAACAAGGCTGCATTTTTAAAGCTTAGAGTTGCTGAATTATACCGGCAATATAATGGTTAAAAATTGCGAAAAGTTATAAAGAAAAAGAGCTGCTATTTGGCAGCTCTTTTTCTTTATAATTAAAATCTTTCCTGGTGTCTCAGCCATCGCTCGGGTATCTCATTATTTGATGCGAGCAGATAATCGTTGTACGCGCATGGAATGAACTCTCTGTCAGGCAGTTGCATCCACCAGCGTCCCGTTTTTTTGCTTTTCAGGAATACAGTATCTATATCGGAGAAGGCTATATGAAATTCCCAGAAAGCATCTCTGTTTTCGAGCAGGGCTTCTTTATTTTTGATAGCACGGCCATCGAGGAAATACCAGATCATTTGAGCGATTTGCATGGCCGTGATATGGTCTTTATCTTTTTCTGCACGATAGCCATAGATGCCCATGGTAGTGAGTCGGCTGCTCATGCCTGCATAGCGGGTGAGCAGGCAGCCTTCTTCGCCGCTAAAGCCATTAGGGGAGAGGTGATTGGACGGTGCATCAGTATGTCGAATGATATTGACATCTATACTGAACATATCGGAGTGTCTCAGGACGGGTTCTGCCTCGTCCATATTTTCACGGATACGGCCTAAACGAAAACAGTCGAAACGAAGCTTGTCAAGAGTTTCGAGCATTCGTGGATGCACAAAATAGCTTTGGAACCCAAGGTGATTATAATGACGGAGGTAATTTGGTTGTTCTGTGAGCATATCCATGAGGAAGCGCTCGTTACGGTGGCTTGAATTTTCTTGCAGGTCGATGAGTGCATCAGCTACGGTGGCTTCAATTATCAGTTGCTGGGATGCATATGCCTTGTATTGCGCATAGGTAAGGTCATGGGAGCCACCGAGGATGATAACGGTTTTATTGGCAGCGATAAGCTCACCGATTACTGTTTTCATGGCAGCATAGGCATCGGCGAGGAAAGCGCCACTACGTAGGTTGCCTACATCCGCGAGGCGGATATCTCTGTGCCAATGATAAAGCCGGTAAAATTCACGACGGATAACATCTGGACCGTTGCATCCAGTGCGGTTAGTTTCGCTGCCTCTTTCTTCCCCAACGCCAAGCAGTATAATGTCCGCAGCGTCCAAATCAGGGATATGATTGGATTCATACGCGTCAATACCGCCACCAACCTGGAATTCATCGTATTCCTGGTCATCATGAAGAAATGCTTTCGAAATAGGATTCAGAAAATCCTGCAGGTGCGAAAAATCAGCCATCAGTTAATAGGATTTTTAATGATGGCAAACGTACAACAAGAATTTTAAATTGGAATCAAAGCAAAACACTAAAGTACTGGCAATAATTAATGCTTCAGACAGCAGTAATGATAAAAGCTGGCAACTAGTTCTTATGAATAATGAATTCAAATGGCTTATGCGCCTTGCGTGAAATTGCTTTTTCCAGCACAGTTCTTTTGCTGGTAACTTTACTTCTGTTACAGTTGGCTACTTCGATAACAGAACACAGATAATCCATCGTTTCGATCAGCGACAACATCTCACTGATCTGCCTTACAGCAGACTGAATTTGTTGCTCTGTGTACCTATCTTCGTGAAGCAGGATCAATAAATCTCTATCTGCCGGTTTCATAAAAAAATTTGAATTTCCCCGAAAATATTGTTTGCTAAGGTGTTCATGGGATAACCCAAAAAAGATAAGGTTAAATCTTTACTGCCGCCGTGTTGATAGTGGGTTAGTGCATTCTTTTTTTGTTCATGGTGGGACATCCGCAATCATTTTTCTTAAATACCTTGCAACCTTCCATCGCCAAACTTCCACAAAGAAGAACAATTACTACCCATTTTATCTTATTCATACTGACGTTTATATACTTAATCTAATAAAAAAATCCAGTCTCAGAGTTTACCTTTTCTTAACAATGCCCTTTTGTAATTTAAGCTAAATTCGCAAAAAAAATTTAAATATTTGTCCACAATCCTCTCACCTAAAAAAATTCTTGTAGTACCGTTGGATTGGGGCCTTGGACATGCCACCAGGGACATACCTCTGATCCATGAAATGCTTAACGCCGGATGCAAAGTTTTTATTGCGGCGGAGGGTAAACATGCCGCGCTACTGCAGCAGGAATTCCCCGACATTACTATCTTTCCGCTTCCTGGATATCGTATCCAATATGCACAGAAAGGGCAATTCTTCGGACTAAAAATCATCCAGCAGATTCCTAAAATTTATAACAGGGTAAAATCCGAACAACGCTGGCTGAAAAAGATCGTTAAAGAGCATGATATTGATGCAGTTATATCTGACAACAGATTTGGATTATATCATAAATCCATCCCTACTGTATTCATTACTCACCAGTTACTGATAAAAACACCTTTTGGTGGCTGGATTGAGCGTACGCTCCAAAAAATTAACTATTCTTTTATAAAAAAATATGGCGCCTGCTGGATTCCTGATTTCGCCGGAGATAATAATCTTTCCGGAGAATTGGCGCATCCTGCCGAATTACCACCACATACCACTTACCTGGGTTGCTTAAGTCGTTTCGAACCACTGGATAATGTTCAGAAAAAATACGATTTACTGGTACTGATTTCCGGGCCGGAACCACAACGTTCCAACCTCGAGAAAATGATCATTACACAGATCAAAGACCTGAATATCACTGCATTAATTGTTAGTGGAAAGCCTGGCACTCCACAGCAGGAGCAGATTGCACCCGGTGTTACACAAGTGAATCACATGAACGCCGCCGAGTTAAATCAGGCGATGCTGGCATCGGACATGGTGCTGAGTCGCAGTGGTTACACCACCCTGATGGACCTGGTGAAGTTGAATAAAAAAGCCATCCTGGTGCCTACGCCCGGACAATCGGAGCAGGTTTATCTCGGTGAATATCTCATGGAAAAAGGATACTTCTACTCTTTGCCTCAGGAAAGTTTTCACCTGAAAACAGCCCTGTATAATGCAGCGAAGTTCGAGTTCAAATCCTTTCAGCATGAACAGGATATGAATCGTTATAAAGCGGTGGTGCAGGATTTTGTTAAATCGCTTTAACCAATAATTATATATTCCATCGGCATTCTTTCCCATCTGCCAAAAAATAACGCGAGACTGTTAGTCTCGCGTTATTTTTTGGCCGTTTCCCTCCGCCGTGGTGGCGGAAAATATCCTATTGTAACTGAATTAAATATTTTTAACATCAGCCCCTATAAAAATCTTCCCATTTTCAATCGCTACAGGTCTTTTCAGGAAAGAATATTCCTCCAGGATCAAATCATGATAATCCTGCTCGGTCAGTTGCTTTTCGTGAAGCCCCATTGGACGGTACTTTTGAGAGCGTCTGCTAAACAACGCTTCATAGCTACCCGCCAGATCTTTCATTTCTTTTAACTGGGCTTCGGTTATTTTCTCTTTTTTAATATCTTGTAATGTAAATCCACGCTGTACTGCCTGTGTTTCTTCGAGAATTTTCTTGCAGGTGCCGCAGGTAGAAAGATGGTATATCTTTTTCATATCAATTGATTTCAGATAACAAATGTAAATTTTCCCTGTAATTCCATTAAAGGAATACTGAGAGGCATCCCTTAATTTTGTACATTCAAATTAATTCACGTAGGTTTAGCGATGCAAAAGAAACTATTTTTACTGGATGCGATGGCATTGATCTACAGGGCTTATTATGCCCTGATTAGAAATCCGCGCATGACCAGCACCGGGCGCAACACCAATGCGCAGTTCGGATTCACAACTACATTACTTGATCTCATCAATAAAGAAAAACCAACTCACATGGCCGTAGCGTTTGATACGCATGCGCCTACTGAACGTCATACTACTTTTACCGACTATAAGGCCAATCGTGAAGATGCCCCGGAAGACCTCCTGGACGCGCTTCCTGATATCCGCCGTATCCTGCAGGGATTCAACATTCCCTTACTGGAAGTAGACGGATATGAAGCAGATGATGTAATTGGTACACTATCCGCACAAGCCGCTGATGCGGGTTACACCGTATACATGGTTACGCCGGATAAGGATTATGGTCAGCTGGTACGTGACAATGTATTTATCTACAAACCTCCATACATGGGCAGCAAAGAGGAAATCATGGGCCCTAAAGAAGTATGCGATAAGTGGCAGATTAAAGATGTGTCGCAGGTAATAGATATCCTTGGTCTGATGGGCGATGCAGTGGATAATATCCCTGGAATTGCTGGTGTGGGAGAGAAGACCGCCATGAAGCTATTAGCTCAATATGAGACTCTCGAAAATGTGCTGGAAAATGCAGACAAAATTGGTGGTAAAATGGGTGAGAAAATCAAAATTGGCAAAGAAAATGCATTGCTCTCCAAACAACTAGCCACCATCATCATGGATGTTCCTGTAACTTTCCATGAAGAAGATTTCTGCCTGAAAGATTATAATAGGGAAGTATTGACAGACATCTTTACCGAACTGGAATTCAAGACATTAGGTAAGCGTATCCTCGGCGATACTTTTGCCAGCAGTGGAGTTGTTGCCGCAGAAGCACCAGCTAAACCAGGTGTAGTACAAGCCGATCTTTTTGGTAGTGCCCCTGAAACAGTGGCTACATCTGAAGAATTCAGTGAAGGTAGTGCAAGCAGTTTCCTGGCTCCTGAAAAAAATATCAATAATACACCACATACTTATCAGCTGGTAGACACACCTGAAAAGCGTGCTGCTTTAATTGCTGATTTACTGCAACAAAAGGAAATTGCCTTTGATACAGAAACCACCGGCAAAGACCCGAATGAAGCAGATATCGTAGGTATGAGCTTTTCCTGGAAGAAAGGCGAAGCGTACTATGTGCCGATGCCCGCCAGCAAAGAGGCAGCCATTGCTATTATGAACGAATTTAAGCCTCTCTTTGATAATGAAAATATCACCTTCATTGGCCAAAACCTGAAGTATGATATGATTATCCTGAAATGGCTGGGATTTGAAATCAAAGGCCCCGTATTTGATACAATGCTGGCCCACTATCTGGTAGAGCCGGAAGGCCGTCGTAGCATGGATTACCTGAGCGCGCAATACTTGGGTTATGAACCAGTTTCTATTGAAACGCTGATCGGCAAAGGTAAAAATCAGCTTAGCATGCGTGATGTAGCCGTAGAAAGAGTGGCTGATTATGCTGCCGAAGATGCTGATGTAACCCTTCAGTTGAAAGAGGTGTTTCTGCCAATGGTGCCAGAAAAGAAAGTAGAAAAAGTATTTTACGAAGTGGAGAACCCTCTCACGAAAATACTTACTGATATGGAGTTTGAAGGCATTGCTATCGATACAAAAGCACTGTCTGATTATTCCAAAGAACTGGAAACAGAAATCAGAAGAGCAGAAGAAAGCGTGTATGAACAGGCAGGTGTACGTTTTAAACTAGCTTCTCCTAAACAATTGGGCGAGGTGTTGTTTGAAAAATTACAGCTGGACCCTAAAGCGAAAAAAACACGTACCGGCCAGTATGCCACGGGCGAAGATGTGCTGCAGAAGCTCTCTTCCAAGCACAAAATAGTAGAAGATATTCTTATCTTCCGTGAGTTGAGTAAGCTCAAATCTACCTACGTAGATGCGTTACCGTTATTGCTCAACAAACGTACTAACAGAATTCATACATCATATAACCAGGCCGTAGCAGTGACCGGCCGCCTGAGTTCCAATAATCCCAATCTGCAGAATATTCCTATCCGTACAGACAGAGGCCGCGAAATCCGCAAAGCCTTTATTCCACGGAATGAGGAATATGTATTGCTTTCGGCCGACTATTCCCAGATAGAGCTGCGTATCATTGCAGCCATCAGTGGCGATGAACAAATGATTGCAGCCTTCAAAAGCGGAACAGACATCCACGCCGCTACTGCTTCAAAAGTTTATAATGTTCCTTTAGAAGAAGTGACCAGTGATATGCGACGTAATGCGAAAAGTGTAAACTTCGGTATCATCTATGGCGTAAGTGCTTTCGGGTTGTCTGAAAACCTAGGCATTGCACGTAGTGAAGCCAAAACACTTATCGACAACTATTTTGCACAATATCCTGCTATCAAGCAGTACATGGAAGATCAAATTAAATCAGCGCAGAAAAAAGGTTATGTGGAAACGATGCTGGGCCGTAAACGCTGGCTAAAAGATATCAATTCTTCCAATGCTGTTGTAAGAGGATTTGCTGAACGCAACGCGATCAACATGCCGATACAAGGCACCGCTGCCGACATGATCAAACTGGCCATGATTTCTGTTCACAAAGCCTTTAAGGAACGTAATCTGAAATCAAAAATGATACTCCAGGTACATGACGAGTTGGTATTTGATGCGCACCGTTCTGAAGTGGATATCATTAAACCACTTATTATTGATTGCATGCGAAACGCCCTACCACTGGCTGTCCCTGTAGAAGCAGAGATGGGTATAGGAAACAACTGGCTGGAAGCACACTAGGGGCACACCTACTGTAGTAGTTATAGCATATTTGTAATACGATCAGATGTTGGCTTGGTATATTTTTTATACCTCATCTGATCGTATTACCTGACTTATTGAATCCCAAAACCTGAACGTTTATTCCCAAATTGTTACTCGTTACGAACATGATTTTGACAAAGCGCCTGCAATTGCTGCCGTGCACCCTGCAACATTTTGAATTGTTATTACAGGGAAATGATGCACTGGCTAACCAGTTAGGTATAACTATTTCCGACAACTGGATAGAATATCCGGAAGTTATCCTCGTCACTTACGATAAATTAAGGAACGATCCCTCCTTACTGGGATGGTTCTTCTATATGGTCATTCACCGCGAAAATAAAGAGCTGATAGGGGCAGGAGGTTTTAAAGGACGACCCAATAGTGAAGGCGTCGTTGAAATAGCCTATGATATCAGCCCGGATTACCGCGAACAAGGCTACGGCACCGAAACCGCCAAAGCGCTCATCAATTTTGCCTTTGGACACAATTACGTAACCAGCGTTATTGCCCATACTGAAGAAGAATACAATTCCTCCGTAAAAACATTACAAAAAGTGGGTATGTCTTTCGTAGGGGCTTTCACCAATAAAGAGAACGAAGAGCTCTGGGAATGGCGTATTACGAGAGATATTTTCGAATCACAACAGCAGCACCAACAACAATTTTAACATATTACGGTATCTAATATCTGTCAGGGCGAACCTCCGTTCATCAAACTTTTAGCCGCCAGGAAAGGCGCTATACCTTATATTTGATCCTTTAATTACAAAATCTAGACTAATATACATCATGAAGAATTGGATGATGGGAGCTGTTATGCTTTGCAGCACTGCAGCCTTCGCACAAACCGCCACCAACGTAGAGGGAAGTAAGTATCAGTTTACTACTATCAAAAACATGGATGCTTACGATGTTCAAAACCAGGGTCGTACTGGTACTTGCTGGTCTTTCTCCGGCATGTCCTTCCTCGAATCAGAATTGCTCCGCAGCGGTAAAGGTAAAGACCTGAACCTCAGCGAAATGTTCGTAGTTCGTAAAATGTACCCATTAAAAGCTACCAACTACGTGCGTATGCACGGTAAAGCCAACTTTGGTGAAGGTGGTGGTTTCCCTGATGATATCCTTTGTCTTCGTGAATATGGTCTGGTTCCACAAACAGTTTATGATGGTAACCGTCAGAAAACTTACAACCACGCTGAAATGGAATCTCTCCTGGAAAGCATGGTAAAAGAACTGGGTAACTCCAATGGCGTCATCAACCCTACCTGGAAAAATGCTTTCGACGGTGTGCTGAATGCTTATATGGGTGATGCTCCTGCTAAATTCGATTACAACGGTAAATCTTATACTCCTCAGTCTTTCGCTAAAGAACTGGGCCTGAACGCAGATGATTATGTACTGATCACCAGCTTCACTCACCACCCATACAATTCTCAGTTTGTACTGGAAGTACCAGATAACTGGAACTGGGAAAAAGTATACAACGTAGATATGACCGATTTCACCAACATCGCTGAAAATGCACTGACCAACGGTTATACCATCGCCTGGGCTGCTGATGTTAGCGAAAAAGGCTTCAACTTTAAAGAAGGTCTGGCTATCGTTCCTGAAAAAGACTGGAATGACATGTCTGCTGACGAAAAGAAAAATGCTTTCCTCGAACCAGTTCAGGAAAAAACCATCACCGCTGATGTACGTCAGAAAGCTTTCGACAACTTCGAAACACAAGACGACCACGGTATGCATATCGTAGGTCTGGTGAAAGATCAGAATGGTAAAAAATACTTCCGTGTGAAAAATTCATGGGGTACCGAAAACTTCGGTAAAGGTTATTTCTACGCTTCTGAGCCTTACTTCCAGTACAAAACCACCAGCTACATGGTGAACAAAAAAGCACTACCTGCTGATATCGCTAAGAAACTCGGCATCAAATAAATCATTGCGTTAACGCATTAAAAAAGCCTTCTCAATCTATTTGAGAAGGCTTTTTTGTTAACATTCTTATTCAGTTGACGATGTCAATCAAAATTATTTGACAGTGTCCAATTCAATAAATATCAGGTGATTGCCTCGAAACTACCGATGCCTTCACGGATTAATTCTGGTGTATCTCCTGTGCAATCTATCACCGTAGAAAAAGCGATTCCACCAGGGCCACCATCTACCACAATATCTACCTGACTACCAAATTTCTCATAAATAACTTCCGGGTCTGTATATTCCTCTACATAAGCATCTATGGGAAGAGTAGTACTCATGAGCGGATTCCCCAAATCATTTACGATGGTCCGGCAGATATTATTATCCGGCACCCTGATACCTACTGTATCTTTTTTCGTCTTCAGTAATTTAGGCACCTGTTTACTTGCATTAAGAATAAAGGTATACGGCCCAGGCAATGCCTTTTTCAGCATCCTAAAAATGGGCGTATCCACACTTTTTGCATAGTCCGACAGATGGCTTAAGTCATAACAGATGAAGGAGAACTGGGCTTTTTTAGGATCTACCTGCTTGATACGTGCTACCCGTTCGATCGCTTTATGCTGGGTGATATCACAGCCTAGCGCATACACAGTATCCGTAGGGTAGATGATGACTCCGCCGTCTTTCAGACACTCAATAATCATCTTCATATTTCGCGGATTCGGGTTATCCGGATGTACTTGTAAGAGCATACCCAAATTTAACAAAAATGCATGTCAAATTATCTTACTAACTTTCCGCGGATTTTTCTAAACCTACTTGGATGAAGCTTAAAGGAATTGTTCCGAGATTGTGGAGGAGATTGAAGAGAGTATTATTGGTATTGATTATTGCACAATTTGCCTATATCGTTCTATTGAAATGGGTAAACCCGCCTATCACCATAACAGAGATCTCCAGCTGGTTTAGCCTATGGGGAACTGATAAAAAATTACATAAAAGCTGGGCTGATTATGATGAGATTTCTCAACATGCAAAATTAGCGGTGATAGCCAGCGAAGATCAACTATTTACTGACCATGATGGCTTCGATTTTAAATCGATCGAAAAGGCCATGAAACACAATGCTACCAGTAAAAAAATAAGAGGCGCCAGCACCATCAGCCAGCAGGTAGCAAAAAATGTTTTTTTATGGCAGGGTAGAAGTTGGGTTAGAAAAGGGCTGGAAGTCTATTTCACCTTTATGATAGAAAAAATCTGGGGTAAAAAAAGAATACTGGAAGTCTATCTTAACGTGGCCCAAACCGGCGACGGCATCTTCGGATTTGAATCAGCGGCGCAAGCATACTATAATAAAAGCGCCGCCAGTCTTACCCGTGAAGAAGCTGCCATGATTGCTGCTAGTCTTCCTAACCCTGTCAAATACACAGTAAATCCTCCGGCGAAATTCACGGTATACCGCCAGCGTAAAATCATGATCCAGATGCGCAACATCGCTCCGGATCCAGATATCAACGAATTGGTTACTGGTATTCCTACCCCTGCAGATAAAAAGAATTAATCTTGCAGTAGTTGCTTTACAGCGGCTACTGCGGTGTTTTCCCGCTCAGTATAACTTCCTCGGATATCCGTAAATGGAACACCCGACTGCATCACAATATCTCTGTAAATATTATAAAAATAAGTGCGCATCTCCGGTTCCGGATATTCGCGCTGTGGATCTTCTTCCCATGGCAAATCAATTGCAGTAAGCAAGTACAAGTCACATTCCTGTTCAGCGATCATCTTTAAAATCCGGCTATCGCAATCGCCATATTTATGCTCGCTCCAAACTTTTACCACATATAAGTCGGTATCACATATCAGGACTTTATCTGCCTTTTCCGCCTGCTGTTGCTCTAATTGTACTTGTCCGGCGGCAATGTGCAGGAGGTCATCCTGTGTATAAGGTCTGTTAAGCTGATCTATATATTCACGCGCATATTCGGGCGTCCAGGCCGTATGAAAATAACGGGCGAGGAATTCGCTTAATGTGCTTTTGCCTGTAGATTCAGGCCCAATAACAACTACTTTCTTCATGAATGTGCGCTTTCGTTTGCCACCACTTCTTTTTTCCAGCTGAAATAGCCAAATACGGCAATGATAAATAAAAACACCGTTAACGCGGCGGTGAGATATAAATGTTTATAAACAAGCAGCGGAATAGCCACCAGGTTGGAGATATTCAGGAATAACCAGTTTTCCAGCTTACGTTTAGCCAGCAACCACATACCCGCGCAGGCGGATGCAGATACAAAAGCATCCATCACCGGCACATTAGAATCGGAGAAGTTCCGCAGCAGAAAATAAAATATTCCCCAACCAACAAAGGTGATCAATACAGCAGTGGATAGCTCCCGGCGGTTACCACGACTCACTTTCACATGCTCCTGTGTTGCTCCTTTTTTACGGGCCCAGTAAATCCAGCCATATACGCTCATGATAAAATAATAAGCATTGAGAGTAGCATCTGCATATAATTTGAAATGCTCCCTGGACAGCAGGTAAACGTAAATACCAGTGCTTATAAGTCCGGTAGGATATACGAGTATATTATTTTGTTTCTGGAAGATAACAGATAAAACAGCAAAGAATACTGCTATTAATTCTAATCCGGTCATCTCGTGAAACCCATTCAACAGGCCCTGGTAAATCTCATTCATGGGCTTAAAATTAAAACGAAAATGCGGAAGCAGTCTTAAATACCACTTCCGCATCTCAATTATTTTTAAACAGGCTGTTTATTTCTCTCCAATCAGGGTACCTGAAACATTCCAGAAGCTCTGGCTGGTGCCAGCAGGTTTTCCTTGCGGAATAGCCACCCTAAAGGTATGCAGCCCGGGTTTTACATCATGCAGATTAATAAACACAGGAGAACTCAACGTGCCAGGGCACCAGTTGCTACGACTCAAGTCTGAAGAGGATAATCCGTCTCCGAAATTACCACTAGCCGGATTAGAGAAACGATAGGTAGCACAGTCCGTGCGCCAAGGAATGAAATGATATGCACGTTGATTGTCGATAAAAATCTCATTCTCTTTAGGGTTGAACTCATCGCCACCTCCCCAGCCACCATGGCCAGTGGTGAGATAACGCAGCTGTAAGTTTTTAAGTCCTTCAGGAATGTTTACCGTAACGGTCAGACTATCCTTATCAAAGAGGGTTGCATATTCCTGTCCGGCCATTTCCATTACGTTGGTAGTATTGAATATTGGCATCACCCATTTGCTTTTGGCGGTAGTATCCGCGTCGGCGTCGGCTGGGTAATATTTGAAGCTAAGACTCACTTTATGGCCGCCTTTATCATAGTTGCCTATGTATACGCCAATCAGCACTTCGCCTTGCAGGGCGTCCTGGAGCTCAGTGATATCCTGTTTATAGATTACGGAATCTGCCCAGTTATAGCCTTTGATTTTCACCTGATCATTGAACTGACGAACACCAAAAGGTGTGAAGAAGCGCATAATTTCGAGGGTAGGCGTATAGTGCGAAGTGGCAACCATGCCTTGATATTTCTTGCCGTTTCTATCCTGGAAGGCAGGTAATGCAGCCACACCTTTTGTAAGGCCATCAAGGAAGGAGGTATCACCAGTAGTTGGAATCATGAATACAGAGCCAGTACGATCGTAGGCGTCGCCATTGGAGTATTGCACCAATTCTGCAAAGAGGGACTGTCCTTTCTTTGGCTCCGGTAATTTCACTCGTTTTACGATTACGGTGCCACCAGCAAAGTGGAAGGTTTTGTCCAGCTCATTGATAGCAGGATTGGCGTTATTATTTCCCCAGGAGATTTGTTCGTTCTGGAAGATAGGGAGTGTAGTATATCTGCTGTCGATAACAGCGCGCATATAAGCGGCATCATCTACCTGCTGACCTAAGGCTGCAGGCCATGACAGTTCTTGTGGCGTTACTTTACGGTATTCAATTTTGCGTGCGATGGTTTCGCTATTGCCATTGCGTACGATGCGTAAAATTAATCCCAGATTGGGACCATAGCTCAGAAAGGGAGTGCCTTTCAGTTGGACAGCGTTGGTATACCATACTTCTATGGTATTGGACCTTACGAAGAGTTTTGCTTTTTTACAAGGAAGACCCAATATGGTGGCGGTATCAGGGAGTAGTTCAGGCTGAGGGTGATCTTTAAAAGGTTTTTTCAGCGTGTATACATCACCGTTGGACAGCGATAGCACTTGTAAGGTGCTGTTGTCTGTGTAATCGAGGTATTGTTGTTCTTTTTGCGGTTTGCCACCAGGCAGGAGGTGGGCTTTTCCGTGGTCTATAACGAGTTTCAGGCCATCGCCACCGGTGGGTTTGCCATTACTGACATAACCATAGGTAATAACGGCTACAGTACTGTCTACTTTTTTTTTCTGGGCGGCAGTTGGCAGGGCCGCGGCCAGCATGACACAGGCTAAAATTCCTTTCATTGTTACTTCTGTTTAGGACTCCAAATAACAATATTAAATAAAAAAGCACAGTCACGAGGACTGTGCTTCAATTTAACACTATCATTCACTCAACTATGGCTTATTCTGCTTCTGCCACTACTTCCTTCACTTCAGGGATCATACGCTTCATCATGCCTTCGATACCGGCTTTCAGCGTAATCATTGAAGATGGGCAGCCTGAGCAGGAACCTTGTAACATCAGTTTCACGGTACCGTCATGGTAATCTTTGAACTGGATAGCGCCGCCATCCATTTCTACGGCCGGTTTAACATAGTTTTCCAAGAGTTCCTTAATACGTTTTACCACATCGCTGTCATCCGCGCTCACAGTGTTGCTGGCAGTAGCCTTGGTTACAACAACTTCTTCTTCGTTCACAACAGGACGGTTATCCTCCAGGTATTCCTTCAGGAAGGCTTTGATAGTAGGGATAACATCACTCCAGTCTGTTTCACTGGTTTTGGTAAGCGTGATAAAGTTAGCCATGATAAACACACCTCTGATGAAAGGGAAACTAAAGAGTTCCACTGCTAAAGGAGATGGTTTTGCGCTGGCTTCATCCGGAAAATCGATGCTTTTACCAGGATACAGAAGTTTGTTAGCAACAAACTTCATTGTTTCTGGGTTAGGCGTCATTTCCGTGTATATGCTGATAATGGGATTTCCTGTTTTAATCATTTTATCCATATTTACCGGGCAAAGGTAACATTTTTAGCGCAGACTCAGGTCTAAATTGGCTATCTAAACCATCGAATTTTACAATATCGTTATAGGTAAATTTGATTGGAGACGGCGATTTTATGGCAGAAACCGGCCAATCTCGCTATGGCGCGTGACTTCCTCTTATATTCATTATTTAATCAATACGAAATCATCCTTTCAAAATTTCCGTTTCGCGCAAAAAGGCCGTCAGGAATTCCCAAATGAATAAATGCATATTTACCACTGTCAATTATGCGGTGGAGATGATTTAAGGGAATGATTCACATAATATTAACAAAAAACAACATTTATTTATTTGTTTTCCTATGCTACTTTTGCAGAAGATATGCAACAAGTAAAAACGCTGAAAGCACGCAAACGCATCGCATTAATTGCGCACGATCACAAGAAAGCCGAATTGATTGAATGGGCAACTTACAACAAGGTTGTTCTGAGCCGCCATGAGTTATATGCTACCGGTACTACTGGTAAGCTGATAGAGCAGGCACTGGATGTATCTGTACGTAAGCTGCTCAGTGGCCCACTTGGTGGCGACCAGCAAATAGGGGCGCTGGTAGCTGAAGGCGCCCTGGATGTGATCATCTTCTTCTGGGATCCTATGGAAGCATTGCCCCACGATCCCGATATTAAAGCACTCCTGCGACTGGGCGTTGTTTGGAACATTCCAATCGCCAATAATAGGTCTACCGCAGATTTTCTACTGACATCACCTCTGATGCATGAGGATTACGAAGTGATTTTACCAGACTACACACAGTACCTGGGTCGTAAGGTTTAATAAGCTGCTGGTTTTATAATTTCCTGATTTTTACTGCCTGGAGCCATAATGGCTAGAGGATTTCTGTAATTAAGTTTACGGGAAGAAGGGGAGATATTGCTATCGTTAAATAGTAATAGTTATCGAATAATATTGATTTCCAATTCAAGGCTGTAAATTAATTTCTGGATACTGTCGGCAGGATCAGCTCCATATGGGGCTGATCCTGCCGACAGTATAATCCCTCTTCGAATTCTGGAGTTAATAGTATTTCTCCTATCTCCTGTGCTAAATATTTTCTAACAACGTCCGGGCCATAAATAAGATGAGTAGGGAAGTCATCAATATGTTCAAATATATAAACCATATCTTCAAAATCCTTGCTTGTTCGAAGGTCATTACCTCCACGCGATTTATAAGCCTCCCATTTTGATGCTAAAAAATAGGGAAGCGAAAAAATAAGGACTTCTGTTTCCTCATCTAGTTTACAATTAACTGCATTGCGCAAACCATCTGTATACCATTTGTTACTAAATCCCAGGATTGTTGAATTGGTAGGCATTATATCTACAATGATTCCTTGTACAACATACCTGCAAATAACTCCAGAGTCGCTATCATTCGTAAAGCCCAGATCTCTCAATCTTTCTTCTATTCTGGTGTGGTCAGCGTAAGTTAATAACTCAACCACTATATCAACATCTTCCGTGGGCCGAACACTTGACGATAAAAGCGGAGAGGTAGCATACAAGGAGACGGTAGCCCCTCCTACAAAGCATAATGTTGATGTAGATTCTTCAGGATATTGGCTATTGCTTTAATCCGTATTATGTTTTCATGCATGATGTTGGTCAAATTTTTCTTTCAGCAATTTCATAGCAACCTCCTTCTCTCTAACCTTTCCAACTCGCATCACATCTACCAGAATTAATAATTCATACAGCTCCGGGTCGTGAAGTGCAGCCTTAATAATATTCGGATATAATGGACTTATGGATTCACCTTTAACAGTTCCTTTTGGATCAGCCCAAACCAGGTTGTCACTTTGATCTCTGATGAAAAATTTTGACATAATAGGCGCCGAATATGCAGTCGGTAGCCCCTTCGCAGCACTCCCTCTAATCGCTGGAAAAACATGTGGTAATCCATACTGAATAAATTCTAAAAGCGTTCTACGCATAACTTTTCGGCCAGTTTTATCTATCAGTTCGGCCAGTTTAGACCGTTGTAAAGAATTATTTACCTCAGCTGCACTCAAAAAAAGCGCAGCCGCAATATCCTTCTGCATCCATTTACCAGGTGAGATTATTATTTTCAATAAAACGGCGATATCCTGTGGTCGCATACCATTATGCTGTGTCATACAATAAAGGCAATCATTGTTTCAATTCACAATTCATGATTTGTGAATCATGAATTAAATAATATTTTTAATTACTTTATTACACTCTAATTCTCTTTAGGTCTAATATTTCCTGATTTTTATTGCCTGGAGCCATTTCCGCTTGAGGAATTTTCCGTACTTTAAGATAAAGCTTCGGGAATGAGAATCTTATGCACCGTTATATTAACCTGCATACTGTGCTCTTTCGGACGGAATGCCCAGGCACAGGCAGATAGTTTAAAAGCGAAACAACAGTCAGCTATTGATACCCAATTGGTCATTACCACGGCCTGGCTACGGGAGACCGATTCTATCATTAAAGCCGATTCGGCTGAAAAACAAGCCCTAATCTCACAACTCGAATCACTCAAGTCTTCCAATGATTTCAGAAAACAAAAAGAACTACAGGAAAAACTAGCGGTTTTTCAGCTAGCCGATTCTCTGAAAAAACAACAGCAACTCCAGCGTATAAAGAGCCTTCGCGCCACTAATACAGGCATTCCCGTTACCCCCTTCGGCAATACGCTTTTCTTTATCTATAATAAACTCGGGCCCCTACTTCCAAGCGAAAGAGCCGCCAATACAGAACATAAAATCAAACAGCTAGCAGATGATCCGCTATTCTCTAAAGATTCTCTACAAGCTATCAACAACGAAAACAATATAGATATTACCTATGGAGATCTCATCCTGTCTACCATTACCAATGATGATGCATTATGGATGGACCAGGACAAGCCAGCTGTTGCCCAGGCACGCCTGCAGGCAATTTCCACAGCCATAGATAAATACCAGCAAGACAATAGCTGGAAAAGCCTGCTGAAAAGAATTGGGCTGCTCATCGCCATACTGCTCGTTTTTGTTGGTTTGGTATATCTCATCAATCGGATCTTCCGGCGAATACGCCGAGGCATAAACGAAAAGAAAGAGCGCTACTTCAAAGGGCTTAAGGTACAGGGATACGCCGTTATGAACCCCGACAAGCAACTACACTTCGCCTATAACGTACTTCGTATAGTCCGCATCGTTATTATAGTTCTCGTGTTTTATCTCACGCTCCCTTTAATATTCAGCATTTTTCCCTGGACTAAAGGAATTGCAGACAGCCTGATTCAATGGACACTTGCCCCTATAAGATCTATTCTAAATGGCGCACTTCATTATCTACCTAAGTTATTGACTATAATTGTAATATACATAGCAACAAGGTATATTGTAAAGGGAGTGGACTATCTTGCAAAAGAAATAGCAACAGGCAATTTTGTTATTAAGGGTTTTTATGCAGACTGGGCAAGGCCTACAGCAAGCGGAGTAAAATTTCTGTTGTATGCTTTTATGTTCGTGATCATATTTCCATATCTCCCGGGCTCTGATTCTAAAATATTCCAGGGAGTATCTGTCTTTCTCGGGATACTGTTTTCGCTGGGTTCATCCACTGCGATATCCAATATTATTGCAGGTTTTGTCATCACATATATGCGACCATTCAAACTCGGTGACCGTATTCGCTTAGGAGATATTACCGGCGATGTGATAGAAAAAAGCTTGCTAGTGACACGCCTTAGAACGATTAAAAACGAAGAAATTACTGTTCCCAATGCCAGCATTCTCAATGGATATACCATCAATTTTTCTTCATCCAGTCAGAAGCTGGGATTGATCCTGCATACAACCGTCACCATTGGCTATGACACTCCCTGGGCACAGGTCCATGAACTGCTAATACAAGCGGCGCTTACCACCGATGGGGTGCTGAAAGATAAAGCGCCCTTTGTGTTTCAAACAAGCCTGAATGATTTCTCGGTTGCCTATGAGATAAATGCTTTTACCGACCAGCCTCAGAAGATGGCTGATATATATTCAGCGCTTCATCAAAATATCCAGGACAAATTCAATGAAGCCGGTGTTGAGATCATGTCGCCCAATTACTTTGCACACCGAAACGGTGCGTCGTCTACCATTCCTAATGAATATCAGGGCAAGCAAAAACCTGAAGATCCAATGTTTAACATCCGTGTGGAAAAATAGAAATAACAAAAAAACACAATATCTTTGCGCCCATATTTGTTAAACCCAATTGTTTATTTTATGCCTTACATTATGGTAGATATCGAGGCCGATGGCCCGATACCAGGGGATTTCTCAATGATCAGTTTTGGAGCTGTGGTAGTAGATGAATCTCTCAGCGAAACTTTTTACGGACAACTCAAACCTATTTCTCAAAATTATATTCCTGAAGCACTCGCCGTTTCTGGTTTTACTAGAGAAGAAACATTAGCGTTCGAAGAACCATCCACTGTTATGCACAACTTTTGTGCGTGGCTTAAACTGCAAGCCCGTAAAGGTCAGCCACGCTTCATTAGCGATAATAATGGATTTGATTGGATGTTTATGTGCTGGTACCTGCATCACTTTACTAACTCAAATCCATTTGGCCACAGCAGCCAGAATCTCGGTAGTTTGTATAAAGGATTAGTCAATGACTCTTCTAAAAACTTTAAGCACCTGCGTATCCGCAAGCATACACATAACCCTGTAGACGATGCTATTGGCAATGCCGAAGCACTGCTTACAATGAAAAAGGAACTCAACTTCAACATAAAATTGTAACGGTACATAGTAATTACAACAACATCTCCGTTATACGTGTAGACTAGTAATCAAATAATTAGGGTCTCTCACAATGGGTTTTCCTATTTTCGCATTATACGTATTTAAATAAGGCAGATGTTGAAGCAATTATTAGCTGGTGCAATCTTATTGATAGGCATTATGCAGCAGGCCTGGGCGCAATTACCGCCCAAAAGGGAAATGAGAGCCGTTTGGGTAGCCACGGTAGAAAACATCGACTGGCCATCCCGAAGAGGCCTGAGTTCGGACCAGCAAAAGCAGGAATTTATTGCACTGCTGGACCAGATGCAACGCAATGGTATGAATGCTGTGGTAGTTCAGATAAGACCTGCCGCAGATGCATTCTATCCATCTCAGTATGAGCCCTGGTCCGAATACCTTACCGGCCAGCAAGGGAAGGCGCCATTTCCTTATTATGATCCATTACAGTTCATGATTGAGGAAACACATAAACGTGGTATGGAATTTCATGCCTGGTTCAATCCTTATCGTGCAGTCTTCAACGTTAGTCGCAGCACTATTGCCTCAGATCATATCACACGCCTGAAACCACAATGGTTCCTCACTTACGACGGTAAGAAATATTTCGATCCCGGCGTTCCTGAAGTGCGTGATTATGTTACTTCTATTATTAAAGATGTTGTTAAGCGCTACGATGTAGATGCTATCCACTTCGACGATTACTTCTATCCATATCGTGTTCCGGGAAAAGAATTTCCTGATAACACATCATATCGCTTATATGGCGGTAATATGATGAAAGATGACTGGCGCAGAGCTAACGTAGATGCTATCATTGAAAAGTTAAGCAAAGCCATCAAAGCAGAGAAGCCATATGTAAAATTCGGTATCAGTCCTTTTGGCGTATGGCGCAATCGGGACCGCGACCCTGAAGGTTCGTATACCCGTGGGGGTATGTCTAATTATGACGACCTGTATGCCGATGTGGTAAAATGGTTGAAGAAAGGCTGGATTGATTATGTAACACCACAGTTATATTGGGAGAGAGGCCACAGACTGGTAGATTATGAGATTCTGCTCAACTGGTGGAGTCAACATGGGTTTGGCCGTCAGGTATATATTGGACATGGTGTATATAAAATAAACAGTAATGCCATCTGGAGAAATCCAAACGAGATCCCTAGCCAGATTGAAGAGGCACGTACTCTCAATACCGTGCAGGGTAGCTTCTTCTACAGTGCAAAATCTTTTGCCGGTAATCCACTCGGCATAGAAGATACACTACGTAATCATCTTTATAAATACCCTGCTTTACGACCAACAATGGACTGGTTGCCTAATACGGCCCCTGAAGCGCCTTATTTCGATGATGCCTTTGAACGTCCGGGATATTTGGAAATACACTGGTCAGATAGCGATACCAGTGGCCATACCAAGCAATATGTATTATATAGATTTGAGCAGGATGAAACGATTAACCTGACAGATCCAAGTAAGATCTTAGCAATATTGCCACAGGCCTCTGATCCTGAGTATAAGGACCGCACTTATGTGAAAGGCAAAGACTATACTTATGTCATCACTGCACTCGACAGAATGCAGAATGAAAGCCTGGCCAGTGAGCCACTACGGGTACGCCTAAACGCAGGCAAAGTGCAAATGTTTTTTGAACAATAACCGGATTGCCGGTGCATTAAAATATTAATGCACCGGTTTCCATATCAATAGCAGTGCCGGCTGGCATAGGCGTCAATTGTGGAAAAGCATCTGCTGTTACCAGTTGTACAGTTCCCATCACTACAGCACCCGCTATAGCACCACCGCCAATTGTAGACCAGATAATCCCCGCATTTCTCTTTTTAGCATTATCCAGATACTTAGTGAGGATATAACCATCCTGGTTTTTAGATAATGGCATCACGGTATAACCCATATTTTTAAAGAGTTGTCCTTCTTTCACTGCGCCCCAGCATTCAATGTGGTTACCGCTTTTGTCTACTACAAAAATTTTCCTTTTCTCTTTTTTAAATTCGAAATCTGTCACGGCAGGTTTGTTTTCCCTAAAATCAGCGAAAGTGAGATACACCCCTTCTTTTAAAGAATCCTTTAATGCCGGGATATTTCTTTTAGCATCGTATATGGCTAATATTCCTTGACGGGATAGCGACAGTGCATTGGAGGAAGCCATACCATCCATATGGGCAACGGTGGAATCTATCAATTCCTGGAGTGCGTTGGCAATATTGGTTTTGTGCTTATGTGTAACGTCCATTCCACCGTTTGATCTGGCAATATTAGCAGCAGCCAGTTCTCTATAGTTGACTCCATCTAAAGAGCCATAGGAAGTTCCTTTAAAGTGGATGTAAGCTTTTTCGCTCATTCCACCGGTTCTTTCTGCGATACGGAGCGCTTCCACCACCAGCAAAATCTGTGCACCTCCAGGTTGGTAGAAGTGCCCATAGGCCTTGTCAATATGATTTTGCAGAAATGCAGTGGCATCGGTATCTGGTATGGCTACGACCATACTGTTCATCATACCTTTTTGTGCATAACCGATATGGGAGCTATCCCATAGATACTGCACTACCTGGATTTTACCAATTGGGTGAGTGGAAAAAGAGCTGATATCTCTTTTACTTTCGCTCAGGCTGATCTTCGTGGTTTTAATTTCTTTTGCGGTGGTATCTTTTTCATACATCGCATCTTGGGCAAGGGTGCAAACTGCTATGGAAGACAATAACAGTGTCGTGGTGATAAATTTAAATGACATAAAATTAGTTGGAGATATAGGTTACTGATTACTGTTGGCTTCGGTATAAAGTTAAATGTCCCTTGCGAATAAATAACAAGTTGGATTCTTTTTGTTTTAACCTCAGGAAGTAAATAACATACATATATTATTATCGTCTCATTATTATAAAATTTAACATCACAAGACAACTTCACTCGCTGAAACCCGCCACTGTATGCTATTTTAATAAATTCATGTAGAATTTTCCCATTTAGGGAGCTCAGGATTTTTTTTATTGTTGATGACCAATGTCAGCGCACTGTCCCCAGCCTTCCGCGCGTCCTTTTTTTTTTCAAAAAATTCAAATCATTTCGAATAATTTTTCAATTTTTCTAAATTTTACCCCTATAACAAAAATTTGTATAAAAAATACCGCATTCCTTTAGTATCTTTAAACCGTTCCCGAAACATATCGTACACCATCACCCAACGGCGCAAGTCATATGGGGAGAGTGTGCCTAAGAATAAAATCTAAATCAATGGATGAAGTGAAGCAAACGCAAGGTTTATACCGTCCTGAATTTGAACATGATGCCTGCGGAACAGGTTTTACCGCCCATATCAAGGGGCGTAAATCCCACCATATTATTAGTGATGCGCTCACCATGTTAGAAAACATGGAACACCGTGGGGCTTGCGGTTGTGAGCAAAATACTGGTGATGGTGCAGGAATCCTGTTTCAGCTGCCACATGAGTTTTTGTATGACGAGTGTCTGAAGCTGGGCATTCGTTTACCGGAATTTGGTAAATACGGTGTAGGGATGATTTTCTTCCCTAAAGAACCTCGTTGGCGCGAAGAGTGCCGTGAAATCCTGGAGCGCAGCGCAGAGAAGCTGGGCCTGGAAATTCTTGGTTACCGCAAGGTGCCTGTGCGCCCCGATGGAATCGGCGAAAGCGCCCTTTCTGTAGAACCTGAAATTGAACAGGTATTTATCGCCTGTCCTTTTAATATTAGTGATGTAGATACTTTTGAACGTAAGCTCTATGTTCTTCGTAACTACGTTTCTAAAACAGTGCGCAATACAGTGCCTAAAGAAAAAGCGCTGTTTTATATTGCCTCACTTTCCACTAAAACCATCGTTTATAAAGGTCAGTTGACTACATATCAGGTACGTCATTATTATCCTGACTTGTCCGATGAGAAAATGGTTTCTGCGTTCGCGCTGATCCACAGCCGCTTTGCGACCAATACTTTCCCAAGCTGGCGCCTGGCGCATCCTTACAGGTATATCGCTCATAATGGTGAAATCAATACATTAAAAGGTAACCTCAACTGGCTCCGTGCCGGCGAAAGAGATTTCGTATCTAAATATTTCAGTGCTGAAGAAATGGAAATGCTGCTTCCTATTGTGGAAGAAGGCCAGTCCGACTCCGCCAGCCTGGACAACGTAATTGAGCTGCTGACCTTATCTGGTCGTTCCCTTCCTCATGTAATGATGATGCTTGTTCCTGAAGCATGGGATGGCAATGAGGATATGGACCCGGTGAAAAAAGCATTCTACGAATACCATGCTTCTCTGATGGAGCCATGGGATGGTCCAGCCTCTATCTCTTTCACAGATGGTAAGATCATCGGTGCTACGCTAGACCGTAACGGCCTGCGTCCCAGCCGCTTTGTAGTGACCAAAGACGATCGCGTAATCATGGCTTCTGAAGCCGGCGTATTACCGATCGATCCTAAAAATGTTAAAGAAAAAGGCCGCCTGCAGCCTGGTAAAATGTTCATTGTGGACATGGAACAAGGCCGTATTATTGGTGATGAAGAGCTGAAACAACAGATCTGCTCTCAGCAACCTTATGGCGAGTGGCTTAATAAATATAAGATCCGTCTGGAAGAACTGCCAGAACCACGTGTTACATTCACTCACCTGGAACATGAGCAGATCTTTAAATACCAACGAGCATTCGGATATACTACAGAAGACCTGAACACCATCATTGCGCCAATGGCCATCGATGGAAAGGAGCCTATTGGTTCTATGGGTACAGATGCGCCGTTGGCTGTATTAAGCAATCAGCCACAACATCTCTGTAACTATTTCAAACAGTTATTTGCACAGGTTACCAATCCGCCTATTGATCCTATCAGAGAGAAACTGGTAATGTCGCTGGCAACTTTCGTTGGTAACAACGGCAACCTGCTGGATGAAAACCCGTTGCACTGCCATGGCCTAGCTTTACAGCACCCTATCTTGAACAACTATGAGCTGGAAAAAATCCGCAGCATTGATACTGGTCTGTTCCAGGCTAAAACACTGCAGACATACTTCAAGGCTGATGGTAAACCAGGATCATTGGAGAAAGGTCTGGCGAGATTATGCCGTTATGCAGTAGACGCCGTAGAAGATGGTTTCGAAGTCGTTATTCTTTCTGACCGTGCCATCGACTCAGAACATGCGGCGATTCCTTCTATACTGGCTGCTTCCGCAGTACACCACCATCTGATCAGAAAAGGTTATCGTGGTCAGGTAGGACTGATCGTTGAAGCTGGCGATATTTGGGAAGTACATCACTTTGCTTGCCTGCTGGGCTTCGGCGCAACAGCTATCAACCCTTATCTGGCATTGAGCACCATCCGCGATATGAAGCTGAATGGTAATCTGGATACAGAGCAGGACCCTGATAAACTGAAGAAGAATTATATCAAAGCGGTTTGTGAAGGCTTGCTGAAAGTATTCTCTAAAATGGGTATCTCTACACTACAATCATACCAGGGTGCCCAAATTTTTGAAATCCTCGGTATTAGTCAGGCGGTAGTGGATAAATATTTTACTGGTGCTGTTTCCCGCATCCAGGGCTTAACTACAGATGATATTGCCCGTGAAACACTGGCAAAACACTGGATGGGTTATGGCCGCAAAGAAACACCTGTACAACGCCTCACTGAAGGTGGTGTATACCAATGGAAACGCAAAGGTGAATTCCATCTTTTCAATCCTAACACAATACACCTGCTGCAATATTCCACTCGTATGGGAGATTACAGCGTGTTTAAAAAATATTCCAAAGCGGTTAATGACCAGGCGGAAAAAGCATGTACCCTTCGTAGCATGTTTACGTTCAAACGTACTCGCCCGTCTATTTCTATCGACGAAGTAGAACCAGCTAACATTATCCTGAAACGCTTTGCTACAGGGGCTATGAGCTTTGGTTCCATTTCACATGAGGCGCACTCCACACTGGCTATTGCCATGAACCGTATCGGTGCTAAAAGCAATACCGGTGAAGGGGGAGAAGATGAACTCCGCTATGAGCAGCTACCAAACGGCGACTCTATGCGTTCTGCCATCAAACAGGTAGCCAGTGCTCGTTTCGGCGTAACCAGTGAATATCTGACCAATGCAGATGAACTGCAGATCAAGATGGCACAAGGTGCGAAACCAGGCGAAGGTGGCCAATTACCTGGTCACAAAGTAGATGAATGGATCGCGAAAGTTAGGCACTCCACACCTGGTGTAGGGCTGATTTCTCCGCCACCACACCACGACATCTACTCAATTGAAGATCTGGCTCAGCTGATCTTTGATTTGAAAAATGCAAACCGCGCTGCACGCATTAGTGTGAAACTGGTGTCTAAAGCCGGGGTTGGTACTATCGCTGCAGGTGTTGCAAAAGCACATGCCGACGTAGTACTGGTGTCTGGCTTCGATGGCGGTACCGGTGCATCTCCAATCAGTTCTATCAAACATGCGGGTCTGCCTTGGGAACTTGGCCTGGCTGAATCTCACCAGACACTCGTAAAAAATAAACTCCGCAGCCGTGTTGTTCTTCAAACAGACGGACAGCTGAAAACAGGTCGTGATATCGCTATCGCTACACTGTTGGGCGCGGAAGAATGGGGCGTTGCTACCGCTGCACTGGTAGTAGAAGGTTGTATCATGATGCGCAAATGTCATGTGAATACCTGCCCTGTAGGCGTAGCCACCCAGGACCCTGAATTGCGTAAACGCTTCACCGGCGATGCTCAACACGTGGTAAATCTCTTCAACTATTTAGTAGAAGAACTGCGTGAAATCATGGCTGATCTTGGATTCCGTACCATTAACGAAATGGTGGGCCAGGTAGACAGTCTACAGATGCGCGAAGATATCAGCAACTGGAAAACACAGAAACTGGATCTCACTCCAATTCTCTTTAAAGAGCCAGCAGCGCCAGAAACTGGACTGTACAAACTGGAAGAGCAGGATCATGGTTTGAGAGAAGTTTTAGACTGGCAGCTCCTGAAAGCTGCACAGCCTGCGCTGGAAAAGAAATCCAGGGTATATCAACAATTCCCTGTTAAAAATACTGACCGTACAATCGGTACAATTTTATCAAACGAAATCACTAAACGCTACAAGAGCGAAGGCTTACCGGAGGACACCCTCCACTTCAAATTCCTTGGTTCAGCAGGTCAAAGCTTTGGCGCATTTTCAACCAAAGGTTTGACCCTGGAACTGGAAGGAGAAGCAAATGACTACTTCGGTAAAGGCTTGTCAGGTTCTAAACTGATCCTCTATCCAGCGGGAGAAGCTGGCTTCAAAGCAGAAGAAAACATCATAGCAGGCAACGTATGCTTCTATGGCGCTACTTCCGGAGAAGCTTATATCCGCGGTAAAGCAGGCGAACGTTTCTGCGTACGTAACTCCGGTGCTACCATCGTAGCAGAAGGGGTAGGCGATCACGGTTGTGAATATATGACTGGCGGCCGCGCTGTAATCCTAGGTGAAACAGGACGCAACTTCGGCGCAGGTATGAGTGGTGGTATTGCATATGTATATGATGTCAAAGGCAACTTCGCCAATCATTGCAACCGCGATATGATCGACCTGGACCCACTAGATCAGGAAGATGTAGCCGCACTACAAGACCTGATCACTAAACACCACGCCTACACGAATAGTACCGTGGCGAAGTTTATACTGAAAGACTGGGATAATCAACTGCGTCACTTTGTGAAAGTATTCCCTAAAGAATACAAGGCAGTATTGAAATCAGGAAAAGCAGTAGGCCAGAAAGTAGGTAAATAGTAACAATTAACATTCATCATCAAAATATCCCTTGCTGAAGGGACTTGTGGAGGAAAATTATGGGTAAGCCTACAGGATTCCTGGAATTTACACGCGAGATGCCGGGGAAAACAGAGCCACGGGAAAGGACAAAAAACTACAACGAGTTTGTAGAACGCTATGCCGATAATAAATTAAATCAGCAGGCCGCCCGCTGTATGAACTGCGGTGTGCCTTTCTGCCACAGCGGATGCCCGCTCGGCAACGTTATTCCTGAGTTTAACGATGCTGTATATCGTCAGGACTGGAAAGAAGCATACGATATTTTATCATCTACCAATAACTTCCCGGAGTTTACCGGCCGTATATGCCCCGCACCTTGCGAAAGCGCCTGTGTACTGGGTATCAACCAACCGCCGGTTGCTATCGAAGAGATAGAAAAACATATCATTGAAATCGCTTTTGATAAAGGACTGATACAAGCAAAAACGCCTCGCGTTCGTACAGGCAAGAAAGTTGCAGTGGTTGGCTCAGGTCCTGCCGGACTTGCAGCAGCAGCTCAACTGAACTATGCCGGTCATCAGGTAACAGTTTTTGAAAGAGATGATGCCCCTGGAGGCTTGCTGCGCTACGGTATTCCAGATTTTAAACTGGAAAAATGGGTGATAGAACGCCGCGTGAAACTGATGGAAGAAGAAGGGGTAACCTTCCAATGTAATACCAATATCGGTGTGGATATTCCTGCCAACGATCTGTTGAGAGAATTCAACGCTGTGGTGCTCGCAGGTGGTTCTACAATTCCACGCGACCTCACCATCACCGGCCGCGAATTGAAAGGTGTTCATTATGCAATGGACTTCCTCAAACAACAGAACAAGCGCGTTGGTGGCAAACAAGTAGAAGGAAATGATATCTGGGCTACTGGTAAAAATGTAGTAGTAATAGGTGGTGGTGATACCGGTTCCGACTGTGTAGGTACCAGCAATCGTCATGGTGCCGTAAGCATTACACAGCTTGAGCTATTACCAAAACCTCCGGGTGAACGTACCGACTATATGCCTTGGCCTACTTTCCCAATGATCCTGAAAACATCTTCCTCTCATGATGAGGGTGCAGATCGTCAGTGGGCAATAGCAACCAAAGCATTCATCGGCGACGAAAACGGTAATCTGAAAGCACTCCGCATCGTAGACCTGCAATGGTCGCTGAGTCCAGATGGCCGCCCGGCTAAATTTACCGAGGTTCCAGGATCAGAAAGAGATATTCCTTGTGAACTGGCCTTGCTGGCTATGGGCTTCGTTCATCCGCAACATACCGGTATGCTCGAGCAGCTGGAAGTGGAAAAAGATGAAAGAGGTAACGTAAAAGCTACTGAAAGAAATTACCTGACATCCATACCAAAAGTCTTTACCGCAGGTGATATGCGCCGTGGTCAATCACTCGTAGTATGGGCAATTAGCGAAGGTCGCGAATGTGCAAGGAAAGTGGATGAATTCCTGATGGGCAGCTCCCAACTGGAAAGTAAAGACCATTCGTTACAAGCAATGGCATTGTAACAAGCTGTTTAAGACACAGCCTGTCTTAAAATACTGACAGTTTAAAAGCTGTCTCACTTTTCTCATAAGCAGGTTTAGATTTTGTTGTAACCTTCAGTCGGGCCGGGTCTTTACCCGGCCTTTTATTTTATAGCAAACGCCACCATTTTGTCTTTAAAATTCTCTTGTAGACAGAATTAATTTTTATAGAGAAGAAAACAGCCCATTCAGCTATTTCTCTCCATTTCCGCAGTCATGGCAGATATATTTGTAGGATATGAAAAGAGCACTGCTGTTTTTGGGAAGCCTTTTACTGACAGTTTCGGCTGTTGCGCAGGAAATGCGCAACACGACAGATCTTTCTACTCTTATCATCTACGCAAAAGAATATAACAAAGGGCTTTACAGAAGCTTTAAGGATTTCCAAACCAATTCCCCTTCAGAGAATGGCGACCTGGTCATAATAGACCGCAGCACCGCCGCGCAAACCTATTTACTCGCCGATAAAAACCAGCTGGTCATCAGAGATGGGGCAGGAGAGCATAAAGTGAAAGACTATTGGGGATATTGTGATGGCAGAAATCTCTATGTAAAAGACAACGGCCTTAATAAAATCATAGAAACAGGCTACTACTGCATATATCGTCAACACGGCCAGCAAGCCTCAAGGGGGTATTACAACCCCGCAGACATGACGGTTAATAATATTAGCAACCCTGTGGAGCTGGTCAAGGTAATTAATATCATGACTGGCGAAATCTACGACCTCTCTGCCTACAACCTCAGAAAATATATCCTCCCTCAAGACAACGAGCTACTGGAAGAATTCAGAAGTGACAAGGAAAAAAAGGACAAACTGGAATATTATATACGTCGTTTCAACCAGCGAAACAAGCCCACCATCTGACCCTTTCTCCCTAAAGAATACTAAAAAAAAGTATGCCCGTTTCCGTATTTAACGTATCCTTGCATGGAGTCATAACCACCATGCCCCAGGTATGAATTTTGTATAACGTCCTATTTCGTGGCAAAATACAATCCTGTTAACGAGTAAACCTATACGTACGTTGGTGCGTTTTATTTCAGTAATTATTTAATTACCCTGAAGAATCACGTGACAGAACCAGAAGAAAAAGAAGAACATCAAGGCCGCCCCTGGTGGAAGTGGCTACTGTGGATAATTGTAGCGGTGCTTTTACTGCCCGTTATGTTGGTTTTATTGCTTCAACTCGAAGGAGTACAAAATTACCTGCGTCAACAAGGAGAGTCTTACCTCCAAAAGAAATTAAACACAAAAGTCAGAATAGGCTATCTCCGTGCCCGTGGCTGGCAATACCTGGAATTAAGAGATGTATATGTTGCCGATACTACCCAGAATGCACTTTTATATTCCCGATCGCTCAAAGTTCAATACAACTTGCTCTCTTTACTTAGTAATGAGCTAAAAATATACAAGCTGGAATGGGATACAGTGCTCGTTAACGCCTACCGCCTAAACGATTCTACCTTTAATTACCAGTTTGCTATTGACGCCTTCGTATCGCCCAACAGGCAACCGGATACTTTAGCTTCTACTGGTACCAGTTTGCAGTATGCGCTGAAAGATATCACCTTCCGGGCGTTTACACTGCGTTATGATGATACGCCTGGTGGCATGACCGCCGCTATTATCTTTAAAGAACTACATCTGGATCCCGATGACATTCTGGTAGATGACGGATTATATACGCTGCGCGAGATTAAATTAGATGGACTCAGAGGATATTTCAAACAATATTATAACCCAAAATTGGCGACTACTGGCGCGCCGCCGCCGCCGCCTAAAATCGATTCTTCTGCTGCATCATTTCACTTGCTGCTGAAAAAACTCGACATTACCAATAGTAGTTTCCAATACAGTAACGATGCTATAGATATCAACACCGTATGGTATCTCGGGAAACTCCAGCTGGAAAACTCCAGTTTGGACCAGGATTCTGCCCGTATCCAAATAGGAAGCCTGATCCTGAAAAACGCCAATGGTATCGTTACCCTCCTACCTGGAAAAGATAATACGCCAACTCCTCCCGATACTTCTTCTTCAGATAGCTGGAAAGTGGCAGCTGCTATTATTAACCTCGATAAACTCAACGTTCGTTATGATAATGGCGCCCCGCCACCAAAGGCAGCGGGCCCTGACCCGGACTATAATCACTTGTCCTTGTCGAATGTATCCACACAGCTGCGTAACCTGAAGTACCAGCCTGATACAATCAGTGCGTCTTTAAAATCTTTGGCTGCACGCGACTGGTCTGGATTTGCCATCAAAAAAGCCAATCTGGACGTTGTGTTCACACCACAAAGTCTGGTGCTGAATAACTTTCTCGTTCAAACCAATAAAAGTATCCTTCGAAAAAATATAGCCGTTACCGTGCCTTCCTGGTCTACCATCTCGAAAGATATGGATAAGATAGGACTGGATGCCAACCTGGACTCTGTTCGTGTAGCCCTGGGCGAGTGGCTGGGATTCGTTCCTGGCGCCCGCAAAAACAAATCCTTCGCTCCATTATGGAATAAGGAACTGACATTGTCCGCCATGCTGAAAGGCAACCTGAGTATGCTTAATATCAAAAGCCTCTACTTAAGTGACAATACTGGTAACGTTATTAAAGTAAATAATGGTCAGGTCAGTCACGCCATGGATGTGGATAAACTGAATGCCAACCTGAACAATCTCTATGTACAAACAGGCAATAAACCGCTACGCGGCTGGCTCCCGAAAGGCATGCTACCCGATACTCCGCGCATCCCTGAACATATACTCATTACCGGCTCTTTTATTGGCGGTATGAAAAATATGAATACCAACCTGCAGCTGAAAAGCGACTTCGCCAACGCGGATGTGAAGGCAAAGCTGGTGAATATCACTGATAAAGTTCATAGCCAGTATGATATCAATGTGCCCTATTTCCATGTGCAGGCTGGCAAGATGATGTATGATACCACCATGGGTTGGATCAATGGAAAGCTGTCGGCTAACGGACAAGGATACACGGTAAATGGCATGAACGCGAAAGCAGCCATTCAGCTATACGACGCCTATTACAATAACTACAACTATCACGATATTAACATCGCCGCTGATATCAGCAAAGGCGCATTCAACGCACAAGGCGAAAGCCAGGACACCAGCATTACCACCACTTTCAACGTCAGCGGCCAGCTTTCAGACTCTACCATACATGATCTGCTGGTAGATATGGAGCTGACAAAAGCTGATCTTTTTGCCACCCATTGGTATAGCACTCCGCTGACACTTAGCGGTAACCTAAATGCCAACTTCGCAAACATAGATCCACAGCGTATCGATGGTAATGCCTTCCTAACCAAATGGCAGGTTATTACGGAAACGCAAGTAGTACCACTCGATACGATCTCTCTGGTCGCTAAATATACAGACCAACAATATGTTGATCTGAAAACACCACTGGGCATTATCAATACCTGGGGACATTTCGACTATACGAAAATAGGCACTGCCATGGCACAGGTAATCGCGAAACCATTGCAGCCAGAAGATTCCGGGAAAATTATTATTCCGGCGCCAGGACAAGTGCTTGCCTGGACAGGCTCTCTGATATGGCCGCGTAGCCTCAGTGCCCTTGTGCCAACCTTGCGTATCGATGAACCATTGCTCATCAACGGCCGCTTCAATAGCGACAGCAGTCTGTTGAATTTTCACGCCAGCGCCCCTAAGATTGGATATGATTCACTACGTGTAGACAGTCTCGTTATATCCGCAGGTATTCTCGATACCGCAATGCAAGCAAATGTTTCACTGACACACCTGGCACATCCTACTTTTCCATTACAGTATACAGAGTTGAGGGCCCATGCAGATACAGGCGCCGTTAACTTCGATCTGGTGCTCAATGATGTCAGATATAAGCCTAAATATGCACTGGGTGGACTTTTCACATTCTTGCCAGACAATGCAATGCAGCTTTCACTGAAGCCTTCGTTGTTGCTCAATTATCAACAATGGGCCGTGGATAATAACAATATCCTGCGGTTGAAAAATAGTTTACCAGATACCGCTAATATTCGTTTATCTCATGGCGATCAGGCTATACACCTGGTTACCGTGCCGGATACCACTACCACTCCGGCATTACGCCTGCAAGTGCAGAACTTCCAGCTATCCACCATTACAGGATTGCTGGCTACGGATACACTCCTTGCCAATGGTTTACTGAATGCTGACGCCTATGTACGTAATTGGGACAAATCTCCCATTATCAATGCTACGCTGAAAGTGGATAGCCTGGAAGTGAAAAATACACCGCTGGGCACACTCAACGCACAAGTAGAAAATCCAGAGGCTGGCCAGTACAAATTAGACGCAACCCTTGCTGGTAATGGAAATAATGTGCAGGTAACAGGTACTTATGATACTACTATCAATGCACATTTGCAGATAGACAACCTGAACATGAAAACGCTGGAACCATTTACCATGGGTAATATGGACCATATGTATGGATCTGCTAATGGTAAATTCGATATATCCGGAACCATTGATCAGCCTAAAGTATTAGGAAGTCTGCATTTCGATAATGCGGGAGGCATTGTAAGCTACCTGGGAAGTAATCTTCATTTGCCAAACGAAGATATCGTTATCGATGATAGAGGTATCCTCTTCAATAATGTGGTCATCGCAGATAGCCTGAAAGATGAAATGGTCGTGAATGGTCGCATCAATACACGCGATTTCAAACGTTATAGTTTCAATCTGAATGTAAATGCAGATAACTTCATGGCGTTGGGGCCTCAGCAGAATAACGACCAATGGCTCTATGGGCCCGCATTTGTTGACAGTAAAATTACCATCCGTGGAAACATGGATCTTCCTCGTGTAGACGCCAACGTTAAGCTGCGTGATAAATCTAACATTACCGTGATCCTGCCACAGGAAACGCCAGGCATCGCAGATAGGGAAGGCGTAGTGGAATTCGTGGATATGTCTAACCCTATAGACTCTTCACTGATAAAGCGTGTGGACAGTCTTAAGTTCCAGAACCCAAGACTAAAAGGAATCAATTTCTCTGCCGTTGCGGAAGTAACACCAGCATCTACCATAAAAATTGTTATTGATAGCCAGAATGGCGATTATGTTACCGCCAAAGGTACGGCCAACATCAATGCCACATTGGACCCTAGTAGCAAAATGAGCTTAACAGGCCGATATGAAATTAGTGAAGGAAAGTATGAAATGTCGCTGAATCAACTCATCAAACGTTCCTTCGATATTCAGAAAGGCAGTACAATTACCTTTAACGGCGACGCCATGGACGCGGATCTGGACATTACGGCAAAATACACCGTAAACGCACCGGTTATTGATCTCGTTGGTGATCAGCTCAGCAATTTGAGTCAACAGGAAAGAAACACCTATAAACAACGTGTTCCTTTTGAAGTATACCTGATGATCAAAGGAAATCTTAAAAAACCTGATATCAGCTTCCTCCTGGATATGCCTGAAAAAGACAGGAATGACTTTAACGGTACACCTTATAATCGTATTAAGCAGATCAACCAGGTTCCATCTGAATTGAATAAACAGGTAATGGGATTACTCGTGCTGAATTCATTCATTCCGGATGACCCAATGAGCACCTTTGATAATGGTGGCGGTGGGGTGGAACAGGCTGCAAGAAATAGTGTGAGCAAGATTCTTAGCCAGCAGCTCAACAACCTCGCCGGCAATCTGATCAAAGGCGTTGATCTGAATTTCGATCTGCAAAGCACACAGGATTATTCTTCCGGAAGTGCACAGGAACAAACCAATCTTAAAGTTGGTGCTTCTAAAAATTTGTTTAATGATCGTTTAACCGTCAGCGTTGGTTCCAACATTATGCTTACTGGCAACCAGCAAAATGCAAGCTCTTTATTAGGTGATATTTCTGTTGACTATAAGCTTAGTCGTGATGGCAGATACAGACTTCGTGTCTACCAACAAAATGATCAGTCTGTGATTGAAGGACAGCTGGTAGAAACAGGCGTCTCATTCATTCTTGTAATGGATTATGATGAGTTCCGCGAAATATTCCAAAGAGCCAAAGGAAAAGCTGCAGCAAAAAGACTACGTGCAGCAGATAAAGCCAACAATAAAAACAAGCAGGGTAATTCGGCTAATGCAGATAACTAATCGTCATATCATCGCCTGTATTTGTTGCTGCCTGACATGGCTGGCAATATCCTCGTGTAGTACAACTAAATCAGTACCCGAGAATGACAGACTATATACCGGTAGCAGCGTTAAATGGAAGAGTAAAAAGAAACCAAAAGATTATTCAACATTATCAGATGGACTTACAAAAAGAATCCGACCCAATAGGAATAAGAAGTTTCTTGGTATGCCTATAAAGCTCTGGTTATATAACTTGGGCCACGAGCCCAAACCTAAGGGCAAGGGCTTGAATTATTTATTACGTAAGAAATGGGGAGAACCACCAGTGTTACTAAGTCAGGCCAAACCTGATTACACCTCCAATGTGCTGGAGCAATATCTTGTGGACAATGGCTATTTCCATGCAGATGTTACTTCTCAGATAAAAAATAAAGGTTCTAAAAAAGCATCTATAGAATATGATGCCGTACCACGACATAGATACACAATCAAAAAAGTAACCTTCGTAACAGATAGCTCCGCTATTGGCAAAACAATTGCGGCTACAGCATCAGAGAGCTCGCTGGAAGTAGGGGCGCCATATTCACTGGATAGCATAAAAGCCGAACGTGAACGCATACACGCAGTTTTAAAAGAAAAAGGATATTATTATTTCACGCCAGATAATTTAATTGTTCAGGTAGATAGTACAGAGAATGGGAAGGTAGACTTATATGTGAAAGTCAAAGATAACACGCCTGTTGCGGCACTACGGCCTTACAGGCTACACGATGTTATCTTATATCCTGATTACTCGCTGGACAATGATTCTACATCTACCGCAGGCACGCCTGTTAACTATAAAGGAATTTGGATTATCGACTCCACAAAACGCTTTAGGCCATTGGTTTTCGATAAATCTGTATTCTTAAGACCTGATAGTTTATATCGATTAAGTTCACATAATATCACCCTACAACGCCTCATCAACCTTGGTACTTTTAAATTTATTAAAGGTCAATTCAGGACGGTGAGAGATACCTCTATTCATAATTTCAGAGAGTTCAATCCTAATGCTCCATTTAATATGGATGGAAGCCCAAGGAGGCAGGTTCCTGATACTGCCAACACAATCGTCTCCAAAGGCGATACATTATATGCGCGTATTCAGAGGGATACTGCCCGCAGCAACAGCAGAGATACCAGCGGTGCTAATTTCTACCGTCAGTATGGAAACTATTATAGCGTTCCTGATAGCGGCTGGCTGGATGCGCGTTTCTATCTCACACCTTATCAGCGCCGTTCTTTACAAGCTGAGCTGAGAGGTACTTCTAAGTCAAATGGCTTTGTTGGTGGATTGGTAAAAATTACTGCTAAAAACCGTAACTGGCTACACGCCGCCGACCTCTTGGAAATAGGCCTCAGTGGCGGCATGGAATGGCAGACGGGCGCTAATACCAGCGGCGGTTCCAACTCATATGGATTTGGAGCTGAAGTAGCAGTAACCATTCCGAGGTTCTGGACGCCATTCCGTATCAACCCGCGTACACCTTATGTTCCACGCACTCGTGTAAGTTTTGGATATGATTTATACAGCAGGGCAGCACTATATAACCTTAACGCCTATACGGTGCAATTACAATATCTCTGGCAACGTACCAAATATCTTACACATCAGTTTGCGCCAGTTGCCGTAACATATGTTTTACCAACTAAAACAACGCCGGCATATGATAGTATTCTAAAGAATGATCCAAGCCAACGTGCTGCTATATCCAAGCAATTCATCCTTGGTGGCAACTATACAATTACCTACAATAACCAGGCATCTAATAAAATACATACTTGGTATCTCAGTGGAAACATAGACGTATCTGGTAACTTGGCGGGATTGATCATTCCAAAACGTGGTGATTCTACCAGAGAAATTTTCAAAAATCCTTTTGCACAATATGAACGTTTAACGTTGGAAGCCCGCCATTATTGGAGTCTTGGTAAAGGCAAACAGTGGATCAACAGGTTGATGATGGGATATGGTCTTCCTTATGGAAACAGTATCTATGGCGAATCAAATTCTCTTCCTTTTGTTAAACAGTATTTTACTGGAGGTAGTAGTAGTATCAGGGCTTTCAGGGCTCGTACGTTAGGTCCGGGTTCTTATCGCAATCCATCATTGGATACATCCAATTTACTGGCTAACCAGGCAGGGGATGTGAAGCTGGAATTCAACTCTGAGGTACGACTTCATATCGCAAGTGTTTTCAACTTCGCAGCATTCGTGGATGCCGGTAACATCTGGTTATCCCGCGATGATCCTAATCAGCCTGGTGGTAAGTTCCAGTTTGGCACCTTTTACCAGGATATCGCCGTAGGCGCGGGTGCGGGCCTGCGTATAGATGCGTCTATCGTGGTGGTACGCTTCGATCTCGCATTCCCATTACGCGTTCCTTATCTTCCTAAAAATGAACGATGGGTAATTGATAAAATAAATTTTGGAGATCCTGATTGGCGAAAGAAAAATCTCGTTTTGAATATTGCGATCGGATATCCTTTCTAACAATAATAGTTAACATATAACAAGGGCCTGCATTCGATGCAGGCCCTTGCTTTTTATAGTACATCTTTGATATGTTTATAATTCGATTTTATCGCATCAAAAACATCTTCATATCGGCCACTCAGTATCAGCTTTCCCATCCACAATGCAAAGCCTTTCATCTGTGAAAATTCAATCTTTGGAGGCATTGCAAGAGAACTGGGATTTGTGAATATATTAATCAATGCGGGTTCATTTGATGTCAACGCTGTTGTTAACGTTTTCTGTACATCATCCGGTGATTTGATGGTATAGGCAGATATACCCATGGCCGTTGCCACAGCTGCAAAGTCTGGATTCAGCATATCCGTTTGCCAGTCCGGTAATCCTGCTACTTCCATCTCTAATTTCACCATACCCAAAGAGCGGTTATTAAATACAATTATTTTTATCGGCAGATGATATTGTTTTATTGTCATGAGATCTCCCAGACACATACTAATACCTCCATCTCCACATAATGCGATGACTTGCCTGCCTTTATGTGCCAATGCCGCGCCAATAGCTTGTGGCAAGGCATTCGCCATGGAGCCGTGATTAAAAGACCCTAGCAATACTCGTTTTGCGCCACCTTGTAAATAACGTGCTGCCCAAACGTTGGTCATACCCGTATCTACTGTGAATATGGTTTCAGCAGAAGCGAGTACATTGATCACGCTGGCTACAAACTCAGGACTGATGGCCTCCTCTTTACCACGGTCATCCACATACGTTTGTAATCGCTTTTCTACTTCTTTATGGAATTCCAGCATGGCATTCAGGAAATCAGTAGCAGGTGCTGCTGTCAGCAAAGGAATCAGCGCCCTCAAAGTATCACGGACATCTCCACAAAGGCCCATTTCCAGGTTGGTACGTCGGCCAAGTCGTTCTGGCTGAATATCTATCTGTACTGTTTTCGTTTTTTCGGGCAAAAATGGAGCATAAGGAAAGTCTGTTCCCAGCAGTAACAATACATCTGCTTCATGCATACTTTTATAAGCAGATGCGATACCTAATAAACCCGTCATACCTACTTCGTTGGGGTTATCATACTGAATACCCATTTTTGCCCGGAAAGAGTAGGATACAGGCGCTTTCAGTAGCTGAGAGAGCTCTACGATCTCATCATGCGCGGGCATCGCGCCATGGCCGCAATAAATCGCAATTTTGCTGGCGTTGTTCAAAAGGGTGGCCAACGATTGTAACTCCACATCAGAAGGCCGTATTACTGGCTTTGGATTATATAGTTGTGTAGCCATAGTAATATCCACTGCATTTGCAGCGGCTACATCTCCCGGAATACCTACTACCGCTACTCCCTGTCTGCTGATAGCATGTTGCAAGGCCATTTGCAACATACGGGGCGCCTGTTGCGGCGTAGCCGCAACCTGGTTAAAGCAGCTGCAATCGTCGAAAAGCTTGATCGTATTCGTTTCCTGGAAATAGTTGCTACCAAATTCAGTAGTCTCGCAGGTAGAAGCCAAAGCAATCACCGGTGCACCAGATCTATGCGCATCATACAAACCATTGATTAAGTGTACATGACCCGGGCCACTGCTGCCAGCACAGCAACCAATACCCAGCAATTGTGCATCCGCGCCGGCAGCATAGGCGCCTGTTTCCTCATGACGTACATGAATCCACTGAATACGCCCATCTCTCCGCACAGCGTCATTGATATGATTCAGGCTATCTCCTGTAACAGCGTAAATTCTTTTTACACCAGCATTTGCCAGCATGTCTACAATCTGATCAGCAACTAATTTTGCCATAAATAAAATGTTTATGCAGCGGTTATTGTATCCATGCAAAAAACACCAGGGAAATAGCATTGTTCACCCTGCATTCACTCAAAACATTAATTTTTTTTCTATTTTTATGGCAACCTTTAAACCAGCTTATACTGTATGTCCACAACGAAAAAGCATTTTCCTGTATTCCTGGTAGCGGCACTGTTACTGCTTTGCACTGCATGCAGTAAAAAAATTACGCAAACAGGTAAGGCATCCTATTATGCGGATAGCTTTGATGGCAAACGAACTGCAAGCGGACAGGTTTTCCATCAAAACAGACTTACTGCTGCGCATCCTAGTCTGCCTTTCGGTACTAAACTTAAAGTCACTAACATGGCCAATGGCCGTACTGTTACGGTACATGTCAACGATCGTGGTCCTTTTGCCAAAGGCCGCATCATCGACCTGTCAAAAAAAGCAGCGAAAAGACTTGGCATGGTCAGCACCGGCGTAGCAACCGTTCAGATCAAATACAAGAAGCCAAAGAAAAGCTAACGTTATAACGCATGCGTAACTTCAGAGATTTGCTCCAGCATCTTTTTACAAAATGCTGGTAAATCCTTTGGTGTTCTACTAGTTACCAAACCATTGCATTTAAGCACTTTTGCATTTTCCAACTAACGCCGGCATTTTTCCAAATCTGTTTTCAGGGAAGGGTATTACGCCATGCTAAGGCCCTGCAATTCTCCCAATTCCATTAATCTCCAGGGTCCATATTCGATGAGCAATCTTATATTCTCATCCTTATGTAATTTTTGATGAACGAAATTGCATTTCCCTCTTTTACTATCTTTATTTGTCGATTATCAATCAAAACAGAACAATGAAAAAGAAATGGCTAATAATGGCTGCCATGCTCGCTATGGGCGCCATTAACAATACTTGGGCACAAACGCCTCAGGTAGATCTACCTGGTTTCACCGCCTATGCTGATCCTGTAGAAGAAAATGTACAAATCAGTCAACGTAATGGTGTAGTAAAATGGACCGATAATAATAACACGGTTAACTTCTACTTTCATGTTGCCACTCCTGGAAATTTAAAAGTTGCGCTCACCGCAAAGGCTGATGCAGTCAGCAAAGTAGCCGTTAAAGTAAATGGGGTAGAAAAAGTTATTGCTATTAACTCTAACGACTACACGAAGTTTTCGGTACTTGAAACAAAGATCAAAACACCAGGGTTTTATTGTGTTTCGTTAAGGGGTGTGGAGAAGCAGGGAACTGTTTATGCAGATGTTAAATCAGTAAATCTAGAAGGTGCTGCTGTGAAAGATATTCAGTTCAACCCGAAACCATGGCGCCGCGCGGCTTCTGTACATCTGAACTATCCTGTTCCTGAAGGGAAAAATGTAGAATGGTTCTATGGTGAAATCAAAGTACCTGAAGGCGAAGATAAACTGGGTACCTATTTCATGTCCTGTGGATTCCACCGTGGCTATTTTGGTATGCAGGTAAATGGTCCAACAGAAAGAAGGGTTATCTTCTCCGTATGGGATGCAGGTGGAGAGCCAGAATCGCGCAATAATGTAAAGTATGAAGATCAGGTAGTAATGCTGGCTAAAGGCGATAGCGTTTATGCAAGCGGCTTCGGCGGAGAAGGTACCGGTGGACATAGCCACTGGGTCTATAACTGGAAAGCTGGAGAAACATACAAATTCCTGATGCACAGCGTTCCGGAAGGCAACACCACCACATACACCGCCTACTTTTATGTGCCAGAACACCATGAGTGGAAGCTGATCGCTAGTTTCCGCGCACCTAAAGATGGTAAGTATATGGGGCACCTCTATTCTTTCCTTGAAAACTTTTCCTTTGAAAATGGTCACCTGGGCCGCAAAGGCTTCTTCGGTAATCACTGGATTAAAACGAATACTGGAGAATGGATAGAACTCACTAAAGCAAAATTCACCAATGATGCTACCGCAAAAGCAAAAGACCGTATCGACTATGGAGGCGGCAGCGAAAATGGCTGGTTCTACCTCTGGAACAGCGGTTTTAAACCTGCCAATGCACAATATGGGGATATCTTCGAACGCCCGGCAAATGGTCAGCATCCAGATATCAATCTTCCTAAATTCTAATACAGGCTTCAGTCTTATATACAATCCTGGTGGTTTATTCCATCAGGATTTTTTTATTTATCCACGAAAATTGATCAAATTTTGTCCACATTTATTACCCTATATAGCCCATAGGCTTAGAGGGAGCAATATATTTTTTACCTGCTCACGCGTCTGGTTTGATTTCTCTGGCTTTTTTTCAACAAAAAAGCGGGGATCTGAAAAAATATTTTCAGATCCCCGCCATCATAAGGTTTTCAATAATTCGCTTGTTAAAACAAGCAGGGGTTTACAAACAATAAAAATATCTTTAGGTCATCATAGGAGCGATGGTTTATGTCATCCAATTTGTTCGACAATGCAACAAAACTAAGCGAGTGGTATTACAGAATCGTTAAGAGAACTTTATTTAAATTTAAATTCGATTCAATACACTAAACAATGCACGAGTAATATGGCGAGTAAGAAGAAAATCCCCATTCCACAGGTATTGGATGTGCTAAATCCTTTCCGGCAGCGGAAAGAACGTATCATGCAATTCAATCCTGCGGTAGGAATAGCAATGAGGAAACCTTCAGATGCAGTAAAAATCACGGTTTTTAATTATAATGCTACTCATCTGATAGAAAGAACATTGGAAAATGTTTCCGATGTCTTTCCTTATCTTGAATCCAATGGTATATCCTGGATAAATGTAGATGGTATCCGAAAAGAAGAAGTGCATGCAATTGCCACCTGTTTTATGATACATCCCTTGCTGGAAGAAGATATCCTGAGCGTAGGTCAACGTGCAAAAATGGATGAAATAGGTGAACATTTGTTTTGTTTACTCCCCATGATGTACTTCAATGCAGATACTTCCATCGTTGAACAGGAGCAGGTTAGCATTGTACTGGGGAAAAACTTTATCATCTCTTTTCAGGACGATCCCACCAGGGACCTTTTTGATCCAATCAGAGAGAAACTTCGTGTAGCCTCTAGCCGTGTACGTAACGGGATGGCAGATTATCTCTGCTATTCTTTACTGGACGTTATTGTGGACAACTACTTCGTTGTACTGGATAAATTAGCAGAAAGGATAGAATTAATGGAAGACATGGTCCAGCATCAGCCTAATACCAAAACACTAGCACGTATAAATTTCCTTCGCAGAGAAGTCCTGCTGTTTAAAAGAGCAATAGTACCTGTTCGGGAATTAGTAAATGGCTTCCTAAAAAGTGAAAGCGATCTGCTGGAAGACAGAGATACCAAATATTTTAAGGATGTCTATGATCACATTGTGCAGTGTGTGGAGTTAGCAGAGAATTATAAGGATATGGTGATGAACCTTCAGGAAATGTATCATACCCAGCTGAATCTCAAAATGAATGAGATCATGAAGGTATTGGCGGTGGTTACTACTTTGATGGCGCCACTAACGCTGATAGCAGGTATTTATGGGATGAACTTTACTAATATGCCAGAACTGCGCTCCCCGAATGGATACTTTGTAACTTTAGGATCCATGGGACTTATCCTGCTGTTTATGATCTGGCTATTCAGGAAGCGCGGCTGGTTCTAATTTTTTTTCTTATAGACAGGTACAGTAGAACACGGTTCTCCATACATAATACTTTTTACCACAGGCAACAGCAACCTGGTGATTTCAGCATAGGCAATTTCTCCTACACGCTTATCCCCACAACCTTTAATTACTACTCTTTTATCTGTAAATGAGGCTATATCAATAGCTGCCAGGTTACGGAGATAAAGGGTATTGTGGATAAACGTTGCATCTCCAAACGCAGCATAAGCCGCTATTGGCTGCAGATAGGTCATTACCAGCATATATGCCCACAGTGGAATAACAGTATCCACACTGCAAATCATTCCTACATTTTTTCCACGGTATTGTTCCCAGTCGTGCGACTGCAGTGCTGCTCTGAAGTCTTTCTCTTTCAGGATCATTTCCATGAACAGAAATGGCTTCAGGTCAAAAACAACGATTTCTCCCTGGGGATAAAACTGCTCCAGGTCAATGGTTTCAATTCCACTCTGTGCTACTTTATTTACGATTTCTTCCATTTTATCCACATTTAGACTACAAATTTACGAATAAAAAACGCCCCCGCTGGTGCGGAGGCGTTCCCTTATGTCAGTAAAATGTATTTATTAGAATAGTTTGCCGCGGGTATCTTTCACGCTGCTGAGTTTTTTCAGCACGTTGAACAGTTGGTTGTTCAGCATAGAAGCAACACCTTGTTCATAAGACGCCTGCATCGCAGCAATGTCCATAGCTGGTTGGCCAGATGGCTGGTAAGCATCTACTTTTACTACATATACGCCGCTACCACCTTCAATTGGAGTAGAAACAGCAGCAGTACCCCATTTCTTATTGAAAGTAGCACCTACTACGCGAGGCTCAAAGCCCAATGAAGCGATGAATGGAGTAGTAAAGGAAATGTTCTCAGCTTTCAGCACTGGCTGATTGCTAGCTTTAGCAGCAGCATCCAGGGAGTTAGGCGTACCGATCTTAGCAATGATCTGTTCTGCTTTTTTCTCTTTTCTTACTTCAGCTTCAACCAGTTGTCTAACATCAGCAAGAGGAGCAGTACCTTCCTGACGGATGGTAGTCAGTACAGCTACTACATATTTATCATCCAGAGTGAATACTGGACTAACTGAATTTTCTTTATTGTCATAAGCCCAACGAACCAGTTCACGAGATTGACCAAGACCTGGGATTACGAATTCCATTGGTTGAACGCGGTCAGCGATTCTTTTCACCAGTTTACCTTCAGCGATAGCTTTGTCAAAAGCAGCTTTGTTAGTTGCTTTCGCTACGAAGTCGCTGGCAGCGCCATAAGCAGTATTGTTGGTTTCTTTACTTGCCTCAACAGATTTAGAGAGATAAGCCACTTTAATAGCAGAACCAATATTTTTCTGGTCCATTACTTCAGTTACAAAGTAACCATACTGAGTTTTGATATTTTTCAGCTGACCTTTGTTACCAACAGTCAGTGCGAACTCAGAGATTTCTGGTAAGAACTGAGTAGAAGGAGTCAGTTCAAATTCACCACCATTTTCTTTAGTACGGTCGTCATCGGAGAACTGCTTAGCCAGATCAGCAAAGCTTGCACCACCTTGGATAGCAGCTTTCAGACTGTCAGCACGTTTAGATGCGATTTCGTCAGTTACACCACCATTAGGATTAATACCTACCAGGATGTAGCGGATTTTTACGCTATCTGGCATAGACTTACGGTCAACCATTTTAGCGTAGGTGATCAGGTTATTATCATAATAAGGACCGAAGTCGCCACCGATTGGCAGATCCACTACTGAATCTTTCATTGGGAACTTCGCTTCGTTTTTAGCGATATAACCATTATAGAATTTAGTATCAGAATTACGGTTGATGAAACCTGCGATGTCTTTAGTAGAATCCAGTTCAGCTTTCAGGGCTACCAGCTGTTGAATGGCAGCAGCAGAATCCTGGGCAGAAGGGATAGCATCGAAAGCAACATATTCCAGTTTACGGGATTCTTCTACCTGGAACAGTTGTTTGTGTGCCTGGATATAACGATTCAGGTCAGCATCTGTCAGTTTGATGGTAGAATCAGCGATAGTAGCATAAGGAACGTTAACATAAGAGATGTTAGCGGTTTGGCTATTATCTTCCTGTTGTTGTTTAGCTAACCATTTAGGATAATAAACACCTTGTCTGATGAGAGTGAGGTATTTATTCTGCAGTTGGTAACGTGCAACATCCGCCTGAATACGATGTAATTCCGCGCGATATTGGTCGTTGGTACCAGCTTGTTGAATTACCTGTTGTAATAAGTTGCGATCGAGTTTACCATTCTGGCCAAACTGACGCATTACAATCGGGTTATTATGTTTGTCATTAAATTGATCAACTACTTCAGCTTCGGTTACTTCGAGGCCGAGTTTATCATATTGACCATTTAATATTTCTTCAGTCAGGAACTGATTCCAAACCTGCTCACGGATTTGCTGACGGTCTTCGTCTGTAAGACTAACATTACCCATCTGCTGGCGAACATTGTTTTCATAGTCCTGGATTCGACGTTGGTAATCTGAATATTCCAGTTCTTTACCATTTACTTTACCCACAGACGTTGAACGACGGGTCATGGAATTTTTGCCAAAGAAGGCATCCTGCAACAGGAAACTAGCAATAGCCACGCAAATCACAACTACGATGACAACGGCGTATTTGTCCCTGATTTTCTGAATTACTGACATATATTATATAGTCTACATTTTTAAGGATAGCAAAAATAGAATAAAATAACTGTAACTGCAAAAGAGTATTTTTTCCGCTCAAACCCAATACAGTAAAGGGTTTGAGCGACTTATAACACTTTTGGGTACTGTGTGTCATTAACAGGTTTTCCACAGTAAAGGCAATTTTCCAACTTCTTTTTTTTCAGCCTTTTAGTATTTTAAAATGCAGATCAGGCGTGATATTTTCGCAGTATTCAACTTAACTTATCCTGTATTGCTTATTCACATTTGTGTAAAAGTCAAAAGTTGAAATCCACAGAGATTTGTGAATAAAATAGGTCAAATTGCTCGTGAGACGCATTTTGGCGTTTTGAGATTCCCGTCGCATTTTTTTCCACAATTGATGTGTAAAAACCCCTGTAAAACGTAAAATAAGGTGGGAAAACATGCCCTTGTCCACAGGTAAAACTAATTTTGTTTTTTTGCCAAAAGTTTCCCTCTGAAATTTTAAATGTGAATTGTGGATTGTTAACTGCATCTTTTAACATTTTCCTAATACTGTGTACAACGAAAAGATTTACACGAGTTACGATATCCACGTATGTGGATGAAAGATACAAAATGCAGTATTGGCGCGGAAAGAGCGTGTTAATTTAATGTGGATAGTGATGGCAAAAAGAATAACAACTACATTTGTATCAAGGTCGAAAATTTAATTTCCACATATTCACAGCCCTAATAGTAGTGGGCTTTTCTTTTTAAATAAATAAATAGATATATAGGTATGATTACGGAATTAGCCACCGCAAAAAAAAATTTGCAACACAACGGATTTTTGGATATACCGGTGGATCCAGCTTTGGACTTGTTCGCAGCGATCGAAGATTTGAAAAAGCGGAAAAATGCAATCGTCCTGGCACACTATTACCAGGAACCGGATATCCAGGACATCGCAGACTACATCGGTGACAGTCTCGGTCTTTCTCAACAAGCCTCCAAAACCGATGCCGACATTATCGTATTCGCTGGGGTGCACTTTATGGCCGAAACTGCAAAAATCCTTAGTCCACAGAAAAAAGTTTTGCTCCCAGACCTGAAAGCTGGCTGTTCACTGGCCGATAGTGCACCTCCAGAGCTATTCAAGAAATTCAGGGACAAGTATCCAGATCATATCGTGATTTCCTACATCAACTGTTCTGCAGGTATCAAAGCGCTCAGCGATATCATCTGTACCTCCTCAAACGCCGAGAAAATCATCGAAAGCGTTCCTAAGGACCAGCCGATCATTTTTGCTCCCGACAGGAATTTAGGCGCTTATTTGATCAAAAAAACGGGTAGAGACATGGTTTTGTGGAATGGTGCATGCATGGTTCACGAAATATTCTCCCTGGAAAAGATCATGAAATTGAAGGTTCGTCACCCCAAAGCCAAGATACTGGCCCATCCAGAGTGTGAACCAGCAGTATTGGCAGTGGCAGACTATATCGGTTCTACTACCGGGATCCTGAAATTTGCAAAAAAGGATGACGCGAAAGAATACATCGTTGTTACTGAAACAGGTATCCTGCACCAAATGCAAAAAGATAATCCTGAGAAAAGTTTTATTCCTGCTCCTCCAAACAATGCATGTGCTTGCAATGATTGTCCGCATATGAAATTGAATACATTGGAAAAACTTTACCTGTGTATGGAATATGAGCAACCAGAAATCAATATGGATGAGACTTTACGCATTGCAGCAAAGAAACCTATTGACAGAATGTTAGAAATTTCAGCAGCAGCAGGACTCTAAGCATTTGATTTACAATATATTTTGACTTATCAACATAATTCACATTTTCTAAGACCATGTAATCACATTACATGGTCTTATTTTTTTGAGCACTTTTGCTTTTAATAATCAATAAGTTATAAGGATATTGCTTCAATTTCCCCAAAATTATTTCCCCAGCTACTTCACATCATTTATTACATCTGCACATAGTTGTTCACAAATAACATTTTAAATGGCCTCTTTTTTTGAAAATGAAGGCGCTGAGAATTGAATATTTTTTTCAGCCATTGGTATACCTCACAAAAAATTAAAATATTGGATTCTCAGCGCCTGTTCAATGCGCTGAGAATCCAATTTTCAGAATGAGTTTTACTCACTGATCAGTATATTATCCCCATACAAGCTAAGCAGAGCTCACAAAGAAGGCCATGAGAATTAAATGAATGTCAATATCTCGGGGATACCCTTCTGTATTGAGTTTCATAGAACTGTAACGGCCTTCATTTTTTATTTTCCTTATCGATTTTGTTGTGGTCCTATTCTTTTATGCACATATTCACATTCACAGGTAATGTGGATATCCAATTATATCAACAGGTTTGTGCACAGTATCTACTATTTATTGAGAATTCGAATTTTTGAGTGCGCTGAGAATTGAATAATAAAAAAAATACTGTGGTAACCCCATGTTCAAATATTTTATGCAATCCTCAAGAGACACCTAGTAGCGTGAGAATTATTGTAGAATGTATAGCTGTTCGGTTCATCGTTTTTCACGAGATTCTCAGCGCTTTATGAATGCGCTGAGAATCCGATATTTCATTAAGTGATTTGGGACAGTCGATCATTTCATTTTTGAGGGGATTCTCGCGTCACAATGAAGCGCCTGAGAATTGAATATTTTTTTGGCTTTTGAGAACTGGAATTAAAAATAGAAGTGATTGAAATGTCAGAAGCTTAGGAGTGCGTTGAGAATTGAATATTTTATAAATAGCTGGGAAGTTGGTAGATATGCTGTTCTCAACGGTGGAAGGAAGGCGCCGAGAGTCGAATTTTTTTTCTTTTTTCGGGGTAACCCCGTGTTTTTTGGAAATTTTAAAATGTAAGCGTGATGACAGTGCGCTGAGAATTGTATGAAATTATTCTACTCAGGCTGTTGAAGGGAAATGAATTTCTAAGGCCAGTAAATCGACTTTCAATTTTTTATTCAATTAAAATTATTTGTGAATAACCCTTGTAAACTGGCAATGAGGCCGAAATTTTTTTTGATGTTTTTTGTGTAGCTATGTGGATAAAGGAGTTATGAAAGTTCGTTTCAGAATTATTTTCAATAAATTTTTGTTGAGAATGTGAATAAGAAGAGACTCAAAAGCCATTTCGAAAAATTTTCGAAAATTTTTCTTCTTAAATGTGCATAAACCATGTCTGGAATTGATTTTCAAAATTTTTTTTAATTTTTTCTTAGTTCGATGTGTATAAAGTGGCTATCAGTTTATGTTTTACTTAAAAATTTTTCCTTTTTCCTTCTTGGATGTGTATAAACTAGCTCTGGTACTGATTTTCAAATTTTTTTTTAATTTTTTTCTTAATTCGATGTGTATAAAGTGGCTATCAGCATACGTTTTGCTCAAAAATTTTTATTTTTTCCTGCTTGAATGTGTATAAACTAGCTCTGGAATTGATTTTCAAAAAATTTTTTGATTTTTTCTTAGTTCGATGTGCATAAAATGGCTATCAGTATAAGTTTTGCTCAAAAAATTTTACTTTTTTCTTCTCAACTGTGTATAAACCAGCTCTGGAATTGATTTTCAAAATTTTTTTTTGATTTTTTTTAGTTTGATGTGTATAAAATGGGCATCAGTATGTGTCTTGTTCAAAATTTCTATTTTTTTCCTTCTCAATTGTGCATAAACCAGGTCTGGTATTGGATTCCAGAATTTTTTTTTGATATTTTCTTAGTTCGATGTGTACAAAGTGTCTACCAGTATACGGTTTGCTCGAAAATTTTTACTTTTTTTCTTTTTCAACTGTGCATAAAGAACGTGAGGTGTTGATTTTCAAAAAATTTTTTGATTTTTTTCTTAGTTCGATGTGCATAAAGTCGTTATTAGCATATGGTCTGCATATGAATTTTGCTTTTTTTCTGATGTAGATGTGTATAAGAGGAATTTAAAGATTATTCTGGCTGGCCTTTAGGGAGATTTCATTCTTGGGGTATATATGGATCCGAGCAGCTGTTATATGCCTTATTATGCCTTTGAAAGGAGAATAAACTAATCATTCATTGCAATAACGACTGAAGTGTTTATTGGGTTTCTAAAGCCTTTTTTACATTGATTAATAGATGCCTGGATCTTGGATCAAATACCAGGTATAATCCAGTGATAGAGTTTTAATTTAGGAAGAGAGTTTACCCCCTTTACCACTGCTAAACAAGTGAATTTTAATGCGAGATAGGGGAAAGTAATTATAATGAAGATCTGTGAAGAGGAGAGGGCAAAAAAAAGGTAGAGGATTAAATTTCCTCTACCCAAATATGATCAGCTTCTGTTTTTCGGAGCGACAAGTTATAACCTGCTACCATGATAGAAATTGGATCTCCGAGCGGTGCGACTTTTTCGATCTTCACCGTTTCGCCAGGTACGCAACCCATTTCCATCAGTTTGATATGAAGATCATCTTTTTCAAACTCTATTATCACAGCACTTTTACCTGTTGCAAGTGAGGACAATTTAATAATGCCATTTTTCATTATCTAGTAATTGGTCCGTTTAAACTTAGTTTCGGCATCGGGGTTCATTTACATGAATGATATAGCAAAGGTACCGCCGATGAGGCAATATGCAAAAAGAAACATTACTGGTATCATTTTTCACTTTACTTTTACATCAATTTTAAGAGAAATCAATGGCAATACACTTTAATGATCATGAGGTAAAGTCGGGATTAAAGAACAAGACCCGATTGAAGCAATATCTGACTGAATTGTTTGAAAAAGAAGGGCAGGGGCTTAGTGGATTGAACTATATTTTTTGCACTGATGATTATCTGCTGGAAATAAACAAACAGTTCCTGAATCATGATACTTATACCGATATCGTTACTTTCGAAATGTCAGAAGATCCAGACGTTACAGAAGGAGAAATCTATATCAGCTTTGATAGGGTAAAAGAAAATGCAGCCAAGTTTGATGTGTCTACCGAGCAGGAGTTACACCGTGTCATTTTTCATGGAGCGTTACACCTTTGTGGATATAAAGACAAATCGAAAAAGGATAAAGAGTTGATGACCCAGAAGGAAGACGAGAATATTAAGAAATACTTCAAAAAGGCTTAGGACATAAGAATTTATGAAACCGGAATGTTCCACGTGAAACATTATTCAAAAATGTTCCACGTGGAACATTTTGTTTTGGGTTGGGTCTGGCAGAAAATGAAAGAACATGGATTGATCTCATGGTAATATCGGTCTTAACGTTTGACTTACATCTGCCCTTGCTTCACTTAATTCAAAGTTCGATCTTTCCCTTAAGTAATCTCTTACTTCTATTCTTATAAATACTTATATCGGAATTGTACCTTGTAATGGGTTCGAATCCGCTCCTCGCTACATCACTAACAATTTAGAACGAGTCTTATAGAATATTGCGCCAAGAATTCGCAATATTTTAATTTCATTATCAAAACTTCGGAGGGGATGTTCGTGTTGATCTAATATGAATCTGATCATATGGGCTACAATATTCTTTCATACGCGGTAGACTATGCCAAACTGAAATCTGCAATTGGTTCGGAGGATCATTCCTTGTACCATGATATAAAAAATAATCCTTCCTTTATTGGATGTACCGGGCAAAATTATCCTGGTTTAAGCAAAACGAAAGAAGCCCTAAAACAATTGATATTTGGCTTGCCCAAAGAAAAGGATATTGTATCCTCTGCTTATTTATATGCACTCATTGGCCTGGTCAATCAAACAGGAAAGAAGTTACCTGGTACCCATGAGATTCAATTGGATTATGAAACGGATCTTATTAATAAATACCTGAAGGATGATTTTAAGGTTGATGTACATATAGCCGATGAATTATTAAATGATGCTGTTCAACTCGGACTCCCTTTATCTGGAGATAAACCCTACTCAGGGCTTTTGAGTAAAAGTCAATTATTAGTACTCCAGGCTAAATTTGAAGGGATCCATATTTCCGAGGAGGAATTAGAAGAATTGTTGCAATGCGAAACAGAGAAAGAAATGGTGTACGATAGTATCCATCAAATCAAAGACAATGTGAATTTTTGTTTGTCTGAGAGCATGTCCATGATCTCCTTTTGTCATTGAAAAACCACATTAGAATGTTCCACGTGGAACATCTCACTTTATACCAACAATCTCCTTACTTCTATGTAATTTTGCACTTTCAATTTTAATATGTTTCCATCATACGATATAATAGTTGTAGGTGCAGGGCATGCGGGATGTGAGGCTGCTGCCGCTGCTGCTAATATGGGCTCGAAAGTTTTGCTTGTTACTATGAACATGCAGACGATCGCTCAGATGAGCTGTAACCCGGCCATGGGAGGAATCGCCAAGGGCCAAATCGTTCGTGAAATAGATGCCTTGGGTGGTTACTCTGGCATCATTACGGACCAATCCATGATACAGTTCCGCATGCTGAACCGTTCTAAAGGACCCGCTATGTGGAGTCCAAGGACGCAGAATGACCGCATGTTGTTTGCTGCAAAATGGAGAGAAGCCTTGGAGAAAACACCAAACGTGGATTTCTACCAGGACATGGTAAAAGGCTTGCTCGTGAAAGACGGAAGATGCCATGGAGTTATTACAGGTCTTGGTCATGAGATTCAGGCAAAGGCAGTAGTATTGACCAATGGTACTTTCTTGAACGGGGTAATCCATATTGGAGAAAAACAATTTGGGGGAGGTCGCGTAGCAGAGAAAGCTGCGACTGGTATCACCGAGCAGTTGGTCTCTTTAGGATTTGAAAGCGATCGCCTCAAAACAGGAACACCTCCTCGCATCGATGGCCGTAGCCTCGATTACTCAAAAATGGAAGAACAAAAAGGGGATGATGAAATCGTTGGTTTCTCTTACCTCAATGTTCCTAAAATACAACCAGCACAACAGAGAAGTTGCTGGATCACTTATACCAGTGAAGCGGTACATGAAATGCTTCGTACAGGGTTCGATAGATCTCCAATGTTCCAAGGTCGTATCCAGGGAACTGGTCCTCGTTACTGCCCAAGTATTGAAGATAAAATTAACCGCTTCGCTGAAAGGGAAAGACACCAGCTTTTTGTTGAACCAGAAGGTTGGGATACTGTGGAAATCTACGTAAATGGATTCTCTACCTCCTTACCCGAAGATGTACAAATGAAAGCACTGAAAATGGTTCCGGGATTTGAAAACGTTCGTATGTTCCGTCCAGGATATGCGATCGAATACGATTATTTCCCACCTACCCAGCTGCAGTTTTCCCTGGAAACAAAACATGTACAGAACCTCTTTTTCGCCGGTCAGATAAATGGTACCACAGGATATGAAGAGGCAGCTTGCCAGGGTTTAATGGCAGGTATCAATGCTCATCTGAAAGCAACTGAGCAAGATCCTTTTGTACTGAAAAGAAGTGAAGCTTATATTGGTGTACTCATCGATGACCTGATTAATAAAGGCACTGAAGAACCATATAGAATGTTTACCTCCAGGGCAGAATTCAGGACCCTGCTTCGTCAGGATAATGCAGATCTCCGTCTTACAGAGAGAAGCTATAAAATGGGACTTGCATCCGAAGAAAGAATGCAACGTGTGCAGCAGAAAAAAGAAGGCGTTGAAAAGGTAAAAACAATTCTTCGGGATCTTTCCATTGAGCCTGCTGAAATCAGTGATTTGCTGATTGCTAAATCTTCTGCTCCTTTAACACAGAAACAAAAAGCACATCAGATCCTCCTGCGCCCTGGTTTAGATATTATTTCCATGAGGAATGAAGTACCTAAAATTGCAAAGGCACTCGAAGGATTTGATACCGAAATTTTAGAACAAGCAGAGATTCAGGTGAAGTATGATGTGTACATAGAAAAAGAAAATGAACTGGTACAAAAAATGAGTCAACTCGAAGACCTCATCATTCCAGATTCTTTTGACTATGGAAAATTGGTTTCTTTGTCTGCCGAAGCAAAACAGAAATTTAATAAAATCCGTCCACGCACTTTAGGACAAGCCAGCCGAATCAGCGGAGTGAATCCAAGTGATGTACAAATACTCATGGTGTACATGGGCAGATAATTTTCTCATAAGAAATTTTCGAAAAGGTCAGGTAATAACACCTGGCCTTTTTTATTTCCCTATGATCCCTTTTTTATGAAAAAAACGTCAAAATTGGCGAAAACCGATCTTCAGAAATAGGGTAAAATTAAATGATCGTTGTTGATGTGAATATGTGTGTTCAAAACAGGGGTGATGCGCTTAAATGGGCTAAAAATGGCTATTTTTGAATTGAATGGAACAAATTGTAAGAGATAAGATTTAAAATTAGAAACAGGTTCAAATCAAAGGAGAGAACGCTACTCCATATCACTAAGTGTAAAAATTTTTGCACTTCAGATTGCTGAAATAAAAATTCGAAAGGCTTTAACCATTTCTCTATCTTACGAAAACTATAAGTCAACAGTCGAACCAGTAATTACTAGCCTGAAGATGTTTTTATCTTATTTGAAACACTCCTTGGTTAATCGCCTTAGTATTATCACCATAAACCACTATAACGTTAACGTATATACGAAATAGCTAAAGTCAATATCTCCCAATAAGAAATCAATGGTATCATCTACCTACAGCTTAACAATAACCATCTCACATAATTTAATTCACTGCCACAATTCTCTTTTTTACTAATCATTAAAAGGATGTAAAAATTCCACTTATTGTAGCAACAATCGGACAGTTATGCAATTGTTTTTTGTTAACTGATTTTTAACGGTTATCTAATGGTTGATGGCGCTTATAATCCGCCACCACAGCGATATCTGAACAATCTATTTTCTGTATTGTTATTCTCTAAGCAAGACTTCCCTATATGGCATAATATTCTTTCTGATCTATTTAAAATTAATTGTATGGCAAATAAAAAAACAAATCCTCCGAAAAACACAGATAAACCAAATGGAAAAAAGAAGAAAGAAGAATTTCCTGGTTATCCCGAATATCCTGCTGGTGAAGATATAATGAATGCAGGTAACAGAGATAATGAAGTAGACCTGGATATGGATGAGGTAACCCGCTCATTTAGACATAATAGCGAATTGCCTGAAAAGCCGGGAAAAAGTCCTTCTAAAAGCGACGAACAAGATGAAACATGGCGCCAGGATAAAGTAGGGGATGACCTCGATGTTCCTGGCTCAGATCTGGACGATGAAGAAGAAGATATTGGCGCTGAAGATGAAGAAAATAATATCTATAGTATTGGTGGCGACAGACACGACGACCTGGAAGAAACCAATGATGATATTGTTGAAGACGATGAAGATTTTGAAGAAGAAAAATATTGATTATAATAATGGAGCTAATAATCTGCAAGCACTGTCCATGAAGCGTTTCAAAGGATTTCTTTTATTCCATCGCGTTTCCTGGACAGGTGCTGCATATAATAAGTCTTCATCAAATATTCTATTCAATTTCTTAGCAGTTTCTTCATCATACATCATAACACCAATTTCACAATTGAGATAGAAACTTCTGTTGTCAAGATTTACAGAACTAATCCAGGAGAGATTATCATCTATCACCATTGTTTTTGCATGAATAAATCCACGCGTATAGAAGTATACTTTTACACCAGCTTCCAACAAAGGTTTCATATAAGAAAGCGCTGCATGCTGCACTATAAAAGAATCCCCACGATAAGGCAATAACAACTCCACGTCTTTACCTGCAAGTGCCGCAATTTGTAAGGCTGATAGCACCTGGTCTGTTGGAATAAAATATGGATTGGTAATCCGTATCCTTCGTTGTGCAACGTTAATAGCCAGCACCATGGCATTCATAGCCATAGGCCATTCTGAATCTGGCGCACTGGCAACTATATCTGTAAAACAGTTGCCTACACAGGCAGAGCGCTGGAAATAAGGAGTTGCAAATGGAAATACTTTCTTACTGCAATAACGATAACTCATCAGAAATTGCAACTGTAAAATATTCACTGCATCACCAACAATTTTGAGATGCGTATCACGCCAGAATAATTCATGCTTACCATTATTCAAATAACGATCATCTAAATTAATACCTCCTACAAATCCTGTGGTTCCATCCACCACAATGATTTTGCGGTGATTTCTATAATTAGCATTTACGTAAAAATTGATACGTACAGGAGCAAATGCATATACTTCTGCTCCATGATCTTTTAATAGTTGGGGTATCTTACTAATATGGTTGCTACCCATATCATCATAGATGAATCTTACCTGTACTCCCTGGTTTATTTTTTCTAACAAAATATTTAGTAATTCCTTACCAATATCATCGTTAGTAACGATGTAATATTCAATGTGAATATGATGTTTAGCATTCCGTAATGCATTGAATACTTCAGGGAATTTTTCTTCACCATTTACAAGGATTTTTACTTCGTTATTTTTAGTGAGAATAGATTGTCGCGTGTTCAATAACATAGCAGATATTTCCTGCTTCTTTCCTTGCAGCTGTCGTAACTCTATCTGCATCTGTTCCAGCTCCGCACGCTGCATTTGCATATAGCTTTCAAACAACACTTCATCCTTTGTTCCTTTTAATGTAAACCTTCGTTTCTTCCTATAATCTCTTCCTAAATAATAATAGATGATGAGCCCAAGGACGGGCACAAAAACCAACAGCATTATATAGGCAATAGCCTTTACTGGATTGCGGTTTTCCATTAATATAGTAATGACCACACCAATCAATGTTAGTGTAACAAGAATAGTACTGCCCACTTTCATATATGGATGCCAGTCAATACCGTAGATAAAAGAATAAAGCTGTTGCAAGAACGTAGTTGTTTATTTAATAACGCAGGGAACGAAAAATGGTTATGAAGGTACGAAACATATAGTTGATGAATGCTAGCCTGTAACCTGTAACTAAAAAGGCCTCGAGTTTATCGAGGCCTTTTTAGTGCTATATTTTAATAAGATTATTCAGCTGTTATTTCCAGTACATTACTAGTTAATGCAACTGCACGAGGTGCTAGATTTAATCCTACATTCATTAAATAATCGCCGCTGTAAGATTGGTTAAACTTCAGTGCTGGATTAGTTCCAGGGAAAAGGTTAATTTCTTTTACAGTGTATTGTTTTTGCGGATCCAGTCCTTGCAGCTTTACATTTTCAAACACTTCTTTTCTTCTTACATTCATCTGGTAATTGAAAATAATCGCATGCTTCTTATCGGTAGTATTGTATTGGAATACCGCTCGTTCTTCATCATATGGGGAAATAATTCTGTACATATCTCCATACCATATGATATCACGTATACGGCTATACGTTGCAACTGCATCATGGGAGAATTGCATTTCTTTATCTGTAAAAGCATCCACTTTGATATCATAACCAAGCTTGCCCATCATGGCAACATCTGTTCTGAATTTGAGTGATTGTTTACCCCAGTTGGTAACATGAGCCGACATTGTATTTGCAGGGAAGAAATGTGAGTAACCATATTGAATAAATATACGCTCAAGCCCATCGGTATTATCACTAGGCCAGAATTCTGTAAAGTATTTCATAGCGCCATAATCGGTACGGCCACCTCCACCAGAGCAAAGCATAATAGGTAAGTGTGGGTATTTAGCTCTTACCCTGTCCATCACCTTGTAAAACGCACGTACATAATCAATAAAGAGATGTGATTGTTTTTCTTTCAGGTATGCTGAATATGGATTAGTGAGCATGCGGTTGCAATCCCATTTAATATAAGCGATGCCTGGATTTTCAGAAAGCGTTTTATCCACAATTCCATAAACAAAGTCCTGAACGGCGGGATTGGTAAGGTCCAATACAAGCTGATTCCTGAAATAATTCTCACTTCTATTAGGAAGACGCAAGATCCAGTCTGGATGCTTGGTATAGAGTTCGCTTTTCGGATTGACCATTTCTGGTTCTAACCAGATACCAAATTTGATATTTTGCTTTTCGGCTTCTTTGACCAGATAACCCAGTCCTTGTGGGAGTTTGGTTTTATTTGGTTCCCAATCACCTAGTCCGGCATTGTCTGCATTTCTTGGATATTTATTGGCGAACCATCCATCGTCGAGGAGGAAGAGATCCACACCAAGTTTGGAAGCGCCACCAAATAATTCGGTCAGGCGTTTATCGTTAAAGTCCATACCAGTGGCTTCCCAGTTGTTCAGGAGGGTGAGTCGTGGGGTATGGCCATCGAGTATACCGTATTCAACTGCCCAATGATGGAAGTTGCGACTAGCCTGTCCTTTACCGGTATTGGATAACGTGAAAATAAATGCTGGAGTGGTAAATACTTCATTAGGCTGCAGCATATAGTCCGAGGCATAAGGGTTTATACCTGCGTTGATATGTAAAGCATTTAATTGATCAACTTCGAATGCGAACCGGAAGTTCCCTGTCCAGGCGAGTGTTCCAGCAATTACTTCACCGTTATTTTCGGTGGCGGGTTTATCTACGGACAATAAGAACATGGGTGATTCATACATATTAGCTCTGGTGCCGAGTTTGGTATCCAGGATTTTCATGCCGGGGGTCAGTGCTTCTTCTACCATGTTTACTTCCCGGGCCCAATCACCGTGGAATTGGGTCAGATAATATTTGTCAGCGTTGAAATGCAGCATAGAAGAAGAATAGTCGGTGAGTCGAACCGGTTGTTTCTCTGTATGTTTTATTTCGCTCCAGGCTTTGATGATATCTTCTTTATAATAACTTTCGAAGTGGAGGGTAACGTTTACCGGATATACGGGATCTTTTAGATAAATATCCACATTGGTGACATTATTATCTTTTTTGGTAACCTGGTGTGACTGGTATTTTAATTCCAGGGAAGGGTTACCATCATTATGAATGAGTCGGATGGCGGGTTCCAGTAGACTTTCCATTCCGGCGGTAACATAGGCTTCCTGAGACGATTTATTAAGGGTATCGATATTTTCAGGAGTTAATCTCTTTCCGAGGTACCGCTGAATGAGACGTCCCTGGTTATTGATGGTGAATACAAGGCTTACATTGCTGGTGGTGATCCGTATCGGCTGATTTTGTGCATAGGTAGATACAGAAAAGAGTACCAGCAAAAACGTGGTGAATTTCTTCATGAGATGATTGATTTTTTCTAACGGGCAGATTAAGCGTATAAAGTACAAATAAAGAATAAGTAATTCAGATAAGCTAATGGAATATTAACTGGATTCGTAGGTGGATAGATAATATTGAGTAGATAGGAGCCGTATTTTTTTTGTTATTTTTTTGAAAAGCATGGGTTTGTTAACATTTGGTAAAGGAATGAAGATTCCAAAGGGTGTAATTTCTGTTTAATGCGCACTAAAAAAATAATTATTTGACTCAACAATAGAAATATTTCTTGGGAGCAAATCTTAATAAAAAAAATGAAGGCAATCTGTCAAAATCAGTCGGAACGTGAGTTTGTTAACCGCGGAGAAAGTACTGAATGCAAAAGCGATACTATATTCCTGTCACGAACTTTATTGAATGTATGGTTAACCCAAATAAAATCTTTGTACTGATCAATTTGCCTAATACAGGGCAGTTTGATACTGTAGCCAGAATATTTAAAAGGAAAAATTTTTTTCCGATGAAGGCGCCATTTGCGATCTCACGTTTTGGCTTGCACAATAAGTTTGCGGTAATGGGGACGAATAACTGGCGACTTACTACCCAGGAATTTATTAGCGAGCTAATTAAGGTATTAGCGAGCCATAAGGAGATGGGGGTACACTTTGTACTTAACCTGGCCCTATATCTTGATGGACCACATGACATCAGTGAAATCATCCAGGTGCTGAACAGGCACACTTATAAAGTCCATTATTTTGTTCTGGTCAATAATTACCTGGATGATAGAAAAATCACGGAGGATATGCAGGAGACATTACAGGAGCTGGTACAGCGGGGAAGTATCCATATGGTGGATACGTTGGTAAGAAATTCCAGTATCCGTATGGATCAGCGGGCCGATAGCATCGCTAATATTATGAGTGATATCCTGGACAAAAACATATATTTTCCATTGTAGCTATAGTATATGTTATAGAGAATGGCATTTAATGCGTGTTTGCTGGCGGATATGGATGGCATTTTTGTTATCTGTAAATATATTCCCGTGTTTATCTTTTGAGGCGAAAAAGGCTATTTATGTGATGATGCGCGGTGGTTGGTCTATGGATAATGCTAGTTAAAGTGAAGAAGAGAAGATACACAAGATTGCTCCAATAAATAATGTCATCTTGAATATAAATAAAAAAGGGTCATCAAACATTGATGACCCTTAGTATATAATCTGTCCCGTCCTAAAATAAGTTGACATTGAAGTAACTTACCAATGGGATATCGAATACCCGGCAGTGATCGCCGTAGCCAAAGAAATTATAGCCTCTCCCTAAAATTGCAAATAGTGTCAGAAATAGAAAGAGGGGAGCTTAGTTTTAGACAAGCAAGTACAAAATATGGCATTCAGGGAAGTAGTACAGTGTCAAAATGGTTTAAAAAACATAGTAACTTAGACTGGAAAGAACTACCTACTATGTCTAATCAAAAAACACCTGAACAACGTATTAAAGAGCTAGAAACTTTGCTGGCAAAGGAGAAGGAAAAGGTGAAAGTGCTGAATATAGCTATCGATATAGCAGATGAAATGCTAAATACGGATATTAGAAAAAAGTATTCGCCCGAACAGTCCAGCAAGCCCAATACCAAGCCAAACTCATAGGTATCAGTGGGATATGCAGCTTGTTGGGATATACCCGGCAAGCCTATTATAAAAACAGGGCTGATCGGGTCCGGCGTTTAGAAGACTTGAAGGTCGTTAGAGATCAGGTAATGAGCATCAGAGGCATTATGCCGCGATTGGGTACCCGTAAACTATATTATCTAATAAAACCATTAATGGATAAGCAATCCATTAAAATGGGAAGAGATACATTATTTAATTTTTTAAGAGCAGAACATCTGTTAATAAGGCCCAGGAAAACATATACACGTACAACCAACTCAAAGCACTGGTTAAAGAAATATCCTAATCTAACTAAAACATTGGTTATTACTAAGCCAGAACAACTGTGGGTCACGGATATAACTTATCTTAAAACCACGGAAGGCAATATGTATCTCAATATGATAACGGATGCCTATAGCCGAAAAATAGTAGGGTACAGCGTTAGTAACGGAATGGAAGCCAGTAGTATGGTACCTGCACTCAAAATGGCCTTACAGGCCAGAATATATAAGCACACATTGGTGCATCACTCTGATAGAGGGCTACAATATTGCAGCAGAGAGTATACCGATATAGCAGTAGGCGCCAATCTGAGAATCAGCATGACTGAAAATGGAGATCCATATGAAAATGCACTGGCCGAAAGAATGAACCGCACTATCAAGGATGAGTTCTTATTGGATGAAATCAGGGCATCGGCTGGTAATACCCAAAAAATAATCGACCAATCGATTTATACCTACAATCACAAAAGGCCTCACCTGGCGTTGAACTTTAAAACTCCAGAAAGCCTCCATAGAAGGAAAAATCCCGGCCGCCAAAGGCAACCGGGATAATTATTTAACCGTCAACTTTTTCAAGGACGATTCAATCTTTTGCGGAATTAAAAATTGATAGACTCTCTTTTCTGCCAGTTGGAATCAATTGGCATCGTAGGAATACCAGTACCCTGGTTTGGAACCGTAATATTGATATCAGTCAAAACATTACGTTTGAAAGAGATTCTTTTACTACCAATGGGAACAATGGAACCATCTGGTTTTTCCCATTTCAAAGCAAGATTAATCGGATTTAAATTCAACGAATCAACCCATTGAAGCTCATTTGCGGTATATACAAATACTTTGGAAAGGTCGCTTGTTGTTGTGAATGTCTTAGCTGGCATGAGTCCCCCGAAATCGACAATTAGTTTACCATTAGCAAAATTGGAAACATTGTATTTGATTCCAAAAGAGATTCGCTTCATGTTGAGATTAATCGCAGCAGGAGTTTGGGTGGCATTAAAACTAACTCTACCCACATAGGAATCAATTTCTGAATTGCGGGTGGTTGTCTGTGCTGCATTTGTTCCAAGATCATTAAACAGGAGAATATTGTTGATTGAATCAACAGAATACATCAGCTTTCCCAGATAAATGGTATCCATAAAATTATAGGGAATAACGCCGAACCATGGATAATTGAAAACGGGTTTGCCTGAAAAATAATCTATGTGACTTTCGCAATAAATTCCAGGACCAGTTCCTTTTTTTAATGCAATTGCATTTACATCAATGGAGCCGCTATTAGGTATTCTTAATATTACACTGTCAGTTTTAGAATAGAGGCCATGGAATTGAGCCTTTCCATCCTGATTGACATAAATTGCATAAACAGTACTGTCTGCAAATGTTTTGGCAAGAGAAAGATCATTTGTATTTTTTCTACCAAGGGGAGACTCAGTAGTGCTAATGTCGCCAGTAAAATTAACTTTTACATTCTTAGTTCCTTGTGGTACTACTTCGGATGTTGTATCTGCATTCTTCTGGCAGGAAATGACCATGGCCGTCATTGTGATTACCAATGCTACAGGTAGTAGGGATTTTAATTTCATATTATAGGTAGTTCGGTTATTATCCTCAAAAGTAGGGTAATGCGGTATTATTGCAGAGAATTAGTTAGAGCTAGATAATCTCAAGCATGTGGATTAATTGCATTAGAAATAATAAAAAAAGAGAGCACAACGTGTGATCTCTTTTTCTAGTGAAACAGAGTGGGGAAATATTGTGTTATTGTAGGATCAGGAAGCAATTTGAAAATAGGCTTGTCAGATGACACCATACACGTTAATTTTTTGCTTCCACAACTGCCAGGTTGTTGACAATGCGCCATTCGTTATCGATATCCAGTACCAGCGAATTGTAGGAAACGAAATGGTTTTCTGCACTCTCCAGACGTAGTTTCACCATGGCGATATTGCCACTTTGCGCTATCGTTTCAATCTCCATCTTTCTTGGCAGGCCACCGAAAATGCCGTCCCTAATATTTTGCAGGTATTTTTCTTTACCGATAATAGTGACGCCAGGTGTTCCCATAAAACCATTGTTGGTAACGCGGAAGTCTTGATGCAATACTTTATCTAATAATGCTACATCGCTGTTATCGCCGCCTTTTACAAAGTTGATGATGGTTTGTTCTATTGTGTTTGCCATGATTAAGTTTTTATATTGATGTTATATTGATGAGGTGTGTGATGCTTTATATTGATTTAGCTGTTTAGCCAATTGCGGAAGAGTTTATTCAGTAATGGCACAATACCATAAAACATCACCGGAACAGCGATCATGGTCATAATCAGCGTTCTGACGTATAAAGGAAGATGAATCAGGTATTCTCCCAGTGACATGGTTAAGAAGGTAATTAAAGGATAGATTGCCAGCCAGATGATAAAGGCTCTTTTGTGTTGTTCGTTTGGTTTCATATACTCGAGTTTTTATTTGTGTTGTTATGATAAAAAGACCAATGAGAAAATAAAAACGTGACAACTATTTTAATAAAAACGTGATTTTTTTATTTTTTCCAGATCAGCATTGGGTTCAACAATAGTGTTGAACCTGCGTTGGGAAAGGAAAAGGAGGGGAGCCAGCCATCTGAATAATTATGTCAATTATTTGCAGTGAGCCATTATATAAACTGTCTGGATGGGATCTTGTATAAAAGAAAGAATGAAATGTGTCGGACTGTAAGCAGGGGTGGAATTATTGCTTTAAATGCAAGTCATGCGTGGGAGTTATGGGCATAAAAAAAGGCCACTTTTCAGTGACCTCTTTTTGTGTGGTGTGAGCCGGGATCGAACCGGCGACACAAGGATTTTCAGTCCTTTGCTCTACCTACTGAGCTACCGCACCATCTTTTTATTGTGCCCCTCTCGTGTGATGGGATTGCAAAAGTACATAAACTTTTGAATTCACAAAATTTTTTTTAAAAAAATTATAAAAAAACTTTTTCGTCGAGAATCGCGGACCAGAGCTGATGCCTCCAAACCAGTGACTGGCGGGCATATTCAGCAGCTTCATTCCATTTGTTTTCATCATCGCCACAGAGTTCCTGTACCATCTGCATAGCCAGTTGACTGTGATGATCGCCATCAACTTCGATATGTCTTTCTAAATAATAAATGAAAGTAGTAAGCTTACCTGGGAATTTTTTATCCAGATCTTTAACGAGTGCGTAGAACATATCAGGGATGAGATCTTCTCTGCCGAAAGTAAATACAGCTGCCATGATATGTGCCTTGCCTGTTGCGATAACCTCGAACGTAAATCCGAGGAAACCTTTTACGGCTTCAGGAAGGTTTGCTTGCTGAATAATATCATTAACAGGAATTCCTTGCTGTGCCGCGTTAATAAGTCCCTGGATAGCAGTAATATCCGCACCGGCTTGCTGCATCGCCTTTTCGTAGAGTTCGAAATGGCTGCATCTGTCGCCATTCATGTCCACATCACTTTCTTCTCCGGTAACAATTTCATTGATAAGATACCTGGTAGCAGCGCTGCCCTTTGGTATCCATGGAACGTTCACACAAGTCAGTTGTTGCTGCAGTCCTTTCAATAAAGACATGAAATCCCAAACGGCATAAACATGGTACTTCATAAAAGTACGTACATCATCCAGCGACTGTAATTCGGCGTATAACGGGTGTGCAACTACCTGTTCTCTGGCAGGAGCAATGGTTTCCTGTATCTTCCTGATACTCATAAAAATCTTATTATGATCACATGCTTAACTGGTGGAGGGTATTAGTTACCGTATTCCACCAGGAATTTAATCCTCATCAATTTCAGCTGTTCCAGTGTATAATCACTGTCGATCAGTTCTTCACGTGCAAGTGCCAGACTGGAAGTTTCGCAGCCTTTGAAATATTCCATAATCTCATCCTGTGCGTAGTCGTCCAGTTCTTCATCCAGACAATAATCCACGTTCAGTTTGGTACCACTGGCTACGATGGTTTCCATCTCATCAAGCAGTTTGGCAATGGTAAGTTCTTTGTTTTTAGCGATGGTTTCCAGCGGTATTTTCTTATCGATATTCTGAATGATAAATACTTTCAGACCGCTTTTATTTACAACGCTTTTCATCACGAAATCATCCGGTTTGGTGATATCATTTTCTTCCACAAATTTGGAGATGACATCCACAAACTGTTTACCATAGCGTACTGCTTTACCTTTGCTCACGCCCTGGATTTTTTCCAGTTCTTGAACGGTGGTAGGATATTGAGTAGCCATATCTTCCAGAGATGTTTCCAGGAAGATGACAAAAGGAGGGAGATTTCTTTCTTTAGAAACTTTCTTACGAAGTTCTTTCAGCATTTCGAATAACACAGGATCAGCAGACGCATGAGCTGCAGCACCTGTTTCTTCTTCCTCATCGCCGCTTTCTTCGTCGAACTGGTGGTTGAGTGCCACCATAATAGAATAAGGCTTTTTCAGGAATTTGGTTCCTTTCTCTGTTACTTTCAACAGGCCATATTCTTCTATATCTTTTTCTATCAATCCTTCCAGCATCATCTGACGGAGGAGGGAATTCCAGAAGTGAGCATCAAATTCTTTTCCTTCACCGAAAACTTCCAGTTGATCATGGCGATAGGTCGCGATCTGAGGGCTGGTTTTACCGGTGATGATATTAACAACGTATTCGGTACCGAAGCGTTCTTCCAATGAACGGATTGCTTTTAAAGCAATAACTACACGGTTTTTTACTTCGATTTTTTCTTTTGGATTACGGCAGTTATCACATTGTCCACAGTCTTCCGTTTCATATTCTTCCCCAAAGTAGTGGAGAATTACTTTACGGCGACAAACAGCGCTTTCTGCATAGGCTACAGTTTCATTGATGAGCTGCGCACCCATTTCGCGTTCGCTGAGTGGTTTATCGCGCATGAGGTGTTCCAGTTTCTGCACATCTTTATGAGAGTAGAAGCATACACAGATACCTTCGAGACCATCACGTCCTGCACGTCCTGTTTCCTGGTAATAGTTTTCCAGGGATTTAGGAATATTAAAGTGAATTACAAATCGAACATCTGGTTTGTCGATACCCATACCAAAGGCGATGGTAGCAACAATTACTTCCACGTCTTCATGCAGGAACATATCCTGGCGTTGAGCCCTGGTAGTAGGATCCAGGCCGGCGTGATAAGCTACAGCCTTGATGTTGTTTGCTACAAGCATATCGGCTAATTCTTCGGTAGTTTTACGATTGAGCGTATAGATAATACCGCTTTTGCCTTTATGCGAATGGATAAATTTTACAATATCCTTGATGGTCTGATCTTTCTTACGTTTCTGCCTGATTTCATAATACAGGTTTGGACGGTTAAAAGAAGATATGAAGATATTTGGATCGTTCAGTGCGAGGTTTTTCACGATATCGCTTTGTACTTTCGGCGTAGCTGTAGCCGTAAGTGCGATGATCGGTAATTTATCACTGATTTGCTCAATCATTTCTTTCAGACGACGGTATTCAGGTCTGAAGTCATGACCCCACTCAGAAATACAGTGTGCTTCATCTACAGCGATGAAAGATATCTGAAGGTCTCTGAAGAACTCCAGGTTTTCCTGTTTTGTCAGTGTTTCAGGTGCTACATAGAGCATCTTCGTTTTACCGGAAAGCAGGTCTGTGCGCACTTTTTTAATTTGCGCTTTTGAGAGGGTTGAATTTAAAAAGTGAGCCACATTGTCCTTACTGCTATAACCACGTACCAGGTCTACCTGGTTTTTCATTAAAGCGATAAGGGGAGAAACAATGAGTGCACAGCCAGGACTCATGAGAGCGGGGAGTTGGTAGCATAGTGACTTACCTCCACCAGTTGGCATAATAACAAAAGTATCTTTGCCTGACAGGATGCTTTTAATAATAATCTCCTGATTTCCTTTAAAGGAATCGAACCCGAAATGTTCGCGTAATGCATCCATCAAACTTTCCTTAACAACAGCCATTGCATTTCATTTTATATACGGTAAACTCTAAAGAACTAACAAATGACAAATTTAGTTTATATGTTTTTTAGGGGACACGAAGTTACTTAAAAAAGTGCGGAGTGGCAATATTAATTAAGGATAGTTCGGGGGCTGGGTAAAAAATGATTAAATTTGTAAATCGTCATGAAAAGGAATCAAACTATCAATATAGGCCAGGTAGCTAAACGCACAATAGCAATGGAAGCGACAGCGATCAATGATTTGCAGCAGTTTATAGATGCAGATTTTGAGAAGGTGGTAGAGCTTATTGCTACATGTGAAGGCAGACTGGTTGTTACAGGGATAGGAAAAAGTGCCATTATCGCACAAAAAATAGTTGCCACGCTCAACTCAACCGGCACGCCGGCTTTATTTATGCACGCAGCTGATGCGATTCACGGTGATTTGGGAATGATTCGTCAGGAAGATATTGTGATGTGTATCTCCAAAAGCGGAACATCTTCTGAAATTAAAGTCCTCGTTCCACTTGTAAAAAACTTTGGCAATACATTGGTTGCCATGGTAGGTAATACCACTTCCTTTCTCGCTGTAGAGGCGGATTACATCCTTAATACTTCAGTGACCCAGGAAGCTTGTCCTAATAATCTTGCACCTACTACCAGCACCACCGCCCAATTAGCCATGGGAGATGCCCTAGCCGTTTGCCTTATCGAATGGCATGGCTTTACAGCAGCTGACTTTGCTAAATTCCATCCAGGTGGCGCTTTGGGCAAAAAACTGTACCTCAAAGTACATGATCTCAGTAAATTGCACGAATCTCCTAAAGTACTGACAACTAGTTCTTTAAGAGATGTAATAGTGGAAATATCATCTAAAATGCTGGGCGTAACCGCCGTTGTGGATGAGAACGGTATTCTGCAAGGTATTATCACAGATGGTGACTTACGAAGAATGTTGGAAAAAAATATTCCCACAGCCACGATTACAGCCAAGGATATCATGTCTCTCAAACCCAAGACCATTCAACAGGACGAACTGGCCATTAACGCGCTGGAAATGATGCGCAATAATGATATTACACAACTCCTGGTAATGGACGACATAAGATATGCCGGCATTATTCATTTACACGATTTAATAAGAGAAGGAATTATATAAGATGACACAACTTAATAGCCATTTTTATGTGGCAATAATGGCTGGCGGTATCGGCAGCCGGTTCTGGCCACATAGTAGAACAGATAATCCAAAACAATTCCTGGATATTCTGAATACAGGCAAGACCCTTTTACAGTGGACCTATGAGAGATTTGCCCAATTTATTCCAAAAGATAATATCTACGTTGTTACCCACCACCAGTATACAGACAAAGTAGCTGAACAATTACCAGGACTGCCTACCGCTAATATCGTTAGTGAGCCTTCCAGGAAAAATACTGCTCCTTGTGTTGCTTATATATCTCATAAAATACACAAACAGGATCCGCTGGCAAACGTAATTTGTGCACCAGCAGATCACCTGATTCTCGATACTACTGCATTTACAAATGCTTGCCTGAATGCCTTGCTCTTTGTACAAAAACATAGTGCATTGCTGACACTTGGTATTAAGCCTACACGCCCCGACACCGGCTACGGCTACATCCAGTTCGAACCACAACAAGTAGCAGATAACGTTTATCAGGTAAAAACATTTACCGAGAAACCTAACCTGGAACTGGCGAAAACTTTCATCCAAAGTGGTGACTTCCTCTGGAACGCCGGCATCTTTGTATGGAATGTCCAGACTATACTGGCCGCCTTCAAAAGGTACCTGCCAGAAATTGATGAACTTTTTGAACTGAGCACACCTGCTTTAAATACACCTGCAGAAAAAGAAGCCATAGAAAAGGTATATCCGCAATGCACCAACATCTCTATAGATTATGGTATCATGGAAAAAGCAGATAATGTTTATGTCATTCCTTCCAACTTCGGATGGAGCGACCTCGGAACATGGGCCTCTGCTTATGAAAATATCGAGAAAGATTATCTCGGGAATGCCGTTCAAGGAAAGAATGTTGTCGTGATAGATGCTACCAAATGCATGGTTAAGGCTCCTAACGAAAAGTTGGTACTGTTGCAAGGCCTCGATGAAATGATCGTAATTGATACGCCTGATGTACTGCTCATCGCTAAGAAAGACCATGAACAGCAAATCAAAGATTATGTTTCGGAGATAAAAAGAAATAAAGGCGAAAAGTTCTTATAATACTATCTCATGTCAAAACTGCCTAACGTTGGCACTACCATTTTTTCTGTTATGTCCGCATTGGCAGCAGAAAATAAGGCCATAAATCTTTCACAGGGATTCCCTGATTATGATTGCAGTGATGAATTGAAAGCGTTGGTGAATGAGGCAATGCAACAAGGGCATAACCAATATGCTCCCATGCCTGGCCTCATCCAGCTTCGTAGTGCAATAGCAGCAAAAGTAGCTGGACTCTATCAGCAAAGTATAGATCCGGACACAGAAATTACGATTACTCCTGGTGGTACTTACGCCATCTTCACCGCTATTGCAACGTATATACGTCCTGGTGATGAAGTAATCGTTTTTGAACCTGCTTACGATAGCTACATTCCCAATATTCTTGTGAATGGTGGCGTACCAGTACAGATCTCCTTATCTTTCCCTGAATATCGTATCAACTGGCAGGAGGTGCGTAATAAAATTACGCCTCGTACCCGGATGATCATGATAAATACACCGCATAATCCTACCGGTAGTATCTTACAGGAAGATGATATACGTGAGTTAGAAAAAATAGTAGCAGAATTTGATTTGTTGGTATTGTCAGATGAAGTATACGAGCATCTGGTATTTGATGGACACCAACATCACAGTATTCTCAAGTATCCTAATATTTTCAAAAACAGTTTTGTTACTTTTTCTTTCGGAAAAGTATTTCATAATACTGGTTGGAAAATGGGTTATTGTATCGCGCCAAAACATCTGACTCAAGAATACAGAAAAGTACACCAGTACTTATGTTTCTCTGTGAACACGCCTATGCAATATGGCCTGGCAAAGTTCTTGGAAACACCTTCTCACTACCTGGAACTGCCTGCCTTTTATCAGCAAAAGCGTGATTATTTCCTGGAGCTGATGCGCGACACCAGGTTTACGCCATTATCCAGCAAAGGAAGCTACTTTCAGCTAATGCAATACGACCGTATTTCTAATGAAGGTGATAAGGATTTTGCTGTTCGGATGACGAAAGAGTTTGGTGTGGCGGCTATCCCAGTATCTGCCTTCTATGAAAATGGTAAAGATGACCATGTATTGCGATTCTGTTTTGCCAAAAAGAATGAAACGTTAGAACGGGCTGCAGAAAGATTGGCTAAAATATAAGCATCTACCTAAACTTATTATAAACGAAAAGCGTCTCTACTTAGTAGAGACGCTTTTTCATTTACATAAAACTAAAACTAAACAACAGTAAAAGAACGGCAATTAACAGCTTTTCGGCAATCACCCCTAAATCGATTGCCGGGTGCTATTAATGCCGTCCTTATTTAACACAGACATTCCCTTTTCTCAATAAAAGGCTCTTATATTAAACCGCTATAGCAGTCGCATTTTCAGTGCTACCTTCCAGGATCAGTGTCTGATCATGGAAAGAAACAATACCGGTTTCTACATCATAGCTGGCGCCGATGATGCCGATTTCTCCTTTCAGGATCATGTCGCGGAGGATAACGCTTTGCTCCATGATGGCCTGAACAGAGCGTTCCACATGTATTTTGGAAACAGCTTCTACGAATTCCGGATTATGAGAATTTCTATGTTCCTTCACGCTTTTCTCTGCATATACCGCTGGCGTTATTTTTCCGAGTAAGGCTGTCAGGTTACCCAGTTCTACCGCATCGCAAGCACCTTTGATAGCGCCACATTTGCTATGACCCAATACCACAATGAATTTGGAGCCAGCTACTTTACAAGCATATTCAAGACTACCCAATACATTTTCGGATATAACGTTGCCGGCTAAACGAATACTGAAGATATCGCCTAAACCCTGATCAAAGATGAGTTCTGCAGAGGTACGTGAATCCATACAGCTGACAATGGCCGCCATGGGCCATTGTCCGTTGGAGGTGTCATTCACCATTTGTAACAGGTTGCGGTTTATGCGTAAATTCTCGACAAAACGGATATTACCCGCTTTCAGTAATTCGAGTGCTTGTTTTGGTGTAATATTAGACTGAGATAATTTATCAAGTGTTTTCATTTTTTCTTCTTTTTTAGCATTAAAAAATCGTCCGATGTGGAGTATGGTTTCCGTGTTTTCTCCTATCATCATTATGCGTCTTTAGTTCAATTGTAATTCTTTAAGCAGATCATTGTGTGTTCCTGATGCAATCGTGTGTACATGCCCGTTAGTCATTTTCACTTGCTGATCTGCTGTTAAGTTTGGGGTGTTCTGGATATTATAAACTTCCTTGAATCCGGTAAGTATTACGGAGATATTTTTCTGTTGTGCTTTTATCTCCTTGAATTCCCGGATGGTCTGCAGTACATCGAAATCGATATAAGCTGTTTTGGTAGCGTCTATGATAACATTTGTATTTGCAGGCAGATGGTCCAGGGTAAGGAGGATGCTGGCTTTGTTCAGGAAAGAAACTTCCTGTGCCAGTTCCAGCCGAATGCTATCACCTTGCTGATATTTCTCTTTACGGAAGAAATAAGAGCTTTTCATATTACCTCTCAGGATGGCGAGTACGCTTACTGCCATACCTATTCCAATACCGATCAGGAGGTCCGTGAAAACAATAGCTACTACCGTTGCTACAAATGGTACCCATTGATACTTTCCGTTTTTGAACATCTCTTTGAAGATGGAGATCTTGCAAAGTTTGTAACCGGTCACCAGCAGCACTGCTGCCAGTGTAGCCAGTGGGATCATGTTCAGGAAAGGAGCGATGAGGGCCGTACATACTAAAAGTAACAAGCCATGCGACATGGTTGCCAGTTTAGTTCTTCCACCAGCATTGATGTTTGCGCTGGATCTTACTATTACAGATGTAATAGGCAGTCCGCCGATCAATCCACTGATGATATTACCAATACCTTGCGCTTTCAGCTCCCGGTTAGGAGAAGTGTGACGTTTCAGTGGGTCAAGCTTATCAGTAGCTTCTACGTTGAGCAGTGTTTCTACGGAAGCAACGATAGCTACGGTGATGGCAACGAGCCATACTTCTTTATTAGCGATAGCACTGAATCGTGGCAAAGTAAACTGACCAAGGAAATCATTAAAGCTATTAGGTACCGGTAAACTTACCAGATGATTAGCACCCAATGCCAGCACGGCACTACCGGAGAAGGCTTTGTTCAGGATAATCCCTACTATTACCGCCACCAGTGGCGCCGGCACAATGCTGACTTTGGGAATTTTGCTCCAATACAGAATAATTAATACAGAAATACAGGTTATAACGGTAGCCCCTATGCTAATATGGTTAATAGCTGCAAAGAGTACATGCTCTGCGTCTATAAACTCATATGCGTTGTCGCTGCTTTTATCATACCCGAAGGCATAAGGCAGCTGTTTCATTATTATTATGATACCGATAGCCGTTAGCATTCCCGTAATCACATTTGATGGGAAGTAATTGGCTACAGTGCCGGCTTTAATAAGTCCGAATACCAGTTGGATGGCACCTGCGATTACTACGCTGAGCAGGAATATATCAAATGCACCCAGTTTGGTGATAGCGGTAAGTACCACAGCGGTGAGTCCGGCTGCTGGGCCGCTTACACTCAGCTGTGAGCCGCTGAAGAATCCTATTACGATACCGCCAATAATACCGGCAATCATGCCGGCAAAGAGTGGCGCGCCGGAGGCCAGGGCTATACCTAAGCACAACGGCACTGCAATGAGGAAAACTACAAGACCGGCGGATAAATCGCCTTTTATATTCGAAAAGATGGATGTCTGTTTGTTCATGGCAATAAGATTTTCCGTTTGAGAGATCAGTTTCCCGGATCGACAGCACACAACGATGCTGCAACCGTGGAAAGTTGAACCTACAGGATTAAAGAGCTACAGGAACGGACAAGCACTAAGTATCTGATACCAGTATGAATAATACCACAGGTATGGACACACGATGTCCGCGCGTAGCGACAAATAAAGCGTTAAATAAAAATGTATTGATAATGAGGTGCTGCAGGGTAATGCTCGCAGCGTACTATGTAATTAGGCCATAAAGGCGTTGGGAGGGGGGCAGTGTATTTCCTGGGCAGGACTACTAGGAATATCTTCGTTGGATAAGAAGCGTGCAGTACTCAATTCTAAATACGGACTAAGTTTTAATAACTCGTCCGCCATATTGCAGAACTTTAACTCCTTTGCAATCTTAATATGATCGTGACCTTCTACTGGATGCTCTTCCACAATCTGATTATTGAACAGGATCTTTCCAACCTCTTTTATGGGAAGAAGTTGAGACACCATAAGTGCCAAAAGAAATATGCCGATCGCTTTTTTCATGTGGTTAGCCGTCATCACAAAAATAACTGAGCTAAGTGATAATTATCATTCAGGGCAATTAAAAAAATGTTAAAGCGATTTAACATTAGCTCATCCTTTATTTTTACCGTTCATCCAAAATATTCATATGGCAGTTTGTATATATTAATCTAGTGAGATCATTATCTGTATTGGGTTTAGCTGACTTTAACAGGTAATGTTTAAAGCAAGTTATTTTGTTTTCTATGGTATTGTGTATTGCATAGTAGTAAATTTCTCCCTACATTTGTATTGTAAGGTTGAGAATAAAGTTTCAACCACCACCATTAAAAAACAAAAGCTCACTTGCCATGAACATTGATAACACACAATCGCAGATGAGGAAGGGGGTACTGGAATTCTGTATCCTATCCATCATCAAGCAAGGAGAAGCTTACCCTTCGGATATCATTGAGAAGATGAAAGAGGCGAAACTGGATATCCTGGAGGGCACACTTTATCCTTTATTGACAAGATTAAAAAATGCGGAGTTGCTGACCTATCGCTGGGTTGAAAGTAGTTCAGGTCCTCCCCGCAAGTATTTTTCCATGACCGAAAAAGGAGACATCTTTTATAAGGAATTGGAAGCTACCTGGAATGAACTAGCCAACGCGGTACACCAGCTGACACAAAATAGTAGTACAATCTAATTACACCTTTTACCTAAAACCCAAAATCGAATAAAATGAAAAAGATTATCAACATAAATCTGTCAGGTAGACTGATTCCCATTGAGGACAGCGCCTACGAGGTGCTCCGCCAGTACCTGGACAGCCTTAAAAGATACTTCTCAAGGGAGGAAGGTGGTGATGAGATTGTCACAGATATTGAATCCCGTATTGCGGAAGTATTCCAGGATAAATTGAAAGGTGGTGCGCATTGCATTACTGATGCAGATGTGGAAGCGGTGAAACTCTCTATGGGTACGCCTGAACAATTTGAAGAAGAGGTACCTAAAGATCAGCAACAACAGCAGAAATCAACTGCTGACGCTTATGAACCTCGTCCACGCAAGCGTTTCTACCGTGATCCGGATAATAAAGTGTTAAGTGGTGTATGTGGTGGATTAGGTGCTTACTTCAACCTTGATCCGGTGATCTTCAGAGTGATATTTGCATTGCTCATCCTGGGTTCTTTTGGTGCCGCAGCAGTAGTGTATATTATTCTCTGGATCTCAACTCCTTACGCTGAAACAGCCGCTGAAAAGCTGGAAATGAGAGGTGAAAAAGTAGATCTGAATAATATCAGAAATACTGTACAGGAAGAGATCAACAGCTTAAAAGGCCAGTTCAAAAATGCCGGAAACGATATCCGAAATTTTTCTCAGGGCCGCGGAAAACAAGTAGGTAGCGATATTGAACGCTTCTTCCAGGGATTCGCAAGAGGATTGGGTAAAGTGATACTGGTGCTAAGCAAAAGCTTCTTTATCTTCTTAGCCATCGTGTTGTTGTTCGTCCTGGTGGTGTTGGGGATTGTCCTCACCATGTATTCTGCGGCCATAACTCCGTTCCAATCGCTGGTGTTTTCATCTGGTAGTCAGGTGGTGTTATTCTGGGCGGCTGTAGGCTTGCTGATAGGCATCCCTGTGCTGGCAATGGTGATCTTCCTGATCCGCGTTGCTACTGGTTCCAGAGTATCTGTTCGTTATGTAACGCCAACCCTGGTTGTACTTTGGTTCCTCGGAATTATTTTCGCAGTCATCCTGGCCGGAAACATAGGAAGAGAAACCAGAAGAAGCGCTACAGTGGTTGAAAATATAGCCATGACCCAACCTAAGGTTGGTAAACTTTACCTGAAGGCAGGCCCTAGATTATCGGTAATGAACGACGATTATGATATCAATCTGGATGAATGGCTGGAAGACTTCCACGCTACAGATACCATGAGTATCCCGGATGTTCGCCTGAGAATCAGCCAGAGCCCTGATGATAGCTTCCATGTGAAAATGGTACGATATGCCAAAGGCCGCAATACGAATGACGCCCAGGCAAATGCGAATGCGATTATATACAATATCAGTCAAAAAGATTCTGTAATGGTGCTGCCTATAGGTTTCGGTATCACCAAAAACACCAGGTACCGCTTTCAACGTCTGATCGTAAACGTAGAAGTACCTAAAGGTAAACACCTGGATGTAGAAGATAACGTATATAATTGCTTCAATCCTGAGACTTACAATTATGTAACTGGGGAAAACTTCAACTATGGTGATTTTGATGAATTTAGGTTCACCCATCATCGCCGCCACTACAGAATGGAAGCTACCCAGGATGGCATAGAAGTGCAACAGGATTCTACCAGCGTTAAAATTGATGTTAACAATGGTAAAAGCAACAAAGATTCTGTTGAAAACAACTACCATTACCATAGCAACAACTAAGTTGTTAGAAGGTCATCAAAAACCAACCCATACGGAAACCATCAGATCAGAAAAACTGACTGACATAAATAGTAAGTGTTAAAATTAAATATATGTAAGACCGTGGTTTATACCATGGTCTTTTTATTTCTGTTAATACTTGCTTTTTTCCCGATTGGATCATTCCGCCTATTTTATTATATGTAACTTTGCGGCTTCGGCAATTATCTCAAACTCTAATTAACAGGACAGGTAAGGAATGCAGGCACCATTAAATATTGCGTTGGTAGGAAATCCGAATAGTGGAAAAAGCTCCCTTTTTAATGCACTCACAGGCTTAAACCAGAAGGTTAGTAACTTCCCTGGTGTGACCGTTGATAAGAAAACGGGCAGTGCTACTATTGCCCCGGGACTTTCGGCCAATGTGATCGACCTGCCGGGAACGTATAGCCTCTATCCTAAAAGCGCTGACGAATATGTTACCTATGATGTCCTCATCAATGTAAATGCTTCTGAAGCCCCAGACCTGGTTATTATTGTTGCCGATGCTTCTAACCTGAAACGTAATCTCCTTTTCTGTTCCCAGATCATCGATCTGAAAATGCCTGTTATCATTGCACTTACAATGATGGACATCGCCCGTAAAAAGGGAGTGGAGATAGATCTGGATGGTTTGGAAAGAGAACTGGGTGTACCGATAGTAGCCATCAACCCCAGGAAAAATAAAGGTCTTTCAGAACTAAAGAAAATCATTGAGCAATCTGCAAAAGGTAAATATGCAGTTCCTGCCAGAGATTTTATAGATAATCTGAATTTGGCTAAACCAGCAATAGAAGACGTTAAAAAATATACACTTTGCAGAAGTGACTATGCCGCTTTGCACGTAGCTGTTAATAGTGATGAACTGAATTTCCTGAATGATGGTCAGAAATCGGCCATTAAACAGGCATTGAAAGAAAACCAGTTCAATAAAACAAAAGTGCAGGCAGAAGAGATCATGCAACGATACGCGCGTATCAAGCAGATCATGAAATCCACAGTGGTAGAAGCGGATCCGCTTCAGAAACAGTTACGTTCCGAAAAAATTGATGATTTATTATTGCATCGCTTCTGGGGATATGTGATCCTCCTGGTGGTGATGTTCCTACTATTCCAGAGTATCTTCTGGCTGGCCAGTTACCCAATGGGCTGGATAGAAGGAATGTTCAGCGGACTTAGTGGTTGGCTGGGTGGTATATTGCCGGATAATAAAGTCACCGATGTATTTATCAACGGTATCCTGGCTGGTGTGAGTGGATTTGCTGTATTTGTGCCACAAATCGCCATACTTTTTGGATTGATCACAGTCCTGGAAGACACCGGCTATATGGCTCGTATTAGCTTCCTCACGGATAGATTGATGCGCCAGGTAGGACTTAACGGTAAGTCTGTAATGCCATTGATCAGTGGTGTTGCCTGTGCGGTGCCAGCGATCATGGCTACGCGTACTATCGAAAACAAGAAGGAAAGACTTATAACAATACTGGTTACCCCGCTCATGAGCTGTTCGGCCAGGCTGCCCATTTATACAATGATGATAGCCCTGGTAGTACCAGATAAGCGCGTCTTCGGGTTCCTTGGCCTCCAGGGACTTGCTATGATGGCCTTATATCTCTTAGGTTTCTTCATGGCTATTCTGATAGCAGCGCTGATGAAACTGTTCGTAAAGATTAAAGAAAAGAGCTACTTCATCATGGAACTGCCTGTATACAGGGCGCCACGTTGGAAAAACGTAGGTATCACCATGTTGGAAAAATCTAAGATTTTCATCACCGATGCTGGTAAAGTAATAGTGGTGATCTCTGTTATTCTCTGGTTCCTGGCTTCCTATGGCCCAGCAAAGAGAATGGATCCTGTTCACCAGAAATATGAACAACTGATCGCAGCAGCGACACCTGATTCTCCAACATCGGATAGTTTGAAGCACGAATTCCAGTCTGAAAAACTTTCTAATTCTTATGCGGGAATCCTGGGCCATGCCATTGAACCAGCTATTAAGCCACTGGGCTTTGACTGGAAAATAGGTATTGCACTGATCACCTCTTTCGCAGCAAGAGAAGTATTTGTAGGTACTATGGCTACACTTTATAGTGTGGGTGATAGTCCGGATGATAACCAATCCACGCTTCGTGAAAAGATGGCTTCCGCAAAAAGGGCTGACGGTACGCCTATGTATACACTGGCTACTGGTATTGCATTGATGCTGTTTTATGCTTTTGCGATGCAGTGTATGAGTACGATGGCCATTGTACGTAGAGAAACCAATTCATGGAAAATACCAATGATTCAATTGGTGTACATGACAACATTGGCTTATATCTGTAGCTTTATCGCTTATCAGCTGCTTAAATAATCAATGAAATTCTAATCTGTTCCCACCCGAAATAACTTGTACATTGCAGTAAATGTTATGTACTATGAAATGGCTCTTATTTTCTGTGGGCATGCTTTTTTTAGTGCCAGCGAAGGCACAGGTAAAAGTTGATTCTCTCCAGTTGATGAAGGATATCAGCACGCTTTCCGCTGATACTTACCAAGGCCGCCGTGTAGGTACTGCCGGCAGCAGACAGGCGCAGTTTTATATAATTCGGCGCTTCCAGGAAATAGGCCTTTCCGGATTCAATAATACGTATGAATATCCTTTCTACTTCGACTTTGGCGGTAAGAATGTTATGGGGACTAACCTTTACGGCTATATTCCCGGAACAGCTGCTACCGCAGGAGAAGAAGCCTATATCATATCTGCACACTATGATCACCTGGGCATTGCAAAAGATGCTAATGGCCAGGATAGCATTTTTAATGGTGCTGATGATAATGCTTCCGGTGTAGGAGGCTTGCTGGCGATGGCCAAATATTTCAAAGTACATCCACCCAAACATACGATTGTTTTCCTGGCAACAGATGCAGAGGAAGAAGGCTTAAGGGGTGCACTGGAATTTGTAAAACGCCCTCCGGTAAAGCGTATCCTGATGGACTTCAATATGGACATGATCGCCCACAACGATAAAAATGAACTGTATGTATGTGGAGTAAAGGTGCAACCCTTTCTGAAACAGGTGGTGGATGCGGCTACTAAAAAGGCCACTGTCAATTTAATTCAGGGCCATGATGATCCTGCCGGCTCCGCTGCTGACAATTGGATCAAACAGAGCGACCAGGGCGCTTTTTATGATCAGAAGATACCGTTTTTATATTTTGGTGTAGAGGATCATCCAGATTATCATAAGGTAACGGACGAGTATAAACGCATTAATAACAGCTTCTATTTCAGGTCGGTAAATACAATACTTGAGGTAATTAAATTGTTTGATGCTTCACAGATAAACTAAAAGAAAAAGGCCGTCTCTATGTAGTGCCCCCAAAAAGTTAGACACTTTTTGGGGGCATTTTTTATGAATAAGAAAGTACGATACAGTTTTTCGGAGAAGCTCAGAACAGTTCGATCAATTGAGTCATTAAAAGAGTCAATAG
>NZ_JBHKFJ010000005.1:0-637727 GCF_042263525.1 Chitinophaga sp. Hz27
GATATTTAATACTTCTGCGGTAACTACTGCTAATGCTGGTACTGACCAGGCTGAATGTGATAGAAAAACGCCATTCCAACTCGCGGCTAACCAACCGGTATCTACTGGTAACATTCCGCAGACTGGTAAATGGACGGTGATATACACTGGCACTAATACTGCTCCAGCTCCTACTCCTGCTGATGCCCATGATGCAACTGTTACTGTTGCTCCGGGCGATAGCGTAAGACTGGTATGGACTATCTCTTCTGGTGATTGTGCGGTAAGTACGGATACAGTGAATATCTATAACTATTCTGCTGTAACTACTGCTAACGCTGGTATTGACCAGAAAGAGTGTAACAAAACCACGCCATTCCAACTCGCGGCTAACCAACCAGTATCTACTGGTAATATTCCGCAGACGGGTAAATGGACCGTGATATACAATGGTACCAACACTACTCCAGCTCCTACTCCTGCTGATGCTTACAACGCAGCTGTAACAGTGGCTCCTGGTGATAGCGTGAGACTGGTATGGACTATCTCTTCTGGTAATTGTGCTGTAAGCACTGATACAGTTGCGATCTACAACTACAGTCAGGCATCGAAAGCTTATGCTGGTCTGGATAGAGAAGCATGTCAGAAGAAAGATACTTTCCAACTGAATGCTACAATCCCATTATCAACTGGTAACATTCCGCAGACAGGTAAATGGACCGTGATATACAATGGTTCTAATACAGTTCCGGCTCCAATGCCAGATACTGCTCATAATGCAGGTGTTTATGTACAACCTGGTGACAGTGCCATCCTTGTATGGACTGTTTACAGTGGAAATTGTGCAACGACATCTGACTCTATGGTCATCAAAAACTATACAGCTGCAGCAAACGCAGTTGCAGGTAATGACCTTAAAGAGTGTGAAAGAACTACCGCATTCATGCTGAATGCTACTCCACTGCCTAGCACCGGAACAATTCCTCAGGTAGGTACCTGGAGCGTGGTTTCATTCACCACTCAAACTGGTAATACAATACCATCTATCATCAATCCACATAGCCCTAATGCTGAAATCAATGTATTACCTGGCGACAGCGTAGTATTGAAATGGAAAGTAGAAGGCGGCATGTGTGCAAGTGATAGTGCGCAGATGTCTGTAGTAAACTACAAGAAAGCATCTGCTTCCAATGCAGGTATCGATACTAAAGTATGTTCTACTTCTAATGACTTTATCATGAGCGCCAACCAACCAGATGTAACAACTGCATTTGGTACCTGGACAGTGGTTTATGGTAACGCCATCGTAAGACAACCAAATAGTAATGTATCTCCTGTTTATGTTCCTGTGGGTGACAGCTCCGTATTACGCTGGACAATCCATAATGGAACTTGCGACAGCACCACCAGCCTTGTAACCCTTGTCAACTACAAAGGTGCAAGCAATGCAGTTGCGGGTACTAACCAGGAAAAATGTAACAGCAACGACGACTTTGTCATGGCAGCCAATCAGCCGGATGTATCCAGCGCTTTTGGTACCTGGACAGTAGTTTCCGGTAACGCTGTTATTCATTCTCCTAACGCTTATAACACCACAGTAACTGTGTTACCAGGTAACAGCGCGGTTCTTCAGTGGACTATCCACAACGGAAACTGTGCTTCTACCAGCAGCACTGTAAACCTGATCAACTATGCTTCAGCTGATAAAGCAGATGCAGGCCCTGACCAGACAGCATGTAACCAGACGGCTCCGTTCACGCTGGCAGCTAACAAACCTAGCGTAAGCACTGCTACCGGTATGTGGACTATTGTAAAAGGAATTGCATCCATTGATGATAAGACCGTTTACAATACCACGGTGACTGTTCAACCTGGCGACACAATCATTCTCAGATGGACTATCTCTAACGGTAATTGTACTTCTACCGAAGATGAAATGACCATCATCAACTACAAAAAACCTGTTGATGCCGTTGCCGGTCCTAATCAGGAACATTGCGATGACGCTAACTTCCAGATGCACGCAAGTGATCCGGGTGTAGCTGGCGCAATCGGTACCTGGATCGTAACCGGTGGCGATAAAACAAAAGTTAGCATCAGCAATGAAAATGATAAAGATGCTATCATCACTGTACAGGCAGGTGAAACTGTTCAGATGACATGGGTTGTAAGTAACGGTGTATGTAATGCTTCCAGCAGTAGCGTAACACTGATCAACCGCAAACCAATCCTGAACAACACCATCAGCAGTGATCAGACACTCTGTAAAACAGAAGCTGCTGCTGCCCTCACCGGTAATATCCTGACCGGCGGTAATGGTACTTATACCTACCAATGGCAGTCAAGCACCAGTGGCCCTGCAGGTCCATTCACCAACATCGGTGGCGCTACCAACGATACCTACCAACCTGGTATCATCGCAGCTAACACCTGGTACAGAAGACTGGTTACCTCTGGCGCTTGTATCAATAACATCAGCAATGTGGTTAGTCTGGTAGTAGTTACACAGAACCCTGTTGTAACCACAACGCCTCCTTCATTCACTACCGAATGCGTACTGAATAAAGACTACACTACCATGTTCGGCACACCGGTATTCAGCCACGCGCCTTATACCAACGAACAGCTGACCGTTACCTTCAGTGATGTAACAACTATCGTAAACGCTTGTACGAAAACAATTACACGTACCTGGGTTGCTATCGACAGATGCGGACTGAGTGTGAAAACATCTCAAACCATTACAGTAGTAGATACCAAAGCTCCTGTATTCAAAACCTCCGCTCCTGCTGACGTAACCGTTGAATGTGATAAAGTACCTGCCAAAGTAAACCTCATCGCTAAAGATGATTGCGGCGGAGATATCACTATCGTTCCGGTAGAAGTAAGAAAAAATATCCCTGGCAATTGTGCTAACAACTACCTGTTGATTCGTACATGGACCGCCAGAGATGCCTGCAACACAGGTGTAACATTAACACAGACAATTACGGTACAAGACAAAACCGCTCCGGTATTCACTATGCCTACTCCGGCTAATATTACCGTAGACTGTGATAAAGTACCAGCTGGTACCCCACTCACAGCAAGCGACAACTGCTCTGTAGGTGTAATTACTGTAATGCCTAAAGATTCAACAGTTCAGAAACCTGGTGATTGCCAAAGCAAATACACCATCTATCGTAAATGGACTGCTGTTGATGAATGTGGTAACGCTGCCAGCGTTCAGCAGATCATCAGTGTACAGGATACTACACGTCCAGTGTTTAGCATGCCTGCACCAAAAGATACCGTGGTAGATTGCGATAAGGTTCCAGGATGGCCTGTAATCAGCGCTGCTGATAATTGCACAGGTAACGTTCAGGTAATCACTAACTCGAAAATCGTTAAACTGCCAGGTTCTTGCAGCGGTACTTATATCGAAGTAAGAACATGGACTGCAACGGATGCTTGTAACAACATAGCTTCCATGCAGCAGATGATCACCGTTCAGGATACTATTAAACCAGTGTTTACAATCATGCCTCCTGCCGACACAACTGTGAGCTGCGACGCTATTCCTGCTCCAGATCCAAACGTGACCGCAACAGACAACTGTAGCTCCGGTGCAAGCCTGAAAGTGACAAGGACCATCACTACCGAAAAAGTACCTGGTGCTTGTGGTAACACCTACCGCATCATCAGAACCTGGACAGCTATCGATGCTTGTACCAACAAAACCGAAGTTCGCCAGGTAATCACCGTAGTTGATACCACACGTCCGGTAGTCATCGGCCAGCCAGCAGATATCACTATCTACTGTCAGGATAAGATCCCAGCACCTGTTTCACTCATCGCAACAGACAACTGTGATCCTAGCTTCCCTAAAAAAGCAACCTACAGTGAAGATCCTTATGTGAAAGACATCTGTAACGGTTATACCATCACCAGAAGATGGACTATCACCGACGCTTGTGGCAACAAGGCTAATGATGTGATCCAACACGTAATCATCAAACCTTGCGACAAACCACAACTGAGTCCAAATGTTCCGACAAACTGTTCTGACAATCCTAGAATAGTACTCACAAGTGTAGGTAACGTTACTCGTCCTACTTACACCCTGGTAGCAGTTACACCTTCAAACGCTGTAACTGGCCTGCCAATCACTCAGGCTAGCAACATCTTCAACCTGAACGGCGCAACAAGTGCTTCCTTCATCATCACCGACGGAAACACCGGCTGTTCTTCTGATACTGTTACCTACGCCCTGAAATACATCCAGAAACCTGTGGTTAACCTGGGCAAAGACACCACCATCTGCGGTGGCAACAGCCTGGTACTCGATGCAGGTGCTGCTAACTTCGGATACACCATCAAATGGTCTACCGGCGAAACAACACAACGTATCAACGTAACCAAAGCAGGTACCTACTGGGTGAATGTATCTAACGGTCAATGTGCTACTACTGACACCATCAAAGTTGGACTGATCCCAACACCACTGGTAGATATCCCTGATACTACCATCTGCCGCGGTCAATCAGTGAAACTGGATGCTTATGTAAATGGCGCTTCTTACCTCTGGAGCAACGGTTCTACCGCTTCTTCCATCCTGGTAAGCACACAGGAAGACTTCTGGGTGAAAGTATCTAAGAGCGGTTGTATCACCATCGATACGGTTAAAGTAAGCGTGAATCCTCCGCCAGACATTAGCCTGAGCCGCGATACCACCATCTGCCCTGACCAGTCTATCATGCTGACAGTTAACACTAACGGCGGACGTATACAATGGCAGACAGGTGAAACCAGCAACTCCATCATCGTCAGCAAACCTGGCGGATACTGGGTAGCGGTTAGCAGAGATAACTGCGTGGTACGTGATACAGTTAATGTAAGACTGAAACCAGAAATCAAAGTAGACCTGGGTCCTGACAGAAATATCTGCCCTGGATCCTCTATCACACTGGATGGTACTACAGCAAATGCCATCTCTTACCTCTGGAACGACGGCGATCCTAATCCAGTGAAAGCTATCACTGAAGCTGGTAAATACAAGATCGCAGTAATGGATAAATTCTGTCAACGCGTATACATGGATAGCGTGAAAGTAGCCGTGACAGGATTGCCAAAAGTAAACCTGGGTAACGACACGGTAATGTGTAAAGGTGAAACCCTCACACTCCGTGCTCAAGGAAGTGGTATCACTGCAGTACGTTGGGATAACGGTTCTACCGCTCCTTCTCTCAATGTTACAGAAAGCGGCAACTACACCGTAACTGTATTCAATGACTGTGGAAGCGCAACCGATAATATCACCGTAAACTTCACAGAATGTGAACCTAAACCACAATTCCCTAACGCCTTCTCTCCAAACGGCGACGGACGTAACGATGTATTCAGACCAGTGGTTCGCGGACCAATGTACGAATACGAACTGCGCATCTTCAACCGTTGGGGTGAACTGATCTTCCTCTCCTCTGATCAACACAGAGGTTGGGATGGTAAATACAAAGGAACTCCTGTGGATGTCGGAACATATGTGTGGTGGCTGACTTACAAGAAGTCTGCTAACGGAACGGCCAACGTCCTCAAAGGTGAAGTAACAGTTATCAGGTAATCCCCGATAACGGCCCATAAATCAAAAAGCCGTCTCTACTTAGTAGAGGCGGCTTTTTTTATCAAACATATCTGGTTCCATTTTTGTATATTTTTCGGGAGATGATTGTCGTAGATAATCCCACATTATCTGTTTACCATTGACCTGAATTCAGTAAATTCATTAACGAAATTTTGAGCTATGAAGACATACGAAACAGTTACCGAAGCATTACAGGATCTCCGCCAACGCGGATATACCCAGGATTTTAACATGCAGTTCGATTGTATCCAGGGAGCCGACGATAATTACAAACTCCATCCACAGGATTTCGAAATTGTAGAGACCTACCGTTTCGAAGGAAATACCAATCCCGCTGATGAAGATATTGTATACGCCATCTCAGCCAAAGACGGCACTAAAGGCGTACTGATGCATGGCTACGGCGCTTACAGTGAAGATATCTCCACAGACATGATCCGTAAACTCGGTAATAAATAAGACATTACCACTCAACATAATTCAGTCCTCTCACTTTGTGGGAGGACTTTTTTTATCCTATTTTAGCCCCTTTCAAATAGTTATGACGTTTATGCTGAAGCAATATGCCAGCGCACTGGCACTCACCATTACCTCCGCACTTTCTGTACAAGCCCAGCTGAAACCTAACCTGGACATCATTCCAAAGCCGGTTCACCTACAAGCCACTACAGGAAATTTTAACTGGAATGAACAAACGAAAGTTCATGCAGCTCCGGCTTTTAAAGAAGCAGCCACACTCCTGTCCTTTTCAGGAAAACCGCTCACCATCAATACCACCGCGCCTACGAAAACCGAGGCAAACTATATTTACATCCAGCAAGCTACTGCGGCCATGCTCCCGGATACAAATACCTACAGACTTAGTATCACTCCTAATAAGATCACCATCCTGGCTCGCAGCCGCGCCGCAGCGATTAATGGTATCCAATCACTGGTACAGCTGCAACTGCTGCAACCTGATACGTATCTCATCCCATGCGCCGAAATTGAAGACCAGCCCCGTTTTGGGTATCGTGGTCTCCACCTCGACGTAAGCAGGACCTTCTTCCCAGCCAGTTACATTAAACGATACCTGGATTTAATGTGGCTATACAAAATCAATACCTTCCACTGGCACCTGGTAGATGGCGCCGGCTGGCGCTTACAAATAAAACAGTTCCCGGCATTAACTGATACCGCCGCCTGGCGCTATGGTAATACCTGGAGAGAATGGGCAAAAAATCAACACCGCTATGCCAGCGAAGGTGATCCTAACGCTTATGGTGGCTACTATACACAAGACGAAGCCAGGGAAATTGTTGCCTATGCAGCAAAACGTGGTATCACCGTCATCCCGGAAATCGAAATGCCTGGCCACGCCGAAGAAGTATTAGCTGTATACCCTCAGCTGTCCTGCTCCGGCATTCCTTATAAAAACAATGAATTCTGTCTGGGTAATGATCAAACTTTCGACTTCCTCGAAAAAGTACTCCTCGAAGTAATGGATATCTTCCCATCCACCTACATACATATTGGTGGAGATGAAGCTAATAAAGCAGCCTGGAAAAAATGTCCGAAATGCCAGCAGCGCATTAAATCAGAACACCTTAAAGATGAAAATGAGCTGCAAAGCTATGCCATCAGAAGGATGGAGAAATTCCTGACCTCGCATCATCGTAAACTGTTAGGATGGGATGAAATCCTGGAGGGCGGACTCGCTCCTGAAGCCACAGTGATGTCATGGCGCGGCGAAAGTGGCGGTATCGCTGCTGCTAAAGAAAACCATGATGTCATCATGACGCCAGGCGCTTTTTGTTACTTCGACCATTACCAGGCAGATCCTGCCACACAGCCGGAAGCACAAGGTGGTTATCTGCCAATTGAAAAAGTATATAGCTATAATCCTGTCCCAGCTGAGCTTTCCGCTATGGAAGCCAAACATATTCTGGGCGCGCAAGCCAACATCTGGGCAGAATATATTCCTAATGAAAGTCACCTGGAATATATGGTCTATCCCCGACTCCTGGCCCTTTCCGAAGTAATCTGGACACCGCAGGAAAAAAGGAATTTTGCAGATTTTAAAACAAGACTACAATCTCAATACCTCTTACTGCAACGCCTAAACGTAAACTATTTCCGTCCTTCATATACAGTAACGATCGAGCCTAAGATCGACTACCAGCAACAGCAAACCACCATTGCTATGAATACCGAACAGTACAATCCTGTTATTCACTACACCATGGATGGCAGTATGCCAACTGCTAACGCGCCCGTATATACGAAACCGTTTTCCTTCAAAGGCTCTGCAACCATTACAGCTGCCGTATTTCAGGACACGCTACTGAAAGGAACACCAGCTGTAATGCGTGCGGATTATCACAAGGCCATCGGAAAACCTGTGATTTATAATCTTCCTTACAGTAAAAGCTATCCGGCAAAAAAAGAAGCCACTTTAACAGATGGCTACCGAGGAACTGTTTCCTATGGAGATGGACTCTGGCAAGGCTTTGACGTGAAAGATATGGATGTTACCATCGACATGCAAAACAAAGAAAAGCTACAATCAGTCAGTGTCAATTTTATGCAGCTGACGGGTGTAGGTATTTATATTCCTGCCTTTGTGGAAGTAGCCGTTTCTGATGATGGCGTCAACTTTACGCAGGTACAACATATCGATAATGATGTTCCTGAAACACAGAACGCGCTTACTTTTAAGGCCTTCAACTTCAACCTCGAAGGCCGTCAGGCAAGATATATACGCGTGAAAGCCAGGAATGCACAACATGGATTTTTGTTTGCAGATGAAGTAATTGTTTATTAAGAAACTTAGTTTTTGCAGATAAAAAAAGCGGAGATCAACCATGTGTTGATCTCCGCTTTTTCTTTTTAGAAAGATATTTATTTCATCAGTTGCTGAATCTTCTTACTCAACTTATAATCCACCATTCCGTTGAAGTTATTTTGTATGCTACTGCTACCTTTCAGCGGTTCCAGACCAGCGGCTCCGAGCGATTCTGCACGAGCACTAACTGCACTTCTGAATGTACCTGCGTTAAGGAACTTCGCCACTGCTTTCAGGTTAGCATCATTTACAATATCACCCCATGGTACGTTTACATAGTCTGTTGCCTGCGCATTCGGATCAGGAGCTATACCAGAATAGTAGCCGCCGGAGTTGTTGGCATTGGTAGTGGCAAAATTGATCGCATACAAATCTGCCAGGTACTTTTTAGTATGTGTACTGTCGTACATAGAGATGTTGAAGTCAATAAAACCAACTGGTTTACCGTAAGTCGTATCACCTACCAGGTGCACATTCATATACGGGCGAAGGTTGTTCAATGTCAACTCACTTGCGGAAGCAGTATTCCTGGAAGTGATGAAGAACACATTGCTCAAATTAAATCCACCCAATGTAGTCGGGAAGTTTACCACGGTTTCCAGCCCGATCTGAGCAGCATTTGCCTGCATCACATCGTTGTACTTATAATTATACATCACCTTACCTGCCGCTGTGGAAGGTGCAATCAGGCTATCCAGGTATTCAGCCGTAGTAACAGCACCACCGCCATTATAGCGGAGATCCACGACCAGGTTATTGATACCAGCAGCTTTAAATTTGCTGAAAGCATTATCTATAGCAGTTTTGGTAAAGGTGGCCTGACCGGAAGAATTGATTACACTGGAGAATGTATATAATACAAAGTATCCAACTTTATTGGTACCAATATTCAATACGGAGTCAAATGCTACCGGATTCACATTGTAGGTAGCCTGATTCAGCGTAATGGTCTTGGTGCTGCCATCAGGTAATTTAAAACCTAAAGTAACAGAAGCTGAATTCAGAATGGAGTTATAGGCTTGCTGTAGGAAAGCAGTTGTATTCTGGAAGGTGCTATTACCATTGATAGAAGTAATTTCCCAACCACGGGTAACGCCAGCTTGCCCTGCAGGACTATTTTTATCTGCATAAAGTACGAAGATGCGCAAGTTATTATTGGCATCTAATACTGGTGTATATTCCATACCGATATCTCCATTGCTGGCGGATACGTAGGTAGTTGCAGATACGCCGTTAATCAGTTTGTTGGTCAGCACACCAGTGCGGTCCAGGAAGCTGTAACGGTCGTAAGGATTTTTTGTATCCGGGTTAATGGCATATCCTTTCATGGCAGTCAGCAATGCATCTGCAGTGCTGTATTTGGCGTCCAGTGGATTAAGAGAAGGAACCGAAGTATACCAGAAGTAAGTGGGTAAACCAGCGGTTTTGTTGCGACCACCGTCGCCATAAGATACCTGCATGATGTTGTACATGAGGTATTTCAGCGAATCTTCTGCCGAAAGTGCGGTGGTGCCACCACCATTGCCGCCATTACCACCATTACCAGAAGGGTCTGTTTTGAGGTCTTTTTTGCAGGAATAAGTCAGGGTAATAACACTGGATACCAGCATCAGCCTGACTGCCAGAGTGCGTATTCTTTTATGCATAATAACGATTATGGCTATATGAAATAAAATATCCGGGTTGATATTATTTGTGCGTAGCCAGGATTTGTCTGGTCCAGAAGTCTTTTGGGTAGAACAGGTTTTCCATTCCAGGACCATTTAAACCATTACGCATTCCGTTGTGCGCGCCTGCAGGAGGAGCTTTCCCTTCTTTCTCAGCGGCCGCTATGGCTGCCATGCGCTCTTTCTCCTCTTTTTCTTTTGCTTTACGATCGTCGCGGTTGAGTGCATTTACTTTAAATCTGTAGGCGATCGGTTTATCGTTGCCGTAAGTAATTCCCATATAGGATAAAGGTATAGCCAGCTCGCAGATGAGGTTTCCCTGATCATCCAGCGATGCTGCTGACAGGATATTCTTATCATTTTTCACAGGCAGAATACCATCAGGTACTCCAACGAGTCCTTCTACACTGATCTGTTTTGCATTCTGTAATACGCTTCTCCTCCACTCTACAGAATTACGCTGGTTTTGGGATTCAACAACTTCCGGTGCATCTTCTCCCAGAATAGGGAAAGTAACAGAGGATACCGCTTTTTTCTTTCCGGTCGGATTTACAGAAAACGTAAAACCCGCTCTCATTATTTTCATCTGGTTTTGTGCATCCGGCGCACTTATTACAACATAAAGATTATTGGAATCGTTCGCTATAACGTAAAAAACTTTTGCATCATTATTATAAAAAGACAGCGGCTTTGGCCACTCATTGGCCTTACCGTCTATGTGAATATTAGCCGGCACCCATTTATTGACATCTTCATCCTGCGCCATGGCGATTGTAGAAATAAATAATCCGGCAATCAAACCCGCACCGGCAAAAATTGACTTTCTGATTTTCATTTTAGTGTAGCAATTATTTTTGCCTTCAAGATAGCTATTTATAGACAAGGTACACAAAAACATTTTCCGGCCGCCAGGGACTCGATGAAAAGGCGGGAAATCCGGTCGAATAATCCGTTTAGTCCTGTCGTATAAAAAAAAGCGGTACCTACTCAGTAGATACCGCTTACGTATATGATTACCAGTTATTAATACAATAACCTGGTTTTGATCGTATGTTTTACGTTTCTCAATAATGCCAAAGCATCCTGTGAAAGTTTAGTATCCACGTCCAGCACCACATAACCAATTTGTTCATTCGTTTTCAGGTACTGACCCAGGATATTGATTTTGTTTTCGGATAATGCGGTGTTGATCGCAGACAATACACCCGGCACGTTTTCGTGGATATGCAGGATGCGATGTGTATGCTCAATTGCTGGAACGCTGATAGCCGGAACGGTATGAGAACCAAAGCTGGCGCCTTTTTCCAGGTAGTTGAGCAGCTTACTGCTGACATCCAGCCCGATGTTATGTTGCGCTTCTTCTGTACTGCCACCGATGTGCGGTGTAAGGATCACGTTAGGCAGTTTTTGCAGCGGAGTAGAAAATGCTGCGCCGTTTTTCTCAGGTTCTACCGGGAATACGTCGATGGCTGCACCAGAGATCTGGCCACTTACCAACGCTTCTTTCAGCGCATCCAGGTCTACCACTTCTCCGCGGGCATAGTTAATAAAGATTGCACCTGGCTTAACATAAGACAGCGCTTCCGCACCAATCATATTTTCTGTAGAACGGCTGGACGGTACGTGCAGGGAAATGATATCTGCTTGTCCAAACAGGTCTTTCAAAGAACGGATCTGCGTGGCATTACCCAATGGCAGCTTAGTTTCTACGTCATAATAGATAACGTTCATACCTAACGCTTCCGCCAGTACGCTCACCTGGGAACCGATATTTCCGTAACCAACAATTGCCAGTGTTTTACCGCGAAGCTCATAACTACCTTTGGCTTCTTTCATCCAGATGCCGTTATGGGCCGCAATGTTTTTATCGATAATACGACGAATCAACATGATCGACAACCCGATTACCAGTTCAGCTACCGAACGCGTGTTGGAGTATGGCGCATTAAATACGGCCACACCTGCTTCCGTAGCGGCTTTCAGGTCTACCTGGTTGGTCCCGATACAAAAACAACCAATCGCTTGCAACTTCTTCGCTGCGTCGAGTACATTACGTGTAATCTGTGTCTTCGAACGAATGCCTAAAAGATGTACATCCTTAATTTCTGCTATCAGGTCTTCTTCGCTCAGCGCGCCCGACAACTTACGTACCGAATAGCCTGCGTTGGTGAATTCCGCAACAGCGGCATCGCTGATGTTCTCCAACAATAAAATGCTAATCTTCTCTTTCGGATAACTTGTCAATTTCTGCTGATCCATAGTATTATATAAAATTATATGTATATCCTTTTCATGCAATTGGCTTAATAATTGCTGTTTTGCGGGGCATTAACAAAGCACAAACCTACTAGATGTTTACGAATTTTCAAATACTGAACCTTTCGAATTCGATTTTATCAAAAAAATAAGGGTTGCGTTGCTATTTATTCAAGTACTTATTGGTTTTACCCTTAAAATAGCGTTAAAAGACAATGTTTGGGAGATTTTTATTTGGTAGGCTTTAACATTGATGAGTATTTTCGTGTTTTGTATTATTTAGTTCGGGAGAAATTTAGCGTTAAAGAGTCACATTACACTTCTAATGAAGCGATTGAAAGCAGCAGGCATACTCATTTTTGCGGGGGTTGTCATTATAACGAGCTGTCAGAGTACAGCAGCAAGAAAAGCAGCAGAGAGAAATAAAACGGCATCAGATACTACGCTGTATACGATAGGGCTTACGGCAGCCGAAAGAGAGGCAATTCTGAACTCGCCCCGCACCGCCCAGATACAACAGGAATTAAATTACTTCTATAATAATAAATTCCTTCGTACCGGTTTTAACGGCGCCATGATAGTGGCCCGTAAAGGTGTCATCATTTTTGAAAAATACCACGGCTTGGAAAACTTCCGGACTAAAACGCCGATCGTTGACAGCTCCTCTTTTCAGATGGCATCTGTGTCCAAAACATTTACAGGGGCAGCAGTATTATTTCTGGCAGACAGAGATAAACTTTCCCTGGATGATCATCTTCAAAAGTTCTTTCCCGACTTTCCTTACAAAGGTATTACCATACGCATGCTGCTAAGTCACCGCAGCGGATTACCGAACTACCTTTATTTCTGCGATAGCCTGTGGAAAGAGCCTTCCCGCTATATGACCAATGATGAAGTCATACAGCTGATGATTAAACATAAGCCTCCTATCCAGCATCAACCTGGTACGCATTTCCAATATTGCAATACCAACTACATGCTGCTGGCATCTATCATAGAAAAGGTTACCGGTGAGAAATATGCAGCTTTTATGCAAGACTCTATTTTCAAGCCTTTGCAGATGCATAATACCTTCGTATATGATCCTTCCTCTCCTGTTAGAGCGCATCAGACACAAAGCCATAAATACAATGGCCAGCCTGAACCTGATACTTACTTCGATGGCGTCATGGGCGACAAAGGCATTTACAGCTCTGCTCAGGATATGCTCAAATGGGACCAGGCTTTATACAGCGGTCATTTTCTTAAACCAGAAACATTGAAAGCTGCTTATACACCATATAGCCATGAAAAACCAGGCGTACGTAATTATGGGCTTGGTTGGCGCCTGATGGTATATCCAGACAGCACCAAAAATATTGTTTATCACAATGGCTGGTGGCATGGAAACAATACAGTTTTCTATCGCTTTGTACAGGATTCTACCACGCTGATTATTCTTGGCAATAAATATAACCGCGCGATTTACCAGGCAGTAAAACCAGTGCGTGAAATCCTCGGCCATGGCGATGGTGAGGAAGCTGGTGAAGAATAAACATTCGTATTTTTTCTGAAAATGCAGCGAGGTACCACACACCTGATACCTTCGTTCGCAGTTTAAAAAACACAGCTTTGAGAATTGCTGAAAGAATTTTGACACTAATAAAAAAGGGTAGCGCTGCTACCCTTTTTTATTGCTTTAACATTACTATTATACAGGTACGGTAATGAATTCGCAAAACAATATATCTTTTGAAGTTGATTACAATCCATGTTTCCTATTCGGTAAAACATTATCCCTACTCCAAATAATTTCCCCTGTAAAAGGATGACTACGAACAGGGCATTCCGCTTTTAAACAGTAATGACAACAGATCGGAATGCAAGGGTCCATATGTATAAAAAATTCTACTTCACTATTCCCAAACTCTTTATTCACCAGCACTTCCACCTTTTTCATTTCATCGTGTGCTTCATTTAATTCGAGGTAATATGGTAAGGTAATATGGCAGTCGATATGATAGTTATTTCCGTACTGCTGTATGCGCATATTATGTACATCAATCCAATTAGGATTTCTGTTTTTAGAAAGAATTTCAATGACGCGGTCTACAGATTGCATATCGGTTTCGTCCATCAATCCGGAGATAGATCGACGCATCAGTTTATAGCCATTGATGAGGATCAGCAATCCCATTACAACAGATACTGCAGGATCCAGCCATGACCATCCAGTAAAATGAATAACCAGTAAAGCGACTATCAGTCCGGCGCTGCTATAAACGTCTGTCATGATGTGCTGCCCATTACCAGTGATGGTAATACTATTCAGTTTTTTTCCTGAACGGCGCAGATATAGTCCGAGCAAGAGATTGGCAATAGTGGTGGCACCCAGCAACCAAAGGCCGGATTCCATTTTCTGCAGTTCTTTTGGGTAGATGAAATACTGCCCGGCTTTCACCAGGATCAGGATGCCCGCAAAGAAGATCATCGCACCTTCAAACCCAATACTAAAGAATTCCACCTTACCATGTCCATAGGGATGGTTTTCATCTTTGGGTTTACCGGCCAGGTAAATACTATAACTGGCAAAAGCGCCAGCTACCACGTTGATAATGGATTCGAGGGCATCCGATAAGATGGCAACAGAATGAGTCATCCCATAAGCAAGGAATTTCAAGGCAGTAAGTAAGAAGCTCACCACCAATGAAATCAGGATGACACGTAACTCTCTTTTTAGCAATGGTTCAGATTTTTTGCAAATGTAAACAGCGAAGGTAAACAAATTGTTATATCCCGGTTTCGCACATAACTATTCTTTCGAAATCTCCGATCTTAATATATGCATTTACGTTAGATTATTAATCAGGATAAATTTAGTTATGGAAGACAAACATGTGATTACAGAAGAAATATTTTCACTGTACGAAAAACATGGGCATCAAGCTTATGGCGAGGATGTCACCATGCTGATGCATATGATGCAATCAGCGCTGATAGCGGAGCGTACCGGCTTCGATAATGAAATGGTGCTGGCAGCATTTCTGCATGATATCGGACATTTTTTTGAAGGAGAAGATCAAATGGAAGGTTATGGCACTATGGCACATGATGCGCTGGGACAACGATTTCTAAGAGAGCGTGGTTTTCCGGAGCAACTAGTAAAGTTGGTGGGTAGCCATGTGCAGGCCAAGCGTTACCTGACATTTTCGGACAGCGCGTATTACGATACCTTATCAGCAACTAGTAAGAAAACATTGGAGTATCAGGGCGGCCCTATGACTGAGGAAGAAGCAGCTGCGTTCCATGCGGACCCGTTATTTCACCAGTATATACAATTACGTATCTGGGATGATATGGGCAAGGAAGCAGATATGGCGGTAACGTTGGAAGATATTTCACGCATGAAGGCGCGAATGTATGAATACCTGACCTTACAGCAATAATTAAAGCCACCAGGCTTATGGCCTGGTGGCTGCTTATAATATTAAACCCCTAAACCTTATTGAGCATCGCCTTCAGGTTTGCTTTCGGCAACTTTAGGCTGTTCTTTGTTCTCCTTAGGTTCTTTAGGCGCTTTCTCTTTCTTCTTAGCTGTTTTTGGAGCGAAGATGGCGATCATACGCTTACCTTCCATGGTAGGCATACCTTCAAGACCACCTACTTCTGCCAGTCTTTCAGCGAATTTCAGCAGGATCAGCTCACCACGTTCTTTGAACATGATAGCACGACCTTTAAACTGCACATAAGTTTTCACCTTGTTACCGTCTTTCAGGAATTTCTCCGCATGTTTAGCTTTGAAATCGAAATCGTGATCGTCGGTATTTGGTGTAAAGCGAATTTCTTTCACTTCACTTTTGTGCGCGTTTGCCTTCATTTCCTTTTCCTTCTTCTTCTTTTCGTAGAGGAATTTGTTATAGTCAATGATACGGCAAACAGGGGGTACTGCATTTGGGGAAATTTCCACAAGGTCCAATTGTTGCTCTTCTGCCATGCGCAGCGCATCCTCGGTCCTGTAAACACCTACCTCAACGTTTTCGCCTACAAGTCTAACCTCAGGCACACGGATCATCCGGTTGGTGCGGTGTTCTTGTTGTTGCTCCCTGCGGAAGTTAGGGTTTCTACCCCGGTTGTTGTTGTTAAAACTTGGTTTGGGTCTGTTTTGCATTAAAAAAATAAAAGTTAAATAATTAATTGCCCGGTGTCCATGGTCCACAAAGAAAATCCATGGACCAGAAACAATTTTTTGCAAATTTAATGTGAAAATCTTTAGCAATAAACATACCTGAAAATGGTTATGTTCATCTACTTATATTCTTTTTTTCCACATCTGTGAACGATTATTCAAATGGCTTTCTGTTCACCACTTCTTCATTCACAAGACTGATAAACTGATCGAGGTTCATAGTACCCAGATCACCTTTAGCCTGGCGGCGAACAGCAACGAGATTATCTGCTGCTTCTTTTTCGCCTAATACCAGCATGTAAGGGATCTTAGCCAGCTCTGCCTCACGGATCTTTTTACCGATTTTCTCGCTTCTGTCGTCGATCTCAGCACGAATGTCTGCTTTTTTCAGCAGATCTGCCACTTTTTCCGCATACTCCTGGCTTTTGTCGGAGATTGGCAGGATTTTCACCTGGGTAGGTGCCAGCCACAGCGGGAATTTACCTCCACAGTGTTCGATCAGTACGGCGATGAAACGTTCCAGTGAACCAAATGGTGCACGGTGAATCATTACCGGACGGTGTTTTTGGTTATCTGCACCGATATATTCCAGTTCAAAACGCTCAGGGAGGTTATAATCCACCTGGATGGTACCCAGCTGCCATTTACGTCCCAGTGCGTCTTTCACCATGAAATCCAGTTTAGGACCATAGAACGCTGCTTCGCCGTATTCTACTACGGTAGGCAGGCCTTTTTCCTTTGCTGACTCGATGATCGCACTTTCCGCCAGTTCCCAGTTTTCTTCGGTACCGATGTATTTGCTGCGATCCTCTTTATCGCGCAGGGAAACCTGCGCAGTATAGTTGGTAAATCCAAGACTGTTAAACACGTACAGTACCAGGTCGATCACTTTCATGAATTCTTCCTTCACCTGGTCCGGACGGCAGAAAAGATGCGCATCATCCTGCGTAAATCCTCTTACGCGGGTGAGACCATGCAGCTCGCCGTGTTGTTCGTAGCGGTAAACGGTTCCGAACTCGGCAAAGCGTACTGGTAAATCCTTGTAGGATTTAGGAGATGCTTTATACAGTTCGCAGTGATGCGGACAGTTCATTGGTTTCAGCATAAACTCCTCACCTTCTTCTGGTGTGGTAATAGGTCTGAAACTATCTTTTCCATATTTCTCGTAGTGACCGGAAGTCACATAGAGATTTTTATTACCGATATGCGGTGTAACTACCGGCAGGTAGCCAGTGGCCATCTGTGCATCCTGGAGGAAGCGTTGCAGACGTTCACGGAGCAGGGCGCCTTTAGGCAGCCACATAGGCAGGCCCAGACCTACTTTTTCAGAGAAGGTGAAGAGTTCCAGTTCCTTGCCCAGTTTGCGGTGGTCACGTTTTTTAGCTTCTTCCAGCATAGTCAGGTATTCTTCCAGTTCTTTGGCGTTCGGGAAGGTGATACCATAAATGCGGGTCAGCATTTTATTGTTTTCATTACCACGCCAGTAAGCGCCGGCAATGTTGGTCAGTTTGATCGCTTTGATGAAACCGGTGTTAGGAATGTGAGGGCCACGGCACAGATCAGTGAAGCCGCCTTGTGTATAGAAGGTAATGCTACCATCCTGCAAGTCGGTGATCAGTTCCAGTTTGTACTCATCTCCTTTTTCGGTGAAATATTGCAGGGCATCAGCTTTGCTGACTTCCTTACGGGTGTATTCGCTGTTTTGTTTTGCCAGCTCCACCATTTTGGCTTCGATCTTTTTAAGATCTTCCTCCGTAATGGCACGACCACCCAGGTCGATATCGTAATAGAAACCGTTTTCAATTGCAGGGCCTATACCCAGTTTTACGCCAGGGTACAGCGCTTCCAGCGCTTCAGCCATAAGGTGGGCTGAAGAGTGCCACATGGTAGACTTGCCATCCGTATCCGTCCACGTAAGTAACTGCAGATTCGCATCCGTCGTAATAGGACGGGTGGCGTCCACAACGTCCCCGTTTACCTTTGCAGCCAATACCTTACGCGCCAATCCTTCGCTGATGGATTTGGCGATGTCCAATGCAGTTACGCCAGCTTCATACTGTCGCACCGCGCCATCTGGAAAAGTGATATTTATCATACGTTATTCTAAAGTATCCAATTTTTTAGCAGATACTGTGTTCCTTTTAAATAGGTTGCGAAGTTAAGCAATACCTCTTGGTTTTTAACCAAACTCTTGCAGAAATTGCAAATTATCATTTTTAAACTTAGGAGCTAACAGGTTAATAGTAACCACAATATCTCCGAAAATAAGGTGCAGCACGGCAATTTCGCAGCAGTTGCGTCAAGAAGAATATTCTTTTTTCGCTATCATATAAAATGTTCATGTACAGCTTGCCCCCGCCACAGGCGGGTGAACAAGTGCTTTTCCAGGAGGAAGCACCAGCTCTCCTAAAAAACTGCCGGAGATTACTATTTATAAATTAACGAATCGTTCGTAGATCCGCACTCCAACATTTTCTCCCCAAAATAAGGATTTATAATCTTCTGCGTTTCACTCAGCCAATAAGCACCCTTATCATCAAAGGCCATCGGACAAAACTGATGATATACCGTATGCCCTTTGTAACCTGTAGCCTTGATCAGATCATATAACATATCCGAAATCATCTGGAAAGAAGCCCTTTTGCCTTCAATATCCTGCTCCCCCTGCAAACCAGTCAGCTCGGCGCTAATACTACCAGTGATACCGGTAACATTGCCCAGGCGGGAGCTATCCATCTGCAATAATTGCACCGGCAAGCTGTCTATATGCAATTTTAGCACTTCAGCTGCCGCACTGGCTGCTGTAGCATTAGATCCTGCAAATGCGGCAGAAAGCTGATAGTAAGCGCCCATCACCTGATGCAGGGAATCATAATAAATATCACTATAAGGCGCTTGTAAGGCTCCCGAGGCAGCAACAACAGTATTTTCCGTACTTTTTTCTGTACCCTGATTATGACAGGAAAAAAGGCTGGCAGACAATATCATGGCTCCAAATGGGAGAAATATTTTTAATTTCATCTTTTCTAATTTGTTAAACAAAACTAAAGAATTGTATTCATAAGGATTATAATCTGATAATTATCCTTATAATCAGTAACTTTGCACGTTTTATTCAACCTTTGTATTTGTATTTTTTATGTTGATCGCATTACAGGACATAACATTTGAGTTTGGCTCCAGGGTGATTTTGGAAGATTCCTCCTGGCATATTGAACCCGGCGACCGTATCGGCCTGATTGGCTTGAATGGAACGGGTAAATCTACTTTGCTGCGCATCATCAATGGCGAATACTCTGTTTCCAAAGGAAGTGTCAATAAAAGTAAAAACCTCAGCATCGGTTTCTTCAACCAGGACCTCCTGAGCTTTGAAACAGATGAATCCATCCTCACAGTAGGTATGATGGCCTTTGGTAAAGCCTTGGAGCTGGAAAAAGACATCGAAAGAATCACCAAAGAACTTGAACACAACCAGACTGACGAACTGCTGAATGAATTTAGTGATAAATTACACGAATTCGAAGCACTCGACGGTTATAATATGAAACACAAGACCGCCCAGGTATTGGAAGGTCTCGGTTTCAGCACAGCAGACCTGGAACGCCCATACAGCCAGTTCTCCGGAGGTTGGCGTATGCGTGTGCTTCTCGCACGACTCATCCTCCAACAACCGGATGTACTCATGCTCGATGAGCCGACCAACCACCTTGACCTCCCATCCATCGAATGGCTGGAACGCTACCTGATTGGTTATAACGGCGCCGTAATCATCGTTTCCCACGACCGATTCTTCCTCGACCGCATGGTAAATGGTATCGTAGAAGTTTACCAGCAACAGTTACATCACTATGCTGGTAATTACGAAGATTATGAAGTAGAAAAGGAACTGCGTCGTGAAATGCAGCAACGTGCCTACGAAAATCAGCAGGACTACATCCGCCAGCAGGAAAGGTTTATTGAACGATTCAAAGCGAAAGCCTCTAAAGCCGCACAGGCACAGAGTATCGCTAAGCGCCTCGATAAGTTGGACCGTATCGAACAAGTAGATGGCGGCCCTTCCAAAATTCGTATCAACTTCACCGTTGAGAAAATGCCTGGAAAAATCCTGGCTACACTGACCGATATCAGCAAAAGCTTTGGTAACAACATCGTTCTTAAAAATACAGGTGCAGAGATCAACCGCGGAGATAAAATCGCTCTTATCGGTGCAAACGGTAAAGGTAAGTCTACCCTACTCCGCATCATTGCCGGTACTGAATCTCACGAAGGTGAACGTACGCCTGGACATAACGTTGTAACCAGCTTCTATGCACAGCACCAGCTGGAATCCCTGGACCTCAATAGCGAGATCCTGGACGAGCTGAAAAATGCAGGCAGCGGTAAAACAGAATTGGAACTGCGTCAGCTGTTAGGCTGCTTCCTTTTCACCGGCGACGACGTATTCAAAAAGATCCGTATCCTCTCCGGTGGCGAAAAAGCACGTGTAGCCCTGGCAAAAACCATTATCAGCCAGGCCAACTTCCTCATGCTCGATGAGCCTACCAACCACCTTGATATGAACTCTGTGCAAATGCTGATCGATGCATTAGCCAAATATGAAGGTAGCCTGGTACTCGTTTCCCACGACCGTTATTTCGTAAGTCAGACGGCCAACAAAATCTGGGAAATCGTAGACGGCGAAATCAAAGAGTTTAAAGGTACCTACGCTGAATGGGAAGAATGGAAAAAACGTATGGCAGCTAATCAGCAAGCCCAGGAGAAAGAAAAAACCGCTCCTTCTCACGGTAATAACGTTGCCGCAGATACGAAAAAAGAAACCAAAGCAGAAACTGCAGCTCCTAAAGGCGCCATCAATAAAGATGTGCAACGAGAACTGCAGAAACAACAAAAACAATTTAGTAACCTGGAAGGACAGCTTGCAAGTCTCAAAGCCCGCAAGGCCGACCTGGAAGGGAGCCTGGGTAACCCAGACATCTACGGCGATAAAGATAAATTTGCTTCCGTGGAAAGTGAATACAACGATGTACTCAAATTCCTTGATAGAGCGAACCAACAATATGAAGAGCTTTTTGAAAAAATCATGAAGCTGGAAGCATCACTGATGAGCTAATGCCTCCTCCATACCCCGGAAACAGCTGCTACGCAGGCATCTCCGGGGTATATCATCTCACAAAAACAAACATTTTCATGCAAAAAATTCTTGTAGTAGAAGATGAAGTGAAAGTTGCCAACGCTGTAAAAAAAGGATTGGAAGAAAATGGTTTTGATGTTGACGTAGCCTATGATGGCCGTATGGGCAAAAGCCTTGTCAATAGTAGCAATTATGATCTCGTCATCCTCGATCTGAACCTCCCCCACAGCAATGGTTATGAACTTTGCGAGGTGATACGACAAAAAAATATCCGCATTCCCATCATTATGCTGACAGCCCTTGGCGGCATGGATGATAAAATGCAAGCCTTTGAATTAGGCGCGGATGATTATCTCGTAAAACCATTCGACTTCAGAGAACTACTCGCCAGAATACGCGTATTCCTCAAACGTGCCGGCTCAGAGACCTCTCAAAGTACCCAATATAAAATCGTTATCGGCGACCTTGAAATAGACAGAGAAAAAAAAGAAGTAAGTCGCAGCGGAAAAAAAATAGCCCTTACCGCTAAAGAATATCAGCTGCTGGAATTCCTCGCCCTGCATAAAGGAAAAGTTATATCCAAATTGACTATTGCCGAAAAAGTATGGGACATCGACTTCGACACTGGTACCAATGTAATCGAAGTTTATATGAACTTCCTCCGCAAAAAGATTGATAAAGATTTCGAAAATAAACTCCTGCATACCAAAACTGGTATGGGTTATTATCTTTCTGAAGAATAGCCAACATTGAAGATTAAGTATAAAATAGCGCTTTATTATACCGTATCAGCAACGCTGATGCTGATGATCTTTGCTGTGCTGGTATATTACTTCTCTTCAAAATCCAGGAAAGCCGAATACCTGGAACGTCTCGAATATCGCGCAAGATCCATTGCCAATGTAATTATTGAAGATGGTCATGTGAAGGTAGACCTCCTTCGAAAGCTGGACCGTACCACGTTCCAGGATCTTTACAAAGAAAGCATTCTCGTATATAATACCAACTACGATCTTCTTTACAGTAACCTGAAAGATACTACCATCCGTACGCACCGCAGCCTGCTGGATTACATCAAACTCAACAAGACCTTTAGTTACGAAAAAGGTAGCGGAGAAGAAGTAGGTATTTATTATACAGAAGAAAATGTATCAGTTATTGTAATAGTATCTTCCTTTGATAAATACGGATTTCAGAATCTCCAGAACCTGAGTCGTATCCTGCTCCTGGAGCTAGCCACCGCCGTTCTGGTATTGGTGGGTGCTGGTTATTTCTTTGCAAGAAAAATGGTAGAACCCATTGATAAACTAGTGAAGGAAGTTGATAGTATCAATGCCAATAACCTGCAAGACAGAGAGGTGGCGGTGCAGGGAAGAGATGAAATCGCGAAGCTGGCGGTGAACTTTAATACGATGCTGCAGCGCCTCAGCGATTCATTTGACCTCCAGAAAAGTTTTGTAAGCAACGCCTCTCACGAACTGCGTACTCCCCTCGCCTCCATTATCAGTCAATTGCAGGTAACGCTTTCCAAAGAACGCAGTGCAGAAGAATACCAGAGCGTTTTAACTTCTGTACTCGAAGATGCAGAAAGTTTGACCGACCTTACCAATGGCCTTTTACAGCTGGCACAGTCAGAAATGAAGGAACAGGAATTTGTGTTTGGTGATGTAAGAATAGATGAACTACTGATGGACATGGCGAATCTGATACGTCTCAAACAGCGGGAAAGTAAAATAGATATACAATTCAATAAATTCCCCGATAATGATTTGTTGGTGACTTGTTTCGGTAATGAAAGTTTACTGAAAGTACTGTTCATCAACCTCGTCGATAATGCCTGCAAGTTCAGCAAAGACAATACAGCACACGTTTTTATCGATTTCTACACCCAGTACATTATGGTACAGGTAAAAGATAATGGCATAGGTATCCAGCCGGAAGAAATCAATAAAATTTTTGAACCCTTCTACCGCGGCCTGAATGCACAGAAGGTTCGAGGCCATGGATTAGGATTATCTATCTGTAAAAAGATTGTTCAGATACACAATGGACATATAACGGTTACGTCTACCCCAGAAGAAGGTACTACCTTCACTGTTATTCTTCCGCACCTCTGATACCGGCTATAGAAAAGGATTATAGCTCCCCTATTATCTCCACTACCACTACATACTAATTCAATTTTAATATCTTTTTAATTCTCCTTAAAGGAGCCTTTAATTTCGCTTTAAGAGTTTTGTAGGCTGAAATAAAGGCGATATGCGACGATTTAAAGTACTGATCACTTCAGTATGCATGACAGGCCTGGGCTATATTCAACCTATATTCGCACAGAGTCAGGCCACGCCGGTAACCCTGCAGGCTGTAGAAGATTCATTCCTTGTACGGAACTATGCATTACTGGCACAACGATATCAGATAGATGCTTCGAAAGCACTTATCAGACAGGCAAAAATTTGGAGTAACCCGAACTTCAGTACAGTACTGGGTTTTGGCAGCACCAACCACATCAAACCATTTGATGTAGGCACCAATGGTGAAACGCAGTATAACCTGGACCAGCTGATACAGCTGGCTGGCAAGCGAAACAAAGGTATTCAGCTTGCAGGTACAGCGGCACGTATGAACGAGGCTACTTTCGACGAATTGGTAAGAACATTGAAGTTGCAGCTGAGAGAGAATTTCTATAACATCTACTACCAGCAACAGACAGCCATTGTACTGAAAGAACAACTTGGTAACCTCCAGAAAATTGTAGATGCCTACGTAGAAGCTGATAAGAAAGGCAGCGTGGCACATGCCGATCTGGTAAGGCTGCAGGCTTTACAGGTGGGCCTTGAAAACGATTATGCTGACCTTAAACAGCAGGAATTAGAATCACAGAAAAACCTACAACAGTTACTACATAGCCAGGAATTTTATGAGGCCAGGTTACAGACAACAGATCTGGCCCATTATTCTCTGGACCATATTCAGTTACCGCAGCTGCTGGACAGTGCCGCTCAAAACCGTCCTGATGTACGGGTGGCCGCACTGGAGTATCAGACTGCGGAACTGAATTACCGGTTGCAGAAGTCAATGGCAGTACCAGATTTACATGTGGGTGCTACCTATGATAAAGCCGGCAGCTATGTGAATAATTTCATAGGCCTTACATTGGGCATTGATCTTCCCCTCTGGAACCGCAACCAGGGCAATATCCGCGCAGCCCAGTACCAGGTTAGCAGTGTGGAACAGCAATTCAAACAACAACAGTCCGTTGCTCAAACAGAGGTTCTAAATGCTTATCAGCGCATAGTACAGCTGGAAAAGCGTTACAAAGGATTCGACCTGCATCAGTTCCAGGGAGAATTTGATACGCTTATCAATGAAGTAGCAAAAAATTTCCGCAAAGGAAATATCTCTCTCCTACAGTTTATTGATTATTTCAACAGCTACAGCGACAACGCAAAAAATATCAACAGGTTTTTATCTAACAGGATAAATGCTTACGAAGAACTTAATTATGCAACAGGACAAGAACTCTTTAAAAACTAAGCCTATGAACCGCATCACTGCACTGTTTGGATTCGCGCTGCTGGCAGCGGTTACAGGAATCGGATGTAAACATGCTCCTGTAGAAGATACTGAAAAAAGCACCTTTGTACTAAGCGATACCATGCTTCGCAGCGTAAAAATTGACACTGCCCATTTGGAGCCGGTACGGAATGAAATACGTTTATCCGGCAAGGTTACTCCTAATGGCGGTAAAGTATTAAAAGTATATCCATTGGTGAGTGGATATGTAAAAGATATTAAAGTACAATTGGGCGATTACGTGCAGAAAGGTCAGGTGTTAGCAGTGATTCACAGTGCGGAAATTGCCGATTACGAAAAGCAGTTGTCACAAGCAAAATCTGATAAGGGCGTTGCTGAAAAGAACCTGAAAGTAGCGCAGGACCTATATGACAGCCGACTTTCTACAGAAAAAGATGTGGTAAATGCTAAAGGTGACGTACAAAAAGCTAATGCAGAAATTACCCGTTTGAATGATCTGTTCAAAATCTATCGTAAAGGTAGCGGCGCCACCTATCTCGTGACCGCTCCTATCTCTGGTTATGTGATTGAAAAGAATATCAACAACAACATGGAGATCCGTTCTGATAACAGTGCCAACATATTCACTGTTTCTGAGCTGGATGACGTATGGGTAATGGCCAATGTTTTTGAAACAGATATTGCCCGCATCAAGGAAGGCTACGATGCAAAAGTTGTAACGGTCAGCTATCCAGACCAGCCTTTCAAAGGCCGTATAGATAAGATTTACAACTTCCTCGACCCTGCTACTAAAACTATGCAGGTACGCATCAGCATTGATAATAAGAAGATGGAACTCAAGCCGGAAATGTTTGCGACCGTTTATGTCACCTATAATGACAAAGACGAAAAAGTAACCATTCCCTCCAGCGCTGTCATTTTCGATAACAGCAGGAACTATGTGTTAGTCTTTAAAGACAAGTTTAATATTAGCATACGTCAGGTAGAAGTAGCAAAATCTTCTGGCGACTTAACCTATATCCAGTCCGGACTGCAGCCAGATGAGAAAGTTATCTCTAAAAACCAGCTGTTGATATATGATGCGCTGAAAGATTAATTACAGCAGTAAGCTGTCAGCCAAAAGATCACAACCAGACTGCCTCTAAAGTAAATGATATGAATAAATTCATACGAAATATTGTAGCATTCTCGCTAAAGAACAAATTGTTTGTTTTTATCGGGGTTGCCACGCTGATCATTGCCGGAGTTTTTTCCTTTGTACATACGCCTATTGAGGCTTTCCCTGACGTCACTAACACACAGATCGTTATTGTTACGAAATGGAACGGCCGCAGTGCGCAGGAAGTGGAACGTTTTGTAACGCTCCCTATCGAAGTATCTATGAACGCCGTGCAACGTAAGACAAGCGTTCGTTCTGTAACCATGTTCGGGTTATCTGTAGTTAGAATTATTTTTGAGGATGATGTAGAAGATTTCTTTGCCCGTCAGCAGGTGAATAATATGCTCACAGGTGTTAACCTGCCAGAAGGCGCCGATCCTGAGGTACAGCCTCCCTACGGCCCTACCGGCGAAATTTTCCGTTATTACCTGAAGAGTCCTAAGCGCGATTCCAGGGAGCTCCTCACCTGGCAAAACTGGGTGATAGACCGCCAGATAAGAAGTGTGCCAGGTGTGGCAGATGTGGTGGCTTTCGGTGGACAGGAAAAAATTTATGAGATCAGTGCCGATCCGGTACGATTGGCAAAATATGATATCACACCGCTGGAACTCTATCAGGCAGTGAATAAGAGCAATGTCAATGTTGGTGGCGATGTAATCGAGAAAAATGGCCAGGCATATGTAGTACGCGGTATCGGCTTGCTCAACAGCATCAACGACATCAATAATATTATCGTTCAAAATATCAATGGTGTACCATTACTGGTGAAAGACCTTGCCAATGTACACGAGGCTTCAGCGCCACGTGTAGGTCAGGTTGGCATCGACAAAGGAGATGATATAGTAGAAGGAATAGTAGTGATGCGAAAAGGTGAAAATCCTTCAGAAGTCTTGGCCCGCCTGAAAGAAAAACTTAAAGAGCTGAACGAAACCGTGCTCCCGGATGATGTGAAAATGGTCACCTTCTATGACCGTGATAACCTCATGGAATTTTGCACCCACACCGTGATGCACAACCTGATAGAAGGTATCATATTCGTAACGGTGATCGTGTTCCTGTTCATGGCCGACTGGCGCACTACGGTTATTGTGTCCATTATTATTCCACTGGCATTGCTATTTGCGTTTATGTGTCTCCGTTTGAAAGGCATGAGTGCTAACCTTCTTTCGATGGGTGCTATAGACTTTGGGATCATCATAGATGGCGCCGTTGTTATGGTGGAGGGGATCTTTGTAATGCTGGATCATAACGCCCATAAGTATGGCATGGAGCGCTTCAACAAGATGGCTAAGCTGGGATGGATCAAACAAACAGGTGGAGAACTGGCGAAAGCGATCTTCTTCTCCAAACTTATTATCATCATCTCTCTGATACCTATCTTCTCTTTCCAAAAGGTAGAAGGAAAAATGTTCTCGCCACTGGCATGGACGTTAGGATTTGCATTGCTGGGCGCCTTACTGTTTACACTCACGTTGGTACCGGTACTCTGTTCTATACTGCTGAATAAAAATGTAAAAGAGAAAAATAATATTCTGGTAAGATTTTTTGACCGCATCGTTACCAGTGGCTTCAACAAAACTTTCCGCAACAAGCGCCTCAGCTTAACGATTGCGCTAACGTTTATGGTGCTCACCTTTATATCAGCAAAGTTTTTAGGAACAGAATTTTTACCGCAGTTAAACGAAGGCTCACTTTGGGTAACGACTGAGTTGCCCATGAGTATGTCGTTGACAGAAAGTGTGAAGATGGCGCATGATATACGCCAGGACCTGGGCGATTTCCCTGAAGTCAAAAGAGTATTGTCGCAGGTAGGCCGATCCAATGATGGTACCGATCCAAATGGGTTTTATTTTGTGCAATACCAGGTAGACCTGGCGCCGAAGGCAGAGTGGAAAAGAAAAATTTCGCAGGATGAACTGATTGCACAGATGGAGCAGCGATTGCGTAAATATCCGGGTATTATTCTGAACTTCTCCCAGCCTATCAGTGACAATGTATCAGAAGCCGTGGCAGGCTTTAAGGCCGCTAATGGCGTGAAGATTTTTGGTGATGACTTGGTGAAGCTGGAGGCTTTATCACAGCAGGTAATCGCGCAGTTAAAGCACGTTCAGGGTATTAAAGATCTTGGTGTGATCCGGAATATTGGTCAGCCTGAGATGAGCATTAACCTGGATGATAATAAAATGGCGCAGTATGGCGTGTCTACCGGTGATGCACAAGCCGTGATAGAAATGGCTATAGGCGGTAAAACAGCCACTCAGTTATATGAGGGTGAGAAGAAATTCGATATACGAATCCGTTATGATGAAAACTACCGTAAAACGGAGGAAGACCTGGCCAACCTGATGGTGCCTACTATTAATGGCAATAAGGTGCCGTTAAAAGAGATTGCTACGATCAATACTATAACGGGTCCAGCATTTATATACAGAGATTCCAACAAACGGTTTATTGGTGTTAAATTTTCTGTACGTGACCGCGACCTCGGCAGTACCATTGCGGAAGCACAGGATATGGTAAATAAGGCAGTCAAGCTGCCTAAAGGTTATGGTATTGGCTGGACAGGTGAATTTGAAAACCAGGTGAGGGCTACACAACGACTCGGACAGGTAGTGCCTATTAGTATTGTGGCGATATTCCTGGTATTGTTTATTATGCTCGGTAGTGTAAAAGATGCAGGATTGGTACTGATGAACGTTCCTTTTGCTTTAATTGGAGGTATCCTGGCCTTGCATGTTACCGGTATGAACTTCGGAATTTCTGCCGGCGTTGGGTTTATTGCCCTCTTCGGGATATGTATTCAGAATGGCGTAATTCTGATTTCTGTCTTCCATAAAAACCTTGAACAAAAAATAAATTTAGAAGATTCAATAAAATTTGGCGTTCAAAGCAGGATACGTCCGGTGGTCATGACAGCCCTGATGGCCGCCATAGGCTTGGTTCCGGCGGCATTATCCCATGGAATTGGGTCAGAAACTCAGAAACCTTTAGCAATTGTGGTAATAGGGGGTTTAGTCACTGCGACCGTTTTAACATTGTTGGTCTTTCCAATAATCTTCTATACGGCGTATAGAAAGAAGGAAAAAGTGGCCAATTAAAATATTTAAGCTCCCGGACGGAAGCCGAAAGGTGGATGTCTGGGGGCGATTCAACTAACTAAAAGTCACAACTGCTATGTTGTCCTTTATATTTTTAGTTCGCATATAGGTTGATAGAATGGGTCTGAAAATAGCGAAGGCCGGACATGTCCAGCCTCCTTTAATCATACTCAATCGCTCCACCCTGCCGAGATGAAACCACGCGGGGTGGATTTTTTATTTAAACGCGATTCTTTTTTCTTCTTGATTTATTAAACATCAGTCCTTTCTCTACCCCTTTGCGCAGTTCAGCCTGCTCCTCTAACGGTAATGCATGAACGGTTTTACATTCTTCACTGCAGCAGCCGTTGTATTTGGCGGCACATTCTTCGCACTGGATAAAGAGCAGATGACAGCCATCATTTACACAGTTGGTGTGTGTATCGCAGGGTTTGCCACATTGATGGCATTCGCTGATGATGTCTTCCGTAATACGTTCGCCGAGGCGATCATCAAAGACGAAGTTTTTGCCTTTGAATTTAACGGGCAGTCCTTGTTGTTTGGCTTTGTTGCTGTATTCGATGATACCGCCTTCCAGGTGGTAAACGTTCTGGAAACCGTTGTGCAGCATATAAGCAGATGCTTTTTCGCAACGGATACCGCCGGTACAGTACATGATGATGTTTTTGTCTTTCTGATCTTTCAGCATGTCAACCGCCATGGGCAGCTGTTCGCGGAAAGTATCCGAAGGCACCTCGATTGCATTTTCGAAATGGCCCACTTCATATTCGTAGTGGTTGCGCATGTCCACGATAATGGTTTCTGTGGAGTCTACCATTTCATTGAATGCAGCTGCGTTGAGGTATTTTCCTCTGTTCTCCATATCGAAGGTTGAATCTTCGATACCATCGGCTACGATTTTTTCCCGCACTTTGATTTTAAGTACGAAGAAGGATTTACCATCATCGTCAACTGCGATGTTGAGTCTAATACCATTCAGGAAATTGATACGGTATAAAGCTTCACGGAATGCGTCTACATTGGTTTCAGGCACGCTTATCTGTGCGTTGATACCTTCGTGGGCAACATAAATACGTCCGAAAACCTGGAGATCGAAGAGCGTAGCATACAGGGCGTCGCGGAATGCCTGTGGGTCTTCGATTTTCGCGTACTGATAGAAAGAAATAGTAACGCGTTTGAATGTCTCTTCCAGCAGTCGTTTCTTTAGTTCGACAGCGGATACTCTGTTGTGTAATGCCATTAATAATTGAAATTTTAAGGACAGGTGCCTACTGAACAAAATTTCGGTGTAACTTCTTGATTTACATCAATCTAAAATCACCAATAATATACTTTCTCCTCTACATATCTCCTATTGCTAAAAGCCGTAGCTGATGAAGATGCAAAATTATTGAATAATTTCTTTAATGAAATATGAGATTTGTCATTGATTTCCATTGTTTTTCAATGAAATGCCGACTTATCTAGTACAAGAAAAATAGATATAAAGAATTCCAGCTTGGGGAAATGGTTGGTATTGACAGCAGGGATGATGGAAATGTCATATTTAACGACCCTAGCCAAAATGCTAATTTATTTAGCTTTCTCTTCTGGAAAGGTAATTCTGTATAGGTCTGATACCTGAATACCAAGCGAAAATGCGATTCTTACGATGGTGGTAAACTCGACGTTTTTCTTACCTCTTTCGATGAGTGATAAGTCGCCCTTAGATATGCCTGTGGCTTCTTCCAGATCCAATAAGGTTAACCGCATGGTAGTGCGGTGACGGCGTATAGCCTTGCCGGTTGATTCTAATATGTATTTCTTATAATCCACTCTTCAAAATGCCTGAACCGGTTCAAATAAAAGTTAGCTGTACGGCTAACTTTTTAAAAAAAACCTTATATTAGCCTATCTTTGCGATCCCCAAAAATTGATTGCAAGGCATCGTAACACCATTTTAGATAATTAGGCAGCGAAACCAAGGATTATTTAAAAGGAGTACGAGGCCCGCGTACGTTTATGCGCGGGCTCTTTTCAATGCTTTCCTTGGTTCGCTGCCTGGAAGCGTTGGATTGAGTCCCGCGCATTATTTTTCGTACTGTAATGCGCGGTATTATTTAAAACATCAAAGCCCCGGCCGTGCATATCCTGTTATTTGATCCAGACCTGCAATTCACTGCGGAATTAGTAAAAGAGATAAACCCACATTTTCATAAGGTCCAGATAGCTGCTAACTTCTTTCAAGCATCTACCCTGCTTGTCAACCATCAGATAGATATTGTAGCGATGGCAAAAGGTAGTGCTGATATGTCTGACAAGCTATTTATCGATATGCTGAAGCACCGGAAAGTTGCGGCCATTGTGTATCATAAACTCTTCAGTGACGAAGAAAAAAAGAGGTACCAAAATTATGGAGCATATTCTTATTGCTCAAAGGATTCATTATATATCCTGGGGGAGCTTGTCTCCTATAAAAATCATCTGTTACGTGTTTAGATAAATATTTAATACTCTCATTATGCCAGGTGGGAGTATAACGTGTAGAGATCTATCGTTTCTGCGTTGGGCCGTAACAGTGATGCTTTACAACTAAAATTCCTACGGCTTACGCCATTCTGGAGTAAGCTTTTTACGATTCAAATGACCGGCCTGGTGTTTCCACACCGGGCCATCTTTTTACAAATAAACCTGATTGTTATTACCACCTGGCATCAGTTGGTAACGTAAAGATGGCAGAGAAATATTCATCGGTATATTTCAAGATTTTCTGTGCGGAGTTGCCAGTTTTCCATAGGGTTTTATCTTTATTAGCAACATAATCATCCATGCGATTCATTTCTTTTACAGTACCGACCTGACTATTGAACACTATACTGGACAGCGTTACGCGGTATTTTCCATCTTTAACCTCAATGGTGACTGCTGCGTTGTAAGGGTCCATGATCAGTAAGGGAGTACCTACCAAAGAATGTCCGAATCTTTTATAATCAACCAATCCATTGATGATCCTACCAGTAATAATGTCTCCGTTTACACGATAATTAATGAATCCTGGGATTTTAGGAATCGCTACTTGCAGCAGGTTTAATAATTCTGTTTTGTTGATGCTATCAGCGGCATAAATTCTTTCGAAAATAACTGCCTGATTATATAGTTTATAATAGCGGGAAGGGCTTTCCTGTGCCAGGGTTGCCTGCGCTCCAAATAGGCTGAGCGAGATTAACAATGCTAGTGTTTTCATGGTTATATGGATTCCAAAAATCTTTCCAAAGATGAATATTTCAATAAGGCTCGATAAATTGCTTAACAATTTTCTATAATCATTTACTTAAAACAATATTTTTCATTTAATCATGATACAATTTTTATCACAAATTATTCGACTGCAATAATATTTCGGTAAAATATCAATAATTCTTTTTAATTTTAAAATAAGAGGGTCATTTTCAATTAGGAATTGCTTGAAATGCATTAAATTGCTATCTTGCAGCTCCAATCAGAATATTGAAGCTGATTCTTTACTCGTCCTTAGGAAACGTAGGAAATTTCATAAAAGGAAAACGAGGAGAAGATAAAGCTCGCGTTATAGCGCGGGCTCTTCTTTGTCGTTCCTTTAGCACTTCCTACGGCTACTCTAAGCGACAAATGCAAGAGTCCCGCGCTTTTTTTTATTTCCGGGACTTGTTGATCACCAAAATCGATTGTATTCCCCATGCTTTCCTCTGGCAGGTTTCAGGAAATAAAACAACGTAATGTGATGATTGCAGATGCGGATGAACCCTTTGCACATGTTGTTTCCGATATACTAAAACGCGTACGTTTTAGTACCACTTCCAGCACCTCCATAGCATACGCACTACAGGAACTTCAATCCTCTACTTACGAACTGGTTATACTGGATGATTATTGGGAAGGATTAAATACAATACAGATCATCTCTCAAATAAAACAACAGTCGACAGCCGGTGTTATTGTGATCAGCTCTGCATTGAGTAGTATCGCAGAAGAAGCTTATTTAGCCGCAGGCGCATTAGCATGTGTTCCTAAATACGCCAAAGATTTGCCATCGTTGCTCATTAAAATAATAGCCATCACCGAAGATATTTCGTCCGACTTAATCGCCGGATCATAAGCATTAAAGTTAATTTTACGATTCAAACGATAAACAAAGCACCAGGTTTCTACCTGGTGTATTTTTTTGTCCAAATCCAGCAATTAGCTAAACTTTAAAAGGCCCCGGTTGTTATAATAATAAACCAAAATCTTGCAAAAAAACTTGCATTGATCAATTAACAATAGCATTAATGTGTGATGCCCAGAGCCAGAATCAGGTAGAATTTAATATCAACAAATATCTTAATATAAAAGCATTTTCCGCGCCTAAATAGCAAAAAAAATAATTATTTATTTTATAACTATTTGATTATTATTGTATATAACTAAAGCATAAACTTTAGCTACCCCCGATTGGCATTTGTTTTGAAATTGTATCGAGAAGAATATTGTTTAACCCAAAAATGTTAGGTCATGAGTCATTACATTACTTATTTCTTTTACGCAATTGTAGCTATTTGGATTTATCGAGTACTTGCCTATTTTTTTGATGACAAGAAAGAAGTGCGCAGGAAAGGCAGGTAATAGGTAATAGCTAAAAGCATAGGACAGCGGCATGCTGCGTGGCAGCATGCCGTTATTTTTATTAGTTATTTTTAGGCATAATCAGGTTTCCCAGGATTCCACCGAATCCTACCCTCACGCCTATACGTGTATTATCCTTACTCTGATAACCAGCAATCACATCTACTCTGGCTACCTTCAAAATGTTCTCCAGCCCAGCAAATACTTCTACATAATTGTTGTCACTGTTGACATAGAAAGCATTAGAACCCACTACCAGGTTCCATTTCAGACGGTTAAAAAACGGAATCTTATTCGTCAGCAAGCCATTGAAATGGTGTTCCACATTAGCTGTGGCATAAAATGAAGCAATGGTACTGTACAAATAGTATGGTGCCAGCTGAAAGCTATTCAGGTATTTGATATTGTAGAATGTCTGGTTACCATTAAAGTGGCGGTAGTCAGGGATTTCAACATCTTTAGCATTCAGGAAACCACCGAGCCCGATGTTGTACCTGAATTCACCAAACAGTTTAAAATTCATATTATCTCTGACAGAAAAATTCCATTTATCAAAATCGACCTTGCTATTTGCAATCCCTGGTATTCCTTTACCGTAGCCAATTTCGAAGGTAGGATACTTAGAGCCAAAAGCAACCGTACGATCCGGGAACTCCATAAACTTTTGTCCGGGCTGGAACTTGAAACTAGCTTCTAGGACCACAGCACTATGCCGTTCAAAGGGCACATTTGCCAACTCATAAGGATGGTTAGGCGTAAAAGTTTTATCTCTTCCGAAGAAACTAAAATCTGTTGTGTTTTCCAGCGGTAACCTATTTTCATAAGTGGCCGACAACCTGAAACTGGTTTTATTATCAAAGTTGCGTATGTACGAACCGTTCACGAACCAGTTTTCATAGATCTTCATAAAGTTTTCATGCAACAGGAGCGTATAAAACTCGTTCATGAGATTATCGATCGGATTATCGTCGTTAAACTGCGATACCCGCTTCCCTCCTGCCAGTGTAAAGGTATTAGATCCTTTGCTGTTAAAGAGGCTTCCTCTGGTGGTATAGGCCACGTTTGCATAGCTATTGAAATGCGTGTTACTGGTACCATACCTGAAGAATGGGGAGATGGTCAGGGTACGCTCTTCACGGCCATTGAAAATAAACGTTGGTTCTACAGCCAGCACCAAACCTTCCACAGTATTATATTTCAGCGATTGTGCCAGTCCTTTAAGACGGAAAGTATTATAAACGATTTGGGAATCACGGGTAAAATAATAGTTATGTCTTATGCCTCCCCATAATAATCCCAGGGGCTTTATGGGGCCTTGTTTCTTTTTCAGGGAATCAATACGGTAACGGCTAAACGCACTATCTCTATTGGCCTTTGCTGCGCTGTCCTTAGTTTTGTAGTCACGTACTTCATAAGTCTCCAATGGTACTGGGCGGATACTATCCCAATAATTTTTTGAATGTTGATTATAAGCATTGCTCAGCTTAAGAATCACGTTATCAAAATATTTAGGACCGAGATTAGGATGCACATTGTAATCAGAGTAGACGTCAACAAAATTACCGGCTATTCCTACACCAAATTTCTCAAATTCGACATGAACTACCTGGTCTTTTACGCGCCAGATATCTGGTGTCACTGGTACATGAGTTTGTCGGATCTGCAGGAGGTCCAGCATTTCCAGTGTATAGTCTTTCGTTAGAGAGAGATCGAGGCTATGGATTCTCCAGTCGTGGTCGGTAATGAAAATAGTTCCGGAAAATAAAGGTTCGAATTTCCGTTTAGGCGTTACGGTTATTTTATATACAGAATTACCATCTTCTATAAAAGAACCTTCGAGTCTGTACTTATAATAGTTGAGGGCGTTTTCCGCGATCGGTGATATAAAGCCTCTGGGGCCCATTTCGGTGACGATAGCTTCTACGTTATTGTCGTAGAAGTTGATAAATGCCGGGAAGTTAAGTCCAAAACCACCGCCACTTTTTCGTGAGCTGATCACATTGATCTTCATTTTATCAGGTCTGCGGAAAGCAACATTACTAACAGATTCTGTCAGGTACATCACACCTTTTCCGGCACTGTCTAGGCCCATATCCTCTTTATCTGTTTTTTTACCAAGGATTTTATCGGGCATTTTCAACGCCTGCAGGGTTCCTTTGCTGTAGATCATGCATTGGAATTCCAGCACTTGCTGCTGGTATGTCCTTCTTTTTTTGATTGCTTCACGTATAATGGCGTAGGCAGGATCTTCACCATTAGATTTGATGACTACTTCTTTGATTTGCATGCTGACAGCGGGCAGTTTGAAATCGAAGGTCTGCTGATTTTGGGTAATGGTAATTGGTTGTTCTGTTTTTTTATAACCAATATACTGGCAGACGATGATGTAGTTACCTGGGCTGAGTTCCAGCTGATATTGGCCTCTGGCATTGGCGGTGGTACCGAAGGTAGTGCCTTTCACCATAACAGTTGCGTAAGGGAGCGGCTGGTTGTTTTCATCGGTGACGATACCTTTGAGTGTGTTTGCTGCTACAATTCCATACGTACATAATAGGGTCAGGAGGAGTACAATTTTTCTCATCAGCCAAAAATAAGGGTATAACAATATAGCTGCAGCATGGGTTGCAGGCTTTAGAAGATTTTTAACAAGTATGGGTAATTATGCGGTTACCTTGACTGTCTTTTTACTTCGTATATAGGCTGCCGTTAATCCGGCAAAACCAGCGGTAAGGCCTCCGATAAATGCGCTGACAACACCGATCAGTGGAGCGCTCTTTACTTTCATGATGGTAATACTCATGCGGTTGGCGAGAAGATGGTCGTTGCGAATATCCTGGTAAAATGCCAGCACTATCCAGAGTACAAAAACTGCCAGGAATGAGATAAAGAAAGATTTTCCCGGGGTTGACGGATACAGGGCTGTAATCAGGAATGCAACAAGGGCGGCGCTCCACCAAGGGAGGACCATACCTGCCACGTAGGCAAGGATAAGGATTAATAAAAACTGGGCTAAGGATTTCATAATTCTAATATAAATGAAAAAAAGAATCCCACCTATGAAGGTGGGATTCTTTTTTAAAAAAATATCAGCGATTATTATTTGCTTTTTTCCAGTGCCTGGAGGATATCATCGAGAATGTCTTTAACACTTTCGAGGCCAACAGAGATACGGATAAGTCCTGGCGTAATACCTACGCTGGCTCTTTCGGCATCGGTCAGTTTGGCGTGGGTGGTGCTTGCAGGATGGGAGGCGATACTGCGGCTATCACCGAGGTTAGCGGTGAGTGTGAGCAGTTGCAGTGCATCCAGGAATTTGACACCGCTGGCGATGCCACCTTTCAGTTCAAAGCAAACAATCCCTCCGCCTCCACTCATTTGCTTTTTAGCGATCTCGTATTGAGGGTGGCTAGGGAGCAAAGGATATTTGACGAGGCTAAGGTGCGGATTGCCTTCCAATGCCTGCGCGATGGCCAGCGCACTTTGGGAGTGGCGTTCCATACGTACGAACAGGGTTTCCAGGCTTTTGCTGAGTACCCATGCATTGAATGGAGACATTGCAGGGCCGGAGCTTCTGCAGAAAGTATATATTTCTTTGATCAGTTCTTTTTTACCTACAACAGCTCCACCTAAAACGCGTCCTTGCCCGTCAATCCATTTGGTAGCAGAATGCGTTACCAGGTGAGCCCCTAATGCCAGTGGGCGTTGGAGCACAGGAGTAGCGAAACAGTTATCAACGTTGAGGATGATATTGTGTTTATTGGCGATGTTGGCCAGCTGTTCGAGGTCAATAATTTCAAGACCCGGATTAGACGGCGTTTCAACGAAGATCATTTTTGTATTTGGCTGGATCATCGCTTCGATGCTGGCTGGATCGTTCATATCGAAGTAGGAATATTCGATGCCCCATTTAGGCAGGAATTTAGTCACTACGGTATGCGTGGAACCAAATATAGAGCGTGCCGACAATAGGTGATCACCTGCTTTCAGCAACGCCATAAAGCTAGCGAAAACAGCGCTCATACCAGAGGCAGTAGCATAGCCCGCTTCTGCACCTTCGAGTGCAACCATTTTGTTCACAAATTCATCCACATTAGGATTCATGAAACGACTATAGATGTTAAAGTCGGTTTCATCTGCAAACGTTGCCCTCATTTCTTCCGCATTGTCGAAACAAAAGCTGGAGGTGAGGAACATTGGTGTAGAATGTTCCATCTGGTCAGTTCTGGGCGTCTGAATTCTGACCGCGTTAGTTTCCGGCTGGTATTGGTTTTCCTTTTGCATCTCTCGTGATTCTAAAATTATTCGTTGATTTTAACTTCCCAGGTAAGGTTGGTATTACCTTTACGCAGCGTTTCTGCAACAGAGCAATATTTGTTCATGGAGAGTTCAACCGCGCGGGCGGCTTTATCAGCATCGATAGTTCCAAAGAGGTGGAATACAAGATGTGCATTTTCCCAGAGAGAAGGCTCTTTACCTTTTTCTCTATCCGCTTCTATTTCAATACGGAAATCGGTAATTTCCTGGCGTTGTTTTTTCAGAATCATGACGATATCGATCGCGGAGCAGCCACCGAGGCCCATGATGATCATCTGCATTGGTCTAACGCCATTGTTTTTACCACCATTTTCGATCGAAGAATCCATCAGCACTTTATGGCCGTTTTCATCTACTGCTTCCATATTGAATCCGTCGTCTATTCTTTGTAATGCTATCTTCATAACTATATTTTTCTTTATCAAAGATAATTATTCATCAGCGCATTGCAAAGTGGAGCCGTATATGTGGGCACAGTCGGCTGCTTGTGGCGGTCTTCTGCCATGCCTTACACCTTTTTTCTGCAATTTGATTGCATTTTTAGTTGCTGATGTCTTAGTTTTGCGAAAATTTAATTTAGTTGTCGGCAAAGGTATTTCATAGCAAAGCAGTATTCCATCTCGAATCCGGGGAGACATTACCCGAATTACAAATCGCCTATCATACATACGGCACGATGCAGCCTGATGGCAGCAATGTGGTATGGGTTTGTCATGCATTAACGGCAAACAGTGATGTGGCAGACTGGTGGACAGGCCTGATTGGCGAGGGCAAAGCCATTGACCCTGCCCGTCATTTTATTGTTTGTGCCAACATCCTTGGCTCCTGCTATGGTACTTCTGGTCCTACTACTATAAATCCTAATACGGGAAAGCCCTGGTATCGCAGCTTTCCGGCGGTGACCATCAGAGATATCGTAAACGCGCATACCCTCCTTCGTGAGCATCTACAGATACCACATATACAATTGCTGGTAGGCGGCTCTATGGGCGGTTACCAGGCGTTGGAATGGGCATTGACCGAGCCTGATATCATTGGTAAATTATTCCTGTTATGTACGGGCGCAGCTGAAAGCGCATGGGGCATAGCTATTCATACGGCACAGCGCCTCTCGATTGAGGCGGATCATACCTGGGAACAGGAAACGCCACATGCTGGCCATAAAGGGCTTAAAGCCGCGAGAGCGATTGGTATGCTCACCTATCGCAACTATCAAACCTTTGTACGCACGCAATCAGACCCTGATAAAGAGAAAACTGATTTTTTCAGGGCATCTTCCTACATCACTTATCAGGGCGATAAGCTGGTGAAACGTTTCAATGCACAAACCTACTGGCTCCTCACAAAGGCCATGGACAGCCACAATATTGCCCGTGGCCGTCATGAAGACATTACCACTTCCCTCTCTCACATAAAAATGCCGGTATTGCTGATAGGTATTACCAGTGATATTTTATGTCCGCCAGAAGAACAGGAGTTCATGGCTAAACATCTGCCGCAGGCTACTTATCATGAAATTGATTCTTCCTATGGACATGATGGTTTCCTGATCGAGTTCGAAAAAATTGGAAACATACTACGGTCGTGGATTTAGGTCATTAATTACCGGTTTCCGGAAAAGATTCCTATTTATTTTATAGTGGGCGTATACTTGATGGAGGAATTTACTTATATTTAATAAGTGTCAACTGAAATCAAACTAAACCCTTCCACTGTTTATGAAAAGCAATCAAATCCGATTCCTATGGGGAGTGCTGTGTGCTTTAGTATTTATCCCGACATTCCTCTTTGCCCAAAACCAGGCCACTATTAGTGGTAACGTAAAAGACAAGACATCAGGCAATGCTCTCCCAGGCGTTAGTATCGCGATCAAAGGCAGCAATATTGGTACTGTAAGTAACAACAGTGGTAATTTTCAGCTGAAGACTGCACATGGGTTTCCGTTTACATTGGTGTTATCCTTTGTGGGATATAAAACCGAAGAAGTAGCAGTAACCGGCCCTACAACAACTATCAACGTTCAGATGGCCTCCAGCGAGATCCTTGGACTCGAAGTAGTGGTAGCTGCCAGCCGTGTACAGGAAAGTATCTTGAAGTCGCCGGTATCAATCGAAAAGCTGGATTCGAGGGCCATCAAAAACAGCCCCGCTCCTACTTTTTATGATGCCCTTGCCAACCTCAAAGGCGTGGAGATGAGCACCCAGAGCTTAACCTTCAAATCCGTTAATACACGTGGTTTTAACGCCAACGGAAATACGAGGGTTTTACAACTGACCGATGGTATGGATAACCAGGCACCAGGTCTTAACTTCTCTGTCGGTAATATCGTGGGTATTTCCGAATTGGACATGGACAACGTAGAGTTGATCCCAGGTGCTGCATCTGCCCTCTATGGCCCTAATGCACTGAATGGTATCGTACTGCTCAACAGTAAAAACCCATTCCAATATCAGGGGCTGAGTGCCAATGTGAAAACTGGTATTCTCAGTGAAGGAGGCCGGACCACGCCTACAACCGGTTATTATGATATCGCACTTCGTTATGCAAAAGCATTTAATAACAAATTTGCATTTAAATTAAACTTTGGCTATCTGAAAGCAGATGACTGGCAGGCTTATGATAAACGCGATCAGAGCATTCAGAATGGTCATACCCTGAAAGACGGCACCAGGGCTAATAACGAGGCCTACAACGGTGTAAACGTGTACGGTGATGAACACTACGAAAACATGACCAGCACTATTTTCTCACAAGCCAATACTCCAACCAGCGCATTAGCTCAACAGCTGGCTTACCTCTCTGGTACTACCTTTGGGGGAACAGTAACACCACAGCAGATCATCGCGGCAGCAATGCCTACCGCCGGTAACGGTTATGTTACCCGCACCGGTTATGATGAAAGCTCCGTTGCAGATTACAATACCAAAAACCTGAAATTCAACGCCGCGTTCCACTACAAAATTCATGAAAACCTGGAAGCGTTGATACAGGGTAGTTATGGAACTGGTACTACTGTTTACACCGGCGCCGACAGATACTCTATCAAAAACTTCCGCATGGGCCAGTACAAAGCGGAACTGAAAGGTTCTAACTTCTATGTACGCTTGTATACCACGCAGGAAAGATCCGGAGATAGTTATGCGATCGGTACCCTGGCTTCCGGCATCAATGAGGCCTGGAAAACAAGTCAGCAATGGTATGGTGAATACTTCTCCACTTATACCACCGCAGCTGTAGGTGCTTTTGCACAAGCCTATGGCGCAGCACTGGCAGGAGGCGCAACACCTGCTAATGCTTATACAGCGGCACAATCAGCCGTAAATGCAGCCCGCGGCACACTTGCCACCGCAGCAAGAGCGAAAGCAGATCAGGGCCGACTGTTGCCAGGCACGCCTGAATTCAATGCAGCGGCAGACAAAGTAAAAAGCAAACCGATTCCTGGCGACGCTACCGGTGTAGGCGCAAGGTTTATGGATAAAACAAATCTCTATCAGGGAGAATTTATGTACAACTTCAAAGACCTGGTAAAGTTCGCTGAAATCCTTATTGGTGGCAACTATCGCGTATATGCACTAAATTCTGAAAAAACACTTTTTGCTGTTGATGATAATGGCAATGAGTTCCGTGTTAAAGAATATGGTGGCTATGCACAAATCATGAAAAATATACTCAATGAACACGTTAAACTGACCGGTTCCATTCGTTATGATAAGAACCAAAACTTTAAAGGACAGTTCAGCCCTCGTTTATCAGCAGTATATACCTTCCTGCAATCGCATAACATCCGCGCTTCTTACCAGACAGGTTTCCGTATCCCAACCAACCAGGACCAGTACATCGATCTCGTAACGCCACAGGCGCACCTTATCGGTGGACTTCCGTTCCTGCGTGAACGTTATCACCTGAACACAGGTCCGCTGTATACACTGGAATCTATACAGGCTGGTAAACCTGCACAATATACTTTCAGGGATTATGAACCAGAAAGAATCCGTGCCTGGGAAGTGGGTTATAAAGGCTTGTTTGCAAATCGTGTACTCGTAGACGCTTACGTATATACGAATAACTTTAAAAACTTCAACGGCCCTCAAATCCTTGTGCAGCCAACTACTACAGGACAAAACATTTTCTCTGTACCAGTAAGCTTCGATAAGGATATCAAATCATGGGGTTGGGCACTGGGTATAGATTATACCATGCCGCATAACTTCGTTGCCGGCGGTAATATCTCTTATAATGAATTGCTTAATGCCAACGACCTTGGTAGTTTCCTGCCAATGTATAACACACCTAAAGTACGCTACAATCTGTATGTTGGAAATAGAAACATTGCAAAATCTAATATAGGCGTTAACGTTACCTGGAGATGGCAGGATAAATTTATCTGGCAGTCTAGCTTCGTAAACAACATCATCAACGTGATGAACCTGGGTGAAATCCCTGCCTATGGTACCTTAGACGCACAGGTTACTAAACTGTTCCCTAAGATTAAATCTACCATCAAATTGGGCGGCGCTAATATCCTGAACAAACAATATATCCAATCATGGGGTAACCCTACTGTTGGTTCTCAGTGGTATATTTCTCTGGGATATAATCTCTGATAATTATCTTATCAAGAAATAAAAAAACGGCCGCCTCCACCAAGTAGAGGCGGCCGTTTTTAATTCAATTAAACGCGTTAATATATCTTTACAGATATATTATTCCTAACCTTCCAGTTTACCAATGGAAAAATACCGCTATAACCTATGAAAAAGATCATTGCTATCCTTGTTGCAACATTATTATTAAACGCCTGTAACTCGGGCGGGCGGGGTAATACATTGAATGGAAAAAAACTTTACACCCTTGTTGTTGGTAAAGGCGACAATCCATTCATTTTTGAAAGCGAGATGGATTTCCTTTCCGACAAGGCTGTATCTATCCAGCATGTTTTGGCAACTTCTCCAAAATATTTTCAAACACAAGACAATGGGGTCATGAAAGGACTTTACAATAAAATTGACTACTCTTACACATGGGAGCAATCTGTTCTGACATTGGTTAGGTCGCAACAAACAACCTTGATCAGTAAACTTACTCCTATTGGGGATGGTATGTATGAAGGTACAGAGCGTGATCACTATTATACTACCAGTATTCTTGGACATTTTGATGCACCTTCCACCAGAGAACGTGTAATTAGAGCATACAAGGATTTAAATCTTGACGAGCCTACAGCAGCCGAAGTAGATATACTAATGAACCTGTTGACTGGCCAACGGAATGCAGATGGGGACCTTATTCAATAATATTTGATCTGTCTAAAAGTCGGTCAGGTAATTCCTGACCGACTTTTTTTGTCCGTATATTCGCGCCCTAAATTAAAATTTGCTGTATACATCAACTATTCAATACCTATAATGAGAAAGATCATTGCAATCCTGTCTGTAGCTACTATGTTTAGCGCCTGCACCATTAAAGTTATTTCTGAGACGATGGATAAATCACTTACCGGGAAGACACTTTATACACTCAATTTTGACATAAAAGAAGGGCGCATTACAATTTATGAAACAGCAGTAAGTTTTATTTCTGACACTACTATGTCTACCAAAGTCACTTTATATGCCAGGAAGGATGTATTTCTTAAACAAGGCGATGAGGATATAAAACAGCTGTATGATACTTCGATGATGCATTACGCTTATAAGGATTATGTGCTGAGCGTTCATGCTCCAGGAAGAGCCCCGTATAGTTCTACCTTGTATAAAGCAGGGGAAGGAATAATTACAGACTCAAATGGAGGGACATATTATACCACCAGTATGTTAGGTCATCTGAATTCACCGGCCACAAAAAGTCGGATTAACAAATTGTTAGGGCTATCGCCACAACTACCTGCTAGCACGGTGGATTCAGTAATGAAGCTGCTAAATGCCCCGAGAGATAAAGACGGAAATATTATTCAATAACAATAGAAGCCAGGCGATATGCCAAGCTTTAATGTAGATATTTTAGTTTGATAACAAACTTAAAATCTATTGAAAGCAGCTATTTACGAGGATATATATTCTGGTATAGAAAATAAAAAAGGGCCGACTTGTTGAAAAAACAGGTCAGCCCTTTTTATTATAACGTTGCACCTACAAGATATTCCACCAGGGCTTCTCGTTGTCGGATGTATTAGTATTGTTTGTTGTATTTGGTTTGTTTGTATCTGTTGCAGTTTCAGGTAGAGGATCGACTGGTTTGGCCGCTGGAGCAGCTTCGTTCTTCCACATGGCCTGGGCTTCTGCTTTGATATCATTGCGCTGTAATAAGACGCTCAACTGGTTCTTTAATTTTACTCCTTGTTCCGGCTTCACCATCGCTACGAAATTAGCATATCCTTCCATGCTGCTGATGATGTTACCTTTCCCCCAACGTTTATTGGCAAGACCAGTTAATTCGATCTGATGTAACAGCGCTCTGAATTTACGCAGTGTGGCGCGGTCGAGGCTCAGTTTTTCATTCACCACAATTCCGGTTACTTCGTGTTTATCCCCTTTGCGCATAACTTTCAGCTTATCAGGATGCAATACGAAGCCTTCCTCTGCCACTACTTTTTTTGTAGCCCAAAGCAGCTGACCAACCTTAGTCGCTGCCTCTCCTTTTGCAGAGAAAGTCATATCGTCGGCATATCGCGTATACGCGTAACCGTATTTAGCAGAAAGACCTTCAAAGCGCCTGTCTAATTTAAAACAGATGATATTAGTGATAGCAGGACTGGTGGGCGCACCTTGTGGCAGCCTGCGCTCCGTTTTAGCGACGAAATATTTGCGGTTGTCCAGCATAATTTCATCCACATCCGGCTCTGTGCAAATAAGGCTCAGTATCGTTGCTACCTGTTCACTGTAACCCAGTTTACAAAACAATCCTTTCACACGTTTATAGGCAATAGAAGGAAAGAAATCTTTCAGATCAATATTGATGACCACATCTTTTCCAATATGCGGAATGGCGTTGGTAACGATAGATTTCCCTGGCACGAAACCATTGGCGGAAGAACTGTTTGCGATCTTATACAATATATTTTCCAGTATCCAATGTTGCGCAGCTTTGAGCTGTGGCATTGGTGCAGAGATCACACGGGTACCACCAGATTTTTTCGGAATCTGGAAGCGCTGATAATGTGTTTTATGTCCTACTGTTCTGTTGAAGGCAAGGAAGCGAAGCTTACCCAGAGATAACTGCATGCCATTGGCTAAATCTTGTGCAGTATGCCATACCGGCAAATTGAATTTGCGCAGTTGTGCTTCATCAGAAACTTTTTTATTAAGACCAGCGGATACATTTTCTCCGAGGTAAACGATGTCTTGTTGTTGCTGTTCTGCCCATGCGGCAGCACGAGCGATACGCTTTTCTTCGTTGCGTTGTTTGGTTTCCGCGCGTTTAGCTTTTGCTTTGGCCATGCGTGCTTTACGCATTTCCGTTAGCATCAGTTGCTTGTTGCGATAGCGGTATTTCTCTTGCAGGAGCTGATTCAGCTCTTTATTGAGTGCGCCTTCCTGCTTAATGAGGACTTCCGGTACAGAAGGTTTTTCTACATTTCTTTGCCAGAAACCAAGTCTTACCATTTCCTCCAGGATATACTCCTCTTTGGAAGACTCACGTATTTTATCGTATAACTGTTGACGGGTTAAACCTTCAGGCATAGTAATTCACTTAAAATTATTACTACAATCAATTAAAGTAAAGTGACAATGAGAATGGTGTGGAGTGTATGCCTTGCCGTGGGGGAAGAACAGAGATTTATAAAGAGGAACAGGCGCTTCGTGCAAGCCATTGACTAAATCAATCAACTCCAGGGAGGGGCGTACTAGTATGATATTTGAGCCCCAGGGGCTTGTACAGTAAATATCATACTAGTACGCCCCTCCCAAAGTAAAGATTGCATTTAGTGAAGCATGTATAGTCAAAATACCCGAATGACGAAACATCATTCATCTCCGTAAGGAGCGCAAGTGCAATCAATTCCCCTTTATAAAGATCTTTGTATTAATTGAGACGGCAAGATATACAATAATTTTTAATTACAAAAAGATGTAATAAAAATTATTTGGAACTAAACGCCATTCTTATTGCCAGCATGTGTTTACAAGGTCCTTTGTATAACTTGTTCTGACGGAAGAAATCACAATCACATTGTGGATTGGTCATTCTTTCATCTTTATCAATTACAATGGTTGGATGATAAGTGGCATAAGGTGTGGCAACGCTACCTTTCAATTGTAGCCCCACTCCTTCTATCTGGTCTTGCTGATAAGCAATCTTGGATTGCTTCAACAGTTCCTGTGCCTGCTCTTCTTCTGCACTGCTATAACGCAGCATATCCATTGGCAATGGTTCTCTGCTCAGTTCACGCAGCCTGTATAATCCTGAATGCAGATCATAAATAACTTTTCCTGCCTGTGTGAAGAGACTCAGCGCGCCCAATACTGTTGTTGTGTTCAAACCTGCAGCTGTAGCCAGGTCTGTAGGCGTCGCCATCCATCTTGTCTGAAGTGCTGCATACACTTTTTGTTTGTCGGCAGTACTAACTTCTGCTCTTGGCGCCATCAGATCAAACTGTCCAGCTCTTGACCAGTCGTTGGTTGTCCAGCCGGAAAGGCCGAGTGTAAACTGCATGTCTCCCAGGTCTGCCACATAGAAAGACGGAAGACCACTACCCATGAGGTGTACCGTGAATTTACGGGCAATAGGAATCAACCTTTCCAGTATCAACAATCTTCTGCGGCCCCAGATCCTGATTTCGCGTGCATGGGTTCCTTTGTATAACGATCTCGCACATACGATTTCCTGATTCCATGGTTCGAAGATAGCTTTCACCGGTTTGCCTGGTTCCAATACAAAACGAATACTGCGTGGTCCTTTCTTCTCCTTAAACCTGCGTAACCAGGAACAGAAATTATATACATCCATTGGATGCAGATCAAAGGTAGCAGCAGGCAGTGTCATCGCCGAACTTACCTGCAGAAAGCCACGTACCCAGCTATCTGGCAAGTCAATCTTTACTTCATGGTAAAGTTCTTCCTGACTTGTTTGCACCTGGAATCCTCCCGGATCAATTTTAAAATCAGTTTCTTTATAATCGCGTATCTTCTGAAATTCATTATATAACGCCGACGAATAATCGATGTTGGTGGTACCACATTCGAATTCGTTGACTTCTTTGAATACGTTGTAGCTGGCACTCAATTTACCGTACGTAGATTCGTCCTGGCTGAAGCATTCAAAGAACAATTCATCCGGGTGTACGCTGATCACCGGGTCAAGTACAAACCAGGAATCTTTGTCTTTTTCATAGAGGTAATCGAAGTAATGACGTCTTGCCTTATAGAAGGGCGACATTACTTTATCTTTCTCCTCTCTGATAGCACGTAGCTCTGTTTCGAGGGCTGCGATCTTTTCACTGGCGGCTTCGGCATTATAGCCGTTCATGTATTCTGCCAGCCATAGGGCTTCCTGCTCTGCGGCCCATTCCTTATAAGCGGTTTTATCTTTGGGTTTGAAACGCAGGTCAGACACCACCACATCATGTAATGCGGAGATGGCCTCCCTGAACGCGATCTTTTTATTCAGCTTACCTACAAAAAAAGTTGGCTGACGAAAAGTATCCGGCGCAAAGGAAATGCCTGTACCGGATGCATCGCTAAACACCTGGGAATTACCACTATATCTGTAGTTAAATAACATAAATGGATATACGTTTTATTGCGGACGCACAGGTGCTTCCACGAATACTATCGGTAGTTGTACATGATCAAATTGCTGGCTGATATTACGCATGATGCTGATACATCTGGCTTTATCGCCAATGGCCACGGTAGCGGAAATATCGGTAATCAGGCTACCAATGAAGGCAGCGGCTTCCGGCGATTTCATGGCTTCTCTTTCCAGGAAGAGGAACACTCTTTCTTTTGCTACGCGGGCTTTGTTTACACGGGTAAGTACAGCCCTGAAATAATGTTCCAGCTGACGGATATACTCCAGGTTACCAGCGGCATATTGACTCAGATAGTTGGTAGCAAACTGCTGCATGGCCGCACTAGGGTGCTGGCTCAGTTTCAGCAGGTATTGTACACCATCTTCCGTCTTGAAGAAGCGCATGAGCAATTCCCGTCCAAATTGCTGGATATCGGGTCTAACGCTGTCGGCTATACCGATTAAACTTTCCGGCGTCCAGTCTTCCTCTTGGAAGTTATCCCTAAAGAAGCGGATGGCAAAAGCACGGGTATCATCCCATTTGCTATCCAGTAAGGCTACTGCTGTATCTCTTTCTGTTTTTATACGTGGCTGTTGTGTACGGAAGAAAGTCCAGCACCATTCTCTTACCTGTAAGAGTTCGTGTGCTCCGGCAGCAATCACCTGTTTTAAAGTCAGGGATGTGGCAGGTATATATTGTTGTAATAGGATAACACCAAATTCTTGTGCCGGTCTATAGTTGGCATATAGTAAACGAAGAGCAGTGGCGGTATCTACCTCTTGCAAATAGTTACCTAGCGGGCCACTCAACAGTGCGGCAATGTCTTCATGCATGCCGGGTGCTTTCTCTGTACGCATCAACAACGGCACCAGTTCATTCACCAGCCAGAGGGCGAGGCGGTTGTCCTGGGTTACCAGCCTGGCTACCAGTTGAGCAGCCTTTTGCCTGATATCTTTATACTCATTGGTACATGCGCTGAGGAGAATTTCCGGTTTATTGATAACAGGTGCGTCTCCAGCTTTGAGGAGAATGTTCCAGCCGGCATCACGTACAGGCCTATACGAATTTTTAAGCAGTTTATTTACGAGTACATTGGAGATCTGTGCGAAGTCGAAGTCGTGGTCGCGGAGGAGCAACAACCTCGCGGCAAAGGCCTGTACTGCTACTGAGGATTGGTCCATCAGGTCTGCGATGACTTGCATATCCAATTGCGAAAGTGGTGCAGCACAATAGTATTCTACGAGCTGGCAGCAATCAGTAAGGATGGCAGTTTGCACTTCGTTGAGCTCACCAACTTTCATCAGGCGGGCAATGGCAAATCCGGCGAGGTCCTGTTGTTGCTGGGCAGGAACCGCAGCAGGGTCCAGGTTGGCTTTCAGGAACTTTCTGACATCTTCATAATAGCAGAAAATCATATCCAGCAGCATGCCTGTATCTCCGAAACACAGGGTACCAGCGGCTTTAATCCATTCCATGGCCTGGGCCCTCGCCTCCTCTAATGGACTAGCGATCATTACCTTGAGTAATGGAATGGATGGATTGGCTGGATTATATTTTTCTCTTGCCAGCTCCAGGCCGAACAAGGAAGGAATTGTAAATCTGTTGGCGAGCAAGCCACCTATAACGTCTTCGCCCATACGCTCTTTCATCGCGCTGAACTCAGGGTGTGCGCGTAGCTGCTCCATGGCAAAAGCATGCACCGCTTCCATCTGTCCACTGATCAGGAGCTGCAGAAATGCCTGTGGCAGTTGGTTCCAGAGGGCAAGAAAAGGTATGCTGCCATGTTCTTCTACGGATGCAGGTGCAGTTGCTTTGAGTGCGGATTCCGCGGATTGTGGCGGAACGCCAGATGTGGCTTGCTGTTTATCTACCCCCAGCCATCCGAAGAGTTTTTTCAGGAGACCACCGTTTTCATTGGCTTTTAGCAAGTCGGGGTTAGGCTGAATTACTGGCCTTCCGTTTTGCGTCTGCGCAGCTTGTTCCTGTGGTTTGAAAACCCATTCTTCCTGGTGGGCGCGGTATTCTAATGTATGATCGTTGCCTCTTAATATGTAATTAAGGTAGATAGCTTTCGAACTTTCGGGGTACTGGCGTTGCAAGGACTGATAACGGCCATTCTGATAACCATAATAACGTTGTTCGTAAGCTTTGGTAAAATCCGTTTCCTGTGCATAGTGCAGCAACAGTGAGGTCGCGTACCGTACATATTGTACATCGCCGGCCTCTCCCAGCCTTTTCAGGTTACGGAAGGCTCTTCTATTGAAGTATTTGCGGGTGCGGTTAGAGAAAGCAATACGGCTGGTAGGTTTCTTTAACTCCGTTTGTACTTTAACGTTAGCATTGATTTCCTGGATGAAAACACTGGATGGTGAATCTTCATAATATACCACCGGCACATTAAACATCGGCTGTGTTTTCTGGATACGATGTACCAGCAATGCCACGATCATATAGTCTTCCCGCATTTCCGCCTGCTTATAAATATGACGGATATGGCGGAACCAGGATGGCCGTAGTGGTAAGCGTACCAGCGTATGATACATGGAATGCCATAGTACAGGTACCGCTGCGGATATCAGGTACATTTCTTCCAGGATATTATAATCTGGCGCCTGTTGTACCACAACGAGGTTATAAATCAGTGTGATAAGGTCTGGTATGGAGCCTTTTGCGATAGCATCCTGCAATACCTGCGGCATACCTGCGATGATCTGCTGTGCGAAGGTGGTGCGCTCATCGGGTGACATGAGCATGAGCATACCATTGGCAGCCAGCATGCGGATATTGAGCGGATAAGAGCTGTTTTCGTAGTATGCTTTCAGTGTTGGGATGGCCACAGGATCACCGGCGCGGGACAATGCCCAGATAGCCGAATAACGTTGCAGCGCATCTTTTCTGTCGCCCTGCTTAATAATATAAGGTACAGATTCCTTGATATGCAATTCACCGGCTCTCCATATCACCCTGGAAGTTTTCCAGGCGCCTTTACCGGCAGGGTTGCCCTGCAGACGGCGTAGGATCGCCTTATGACGTGGATTGGTGACTGCATCCAAAATAGCGGTGCTATCGGCATCCGGTTGGGCTGCCTGTTCTGATTCCTGTTCGCCTATATAACCTTTGCTCCTTTTTTCTTTTTCCAGTGCATCGAATATGGTGGTTGCGCTGGCAAGGTTTACCGGACTGGTGGTTTTGGTACCTTCTTTCAGGGCACCGCCTCTTTTACCGTATCTGAAGTTGACAACATATTGATCCGGGGCGAGTTCACACAAGTCGATTTCATAGGTTTTATCTGAGTTCCCTTCCCGGAAGAAGAGCTTCACGTTCCTGACAAATTTCATGAGTTAACCTGAATTAGTCAGCTAAGATATGAATTTCAGGCAGAGTTTGGAATCCTTATGTATTTTTATTTTTGCTTATATTGGTTTTATAAACAATATAATAATCAACAAGATAAGAAGAAATAGCGAAGGGCCGATCTCTACCAGGTAGAGACCGGCCCTTCAGATTTTGTTGTAAGCTTCATGAAGAATATGAAGTCTTGTTGTATATAGATATTAAGACTATACGTTAAAACGGAAGTGCATTACATCACCGTCAGCTACGGTGTACTCTTTACCTTCGATACGGAAGCGGCCATTATCGCGGGCTGCAGATTCAGAGCCAAATTTCACGTAGTCATCATATGCGATTACTTCTGCTTTGATGAACCCTTTTTCGAAGTCGGTGTGAATTACGGAAGCTGCCTGCGGTGCTTTCCAGCCTCTGTGGATTGTCCATGCGCGCACTTCCTGTACACCAGCGGTAAAGTAGGTGATCAGCTGGAGTAGGTCGTATGCAGAGCGGATAAGGCGGTTCAGGCCTGGTTCTGTCAAACCATATTCAGAAAGGAACAGTTCTTTATCGGCAGGTTCTTCCATTTCGGAGATCTGTGCTTCGATGGTGTTGTTCATCACGATTACGGTTGCATTTTCAGCTTTAACACCTTCTTTCAGGGCTTCGGAGAATTTATTTCCGGTGAGCAGTGAACCTTCGTCTACGTTGGCAACATAGAGCACAGGTTTTGAAGTGAGTAGGAAGAGATCAGCGATAGCAACACTGTCTTCTTTGCTCAATCCGAGTTCGCGGATATTGCGACCTTGTTCCAGGTGTTCCTGGCACTGTTTAAGTATTTCGTATTCTCTTTTCGCTTTAGGATCGCCACCTGTTTTAGCCATTTTCTCGGTACGTTGAATTTTCTTTTCAACGGATTCGAGGTCTTTCAGCTGTAATTCGGTATCGATGATGCCTTTATCACCCACTGGGTTGATGGCACCTTCTTCACGGAGAATATTATCATCTTCGAAGCAACGGATCACATGCACGATGGCATCCACTTCACGGATATTAGCCAGGAATTTATTTCCCAGGCCTTCACCTTTACTGGCGCCTTTCACCAATCCGGCGATATCAACGAATTCGATAGTAGTTGGTACTACCCTGTTAGGTTTCACCAGTTCCTCCAGTTTCTGTAAACGGGAATCTGGTACATCTACCAGACCAACGTTTGGTTCTATCGTACAGAAACGGTAGTTGCTGGCCTGTGCCTTAGCGCTGTTACTAACCGCGTTAAACAATGTTGATTTTCCTACATTCGGCAGTCCTACAATTCCAACTTGCAAAGCCATTTTTTAAAATTTGCGCAAAGATAATGTTTTCTTTTTGTCTTGCAAAGCCCGAAATCGCTTTCTGTCAAGGCCTTACGGATAGCGGCTTCCCGACAAGGGAAGTAAGCACCCTGGCGGGCCAGAACTTTCCCAGGCCCTTGTCTATATGCTGGAAAAAACTATCTTCACGCATTAAACAACCGAAAACTAATGGCTTTAAACTACGTCTGGCTGGCATTTTTCCTTATATCTTTTGTTGTCGCCGTGTTTAAAACGTTCATCCTGCAAGACACGACCGTGTTTGGTGCGGTGATGAATGCAATGCTCTCCAATGCAAAAACAGGCGCTGAAATTTCACTTGGACTAGCCGGTATCATGACCTTCTGGTTAGGTATTATGCGGGTGGGTGAAGCTGGCGGTATGATAGATCGTTTTTCCCGGTTTGTCAACCCTTTCTTTTCCAAGCTTTTTCCAGGTGTTCCTAAAGGCCATCCTGCCATGGGGTCCATGCTGATGAATTTTTCTGCCAGCATGCTGGGGATGGACAATGCAGCTACTCCAATGGGGCTAAAAGCGATGAAAGAATTGCAGGAGTTGAATAAGGACAAAGACGGTAAAGAGAAAGATGAGGCCAGTAATGCGCAGATCATGTTCCTGGTGTTGAATACCGCTGGGGTGATCCTCATCCCTACTTCCGTCATTGCCTTGCGATTATCTGCGCATGCACAAAATCCTGCGGATGTATTTATTCCTATCCTGATCTCTACATTCATTGCATTTATTGCAGGCATGATTACTATAGCCATCTACCAGCGTATCAATCTTTTCAAGCTACCTGTATTGATTTTTTTAGCTGGCTTCGTATTGATCGTTAGCGGTTTATATTATTGGGTGAAGAATATGCCACCAGAAGAAATAGGTCCCAAGACAGCTAGTCTGGGCGGCGGTATTATCTTTCTGATCGTCGTTTCCTTCCTGACTGCAGGTATCCGAAAAAAGATCAATGTATATGATGTTTTTATTGAAGGCGCCAAAGAAGGGTTTAATATCTCTGTACGTATCATCCCTTACCTGGTAGGTATCTTAGTAGCGATTGGAGCGTTCCGCGCCACTGGCTGCATGGATTACCTGGTAAACGGCATCGGTGCACTCTTCGCCTGGATGGGACTCAATACTGATTTCGTACCTGCGTTACCGGTAGCACTCATGAAACCATTGAGTGGCAGTGGTTCCCGTGCCCTTATGGTGGAAATCATGGAACACAACGGCCCCGATTCATTTGTAGGCCAACTCGCCAGCATTATCCAGGGCACCACAGAAACTACTTTCTATATTCTGGCAGTATACTTCGGCTCTGTGAATATCAAGAAAACCAGATATGCATTAACAGCAGGATTAATTGCTGATTTCTGTGGTATTGTTTCCGCCATCTTGTTAGGTTATTTATTTTTCCATTAATAGTACTTTCAAAAAATATATTACGCAAAAAGGGCCACCAATGGTAGCCCTTTTTGCGTCGCTGGGAGTTATTTTTTTGCGAATTGCCTATCTGGCAGTTCCTTCATTCCAGCCGGAAATATTTTATACTTATGCCATCGCATCATACTTTCCCACCTTCTCTTCCATCGTCACATCCTGGTCTTTGCGTATCTGCATTTTTATGTACACTAATAACTGTGAAGCACCTGCTTTAAAACATACTTCCTGCGCTTTTCTTACCACTTCCATCAGCTCTTCATAGGTTCCTTCCATCACCGTTTCGAAAGGACATACTCTGTACTTCACGCCTGATTCCTTGATCACGGCAATGGCCTCGTCTACTACGCTATAAACCTGTTCTGAAGGCACAGAAGGGATGATCTGAAGCGCCAAATTGATAGTTTTACTCATCTTTTACTCTTTTACTTATTTATTGATTTACAATATTTTATTTCAGGTCAACAAATGTCTTACTTTAACAAAACAATTGATTTTTCCTATGTCCTGTTGCACAAATATCTATCTAAGTTCAATATCTTCTTAAAGTTTCACACAAACAAATACACGATATCTACCTAATAATCAATTATTTATACAAATACAACTTCAACACTTACACGTCCTTCTTCTTACTTTTGTCTACCACCCCATAAAGGTCTTTTCGTATATCCTTTCGCGTTTGAACGCTGCCAAATGTATGCAGTTCTTTCAACAAAACCAGATCGACATCCGCTATCACTACCATCTCTGTATTGGGAGTTGCATCAGCCTTAATACCTGTTACCGGAAACTGAAAATCGGATGGCGTGAGTACACAACTTTGTGCATACTGCAAGTCCATATTATTGACTTTTGGCAGGTTGCCAATGCATCCGGAGATAGCCACATAACACTCATTTTCGATAGCTCTGGCCTGCGCACAGAAACGCACCCGGTTATAGGCATGTTGTGTATCGGTCATGAAAGGTACAAAAAGTATCTGCATCCCCTGGTCTGCCAGTATTCGACTAGGCTCCGGAAACTCGACATCATAACAGATCTGAATACCAACCTTACCACAATCGGTATCAAAAACCTTGATCTCACTACCACCCTTTATGCCCCAGGCCTGCACTTCGCTAGGTGTTGGATGGATTTTCAAGTATTGCTCATAGGTACCATCACGGCGGCATAAATACGAAATATTGTACAACAGCTCATCGATAACGATAGGCATGCTACCGGAAACTATATTTACGTTATAAGAAACTGCATGCGCCAACATTGCCTCGCGGATTTGCTCCGTATAACGCGCCACTCCGCGAATGGCTCCTGCTGGGTCCAGCTGGTTAAACTCTGCCATCAACGGCGCATTGAATAGCTCAGGAAACACGACGAAGTCGGACCCATAATCGCTTACTGCATCAATAAAATATTCCACCTGCTGCAAAAAGCCCTCCATGCTGCCATAATCCCGCATCTGCCATTGCACCAGGCCTATACGCACGGTGGATTTGGTATAGCGGATATTGTCCCTATCCGGTTCATAGTAAATGTTATACCACTTCAGCAATGTCGCAAAACCTTTGCTGGCCTCATCACTAGGCAGATAGTTCCGCAAAATCTTCGTGACCTGGAAGTCGTTGGAAAACTGGAAAGTGAGTGTGGGATCATAGATCTCCTTGTCCCGGACTTTACGGATATATTCCCGCGGCGTAAGCTTGTCTGCATAATTCTCATAGTTTGGGATACGGCCGCCTGCCACGATCCCTTCCAGGTTTAGTTGCTCACAGAGGTTCTTTCGGGCATCATACAAACGCCGTGCAAGTCGCCGGCCACGGTATTCCGGATGCACAAACACCTCGATACCATACAGCACATCCCCTCTGGGGTTATGAGTATTAAAAGTATAATAACCGGTGATCTGCTCATAAGTATGGTCATCTCCAAACTTATTATAGTCAACAATAATCGACAGCGCGCAACCTACTACCTTCTCATTAACGGTAACGGCTATCTGTCCTTCGGGGAAAATGTTGATCAGTCTGCGAATCGTTGGTTCTCTCCAATAACTACCCACCATATCGGTGTAAGCGGAAACCATAGATTCCTTCAGATCGAAATAGTCCTCCACTGTGAGATTTCGAATTTCTACTATATCAGACATAACTGGATGATTATTCTATACTTAATTTAAGTTATTTTAGGCAGATAAATACGGACACACAATAGCGGCTGTTTCCAGCCACCTTAACGGTAACTGAAAGTTTCGTAGATTTTCACTACCTTTCAGCTTCCAATAATTTTACCCATCCTTCCTCCGAAACACCAGACCCTTATTTCAACGATTAATTAGCATTTCTTATGCCTGTTCAAAACCGTGACATAGTTGTCATTGGCCTTCAGCCCTGGTATACCCCTATTGGAAGTAACTGTAAAAACATTGCCACGGAGTTTTCCAAACATAACCGCGTTTTGTATGTGAATGTTCCGCTGGACAGAAAAACAATTTATACGGAAAAGTCAGATGCCAACATCCTCCATCACAAGGAAAGGCTGCAGGCGAAAGACAACTCCCTGGTGCAGATTAGCGACAATATGTGGAACCTCTATCCGCTTTCTGTCATGGAATCCGTCAATTGGTTACCTTCCACCAACCTGTTCAGGATCTTTAACAAAATAAACAACCGTCGGTTTGCTGCGGCTATTGCTGCTGCCGTTAAATCTTTGAATTTCAAGGATATTATATTATTCAATGACAATGATATCTTCCGGGGATATCATCTGAAAGAATTACTTCAACCAGATATTTACATCTATTATAGCAGGGATTATCTGCTGGCGGTGGACTACTGGCGCAAACACGGGCAAGTGATCGAGCCACTGCATATTGCAAAGGCAGATATAGGCGTTGCCAATTCCAAATACCTGGCAGACCGGCTAAAATCGTATAACCCTAACAGTTATTATATAGGTCAGGGTTGTGAGCTTGGACTTTTTAATCCTGAGCTGACGATTCCGCGTCCGGCAGACTTACCGCCTGCTGATAAACCTATCCTTGGCTATGTAGGTGCATTGACCAGTTTAAGGCTGGACATTTCTCTATTGACGGAGATGGCTCGCAGGCAGGCGGATTGGAACTTTGTGCTGGTTGGTCCGGAGGATGAGGATTTCAAAAATTCCGCATTGCATGGTTTGCCTAATGTTCATTTTTTAGGCAGAAAGGCGATGACAGCATTATCCGGTTATGTAAAATATTTTGACGTGTGCATGAACCCTCAGCTGGTGAATGATATGACGGTTGGTAATTATCCGCTGAAGGTAGATGAATACCTGGCAATGGGCAAACCGGTGTTGGCTACGGCAACACCGACGATGGAGCTGTTCCGGGAACATGTGTACCTGGCTGCTAACGTCAACGAATATATGGAAATGGCTATGCAGGCATTGGCAGAAAACAATGCTGAGCGAGCGGCCATTCGCCGTTCCTTTGCCTTATCGCATACCTGGGAGAACTCGGTAGCCGGCATTTACGAGGCGATTGATTTATATGAAAAGGCCCGTCTCTATTGAGTAGAGACAGGCCATCAACAAGTTGATAAATAGCATCAGAATTTAACCAGTCGCCCCGTCCATTTAAAACTGGTATCTCCTAAAACTTCTATCAAATGGATACCATTAGGCAGGCTGCTGACATCCAGATCGATATAAAAGTTCCCTCCTAACGGGTACGCATATGTGAATTCACGGACGCCGCTCACGGTATAAATGGTTACCCATATTGCCCTGACAGTAGGGTTTTTCAGGTCCAGCCGTACTTTTGCCCTGGTAGGATTTGGATAGAGGCTGATGATATTGTTGGTAGAATTATTATCATTTGTATCTATTACGCTCACTTTTTTGGTGGCCGTACCGGATAATCCATCGTTGTCTGTTACCACCAGTTTAAAAGTATAAGTCCCTAGTGGCATATTAGCCACACCAGCTTTAGCGGAAGCCGGGGAGCTGATGGTTACCGATGGGCCACTGGTCTGCGTCCAGGCGTAGGTAGCTATAGTACCATCCTGATCATAACTGGGTGTTCCATCCAGTATGATACTATTCACCGGCAGTACGATAGTGGTATCAGCGCCGATGATAGCCACGGGCGGGCGTTGTCCTGCTGCAGCATCCTGCACGGTTACCTGTACAGTTGCGGCACCAGACAAGCCTCCATTATCTTTAGCCGTTAACTTAAACACATATACACCTTTGACCAATCCGGAGACTACTGTTTTTGCCGTTGCCGGAGATGAGATGGTTGCTGCGTTAGGGCCACTTACCTGCGACCATGCATAAGAAGCTATCGTGCCGTCCGGGTCCATGGTAGCCGAACCATCTAGCTGGGTGGAGTTGGCGGGCAAAGTCAGGATAACATCCGCGCCTGCGTATACCTGCGGTGGCTGGTTAGTGGTAGTACTATGATATTCATAGGCTCCAATATCAATACCATTTCCTTGCGGCCTGGTCACGCCATCGAAATCGATGCCCAGGTTTAAAGTCTGGGAGACGTTGGTGCCAGAATCTATCAGCGGCGATGTGGATTGCAGGTGATAATCCTGTGCGGCAGCATTTACAAATTTCACATCATCTGCCTTTGTATAAAATGGATTATGTGAGAACTCATATTTAATGGTGCAATCAGTATTCCATATATAGAAACCAGGATAAGGCTTATCAGCTCCTGCGCCTTGTGGCTGTACGATTACGTTGTTAATAATTTTATGGCCGGGTACACCACCACAGTCATAAACTGTGCCGCCTCTCAATACATTAACGAATGTATTATTATAGACCCATGCCGATACTGGTTCAAAGACGGGCCTGTCTGCCACCAGGAAACCGCCTGCATTGATATTGATGGCTACATTATTATATGCTCTGCTGATGCCTGAGCCGAAGAAGCAGAGCGCATCTCCATAACCATTTTCGATATGGTTATTGTATACATCAACCCTTGTACCTGGATTCATTATGATCCCATAACTATTGGGATTATCATGGTTTTTTCCGTAGTTGACAACGCGGTTGTGGTGAATGATATTATTGCCATCATAGGCCATCCCAACCTGGATACCGTCGTTGCCCATGTCTTGCAGGTCGTTGTCGTATACCTGAAGATTTGCCACGTGATGAGAGCGGATACTATCGCCGCAAGGCAGCTTTGCGATATACCAGGAGTTACCGATATAAAAGCCTTCGTTGCTGGAAGTCCGGCCTTTGATATGGTGGAATTTACAGTTTTTCATGACATAGTTGGCTTCCCAATATTGGGGTGCGCCGCAGTCCATGGTAGTTTTGGCTACGATGAACATGCCTGCATCATGGATATAGACATTATGTACATCGAAATCGGAGCTGCCGTAAGTCCAATACATGGCAAACATGGGTTCATTACGAAGGTTACTTCCTTTGATATCGAAGCCATATTCGAGGCCGGGGTCGCCGGTGCCGGTGAATTCTACGAACTTACTGTTTTCGATTTGTACGACAGAGCCCCACTGGTTTCCTTTGCTGCCTACGCCGAAACGTACCAGGCCGCCACAGTTGATAATAACAATGGGTTTTTCAGCAGTTCCTTTAAGCCAGGCAAGGTTCATATCCATATAGTCGCCTGCGGGGATACAGATGGTATCGCCGGGTACGAGACCTAGCTGGTTCATGGCATCCGGGTAATAGAAAGTAGGGTCAGATCCGTAATTGGTTTTCAACACCACGCGTTTATTCGTTGGCGTAGTAACCGGAGGTGTAGTGGTTGGAGGAGTTACCACAGTTCGTCGTTTATCTTTACTGTATTGTAACATCCATTCATAAACGTTCATTCCGTTTTCACGATAAGCGGGATCATAAGCTTTGGACCATGCGTCATGTCCGTTGGCATTGAATACAGTGAGTTTTACCTGCGGATCGCAGGCAGGAACGTATGCATTGATCAGGGCTTGCCAGTTTTGCGAGTAGGAAACGGGCACGGTACCGTCGCCGGAGTTGTGCAAGGCCCAGATAGGTAAGTTATTGGAGGCTGCTATTACAGCAGTGGCAGGAAGCGGGGTTCTTAGGGTGCCGGGATCATAGGCACCGGCAATAGGAACGATGGCTGCAAGTCGGTTAGCCGCGTAATTCTGTGCGGTAGCATATCCCCAGGTTTCACCGCCGCCTCGACTAAGGCCTGTGAGATATATTTTATTGGTATCGAGGCGGTAATGTGCCTTCGCGTAATCTATTATTGAATCTATGTCGCTGACAGAAGCGATTCCATGAAACTGTGGGCACAATACTACGAAGGAGAAGGTATTATTATTTACTGTAAACGTAGCTGGCCATTTGCCCTGACTAATCAGTTTGGGCGGTCCATTAGCGATTACGCGCATAATATCTGTGGTACCATTGCCTTCTTCATCGAGGCCATGACAAAATATTAGCAACGGATATTTTGTATTGGAGGTTGCATAGTCCTGTGGTAAAGATTCCAGCAGTCCTGCGGGGTTATTGAAGCCTGTAACACGAGGGGTTAGGGCGCCCTGTTGGCCATATAGCCTGCCAGTGCATAGCACTATTGTTAGTATCCAGATCCCCGTCACAATTTTCAATCTCTTATTGAAACTATTGAGGTTGTCCATAGTAAGAATGGTAAAGTTTTTCCCAGATATGTTCGATGATTTAAGCGTTCGTCAATCATTCAGATGTTACAAATTAAAAACATTTCTCTCAACAAATAGTAATTTTTTTTCATATATATACCAACAAATAATAAAGCATAAATTTTTAATATGTTTATAGTACAGATGATCAACATATTATCATTTAATATTATTAGATATTAAAATCATCTATTTATAAAAAAAAGTATTATCTTGTGGGCAAAATCGTGGATGGACAACCTTCACGGGAACTATGCCCCAGGTCATGTTTGTTAAAAGTCCACATTAACCTTCTCTGACTATATCCTGCTAAAAGCCATGTAATTATTTATTATCGTGGATCTGCGTTGCCTATGCTATGAGGTATCGGATCTGAAACATAAATCGTACTATGGGTTTCAGGCTGTTGTCAGTTTTCAGGAATAATCATATTCAGTCGTTGCTGGGTAATGTGATTTCTGCTTTCTTTAATGTTTTATCCTTTGCCATACTGGTCAGGATTCTTCCTGAATCCGCATTTGGCGAGTGGGTAATGTTTATAGCCACCTATAATGTACTGGACCAGATCAGAACGGCCCTCCTTCAATCCGGGCTGATAAAATTCTATGCCGGCACCGACGAAACTACCGCCAGATCAGTATGTGGTGCTGCCTGGTATGTTGCAGTAGCACTGACACTTATCTTTCTGATATTAAATGCTGGCGTGTTGGCCATTGGCTGGCATTACTTCAATGGCACCTGGCAGTTCTTCCTGCTACACCTTAGTTTATTGCTGGTACTATCTTTACCATTTAATTTCGCCAGCTGGCTATTGCAGGCCAGGCATCAGTTTGACAAAATCGTTCATATCAGGCTGCTGCAAAACAGTACCTTTTTATTACTCCTGATCATCCTTCACTTTAGCGGCAACGCACGTATTACACTGATTCTTTACGCATATGCCTTTGCTTTAGGCGCTGCCAGCCTGTATTGCATGCTGCAGCGGTGGACATCTTTAAACACTATCTGGTTCAGAAAAAAAGAGCAGGTAAAAGCGCTTTTCGTATATGGGCGACTGATAGTAGGCAGCATGGTCACCTCTGGCTTTATCCCCTACTCTGATAACTTTTTCATACGCACCATGATCAATCCTGCTGCGGTAGCGATTTATAGCATTCCGCAGAAATTCATGGAAGTGATAGAGATCATCCTGCGCAGTTTTGTGGCCACTGCGCAGCCTACTTTATCCGCAGCCGTTAACCGCAACGACTGGCCCGCAGTCTCCAAAGCTTTCTGCCGCTATACCGGCGCGGTAACCTTCCTCATCCTCCCTTTTATTATCGGGCTAATTATTTTCGTACAACCGCTGATTATTATTCTGGCTAAAAAAAATTACCTGGGTGCCACTCCCATCGTACTGATATTTCTATTCTCCGCTATTCTTTATCCGATTGACCGGTTTATTGGCGTCACACTGGACATGATCAACAAGCCACAACTGAATTTTTACAAGAACCTGCTGAAAGTCAGCATCAACGTGATCGGAGACCTGGTCTTCATCTGGATGTTTATGGACCTGAGAGCAGTAGCAGCCGTGTCTTTCCTCAACCTGCTGGCAGGAGTAGCCTTTGGTTATTATTTCCTGAAAAAGCAGCTGCAACTATCGTTGAAGGATATACTAAAAGAAGGCTGGGCATCTTGTACACTGCTATTGGAGAAACTACCTGCCAAACTACAACTGGTCAAAAAAAATTAATTAAGTCATGCGTATCGCATTTATTATTCTAGCACACAAAAACCCCGAACAACTATTACAACTCTTGCGCCGCTTGTCGCATCCCCGAGTAGATTGTTATGTTCACCTCGATGCCAGGGCGGACACGCTTGCCTTTACAGAAGCGGCACAGCTGCCACAAGTATATTTTATCCCAGGCCGCATCAAAGTACATTGGGCAGGTTTTAGTATGGTAAAGGCCACACTCAATAGTCTGGACGTTGTACTTGGCAGCCGCCGTAAGTACCTTAATATTTCCCTGCTCAGCGGCCTTGATTATCCATTGCGTCCTATTCATGAAATCGTTGATTTCTTCACTATTCACCAAGGCAACGAATTCCTGGATATTATGCCAGAGAAAGAAGTAGCAGCCACCATTAGTAAACTGGATCGCTATCATTTTGAAGACATTCAGTTTAAGGGAAAATATTTTCTTACACGCTGGATCAATCGCATTATGCCTTCCAGGAAATGCCCGATGAACTTCACGTTTACCGGCGGCTCGCAGTGGTGGAGCCTAAGTGAAGATTGTCTGCGTTTCTGTAAGGAATTCCTGGAGGAGCAACCTTCTTTCATAAAATATTTCAGATATACCTGGGGATCAGATGAATTCATTTTCCATACCATCATCATGAACAATCCGGAATGGAGTAAGAAAGTAGTAAGAGATAATTTGAGATATATAGATTGGTCTGCAAGGCAGGCTTCCCCTAAAGTCCTTGGCCCTGGCGACTTACCGAATATGATTGCTTCAGGAAAATTCTTTGCGCGTAAGTTTGATACAAACATTCATCCCAACATTTTGAATAAAGTAGATGCGCTGTTGGAAGATGCAATAAGATAAAATAATTATCCGCAGATAAAAAAGGGACTGACTAAAAGTGCTATCACTTTTCTGTCAGTCCCGGCATTGGGATAGATATGACGATTGCTTAATGACGCTTTAATACTTTAGACTTCACGATACTTTTACAGATATCACCGAAAGCCTTACCGGCTTCTATTAGTTCTGCTCCCATAGACCTTTTGGGAAACTGTTGATACACCATATTTTCACTCCAGGGTTCACGAAAATATTTCAGTAATGTTTCTTCTGAAGGATTGATGACATAATCGAAACTTCCCTCCCACTCTATGCGTACGGTATGCAGGTTAGCGTGTGTACGTTCCATTATTTTATAGCCGATAGAATTTTTCGGCAGGTAGGCCTGGAATAGCTCACCAAAATCAAATTGTTGTGGGAAATTGATATTGTCTTTATCTACCATCACTAGTTTATTATCTATTTCGAGGAGTACCCATCTGTGTGATTTTTTTGGGTAGAGATGTTCTCCCAATAAGGACGGCACTTCCAGGTATCCTCTTTTTGCTACACGGAATTGCTCTTGCAGGAAAGCATGTGGATTATCTACATGTTCCAGTACATGGTTGCAGATTACGTAATCGAATGATTTGTCTTCAAATGGCAGGTGTTCTCCATCTGCACTGATAAATTCCTGGTTGCGCAGCACTTTGATATCACCGCTGCGGTGTGTATTATCATCTGCATATTTATCTACCACTACATTCGAACGCGGATGCGGATTATGGCCGCCTCCTACTTCCAGCACGCGGTCTGTTTTTTTAGCACTGATATCGAATCTGGAATGTGGATTTCTAATTTTCATGAGTGTATTTCGGTATTATAAATTCAGTGACGTACCAGTTTATAAAAGAGATCTTTGTAAACCTCTTCAATTTTAGTGGTCATGGCGGTGATGCTATGTTCTGCTTTTGCGCGTTGTAGCGCTGCGTTTGCGAGTCGGCAGCGCAAAGCTGGATCATTAGCCAGTTTCAATAAGGTGGCGCTGAGTACAGCCGTGTTTCGTGGTGGTATCAATATGCCACTGATGTTATCGTCCAGGGCTTCACGGGTGCCATCCACATCTGTAGCGATGATGGCTTTTCCCATAGCCATAGCTTCCAGCACGCCTATTGGAAATCCTTCCCACAGTGAAGGAAGACAATAAATATCTATTGCTTTCAGTATGCGAGGAATATCCTGCCTGAAATCATCAAACACAACAGCCTGCTGCAGACCTAGTCTGGCAGATAGTTCCATCACTTCTGATTTGAGTGGGCCTTCACCCACCATCAATAGTTTAAGTGATGGTTGCAGCTCATGCGCCGCCGCAAATGCGCGGATCATGCCTAATGGATCTTTTTGAATTGTCATTCTGACAATAAATCCAACAACAATATCACCTGGCGTAAAGCCATACTGTTCTCTGACATGGTCTGCATCTATGTCTGGCGTGAAGCAGTTAAGATTAACGCCATTCCTTATTACAACAGATCGGAAGCCTTGGATTACCTGCATACCTGTTTGCCGGTTAGATTCGGAAACAGTAATGTTTATACCTGTGCGTCTGGTGATAAGTTTCTCTGCAAAGATCCTTGCCTTGCGGTTCCAGAAGGGCAGTTCATTATGAAACGACCATCCATGCACGGTATAAACTACCGGCAAGCCCAGTGAGCGCGCGATCCATAAAATATTTGTATTAGCTCTGGAACCATGTACATGGACCATGTCAATACGTTGTTCTTTTAATAATCTTTTCACGGCACCCCATATACGAAAATCGAATGGGCGCTCTGTGGGGATTACAAATACAGGTATCTGCATCATCCGAAGGGTATCTACCATCGGACCTTCCGTAAAGGACAAAACAATAGGTTCGAATCTGGAGGTATCAATAGTACTTACAAGATCCAGCACATGTCGTTCGCCTCCTCCCACCTTTCCCTGGTGGATAGTCTGCAGTACCCTGATTTTCCTGTTTAAGTGCATCATCTTAGTTACAGCGGGGCGATCCAGCGGCTAAACCACAGCTGAAATACCAACATATTCCAGAGCTTCTGGTGGTTTACCTTTTCGCCTCTTAAATAGCAGTTTAACAATGGTTGTATACTAGCAGCGTTTAACAAACCAGACTGCGCTAATTTTTCAGGCGAGAGATAATATCTCATTTGTTCACTCAGTGCGTCTCTGAACCATACCTGCAATGGCGCGATGAAAGGCTTTTTGGGCCTGTCCATGAGCGAGGCAGGGATGTATCGGTGAACGATCGTCTTCAGTATATATTTGTTAACACCATCTTTCGTTTTAAGGGATTGTGGAACCTTAGCAAGAAATTCCACCAGTCGGTGATCCAGCATAGGCTCTCTACCTTCTATGCTGACCGACATTGTTGCGCGGTCTACTTTTGTGAGATTGTTATCGACCAGGAATGTTTTATAATCCATGGCCAACAATTTGTTCAGGGGATCATTTACATTTTGTAGTTCGCCGTTCAGGTCAAAAGCTGTCTTGTACCTGTCTGGAGTATGTTGCAGGTACTGCTTCAATTCAGTATCAGTAAGGTGTTGGCTGATATATTTCAGGGCCGCTTCCGGCTTCCCGCTTTGCCATATCAGCTTCATCTTTTCATAACGTGTAGAAAAATTATATTGCTTGTTGAAGTAAGGTATTAGGTCAGGGTTGATTAAATCCATTGTTTTGCTTAGCAAGAATTGCAACGGCGCAGGGATACCATTGGTATATTTGAGGGACTGCCTGAATTTACCATAGCCTGCAAAGATCTCATCGCCACCATCTGCGCTGAGCGCCACTTTCACTTGTTTACTGGCGAGGCGACTCACCAAAGTAGTGGGCACGGTGCTATTATCAGCAAATGGTTCATCATAAACTTCGGGAAGGTTGTGCAGAATTTCAGCTGCATCTTCCGGACCGATGATCCATTCGTTGTGGTCCGTTCCCAGGTGTTTTGCGATAGCTGCCGCCTCTTTAGACTCGTCCCATTGGGCTTCTTTATAGCCAATGGTAAACGTTTTGATTTTATTGGTACTTTCAGCCTGCAGTATCGCTGCTACACTGGAGCTATCATAACCCCCACTCAGGAAAACACCTACCGGCACATCCGCCACCATGCGATAGCGATAAGCACTATGCATGAGTTTTTCTGTTTCATCAATGATCTCCGACTCCGAAAGGCCCGTCAGTGGCTGGCGATAAGCATCCAGTACATTCCAATACTCATGTGTGGTGAGTGTGCGTGTAGCCAGCTGCAATTTCAGGAGATGACCTGGCAATAATTTCCAGGTATTCTTAAAAATGGTATAGGGAGCGGGAATATAACTGTATTGAAGGAACAGGGATAAACTGTTTGTATCAATATCGTTTTTAAACTGTGGATGATGATGAAAGCTTTTCAGCTCAGATGCAAACAACAGCAGGTTATTGTCCCAGTTGTAATACAAGGGCTTCACACCAGCTCTGTCTCTTCCTATAATTATTTCTTCTCTCTGTTCATCATACAAGGCAAAGGCAAACATGCCTATGCATTTGTCCAGCACTTTTTCTTGCCAGTAATGGAAACCTTTCAGGAGTACTTCCGTATCAGAACCCGAATAGAACTTATAACCAGCGCTGATCAGTTCTTGTCTGACTTCTTTATAGTTATAAATTTCTCCATTGTAAATAAGTGTATAAGGGCCGTAATGCATCGGCTGATGGCCGGATGCAGAAAGGTCAAGGATCGCGAGTCTGCGCTGGCCCAGGCCAACGGTGGCAACTTTAGGTAGAAATACTTCATAGCCTGCATCATCGGGTCCGCGGTGAATGAGCGCGTCCGTCATATTCTGCAGGATCTGTGTACCTGTCTGCCTCGAAAAATCTACAAAACCAGCTATACCGCACATGATTCCTTATTTAGATTTAAGTTTTTAATATTCCAGATCACCCCTTTCCAAAAAGCGCGGAGGTGATCTTTTTCACGTTTCAGCAAATAGCGAAGCGTATTTTTGGGAATGGTCACAAAAGCAAAGAACAGCAGAAACAAGCTGAGTTGGTACCATCTTACATTACGACGCATAAAGAGTATGCGGTTGCGGGTGAGATAATATGTTTTCAGCACGCTGTTTTTACCTGTGGTCATTGATTCTTTATGGTAGATGAGCGAAGCCGGTTCGTAGTAAATGCGATAGCCTTTACGTCTGAACATTTCGCACCAATCAAATTCTTCGTAATACAGAAAATAAATCTCAGGCATGAGCCCTACTTCCTCCAGCACGGAGCGTTTCATCATCATTGCACCACCATGTGCATAGGCCGTTGTGCCGCCTGTATTATACTGTCCTTTGTCTTCTTCCTTACAACCAATCATGCTGTTTCTTCCGGTAAAAACATCTACCTGTCTATATCCCGCGTATTCAATAATACCTGGATGGAAGAAATAATGGAACTTAGGACTGACGATACCAACATCAGTATGTTGCTCAAAAATGGCCAGCAGTCCGGGTATCAGACCTTGTGTAAAAGCAGTATCATTATTTACAAGAAATAAGAAATCCCCTTTTGCAGCCTGAATCCCTATATTATTACCGCCTGCAAATCCTCTATTGGCAGCACTTCTAATGACCTTTGCCGCAGGGTATGCATCCGTAAATAATGTGGTTGGATCTTCCACTGATGCATTATCTACCACGATCACTTCCAGGTTTTTATAATCGTTGGAAGCGATGGATTCCAGCAATGCTACGGTTACCGCGCTATTATTATAGTTGACGGTAATGATGGAAACCAGTGGCGTATGTATGTTATTCGGCATCCAGTAAAGGGTTGTCTACAGTTGTTTTAGAATGACTGGTATGAATAAAGGTATTGTCCGCACCTTTCAGTTTGAATGTCAAAGCCAGCATAATACCTATTGCTCTTGGCAGGCTTATTATTCCTTTCAGGAAATACTTCGAATAGAAGAGCCTTGGTATTGGCAGTAGTAGCGTCAGTGCATTAATCGCCCATAGTATCAGCCAGTACCAGTAAGGGATAAATAGGTATCGCTGTAAAAAGAAATAGAGTATAGGCATTAACGTTACAAACGTTAGTAACAGCATACGTGGCGGCATCATGTTCTGGCAAACGAACAGGTTGAAATAGTCCATGTTGCCGGTTTTGAGTGCGGCCCATCCTTTGCGCCAGTATTTAAACAGATATTTATACTGGCTGGAAAGCCATCTTCTACGCTGGTTGGTGAACGCTGCTGCGTTGTCAACCTTTTCGTCGAATACGAGTGCTTCTTCCAGGTAATAGATTGGCTGCGGCTTTAAACCTGCTTTTTTAAAGACCTCTCCTTCTGCCATCAGCAATTGCAGCACTTTATCAAATCCACCTATCGCATCAATTTCCAGCATGGCTGTTTTTATGAGCTGATACTGAAAAGCCATCCCAGAGCCGATGAGGGAGGATGACAGCCCCAAAGCACAACTTCCTTTCCGATACAGGTGATTGGAAATTATTTCATTAGCTGTATCCAGGATAGCAAAAGGCGTATCGATGTTTTTAGCAACCCGTCTTGTTTGTATGGCCATATGTCCCTGCAGGAATGCATGATTGATTTTTAACAGGAAATCAGCATCCAGGAGGTTGTCTGCATCACAGATGAGGGCCATTTCATAGCTATTATCCAGCTGTTGAAAGGCCGCATTCAGTGCGCGCACTTTGGTACTTTTTTCGAAACTCACTTTAACCACAACGGCACTGGTTTCTGCCAGTGCCTGTAAGGTAGCGGGTTGCAAAGAATCTGCTATTACTACTATGTCAAAAGACGATCGCGGATAACGGAGTTTTTCGTAGTTGGCGACCGTAGCAAGGATGATAGCGTCTTCCTTGTAAGCCGGTACCAGTATAGCGATCCGACTATACGCTTCCGGATTCCCCGCTGATATCTTATTCCTTTTTTTGAGGCTGGCAGCCAGGCAGAAATAGAGATTATATAAGATACACAGCGCCGGGAACAAAAACACAACAATTTCTACAACAAGCATTACTATACGTTTTCTTTTTGCACAAGTGCAAATGGGGTATTCATCATGATCCACATATCATAGCCAAAGGTGTGTTTGTTGGCATAGCTGATATCCAGACCAATTCTTTCTTCTGTCGACATATCTTTGTTTCCTCTCTTGCTTATCTGCCAGAGTCCAGTGATGCCGGCAGGGGCATTGAAACGTTGTGACCATTCGTCTGTGGTAAGTGCAGCAGCCTCATAAAGTGGCAGCGGGCGGTTACCTACCAGTGACATATCACCTTTAATTACGTTCAGCAGCTGAGGGATCTCGTCCAAGCTGGTATTGCGCAGAAAGGCACCCAGCTTGGTGATGCGGGGGTCGTTGGTTACTTTATAAAAAACAGTACCACCTTGTTCGTTACTGTATTGATTAAGGTGAGAGAGTTGTTTTAATTTTTTATCAGCATCAGGTACCATGGTCCTGAATTTGTAGAATTTGAAGATGCGGTAATTTTTACCAGCTCTTTTGGCAGCGTAAAAGATGGGACCTTTGGACTCCATACGTATAGCCACCGCGATGATGAGTAATAACGGTGACGCCAGTACGAGTGCCATGCTGGCAAGGAGTATATCCGTCAAACGCTTGATAACAGCACCTGGAGTGCGTTTGCTTTTGGTGAGCTTTTTATTGGGCTCAGTATTTTCCTGACGCGTGATAACGCTCAGGTATTTAAATTTGCTGACAAAAGTTATTTTCTTTTCCAGTGTATGCATGAGGCAATCACGGGTGATTACTTCATCTATAAACCTGTATTTTCTGGCAAAAGATTTCAGTTGTTCAGAAACCTGTTCGGAGTACATGAAGAAAGGAATAGAGCGCAGTACCTGATTATCGTTGAAGTACTGTTCCCATTGTTCGCATTCCTGCTCGTATTTACTATTAAAACGGTAGATGATGACTGCAGGTATTTTACGATATACGTTGAGGACTTCTGAAATAGAAGCCTGTGCGGCATTTATATCCTGTACTACCAGGAATTTGTAATTGCCAGGCGTATCTCTCACATCCAGGTAGGTATTGCCTACGAAGATGACAATTTTTTCAGGGCTTAATTGACGAATCACAGCAGTTTCCGTTTTCTCGTGCGCTGGTTTCAGGGGCAAAGCAGGCGTTAATTCAGGTGTAGTCGTTCCCATTATAAATTATTTGGCGTTAAACAATCCGGTATTTCAGCCGGCAGCTACCAGTTGATCATTCAGAATATCAGATACAGATGCTGACAGTTGGATAGGATCGAAAGGTTTGCTGAAAAAAGCATGTACATTATGGTGCTGATTTACGGCTGCAGTAGTATCAGCATCGTTGCATGCAGAAAGTACCACTACAGGGATATCTCTATATAAGTTACTGGACGACAGGAACTGTATCAGTTCATGACCATCAATATTTGGCATTTGTAAATCGGTGATGATGAGGTCTGGGGTGTTTCCTTTAGATAACCAGGACATAGCCACCAGGCCATCCTGTGCCGATACAACATGATAATTTTTGCTGAAGATTGCTTCCAGCAGAAATCTTATTGGTAAACTATCATCTATTATTAATACTTTCTTTTTCATTCCACCTTCTGGTTTATTTTTTTAATGTTAGCATGGATAGCGCCAATAGAGGCGTGAAACCATGAAGGCTTTTTATGGGATGTGGTCGAAAATATCAGATTATCAGGTGGTTTCTCTGGAGGATATTTGCAAAGATACGATGAGGCATCTCAGGGTCATAGGTTGTAATCAATTATGCCACAACCAGGCGATTCAGATTGAGCGTAAAATTATACTTCTTTATAATTTACGAAGTATTTTTTTGGTAAAGAGTAATTTTTTTCCGGTGAATGCATAAAATTTGAACGTAAGTGCAAATTTACTTCTGATATTAATAATTTTATAAAGCCTTACATTTTGAAATACTGATATTGATTGATACTTTTACACTCCCAAAACACATCCAGATGCCAACTGCCATCCCAAATCCCTGAATCGCGTACATGGAAAGAAGACTACTATTTATCCTGGGTATCGGCGGATACCTGCTACTGTTGCTGATTACAATACTACATCACCAGGCCCCCCTGTTCGATGAACCCTTGTTTGTACGTAATCTCTATTTATTTGATGCAGCAGGACTTTCAAAAAAATTCCTGCTGGAAATGAATGATCAGGCACCTGGCCCACTCTATCAACTAATACATTATCCTTTATATTTTCTAACCCATTGGCAGACACCAGGTATTCGTTTAGTCAACACCGTATTTTTAGGTATAATAACGTGGATCCTTACACATATTATTCGCAACATCTATCATTTGCCACTGTCTGACACCCTGCTGGCGGCACTTAATATCATTGCCGTACCCATGATATGGCAGGTATCAGGTATGGCCCTCACGGAAATACCGCCGGTATTGTTTTCTATGCTATCTGCCTGGTGCTTTATAACAGCAGTACAATCATCTCCCAACAACAAAAATAAAAGCATACTATTTGCAATATTTGCAGGTGTTACCTGTGGCATTGCTATTATAGGGCGTTCTCCTTTTCTTATCATGATCCCTGCCGCAGCATCCATATTAATAGATGCTCCTAAAAATCGTATGCGCTGGATAATAGTGATCCTGTTCTCCGTAGGTGCGTTAGTGATATCCTTACCATTATTTATCACCTGGAAAGGATTAATGCCTCCAAAACAGGCTGTAATCAATGCTGGTGGGTTCAGTGTATGGCACGGCATCTTGTCATTCGCATATGGGGCCATGGTAACGATTATAATAGCTCCCCGGTGGTTCATCATCAACAAGAAAATTTTATTGTCCTGTTGCGTTTCCTATATACTATTGCTGCTACTGAACATCATTGTGCTGGACTATACTTTCGCGCCGATGAGTGAAGTGCTGGCACGCATCTTACCAACCGTTATATTAGATATATATCCCTACCTGATCTCTCCCCTGCTGGGAACCATTGCCATTTATTTTATCGGCTGTTCTGTATATCGTTTATGGGAGAACAGGGAGAATCCTGTGTTTTGTTTTCTCTTATGCTGTGGAATGCTCATGCTGGCTACCAGCTTCGCTGTCACGCACCTGTTTAGCTCCAGGTATGTGGCACAGGCAGCGCCATTTCTACTGTTGGTGCTAGTGCCGTATGACAAAATAAATTATGCCAAAATCGTACGTTTTGCTGTAGGCATGGGTATAGGCCTGTTATCATTAGAAACTTATTTTTTGTTTAGATAGTAAATAATATATGAATAGCTGGAAAGCGATTTGTTTGCTTAGTCTCGGAATCATCTTTTACAGTTACCTGGGTTATGGCATAGTACTGTACCTGGTATTGCGGGTGAAGCGCTTGTTTGTAAAACCAACGGTAACGGATACACTATATGAACCACCGGTAACCTTTATGGTGGCGGCTTATAACGAGAGTGCATTCATTCATTTGAAAATTGCCAATACCCTGGAACTAGATTATCCCCGTGACAAGATGAAGATCGTATTTGTAACAGATGGCAGTACAGATAATACAAATGCTATCATTAGTAAGTATGAGGGTATATCGCTGCTGTTTCAGCCGCAGCGCAATGGCAAAACCGCTGCCATCAATAGGGCTATGACAACGGTAGATACTGAAGTAGTAATTTTTTCAGATGCCAATACTTTATTAAATCCATCAGCGGTAAGAGAGCTGGTAAAACATTTTGCACACAGCAATACTGGCGCAGTGGCAGGAGAGAAAAAAGTGATCGCGCAGCAGGACAGTGGCACAGAAGGCCATGGAGAAGGCATGTATTGGAAATATGAGTCGAAGCTGAAACAGTGGGATGCTGAGCTTTACAGCGTGATGGGCGCCGCCGGTGAACTGCTGGCGATTCGCACCAGTCTTTATAGCGCTATTCCGGAAGATACCATACTGGATGATTTCATCATCTCTTTTAATATTAATAAACTAGGGTATAAAGTATTATATGAGCCAAAGGCCTTCGCGATGGAATCACCATCTTCATCACTAACGGAAGAGTATAAACGTAAAGTGAGGATTGCTGCAGGCGGGTTTCAGTCGATGGCACGGTTAGCACCACTGTTCAATATTTTCATGTATCCTAAAATCACCTGGCAGTATGTATCACACCGGGTATTACGATGGACACTGGCCCCATTATGCTTGCTGTTATTGTTGCTTAGTAATGTAGTTATCGTGTTTAACGGTGGCGGTTATACGTATACGGTGTTATTTGTCATGCAGCTGTTTTTCTACGGTGCCGCCTATACGGGTTTTTTGATGGCACAGCACCAGATGAAGATCAAATACTTTTATATACCATTTTATTTCGTATTCATGAATGTTGCCGTATATAATGGCTTCACACGCTATGTACGCGGCAAACAATCAGCAGTTTGGGAACGCGCGCAGCGCTCAGTGAGTTTGTAATCCTTTGTACTTACAGTGTTTACATTCACCCGCTCAATCAATACGTTCCCTAACAAAAAATAATCGTTTACCTAATTTAGTGTACCATTTGAAACGGGCACAGTAAATTAGCGGCCGATACCGGATATACCAGCAATGAAAATTCAACACAACAGTGATTGTTTCCATGCTAAGGTACCCCAGTAATACAACCTCTTATAATACACCTTATCCTTCGTTAAAGCCAACTCTGGTATTGGATTTCTAATCCTTTCCTGCATCAATTTTTGCCATCTCCTCTGAAATTCATGTGCTTCATGTATATCGCTATGCGTGGTTATACATGGATAATTTTTGGTTACAGTCGCAATTCACTGTCCCTGTTCATAAACATGAATGCTATGCAAAAAATTCTACAACTATTGTTTTGTGTCATGCTGCTTTCTTTTGGAGTGGCAAATGCACAGAGCGTCATTGACCCCAACGATCCTATTGTCCGTTACACGGGTACTATTCCAGCCCAGCCAGCGGATGGTGTGATTGGAAAATGGATTAGCACCGATAGACATAACGATATGCCATATGGTTGGCGTTCAGATTCGCTGAAAGCCTACATTTACAAAGGTTTGGCCTTTCGTGTGCAGTTTCCAAAATCTTACAAAAAAGGCGTGGCCGACGGGAAAAAATATCCTGTATTCCTCTTCTTTCATGGTAAAGGAGAAGCCGGCCCTATTCAGGACAACGAATATCAACTGTACCATGGAGGATATATATTCTCCAATGCCGTAACTGCAGGCACTTTCGATGGTTACCTCATTTATCCTCAGAGTAGCAGTGGATTCTGGACTACCTGGGAATTCAGCAGGGTAAAGGAAATTCTTGATTATATGGCTGTCAATAATAAAGCGGATCTTAACCGTATTATTGACAATGGTCTTTCTTCCGGTGGCGGCGCCACCTGGGATTTCATGCTGGATTATCCATCTTATGTTGCTTCTGCATTGCCAATGAGTAGTGCGGCTTCCGGGCTTGCGCAACCCGCTGTTATTGACCAATATAAATTTACGCCGGTATGGTTATTCCAGGGCGCGCTCGATGGCGGCCCTACCGAATGGACTGCCACACAGCAATACAATGCAGTGATGGCCGCTGGCGGAAATATGAGATATACCCTTTATCCAAATGTGGCGCACGACACCTGGTATCATGCCTGGGCAGAAGCAGACTTCTTCCCTACCATGAACAGGGCGCATATATTGACTCCGTGGCCGCTGGGCGGCAGGTCCGAATTCTGTAATGGCGATCCTATCAACCTTACTGTAGGTATCGCAAGAGGATTCACCAATTATCAATGGAGCCGCAATAATGTAGTAATAGATACTGCTACCGGTAATCAAATCAATGTTACCTCTCTGGGTACTTACGCAGTACGTGTTTCAAGAGATAACGGTGCTACCTGGTCTGAATGGTCGCCAAATCCACTGGTGATTAAAATTAAAGCACCTACTGTTACACCGCCTATTACTACCGTAGGACTGGCATCCAACGTAATCCCTGCTCCTGATGGCAAAACGACCGTATCCCTGCGTTTGCCACAAGGCTATGTACAATACAAATGGATGGACGCTTCCGGCGCAGTGGTATCTACTGACAGTGTGTTTACCACCAGCACATCCGGGGCGTACACCGCAATGGTTACGGAACAATATGGCTGCTCCAGCAACCCTACTGCTCCCTTTAATATTATCAATGCTAACGGCCCTGGCGCCCCTGACGGCATCCGTGCGCTAACGGCAACGCCTGTATCAAAAACGCAGCTTCGCCTCGACTGGATTCAGAAAGACAATCCGCAGTATAACGAAACATTCTTCGAGGTGTATCGTGGAACACAGTCTGGCGGCCCTTATACCCTTGTTGCAAAAGTAAATGCAGACATTACCACCTATACTGATAATGGCCTGCTTCCTAATACCAACTACTATTACGTTATACGTCCGGTAAACAACAGTGCTGCCGGTCCCGTTTCTTCCGAAGTAAAAGGTGTGACCATTGCAGATACCAATCCGCCTTCTGCACCTGCTAACCTTCGTCTGAATGGCGCAACAAGCCGCACCTCCATTCCTGTTGCCTGGGATGCCTCTACGGATGATGTAGGCATCGCAGCTTATGATATTTATGTCAATGGCGTAAAAGCGTATACAACGGATTCGGCTACACGTAATGTTGTATTATACGGCCTCACGCCTCTCCAGACCTACAGCATTTATGTAATTGCCAGAGATCTGGCTGGAAACAGCTCCGTGCCTAGCGCACAGCTCAGCGCAGTAGCTAAAATCAATGGGCTGAGATGGGATTATTATGCGATGCCGAGTACGATTTCCGTACTACCTGATTTCGGTAGTATCTCACCAGATCTATCCGGCTTCAGCGCTAATATTGACCTTAGCGTTGCGCCAAGCACCGTTAACTATGCCATGCGCTGGACAGGTTATATCAGGATACCAGTAAGTGGTAACTATCAATTCCAGGCCACCTCCGATGATGGAAGTAAATTCTTCTTCAATATCGGTTATAACTATAGCGGTACTTCTACTATCAACAACGATGGCCTTCATGGCAGTCAGGGTGTAGCAAGTAGCACTGTAAACCTGACTGCTGGCGTATATCCATTTACGTTAGTATTCTTCCAGGCAGGCGGCGGACAGGTGATGACATTACAGTGGAAGAGTTCAGCCGCAGGTTTCAGCAGCTTTACCAACATTGACCCATCTTATTATACAGAAACGGTTACCCCTGGCGGTACTGCTCCTGCAGCCCCTTCTGCTATCAATGCTGTAGCCAGCGGCTATAAGAGTATAAACCTCAACTGGATCGATAACAGCACAAATGAAAGTGGATTTGAGGTATACCGTGCCACCACACAAAATGGCGCGTTCAATATCATCGGCAGAACCGGTGCGGCCATTACCACCTTTAATGACAACACCGTATCTCCTGCTACCCGTTACTATTATCGTGTAGGCGCTGTAAATACTTATGGCACTTCCGGAATGGCTAACAGCTACCCTATCAGGGCATGGTGGAAACTTAATGGGAACGCGGCAGACAGCAGCTACTTTGCTAACAACGGCAGTGCTACAGGTGTTACCTGGGCCGCTGATGGCGTAGGAAGTAATAAATCTGCCTCTTTTGCCGGCAATACCAATTCTTATATCAGCATCGGAGGAACATCTACCAACACCTTCCTCCGCGATACTGTAAATGCCCGCACTATTTCTATGTGGATCAAAGCTTCCTCTGTTTCCAATAAACAATATATCGTTGATATTGGAAATAGCAGCAATGGTTTGTGCATTCGTTTAAATGGTAATAAAATAGAAGGCGCTGTTGCTGCAAACAGCAACAGAGTATCAATTGCAACTACCCAAAATATTGCCACTGGCAGCTGGGTACACGTTGCACTTGTATTCAATAAAGGAACAAACAATAAGCTGAAAGTATATGTAAATGGCGTACTAAGCAGCAGCTCCACAAGTACCAGCTCTACTATTCTGCCAGCATCAGAAAATGCATTCCTTGGTAAAAACAGCAGCACTTCACAATCTGCCACGGCATTTTCCGACAATAGCAGCTCATCTACGCAAGTACCATTCACAGGTCTGGTAGATAATATGATGATCATTGATCAGGCATTGGTAGATTCAGAAGTTACCCAGCTAAAAAATCTGACCTTCCCGATCAATACCACCATCACCGGTCCATTACCTGCAGCACCACAGGCGCCTTCACAACTGGCAGCTGTAAACGCAGGAAAAAATATTCAACTGACTTGGAAAGACAACGCTAATAACGAAGATAAATTTGAGCTGTATCGTTCTGTAAACGACACCACCAACTTCAGGTTCCTGACAACGCTGGACACCCTCGCCAACACTGGCTTACAAGGCACTTACCTGGACACCAGCGTATTCTCCAACTCTACTTATTATTATAAACTCTGGGCGGTAAATATTACAGGAACATCTGCATGGTCAAACATTACCAATGCAACCACACCTAATAATCCGCCTAAAATAGATCCTATCGTTAGCAGAACCATCCGCTTCGATAACGTGATCCAGATCCCGATCAGTGCCACTGATCCTGATGGTGATGCCCTTACCTTCTCTTTCCTTAACTTGCCTGATTTCATTACATTGGTAAATAGTCCTAACGGCCCTTACCTCAATGTAGCTACGGATAGCAGCAAACAAGGAACCTACCTCAATAACGTAGTAATGGTGACGGATACACATGGCGCAAGCGATACTGCGCGCTTTGACCTCATCATCAATAATAATTATCCGCCTGTATTAGCCAGCATCCCAGCGGTTACTATGAATGAAGGAGGTACACAACAACTTACCCTGCATGCTACCGATCAGGATGCAAATGATACTTACACCTGGACAGGCGTCAACCTGCCTTCATTTATTACCCTTGCCGGCAATGGCCTCAATTGTACTGCCACTGTACATCCGGGCTTTATTGATGCAGGTAATTATACCATAAAAGTGCAGATCACCGATAACAAAGGTGGTACCGACTTCCAGACATTCAACTTGATTGTTAATAAGGTAAATCCTAACGGAAAAATATTCCTCGATGTTACTCAGTTGGGCGCTTCTCCTGCTCCTTGGAACATGACAAACGTTCAACAGAATAATAACCTGAAAAATGATAAAGGAGAACAGACAGCGATAGGTATCAACTTTGTAACACCAACCTTCTGGCTGGCCAATGCCGGTCCAAACACGGGAAATAATAGTGGTGTTGTGCCTGATGCCGTGATGAAAGATTATATGTTCTTTGGTATGTATGGTATTCCCGATACCATTCCAGTCATCTTCTCAGGCTTAGATACAGTTAAACAATACAATATCCGCTTCTATTCAGGAAGTATCTGGGCCGATGTTCCTGGTGGCAACAATGGTGTTACCTATTACAAAGCAGGTAACCAGCTGGATTCCATCAATCAACAAAATAATACTACCAAACTCGCTAACCTGACTAACCTCAAAGCCAATGCAGATGGTACTACTACGGCGTATGCATATCGTCCGGCATGGTCTCCGATCGGTTATATCAGCGCTGTAGAACTGGATTATTATTTTGATGATGGCAAATCCCCAGCTGCACCTAAGAACCTCACTGGTCAGGTGGTAAACGATACTGCCGTGCTGAATTGGGTTGATGTAGCTTACAATGAGCTGAACTACCAGATTTTCCGTAGTGAAGACAGTATTTCATTCACGTTGCTGGCCACTGCACCGCAAGATGCAACCAGTTACAATGATATTTCCGCGCTGGGAAATCACAAGTATTACTATAAAGTCCGCGCTGTTAATAGTCTGGGTGGCTCGCTCTTCTCAAATATTACCAGCATCTCCCTGCCAAACAAAAAACCAGTGTTAGCAGATATTGCAGATGTGAAGATGAAATCACTGGCTACCCAGGCTGTGAATGTGAGCGCCACTGATGATCCGGCCGATCAGATCACACTTGCTGTGGCAGGTCTGCCTTCCTTTGGCACCTTTACTGATAATGGCAACGGCACTGGTGTACTGAACTTCGCTCCTACTGCGGATAATACAGGTTCTTACGCCATCACCATCACGGCAAATGATAACCATGATGGCAGTAGCAGCAAGTCATTCAGACTCTTTGTTTCAGATCGTAATACCACACAGACCTATTTCAATATTGCAATAGATAAACCAGCGCCGGCACCATGGAACAATATCATGGGTCTACCTTCCAATGGCAATGGCATTGGCATCCCGGGCACTGCTACTGTAGTTGATGAAAACAATGTGGCTAACGGCATGACCTTACAGCTGCAAAGCGGTTGGGATGGATGGACTGATTATATGGGTATGAATACCGGACAAAACGTGGGCATCTACCCAGATACAGTTCTCTACAAAGGCTGGTATCTCAACACAGGCACGCAAAATATTGTTGTCGGTGGCCTGGATAATAACCTGCGCTACAACTTTGTATTCTTCAACAGCCAAAGCTTTGGATATGACGCTACTACCAACTTTACCATCAACGGTACTACGGTAACTTCAAATGCTGCATATAACATCGCTAAAACTGTACAACTCAACAATATCGCACCTGTAAATGGTCAGGTAACGATCAGCATCACCAAGCCTTCCAATGCAATTGTAAGCCGACTGAATGCCATCGTGGTAGAAGCATATCCGCAAACGGTGGCAGTAATGAGCCCTGGTAGCGTACGTGCCATCGCTCAAAACAGCAAAAAAGTTGCAGTGACCTGGGCAGACCGCAGTGCCAATGAAACCGGCTTCCAGATCTGGAGAAAAACAGGCAGTGGTGGTACGGACGTTCTGCAGGCAACAACGTTACCTAACGTAACCGCCTATACGGATTCTCTCGTTCAACCAAACACACAATATATCTATCATATTAGGGCAGTGAAAAGCGGCGTATTCAGCGACTTTAGCGCCACCGCCACTACAACTACCTATGCGGTAAATGTTTATGTAAATCTTACTGATACTTCCAGCGCCGGCGCTCCTTGGAACAATACCAACAGACGCCCCGCCCTTGGTACCCTCATCAGCAACCTGAAAGACGACAATGGTAACGTAACAGGTATGGGCATTACCATCACCCAGAACTTTACCGGCGTATACGGCCTCGCAGGTATGAATACCGGCAATAACAGCGGTGTATATCCAGATGCAGTGATGACCGAAAACTTTGTACTCTTCGCAGGTGCGAAAGCAGCCATGAAGATTACTGGTCTGAACCAAGGACTGGCATATAACCTGACTGTGTTCAACAGTGCTGCAGATAACATGCGACTGGAAACAAGATTCATTGCCAATGGTAAACAGGTAACCTGGCTGAATGCCAACCAGAATACCAACGCCACTGCTACCATCTACAATGTAATGCCAGACCAGAACGGCGAAATCAAACTCGAAGTAGAAACTGGTCCGCAAGCAACATTTGGATTGATGGCGGCACTGGTGATCCAGGGTTACTCTCCTACATTACTGCCTTCCGTTCCTGGCTCACTCCAGACAATACAGCAGAATGTAGTCGCTTACAGCCCGGATGCCATCACTAAATCAGCAGCGGCAAATGCTTCTGAGGTATTCAGCAACGTGACCGCCTTCCCGAATCCGTTTGGTGAACAAATCAATATCAATATGACCATGAAACGCAGTTCTTCAGTGTATATGGAAATATTTGATCTGAATGGTCACCTTATGTACAAAGAAATGCTGTCGACCGTACCGGAAGGAGCTTCAACACTTAGAGTATATACAGGAAATAAAATCACTGTACCTGGATATTATCTCATCAGGTTAACCGATGATCAGCGTAAATCAACCGTGATACGCGCGATCAAACAATAAAATAAGATCATTCAATCCCGGTAAAAAGAGATGCTGTTCCAACCGCATCTCTTTTTCCGGATAAATGAATGCGTAAAGTCAAACTATTATGGACGTAATCTATTTTCTGAAGGCACTACTGAAAAAAAAATGGCTGATCATCATTAGCTCTATACTTGCTGTGGTAGCAGCTTTCTTCTTCACCATGAACAAACCGAAACTCTACGTTTCCAGCGCACAGATGGCAACAGGTCTTACCTATACAGACCAGATCCGTCTGCGCGATGATCACGTGAATATGTTTGAGGTAGATCAGAAATTCGAAAGCTTAATCACCACCATCACCTCCCCAATTGTTATCTCCTTGCTGTCGTATGATCTGCTTCTTCATGATATGAGTGGCAACCGTACCAATGCATTTCGCGTTTTAAAGGATGCGCAGTTAAATAATCCCGCGTATAAAAATGCTGACAAACAGAAATTATTAGCGCTCTGCCAGCAGAAGCACGACTCCATGCAGATGCTGAGCGCCTATCGCCCCGATGAAAGAGAACTACAGGAGGTATTGAAGATATACGGTTATGATTACGAATCCCTGAAAGGTCAGCTCATAGCGGCGCGTATGAACCGTACCGATTACATCGACCTTACTTTCCGTTCGGAACATCCCGAACTCTCCGCATATATCGTGAATAAGCTCTATGCCGAATTCATACGCTATTATAGAAGTCAGCGCAGTGAACAAACCGTTGAAAACGTGGAAACATTCGCGCAACTCGTAGACCAAAAGAAAAAAGAACTGGACTCCAAAGTAGAAGCACTCCGCTCCTACAAAGCATCTGAAAAATTGCTCAACGTAGATGCTGCCAGCGGTAGTGAACTGCAACAGATCAAAGGTTTCGAGAAAACACTCTTCGATGAGCGTGCCAACATGAACACGTTACAGGCCTCTCTAGATAATATCAACAACCAGCTGACCATAGCCGCTGGTGGCAAAACCGTTTATAATACCAGTGCCAACGGCGATATCATCTCCCTTAAACGTCAAATCACTGACCTCAACGAAGAATATGTAAAAACCGGCTCCACCGACGAAGTAATGGAAGCCAAAATAAAAACGCTTCGCGGTCAGCTACAATCCAAAGTAGAACAAATGACGGTGACCTCTGGTAAAAACGTTACCAACGCAGATGAACTCCAACAGAAAAAAGGGAGTCTGCAAGCCCAGATCAAAGCCACCAATATGAATATTGCTAACCTGGAAACCAGGATAGCGTCTCTTCGCGGAACACTCGGCTCCTATGCCAGCAAAGAAGCCACTGTAGGATCTTTACAGCAAGAAGTTACCATGGCGCAAGAAGATTATAACAAGCTGAAAGAAAAACTCAACGCAGCTATCGATAATCGCTCTGCACCTCAGGATGGCTTCAAGCAAAGCCTTATCGGACAACCTGCCATCAAGCCTGAATCTTCCAAAAGACTCATCGTAATGGGCCTTTCTGGTATATCAGTTTTCTTCCTGACCACACTCGCCATCCTCTTCCTGGAATTCATCGATACTTCCCTGAAATCCCCATCCATCTTTGAAAGAAGTGTGGCCCTGAAGCTGATCAGTTCTATTAACCAGACAGATCTCCGCAGATATAGCATTCTTAATATCTTGCAAAAGAAAGATAGTGGCAACCCCGCCGATAAAAAACAAAGACAGAATACCTTCCGGGAACTGCTTAGGAAATTGCGCTACGAAGTGGAACATAGCGGTAAACAAATCTTCCTGTTTACCAGTACAGAAGCCCAGCAAGGGAAAACTACACTGACACAGGCCCTCGCCTATAGCCTCAGCCTGAGTAATAAAAAGGTGCTGATCATCGACACCAACTTCTGTAACAACGACCTCACCATGCAACTGGACGCAAAGCCTACGCTGGAGACCTTTTCTATCCCTCGCGAACAATTCACGATTGACAAAATCAGAGACATCGTTACACTCTACCCTTCCGAAGGCGTGGAAGTAATCGGATGTAAAGGTGGCGACTATACGCCGTCTGAAATTCTGCCGGAAAATCATCTGCTGAATTACCTGCCGGAATTATCCGCATACTACGATTTCATACTGCTGGAAGGCGCACCACTCAATGATTACACCGACAGTAAAGAGCTGGTCAACTATGTACAAGGTGTTATCGCCGTGTTCTCTTCCCATGCGGTATTGAAACAGACAGACAAAGAATCCATCCAGTTCCTGCAAGAATTGGGCGATAAGTGTATCGGCGCTGTATTGAATAAAGTTAAAGAAGACTACCTGGAGTTATAAAATGCCTGCCACTACACTACATATGGAAAAAGGCCAGCAACTGGCTACTGCACGCTACCAGTGGGTAGACTATGCCAAAGGCATTGCTATCATACTGGTGGTGTATCGCCATATGCTGTATGGATTGCAGCATACTGGACTACCCGTGGCACAGTGGATCATTGATGGCAATAATATGCTGTTCAGTTTCAGGATGCCACTGTTCTTTCTGTTGTCAGGACTGTTTTTCCAGGCAGGACTCAAAAAGCGCGGCGCCACCGGACTACTCGCCGATCGTACCAACAACCTGTTGTATCCCTATATTATATGGGCATCCATACAAATAACGTTGCAGATAGTATTCAGTCGCTTTGCCAATGCAGACAGGAACCTGTGGAGTTATGCAGAGATTTTCGTACAGCCACGGTCGTTAGATCAGTTGTGGTATCTTTTTGCACTCTTCAACGTTACTGCGCTATACCTATTTAACCATAGCATTGTAAAACTGAGTACCACACAACAATTATTGTTAGGGTTAGTATTGCTGGGCATTGCGCCGTGGGCGGTACCTATCAGTACCTGCTACGATGTATTGCTGCATTATATCTTTTTTAGTATAGGCGTTGCCGTGGCTCCTTACCTGTTGAATGAAACAGCACAGCAGCAACTATCTCAGGGAAAATACCTGCTATTCTTACTGCCGGCTTTCGCTTATTCACAATGGTATTTTCTCTATCACCAACAAATGAACCTGTTCCTCTATGCCGTGATAGCGCTTACAGGAAGCCTGTTCATGGTGTTATTGTCTGCCTGGCTGGCCAAGTTTAATGTACTGGGTGTTTTCAAAATTATAGGTACCTATTCTTTATACATCTACCTGCTACATGTAATGCTGGCCGCAGTATTACGCAGCTTGCTCATAAAATGTGGTATACATAACGTACCAATTTTATTGCTGATGCTGATTGCAGGGTCCATTCCATTATCGATACTGGTGTACAAAACCATGCTGAAATGCAGACTGGGATGGTTGTTTAAAGGTCCGTTAAAAGTGAAAAAGCAAACGTATGAAAAAGGAAAATAAACCGATGAGTACCAACTTTCATCAGTTGCTGATAAATATATTCCTGGCGCTGGTAATGCTGTCACTCTTTGTAAAAATAGTATTCCTCTGATGCTGGAAGCAATTAAAGAACATAAGTGGAACATTTTCGTAGGCATGTTACTGTTATTGGCAGTACCCATGATTCCCTACATTACCTCGAATGATTTCAAGTCGGGGATACTGGTGCTGTTTGCTATTTTTGGCAGCGCCCTGGCATTCCTTTGTTTTAATAATGCCAAAGTTGGCTTCTATATCACCCTGTCTACCGTGATCACGGTGAGATGGTTTGAAAGACTGTATGGACAAGAGATACAGGTTGGCGCGGCTATCGACTTTATGCTGATTTGTTCCCTGATAGGAACCATGTTGCATAAAAACCGTAAGGGCAGTAACCCGATCAGTTACCTGAAAGAACCTTTGCTGGTGATCATGTACATTCAGTTTGCCTATAGTATGATGGAAGGCCTAAATCCTAACGGCTCCAACAAAGATACCGTCATCATCTTCTTTAGATTATTACTACGTTATTTAATGTTTGCTATCCTAACTACCGTAGTCATGAAGAAAAAGGAAGATGTACACTTTTTCTTTAAATACTGGCTCGGCTTATCTACTGTTTCAGCAGTATATGGCTGTATCCAGGAGTGGTTTGGGCTGATGCCGTGGGAATGGGCGATCGTTATGGCTTCTCCCGAGAAGCTGGCCACCACACTCATTCAGGGACACCTCCGCATTTTCTCCACCATGACGGATCCCGCGGTATTTGGGGTACTGATGGCCTGCGGCTCCGTGCTGTGCATCATTCTGCTCACTGCCAGTCTGAACATCATCAGCTTCCAGAAGAAAATACTGATAGGCATTGCCCTACTATTTCACCTGATGGCGTTGGGATATTCGGGTACCCGTACCGGTTATGTTATTATTCCAGCCGGGCTCCTTCTGTTTCTGCTGGTAAACCTGCATAAACGTAATACGCTGATAACCGCTATGGCATGCACTGTTATAGGTGGCGCCATTCTATTTGGCCCGTTCTACGGCAATGCTACGATTAACCGTGTACGTAGTGCCTTTGTTGGTACAGATGATGCATCACTCAATGTACGCGAAATCAACCGACATAGTATTCAACCTTATATACATACCCATCCTATCGGTGGTGGCTTATTCACCTGCGGCGGCGAAGGACGGGCATACAATCCTGGTCACCCACTGGCTGGGTTTCCGCCAGACAGTGGCTTCCTGCGCACCGCATTGGAGCTGGGTTGGCCTATGCTAATAGTGGTGATGTTCTTTTATTTTCTGCAGATGAGCACCTGCATTGGCAATTATTTCCGGTTTAGTGGCGAGTTAGATAAGCTGCTAGCCATCGCCGCAGCTTCCATGACCTTCGAAATGGTCATTTCCATGTATGCCCAGGAAAGTGGGGGTCTCATGGAGTCGGCCTTCTTTATCAATGCCCTCACCGGCATTGTCATCAAATCAAAATATCTGTAATTTTTTTAAATAAGCATGTATGAAAAAGCTGCTACTGTTAACGCTTCCCCTCTGTTTTGTGCTGTTGTCACAGGCCCAACAAAAAGATTCTCTGGACTTAAATACCATCCAGAAAAACCCAGGCCTCGAAATGAAATTTCGCCAGGTACTGATTCAACTGGCAAGTAAAACACCCGTGCAAGACCTCGTAGATGCTAAAGAAAAAATCGGTGACTATCAGGTAGCCAATGCAAAAGCACAGTGGCTCAACCATGTCGCATTTTTTACCAATATCAATGAAAACAGCTTTAACAGGCAAACCATCTACTACAACCCCAACGATCCTAAAGGCAACACCAACCAAAATAATTACTACCCTACTTATAACGTAGGTCTTTCCTTTGCCCTGGGAGATTTCGTTACCACGCCCAAAATGGTGAAGATCGCCAGGTTGCAACGTAAGATGTTAGATGCAGAAAGAGAAACAGATATCCGGAACTCCCGTTCCAAAGTGCTGACAGCTTACGAATCTTTTGTTGCCAACAAAAAATTATTCGAGCTGGAACTGCCATTGCTGGAAGATGCCCTCACCACTTATCAGACATACGAAAAGAAATTCTCTGCCGGAGAAGCATCTCTGGAAGATTATAACAAAGCATATAAAGCCTACAATGCAGAACAGGTGCAGAACGTCATTCTCACCAGGAGCTACAACCAGTCTAAAATAGAACTGGAATCTATTATCAATATGCCGCTGGAACAAGCCGTTCAACTGGTCAACAAATAATCGCTCATGAAGAAGAATCAACCTTTATTTTTAGCCTGGACTTTTCTAACGATACTACTACTTTACTCATGGTACCGGATCTCCGCTTTAACCGGTGGTCACTTCTGTTACTCGCTGGACGATGCCTTTATTCATATGGCAGTAGCCAAAAACCTTGGCCTGCATGGCGTTTGGGGCATCACCCCTGATGCTTTTGGATCAGCATCTTCTTCTCCACTATATACTATATTGCTGGCCTCTCTTTTTTGTATAGGCGTTAACAGTTATCTCGCCGGTTTATGGATCAATATACTGGCCGCTTACGGCGTACTATTCACTGTGCATAGCATATTGCTGAAATATGCACTACCGGCTATTGGCAGAACGATTGTATTGTTAAGCCTGATCATTCTTTTCCCTTTTACAGTAATAATATTAACCGGTATGGAGCATCTCCTCCATTTCTGGTTTGCCTTATTATTCATACAAGGTATAGTGGAGATGATTTCCGCGGATAATATCAACGGACGAAAACTCCTGCTGGTAAGCTGTTGGGGTGCGTTGATGGTGGCTACCCGCTTTGAAGGTCTGTTTATTTTAGGCGCCGCCTGTTTATTACTTTTATTTTATAAGAAGATAATTGCAGCTTTTACAACTGGTTTCGTAGCTGCGTTACCGGTAGTGATCTTTGCCATCATCTCCGTTGCCTACGGTGGATATATCTTGCCTAATTCCGTATTATTGAAAAGCAGTGGTGGTCCTGCCGGCCCTGGTGCATTGAGTCATGCACTCCAGGAAATCCTTATCTACCGGCTTATGTATGGCAACAGCACCATTATGGGCTTGTTCCAGGCCGACAAAGCCTACACTGGCCAATCCTCAATCTCTGGTACTTCATTACTTCGTATACTCATTATCGTTCCTTTACTGGTAGTGCTGGTAAAAACAAAACTCTCGGGCAATACCACTAAACAAGCCGTCAACATGGGTATTATACTCAGCATCGGCGGCGCGCTTCACCTGGCATTAGCAGCAGTAGGCTGGATGTTCAGGTATGAAGCCTATCTCATAGGACTCGCTATCATCAACATAGGCCTACTCTTGTGGTGCCTCTGGCCGGGAATTACCAGCTTGTATGCGGGCAGCGTATGGCCGCAAAGGTTAGTGATGGTATTACTGTTATTCTTTGTGGCCAGCCCACTCCTGGCACGTGCGATGGCCGGCTACAGGAGTACCTATCGTGCCTGCAGGAATATCTATGACCAGCAGGTACAAATGGGAAGATTTTTACAACAATACTACCCTGGCGTACCGGTAGCCGCCAATGATGTAGGTGCTGTTAGCTTCCTGTCAGAAAGTCGTATTGTAGATATATGGGGACTAGGAAATAATGAGATTGCGAGGAGCAAATTAACAGGACATTATAGCGCTGAATATCTGAAAAAACTGTTAAAACGGGAGAAGGTAAAAATTGCGGTTATGTACCCTGATTGGTATGAGGCTTCCTTATATCAGAATTGGGCAGAAACAGGTAGCTGGACGATCCAGGACAATGTAGTATGTGCTGATCCAACGGTGCGTTTCTTTGCGCTGGACAGTGCAGATGCACCTGCCTTAAAGCGTAACCTCGAAGCCTTCCAGGCGCAGTTACCTGGTTCTGTAAATGTAGGTTATGGTGTTTATAAGAAGATGGCAGAGAAGTAACTGTATTTATTTCGGTAATTTCTAAAAATAACAGCATAAAAAAAGGTCTCTACAATGTAGAGACCTTTTTATTATCCAAATGGTAATATTATAAGTTGAAAGCAGCTTTCACTTTATCAACGTAGTCGAGTTTCTCCCAGGTGAAGAGTTCCACTTCAACTGATTTCTCGTTCTTTTTACCTTTGTTGAAAACTTTGGTAACCACTTGTGGAGCGCGGCCCATGTGACCATAAGCAGCAGTTTCACTGTAGATAGGGTTACGCAGTTTCAGGCGTTGTTCGATTGCATAAGGACGCAGGTCGAAGATTTCTTCTACTTTCTTAGCAATTTCGCCATCGGTCAGGTTCACCTTAGCAGTACCATAAGTATTAATGTAGAGGCCACAAGGTTTAGCAACACCAATTGCATAAGAAACCTGTACCAGTACTTCATCACAGAGACCAGCAGCAACCAGGTTTTTAGCGATATGACGGGTAGCATAAGCAGCAGAGCGGTCTACTTTGGATGGATCTTTACCAGAGAAAGCACCTCCACCGTGTGCACCTTTACCACCATAAGTATCTACGATGATTTTACGGCCAGTCAGACCAGTATCACCGTGAGGACCGCCGATAACGAATTTACCGGTTGGGTTGATATGGTGTTGGATATCGAAACCATCGAACAGCTGCTGCAGCTCAGGCTTCAGCTGTGCTTTAACGCGAGGGATCAGGATATTGATCATATCCGCTTTGATCTTCGCCAGCATTTCTTCGTCAGCAGCAAAATCATCGTGCTGAGTAGAGATAACGATGGTATCAATACGCTGAGGTTTGTTGTCGTCAGAGTACTCGATAGTTACCTGGGATTTAGCATCCGGACGCAGGTAAGAGATATCTTTATTTTCGCGACGCAGCACTGCCAGTTCCAGCAGGAGTTTGTGTGCCAGGTCGAGTGCCAGCGGCATATAGTTTTCAGTTTCGCGGGTAGCATAACCAAACATCATACCTTGGTCGCCAGCACCTTGTTCTTCAGGTGACTTACGGTCAACACCCTGGTTAATGTCAGGGGACTGCTCATGGATAGCTGAGAGGATACCACAAGAATTAGCTTCAAACATATATTCGCTCTTGGTATAACCAATTTTGCGAATCACTTCACGGGCGATGTCCTGTACATCGAGGTAAGCTTCGGATTTCACCTCGCCTGCCAGTACTACCTGACCCGTTGTTACCAAGGTTTCACAAGCAACCTTAGATTTAGCATCATAAGCTAAAAAGTTGTCAATCAGAGCGTCGGAAATCTGGTCCGCAACTTTATCTGGGTGGCCTTCTGAAACGGATTCAGATGTAAATAAATAAGGCATAAAAAAGTTTGATTAGCAGTTTTATGGTTTAGTATAAATAACTCTCAGTTTCATACTGTACTGGGAATGATTGCCGCCGCCAGCTTTCAAGCGGTCAACATCCATTACCATGGAGGAATAGCCCTTCAGTTTGAATCCGTTGTTAGTTTCATTCTTTTTAATGAGCTGTTGCAGATAGTGATTGAGGGTAAATTTGTATTGGGATATCATTACACCTCCAAAATTCGTCACTATTTGTCTGGTACCGCCGTAATAAGCTGCTGTACCACTTGCATCAATCGGGAGTTTGGTGGAATCTCCGTTTGTATACTGCAACAAAGTTAAAGCAGATGGAGCAGAATAAATATTATTTTGATCACTTTCTCCAACAGTTATTTGAGTAATTACTAATTCTGCTGAATTGATAATAGCATTCGGGAAGTTCTCGAGGCCAGGAATAGTAAACTTGGTAACCAGGCCAGGAGCGGCTTGCAGGAACATGATACTATCACCTGCAGGGGTGTTTGTATTAATATAGTTCGCTGCTTCTGAACCGGTATAGTTTCTTACGAAATAATTAGAATGTGCGCTTGTACTGGTGTTGAAAGCAAAAGTAGCAAAGAGGGAATCCTGTGTATCGCTCTTATAAAATACATTCAGTTTGGTATTGCTATTGCTCATATCCACAAACATCATGTTTTTATGATTACCCTGGATAGTATCCGGGATGATAGCAAAACCTTTCAGATAAGCTCTGAACGCCGAATCGCTAGCGAAGGCGCCATCTTTCTTTTGAGCCAGTATCTCATTACCAAAAGCATTACTCAACTTGATTCTTATCTGGGCAGTTTGTTTATTGCCATAGATATTAACAGAATCACGTACACTCAACGGCGTTACTGTTGCTGTACCCAGCAGAGTTGGGTCATAAGCCAATGGCTTATTATAAGCGTAGTTAGAGTCAATTTTAAAGTTGTTTTCAGCCATACGATAAACCTTAAAGGTTTGAGGTGTGGTTGAATCTCCTTTATAACCAAGATAACTCAGGCACAAAACTACAGAGTCCAATGTCTGGGAATTACCTGAAAAAGTAAAATTACTTGTAGGCAAACCTACCTGCATAAATACAAATGCATGTGTTTTCCCAAACACAGGGTCGGCTGTTATAGAACCGAGGATTTTATCATAGTTGGTATAGCCATTTACAATAGAAGAATCATACTGGATGACATTCCGTGTAATGATACCCGTTATAGTGGTATCATGGGCATTTACCAGATCACCTGGAGGAATGAGGTTTTTACCTAATAGGGTCGCTTCATTACAACCGGTGGATGCGTACAATACAGATACAATGGCAGCTACGTAGCTTAGGTTCCTGAGTTTAATCTTCACGCTTTATGGTGTTTTTGTGTTGAGTTGCCGAACATTCGTTTCTTTATAACTATTTACCAAGCAACTGGTTGTACAGTCCCAGGTAATCACTCAGATCTTCATTATCTTTTTTGAAAGGCAGTATGATCTTACCTTTCTCCGCCTTCACTTCGTCTACTACTTTCTTCTCCAGTTTGTCGGCCGCCAACACCACAGCATCTGCGTATTTGGCTGCACCTCTGTTCAGGGCAGTATTCGTTCCATCTTTATACAATTCCATATCCTTTTCTTTGATCTGGTTGCTGATGGTTGCCTTCTTAACAAAAGTTGTTCCCAGTTTTTCTTTGAAGGTATTAGGAAGCATAGAATACACGATCTTGCTGTTCGCAAAAACCGGCTCCTTCTTATATGCAGTTTTAAGATACATAGGAATCAAGGAGGTCATCCAACCAGAGCAATGAATGATGTCCGGAGGCCATCCGAATTTCTTCACCGTCTCCAGTGCTCCTTTACAGAAGAATACAGCACGCGCAGCATTGTCATCAAAGAACTGGTCATTCTCATCTTCAAATACTGTCTTACGCTTGAAATAGTCCTCGTTATCCAGGAAGTAGACCTGTAATCTGGCATTTGGTAATGATGCAACTTTGATAATCAACGGGTAATCATCTCCGTCAATCACAATGTTGATACCAGACAACCTTACCACTTCGTGTAAACGATGTCTTCTCTCATTAATAATTCCAAATCTCGGCATGATCACTCTCACTTCCAGTCCGGCCTCATTGGACTTAATTGCCATTTTATTGACCATCGCCGCGTATTCACTCAATTCCAGGTAAGGCGACATCTCTTGGGCAATAAAAAGAATTCTTTTCTTTGTGGACATTTAACGCTGATTATTAATGCAGTAATTTTTAATTTGGCTTGCAAAATTACGGATTTTTTACGGAATATTGGCCAATCTGTCAGTTTTAACATCCTTTTTAACAATGTTTTATGTATCAATTTAAGCGCAGTATTGACCTGAAGAAGCACCTGGAGCTGGTTAGAAAAAGTGGCAAAACAATTGGTTTTGTGCCTACTATGGGCGCCTTACACAACGGACACCTGTCACTTATTCAGGCCGCAAAGCAAAACACGGACGTGGTCGTTTGCTCCATCTTTGTCAATCCAACCCAGTTCAATGATCCTAAAGACTACGAAAAATATCCCATAACAATTGAAGCTGATATTAAAAAATTAAATGATGTTTCTACGGATATCGTATTCCTCCCAGCGGTAGATGACATGTACCCCGAAGGACTCGACGGCAACATTCACTACGATTTCGGTGACCTGGAAACCATTCTCGAAGGCAAATTCAGACCCGGACACTTCCAGGGCGTTGGCCGCATCGTTCATAAACTACTGGATATTGTTCAACCATCCAAACTCTTCATGGGTCAAAAAGACCTACAGCAATGTCTCATAGTACGTAAATTACTCAAAATCATCCACTCTTCCACAGAATTAATTGTCTGCCCAACAGAAAGAGAACCTGATGGTCTTGCCATGAGTAGCAGAAACGTACGCCTCTCACCCGCTGCCCGCAAAAAGGCAACCGCCATCTACCAGGAACTTAACGCCATAAAAAACAGCTTCGGAAAAGGACTCCTGTTCATGGAAAGTGCATATGAAGCAGTCGACCATCTCAAAGCCCAGGGCTTCGATCCGGAATATGCAGATATCCTCGCACTCAAAGATGATACACTCGTTCCACTTGATCAACCTGCCACCGATGACATGGTCGTTGTTGCCGCCATCGCCGCATGGCTCGATGGTGTCCGACTCATCGACAACATCATCATTCAAGGAAAACTTTAACGTTTCATTTTATTATATCATACCCGCAAGGTCATCTAGTTACAATTAGGGTATAACGCCAGCGAACCACACGAAGAGGAAGTCCTGCAAAGGCCTTCCTCTTTTTTTATATTCCTGTTACAATTCCTCTCCTGCTGCTTCACCGCAGCCGCTTATCCTACTTTGCTCCATACAAGCACTACAGCTTTGGCCCGAAACATTATTTTACATAGCTTTGCAGACGCTTCTAATCACAGGAAGCTCACAGTATTATGCAAATCGAAATATTAAAGTGTAAGATCCACCGCGCAGTAGTTACAGAAGCTAACCTGCAATATGTTGGTAGCATCACCATCGATGAAGATCTGATGGACGCCGCGGGACTCATCGAATACGAAAAAGTACAAGTCCTCAACGTTAACAACGGTGAAAGACTCGAAACTTATGTTATCAAAGGCAAACGCGGCTCCGGCGTGATATGCATGAACGGCCCCGCAGCCCGACTCGTTGCCCCTGGCGATATCGTGATCATTATATCCTACGCCACCATGGACTTCGAAGAGGCTAAAAAATATACGCCTATCGCTATCTTCCCTAAGGAAGGAAATAAATTATAATTGCCCGAATCAGCCAATAAACCCGTAACTCCCTAAACACTTTAGCATATGCCGAAATCGCTCAAGAACCTCATTAAGTTTATCTGCTTTTTTGGTATAGGGGTGTTATTGATATGGCTATTTACACGCAACTTTACGCCTGAACAATGGACGCAGATGAAAACTGCGCTCAAAAAGGCAAACTACTGGCTGGCCATACCCGCTGTTATCATCGGTGTTGCCAGCCATTGGTTCAGGGCCACCCGATGGAAACTCCTCATGAAACCATTGGGCCACACCCCTACCACTCTCAATACTTTCTTTGCCGTAATGACAGGCTACCTCGTCAACCTCGCTCTCCCACGCGTAGGTGAAGTAACCCGTTGCGGTATCCTAACACAATACGAAAAAATACCAGCCGATAAACTCGTTGGTACCATGATCGCAGAAAGAGCTGTAGACCTGCTCTGTCTCATACTCCTCACCGTGATCACCGTATTCACCCAATTCGATATCCTCGGCGCTTACGTTCAACAATCTATTGTAGTCAAATTCCAGGAAAAACTCGCCGGCGCTAACATCATGCAAATCGGCATCATCATCGCCGTCCTCGTAATAATCGTGCTGCTGGCCATCTGGCAGATACGTCGCTTCTCCCGCACCAAAGCATTTATTACCATCAAAGCCTTCGCTAAAGGCATGCTGGAAGGCATCCTCTCCGTAGGTAAAATGGAAAATAAATGGTCCTTCATTCTGCAATCCATTCTCATATGGGGATGCTATCTCTCACAGGTATACATCGCGTTCTATTGCATGAGCGAAACCTCCCAACTAGGCATCAGCGCAGCCCTCGCCGTTCTCGTTATCGGTAGTGTAGGCATGATCGTTATGCCAGGCGGTATCGGTATCTACTACGGCCTCGTAGGCTCCATCCTGGAACTCTATAAAATACCATACGAAATCGGTTTCGCATTCGGTACCCTCATCTGGGTAGTACAAACCATCCTCGTAATTGTACTCGGATTCTTTAGTCTCGTTGCACTCCCTGTATACAACAGGAACCGTGCACTCAAAAACGGAATACTCCCCGCCAACGATAAATAATCGGGTCTTTTATTTTTTTGTAGTATTTTGTTGCGGAATTATCGCCGGATAATTGCTGTCTTAAACTATTACTTAATCCCGTACCCGTGCCTCATATGACACAACTTATGCCCCGGAAACATTCCCTGACTATTCTATTGCTGACACTCATCGCAATAGTCAGCAAACTTACCATACGCTATATCTACCATTTCGATTTTACAGCAATACCTGTACTCGAAACATGGCATTTACTTAATAAAGACTTACTCGTAAACAGGCCATGGGAAAGCCTTTGGAACCTACATAGCCAACCGCCGCTATTCAATGGTCTCTGCAGCCTACTCATCATATGGTTTCCAAAACACTACGAAGGCGTCATGGAAATCCTATGGTTTCTCTTTGGCTATGCTCAAACAATATTATTATATGCATCTTTATATAAACTAAGTAACAAACGCTGGCTGGCATTCGCCATCAGCGCCTACTTCTCTATCACACCCGCATTTCTGCTATACGAATCCTGGTACTTCTATACCTACCTGGGCATGATATTCCTATCATGGTCGCTATTCTTTCTGATCCAATATCTACGCACAGAAAAATTCGTATGGGGGTTCGCGTTATTCGCCCTACTCGCCGTTATCTGTCTTACCATCAGCATGTTCCACCTGGCCTGGTTAGTGTTGATTGCCATCGGACTGATTATCTTCAGCAAACCTCAGCTACGCAGAAGAACCTTTATGGCAGCCCTTTTCCCAGTATTAATGGTAACAGGCTGGTATGCTAAAAATAAAGTAATGTTTGGCCACTTCACGGCCTCCACCTGGATGGGCATGAATATCGCCCGTATCATGCTGCCACTCGACAGGCAACTCCCATCTTCCGTAACAAATGATACCATCCGCAGACTCGCTGACATCGGCCCTTTCCGCTGCCTGGAAGAATATGGCCCATGGCTGCCTGCCAACGATAAGTATAAAAATGTACCCGCACTGCAGGAATGGTGCAAAGCCTCCAGTGAATGTAATTTCAACAACATCCAATACATCTGGATATCTGATAAATTCCAGGAAGCTTCCATCGCCTGCCTCAAAAGCAATCCAAAGCCTTACCTGTCGCTCATAAAAACATCCACGACACTTTACTTCTCTCCCGCTACCAATTATTTTGCCTTTAAAAAGAACAGAAGCAAAATCATTGATTACGAAAATTTCTTCAACCTGGGATACATTCCCATTTATAAAGATTATGTATTCCTGACCAATGCCATCCTTTTCCTGGCCTATCTTTTCTCCTTTACTGCACTGGTAGTGATACTGCTGAAAAGATTTAAAAATGTATTAAAAGGCACCCAGAAATGGCAATGGCAGGACATTGCAGTGATCTATTGTGCATTCAATATCCAATACCTCGCACTGGCAGGTAATCTCCTGGAATTAGGAGAAAATATGCGCTTCCGGTTTCAGGTGATCCCGCTCTTCCTCTTTATGCTCACCTATCTTTACTGGCATTGGAAATGGAGGAAGAAAGCTGTAACAACCACTGAAACGCCAGCCAACACTGTCCAAACAGCCATTTAACAGTAATTGATGTATAACCTGGGCTGATCAGCAAGTATAAAACATGACAACCTGTTCATACTTGCTGATTAGCCCTTTTTATTTCCTTTTCCCAGCTGTCTTAACTAGTTTTTCATTAACTTTAATTTAATACACGCAATTGTCCTAAATCCGTATCATCGCACATTCTTTTAATGTGAAATTTTTGAATGTAAAATAGAGCGTATGCGTTTGCCGTATAGTGAGAACCTGGAAATTTTAACAATGCCCAATCAAGTAATACAAAAAAAGCCCGCCACCAAAAAGGCCCCGGAACAAAAACGGAAAATGATAGCCAGAGATGTCAGCTGGCTGGCATTCAACGCTAGAGTCCTACAGGAAGCCGCCGATAAAACAGTGCCATTGTACGAAAGGATACGCTTCCTCGGTATATTTTCCAATAACCTTGATGAGTTCTTCCGCGTACGCGTTGCCACCCTGAAAAGAATGTTATCATTCGGGAAATCTGCTAAAATGCACCTCGAAGAAAACCCCGGAAAAATTATTGACAACATCCAATCCATCGTAATCGAACAACAACGCGAATTCGATAGAATCTGGAAAGATATCAACGAGGTAATGGAAGATGAAAGAATCTTCCTGCGCACAGAAAAACAACTCAATAAAGAACAACAGAAATTCGTTCTCACATACTTCAACGAGCAGGTTCGTACCAATATCATCCCGCTGATGATCGAAAGCATTCAACAGTTTCCGAACCTCCGTGATAAGTCCATCTACCTTGGTTGTGTGCTGGCGAAACAGGATAATTCCATTGGCCAGAAATTCGCACTGATAGAAATTCCTACATCAGTTTTACCAAGATTTATCATCCTCCCTTCTAAACCAGGAGAGCATAATATTATCCTGCTGGAAGATGTAGTGAGATTCTGCCTGCCAAATATCTTCTCCTATTTCGGCTTTGATAAATTCTCATCCCATATCATTAAAGTGACCAGGGATGCGGAATTGGACATCGATAACGATATCGCTGACAGCATCATTCACCAGATAGAAAAAGGGCTCAAAGACAGACGTAAAGGCAAACCGGTAAGGTTTGTATATGATAAAGATATCGATCCTTTGCTGCTGGAATACCTGATACGCCGACTAGGCCTGAGTGGAAAAGATAACCTCATTCCGGGTGCGCGTATCCATAACTTCAAGGACTTCATGGACTTCCCGGAGTCCATATTCCCGCCGCATAGCCATCGCAAATCGTTTATACATCCCCTGTTTCTCAACGCCTCCAGCGTAATGCATGTGGTACAGCGACAAGATGTAATGCTGCATTTCCCGTATCACTCCTTTGATACTATCATTGATCTCTTACGAGAAGCAGCTATCGATCCGAATGTTTCCTCCATTAAAATTACCGCATACCGACTGGCAAGGAACTCTAAGATCATCAACGCACTCGTCAACGCAGTACGTAATGGGAAACAGGTAACAGTAGTGCTGGAATTGCGCGCCCGCTTCGATGAAGCAGCTAACCTCGACTGGAAATCCAGATTGGAAGAAGAAGGCGTGAAAGTATTGTTGGGTGTACCTAATATGAAAGTCCATGCAAAACTCTGCGTGATCAAAAAACGTATCGGTAACAAAACCATTCAGTGTGGCTTTGTAAGCACCGGTAACCTCAATGAAAAAACAGCGCGCATCTACGGTGATCATTGTCTGCTCACCGCTAACAGGGCTATCATGGCGGATATCAATCGCATTTTCACTTACCTGGAAAATCCCAAACATGATATCAAAATTCTGGAAGGATGTAAAACGCTGCCTGTTAGTCCGCTCAATATGCGCGAGACCTTCCTGCGCTTGATAGACAGAGAAATTAAAAACGCACGTAATAAGAAAAAGGCCAGCATAATCATCAAAATGAACTCTCTTTCTGATGAAATGCTGATTGGTAAATTATACGATGCTGCCAAAGCAGGCGTGGATGTCAAGATGATTATCAGAGGTATCTGTTGCGCCTATACGGAGAATAAAAAGTGGAAGAAAAATATCCATGCAGTTAGTATTGTAGATGAATATCTCGAACATGCCAGGGTATTTATTTTCCATCATGGCGGACAGGAAAAAGTGATCATTGCCTCCTGCGATTGGATGATCCGCAACCTGGACCATCGCGTGGAAGCCGCAGTAGCTATCACAGATCCTTCCATTCAAAAAGAGCTGAAAGATATTCTCAATATCCAGCTTAGCGGCAACGTGAAAGCAAGAATATTGGATAACGAACAGAAAAATGAATATAAACGTGACGGCGATAAAAAAATCCGCTCTCAGGTTGAAACGTTAAAATATTTACAAGAAAAACAATACCAGTAAGCGATTACTGGTATTGTTTCTGTTAAGAAATGTTGATATTTCCCTCAGGTCACTGGATCATTATTCGGAATTACGTACTTTTGCGACTTAATCAATTCGTGTAGATGAAGTTAGCTGCGATAGACATAGGATCAAATGCTGCCAGACTGCTTATTTCCGAGGCATCTCCCAATAATGCGGGCAAGATGGACTTTACCAAAGTGAATTTGGTGAGAGTACCATTGCGCTTGGGTTTTGATGTGTTTGCCACCCAGATGATCTCTGAAAAAAGAGCCACTTGCCTGATAGATACTATCCGCGCTTATAAACTTCTGCTCGATGTCTACGAAGTAAAATACCTGAAAGCCTGCGCCACCTCTGCCATGCGCGACGCGCAAAATGGCATGGCTATTTTGAGCGAAGTCAAAGAACAGACTGGTATCGACATCAAGATCATCAGCGGCCAGGAAGAAGCTTCCTTTATTTATGAAAACCACGTTGCCGAACAACTGGATAGCTCTAAATCCTATCTCTATATTGATGTAGGCGGTGGTAGTACAGAGCTTACCTTTTTCAGCAAAAAAGAGTTGATCTTCAAGGAGTCGTTTAATATCGGGACTATCCGATTGCTGCATAACCAGGTGGCCGACGGTTCCTGGCAGCAGATGAAAGATTTCCTGAAAAATAATCTTCGTGGGGTCGGCCCCGTAGTTGCTATTGGCTCCGGTGGAAACATCAACAAAGTCTTCTCTTTATCAAAACGCAAGGAAGGCAAACCACTTTCTTTGGATACCCTCAAAGATTACTATAAAGAATTCAGTAGCTTTTCCGTAGAAGAAAGAATTCATATCTATAACCTGAGAGAAGATCGTGCAGACGTGATTGTACCTGCATTACAGATCTATATCAATGTAATGCGCTGGGCAGATACGCCGGAAATTTTTGTTCCTAAAATCGGGCTCGCCGATGGACTGATTCATGCACTCCATGCTGAAATCGCCGCAGCAACTGCCCGGCTGTAAAAAACATTTCCATTTTATTTTTTATATCCCCACCTTTGCGTAAGCAAATACATACTGCTTATGTCTGTGAATAAAGAAATAAAGCGTGTAACAACGCATGTATTGCAGAAGATGAAGGTAGATGGTGAACGTATTTCCATGCTCACCTGCTACGATTATTCTATGGCCCGCGTCCTGGATGATGCAGGTATAGACATGCTGCTGGTAGGAGATTCCGCCTCCAATGTAATGGCTGGTCACGAAACGACACTGCCTATTACACTGGACCAGATGATCTACCACGCCTCTTCTGTTGTCAGGGCAGCAAAACGCTGTTTTGTAGTGGTAGACCTTCCTTTTGGCTCTTATCAGGGCAATTCCAAGGAAGCGCTGAATTCTACCATCCGCATCATGAAAGAAACTGGTGCACACGGTGTTAAGATAGAAGGCGGTGAAGAAATTATCGAGTCAGTAAAACGCATTATCTCTGCAGGCGTACCTGTGATGGGACACCTCGGACTCACCCCTCAATCTATCTACAAATTCGGAACATACGCAGTAAGAGCCACAGAAGAAGCGGAAGCCGCCAAACTGATCAGCGATGCTAAATTATTGCAGGATGCCGGCTGTTTTGCCATCGTATTGGAAAAGATCCCTGCACTCCTTGCCAAACGCGTAGCAGAAGAACTGCAGATTCCTATCATTGGTATCGGCGCTGGTAAATATGTAGATGGACAAGTACTGGTAATGCATGATATCTTCGGTATCAATAAAGATTTCAAACCACGCTTCCTGCGTCGTTACCTCGATCTGTACGGTGAAATTTACAATGCTACGAAGTCTTACATCAAAGATGTGAAAGACAGAGACTTCCCTAGCGACAACGAACAATATTAACCTTTTTCAGAGGGTATATCAACCGTTAAATATTGGGCGCCAGCCCATCGCAGCAATGCGGTCTTCAGATACACTAACGCTTGATATACCCTCTTCGATTCTACACTAATTAGTAGAATTATCTTCCCGCTCTCCAGAAAAAATATCCAGATATAATTTATTAAAAGAAATAATTTCTTATATTCGCTGGATAGATATGAACTACCTGTTAAACATACAGCTTTCTCTACTCTCCTATCTGCGGAGCACTTGCTCCCACGTGCCTTGATCGGCTAGGGGTACATATCTCCCATATTCCCATTTATTTCCATCAGCACTATTTTTTTACAGTAACCATTACTGTAAATGCTTTGCGCGTATTCGTAAAAGTTAGCAATCCTACCTGCTGACCGCATAATATTTTTATGCTTTTGCAGGGAGATATCTCACTAGGATATCTTATGTCTACTTTTTCGTATAGTCGTTAGCGTTAGTCTGATTTTTTCATTAATCCAATTCCATTTAGATATGAAAAAGATCACCATTATCGGCGCCGGCAAGATCGGCGAAACCGCTGCATTTCTTTTACAAACATCCGGCGACTACCAGGTTACCATGGCAGACAGCAACCCACTGATGCTTGAAAAACACGCATCACCCGGCGTTTCTCCATTGTTACTCGACGTTAATGACCAAACTGCCCTGGAACAAGCCCTGGTAGCGCAGGATATTGTATTGAGCGCCTGCCCTTACTTCCTCAACGTAAAAATTGCCACTGCTGCCGCAAAAACCAACACCCACTACTTCGACCTTACAGAAGATGTGGCCACCACCAATGCCATCAGAGACATCGCAGCAACGGCAGGCGTCTCCTTTATGCCCCAATGCGGCCTAGCCCCAGGATTCATCAGCATCGCGGCCTATGACATCGCCAAACAGTTCGATGAATTAGAAAGCGTAAGACTCCGTGTAGGCGCCCTCCCACAGTTTCCTACCAACAGCCTCATGTACAACCTCACCTGGAGCACAGACGGGCTTATCAACGAATATTGCAACCCTTGTGATGCCATTCATGAAGGCGTACGTAAGGAAGTAATGCCAATGGAAGGCTACGAAAAATTTGCCCTCGATGGTATTGAATATGAAGCTTTCAATACCTCCGGCGGCCTCTCCGCTTTAGCCGAAATACTCGATGGTAAAGTCTACAACCTGGACTATAAAACTGTCAGATATCCAGGCCATTGCCATCTTATGAAGATTTTACTCAATGAGTTAAAATTGAATAAAAAAAGAGCCGTTTTGAAGGAAATTATGGAGGATAGCATACCTTTCACCCCACAGGATGTAGTTCTGGTATTCGTATCTGTATCCGGCACCGTGAACGGACGCTCCGTACAACGTTCCTATTCACGTAAAATCTACAACCAAGCCATCGAAGGCAAAGATTTTACCGCCATACAGTTGACTACCGCAGGTGCAGCCTGCGCAGTGATAGACCTGCATAGTAAAGGATTACTGCCGTCTCAGGGCTTCGTTCGTCAGGAAGATGTGCTGTTCCAGGACTTGATCACCAACAGGTTTGCTGCCTACTATAATAAGAATTAATACAAGAGATATGCTTAGTGAGATTTTACAGGGCCTGATGAGCCGCTACATGGAACGTGTTCCGGATGTTGCCGGCGTTGTAAATGCCATGATCAAAGAAGGAATTATTCAATCGGCAGGAGATATCGAAAACGATCATATTGCTTTCCGTACCATGGGCGTGCCCCAGCTGGGCGTACAGTCACTGGAAAAAATTTTCCTGCACTATGGTTATCAGAAGAAAGATGCCTTTCACTTCGCTGGTAAGAAACTCGACGCATGGTGGTATGCACCTCCTTCTCCGCAATACCCAAGGATCTTTATCAGCGAACTTCGTGTGAAAGACCTCAGCCCTAAAGCACAGGAAATAATTCTTAGCTATACCTCCGAAGTAAAAAGCGATCCTGTAGACGCACTGAACCTGGAGGATAGTAAAATTGTTGATACATTTCTGCATAGCGGATTATGGCGCACTCCTACCCTGGAAGATTTTAAAATACTCGCCGCTGAAAGCGAATATGCTGCCTGGGTTATCTATAACCGCTATTACCTGAATCACTTTACAGTAAGCGTACATAACCTCCCGCAAGGATACAATACCATCGCGGAATTCAATACCTTCCTGGAAAGAAATGGCTTTGTACTCAACGACGCCGGCGGAAAAATAAAAACAAGTCCAGACGGCAACCTGCTGCAAAGCGCCACCATAGCAAGGATGATAGAGGCTACATTCGCTAACGACGAACATTATGAAATCGCCGGCTCATATGTGGAATTCGCTGAACGTAAGATATTACCTGCATTCAAAGACCTTCCTCCTACCGCCATCAAACGCGAACATCGCCGTGATGGCTTCGAAACAGGTAATGCAGATAAAATCTTCGAAAGCACCTATACTGAACAGACTAAAAAAAACGCTTAAATAATTTTTATATACTGCCTCAGTAATATCGTTCATCAACAAAAAATGATCATGGAAAATATTCTGAAAGAATTCGGTATCGACGGACATCAAAGCGGCGTAAGTACAGGACAGCACTGGCTTCCCGGCGGTGGCCCCGATATTACTTCTTATTCTCCGGTAGATAATAAAGTCATCGCTACCGTAAAATCTGCCAGCAAGGAAGATTTTGATGCTGTTGTAGTTACTGCACATGAAGCATTCAAAACATGGCGCCAGTGGCCAGCTCCACGCCGCGGCGAAATCGTTAGACAAATCGGAGAAGCACTACGTAAACATAAACATGACCTGGGACGCCTTGTTTCCTATGAAATGGGAAAGAGCCTGCAGGAAGGCCTTGGAGAAGTACAGGAGATGATCGATATCTGTGATTTTGCCGTAGGACTCAGTCGCCAGTTACATGGCCTCACCATGCATTCCGAAAGACCTGGTCACCGTATGTACGAACAATGGCATCCATTAGGTATTACCGGTATCATTTCCGCATTCAATTTCCCTGTAGCTGTATGGAGCTGGAACTCTATGCTGGCATGGATCTGCGGAAATGTCTGCATTTGGAAGCCATCAGAAAAAACACCTGTTACAGCATTAGCCTGTCAACGTATAGTCGCCACCGTATTCGCAGCAAACAATGTTCCTGAAGGCGTATGTTGCCTCATCACCGGCGCCCGCGATGCCGGCGAATGGATGTCTGCAGACTCCCGTATACCATTGGTATCCGCTACCGGTTCTACCCGTATGGGTAAGGCCGTAGCAGCCACTGTTGCGGGCCGCCTCGGACGTACAATTCTGGAACTCGGCGGCAACAATGCTATCATCATTTCAGAACATGCTGATCTCGATATGTCGCTGATTGGCGCAGTATTTGGCGCAGTAGGTACTGCCGGACAACGCTGTACCTCCACCCGACGTCTCATCATCCATGAAAAAGTATATGATGAATTTACCCAACGCCTGGTGCTGGCCTATGAACAGCTAAGGATCGGTAATCCACTAGACGAAAACAACCACGTAGGCCCACTCATCGACAAAGATGCGGTAGCTGCCTACCTGAAAAGCATCGAAGCCATCAAACAACAAGGCGGTAAATTCCTAGTTGATGGCGGCGTGCTCGAAGGCAAAGGATATGAATCCGGTTGCTATGTAAAACCTTGTATCGCCGAAGTAGAAAACTTCTATGAAATCGTACAACACGAAACATTTGCACCGATCCTATACGTGATGAAATACCAAACGCTTACTGAAGCTATCGCTATACAGAATGATGTGCCACAAGGCCTTTCTTCTGCGATTATGACGGTTAACCTCAGAGAAGCAGAACAATTCCTTTCTGCAGCCGGCTCCGACTGCGGCATTGCCAACGTAAACATCGGTACTTCCGGTGCTGAAATCGGTGGTGCTTTTGGTGGTGAAAAAGAAACAGGTGGCGGCCGTGAAAGTGGCTCTGATGCATGGAAAGGATATATGCGCAGACAAACCAATACTATCAATTATTCCTCCAGCCTGCCTTTGGCCCAGGGAATCAAATTTGATTTGTAAAATAGGGTGGAATTTATTCCGGTTTTTCCAGCTCCGACGCCTTGCGTCGGAGCTTTTAATTTCACTTCAGGAGGTTACTGCCCGATCAGATCTTTAAAAGCGGTTGACAAAATTCTTTACGCCCCTCCGATACCTTAGATGGTTACCGTTTGAAGGCATCTCTACATACATCGACGAAGCATGGATTTCAAAAAATACTAGCGAGGCTGGAAAACCCCGCTTTTCGTTAAACGGAAACCATGCTTATGAGAAAAATATCTGATAGCAAGAGATGCTATCCTATACTCTTCAGACCATAAATATGAAACTAATTTTTGAATATTCATATTCAACGTTTGTGCTACAAAGGTAATTTCTGACATACAATCCATGTTTTTCAAGGTGTAAAAGCGACAGAATCAATGTAAATATTTTTTAGTACATGCCTGTAGCCGCTTAGTTCCTAACCAATTATAACCAATCAACTAGGTGAGAACGCGCTTATCACTAAAATTTAATGTTATACCGCTTTTTCCATATCTTTAACCTATCTAGTTTATTTTTACTCATATATCGGGAAAATGTTGAACATGAAATTGTTTAGTCGGGAGATGGCTGTCGTGGCAGGATGTGTAGCAATGTTAACTGCATTCAATTCCACCACTCAGGCACAAAGCAACCCCTCAGTGCCTAAAAATTGGCAGCTGCTGAGCTTCGATACCGACAGTGTTTACGGTACCGGCGTGGAAAAAGCCTACAAAGAATTGCTGAAAGGCAAAAAAAGTACTCCTGTAATCGTAGCTGTAATCGATTCAGGCATAGATACACTCCATGAAGATCTTAAATCTATAATCTGGATCAACAAAGGAGAAATACCTAATAACGGAAAAGATGATGACGGCAACGGCTACATCGATGATGTACGCGGCTGGAACTTCTTGGGTGCTAAAGACGGCAGCAGTCTGAAAGAAGATTCTGATGAAGCTACTCGCGAATATTATCGCATCAAACACAAATACAATAACCCAGACTCCGCACTGGACCATAATTCTAAAGAATACGCTGAGTGGTTGAAACTGCAGGACAGAATCGAAAAACCTGCCAATCAAAACAAGCATACGTACAAAACCATGTCTATGCTCCAGCAAAACCTGAACAAATGCGAAAGCATTCTGAAAGATTATCTCCACACGAATGATTTCACATTAACGCAGCTGGACAGCATCCAGACAACCAGCCAGGACGTACTGCTGGCCCGCAATTTTATCACCCGCATCCTGAAAAATGCCGGCGACGAAATCCCTGCCTCATTTAATGAATTCAAATCCGAATTCGATGAATATGTAGCAGAAACCAAACGTAAAGCAGAAGCAACAGACATACAACCCAACGCTAACAGAGAAAAAATCGTTGGCGATAAATGGGATGATATCAACGATCGCAAATATGGCAACAATGATGTTATGGGTACCTTCAGTTTCCATGGCACACACGTTTCCGGTATCATTGGCGCGGTACGCAACAATGGTGTTGGTATAGATGGTATTGCCGACAATGTTAGCATCATGCCGATTAAAGCCGTGCCTGATGGCGACGAACGCGATAAAGATGTGGCCCTGGCCATCCGCTATGCGGTAGACAATGGCGCTCAAATCATCAACATGAGCTTTGGCAAACCTTTCTCACCACATAAAGAGTGGGTTGATGATGCCGTAAAATATGCAGAGTCGAAAGGTGTATTGCTGATACATGCAGCCGGCAACGACGGTGTTGATGTTGACAGCGTTGATAATTTCCCTAACCCGAACTATCTCAGTGGTGGTAAAGCGACCAACTTTGTAACTGTAGGCGCAATCGGTACTGGTCGTCAACGCGATAAAGTAGCCAGCTTCTCTAACTATGGCAAACATAACGTTGATCTTTTTGCACCTGGAGTAGACATCCTGTCTACCGCGCCAGGCGGCAATAAATATAGAAGTGCCAGTGGTACCAGTATGGCAGCTCCAGTGGTTACCGGCGTAGCAGCATTGGTGCTCTCCTACTACCCTGATCTCAGCGCAAAACAGCTGAAATATGTACTGGAAAAAAGCGCTACTCCATTGCCTGACGGCAGCACCATGGTCAACAAACCTGGTGACTCAGGTGCGGAGGTAAATTTCAGTGATCTCTCCGTAACCGGTGGTATCGTAAATGCTTATGAAGCGCTCAAATTAGCCGCTACTATCAAAGGCGACAGGGTTGCTCCTAAAAAGCAACATAAGGCGAAAATGAAGCCTGTACGCAAGAACTAGACAGATATCCATTTAAAGAGACCGGGGCTAATCAGGAAAATCCTGTTTAGCCCCGGTTTTATTTTAGGTAGATGCCTACATTATTTTACCAGCCTGATAGCAATCGGATAGCGATAATGCTCTCCTTTATTTGCCGCAATAGCTGCTATAATGGAGAATACCAAATTGACGATTTTCAGAATGGAATAAATACCACCAAAGCTCAGCCCGAAGTGAAATACATGCATTCCGCCTCCGAAAATAATCGCATTGCCGAAGGCCCATATGCCAGTAATAATACCAGCAACAATCACCAGTATTAAAGACAAAATACTGATCGTCAGCTGGAAATTCAGCGCCTCTTTTCCTTGTTCGTCTACAAAAGTGGAATCACTGCGTTTGATCAGCCAAAGAATAAATACCAGCAAGACATTGCCGGCCCAACCAAAGAAATAGTAGCCTAGTAACCCTGACAAATGCAGTAAGGTCACCCAGGTCCGTTCGTCTCTTTCGTTCATCATAGGGGAAATAATTTGAGGAAGAAGTTATGAGGTTATTCTGTAATTTCAAAGCAGTAGAGAAGAAAAAAAACTACAAACCTGTAAGCCGGATTCTGTAATCCCCGTTGCCAGAGACCTGCTATCATTTATCTACGACGATGTTCACACACCGCCTGTATCTGCCTACCCTCGGTCAACGGGCGAGCAACCCTTAAAGACCGTATACATGGCATTTCAGCACGCAAGGTTTACCCGCATATACAGTTACCTGTCTACGCCGTGGGCTCTTACCCCACATTTTCACCCTTACCCCTACAAGTAGTGGCGGTAATTTTCTGTGGCACTTGCTGTTCTATTTCAAAGAAATAGCCCCACCCGTTAGGTGGTGCGTTGCTCTGCGCTGTCCAGACTTTCCTTCTTTCCGCTCAAGTCGAAAAGACGATAGCACGGTTTGTAGTTAGTGTGCGAAGTTACGTAAAAGATTTCGGAAACCTGCAACAGAAAAGGGATTGAAAAGATTAATCCTTTCAATCCCTTTACCATGGCTGTTACCAGCTAGCGAAAATTTATCTCAGTGGCACCATAACCATATCGGCCATGGTATTGATTTACAAAGTTTGCAACTTCTGGTGTTTGTCTGAGCACACCGTGAATCTCATCTCTCAGCTTACCTGTACCAACACCATGGATCACAATCATGTGATGTAATTTATGGGAGATGGCCAGATCCAGATAACGCTGGAAAGCATTTAACTGTATGGCTAAAATAGCAATGTTGCTAAGGCCTTTCCAGTTTTTTTCCAATTTTTCAATGTGAAGGTCTACTTCATGCTTAGGCTCCAGGGTAGTCTCAGGCTGTAGCTGAATTTTGCTCAGCAAGCTAGCCATACTTCCAGAACCAATTGGCTTGATGTTCGCCTTCTTGTTTTTGCTCGTTTCCGTCACTGCTGGCGCAGGTGCTGGTTCCGGCTCCGGTTCTTTATCAGGATATTTTTCGAACAAAGGAATAGTCAATGTAGCTTCTGCCTTTGTGCGCAATTCTTCCAGCTGCACAAACATCTGCTTAGGCTTGATCTTCCATGTTTTCTTAACGGTAGTAGCCAGGTTAGGCTGTGGATCTTTCAGTACAAAGGTGAATTCGAACCGCGGGTTATCATTCAGCGATTCAAACATCAGGTCTGTCAGATAGAAGTGATTATAAGGATGAATTTCATTCTTAATCTCCAGGTCCATCTTGTTGCCCAACCATACCTGGAAATAAAAACGCATGGCATGTGGCGTATCATTAAACAGATGAAACTTCATCAGCTTCACTGTTTCGTCAAAACCATCATGCTGATAAACGGGTAATACAGACAGGAACATGCCTTTATCCGTTTTCAGGTCTTCATATTTGCGGCGGTCTACTTTTATTTCGTCGCCAGGAATTAATTTGGGCTTGGGTTTCACCAGCTTCTCCTTGGTAAAACGATGGAAGTAAGGAAAGTCTATCTGGTCCAGGTATACTGGAAAAGCAGTTCCTTTTACGTCTATCATTACCATGTTATCATTCACAACGTCTACAACTGTAGCTTCCTCTTTGGAACTTAACAGCAGGACCTTGTCTCCTATTTCGTATTTCATAAATGCATTCTTGCTACAAAGCTAATTTTTTTTGCGCAGAGACGCAAAAGACTGAGAGAGAAGGCTTGATAAGAGGAAAAAAAATTTAACGCAGGCGCTTGCCTGTGGAATAGAGGGTTAACAAACACCCTGATTTTAAGCCATTTACAGGCTAGTCCCTGACACCACCTGAATAGTGCCGGCTGTGTTTAGGTTCTGGATGACGGCGCATAAAGTCGTCTGCAGAAAGCCGACCACTACCGACTACCAGAAAAACAATCAGCAAGACTAAAACGAGTAGAGAAAGGCCAAGCACCGGATAAACCTGGAACAGCCCTGTGCGTGAGTGCACAAATAACAATGCCCCCAATAACACCGGGATGTTCAATAGTGCGGCCAAGCGGGTGAAAAGCCCCATAGCAATGAATAAACCACCTACTGTGTGCGCAAATACGATGTAGTGCGCAATGCCGAATGACACTGCTGCCAACGCCGGGCTGTCCTTAATGATGACGGTCAATGCATCCCTGTGCTGGACAAAGATGATACCTACGTACATCAGGAAGCAGCCTAATGCGATACGGACAAAATCAAGCCATTTGGGGTGATGTGCATTGCCCCATTTTTCGATTTGTTGTAGTGTGCTCATAAAATTGAATTTTATGGTTCAAAGAGCTACACTGAAGTTACGAAGATTATTGTTTCCGGAGCTTACTGTGGGTATAACTGTAGCTGAAATAAATTGTTAAACCAATAATCAGCCAGATCGAGAAAACGATCCAGTTTTTCAGCTCGATTTCCGTCATCAGGTAGAAGCAGCTCAGCATTCCCAGCACTGGGATCAGCGACAGCTGTTTGCTTACGGAAAGTACCACTGTGATGCAGGTTACAATTACAAAGAGGAAGAAGGGAATATTGTGTTTCCATACATTCCAGCCGCCATCAAACGAGAGCCTGTTGCCGATTTCACCATGGAAAAAACCTAATAATATGAGGATAATCAAAGGCACGATATAGCGACTGCTGATATATGGCATCCTGAAACGTTTCTCTGCACTTTTTTCCTGTGGTGGCAGCATCAACACACCACCACAAACCAGGATAAAGGCAAACAAAGTACCGATACTGGTCAGGTCTGTTACGATAGTCAGGTTAAGGAATAAAGCCGGAACACCAACTATAATACCAGTAACGATTGTAGCGAAGGAAGGTGTTTTAAATTTAGGATGGATCTTGCTGAATTGTTTAGGCAACAGACCATCACGGCTCATACTCATCCAGATACGTGGTTGTCCGATCTGGAATACCAGTAGTACGCTGGCAGTCGCAATAACTGCGCTGGCGCTAATGAGGTAGCTAATCCAGGAGAGGTTTACTTTATCAAACACGAAAGCCAGCGGATCGGCTACTTTCAGCTCAAAGAAGGGCACCATACCGGTGAGTACAAATGAAATAAGAATATATAATACGGTACAAATAATCAGCGAGTAAATCATCCCTTTGGGCAGATCTCGTTGTGGATTGGCACATTCTTCGGCCGTGGTGCTCACAGCATCAAAACCAATGTAGGCAAAGAATACAGCCGATACGCCCTTCAGCACTCCAGAGAAACCATTAGGCATAAAAGGAGTCCAATTCGCTTTATTTACATAAAAGAATCCAACAACGATTACGAAAATGATAACTAAGATCTTGAGGCCTACCATGAAATTGGCACTGCGCTTACTCTCCCGGATACCTACATAAGCCAGGTAAGTGATGAGTACTACTACAATGAAAGCAGGCAGGTTCAAAATCACTGGCAATCCGGCAATGTGTGGTGCATTAGCAAATACTTCCGGTGAGGCGCTATCATAGTTATTGGTTAGCCAGTCGGGGAATCCAATACCAAAGCCTTTGAGGAGGTTATTGAAATAGCCGCTCCAGGATATGGCCACGGCAATATTACCAATCGCATATTCAAGAATCAGCGCCCAGCCTATCACCCAGGCAGCCAGTTCACCAAAAGTTACGTAAGAATAGGTATAAGCACTACCAGATACTGGTACCCTGGAGGCAAATTCAGCATAGCAGAGTGCAGAGAAGCCGCAGGTAACGGCAGTGATAACGAAAAGAAGGGATACACCCGGGCCACCATGAAAGGCAGCTTCTCCGATAGTAGAGAAAATTCCGGCACCAATTACGGCTGCAATACCCATTGCGGTCAGGTCTTTTACCCCGAGTACTTTGTGAAGTCCCCCTGTTTCATGCCCGTCACCCAAACCTGCATTAGCATCTTTCAATATGGTAGTAAGCGATTTTTTACGAAACAGCGAATTGGACATCGGCAAGGATATTACAGTTATGCTTTTATTAAATATTAAAGGCGCGAATATATGGGAAAAAGTAATAAAAAATTCCGCAACAGCAAATACAGTCACAAAAAAGGCCATCTCTATTTGATAGAGATGGCCTTTTTTATTTATTATCAATATTTTATTGCTGTCTGTTGAGCAAATAATTAGCCAGGTCTTTTAAAGCCTCTTTACGATTGCTGAGTACAGCAATATTTTCGAGATTTTCAAAAGCCAGTGCAGTAAATCTCTCCTTCTCTTTCTCTGCCCACTCATCTACTTTACAATCGCGGAAGATAGCCAGTACGCGTTCTACTTTATCTGCAGGTTCTGAATCGAGCAATGCGCGTAATTCAGCTTTCTGCGCATCATTGCTACGCTCAAAAGCTTTCAGCAGCAGGAAAGTCTTTTTATTTGCAAGAATATCTCCTCCCTGTTGTTTACCAAATTTTTCAGGATCCCCAAAGGCATCCAGGAAGTCGTCCTGGATCTGGAAGGCAATACCGATATTTTTACCGAATGCATAGAGGTGCTCCTGATTACCTTCGCTGGCGCCGCCAATAATAGCGCCCATCTGCAAGCTGGCAGCCAGCAGTACGGAGGTTTTCAGGCCAATCATATTTACGTAGGATTGGTAATCGACTGCTTCCGGATCGAGATGTTCGAAGTCCATGTCCAGTTGCTGACCTTCACACACTTCAATAGCAGCTTTATTAAAAACGGTGGTAAGTTTTTTCTGATAGTTTGCGTTGACTTTATTCAGTCTTTCGTAAACATTAATCAGCATGACATCACCAGAAAGAATGGCTGCGGTGTCGCCGTAAACGGTATGCACAGTAGGTTTTCCTCTACGTAGAGGTGCCTTGTCCATGATATCATCATGGATAAGCGTAAAGTTATGGAAGAGCTCAATGGCGCTACCAGCCTGGAATGCGTCCGGGTGCAGGCTATCAAATAGTTCGTTGCCCATCAGGCACAAAACAGGACGGATTCTCTTACCTCCCATTTCCAGTATATGGCCGGCTGCTTTATACAAACGGCTGGGTTCTGCTGGAAACTGTAGTTGATCAAAGTACTTGGTAAACTGCGCTATTAACTCTTGAAACGATTGCATTGCTGTTATTCAGTTGAAATTATTTTTTCTTCTTACCTGTTTTTTTTGTGTCTGCCTTCTTTACCGGTTTAGCTACTTTTTTCGGCACTGCTTTTTTGGCGGCGGCCTTTTTAGCCGCTGCTTTTTTCGGTGCAGGTTTAGTAACGACTGCTTTTTTCGGCGTCGCCTTTTTAGCGGTAACTTTCGTTGCAGCTGCTTTTTTAACAGTTGCTTTTTTAGCGGCCGCTTTTTTAGGTGTTGCCGGTTTCACTGTAGCAGCTGCTTTCTTAGGCTTTGCTACTGGTGCTGCCGCTTTCTTAGCAACAGTTTTCTTCACTGCTACTTTTGAAGGAGCTGTTACTTTTTTAACTGCTTTTGCAGTAGCCTTTGTAGGTGTATTTTTCTTCACTACCGGTTTTTCAGCTTTGGAAGCTTTTTTTACGGCAACGGGCTTCTGAACTGTTTTCGCGGCCTTTTTAGGCGTGGCTACTTTAGCAACAGCGGCTTTTTTAGCAGGTACTTTTTCTACTTTAGTCGTTGCTGTTTTCTTTGCGCCTGTTGTCGACGCCTTAGCTGCCACCTTCGCTGTTCTTTCTTTTTTAGCAACTGGTGCTGCCACCGTTACGGGCTTAGCTTTGACGCCTTCTTTAGGCGTTGCTGCTGGCGTAGTGGATGCAGGCACTTTAGTGGCTTTCTTAGCTTTTGTTTTCTTGCTCGGAACTGGCATATCTGCAGTAGGTTCCGGCATGAAAACTTCCTGTGGCGCCTGTTCCGGCGCTTTCTCCAGCACTGGCGCCTGTTGTAGTTCTTCCGTATGAAGAACAGGCTGCAGTGCTGCCGGCACTTCCGGCGGTGTAATTATACTTTCAGAAATTACTGGCAGATCGATTGGTGGCACATCCGCGGCCTGTATCTCATTTTGCTCTTTAGACGCGGCTTGCGGGATATACTGTTTCTTATCTTTTTTCTTTTTCTTCTTAGGATGTTGTTGGTTTGGCTGTTGGAAGCGTTGCTGTTGCTGCTGTTGTTGTTCACGTCTGGAAGGTTGTTGTCTGCGACCAGGGATATTGGTCTGCAGCTCTTCTTCCAATTCATAATCCAACTGACGTTTGGCCAGGTTGGCAGATACCACCCTGATCTCCACTTCCTCTCCTATTCTAAATCTGCGTCCGCTGGCAGTTCCAACCAGTGCATATTCAGCTTCGTTGAAAACGAAATCTTCTTTTTTGTTGAGATTGTGAATGCTTACCAAGCCTTCACATTTGGTATCCACGGTTTCTACCCAGAAGCCAAAGTGCGCAACACCACTGATAACACCTTTAAAGGTGCCTCCAATGTATTGTTGCATATATTCCACCTGCTTGTATTTGTTGGCCGCACGTTCTGCTTCCATGGCTTTACGTTCCATTTCGGAGCAATGACGGCATTCCTTTTCCATCTGCTTATCAGGATGAACATCATTCGCCAGGCATTCCGCCACCACTCTATGCACCAACACATCGGGGTAACGACGTATGGGCGATGTAAAGTGGCAGTAGTCTTCAAAGCCTAATCCATAGTGGCCAATGTTATCTACTGTATAAGCAGCTTTCGCCATGGTACGGATACCCAGCGTTTCCAGTACATGCTGTTCTGGCTTGCCCTGCACCATTTCCAGCATTTTATTGAAGGAACGGGCAATACTATCCGGGGTACCCAGATCAAAGCGGTAACCAAATTTGTAGGCAAAGCCGGCAAATACTTTTAGTTTTTCAGGATCTGGTGTATCATGCACCCTGTAAGGGAATGGAACGGGTTGTTTGTTGACTTTAATTTTAGAAACATAGGTGGCTACTGTGCGGTTGGCAAGGAGCATCAGCTCTTCAATCAGCTGGTGGGCCTGTTTGCTTTCCTTAATTACAATGCCAATTGGCTTGCCTGTTTCATCCAGTTTAAATCTTACTTCCTGGGAAGAAAAATTAATAGCTCCTTTTGCGAAGCGTTCTGCACGAAGGGTCTGGGCCATTTTATTGAGCAGCAGTATCTCGTTTTTATACTGTCCTTCGCCGGATTCGATGATTTCCTGTACATCTTCATAGGTAAACCTATGATCGGAGTAGATAACGGTACGGCCTATCCAGTGTTGCTTTACTTCACCTTTTTCGTTCATTTGGAAGATGGCCGAGAAAGTACATTTTTCTTCATGCGGGCGCAGGGAGCAAAGTTCATTGGAGATTTTCTCCGGCAGCATCGGCAGTACGCGATCTGGCAAGTATACAGAGGTAGCGCGTCTCTCCGCTTCTTTGTCCAGGGCGGTACCAGGTTTTACATAATGGCTGACATCTGCGATATGTACACCTACTTCATACATTCCGTTTTTCAGCGGACGAATGGAGATGGCATCGTCAAAGTCTTTTGCATCTACCGGATCGATGGTAAAGGTGAGAATATCTCGGCAGTCTTTACGTTTTCGTATTTCCTCTTCCGTTATATCTTCCTGGATCGATGCCAGTTCTTCCATCACTTCTTTAGGGAAGTTGAGTGGGAAGCCGGCTTCGATGAGGATTTCCTTCATGGCCAGGTCATTGGTATTGCTGGCATCAAGGATTTCTATGATCTCGCCTACTGGTTTACGTGATTTTTCGCCCCAGGCCACGATCTTCACCACCGCTTTATCGCCGGATTTGGCGTCGCCTAGTGAATTGGCGGGGATGTATATGTCCGGCATGAACATACCTTTCTCAGGTATGAGGAAGCCGAAGTTTTTACTTACCTGGAGGGTACCGGTAAATTCTGTTTTATTTCGTTTAAGGATCTCCGTTATGACGCCTTCTTGTCGTCCTTCATTGCGGGCTGGTTTAATGATATCCACCAGTACTTCATCACTATCGAGGGCAGAATTCAGGTTTTTCTGTTTCACCATGATATCGCGGGAAAGCCCTTGTACGATAACGAAAGCCATTCCAGAGCGGGTTACTTCTACCACGCCTTTGAATGTTTTCTTCTGGCTACTGTTTCTTTTATCTTTCTTCTTTTTACTCATGTTTCAGGGTAGTTCTTCATTGATTGGTTGCAGGGTAATACCTGCCTACGTAATCAAAAATATAATGATTAAATGTTTCAGCTCCACCGAATAGAAATGCAATTTCAACAGGCATAACAGCCATCTGCAGGTTTTGTTCTGCCAGTTCTTTTTTAAGAAGATGTAATCTGACAGCATCTTTTTCGGTGGTTACTACTATTTTGTTTTCACCTGGTAAATCACCCAGTTCTTTTTTAATTTTCTCTATATCTCTTCCGGAATAGTAGTAATGGTCCGGGAAAGGGAGCAGGAACACTTCTTTGAAGGAATTCCTTAGTTTTTGCAGCAATGGTTCCGGCCTGGCTATACCACATGCCAGCAAAACTGTGGTGGTAGCGGCCGTATTTACAGGCTCGTGGGTGATCAGGTCATACATGGTCCCGTACTGCAAGGTAGTAAAAAAGACCTGCTGATGTGGCAAAGGGTTAATTTCTTTTTCAATAGCGGTCTTTTCTGCCAAGGTCATTTCAGGCGGACACTTGGAAACAATAATACAATTTGCACGGGCGTATCCGGCACGTCCTTCTCTTAATCTCCCGAAAGGCACCACATGATCTTTAGTAAATCTCCTGTTGTACTCTGTGATCATAATATTGAGCCCGGGTTTAATGGAGCGGTGCTGGAAAGCGTCATCCAGCAGCACTACCTGTGTTCCTGGTTCATCCATCAGGAGCTGTGGAATGGCTAGCATTCTTTCCTCCCCTACAGCAACGTGAATATCCGGGTACTTATCATGAAACTGCATAGGCTCGTCGCCGATATCAGCAGCAGTGCTATGTTGGTCGGCAAGGATATATCCGCTGGTACGGCGGTTATAACCACGGCTAAGGGTGGCTACCTGAAACTGGGTTTTCAGGAGGCGTATCAGGTATTCGACATGCGGTGTTTTGCCAGTACCCCCTACAGACAGGTTACCACAGGCAATTGTGGGCAGATCAAATTCCACAGCGGTCAGGATGCCTTTATCGTAGAACCGGTTCCGTATCCACATAACGAGTCCGTAGAGCAGGGAAAAAGGATAGAGTAAGACGGATAAGTATTTGAGCACGTTATTATTTTTTTTGCAGATGATAAATGTGATCCGGTGTTACCACGGTTTGTAGCGGGATATCCCAGGGATCTGTTTCTGGTATGACTGCGATGGGCCCGAAAAGCGAAAGTCCTACCGTTACTACGTCCGGGCGGCAGGTTTTCAGGAATGCATCGTACATACCTTTGCCATAGCCTACTCTGTGGCCGGCCTCATCGAATGCCAGCAGCGGGACAAACACCAGGTCTGCCAGTTCGGGCGAAACTTCGTCCTTACTATCTGGTTCAGCGATACCGTATTTATTTTTTACCAGGTTAGTATTTTCTGTCCAGAGATAATGGGTCATCTGTCCATTTTTCATATCAGACCTGGACAGCATCCACTGGATTTCCGGGTATTTAGCCTTTAGTTGATGAATAATGGGCCAGGTGTCGGCCTCCTTCTTTTCCAGTATAGGCAAAAAAACGTGGATATAATGGATTCCTGAGAAGTTGAGCTGCAGAACGTTCGACAACAATCCGGCGTTTAATGTGGCTGCGGTGTTCTCGTCCAGGTTGAGTCTTTGTTCCAGGAATTGTTTTCGTATATCCTTTTTCGTTGTCATCAGATTAGTTGGTTGAGTGCAGGCGTCAACAACTGTGCCTGTTCGTAAATAAATGCCTTTCCGACAGTTTCAGCTTCTTTGATCCTGCCTATGCGGGGTATTCCGGACCACCGGATGATATCCTCCTCATTGGAGTGCCAGTCGCCGCCAAAAATCCATCCAGCAACGGGAATGCCTGCATATTGCAGCATTTTCGCGGTAAGCATGGCATGGTTAATACTGCCAAGATAGTTGCGGGCAGCAATTATGACACGTGCCTCCATACTTTTAATCAGGTCGATGGTAAAGATATCCTCGTTGATAGGTACCATGAGTCCTCCGGCGCCTTCAATCACCAGTGGCCTGTTAACATCGAAGGACGCCAGCTTTGCCAAAATATCCTGTGGCTGTATGGTGACACCTTCCAATCGGGCCGCCAGATGAGGCGATGCGGGTTCTTTCAGCGCATAAACCTCCTGGTGGCATTGAGATATATTATTAGAGAGCAGAGAGCGGATGGTGTTGGTATCTGTACCTTCTGCCAGTCCTGTTTGTACCGGCTTCCAGTAGTCAGCTTTCAGTGCTTCGGTTACACAGGCGGAAGTTACCGTTTTGCCAACGCCGGTTCCGGTGCCTGTAATAAAAATCCTGTTGTTCATCCCGGCAAAGATAATGCTGTTTTGCATGCAGTTATGCCTATGGGGCTTTCTTTACCTGCTTTGTGGGCCTTGGGGTCTTTTGAGAGAAAAAAAATCCTAACTTACGATGGTACAACCTCATTGACATATGAAATATTGTGAAAACATCCTCGAAACGATCGGACATACCCCGTTAGTCAAGCTGCATCGTGTATCTGCCACCTTGCCATGTACAGTTATGGCCAAAGTAGAGTTCTTTAACCCAGGCAACTCCATCAAAGACCGTATGGCGGTAAAAATGGTGGAAGTGGCCGAACAACAGGGACTGCTCAAACCCGGCGGTACCATCATTGAAGGAACCAGCGGTAATACAGGTATGGGCCTCGCACTGGCAGCCGTTATCAAAGGTTATAAATGCATCTTTACAACCACTGATAAGCAATCAAAAGAAAAGGTAGACATACTCAAGGCCGTAGGCGCAGAAGTAATTGTTTGCCCTACTAACGTGGAGCCGGAAGATCCCCGCTCCTACTACTCTGTATCCAAACGACTTGCCCAGGAAATCCCTAACTCGTTTTACGTAAACCAATATGATAACCTGGCAAACAGAGAAGCGCATTACGAACAAACGGGCCCCGAAATCTGGGAACAGACAGCTGGTAAGATTACCCACTTGGTTGTAGCCACTGGTACTGGTGGTACAGTTACCGGCACAGGTAAGTATCTCAAAGAAAAGAATCCAAACATACAAGTATGGGCGATAGACAGCTATGGCTCACTGCTGAAGAAATATTTTGAAACCGGAGAGATAGATATGAGCGAGGTATATCCTTATATCACTGAAGGTATCGGGGAAGATTTCGTGCCGCAAAACTACGACATGGACGTGATCGACCGATTCGAAAAAGTTACCGATAAAGATGGAGCCGTGATGGCCCGCCGTATCACCAAAGAAGAAGGCATCTTTGTGGGATATAGCGCAGGATCGGCCATGGCAGGGCTTATCCAACTAAAGGAACATCTCAAGCCAGATGATCTGGTAGTAGTTATTTTCCATGATCATGGTAGCAGATATGTGGGCAAAGTATACAATGATCAATGGATGATGGAACGAGGATTCCTGGATGTGAAAACAGTAAAAGACGTAGTTAACTCACGTCGAAATCAGCCGCTGGTAAGCATCTCCCCGGAAGATAAAATTAGTGATGTAATCGCTAAAATGAAAAAATTTGATATAGAACATCTGCCGGTAATGCAACATAACGAGATGATAGGTTCTGTTTCAGAAGGTGGTTTGTTCAACAGATTAATAGATGACGGTAACCTGAAAGATGCGCTGGTAAAGCAAGTTATGCAGGCGCCATTTCCGATTGTAAATGAAAATACACCGATAGAAAAACTCTCGATGTACATCAATAAAGAAAATGGAGCCGTGCTCACCAAAGATGAAAGCGGCGATCATCATATCGTTACCAAATACGATATCATACAGGCTTTGGGCAGATAAACATATGGAATATACCGATCAGCTCCAACGTACTATTATATTGGATAAGGCACCAGCGCGCATTGTGTCGCTGGTGCCTTCCCAGACAGAGCTGCTATTCAGCCTGGGACTGGAAGACCGCGTGGTGGGCATCACTAAATTTTGTGTGCATCCCGATCGTTGGTTTAGAAGCAAAGTACGTGTAGGCGGCACCAAACAAATACATTTTGATATTATCAGGAATCTGCAACCTGATCTCATTATTGCGAATAAAGAGGAAAATACAAAAGAAGATATTGAAGCCCTTATGAAGGATTATACGGTGTGGATCAGTGATGTACATCATTTGAATAATGCGCTGGAGATGATAGCAGGATTGGGCGCCATTACGCAAACTTCCGCGCGGGCAGCGGCATTGATCGCGGAGATCAGGAGTGACTTTTCCAATTTGAAACCTTTGCCGACGCCTATTCCTACGGCCTATTTTATCTGGCGGGAGCCATATATGACTGCAGGGAACGATACTTTCATCCATCAAATGCTGCATCATTGCGGTTTACACAATGTGTTCGGGAACCTGACGCGGTATCCTACCGTTTCTCCGGAAGATATACGTGCCAGTGGCTGCAAGCTGATCTTACTGTCATCCGAGCCTTATCCTTTTAAGGAGAAGCATATGGAAGAATTTCAGGCGTTGGTGCCTGGGGCCAGTGTCCAATTGGTAAATGGAGAAATGTTTTCCTGGTATGGCAGCAGGTTGCGGGAGGCCACAGCTTATTTTTCAGGGCTGATGGCCGGCTTAACGACGGTTGTTTAATGGTACCGGAAACGTATATACGTAGGAGTTGCCTGTGTTAAATTGTTGTGGCTCAGGCATTGGCGTACAAAATACAATTATCCGTTTGTATTTTAAAGGATTGTTGTAAAATCTTATTTCGCTATAAATCTTCTCATTTACTCCTTATATTTGCTATCCTAAAAAACAAATATCTTTTAGAGTATGGGAAAATACAGAGCTGGCGTATTATTCGGCGAAGAGCTGGATGCGCTGTATAACGATGCCAAAGACAACGGATTTGCTATGCCTGCCGTAAACGTAGTAGGAACTAACTCAGTAAACGCGGTACTGGAAACAGCAGCAAAGGTGAATTCACCGGTAATTATACAGTTTTCAAATGGTGGTGCTCAGTTCTTCGCAGGTAAAGGAATGCCAAACGATAAACTGCAGGCAAACATTGCAGGTGCTATCTCTGGTGCAAAACACGTACACGAAGTTGCTAAATACTATGGTGTTCCTGTGGTACTGCATACCGACCATGCTGCTAAAAAATGGCTGCCTTGGATCGATGGTTTGCTGACTGCTGGTGAAGAATTCCACAAGCTGCATGGTCAGCCACTGTTTAGTTCTCACATGCTGGATCTGTCTGAAGAACCACTGGAAGAGAATATCGAAATTTCCCATAAGTACTTCGAAAGAATGAACAAACTGGGCATGTCTATCGAAATCGAACTGGGTGTTACCGGTGGTGAAGAAGATGGCGTGGACAACTCTGGTGTAGATAACTCAAAACTGTATACTCAACCTGAAGATGTTGCATTTGCATACGAAACTTTATCAAAAGTAGGTAGCCGCTTTACAGTTGCAGCTGCATTTGGTAATGTTCACGGTGTTTATTCTCCAGGTAACGTAGAACTGCGTCCTATCATCCTGCAGAACAGTCAGGATCATATCCAGCAGAAATTCAGCACCAAAGCTAAACCAGTATACTATGTATTCCACGGTGGTAGCGGTTCTCCAAAACACCAGATTGCTGAGTCACTGGGTTATGGTGTAATCAAAATGAACCTGGATACAGATATGCAGTGGGCATTCTGGGAAGGTATCCACGATTACTACGAAGCTAAGAAAGATTATCTGCAAGCACAGCTGGGTAACCCAGAAGGCGCAGATAAACCAAATAAAAAATACTACGATCCTCGCGTTTGGCTGCGTAAAGGTGAAGAAACCTTTGTTAAACGTCTGGAAGAAGCATTCCAGGACCTGAACTGTATCAACAGAAATGCATAATCATTGATTTGATCAGGTTTGAAAATAAAGCCCTGCCAATGGCAGGGCTTTATTTTTTTGTAAGTATGGGATTTTTGACAGTAGTATGCATATAAATAAAATATTAAATATAACTCCCTGTCTTTTTTATAAATATAAAACCAATGCTGTAGCAGATTTTTTGTTCAATCTGCTATTTACCAAAAAATTAGGGTGAAACGTAATACATTAATTCGTATCTTGCACCACTATTTTCTAATCTAATAGCAGAATATGTCTAGCTGGTTTAAGCGAATTAAACAAGGCATTTCCACTACCACCAGTGAGAAAAAAGAAGCACCGGATGGGTTGTGGCATAAATGTCCTAACTGTAAGAAAACCACCACTGTTAAAGATCTGAAGGAGCATTTTTATGTTTGTGATAAATGTAACTATCACAATCGTATCAACTCCGCTGAGTATTTTGAGATCATTTTTGATAACCAACAGTTCGAAGAGCTGTTCCCTAATATTTACCCAACCGATTTCCTGGGCTTTAAAGATCTGAAGCCATATGCTGACAGGCTGAAAGATGCCCAGAAGAAGTCTGGCCTGAAAGACGCCATGACTGTAGGTGCAGGTAAAGTAGGTGGAAATGATCTGGTAGTAGCCTGTATGGACTTTAACTTTATCGGTGGCTCTATGGGTTCTGTAGTTGGAGAAAAGATCAGCAGGGCAATTGATTACTGCATAGTAAACAAAAGCGCATTGATGATCATCTCTAAATCAGGTGGTGCCCGTATGATGGAGAGTGCGTTTTCGCTGATGCAGATGGCTAAAACCTCTGCCAAGCTGACACAGCTCGCCAATGCAAGATTACCTTACATTTCTCTGATGACTGACCCTACTACTGGTGGTGTTACTGCATCTTACGCTATGCTGGGTGATCTCAACATTGCAGAACCAGGCGCGCTGATCGGCTTTGCAGGTCCAAGGATCATTAAAGAAACTATTAAGAAAGATCTTCCTGAAGGATTCCAAAGTGCAGAGTTCCTGCTGGAACATGGCTTCCTGGATTTCATCATGGACAGAAAAGAATTGAAGACCAAACTGGCAACAGTACTTTCACTGTTCAAAAAATAAACATTACGTAAAGTGCTTTATGGATTTGCAGCCTGGTCTTCAAATCCATAAAGCATTTTTGTAATCACACATCTATGGCAGAATTAAGAAACAGATCGGCATATTTTGAGTACGCAATAGAAGACAAGTATATTGCCGGGATCGTATTAACCGGTACGGAAATAAAATCTATCCGTGCTGGCAGAGTGAGTTTTAACGATGCATTCTGTTATTTCCACAAAGGAGAATTGTTTGTAAAAAGCCTGCACATCGCAGAGTATTCCCACGGCACTGCCGCCAACCACGAGCCATTGCGTGAAAGAAAATTGTTACTCACCAAGAAAGAGCTTAGAAAAATCGAAAACAAAATCAAGGAAAGAGGCTATACCATCATTCCTTTGAGAATGTTTATCAATGAGAAAAGTCTGGCTAAAATGGAAATCGGCATTGGTAAAGGTAAAAAGCTCCATGATAAGCGAGAATCTATCAAACAACGTGAGTCGGACAGAGAGTTGAGGAGACAATTCAAATAGTCAATCAACATATCCCTTAAATCTATCCCAAGTGCATTTCATAAACCTATTATCCCATCGGATACAGTCTGTTTGCTGTGTATTGGCTTTGTTATTCCTGTTCTCCTGTAAATCCGGTGAGAAGCTGTATAACAAAGGACGCTACGATGAAGCAGTACTCGCATTTGTAAAGAAACTGCAGCGCAGACCACAAGATGCCACGGCCCTGAAATTACTTCCTGAAGCTTATAAACAGGCCTTCCAACATCATGAAGCGAATGCCACAAGGCTGATACAGGAAAACAATCAGCTGAAATGGGAAAAGATACGCATGGAATACAGATCCATGCAAACGCTGTACAACACCATTCATAACAGCCCTGCTGCCCTGGCGGTAGTTACTCCTAAAGACTACTCCGCCGCTATTTCCGGCGCCAATGAAATGGCTGCACAGGAACGCTACGATCGTGGTACTTCCCTGCTGGACCTCGGCGATAAAGCCAGCGCACGCAAAGCCTACTATGAATTTGAAGCAGCACTGAAAATAGTTAACAACTACAGGAATACAAAAGAATTGCTGGATGTAGCCTACCAACGTGCCGTTATCAACGTAGCCATCAGCCAGATCGATATCAGGTCGCCCTACTTCCAGTTTTCCGCTGACCAATTCAGGGATTACCTGGTGCGTAGTGTACAGGATCAGCATATCAATACCTTTGTACAATTCTTCGATGATAACTTCGCAAGAGCCAATAAAGTACCCATTGATCAGTTCCTCGAACTTCATTTCTTTGACTTCGTTGTAGGCCAAACCTATATAGACCGCACCCAGCGCGACGTTTCAAGGGAAATAGTAGAAAGCACCAGTAAAGATTCTACTGGAAAAGAGATCAAAAAATATAAAACGGTAAAGGCTACAGTTTATATCACCAGACAAACAGTGGTATCTAAAGGTATGCTGGACTATCGTATCATGAATACAATGGATGGTAAGGTACTACGCCAGAACAGGATTCCGGGTAGCTACACCTGGGTAAATCAATTTGGCACTTATCGTGGAGACAGCCGTGCCTTATCTGACGATGATCAAAAGATGATGGGAGGCCGCGAATTGTCGCCACCACCGCCGGATCAACTCTTCCTTGAGTTCACCAAACCTATTTATGTAGATATGGAAAGAGATCTTCGTACATTCTATAGCGTTATGTAAATGATCACTTTTTCTCTTTATAAAAAAACGGGTCTCTACAAATAGAGACCCGTTTTTTTATCCTTGATTTCAGGCAATTTTTTGCTGAATGATTGGCAATAACTGGTGTGCCGGCACTACCCCACTCTGCCGCCATAATAGCTTTCCTTCTTTAAACAACATCAACGTGGGTATACTGCTGATCTGCCATTGAGCAGAAAACTGCGGATTTTTATCTACATCTATTTTTATAATCCTGAGATTATCCCCCATCTTATCTTTCACCTCTTTTAATATAGGTGGTACCATTTTGCAGGGGCCGCACCAAACAGCATAGCAATCTATCAATAAAGGAGTTGAAGACTGGATTAACGCTTGCAGATTTTCCATAGCACCTAATTTTACTGCAATGTAAGATTTGTATACAACACTAACAAAGCCCTGAAGAGGCCTCTAGTATCAAGAAAAAACGTATATTAAATGCATAATTTTTGTTTATGCATCCCTTGACTATTGTAATCTATTGCCTATGGCTGGCATCTGAAATCTGGCTCAACCGCGTATTACGCGGCAGCAGTACCGACAAACAAAATCAGGACCGTGGAAGTCTCACGGCTATATGGCTTGTAATTGCAGCTAGCATGACCGCTGGCATTTCGTTGTCTTACCAACATAGTCCACTAATTGCGCAAGATCAAACCACCATGCACATTGGTGGACTGATTATTATTTTAATTGGCATCGTGCTGCGATATGCTGCAGTGGCCTCATTAGGTAAATATTTCACGGTAATGGTGACCATCCGGGAAGGACATCAGGTCAAAAAAGACGGCATGTATAAATTGATTCGTCATCCCTCTTATGCAGCTTCTCTCCTGTCCTTCATTGGATTCGGTATTTCTACTAATAACTGGTTAAGTCTCCTGGTGGTTGTGATTCCTGTATTCCTGGTATTTCTTTATCGCATAAAAATTGAAGAAAAGGCTCTGCTGAAGCAGTTTGGCCAGGAATATGCAGATTATATGCATCATACGAAAAGATTCATACCATATATTTTATAGCAGATAATATTTATAAAAAACGTAGGGCCGGTCAAGTTATGACCGGCCCTACGTTTTTATATTCTATCCTAATTATAAGTTAGGATTGTTTTGTACTTCAGATAAAGGAATTGCAAAGAGATAATATTTGCTCTGTGGAACGAAAGAGGTACCGTCAGGGAACTTCAGTGTTCTGTGGCCTTTTGCTTTCACTTGTTTGAAGGTACCATCTGCACGGGGCACGCTGATGATAGAATCGCTGCCGGTGTAGGAAGTAAAGGCTTTACGCACTACCGTTCCATTCGTACGAATGATATCAGATAAAGAGAAGCCTTCGCCCCAGAGTTCTTTTCTGCGTTCGATCATGATGGTATCAATGATCTGGCCGGTACCTTGCACGTAAGGATAAGCGTTACGTGCATTTCTGAGTTCATTCAGACGCAGTGCGGCGGTGGTAGCATCACCGGAACGGGCATAACCTTCTGCTTCAATCAGCACCATTTCGGCAGAACGCATTAGTACGAAGTCGCCTATCAGCGCTGTCTGGTCACGGAAACGGAATTTCTTATATCTCAGGTAACCTTCCTGAGAAGGCAGTGTATCCCAATCGAAGAGTTTCGTACGTACGTCTCCGTTATCAAAGAAGTTTTTGAAATAAGGATCTGCCATGAAGCTGTAGTAGTAAGAACCTGGCGAGCTTACATCCAGAAAATGGAAGTTATAGCTGGCATTGCTCTGATTAGGCGTCTGCGGATGTCCCCAGATCCATTCTACATTGCTAACATCATTGAAACCTTTCTGGTAGTCGTCGCCAGACATCAGCGCAAAGCCTTGACGTGCAGCGGCAGCTTTTTGCTGAGCGAGGCTCCACTGCTGGGTTTGAAGGTAAGCACGTGCTAACATTCCTTCAATTACATTATAATTGATTTTGTATTTCTTGCTGGCGTCTCCACGATCATAACCTTTAACCAGTGGTTCTGCAGCCAACAGGTCAGCGATTACCTGGTCGTATACCTGTTTAATAGTAGCACGTGGCTTTCCTTGCGTAGCTGCAGTAGTAGGTTCCAGATAAATAGGAACTGCTTTTGCGTTTGGATCTACGATCGGATTAAACTGATAGAAAGAAGCCAATGTGAGATAGCACATTGCACGTAATCCATAGGCCTGGCCTTTCAGACGTGCTTTCTGTGCCGCATCCCCACTAACACCATCTACGCGGGTGATAACAGCGTTGGCATTATCTATAACTTTATAAAGAATAGTCCAGTAAGCGCTTACACGGTTTTTGGTATTGTCTACCATTTCCACAAACGTATATGCGTCACGCAAACCATATTTAGTTGTAACTGCTACATCATCGCCCATAGCATCGCTGGCGCGCGCAATTGAAGTATATCCCGGAACCGCATAGGTATAGAATGTTTCCATGGCATAAGCCCATGTACCATTGAGAACGGTTTCCACGTTATCAGCTGTAGTAAATACCTGGTCATCTGGCACCTGGTTAGTCGGGTCCTGCTTCAGAAAGTCCTTGCTGCAAGCACTCAGCAACACGGCGCCCAATAAAGCGGTAAGTATATATCTGTTCTTTTTCATGGGTCAATTTTTAGAAATTCAGGTTAATACCGGCAGACAATGATTTCACAGCCGGATAACGATAATAGGTAACTCCGTTTACTGCCTGTTCAGGATCCATTCCTTTGTGACCATAGATGGTCAGCAGGTTTTCACCTTGTACATAAATGGTAAGTCCATGCAAATGCGCTTTATCCATCAACGTAGCTGGGAAGGAATAGCTCAGGTTCACGTTTTTCAATCTCGCATATGACGCATCATATAACCAGCGAGTGGAGTTAGATGTCCAGTTGGTATTGTTGGTAGTCAGTGCAGGTACATTGGTATTGGTATTAGTTGGTGTCCAGCGGTTCAGGATTTCTGAAGACCAGGAGCGGCCAGGGTTGTTACCAGTATGCATCAGATATACATAGTCATTGTCCAGTACTTTACCACCCAGAGAATAAGCCCAGAGGAAGCTCAGAGAAAAATTCTTATAAGCAAAAGTATTATTCAAACCTCCGTAAACATCTGGCAATGCAGATCCTGCATAGTTGAGCGTACCAGCGCTATAGTTGGTGGTAGTAGTTTTTGCTCCGGTAGTAGGATCAGTAACATACCATAATGGATTACCAGTTTTGGCATCTACCCCCGCCCATTCACGCAGGTAGAATTCGTAGATAGATTTGCCTACCATTAATTTCTTCGTTCCGCTGATGATTTCTTTCTGTGGCAGAGAAGTTACTTTATTCTGGTAGTGCGTCATATTGAAATCTACTGTCCAGCGGAAGTCCTTTGTTTTAACAGGGACACCACGCAGGGTTACATCGATACCGTTGTTACGCATTGCGCCGATGTTCTGGTTGATAGAACCATAACCGGTGGAAGGTGCTTTCGGTAAAGCAAAGAGCAGGTCTTTGGATTTACGCTGGAAGAATTCTACTGTACCACCAAATCTGTTATCAAACATAGCCCAGTCTACACCTACGTTCAGGTTCAGGTTAGTTTCCCATTTGAGGTTAGGGTTGTTGAGGGTGTTACGATAAGTACCACCTTCGCCCAGGTTGCTGTTTACGTCGTAGAGCGACTGGTAGGTATAGTAGGTACCGAGGTTATCATTACCCTGTGCACCGTAGCTGGCGCGGAGCGTCAGTACATCCAGCCATTTGGTATTTTTCAACCAGCTTTCTTCGGTCATTTTCCAGGATGCACCTAAAGACCAGAAGGTACCCCAGCGCTTATCTGGTGCAAATCTGGAAGATCCGTCGCGGCGTAATGAACCGGAGAAGAAGTATTTTCCTTTGTAGTCATATTCAGCACGGGACAGGTAGCTGCTCAGGGTGAAGTTATCGGAATAACCGCTATAGCCGAGCAATACCGCCGCATCAGCGGGTTCTGTGAGTCCTGGTAAGGAGAAACCAGAGCGGTTACCATCAATGAAGGTATAATTGAATTTATAAGCTTCCTGACCTGCGAGTAAATTAATATGATGTATTTGGTTAAATGTTTTTTCGTAGGTAAAGATGTTGTTCCATGTCCAGCTGAAAGTGCGGTAGCTGCCACGGTCTACAGTACCTCCAACAGGTGCGTCGAAGCCCAGTGTTGGGTTCGTATAGTCGTGGTTCATCATTTGAGAATAGTCAGCGCTGAAAGTGGTTTTAAATTTCAGTGCGTCCCAAATGGTGGCTTGCGCGAAGGTGCGGGCAGAAACATCGTCTCTGAGCACCTTGTGGAGGTCGATGCCCGCAGTTTGTACCAGGTTGGTGTTAGGATTGTTGGCACTAGGGCGATAATCGCCGTAGTCGAATATCCTGTTTCCTTTTGGATCAAGAAGATATGCGCCGGTGGCTGGATCGCGTTGATAGATCGGATAGAAAGAAGGCATCAGACGACCATAGTTTACATAGTTGTCTGAGCGGCTATCTTCAGAAGGAGGCGCTTGTTGATCAGAGTGTGCACCAGAGAGGTTTAATCCTACTGTGAGCCATTTCTTTGCGTCTATTTCTACGTTTGCACGAACATTATAACGTTTGAAACCTGAACCGATATAAATGCCCTGATCATCGAGGTAGCTACCGGAGATATAGTATCTTGATTTATCGCTGGAGCCGCTGATGTTGAGGTCTGCTTGTGTATGGCGACCAGTTTGCTGCATGGCTTTGTCCCAGTTGTCGTTCCAGAGCGGGTGAGCGCCGGACAACAGTTTACCGTCAGTGCCAACAGGTTCATCGAACGCGGTACCATAAGGGTTGATACCGAGATCGCCTACTACGTTGCCGCTGGCATTGGCTGCGGCTTGAGCTGCGGAGAGGCCGTTGGTCAGGTAAGTATTGCGGAGTGCTTCCCAGTACAGGCGGAAATAATCGTCTGTGCCTACCTGGGCGTAGTCTTTCACGGCACGTTTAGAGAAACCTTGTGCAACGCGAACGCCTATATTTCCTTTTCCTTTTCCTTTTTTGGTAGTGATGATAATAACGCCATTTGCACCACGGGAACCGTATAAGGCGCTGGAGGCGGCATCTTTCAATACAGAAATGGATTCGATATCAGAAGGGTTGATGGCGTTGATGCTACCGGAGTAAGGCGCACCGTCTACTACATACAGGGGATCTGCAGAGGCGTTGATGGAGCCGATACCACGGATGCGGATGGTTGCGTCGGTGCCTGGCTGGCCGCTCTGGGCGGTGCTTTGCACGCCGGCTACCTGTCCTTGCAGGCCGCGGGAAACACTGGAGATCTGTCTGTCTGCCAGGTCAGCGCCTTTAATTTGTGCAACAGAACCGGTGAGTGAGTTTTTCTTTCCGGTACCGTAGGCGATGATCACTACTTCGTCGATATCCTTACCACTGGACTCCAGTGAAATACGTATAGGCGTGGTAGTGATAGCTACTTCCTGTTGTTTCATGCCGATATAACTAACAACGAGTTTTGTAGCAGTAGCGTTGGTAATGGTGATTTTAAAAGAGCCGTCCGGGCCAGAAGTTACGCCCTGGGTGGTACCGGCTACCACAATCGTTGCTCCGGGTAATGGTTGATTTTCCCTGGCCGAATATACGGTACCAGTAACGGTACGTGTCTGTGCGAAACCCAAAAGGGGTCCTAACAGCACGAATAAAAATAATAGACGTTGTAGCATAAGAGGAGAATTGGAGGTTTATGCGGTTTATGTGGGTAAAGCAATTTTAACCCTGAAACCCTTTATGGTTCAGGTGTGCAAGCTATGATCCCGTTAATTAAGTGATTACAGTCAGCGATTTTGTGTGGTCGATCAACAATACATTCGCGCGGTGGCACAACACGACGAACATACAAAATAGAATGGCTGGTCTTTTAATAAATGCTTCCTTTTCATTAGTTTCATATTATTACCCTATTAATCCTATAGACTGTTGGGACGCAAAGCTAGTGGTATTTACGTTATCAACAAAAAGAAATGTTAAAAAGTTGTCGAAATTTATTTTCCATGGGTCATAAGCAGTACGATTATTACACCTGAAGTGGTGAGTGTTATGTTGGCTACTGCATAGGCTACGGTATAGCCCAGTGCAGGAACTTTACTATTGAGCGCGTCTTGTACGGCCAGCAGTGGTGCGGATTCATCGTGGGCGCCGGCGCAGGCTCCCAATCCAATTGCAGGATGGAATTTGAACACGTACTTGGAGAGGAAAAGCGCCAGTACCATAGGTGTTAAGCTAAGTACTATCCCTGCTACAAATAATGTCAACCCTTCCTGTTTTAAACCGGTGAGGAATCCTTCGCTGGAGGTGAGGCCAACGATGGCGATAAAAACGTGCAGTCCTAATTTGGTCAGCACCCATTGCGAAGAGGGTGGTATATAACCAAAAGTAGGTCTGGCGCTGCGCAGCCATCCAAAGAAAAGGCCGGCAATGAGGGAACCACCACTGGTACTAAGTTCGAGAGGTACTGCTCCAACTTTCCATGTCAAAGCTCCTACCAATGTACCAACTACGATACCACCTGCCAGGTATACGATATCTGTCTCCACTCCTGTTTTCTCTTTAAAGCCCAGCAGTGGTATAGCACGGTCTAAATCTACCTGTATACCTACTAGCTCGAGCACATCTCCCTTAGACAAAGAAGTAAGGGGGGATAATGGAATTTCAATACCGGCACGGGTAAGCTTTCGAATACTGATTCCTCTGAATAAGGGGTCAGCATCTAGTCTGCGTATATGATATCCTATTACCTTTTTATTCTTTACATATACTGTCACATTCTGTACGGGAAAAGTCAACAATTCAACATCGGCTACTTCCTTACCTAGTAAGGGATCCGCACCAATTGCGGATACACGTTGTCCACTGACAGCCACGATGTCACCGGCATGGAGTGGGAAGTCGGGAGTAATAGGTATAAGCTTCCCTTCTCTGCGTACACGGAGTATCCAAAGCAGTCTTCCTTTAGATTTTAGCACATGTTCCAGTTCAGCAACTGTTTTGCCATCACCAATAGTTTCTTTACTTAGCAGGTAGGCACGAAAAGCCACCTGATCATAGGCATTACTGATATCTTGTTCTTCTTCATCGCCACCGGATTCACTGAGCTGAGCTTCCAGCTTTTTAGTTTCTTCTATCAGCTTCGCGCGGCTGCCCGACATAAACCATGGTCCTATAACGGACAGGAACCAGGATGTACCGGCTGTACCAAAAATATAGGTAACGGCATAAGCTACCGGTATCTGGTCCAGGTAACGGTTTTTCAGATCGTCGGAAATATTCAGGTCCTTGATACTATTGGAGGCCACACCAATGATGGCAGAACAGGTATTGGAGCCAGACAGAAATCCGGCAGTTGTTCCTACTTCAAAGTGCAATAATGAGGCGATGGCCCAGCAAAGCAGTAAACTACAAACGCACACTATAAATGAGAACGCAGCCAATGGCATTCCATCTTTTTTTAATGCCTGGAAAAACTGGGGGCCAATACCATAGCCGGTACAGAAGAGAAAAAACAGGAAAAAAATTGATTTGGTGGCGTCAGGGATGGGGATATGATATGTACCGATGAAAATACCTGCCAGCAATACGCCTGTTACGGTGCCCAGTGTAAATCCTTTGATATGAATTTTTCCGATATAATAACCTATCATGAGGGTTAGCATGACAGCTATTTCGGGATATTTCTGGAGTGTATGAATCAGCCATTCGAACATAAAGCAATAGTTGAATTGTCGCATTTACTACAATTCAACTATTGAATTGGTTCTACCTGTTATTATACTTTATTACCCGTTGCCACTTTCAAAACCGGTGTCGATCAGCCAGTTGCCGCTATCGGCGGCGGCTGTAGCCAGTTCATCACAGCGGTTATTGAAAGGATTTGTAGCATGTCCCTTCACCCAATTCATTTTTATTTTATGTTTTCTATAGAGTGGGATAAATCGTGTCCAGAGATCTTTATTTTTTTTATCCTTGAATCCTGTTTTTACCCAGCTCCATATCCAACCTTTTTCTATACTATCTACCACATATTTACTGTCTGTATAAATATTCACATCCAATCCATCACGTTTAAGGGCTTCGAGTCCGACGATTACCGCCAGTAGTTCCATCCTGTTATTGGTGGTTTTGCGGTACCCCTGCGACATTTCTTTTCTGATGTTACCCCAGATGAGGATCGCGCCATAACCGCCAGGGCCGGGGTTGCCGCGGGATGCTCCGTCTGTATAGATTATAAGTTCAGCCATTCGGCGAAGATATTATTTTTCTCACAAAGCACGCAAAGCATGCGGAGGTGCGCCTGCGGCGCTATGCCGCTCCGCGGGCACGCAAAGCAGCATAAGGAGCAAAGCAGCAAAGACGTACGTTTTGTTGTTCTTTGAGCGTAGATTAATAGCCGCTAAAACAATAAAACATAATCCTTATGCTACTTTGCGTGAATAGCGCCACAGGCGCACCTCCGCATGCTTTATCCAAACTATCAGACCTGAAAAACCCCTACATTAAACTGCTCGGCAACTGGTGCATGTTCTGCTGCTTTAATGCCTTCGGATATGCGTAACCGTGTGTCTATGGGATCGATGATCTCATCTACCCAAAGCCTTGCTGCTGCATAGTATGGAGACGTTTGTAAATTGTATTTTTCTGTGATGGCAGCGAGTAATTTTTTTTCAGCTTCAGGGGTAATTTCTTCTCCTTTGGCTTTCAGCGATGCAACCTGGATCTGTAATAATGTTTTGGCGGCCTGCTCCCCTCCCATTACTGCGATCTTAGCAGTGGGCCAGGCATAGATAAAGCGGGGATCGTAGGCCTTTCCGCACATGGCATAGTTACCGGCGCCATATGAGTTTCCTACGATGATGGTAATTTTTGGGACAACAGAATTGGCGACTGCATTCACCAGTTTAGCACCGTCTTTGATGATCCCGGCATGTTCGCTACGGCTACCAACCATAAAACCGGTAACATCCTGAAGGAACACCAATGGAATCTTTTTCTGATTGCAGTTCATGATAAAGCGGGCGGCTTTGTCGGCGCTATCGTTGTAGATAACACCCCCCATCTGCATTTCGCCTTTACGGTTCTTAACGATTTTACGTTGGTTGGCTACAATACCTACTGCCCATCCATCTATGCGGGCATACCCACAGATGATGCTTTTACCATAGTCTTGTTTGTACTGATCAAATTCAGAGTTGTCGGTAATGCGGGCGATCAAATCCAGCATATCATAAGTTTTGGTGCTATCTGCCGGAATGATCGAATAGAGGTCTTCTGCTGGTAAAGCCGGTGCTACAGGTTTGGCTCTGTCGAAACCAGCGCCAGGTGTATGGCCGATTTTGCTGACGATACGTTTTACCTGGTCCAGGCATTCTTCATCTGACTTGAATTTGTAATCAGCGATACCAGAGATTTCTGTATGGGTAACAGCACCTCCTAACGTTTCCGCATCTACGTCTTCACCGATGGCTGCCTTTACGAGATAAGGCCCTGCGAGAAAGATGGAGCCATTACCTTCTACCATTAGCACTTCATCACTCATAATGGGTAGATAAGCGCCGCCGGCTACGCAGCTACCCATAACAGCAGCAATCTGTGTGATGCCCATAGCGCTCATACGTGCGTTGTTACGGAAGATACGGCCAAAATGTTCTTTGTCGGGGAAGATTTCATCTTGCATAGGAAGAAATACGCCTGCACTGTCTACCAGATAGATCACAGGCAAATGATTTTCCATGGCGATCTCCTGGAGGCGCAGGTTCTTTTTTCCTGTGAGCGGAAACCATGCACCTGCTTTCACCGTCATGTCGTTGGCAACGATCATACATTGGCGTCCGCTTACATAACCGATACCACCTACGGTGCCAGCGGCAGGACAACCACCATATTCCGGATACATTTCATAGGCAGCGAAAGCGCCTATTTCGGTGAATACGGAATCTTTGTCGATCAGGTACTCAATTCGCTCGCGGGCAGTCAGCTTACCACGCTGGCGAACTTTTTCAAGGCTTTTTTTCCCTCCGCCCTGCTCAATCGCACCCAGGCGTTGTTTCATTGTACTTACCGCCAGGCGTATGGCATCCTCATTTTTATTGCTTTCCAATTCCTGTTGATTCATAACGATGGTTTTTTTGTAAATTACGAATAACGAATATGAATTCCTTAATCTTTCAGGTATGTCATTTACCCAACATGTAGCCAATTCTCTGGAAAGTCTTTACAATGGTGAGCCCTGGATGGGAGTTACTTACAAGGAGCACCTCATACGTATTGATGCAGACATGGCAGTGAAACGATTTGGTGAATCCAATTGCATCTGGCAGATTGTTAGCCATGTGATTTACTGGCATCAGAGAGTTGCGCGTTATATGCATAACGAACCACCAGAACAGGATGGCGATCTTCCAGATTTTTATCTTCCCGAAAACCACGGCCCCGACAACTGGCATGCCACGCTGGGACGGCTGGAACACTCTTTCAAAGAAACGGTAACGACTATACGTGCCTTTCCAGAAAAGGAACTGTTCGATGCCTTTCCGGGTACCGATAATCCTGCCATTTATTATTTACAGGGACTGGCAGAGCATGATGCCTACCATCTGGGGCAGATTGTGCTTTTACATAAATACGCCTGATCTAACGGGCATGCCTGATTGAAAATTGCATTCTCCTCAGGTAAGGTCCATATCATAACGCTGTTCATAAACTTGCTGCCCCCACATCTGGAGGAGTTTTTCTCCTGTTTTCCTGAACCCAAGCTGTTTATACAAGGTGATAGCCGTCGTTTGCATACTGGTGGTCATCAGGTAAACCGTCTGATAATTTTTTTCCCTGCAGAAGCTAATCGCGTCCTGCAGTAATTTTTTGCCCAGCCCTTTCCCTCTGAAATCGGGATGTACCAGGAACCAACGCAGCTGGGCGAGGTAACGTGTAGATCCGAGTATTGCTACCGATCCAACAATTTTACCACCACTTACTGCCAGGAATACGCGGTCTTTTGCAACAGAGTATGTAGACAGAAACTCTGAAAAGGATTTGCATACATGTCCTTCAAATTCAAGATTATAGCCTATTTCCTTTGCATATAGTTCACCGTGCAGGTAGATCAGGTAACCTACATCACCAGGCAATAGCTGTTGTCGGAAAGTAACCTCTCCACCCGAAGTGTGTTCACCTTCCAGGATTTGCTGTACTGAACCCATTGCGGCAGACAATTGCTCCTGCTGTTTTTCAGATAAGGTGGTGAGCATGGTCGTGATTTCATCTTTGGCTTCCATTTCCAGGGATGACAGCAATTGCTGGCCTGCCGGTGTTAGCGTTACCGAAAAACTACGGCCATCTTGCCGACTAGCTTGTCGCTGTACCAGCTCCTGCATTTCCAGGGAGCGGATGATACGGGTAAGGTAGCCGGGGTCTGTGTCGGTTACCTGAGCGAGACGGCCGGCGCTGAGGTGCTCCCCATTAGCCAGCTCTGATAAAATGCGCAGTTCGGCATTGGAAAAAGCATGTTTGCTGCGATAATTATTCAGCTGGCCGGAGAACCGTTCATAAAAATGAGAAAAGCTGGTAACCCTGTTAATCAGGTTATTCAGGTCAGGCATAGTAACTTGTTTATCAATAAAAATTGAAATATAATTTGACAAAAGCAAATTTATTATTTGACGGAAGCAAGAAATGTAATTCGTGTTATTTATGGAAAAAGCTAAGCTCGATTCCATATATTTGGTACCTATTAAAACGGATACATGTCGCCAGTATTATTATTTTCATTTGTAGTTGCTTATTTCGTCGTCCTTCTTATTGTGGCCTGGTATACCGGTCGGAATTCAAACAACGAGTCTTTTTTCATTGGTAACAGGAACAGTAACTGGATGCTGGTTGCATTTGGTATGATTGGCACTTCTTTGAGTGGGGTCACCTTTGTGAGTGTGCCGGGGGCTGTTGGCAAAGATGCCTTTACTTATTTCCAGATTACGCTGGGGTATTTGATCGGATATCTGACCATTGCATTTGTACTTATTCCACTGTATTACCGTTTGCAGCTGACATCTATTTACAACTACCTGGAAAACCGTTTTGGAAGGGATTCCTATAAAACCGGGGCTTCCTTCTTCATACTATCCCGTACTTTGGGTGCTACTGCCAGGTTATTTCTGGTTGTGCGTATTTTACAGGAGACGATTCTGCAGAACTTCGGAGTGCCATTTGCGGTTACCACCATTATCATCTTGTTTATGATTTTGGTATATACTTATGAAGGCGGTGTAAAAACCATCGTTTATACAGATACCTTACAAACAACCTGTATGCTGGCCGGACTGGTCATTTGCGTATGGTATATACTGCATTCCATGGACCTGAGCTTTGGACAGAGCATTAAGGCTATGTCTGAGCGGGGCCTGACAAATATTTTTGTGGTGGATCCGAACAGCAAGCTGTTTTTTGTCAAGCAGATTATAGCCGGGGCCTTTATCACGATTACCATGACCGGGCTTGACCAGGAGATGATGCAGAAAAGCATTTCTGTGACTACTATGAAGGATTCACAGAAAAACCTGGTGTCCTTGGGCTTTATCATGCTGGTAGTCATTGGCCTGTTCCTGTTCCTCGGCGGGTTGCTATATCTCTATGCAGCACAGCAGGGCGTTACAGCTACCGGCGATAAATTGTTCCCAGAGCTGGCCTTACATCATATGCCGCCAGTGATTTCTGTGATCTTCATTATTGCGTTGATATCGGCCCTCTTCCCTAGTGCAGATGGTGCTATGACAGCTTTGACAGCATCTTTCTGTATTGACATATTGGGTATTCAGCGTAAGGGCTGGACACAGGAGAAGCAGAAGAAAGTGCGCCAGCGTGTACATTTGCTGATGGCGCTCACCTTCCTGGTTTTTGTGATGGTATTTGAATGGATCAACAATCAGAGTATGATTGGTGTGATCCTGAAAATAGCGACTTATACGTATGGTCCTTTATTGGGTCTCTTTACTTTTGGTATTTTCTCTAAACGTATTGTAAACGACAAGCTGGTACCAGTGGTTTGTATACTGGCGCCATTGGTTTGCCTGGTGATCGACAACAACCAGGAGCGCCTGTTCGGTAATTTCCAGATAGGTCTGGAGTTACTGGTGATAAATGGATTTATTACCTTCCTGGGGTTATTAATGATATCCCGTAGAGCGGGTTCCGAAGCACATTAAGCTTCGGAATCCGCCTCTATGGAGGCATTGAGCTTATCCAGCTCCAATATTGTAGTACGGCCGTTTTTACTTACACGATACATAGGTAGGAAACGACGGTTGAAAATAATTTCTTCAAAAGTATAGCTGGTACGTTGTTGTACCAGGTTGGAATAAACTTCGTTAAAACCTCTTACCAGCACATATACTTCTACATCTGCAATCCGCATATCTTCCTCTCCAAACCCGTTCAGCGGGCTATTTTCATCAATGGCGTGTACTACTGTCCAGTTCATGGACAAGCTATCAATACGTTTTCTTTCCAGTGCCAGTTCATAGTATTTATAGATCAGATGCCCATTGTCTTCTACCAGTAAAGCCAGATTTACCTGTATTTGCACATCCGTCAGCGTATGATATTCTTTATGGGATGCCATGCGGAACATCAGTGCCGTTTTGCCACGATAGGGTGCAATTAGTGCATTGTCGCTAAAAAGCAGGTGTGCGCGGGGGCGGGAAAATCGGCCATAGATCAAACCTGTTACCACTGCAAAGCTTAGAAAACCGGACATAGCCTCAATAGTAGCTACCAGGTTAGCCCCGTCTCCTACTGGGTTTACGCGACCATAACCTACCGTAGTAAAGGTTTCCGCACTAAAGAAATAGAGTTCTTTAAATTTCTGCCAGAAGGTATTTCCTATCACTCCTTGTAATTGTTGTGGACCTACAGCCCAGTAAATACAGGCATAAAGTAGATTTACACTAAAAAAGAATACTAGCAGGAAAATCACGAACTGCCATGCGGAAATATTCAGTAAGGTATGATAAATACTGTAGCGGTGCCAGAAGGGAGCGCCTTCCCGCCTTAAATTGAAGGAACCGTCGCGGTTAATAAAACGGCCACCATAGCCGGCAGCATTGATACCAAAGCCAGTGTCATCATTGACTTTTGAGAAAGGGTTTATTCTTTTGAGGAGCGCCATAACAGGGTATATTATACTGCAAAGCTAAAAAGATTTCAGATGACAGAAAGTGTTCGATCAACCACAGTTTCGGGTTTAACAGCCGAAAACATTACCTTTGCCGTTCATTTTATAGCAGCGTCATGACTTTTCGTGAATTAAATCTGAATTCTTCTTTACTGAATGCACTGGACGACCTTGGTATTCAGCAACCTACTACCATACAAGAGCGTGCATTTTCTGTGATCATGTCCGGCTCAGACGTATGCGGCATTGCGCAGACAGGTACCGGTAAAACCTTTGCCTATCTGTTGCCTTCGCTACGTATGTTTAAATTCTCTAAAGAGAAGCATCCACAAATGCTGATATTAGTACCTACCAGGGAACTGGTGGTACAGGTGATGGAGGCTATCAAAAAACTGACTACCTACATGAGCGTGGAGGTAATCGGACTCTATGGTGGCGTAAACATGAATCCTCAGGCAGCAGCGGTTCAAAATAAAGTAGATATTATTGTGGCCACTCCGGGGCGTTTATATGATATCATACTCAGTGGCGCCGTGAAGATGAAAAACATCAAACAACTGGTGATCGATGAGATGGATGAAATGCTGAACCTCGGCTTCCGCATGCAGATCCAGAACATTATGGACCTCCTGCCAGAACGCCGTCAGAACTTATTGTTCTCCGCCACGATTACAGAAGATGTAGAAAAGCTGATAGAGACGCATTTCAATAACCCTGCGCGCATTGAAGCAGCACCTGTTGGTACGCCACTTGAAAACATTGATCAACGTTTGTATCGTATACCTAACTTCTATACCAAGGTTAACCTGCTCAAAAATCTTATCTCTAATGATGAGACTATGACCAAGACCTTGATTTTTGCAGGTACCAAACAATTGGCAGATGACCTCTTCGAGCAGCTGCAGCCTGCATTTCCAGACAAAGTAGGTATCATCCACAGCAACAAGGAACAGAACCATCGATTCAATACCATTAACCAATTCCAGGCTGGCAACACTCGTTTCCTGATTGCTACGGATATCATTGCACGTGGTTTGGACATCACAGATGTTACCCATGTTATCAACTTCGATACACCGGATACAGCAGAAAACTATATACATCGTATAGGCCGTACCGGTAGAGCCGACAAAACAGGTATTGCCATCTTACTCACTAAAGATAGTGAGGTAGAGCAGCTGGAAGCGATAGAAGGTTTGATGAACTATACCATTCCGGAGCAACCATTGCCTGCAGACCTGGAGATCTCAGAAGTATTGACAGAAGACGAAAAACCGAAGGTATTCATGCGTAATACGCTAGTGAAAGCACCTTCCCGCGAAGAAGCTGGTCCAGCCTTTCATGAGAAGCTGGCGAAAAATAAAAAAGTAAACGTGAAAGTCAGCCATAAAGACAAGATGATGCTGAAATATGGTAAGCCTAAGAAACGAGGCGCTAAACCTAAACGTAAACGATAACAAAGAAGCCGGTCTCCAATTAGACCGGCTTTTTTTATGCTGCCATTATTTTGATTGCATACTTTTGTTTTTGGACTGTCCGAAATGCGCACCCTCACCATATTGTTTCGTTACTTCTCTTGTCTTTACCCAATCGCTCAGCAATTCAAAATATCCTGGGGAATGCATGCCCAAAGGCGTTGGCCCTTGCGGCGTATCTTTCATTTCGATGATTCCGTGATCTGCATTTGGGAAAATAACCAGATCAATGTTTTTGCGCGTATGAATGGCCTCTTTCAGTATCTCAATGGTGGCGCCATTAGGAGCATCGGTGTCTTTCCCTGCTATCACCCAAAGCATGGGCACATTAACGTGTCTGAATGCTGGCAATGGGTCATAATCCAAGTTGATGTCCATCGGAAATATTTGCTTGATCGAATCTAGTTGCGCGCGGCTGGCATTGAGAATAGGTCCGGTATAGTCGCCTACGAGTGCTTTAAACCATGGTTCCTTACCATACTGTGCTTTGAGCGCATCGATGGTATCGAGGTTTACATTGAATTGTGTTCTCACTGCCTGGTCAGTGGCGGCTACCACCTGCATTGCTTTGGCGATGTCTTCTTTACTAAAGCCCTGCAACTCCAGGTCGTGCAGTACTTCCTGGCGGTTCTCTTCTCTTGGTGGAATGAGCAGGCTATAACTGGCGATGATAAAGTCTACCGGTACTTTGTTTGCAGTGAGCGGCACTATCCAGCCCCCCTGGCTTTCTCCCATCAGGCCAATGGGAACGTCCTTAAGGGTAGGTAATGATCGTACGGCTTTCACCGCAGCTACCATGTCGGTTGCTAGTAATTCAAAATTGGCCGTTTGTTTTCCGGTAGACCTGCCAGTGCCAGGTTTATCATAAACCAAAACTGCGATATCACTTAGTGGCAGGAGATACTGCACATAGTTCTGCAATACAGCAGATTCCTGTCCGGAGCCATAGTGCAGCACAACTACCGCTTTCGGTTTTTTATTGACAGGCAGGAATAGTTCTCCATATAGGCTAGCATCCTGGCCTGTAAAGCGCAGCGGTATAACAGGAAAGTGTATACGCTTTCCGCCGAGCTCTTTCCCGTCTTGCCGGAAGGCCAGTGAGTCCTGGCCACAGCCGCCAAATCGGGCAAAGATATTCGGGTTTTTAGGGTTGGCCCATCCTGAGCCTGACAGATAACTACTGTCTGGCTGTAGAAACAGGCGTCCGCTGGTACCATCCATTCGGCGATAGCGGAGATCGTTGCCATAGGAAGGGCTGATAACCAGTTTGCTCCCATCACTGAGCTGGTAGGCGCCGTTGCGGCAGTTGGCAAAGTGTTCAAAATCCTGGGCAGTGGCTGTATTGAAGAGTTGCCCGGAGATAAATGCTGCTGTCAGCAGCGATAGAAAAGGTATTTTCATATAGTCGTAACTGATAGTGACCAAAAAGGAAATCCAAGTTTGATAAACACGCACTTTCAGGGTTGGGCATAACAGTGCCTATGGCTGTTTTATTCCCGTATATCATTTCCATGGCTTAACAGATGGCGGGGTTATCTCCACAAAAATATCTACTTTGTGGCAACTATAGCAGATACAGATTTTGGATATTTTAGTGTAACAGATGAAAGACTTCCAATACATCGATATCGCCAATAGGATAGAGTTGATGATCAACAACGATACCTATCCACTGGGAGAAAAGCTGCCTTCCCTTCGTGTGATCAGCGAACATTTTGGGGTTAGCGTAGGCACTTCGCTGAAGGCCTATGGATTATTGATAGATAAAGGTTTGCTGGCAGCCAGAGAAAAATCTGGTTATGTTGCATTACGCAAATCTGTGGGGCAAACGCCACAGCCGATGGCTTCCACTGCAACGCCGGCAGTCAGGGAGATAAGTGTCAGCAGCATTTTCAGCAAAATGCCAGTAGATGCGGGTCCATACCCTCCCGGGTTCCTCTCCTTCTTTAATGCTTCGCTGGAAACGCATATGATCCCTTTTAATGCAGTGCGGCGCAGTCTTCAGAAAGCATCCCGTGACCTAACCGGTACACATCTTCAATATGAATCGACTTTGGGCAACCAGCTGTTGCGGGAACAGATCGCAAGACTATCGTTTTACTGGAATGGCAGCCTGTCGGCCAATGACATACTTATCACCAACGGCACCCTAGAGGCCCTAAACCTTTGTTTGCGTGCAGTGACGCAGCCTGGCGATACTGTAGTAGTGGGATCTCCTTGTTATTATGGCATCCTGCAAAGTCTGGAACAGCTGCAACTGAAAGTGATAGAGCTGCCCTGTGATCCGACAGATGGCATTCTAATTAGTCAGCTGAAATATATTCTTAGCACGTTTGATATCGCAGCCTGCCTGTTTATTTCCAATTTCAATAATCCTAATGGCGTATCATTTTCTGATGAGAAGAAAAAATGGATTGCTGAAATGGCCCATCAGCGCCAGTTGCCTGTAATTGAAGACGATGTATATGGTGAATTGTACTTCGGCCCCTCCAGGCCAACGACTATCAAAACATATGACAAGCAAGGCTGGGTAATGCTCTGCTCCTCATTTTCCAAAACAGTGGCCTCTGGCTACCGCATTGGCTGGAGTGCGCCAGGCAGATTCCTGGAAAAAGTATCGCAACTGAAAGCCACCACCAATGTGGCTACAGCAACTGTACTACAATTATCGCTCGCAGATTTGCTAACCACTGGCACGTATCAACGGCATCTACGAAAACTAAGGCCGCTGCTGCATAAACAAATGTTGTTAACTAGTCAGTATATAACACAATACTTTCCTGCCGGGATAAAAATCAGTCAGCCAGAAGGAGGAATGGTGCTTTGGGTGGAATTGCCGGAACGGGTAGATGCCTTGAGCCTACAGCATCTGGCCTTGGAGCATGCCATCAATATTGCGCCGGGGCCATTATTTTCAAGTACTGGCGGGTATCGTCATTACATACGCATCAGCTGCAACAAACAATGGAACCGACAAGTGGAACAGGCTATACGTAAACTTGGTCAATTGATAAGCTCTTTCTAGAAACAATGCGGTTATCTTCTCGCTTTTGCAAGGATGGAAGATAACCGCTGTCCAGTTCATTTATCTCAGTATGTTTTGTTTCATAAATGCTGCGCTTCTACTTACACAGGTAAGCGCATCCGGCACATAATTATTTCCCTGCTCTATGAAAATATGTTGCAGCCCTGATAGCCCTGCCAGTGGCGTGATCGTGGTAAAATCAATGGTACCATTACCTACGTAGGTATGCAAATCAGGGTTTTCCTTGTCCATATCTTTGATATGCCATACTACAAATCTTCCTGGCTGTTTACGGAATAATTTTTCCGGCTGTTGCCCTGAGCGGATAGACCAATAGAGGTCCAGTTCCAACTTTACCAGTTGAGGATCTGTTTCGGCCAGGATGATATCATATCCTAACTGTCCGTTCATTTGTTCGAACTCAAAGTTGTGGTTATGATATAAGAGCTGAAGGCCGGCCTTATTTACCTGCTCTCCTATTTCGTTGAGTGTGGTCGCCAGGACGTGGAACTTTTCGGGGTTACGTAGCTGTGGATCCAGCCATGGCCAAACAATATATTGCTGTTCCAGGATATGTGCACCGGCGATGCATTGGTCTACATACTTTCGTCTGTCATCGGTGCTGACACCAGGCAGCAGAAATTTGTCGATATCATAATGGCCGCTGGAAGTTTTGAGGTTATGGTCCTGCAACATGCTTTTGAATGTTGCAGGTTCCATGTTCCAGTAAAATTTGTTGCCACCATGATTGAACCCATAGGTTTCCAGGTCCTGGTAACCAAATGCTGCTACCTGTTTGAGTGTGCCGGCGGGATCGGCTTTCATCTGTGCATTGAGTGAGTAGAGCTGTAACCCTAGTTGGTAATTGAAACCTTTTGCCTGTGCCCAACGTGGAAGTAACAGGCCACCTGCAGCTGCCAGGCCACTGCTTTTAAGGAATAAACGTCTGTCCATTTTACTAAAATTTTGCTTTAAAAAATCCACGGCTTAAACATACATCCATCTTATTCGCCGCGCTTGTAAAAAAGCGAACGGGGAAAAGAATAGCGCTGTATATTGTTATATGTTCTATTATAGAGAATATCCTGTAGCAGCCCCTTTATCTACCTATATAAAAAAATATTGGGTGTTGGACAATACCGATAATCCGTTGGCACTTGTGGGGCGAAAAGTGCTTCCCAACGGGTGTTTCAACCTGGCGGTAATTTCCGGGCAAGGGATTGATATCACTGGGCAATACCATTCTATATTAAAGGAAGGCATTTACCTGTGCGGGCAACTGACAACTACCATCCACATACACCTGCATGCCTATACGAAGATTGTGTTGATACAATTATATCCCTGGGCGCCGGTGGGTTTTATTAAAGAGGGATTGGAAGGTACGGCAGACAGGTTCCTGGATATACATGACTTACAACACAGGCTGGACTTGAACTTTGAGTTATGGGACGAAGCGGGTATTCTTGCTGCGGTGCAGCGATCTTTTCAGCAGGTGCTAGATCTTCCTGCACATGTAACCATGGCCGTATGTACACAGCTCCGTGCCGAAAAAGGGAATATGCGCATCACAGATATTGCTGGAACAATGGGCGTTTCTAACCGGTATCTTGAAAAAAAATTCAAGGAAGCATTGGGGATTACACCAAAAGATTATGCAGGGATAATTAGGGTACGCAGTCTTATTGATGCTTTTCAACAAAAAAAATATAACCCCGGATTCACAGGACTGGCGCTTGAGCACGGATATTATGATCAGGCACATTTTATAAAATCCTTCTCTGCTATTACAGGTATATCACCAGGAAAATTTAATTTAGAAGAATATCTGTTGACATTAAACGGACCAGGTATATAAATAATAAGACCATGCAAACGTATATAGCATTATTAAGAGGTATTAATGTAAGTGGTAGTAAGATTATTAAGATGGAATTGCTACGGGAGATTTTTGAATCCATGCAATTGAAAGATGTGAAAACCTATATCCAGAGTGGGAATGTGGTTTTCAAAACCAGCGTTAAAGATGAAGCAAAATTATCTGAGCTGGTGCATAAAGGGTTGGAAAAAGCACTGGGATATAAGGTAGAAGTGGTTTTCCGTACACCTGCTGAATTAAAAAAGGTAATTGCGAAGCATCCTTACGGGAAAATAGCTGCGGAGGAGACCCGTAAATTATATGTCGCTTTTCTGCCGCATGCACCTGCTGCAGAGGATTTGGAAAAATTCATCGCATTGGGGTCAGCGCAGGAAAAGTTTCATTTTCATGAGCGGGAATTATATATCGCGGTTGATAAAGAAATGCTGAAGCCTAAGTTTAGTAACAATATATTAGAGAAGAAATTAAAATCGTTTGCGACTACCCGTAATTGGGCAACGGTGAATAAATTGCTGGAGATGGCTGGAGAGTAGGATTTTGTAAATAAAATGTTAATCAATTATTAAGCCATTTTCATAATCATTACGACGCAGATTTGTATGTGTTTTATTTTATAATGGGGCTATCATTTTGACCCTATCATTTTAGAATAAAATTATTACTCATCATGAAAAATTTATTTCTACACTTCCAGGAAATGGAAGAGGGCCGCAATAATGTGCCATTGGGATTAAGGCATCTTTTACTTGCAGGCGCAAAGATACGTTTTCGGGAGGATGTAAGGGGATGGATACTGGAACAATATTTATCATTAGGCAGTATCTATGTTGCAAAAGTTCATTATTCGTTGGTAAGCGATGAAACACTTTGTATACTCAGTAATATAGATGCGCTGGCGATTTGCAGATCAACACGCCATGAAGTGTTTATTCCAGCCAATGAATTAATAACAGTTGGGAATGAAGACGCTTCGATTACCGAAATCTATGTGGTTAAAAAAGGGAACAACTATTCCTATATCCCAGGTGTTGGGCTCCAGGAAATTTTCTTTATCACTATTCCGGCTTCGGCAATTGCCCGCCTTAGCGAGGTTTACTCAGAATTGAAGCTCTTAACGTCTTTATTACATATAGGAAAAACTCAAAAACTCGATTGTATTACCCATAAAAGTAACCAGGTCAGTAAGTGGCTGGAAAAAAAGCTGCTTGGTCAAGTCATTCTTCCGAATCCATCAATTTATTATCTTCGACGCATTGCTGTCAGCCTATATGCTTGTGTGCTGAGATGTACCAATCATGACTATTCACGTTCCTTGACAAAAGAAGAAGAGACGCTGGCAGATGAAGCATTAGAGATCTTACTTCAAAATATGAATGCTGATGATCCGCAAAGCTTACTCAGCAGAAAATTAGGTACTAGTTATGAATACATACTTTATACATTTAAAAATAGGTTCAAAATATCCATTATGAACTATATCAGGTTAGCACAGAATATTGAAGCATATGAAAAACTATCACTAAGCAATCTTAGTATAGCAACCATTGCAGATCTTACACGTGTTGGCTTAGGTAAGAGTGGGGAGTTCCATATAGATTTATTCAAGATCAGAATGGAAAAATTCTTTGGAATACCCATCACTATAATACGTCCGAATATATAATAACTACTTTAATTCTGCGGTCACTTTTTCCAGTTCCTGGATGAACCTGGCCGCAGATTTTTTTAATCGTATACCCTTTAGCGTTATCACATAAGATTTGCGAACCCAGTCCTGCCCTTCCAGTGGTATTACCACGATATTTTTCCAGCCTGTTACTGCGCGTTCGTTCAATAATGTGGCCCAGTGGCCTTTTTCGACGAGCGATAGTAAGCTGTGTACATCATTCATTTCAATTTTTACCGAGAGATTTACTTCATGTTTTTTCAGGATTTCATCGAGGAAATCGCGGCTGCTATAACCAGGCGTAGCAAGGATCATTTCCATTCCTTTGAGGGATTTGATACCTACGCTTTTTTTTCCTGCCATTGGATGTTTTTTACTAACGGCCATCACTATACGTGATTTGAGTAAAGGCCGCATCTCCAGGCCTTCTTCATGGTCTTTGCTGTGAAACGTCAGGAGCATATCCAACTCCTGGTCGCGCAGCTTACGTTCCAGTTCATTTGGCGAAGCATAAACGATACGTAGGCGAATGCCAGGGTATTTTTGTGGAAAGCTTACCAACAAAGGCAGCAGCATACTGGTGAAAGCATAGGTAACACCGATGCGGAGTTCACCGGTGAGCAAGCCTTGTAGCTCATCGATGGCCTGCCGGCTTTTCTCTACTTCTTCCAATACATAACGTGCATGTTCCAGTAAGATCTGTCCACCTTCCGTTAACAGTACTTTTTTTCCCACCCTATCAAAGAGATGCGTATTGAGTTCAGCTTCCAGCGACATGATCTGTTGGGATAATGTACTCTGTGTTACGAAAAGTTCTTTGGCTGCGGCGGTGAAGTTCCCTATTTCAGCCGCTTTCACGAAATATTTCAACTGGCGTAGCTCCATCGATCGATCGGTTTTACTAATGGATTTGATTAAAACAATCTATTTTGCTTACATATAAATATAGCGGAAATTTGCATGCAGAAGAAAGGCAGTATCTGATTACTGCGAGCCAATAACAGAAAAACCTCAGGAATGGACGTATTTCGGTCACTCAAATCCCGCAACTTCCGCTTGTTTTTTTACGGACAATCGGTATCACTGATAGGCACATGGATGCAGAAAACAGCCGTATGCTGGCTGGTTTACCGGCTTACCAATTCGGCGCTGCTACTGGGTGTAGTTAGCTTTGCCGGACTCATACCCTCTCTTATCCTCTCTCCCTATGCGGGCAGCTATATAGACAGGCATAACCGATATAAAATACTAGTACAAACACAGGTCATCTCTATGCTACAGGCATTGGCACTGGCGGTAATGATCTTATTTAAATATTATAGTATTACAGGTATTATTCTATTAACACTGGTACAGGGAATCATCAATGCCTTTGATGTAACCTGCCGGCAGTCGCTGATGGTAGATATGGTAACGCAGCGGGAAGATCTTCCGAATGCGATTGCCCTAAATTCCACTATGGCGAACTTTGCACGCATCGCCGGGCCGGCCATGGCAGGGATTTTATTAAGCGCCTTCGGGGAGGATGTCTGTTTTGGCTTGAACTTTATCAGCTATATACCTGTGCTGATCTCTCTGTTTATGATGAAGCTGGATACGCCTGTTATTAAAAAGGCTGATACCAGTATCTGGACAGAGTTACGGGAAGGATTCCATTATATCTCACATGATAAAGACCTGAGTTCATTGCTAATGATGCTGAGCGTTAGTAGTATGTTCGTTATTCCTTTTAACACGCTGATGCCGATTTTTGCGAAAGATGTATTTAATGGAACGGCTAAAACCTTTAGCTGGTTTGAGAGTGCAGCCGGGCTAGGCTCTATTATCTCTGCCATGTATATGGCTAACCTCAAGGCTGGCAAGGATATGGTGAAGATATTGGTTACCTCAAGTTTGATATTTTCTTTAAGTCTTATGTTGCTGGCCTATTCTGGATGGTTACCACTGGCTTTGGTCTTCATGGTTTTATCCGGGGTGGGTATGATGGCACAAACATCAGCGATTAATACCTATATACAAACGCATGCAATACCTGCGATGCGTGCGAGAGCTATCAGCTACTACATCATGGCCTATCAAGGCATTATCCCTATCGGTAGTTTACTGGCGGGGGTGATGGCTAATGTGGCCGGGCCTAAGTTTACCGTATTTGCAGAAGGCATCATTGGCGTGGTAGCAGTAGTTGCCTTTGTGAACTACCGTCGTAAACATGCAGATGAGATCAGCATTATCACCACCTCCGCTGGTAATAATGCCGCTGCTACTACCGCTGCTTAATTTTTTCATATAGCCTTTATGGTGAGGGATGAACGACTACCGTTCATCCTTTTTTATTAAATTTTATTACCTACCACAACATACTTAATAATATTTTTATTTAAGTTAGCGGAAATATTTATTTTTTTAATCAACCAAGCTAATCGTATTTCTAAGCAATGAAATTATCATTAACGCGGAAACCTTTATTAGTAGGCATCCTCGCCCTCTCCTGTAGCTATGTCGGCGCTCAGACGCTTACCACGGACATGATCAAAGCACTCACCAGTGCTAAACAAGGCAGCATTGTATTATTACCTGATTTTCTGTCTGAAAAAATTCCTTATATCGGCTATCAGCAAATCGTAATGCCCGGCCCACAGCATGTGATTTCCGATGATCCTGAATATATCAGAGTGCCGGAGGGTATTGCATTGCAGGAGCGCGTAGCGCCAGGGGCGGTAAGACTTTATGTATACAATGTAAATGGCGTAGTAGAACCTGCGAAGATGCCGAGGAAGATAAGTGCGGTCATTCAGAATACCGGCGCCACTCCCATGCAGCTGCGTATGTTGCGCTATTCTTCTCAGCCACCAAGCGCCAATTATTACCTGGTAGGCAAGAATGGGCTGGCAGATTATTTCGCATCAAAGCCGGATACAAAAGTACTTACTATCAAGCCAGGAGAGCGTGTGGCGATTGATCCTAAACTGGAGCAAAATGTGGTAACCTACGACCAACTTACACATGGCTTTTATGAGTTTACCATAGATCAGCCAGGGCTGATTTCTGTGGTGCAGACGGATCCGGCAACGTCGGGACCTGCTGCGGTAGCCCGTCTGAAAGATGTACTCCCATCTAAAAGCAAGAGTGGTGCAGGTAGAGGTGTTTTCGGCGTGAGCAATTACAGAATCATCACCAACGATATCTATGATACTAAAGACGGCGTCAAAGAACTGGTAATGGCGGATGGCGTCAAAGACCCATGGGTATTGGGTTCGGAAGGCAGCTCAAGTGCGGTTGCTAAACTGAGTGGTAACTATGGCGTAATGTATAATATTGAGATGAAGTGGAAAAGCACTGACGGAAAGGGTTTGGCGTTGGTGACCTGGAATGCCCGTGGTGGCGGACAATGGTGCGATGCTATGGCTAATTCGATGGTGGTGAGTGAGGGTAAATTCAAACAGGGTATTATACAGTTGCCAGCAGATAAGTTAACTACAGGCAAAGCACCAGAAGCTATATTAGTGCAGATTTTCAAGCCTGCGGCCAATGGAGAAGAACAAACCATTAAAATGACCTGGTCACCACCGGGTGCTTCCTGCTTGCCTACTCCATTGGTATTTATTCCAATAGATTTGTAAGCGGCGGTTTCTATTGATTTTTTTCCTAAATTCCTGTATCAAATCAAATGATTTAAAGCAGGCGTTATGATAGTACAGCAACGAACAATTTTCATTACGGGCGCTACCAGGGGAATTGGCAAGGCCATAGCTCTGAAAATGGCCGCCGAAGGCGCTAATATTGTAATAGCCGCCAAAAGCGTGGAAGAAGATCCAAGATTGGGTGGCACCATTTACAGCGCAGCTGCTGAAGTGGAAGCCGCTGGTGGTAAGGCATTGGCAGTACAGGTAGATATCCGTGAAGAAGCACAGATTGCCGCAGCTGTTGCCAAAGCAGTTGAAACCTTCGGTGGTATTGACGTATTGATCAACAATGCTTCTGCTATCTCCCTCACCAATACCGAGCAAACCAGCGCCAAGCGCTTCGACTTAATGCATGATATCAATGTAAGGGGAACGTTTCTGATGACGCAGCATTGTATCCCTTACCTGAAAAAAGGCAACCAGGCACATATCCTGACATTATCGCCACCAATCAACCTGGCGCCGCAATGGTTGGGTCCACACATCGCCTATACAATCAGCAAATACAATATGAGTATGCTGGCTTTGGGCTGGGCAGCAGAGCTGGAACAGTACAATATTGCTTCCAACGCACTATGGCCTGCTACTACCATTGCCACTGCGGCCGTCAAAAACCTGTTAGGCGGCGATGCATTGATTAATGTCAGTCGGACGCCAGATATCATCGCGGATGCAGTGCATTATATTCTTAGCCAACCATCTTCCTTTACCGGCCATACATTGATTGATGAGGAAGTACTGCAATCAGCAGGGGTTACTGATTTCGATAAGTATGCAGTGAATCCTGGCGGGAAGCTGCATAAAGATTTATTCCTAGATTAAACCAAGCCATTATATCGTGTAAAAGGTCGCTTCAAATGAATGAGGCGACCTTTTCTTTTATGGCAACAATAGCTGATAAACAATTTATGCGGGCAGGCGAAACCAGCCATCAATCAACGTGAGGGCTTGTCCTGTGAGTGCTACTTTATCACCGTTAAGGGCTACACGTAATTCTCCTTCGCGGGCAGATACCTGTAAGGCATTAAAGGTTGTTTTACCCAGCTTTGCGGCCCAATATGGCGCCAGCACACAGTGTGCGGAACCGGTTACCGGATCTTCCGTGAGTCCATGCGGTGCCGCAAAAAAGCGGGAAACGAAGTCGTATGGCTTATCTGTAGTAGCCTTCGCTGTTACTATGCAGCAAAAGGACTGTAACAATTCATGTTCGGGTTTAAAGTTACGTACTTCTTCTTCAGTTGGCAGTAATACCAGCGTACGTTCCTTGCCTGCCTGATATATTTCCAGTGCTGTTGGGAATACAGCCTTTAATGTGTCATCAGTAGAAGCCTCACCGTAAATAGCAGGAAAATTGAGCGTAATCCATCCATCATTACCTTTTGTGGCTGTAAAGCGGCCGGCAACGGTGTGGAACCGGATTTCTTCATCTGCCAGCATCATACCGGTTTCCCAGAGGATATGCGCACTAGCCAGTGTAGCATGTCCGCAGAGCTGCGCTTCTCCCCCATCCGGGCGGAACCACCGCAGAATAAAGTCGTTGTTCTTTCGCACAATGAAAGCAGTCATCGGTACATTATTCTCTTTGCCAATACGTGATAACACCTCATCTGCGGGTAATTGATCAGCGATACAAACAGCGGCCGGGTTGCCACCAAATGGACGGTTGGTAAAGGCGTCTACCTGAAAAAATCTGAATTCCATATGTGCGAAAATTTGTAATGCAAATATTTGGATTTCCAGAGAGAGAAAACAGATGCAGTTTGTGTTTTTTTGACCATATCAGATTTTCATCTAACAATTTTTGGACTGCCATTGCTGCCCAAAAAATAAGAGGGCGCCAATGACGCCCTCTTATTTTTTGGGATTGCGCCCATACCTGCGGTATAGGCGCAATCCCATTATAATATTAAATGCTGTTATTGCTTTAAGGTCAGATCAGTAAAACCAGTTACTTCTGTAGAGATCTCCCCTAACCAACCAGCTTCTGCACGCATGCCGGTGTACACTTTAATGAAGTTGATCTGCTTCAGATTTACTGACTTGCCATTTTTATCAACCGCCCAGCTAATCTTAATTTTACCACGTTCATCATCGTTTGGCCAGTTATCTACATAACCAAAATCAAATGCAGGACTGATAAAATTCTGACCAACACCAGATTTATCTACAACATTATCACTGGTAAGACGTGTGCCCGTAAAGGTAATACTATCGCCCTTCCAGCCTGGGTAGTATGGCTGGCTATGGAATGTATTGCGCGACAAATAACCAGCTTTTCCCTGGTTGTCTTTCCAACGGATATACGTTGTGTCATTCAGGAAATTATAATTGTTATTCGGCGTTTTAACTTTATTTTCATCAGGCTTATAGTAAGTGATCTGGTAGTTATGGATCGTTTTAGCGCTGTTATATTCAGAGCCTGCGATCTCATACCATTCGTCATCAGCCTTACCGTTATTATTAGCATCAACAGATACCAGGATGATACCTGCTTCAGACCACTGGTTCAGCGCATTGCCCTTGATCAAAAAACTATAGCCGTCAGCGTTATTAGGGATAGGATATTTGAGACCCAGTGTAATATAGCCACCAAAGCCACCTAAAGAAACGTAGGTATTGTTATCCAATGCATCCTGTGCATTTTTCAGCACCTGAGCTTCTGTCATACCCGCTTCCCAATGTGGTGCGTCATTTACAAACTGTCCAGGTGCAGGAGAAAACTCCAGTACGGAAACACTATTGGTGGTATTAGGCTGCGGCGTTACAGGTTTTACACTCGTAACGTTTTCGCTTTTAGTGCAGGCTGTCAGTAAAGCCAACGATGCCAGCATCCAAAGTTTCTGGTTCTTCATTATTGTTTTAGTTTATCTTTTTACCTGTAAAAAATGTAATGTGAGCAGGAATATCTCCTGTAATTACGGACCATCTGAGCTTACCGTTTTTGTCGAAGCAAAACAACTTACCCGGTGATACATAATCTTTGGCATCTCCTACCAGTATTTCTTTTGTATTAGGATTTACCGCTATTGCATAAGGCATTTTTATCTGCGACTCCGTTCCATCTGTTATAAAATTTTTATTGAGAATGCTTTCTGTTTTTACATTCAGCATGTTATAAGAAACGGTAAAGCTGTTGGTATTATAGCTAAATGCCGAGCCATACACATAGGCGGTATCACCTGAGATCCACATATCACTAACAGGTAGTTTGAATTGCTGTACTACCTGATCTGTTTTGGTATCTATTCGATATAAGGCAGAAGCGACTTTGTTATAATCTCCCCTGCTGCTCACGTAAATATCTCCGTAAGCATCCGCGCGAAGGCGATGTAAGTTGATACCTACGTTAATTTTTTTTATTTCTGTAAAAGTATTCAGGTCGATTACCGAAACGGTACTATCATAGTTTGGAACACGATATCCGCCGGAATTGGCGACATAGAGTTTATTGTTTACTACCGCCATTTCTTCCGGCTGATAACCAACGATAACTTTTCGTGTAACCTCCAGCGTAGTTGTATCTACTTCTGCAACAAATCCTATCGGTGCATTCACATCTATCTGAACAGGGCCAGCATAGCTACTTACATAGGCTTTACCGTTCGCAAATACCACATAACGGCAATTGAGGATATCTACTTGTTTGATACGCTTTGTAGTAGTGGCATCCATTACCTCGATCTTATTGGATACATTGATAACGGCATATAATTTATTTCCATAAATCTGTACATCGTTACCAACATCTCCCAATTCCTTTACTACATTGGGATTTACTTCGGCATAAATATTTTTATGGTAGATACCTGTGGTATAGTCCATATAATCCAGTGTAGCCTTATTGCTACCCATGTTTCCTTCGTTCAGCAGATAAAACCCGGAAGGGTTTGCAGTCGGCACAGGATCTGTAACGGTGGATGGTGTGGACGGCACAATCTTATCCCCTTTGCGACAACCCGCAAATAAGGCCAGCATGGCTGCTGTCAGGGGAATTAGTTTCCGTAGCTGTTGTATCATCATGTAACTATTTTATAGGTTGACCGTTAAAACGAATTTGTAATTCCTGCCGGGCATCGGATAGCTCAGTACCACATCATAGTATTGATTAAGTACGTTGTTGACCATGGCGCTGAGTTTAAAGTTGCAATGCCTGAAAGCTAGCGTCCGCGCCAATGCTATATCACTGGTATACCAGGGCTGCATGTAATTTTCAGGAATATTTCTTTTACCATTATATCTTTCTCCTGTATAAATCTGACTGAAGTTCAGCTCCCACAGGCGATAATTGGCACCAAGAATAAATGATCCACTATGCACCGGGATATAAATAATCTGGTCGCCATAGAAGGTATCGTCTTTACTGGTGAAGTCCTGTGCCTTCTGGAAAGTATATGTCAATCTGGTGGTAAGTTGTAAGTCTTGCGCAAAGCGCCATACAGCTTTTGCTTTCAGGTCGGCGCCTTTTATTTTCACAAATCCCAGATTCATCATCTGCCAGCGAAGCATATCTGCGCCGGGTACTGCCACTATTTTATCGGTTACTTCATTATAGTAGGCGTCCACGTCTACGCCGAGTTCGGCTATGGTATTCGTGATTTTAGCTTTATACCAGGTGAAGCCAGCATCGTATTGCGTGGTGAATTCCGGCTTGAGTGCCGACAACCCAACTGGTGTATAGTATACATCATTAAAGGTTGGCATACGGAAGATGCGTTTATAGAAGCCGCGTAGGCGAAAATCGGGCTGGCGCCCTGGCTGCCAGGAAAGGAAGACTGCTGGTGTAAACTCCTGCTTGGATGGATACGGCATATTGATATGATTATCCTCGTTCAGGATAGTACTCAGCATGCTCATTTGTGCTGTAAAGCGGGAAAAGTTAATAGCGGTAGCCGCCGCGATTAATGTCGTATAGCGGTGAGGGTTAGCCAGCAGGTCTTTGTTCAGATTATAAGACTGCAGTACATTCCACTGAAAATCTGTAGAAAGCGCCACAGACCACCATTTGGTAATACTATACTGATTGGCAACAGACAGATAAATTTCCTGTTGTTTGTAATCGTTATCTACATATAACAAAGCGGTATCCGGTTGTAAATATCTCGTATAGTCGTTAGCGTATTTTGCGTTGAGCAGCAGGCTATACTTTGGTGTAAACGCTTTTTTAAAGGAAGACTGGAAGAAGAAAGATCTATCCCACTGTCGGTCTACATGTCCGAAAACCCCGTTGACTACAAATCCTGGCAAACCTCTTTCCGAATCGTAGAAGTAGCCTTTGGCAGACCATTCACCGTTTTTCACCGTTCCATTGAAGCCACCTTCTACCCTGAATGCGTTTACATCTCCGTTTTTTCGTATAGCCGTGGTATCGTAGCCTTTTTCTTTTTCATATTTGAATTTATATCGGCCATTGGCATTAGTCCATTCCGCGCTTAGGTTGGCAGTAACATGATCATTCACTTTCTGCTGCCAGAGAAATGCGGGGTTTACCAATCCAAAAGAGCCAGTCCGAAAGGTGCCTCTAAGATGCGTTTTTTCACCCGGCGCAAAAGAAGGTTTTAATGTGGTGAGATAGATGGCTGCTGCGCTGGCAAAGTCTTTGGCCGGTTGGAAAATATTACTTTTTTGTCCATTATACAGTGATATCTCCTGCATATTATCGAGGGAGAACCTACCTAAATCTACCTGGCCATTCTGGGCATTGCCTAACTGGATACCGTCATAGAATACGCCGGTTTGATTGGTACCCATACTTCTTACATCCACGGTTTTCAGTCCACCGATGCCGCCATAGTCTTTTAGCTGCAAGCCGGAGAAAAAACGCAGTGCATCTGCAACGGAGTTGCCGCCCAGCCGCTTCAGTTCATCGGCCTGCAGCTTCTGGCCAGGAATAACTTCCCTACCAACGCTTTGCGCCGTCACAGCGACTTCGCGAAGATCCCTGGAGGTAACCGTATCCTTCTGCTGCGCCTGTAGCTGTACAGAGAACAAACATATCAAAAGGAGCCACCCAAAATGTAGTAGGAAACGTTGTGGTTTCCTGCATTGCATACTTCTCACCTGTTAATTTTGCATTTAACAGCCTTCGGTTGAGTAATAAAAATGGAAATAGTATAAACGCCACCGTAAGGTGACAGCTATTACTTCCGAGCCTCATTCCGCGAAAGCTCAAAAATCAAAGCGTGTGGCAGGTATTCTGACTTATCTCCACCTCAGGCGGCCTTCCCATCTTAAAGACAGTGACCTTGGAGAGCCTGGGCGTTTTCTATGGAGACTTACAGCAGCGGGACTGTCCGGGATTTTCACCCGAGTTCCCTTTTAATTACGGCCTTCCAGGTAGAAAGGACGTAAACCATGCGCCTATCGTATTATTTTTAACCGGGCGAAGTTAGCTAAAAAGTTGGGAATAAATGACAGTAGGGGAAATTAAGGCTTAATTACCTGTCTGTAAGCACATTCTATTTAAGAGTCATACTGGCTCTAGGACTGATATACCATTTTTGATTATAGCGTTGAATGCTGCATAGCGGCAAGCGAAGATCCGGCACAAATTGAATATAGCGCCGCTGTGATTTCAAGCAGATGGTAATGACATCTGTAACACACAAATCAGCGGCTACAACATCTTTATACGAGTACCCAGTGCTGATATAAGGATTTTCATTCGTGTAGATCCTCATCTCGGCTAGCTTTTCCTGGTTTTTATATACTATGACTGTATCATCAAAAATTTCAAAAAATGGCAAGACGATAGTTGTATTATGAACACCACTCTCCAATGACTTCTGTTCACCGTCAAAATCTCCTGCATTGATTATCGGAATATCTCTTTTGAAGCTATCAAGGTCCACACCAGGCAGGCTACGAAAAGGAGACGGCCCGAGAATAGCGATACAACTATCACCCGGGCTGGCCTGTCCCATATACGAGGGCATCTCATTGACTTTACCAACAGGGCTTACCATATGGGCACAAGCACAAAGGAGAAACAGTAGTCCTACGAGATTGATAAAGCAATTCTTTTTCATGGTACAGGGATACATTAACAGTAACGAATATACGTAGTTCTATCCTGTATACCGCTAAGTAATCAAGTGAGTACTCCTTGTATTATTTCTTCCCTCTTCCTAGCCATAGCAGGGCCTGTAGTACCAACTTGCCTTGTATAGGGTTATCGAAAGTAAACGATAACTCTTTGTTTGTGTGGTTTTCGTAATCGATATCATTGTGTCCCATATTCATATATACCATCCGGAATTTTTTATTGGTCCAAACCACAGGATAGTAGCCACTATGCCATATTTCATATTGTTTAGGCCCGGTACCTAAAGGGAAGCTGCTGGAATCAATTGCCAGCAAAATATCGATATCCGGATTTTTGGTTAGATCGTTGCTCCAGCGGTACCATTCATTGGGACTGGATTTGAAGGTAGGTGGCAATCCTTTCACCACAGGATGTTTGCGATCTTCTACACGCAGCACCGCGGAAGTAGGGCGCCAGGTATTGCTGACATAAGCGCCACTGCCCAGGAAGGTATTGTGATACCAATCCCAGTTTGCAGGTACTGCAGATGGGGTGAGTGCAAATGCTGCAAAGTGAAAGCCTATCCAGGCGCCGCCTTTTTCCATGTAAGATTGGAAAGCAGCGCGTTGTTCTGGTTTTTCAGGTCGTGTATCCAGAAACATCACTACCTGGTAGCCTTGCAGGGTATCTTCATTTAGCAGGGACCAGTTGCGGGTAGGCCGGTACGCAAAATTATTGGCTGTAGCTACAGAATCAAACCATTTGTTGGCTTCATGAACGTAGCTGATATGTGCCTGGTCTTGTTCGCCGGTATAGAATGCGATGACGTGGAATTTTTTCTGCCCATAGGTACAGCAGCTCAGTAATAACAATAATGGAAGTAATACATTTTTCATAGGAGATAAAAATAAATGAAATTTGAAGAGATGAGCAACAAATTCTCCTACAGTAGCGAATTACGGGGTATTTGACGTAGAGAAGAAGTAGTAAATTTCTCATTCTGACACTAACGTATATTTAAAAGAAAAACCCTTCCGCATTTGATGCGATAGGGTTTAATATATTAGGCGGTCCCTTTTATGGTAGCCTACTTTAATAAATTAGTAGCAAACGTTATGCAAAAATATACCACCACTGCTGTAAGTAGAAATAAGGCTTCTATTTTCATTCTATCTTTCTCTTTATTTCTGAATGCATTGTAAATGCCATCTAATTTAGTTGCACAGGTAAGAAAAAACATCATTGTGAATGGTTCCATGGTAAGAAGAATTATCGGGCGTTAATAAACTATCATAGTTAGGTAATGGGTTGATTTTGAACCAGGCTTGTGTGGAAAGTCTAAAAATGTAGGTTCTTGCGTGCTATCTGCTGATATAAAAACTAAATAAAAATAGATCAATTACTACCATCAGAAAAATATATTAAACCGTTTCTTGTCTTGTACCTACGAATATTATCAGAGAAACAGCCATCGGGCTTTCGGCAATTCATTTTGTAATACCCGCTACGGCAAGCTGAAGAAAGGTATTTGCAGAAAGGCGCCGATGGTGTTCTCTGGCAGAAATTCAAATAGCGTCATGGCAGTGGTAAATACCTTGTATACTGCCATGACGCTAAATTTCAATGATCGTCGATATATTTTTTTTTATTTAGACAAATGAAATATAATTACCATTAATGTCCGCCCTTACGTTTGGACTGATGGCCTTTATTGATTGGTTGTTGATCGATGTTTCCTTCCTTTTTATCCAGGTCAGGATTTTTTCTTTCGTCGGTCATTTTTGATTCTCTGCTTGATGACCTTTCGCGATTTTGTTCCGGATGTCGGCCGGAATGATTTCCCTTGTGCATGATCATAAAAATTTAGAGAATTAACAATGCTTTTATATCAGGCCTTATGAAATATCTCCTTTAGCTTGTCTTTGGATTCTTCCAAAGTATTTAGTTGTTTTTCAGGTAGATTTTTACCAGCTCTGTTGATATAAAAGTTAAGCATGGACATGGCTGATTGGTAAGGAGTTCCTTTCCTCCGGCGGCTTCTTTGGGCCGAACGTTTCAAGGAGCGCGCAATTTCCATTGGATCGTCTTTCTTGAAGATTCCTTTTTCTAAATCCAATGCATCGCTCGTTTTGGTAACCCTTGCCGACCATTTCCTTTTTGTTTGTTTATGCTGTTTTATTTTAGCCATCATTGTTTTTCTATTCACTATTCATCAAAACAAGTCCCATAAAAAGCAAAAAATTGTTAAAACCTCTTATTCACTGTCAGTAAGGTTTTCCTTGGCTGTAGCTGCTTTCTATCTTTTTACTGTTGCCCCTGTTACAGCAAAAGCAGTGTAGTACCAGCGCTACAAGCCGGGATACGAAGTCCACACTCCCACTTATTCAATTCCGCGCGTGCCCGCTTTTCTATTGGGTTCTTCTACCGGCATTATTATTGGCCTTTCATAAAAAACGGAACTATGCACAGGACAAACATCTTCATTCCAGGACTGGTACCTGAGCAATCGGCAGGTGGACAGTCCAATACAACCAGTTCTATAACCGCTGCCAGTTCTAACGAAGCGCAGCAATTATATGAGACAGCCAGGCATCGGCTATTGGATATCAACAACTGGCATAAAATCAGCGGAGATCTTAGCGCTACTTTTCAGCTCATCGCTGCCAATGGTGCTAAAGTAAACAGAGAAGCACAGGAAGGCGACAGTATCCGCATCAATATTCCGGGGCCAGGGAATAAGGCAGGAAAAGGCTTTGACTGGGTTAAGATCGAACATATAGAAGGTGGCGCCGATGCCAAAAAAGAACTTGCTTATATCGGTATCAAAGTAAGACCATATCATCCACCTGCAAACAATGATGCCAGCGCAACGCATTTTTTTGAGAAAGATGCCACCAGCTCCTTTGTTGTTACCAAAATAGGAAATACCATTGGCGCAGCTGTTTACGGCAGAAATGAAAAGCCTAACATCCGGTCTAAACGAATGCTGGATAAGGTCCGCAACTTTTTCATCGGACTGGGAGCTATTACCGGATTTTCTAAAGTACAGTGGAAGGCATTGGTGAAAGGAATTGTACATCCGCCTGTACATTTTCATAAAGCCCGATTTTTTCATTAAGCCTATTTACTTATGCTGTCATATAATCAACAGGACCTCTCTAGGTCACATCGAGTTGCTGCTGGAAAGCCGCTGGTAGGAACTTACCGTCCATCGCCACCAGGAAGATATACCGAAGATTACGAAACAACGTTTAGACCTGAAATAATGCGTATCTTCATATAGTAATTTATAACGATGGAACTACGCTATTTCACGCCAGATTTATTATTACAACCATATATCAAACACTATATGATTATCAGCAGTGATGATGGTATAGTGAATAATGTATTACCAGATACCAGTATCACGCTTAGTTTTAAATTGACGGGAGATGTGATGCATACCCGCGATGGCCATGCCAGCAGTGTGGCGGCCGTCGGCATTGCAGGCATCCGCAAAACAGCGCAGGAAGTGGCTTATATGCAACGCACCAGCATGTTGCTGGTAGCCTTCAGAGAAGGTGCCGCAGGCGCATTTTTTCGTACGCCCATGCACGAAATTAATGGCATGATGCTGGGATTACATGAATTATTACCGCAGCAGGAACTTCGAGATATCAGCGAAAAACTACAGGAATCTACTACTACTGTTTGCCGAATAAAAATAATAGAAGACTGGCTTCGCAGCCTGTTGCAACCTGCGGGCAGTTATGCAATGGTGCAACAAGCTGTTGCCGCCATAACGGCCGAAAAAGGAAATATACGTATAGCCGATCTCGTGAAAGACTTATATGTAAGTAGAGATCCTTTTGAAAAGAAATTCAGACAGGCAGTAGGCACTACCCCAAAAAATTTTGCCGCCATTGTACGACTCCGGCATATCATCACTTCTTACGATCCATCGAAATCCCTGACAGCACTGGCTTATGAAACCGGCTATTTTGATCAGGCCCATTTCACCAAAGATTTCAAACAGCTTACAGGATTAGCACCCCTCGATTTCTTCCGCAACGAGCGGCATTGGTAAAAAATGATTTTTTACAATTCTCCCCTCTCTCTCCTGGCTAATTTTACACTGTAAACATTCAATATATGAAAACAGTGATGATTAGTATGGCGATGGTTTTAGGCGTGCTGATAACAGGTAGCAGCGTATATGCCCAACAACCGCAGCAGCTTCCTTCTCACCCAAAAAACAATAGTCCCATGAAAGAGTATGTATTTATCGTAAGCGTAAATCCTAAGCAATTAACCCAGGAGCAGATTGAAAAAGTTCGTGCCGGCTGGGATAAGGTAACCGCCGAGTGGAAAGCCAACAAGCATTATCTATACGGTAATCCTGTGGTACAGGCAGGTGTGATCGTAAGCGGTAACAATAGAACGGTGGCCCAGGAAGAGCTGGGAGATGCTATGCGTGTTGTGAGCTTTATTAATATTGAAGCAGAGAGCGACGAACAGGCATTGGAACTTGCTAAGATGGTTCCTGTACTTGATTTCGGCGGCAAAGTAGAAATCCGTAAGCCATTGCGTGCAGCCGTTCCAGTTAGCAGCTACTAAAGATTTTTGGCAGATGCGTGAAATCAGCCCCCGATAGCGGAGCTGGTTTCACGCATTTTATTTAAATTGCCATAAACCTATATTACTTATGCTAAAGAGACTGATATCCCTGATGGCAGCATTATTGCTGATAGTAACCATCACAGTTGCCCAGCCACCTAAAGGCCCTGCCAATCCAAATGCTAAATACGGCGCAGGCGCTACTGCTCCAGGTGCGGTAGATGCCTCCAAATTACCAGGACTATTAAAAAATGATACGGGTAAACTAGCGGTAAAAATCCAGGCTAAAGTATTAGACGTTTGTCCCAAGAAAGGCTGCTGGATGAAATTACAGGTAAATGACAGTACCACTGCATTTGTAAAAATGAAAGACTATGGCTTTTTTGTCCCCCTGGACATCAAAGGCAGAACCATCGTTTTAGATGGCGTTGCCTACCAGCATGTTACCTCAGTTGCTGAACAGCGCCACTATGCTGAGGATGCCAAAAAACCACAGGCAGAGATAGATGCGATTACTGAACCGTTAAAAGAATATCGCTATACGGCCAGCGGCATCTTAGTGCTACAATAATAAAATAATCTGCTCAAAACTCATTACTGTAACGGCTTTCCTCTACTGGAAGGCCGTTGTGCTTGTTGAACAATTCCTCGCCACTCGTTGTTTAAAAGTAAAAGCTATCGGCTATGAAAAAGATTTTTTTACTGCCGGTATTACTGCTGACATGGCTTCTGCTACCGGGTGATAAATTGTTTGCCCAAAATAAGCCTGACTATGTGAAAGTAATGACCGACTCCATGAAAAGCAGGTTATCTCTCAATGATGACCAGTACCACAAAGTGTACGACATTAATAAAAACTTCTCCGACAGAATGACTACCCTGCGCAAAGATAATAGCATAAGCAGGAACGAAAAAGGAAAACAGATGAGAGGTATTAGTGAAGAAAGAGATGGAGAACTGAAGAAAGTACTGAATGACGACCAGTACAAAAAATACGAAGAGAACAAAGCGGAAAGACGTGAACATGCAAAAGAAAAATACAAAGAACGTCATGAACGCCGCGAAGCAAAAGAAAAAGAAAAAGCTAACGAATAAGCGTCCTATCACAGATTTATAAAAAGCAAACCCCTCCAATTGCGGAGGGGTTTTGCTTTTCATGAATCATTCAATATCGTTCACTGCACTATTTCATCCACCATACTTTAACAGTAGTAGAGTTACCACCCATTGCAGCCACCTGTGTTTTGAAGTTAGCCGCATTATCAATAGACTCACTTTCGGGATATTGCAACCTGTTGAAGTTCATATACTGATTAGGGTTGCCATCACGCGGTGTGCGGCCTGTACGGCGCCAGAGATTATAAGCCAGCCATGGCTGACGGAAATAACTCAACCATTCCTGTGCATAGATTTTATCCAGCAGCTGGTCATCAGTACCAGTGAAAGCCACTTTTGTATTTGTCAGTAAGGCATTCATTTCTGCATCCGTAGGACTTGCTGGCGCTACTGCCGCCCAATTGTCATTGGTCACGTTGGTATTATGCGCAATATTATACCAGAAGTTTACGGAAGATTTAATACCGGCTGTATACTCCGTACCCGCAGTGGTCATATTTTTTGTTACACCTAATCCTCTGGCATTGGCTTCTGCTTTGAGGAAATGAACTTCCGCAGCAGAGAGCATTACTTCAGGCTGATAATAAAGATCTCTAACCAGGTAGTAATTGAATGGAGAATAGATGCAATTATCTTTGTTGGTAATATCCGCATCACGTTTATCCTGGTATGGATTGGTAGGATCGGTACCTGCCGCCGGGCCCAATGGCGCCCAGTTTCCAGCCTGATTTGTTTCGAAGAAGAGTTTTGCTCTTGGATCAAAAATACCGGCGGTAGTTTTATCCGTTGCCATCATATTCCAAACGGTGGTGCTGAGACGGAGGAAACGATGCGAAGAGAATGCCCAAAAACGGCTATCAGTAAGCACTTTCAGCATTTTCCCAGGCCACATACCTACATCTTCCCCATCTTCTATCAACGGCACGCCACTCAATGCATACTGGATATATGGTGTTGCTGTAGCAGGATCTTTTTCTACCATCTGTATCGCCTGACGCAACAATAAAGCGTTGGCAAATTTCTGCCATAGCAGCATATTACCATTGAAGAACGTTTCGCTGGAACCCAGTGTCACATATGGTTTGCCAGCAGCGGTGGTGGCACTACCAGTTTTAATATGTGTAGATGCCCATTTGAGATTTACCAGCAAACTATCATAAATTCTTTGCTGGCTATCATATATCGGACGGAACTCGCTGCTGTTATTGCTATACGCCCTGGCTGCGCCGAAATAAGGCATATCCCCGAACTGATCGGTCATACGGAAGGTTTTGTAGGCGCGTAGTATATAAGTAATGGCCTGCACATTATTCATTTCCTCCTTATCACCGCTATAGGCGTTGATCTGGTCCTGGATGACGTTTAAGTTTTGTAGTGTATTGTAGTAATCTGTCCAGAGATCGTTGGCGCCATTTTGTACAAGATAACCGGAGCTACCTGCAATGGAACCCAGTTGTGTTACCGGATAGTACCACTCATTATGTACTGCAGCCTGCTCCTGCCCCAACAGGAACATTGTGCTGATCACACCATTAACCAGTGGCCCGGTGGCAGCAGATACCGGCAAGCCCGGAGTTGTATTTATATCCTGGAAATCTTTTGTACATGCACCAAGCATCATCGCTGCGCCTGAAACGTATAACCAGATTCTATTTGAAAATTTCATGAGATCACATTTAAGAATGAACAACACTTGTTAGAATGAAACCCTTACCTGGAAACCAAAGGAGCGTGCACTAGGGAGCGACATATACTCTAGTCCCTGTACGTTTCCTGCGCCATTGATACCTTCCGGATTGATGTTATCAGGTAATTTTGAGTAGATGTAGAACAGATCTCTGCCCACCAGGGAGATATTCGCGGATTGGAATACACGGGTACGTTTAACAATATTATCCGGCACCTGATAGTTGAAAGAGATCTCTCTCATTTTCACCCATGTGTTTTCAAAAACAGAAGTAGAGTTGATCCAGTCGCTACCTTTTGCGCCGCCACCAATATCGGTGCTGCTCCACACACCATAAGGCATATATTTATAGTAATAGTGAACAACCTGATCATTTACTTTTCCATCTTCATAAACGCCTGGTAAGATCACACCCCAGTTGGTTTTGGTGCCATCAGGCGTAGTATATGGAAGTCCGCCTCCATCTCTTTCTTTCAGCGTTTCACGTGCCTGTCCCTGTTGCATGATAGTGGCATAGGTACCTGACCATACGTCGCCACCGATTTTGAAATCAATCAATGTACTTATGGTGAAGCCTTTCGGTAAGGTGAAAGAATTGGTGATGCCACCTGTCAGTTTAGGCGTGGCATTACCAATAGGCACGAGATTATCCGTAGCCTCGTAGATGGTTCCTTTCATTTCAGGATGACCATAAGGCGCTGATGCTAAGATTCTGCGGCCTTGCGCATCTTTTTTGAAGTCGTAGCCATAGATAGTTCCCAGCTGATCGCCTACTTTAGCGGCTACCAGTGGTCCGTGGCTACCGTTATCATTCCATACGCTACCCATGATCACGCGTTCAACGCCTTCAGATAAGCCCAGCAACTTGTTGCTGTTATGTGCAAGGTTCAGCCCTACATTCCATCCAAAATTGTGATGGTTTACCACTTTGGCATTCAGGATCATTTCATAGCCAGAGTTTTCCAGCTCACCGCTGTTAACAATGATCTGGTTTACACCAGCACTGACAGGCAGCGGAGAGTTTAAGATCTGGTTGGTAGATCTTCCTCTGTAATAACGAAGATCGAGGTTGATCCGGTTGTCCATGAAACCCAATACCAGCCCGATGTCTGTGGTGGTGTTGATAGCAGGTTTATAGTTCAGTGCAGGCAGTGATGTTGGCAATTGTATGGATGTCTGACCAGCGAAAGTATTTACCTGGTAATTGTAATTTACCTGATAAGGGTTAGGATCCACCGCCGCTTTAGCCCATGCCACGCGCAGTTTACCAAAGCTTAAAATATGCGGATCTGTTTTCAACAGGTCTGAAAATACAAAGCTACCAGCCACGGAAGGGAAAAAGTAAGACCATTGGCCTTTTGGCAGTGCGGAAGACCAGTCATTACGCCCTGTAACATCCAGGAACAGATAATTTTTATACGAGAGGTTCATGAAGCTGTATAAAGAATTCATACGCTTGCGCAGAATCGCTTCTGTAACAGGATGCGGGTTGTCGAGGTAGGTACCTGTATTCAAGGAATATACGAAAGGGATAGCCCAGTTATCATTATAACCATAGGAGCCATACATATCTCTTCTGTAAGAAGTTCCACCTACAGAGAATTTACCATTGAACCCACTATTGAAAAGTTTGTCTTTATGCAAGGTGGCGATGAAATCCATGTTGCTGGCATTATCACGTTCCAAACCATGGCCATAGTAGCCTTTCAGACCAAGTGCATCGGTAGGGGTGTTTTTAGTGGTCAGCTCATTGGTGTTGTTATCGAGGCCGCCACGGAGCACGATGTCCAGGAAGGAGGTAGCTTCATAGTTCAGCTGTATGCCGCCCAGGAGTTTTCGTTTATCCAGTGTCGTATTATTTTGAAGGAGGTTCCATACCAGGTAACCGCCGTTACCTACCCAAGGAAAGCCACTGAGTGTATTCTGTGATCCATCAGCATTTTTATAGGTATCGATATCTTCTCCTTTATAGTTTCTGCCAGCATTATATATCAGCCTTTTCTGCCAGGAGCTACCATCGTTGTTACCTAACTGCGGAGGGTTATGATAACTGTTGATGATATACGAAGTAGTGATTTGTGCAGTTACCTTTTTGGAAAGACGCATATTGGTTCCCAGGTTAAAGGTATTGCGATTGTAGCCGCTATTAGGAACGATGGCGGTATTATCCAGATGAGTGAAAGAACCGCGGATAGAACCCCATTCATTGCCGCCGGAGAAGGCAACATTATGTGTGGATTGCTGGCCGTTGCTATACAATAGCTTCACATTATCCGGCTGTGGTGTATTTGCTTTCATAGTGCCATCCCACCATTTTATCATGGTGCCATCCATTTTAGGCCCCCACGAAAGACCAGAGCCTGCCCATCCTACCTGGTTCCAGGTATCGACGCCATAAGGACCGGTACCGGTTTTAGGATCTACGAACAAGCCATTCCAGCCATCGGTGAGCATCGGTACATTGTTATTATCTCTTGGATAATCAGGTGCGTTCAATGAGGTCATACCACCCGCGCCATATTCGTTCTGCAATTTTACAAAACGGTATGGTTGAACAGTTTTATAACCAAAGGTATAATCGAGGCCCAGGCCATTGCGTTTAGCACCTTTTTTCGTTGTGATGAGGATAACGCCATTGGCGCCCTTACCACCATACAAAGCTGCGGCAGTAGGGCCCTTCAGTACGCTCACAGATTCAATATCTTCCGGATTGATCATGTTGATTGGGCTACCATAATCTTTAGGAGAGCTCGGACTTTTAGCATCTGATTTATCACCGCTTAACAGTGCACTACCAGAAGGGTTGTTGCGTACATCATAGGTGCTGGGCATGTCGTTGGCCATAGGCATGCCATCCACTACGATGAGTGGCTGGTTGTCGCCCTGGATAGTGTTATTACCACCGATAACGATGCGGGTACTACCACCATCTACGCCGTTGGGGGTGGTGACATTCACACCAGCCATTTTACCACTTAATGCATTGATGATATTGGGTGCATTAGACCTTGCCAGTTCGGCGCCTTTTACCTCTTCCTGAGAGAAACCAAGCGCACGAACACTTCTTTTAATACCGAGTGCCGTCACTGCAACACCGTCGAGAGAAGTCGCGGAGCTGGTCATGGTAACGTTGAGGTTAGGGTTTTGTGCTACCGTTATACGCTGGGTGGTAAACCCCACAAAAGTAAATACCAGTACATCGCCTTCGTTGGCATCGAGAGAGAAGTTTCCCTGTGCATCGGTGGTGGTACCTTTGGAGGTACCTGCCACTACCACTGTAACGCCGGGTAATGTGGTGCCGTCAGTGGCGCGGACGTTCCCACTGATTTTTTTGCGGAAGGCATCCATCGCCTCCATGTTGATCGCCAGCTTATTTTGTTTTTTGAGCACGACTTGCTCGTTGATAACTTCATAGGTAAGATGCAGTGGTGTGAGAATACGCTCCAGTACATCACCGAGGCGTTCTTCTTTGGCATTGAGCACCACCCGCTGATGATTCGTCAGCGTGGCATTGGAATACGTGAAGTTGACGGAAGTTTTTTCCGTAATTTTTTTCAGCACTCCTTTCAGTTCTGTTGGAGGCAGATTAAGAGACAGCCGCGTATTCAGGATCTCCTGCGCACGCGCCCCATCGGCAAAGGCACAGGTGATAAAGCATAGCAGCAATGATATTTGTAACAGAGCAACCCTCATAAAAAATATGACATAGCGGTTGGAGTTTGCAAATTTGTGCATAACTTCAAAATGTTTTGTAGTGATTAATTAGCGTTAATAGAGCAAAACATGCCCTTAGTGAAGTGGAACAGACTTCACTGGGAACCAGGATTGGTGGCGGTGTTAGCGCATCGCCACTTTTTTTTAAAGATGGAATTCTCAGGTAATCGTCATTGATAAATCGTTTTACTTGATTTTGGTTAATATGATACGAGTAGTGAATTTCCTTACCAGTCTCAATTACAAGCCTTCCCGGAGATAAACACTTCCCCTGCTGTAATAGAATAGTTAGCATTAATGGCGGAGCAAATGATGCTCAGCTTATCTTCAAATGATTCTTTAGTGATATTCGTGGTAATACTGCATTTCGCATAGGTCTTTTCATCAGCGTGGATTTTGATGCGATAAGCGATTTCCAGTCTGGCAAAAACGTCCAGTACGCGTGCTTCGTCAAAAACAAAAGTAGAATCGTTGGTAATCTTGAATGTCTTCAGCCTATTGGTATTTGGTTGTTCGGCTACGAACGCTGTATTTCTTGGGTCATAGCTTACCTGGTGATTGGCGGTCACCACATAACTTTTGCTGGTATCAGCTTTCGGGCATACGGCTATTTTCCCTGATACAACAGTAACGACAGTTTTGCCGGTATTATCCTGGCCAATATTAAAGCTGGTTCCTAATACTTTGATGGCTACATTATCTGTATATACAAAGAATGGATGACTGATATCTTTGGCCACATCGAAGAAGGCTTCTCCTTTTAGGAATACTTCTCTCCTGTTATTTTGTAAAAAGTTATGATGTTGAATACTGGCGCCGGTTTTCAGCAACACCCTGGAACCATCGGTGAGGTAAGCCGTTGTATTAACGGAGCTGTTGTTGGTGCGGGTAATGAGCGGCTCATTTTCCGCAGCAGCCTGCCCTTTTTTGCTGCGTCCGCCACTGTGGAGGAGGAGGAAAGTGGCAGAGAGTATCAGCAACAGTGCGGCTGCGGCGGCAATGCGGAAAGAGAAACGCCTTCCTATCTTTTGGGATAATGGAATGACAGGCCTTGAATTGGATTCTTCCATTGACATTTCAATCCTGCGATGGATATCATCTTCCATTCCTGCAGGAATAGCTACTGCGCTTTGCAGGTGCAACTGTGCAGCTATAGCACGGGCATCCAGCAATGTTTGCTGTTGTTCCGGATGTTGTTCCTGCCACGTATTCCAATACTGGCAAGTTGCTTCATCGGGAAATAATACCCATTTTATAAAGCGGTCATCTTGCAGAAATTTCCAGATGGCATCGTCAAAATTCTTCATGCAACGTGAATTATGCACGGCATTTATGTTGCCGTCTATAGGTATATGACAGCAACAACATTTTTATACTCAAAAATTTTAAACTTTTTTTCTGATTTATAAAAAAAGATGGAAGGTTTCCAGTAGACGGGGCGCAAACCCTGATGATTCAAGGGTTTCCTTAATACGGGTAAGGGCACTGTATAATAAATTGCTGACAGACTGGTACTTCATCTGCATCATATCAGCAATTTCGGCATTGCTAAGGCCCATATAAAAGCGAAGGGTGATTATTTCCTGCTGCCTCCTGGAAAGGCGGCGTATAGCCTTATCCAATATATCTGTACGGGAACCGGAAATTTCCGCATCAATAATACGGTCCTCTGCGGTCAGCTCTTTGCCGGACTCCTCCAGCGTTTGCGCATACTGGTGAATTTTACCGGCAGCATTGCGGTAATTGTAATTGGCGCGTATTAATTTATACTTGAGACTTTTGCAGAGATAAAAGCGGATATTATCTGTATCAGATAATTGCCCCCTGGTATTCCAGAGTTCTATAAAGAGATCGTGGATAAGGTCTTTTAATTTCTCATGGTCATCACAAAATCGAATACCATATTGTAATAACAGCGCAGTATACCCCCGATAAATCTGCGTGAAAGCTGGCTTATCTCCAGATTTAAATCGAGTCCATAAATTCTGCTCATCAAGTATATTCACTATCGATCCTGGCATGGCATGCACGATATTATAGGGAATAGATTTCGGTTGTTCTTACGGTCACTACTGGCTTCAATGTAAGATAATTTTTCTTATCTGCAAATAAGAAAAAGCTATGTCAATAAAAAAAGTAATACAACAGACATCTACCCTACTGCTAACCCAATGCATAAAATCTTTATCTTCACTTAACTAACCATTACTATGCTATTTATCCAATTAACCGGTTTATCAGGCGCCGGGAAAACCACGATCGCAAGCCTGGCCGCAGCCAGCCTTAACAACCAGGGACATCCCACTAAAGTTATTGATGGAGATGTATACCGCCAGACACTTTGCCGAGACCTTGGCTTTTCTAAGGCCGACAGGCAGGAAAATATACGGCGACTTTCTGCCGTAGCCGCTGAAACGGCTGCCAGCGGCACCATTGCCATACTTTCCGCTATCAATCCCTATGAGGATACACGTTGTTGGGTGGAAGCTAACCACCAGGCCTACACGGTTTGGATAAGTTGCCCACTGGATGTATTAATGCAACGAGATACAAAAGGCCTCTATAAACGTGCCATGTTGCCGGATGAAGATCCATTAAAAATACATAACCTCACGGGCGTAGATGATCCATATGAAATACCTGTACAGCCAGCGCTGATGCTCAGTACTCACCTGGAATCCAGCACCGATTCGGCTACCAGACTGGTAGTATTTATCCTGCAACAAATTAAGGTATTGGGGAGATGATCCTCGTTTGTTTTATTTCGTCTAGTTGCTGATATAAAGACATGCCTTCGAGCATATAGGATGGTATGTCTGTTATTTCCGGATCGCCTGTAAACAGCTGTGTCGGGTACTTTGCATGAAAACGCGTACGTGCCAGCATACGCTGTTGCAAAGCTGCATCAGGCATGTAGGCTGCTACCTCCAACAGTGATTGCAACATATACTCATTACCAGCTTTATAATTGACCAGCCTTGCATTGCTATCACTAGCATGTATATACGTTATTTTCTCCAGGTAGCGTGTAATCAGCCAGGAGATGTATTCCGGGTTTTGCAATGGCAGGTCGTCCCAGCTGCAATTCATCAGCGATGCAGGCAGCATCCCCCTGAAGAAATGAAAGCCATGCTGGTTCATCTGGCTGCGTACCACCTCCATCGGATGACGATACAACAATATAAAAGGTGTGTGCGGATACCAGGAACGCAGCAACTCATAATAAAACAGATGCCAGCTATCTAGTTTGATAAACAGGCGCTCTTCCGTTCCCAGCCGCCGCCTGGACAACAAGCTAACCACCGCTTTGAACAGGTTTTCCCGGTCAAAGGTCACCTCCAATTCCATTGATTCACTTCTCAATATACTATCCAGCATTTCAATTTCTGATAACACCACATTGCTGCTATCTTCTGCCAACATCTGCGATATGGTGGTAGATCCACAGCGAGATATATGAAACACAAATGCCGCAGGTTCCAGGCCTGGCTGTAGTTTCGACAGCTCAATAATTTCTTCGGGCGTACTAATACAGGTGAAACTTCTGAAAGTACGCGGCTGCTGCTGCTTCAGCTGTTGAATGGTATCATGAAAAAATGGTGCATTAAAAGGATGTTTACCAGCATCCAGCCACTCGAAATGGAATTGACCTGAATGGGTATTTACCTGATAAGGAATAGTATCAGCCAGTATATGCATAAACGTTAGTTAGAGAAGGAAGCTTTCAGTTGCGCAATCAATGCCTGATTAGGTGTTGGATGATTTTCCAGTTCAGCGATCATCAGTTGCAATGTGTTTTTATCCATGACAGCCTGCGAAGATGGCAGTGGAAACCCTTGCTGGGAGAACAATTCATCGGTCCAGTCGTTACGCAGTGCATCAATCACAAGATGCACTCTGTCTACCGGACTATTATTCACCACACTATGCAGATAGGTAAAATCTGCATACCAACATTCCCCTGCTTTCATCTCCAGTCTTACATCATCTAACATAAAGATGACTTCAGGGTGTGTGATAACGGGAATGTGTATACGAACATTACCATCCTTATATCCGGTGTCAAGATCGCGGTGCGGTTTTATCATGGCGTCTTTCCCAAGACGCAATAGCCGCACAGCTTCCAGCGGACAATTAAACTGATGGAGTATATACGAAAAGTAAGGTGTTTGTTGTAGTAAGTCCGTATCCTTAAAAACGGAACCGGCAAAAGAGCTGATATCCTGTGGCCTACCAGAAGCGGAGCGCAAGGAGATACTATTCCATTCGCCGATATAGTCTTTCTGATTAAAATGTGTTGGCCATTGTAGTGCCATACAATGTTGCAGATCCTGCTGCATCGCAGCAGGATCGAACTTATAAGGAAGTTGAAGAAATCTGTTTTCAGCCATAGTGTGTTGGGGTGTTGCCCAACAAAAGTAGACAAATAACAGATAGATTAAAGTATCAGTTCCATTTGAATATTTGCACGTTCGTAAGGTGTAGGTCTGCCGCCTACTTTGCGGAAACCTAATTTTTCGTATAGGCTGATAGCTGGTTTCAGCATTGTATTACTTTCCAGGTAAATGGCCCTGGCGCCCAGCTCCCGCGCTTTGTTGGCAATAGCGCTACCTAACAGCCAGCCAAGATTTTTTCCTCTTGCTTCCGGAGATACGGCCATTTTTGCCAATTCATATTGATAGTCCGGGTCGTCCATTTTTATGAGCGCGCAGACACCCAGTGGCTTACCATCCAAAAGCGCTACCAGTATGTAACCACCTTTATCGAGGATATAACCTTCCGGATCATCCAGGGCTTTATAGTCCGCCGCTTCCATCTTAAAATAATGGCTAATCCATTCTTCATTTAGTGCGCGGAAAGCGGTTTTATATTCCGGTGTATAATTTACGATTTGCACGCCACTGCTTTCGCGGCGTTTCTTTTGTTCCTGCACCCTGCGCAGTAGCGACTTCTGTTCCAGCAGATACTCCCACTCACCGATGGCACGCCAAAGATCGTGCTGGGTCTGGGATTGTAACTCATCGATGGCAGCGGTTACATCATGGTACTGCGCCTGGATGCGACGTGCCACTTCCTGACCTTCAGCAGTCAGACTCACTACCGTTTTGCGGCCATCTGTCTTGTCTTTCTTCTCTTTTACCAATCCTTTCTTTATCATTTCCCTGACGATCTTACTAACAGAAACGTGAGAATGCCCTATTTCCTTTGCGATGCCAGTAATGGTTTCAGATTCATGCTGCGTGAGCACATAAAATACCGGGAACCATTTTGGTTGCAGGGATACGCCAAATAAAGCATAGATCTGTTCTGCATCTGCAGCTATCTGGTCAGTCAAAAATCTCAACCTGCTGCCTATCGCCATTTTTCCTACCTGATCGAAGAAGTTCATTTTCAAATATTTTACGTAAACAATTGCGTAATCAGTTACGTAAATTTAGAAATATTTCAGGAATTTCAAAATAGATTTTAATTTTTCAGGAATCGCGGAAGCAGCCATACTTATGTTCGAGGGAAGAGAGATCGCATTCGAGGTCGTGGCGATCCCAACCAGCGCTGTTTGCTGCCGCTTCATAGGTAGACTCGAGGAAATCCATCAACGCAGCTTCCGGGTCAGCCGATTGCTGAACCACATCATAGTTCAGGAGGAACTCTCCCATTTCTGAGCTATAAAAAGCGCCTGCTGGCCTTACCGGCTGTGTGGAAAATGCAGCAGGCGGCGGATAGGCGTAAGAATAGAAAGCGGCCTGCGGATAGGCATCGCTGCCAGGCCAGAAGCCACAAGAGCTCACTTCTTTGGAATAAGCTTCCTGCATAACGGCAGCGGGCATATTAGGTGCTTCGCCCTGGTGTACCGGCGCATTACGGCCGGAAAAGCGAGTAACTGCCAGATCAAAAGCCCCCCAGAAAAAATGTATAGGGCTTACCTTTCCGGTGAACTTGGCCCGGAAACGCAGAAATACATTGTAGATCTTCACCATAGCCCGCCAACACGCCTGCATATGGGCTTCATTATAGGTTTTATGCGTTACATCCACCGGAAACGGCACGGCATCAGGGATTTCGCTGGGCACAGGAAAAATCGCGACATCTATCTCCAGCTTCTCAATCCTCTCAAATATCTCTCTGTAAAAATCAGCCACAGAACGAGCTTCCAGCTTCATAATCTCCCTCCCTCCTTCGCTGGTATCAATGACCAGCTCATGGCGGAGAAAATTAAAGTCTATCTGGAAAATGCCATACTGGTAAGGCACACTTCCTGTAGTCAGGCCATCTGGCGTAATGTATAAAGTCACATGCCAGGAGTGATTAAGCCAGGGCATCTTACGGAGCCGAATCTTCCCAACGATTTGCGTCCAAAGATGTACAGTCGCCAATGTATCTTTCCACTCAGTGTAATTAAGTATAGGCCATGCCTGCCTGCTGTCCGTCATATTTCTTTATTGAGAGATGATTAATAAGATACCTGTTTATGCTAAACAAAGAATTATAGGGAAGGTTTATCTCCTGCCAGGTAAGCCTGAAATGCAATACCTTTATAGCACCATCAACTGATGGAAATTTATGCAAGTACTAAGAGATCATTTTGAAAAATTAATTAGTCTGACTGATACTGAATTTGCAGATGTCATGCAGTATTTTAAGTCGCGACGTATATTAAAAAAACAGTTTCTTCTTCAGGAAGGCGATGCGGTCAGTTATGAATATTTCGTGGTGAGCGGTTGCCTGAAAGCCTATGTACTGGACGAGGAAGAGAAGCCGCATATCCTGCAATTTGCAATGGAAGACTGGTGGACTACGGACTATCAGGCTTTATATACTGGTATTCCTGCGCGTGTATTTTTGGAGGCGGTAGAAAACACAGAAGTATTGTGTATTACAAAAGCCGATAAAGATAAGATCTGTGCAGAGATGCATAAAATGGAGCATTTTTTTCGTATCAAGAACCAACATGGATATATAGGGCTGCAGCAACGCATTTTGTCTATGCTTACCAATAATGCTAAAGATCGCTACGAACAATTAATAAAGCAGTATCCAGCATTGATACAACGGGTACCCAAACACGATCTGGCGGCCTTTCTGGGTGTTAGCCGCGAAACCCTGAGCCGTTTGTATAGCCGCTCCAAAGAAATGTGACCTGCATCACATAAAAATTGTGATCTGTGTCAATTACCGCTGTTGAAAGTTGCCTGAACTTTGTGATGAAATAAATATTTACGAATGAACTTCATCACTAAGCTGCTGTTAAGTACAATATTGATTCTTTCAGCAATTAAAGGATTTTCACAAATGAGCAACCCTAACAACCACCCAAAAAAGGTACTGTTCGTAGTTACCTCCCATGGCGATCTTGGCAATACTGGCCATAAAACTGGCATTTGGATAGAAGAGTTTGCCGCACCATATTATCACTTGATGGATAAAGGCGTAGCAATTACAATTGCCTCGCCCAAAGGCGGTCAGGCACCCATAGATCCGAAAAGCACTGCGCCAGATGCACAAACGCCTGCTACCAAACGATATTACGCCGACGCAGCTACGCAGGAAAAACTGGCGCATACCGTACAGCTGTCTACCGTGAAACAATCTGACTATGATGCTGTATTCTATCCTGGTGGTCATGGCCCTATGTGGGATCTTGCGGAAGACGCAACTTCTGCAAAACTGATCAGCGATTTTATCAGTCATAACAAGCCAGCGGCATTGGTATGCCACGCTCCTGCTGCATTGAAAAATGTAAAGGATGCAAAAGGCCAACCATTGGTTAAAGGCAAAAAGGTGACGGGCTTTAGTAACAGTGAAGAAGAAGCCGTGGGACTGACAAAAGTAGTTCCTTTCTTGCTGGAAGATGCACTGAAAGCCAATGGAGGACATTATGAAAAAGGACCAGACTGGCAATCTTTCTCTGTGCAGGATGGCTTGCTGATTACTGGACAAAATCCAGCTTCTTCAGATGCTGTAGCAGAAAAACTGCTGAAACAGATATCTAAATAATTTTCTCTGTTGAATAATTCCCGCCTTGGGCGGTAAACAAAATAATAGAGCAGCAAAGGTCGACATTTAGTCAGGCCATTGCTGCTTTTTTGGTTTATACAATCCATTCTACACAAAAGCTGTATCATCAGCTTTAAGTCCTTTATAACTTCAACGGCTAAACGTATTTGTTTATAGATTTCGTAATAATATCCTTGGCATTGCCTATCAGGTTCTGATAGGCAAGAAACCCATATAGGTTTTCAAATGGCAGCTGCTCCAGCAGCTGTAATACCCGCAGGGATTCTGTTACTGGCAGCGGAATACGATTAGGATAACTAAACATCACAGAAAGGTGCTGCATACTTTGGCTAAGGTACATGGTATCACCACAAAACAAATCGTTGCCATTCAGCAATACGGTACTACCAGGGAAATGTCCGCCGGCATTGATCAGGGTCACGTCTTCCCACATTTTCAATTCTTTCTCTTCCCAAAACTGAATATGCGAATGCATGTCAACTACATACGCTTTATCGGCAGCATGCAAGTAAACCTGGCAGCCAAATGTTTCGGCCCATTCGCGCATATTGCTGTAGTAATGCGGATGTGAAATGGCGATAGCCTGCAAACCACCCTTGGAGCGGATGAAGGCCACCAAGGCCTCGTCCAGCAAAGGGATACAATCCCAAAGGACATTACCAGCAGGGGTAGTAATAAAAAACGCGCGCTGTCCGATGGCAAACTGTGGTGTAATTTCAAATTCATACATGCCTGGTTTCAACTCCTTTACTCTTACGCTATGCTTGTCGCTCAATTGTTGTGGTCTAACCCAAACTTGTCCTGTTACTGGTACATACTGTCGTTCATCTGCACAAATCATGCAGTTATCGTTTGCCGGTCTTTCGTAATAATGTGTGCCACAGGTAGCACAGATCAAGTGTTCTTTCATACGTCACAATCTTTAAAATATAAAAGTAGGTTAACGCCGGCATATCGGCCGGGCCAGATTTTAATCAGGTGATAGTCCAACAAAAAAGCCCCTTGTTCTGATAACAAGGGGCTTTTTTGTCAATTAATGTTCATTACCTGATTAATAGTATCCAGCCTTTGTAATCTTTGGTTTCGCCAGATTGCAAGTGCAGCTTGAGTATATAATAGTAGGTGCCTTCATTGAGCCCGTTACCATTCCAGCTGTTATCATAATTTTTATTCTGATATACCTGGTTACCCCAACGGTTATAAATGTAGAGCGGTGTGCCAGGATATTTGTCGAGGCCGACTACCACGAACTTATCATTTTTACCATCACCGTTTGGTGTTACCGTATTCGGAATGAATATGGAATCATTGCCTCGTACGCGTACCAGCATGGTATCTGTGGTTACACAGCCATTGGTGGTAGTCATATTGATGAGGTATTGGTGATCTGCGGTGAGTGTAGCCATAGGATTGATAATAGTTGCATTATCGAGTCCTGTTACCGGTATCCATGCATAAGTGGTGCCATTGCCTAAATTTCTGGCAGCAAGTTGCACTGGATTATTGGCAGTGGTATTCACTTGCGGCAGTCTCATACCTGGTACCGGCGCTTCTACATCAAATGCTTTGGTAATGCTGTCTGCCAGGCCAGGGCAATTCTGAGGTGTTACGATAAGCTTCATGCTATAATTACCCACCGGATAAACGAACATCGGAGATAGTGTGGTGGAAGTATTTCCGATATTATCTGCCCAGCTGTAATTTACTGTTCCACTTCCTGTTACTTGTGACTGATTTGTAAACAGTACCGGCATATTTACGCATGTCGGGTATATAGTAAATCCGGCCACAGGTCTGGTGGTGGTAGTCACCTGTACGCTACCTCCCTGTTGTAAATTACAACCGAAGTTAGTGTAGATGCTCACTGTATATACACCATCTGTTGCTGCCTGGTAAGTAGCACTGGTGGCGCCTGTGATGGCGGCTCCATTTCTGTACCATTGGTAAGTATCTCCACCCTTCGCGATAAGCGGCACGTTGTTACCAGCACAGAAGGAAGTTCCTCCCGGCGTGCTGATAATACCACTTGGCGTTGGATGCACAGTAACGGTGTATGTTGCTGGCGTTGTCAATGCACAACCAGCAGGCGTAATAGCGTTTATGGAAATAATACCGGTGATGGCTGTTTCAAATTCATTTGTTGCCGTAAACGCCGGTATGTTACCCACACCATTCGCAGACAGACCAATATTTACGTTGTTGTTTGTCCAGGTAAACTGGCTGCCAGGAACATTTGTGGCAAGATTCACTGCTGGTACTGTCTGGCCGGAACAAATGTCTACATTACCAGGAACGGTTGTAATAAATGGTTGAGGATCTACTGTTACCGTTACTTGTTGTGTAGAGGTACAGCCCAGGTAGGAGAACGTGTACGTATATACGACATTCACCGGACTGGTTGTGGTATTGGTCAATGTTTCCCTGATATTGCCTGTACCGCTGCCAGTGGCAGGACTGATACCAGGTACAGCGGCACGTGTCCAGGTGGCAGTGGCGGTAGGTGCATTTGTCCTGACTCTATAATTAAATGGAGATCCAGAACATACCGGTGGCGGTGTTGTGCTGCTGGTAAGTTGTACCGTAGGCGCTACAATCACTACTACATTCTGACTATTGAAGCAACCAGCGGCATCAACAGAGAATGAATAGATAGCACGTGTAATATCATTGGAGATATTAACCAATGTTTCATTTGGATTCCCTGTTCCGGAAGCAGCAGGATTACTGAGTGTAGTGCTGGCGTCGCGGCTCCAGGTGAAAGTAGCTCCGGCCACATTGGAAGTTGGGTTATAACTGAATAGCGTATTGTTGCATATATCCGGTGGTGTAGTGGTACTAGACAGCCGTGGGCGTGGTTTTACTACCACTTGTACATTTGCTGTATTGACACCACAACCAGGTGATGTTACTTGCCATACATACGTTACCGTTATAGGTGCATTTGTATTATTGATAAGTATTTCATCGACAGAATCCATACCACTGCCAGCAGGGTTGCTAATACCAGCTACCGCAGCGCGGGTCCAGGTGAAGGTAGCCGTAGCCACATTGCTGGTAGGCACATAGCTGAATGGCGCCTTGCTGCAAACAGCATCTGGTGTTGTAGTGCTGGTAAGCACTGGCGTAGGCAATGCCCTTAACCTGAACTGCTGGGATGTGCCGGTACAGCCGAATGCAGTAGGTGTTACAGTTACCACTGCAGATAATGACGTTGCATTGGCAACAAATGCAGGAATATCTCCCGTACCACTAGCCCCTAATCCTATGGCGGTGTTATTGTTGGTCCAGTTAAAGACAGTACCAGGTATATTGCCAGTAAATGTAACTGGAGCTGAGCTGGTACCTGCACATATTGTCTGATCATTGACAGTATTTACATTAGGTACCGGATTCACCGTAATAGTATAGGTCATTGGCGCGCTGTTACAGCCATTATCAGTAGCGATAACGGTAACAGTAGCCACGATAGGCGCATTGGTATTGTTTTGTGAGATAAACGAAGGGATAGGGCCAGTGCCAGCGGCTGCCAGTCCTATTTCAGGATGATCGTTGGTCCAGCTGATAGATAATGCATTGCCGGAACGGGTACGATAATTCTGATCGCCTACACGCTGTCCGGCACAAACCTGCTTGTTAGCTTCTTGTACCAGCACTGGATTCTCCACTACTTCTACGGTACTTATGATCTCATCTGAAATGGGCAAACTGGTAGTTACACTGTGCTTAATAGTATATAACCCTGGAGCGCCGTATACATGCGTTGGGTTCTGCAAGGTGCTGGTATTGCCATCTCCAAAATCCCAGAAATAGCTGGTGATAACACCACCTCCTGCACTCACGATGCTTGCATCTGTAAATGCAAAGGAGTTTACACTGAAACATTGTACTTCATTATTGACGTTCAATCCTGCATTTACTTCACCATTGGATTCTATGGTGACAATAGTAGTATAAACAGCGGAGCATCCTGTTGGCGACAAGGCCGTAAGTTTTACGGTATAAGTTCCTTGTGCCGCATATTGATGCAATGGAGAAATATCCGTTGATGTAGTGCCATCGCCGAAGTCCCAGGTGTATGTCAACGTAAATCCGGCCAGACTTTTTGAAGTATTGGTAAACTGTATCTGATCAAAGTTTACCGGTGATACTTCTTTATAAACAAACGATGCTATTGGTGCAGGTACTACGGTTACTGTCTGCGAAGTAGTGGCCTGGCATCCAATACCGCCGGTGATAGTCATCGTAACAGTATATATACCTGTGGCAGTATATACATGCGTAGGACTGACAGCTGTAGAGGTAGTGCCATCACCGAAATCCCACAGATAGGTAGGATTGTTTGTCTGACTGGTAGAAGTATTGGTAAATACGAAACTATTTAAATCCAGGCATTGCAGCGGATTATTGATGGTGAACCCTGCTACCGGCAACGGATAAACGGACGCGTTTACTGTAGCGGTATTGGTACAGCCATTTGCTGCAAGCGTGTATACGTATGGAACAGTATGAATGGCGCCATCTGTAACGTTCAGTGTTTCATTGATCCTGTTGATACCTGTAGCAGCCGGGTTGCTAACACCTGTTACAGCGGCCCTGCTCCATGCGAAGGTAGTGCCCTGCACTTCACTTTCCGGTGTATATACGAATGGAGCGCCAGTACATACAGGATCTGGCGTTAGCGTAGAACTAAGCACAGGTGTTGGTTTAACCCTCACTGCTACGTTAGCCGAACTAATACAGCCATTGGCGTTAATACTGTAATTGTAATAGGCTGTAACCGGTGCTGTAGTGGTGTTGATGAGCGTTTCGTTTACACTACCGATGCCGGAGGCCGCAGGGTTGCTAATGCCAGGCACTACTGCCCTGGACCAGGCAAACGTTGCACCTGCTGTAGCGGAACCAGGTTCGTACAAGAATTTCGAGCCGCTGCATATATCCCCTGGCGTTAGTGTGGAGCTAAGCGTCGGTGTTGGTTTCACCACGAGGTTTACGATTTGGGTGTTGCTGCAACCATTGGCTGTTATTACAAATGTATATGGAACAGTAATATCACCGGTAGTAGTATTATCTAATGTTTCCAGTGGGTTATCAGTTCCGGAAGCTGCCGGGTTGGAGATACCAGTAACTGCTGGCCGTGACCAGGTGAAGGTAGCTCCAGGTGTGGCACTGGTAGGAACATAGCTGAAAATGGAATTATCACAGATAGGCGTTGGCGTTAAGGAGTTATTAAGTACTGGTATTGGATTCACAGTAATAGTGGCGGAAGCCGCAGCACCGCTACAACCATTAGCCACTGGCATTACGGTGATATCAGCAGTTACTGGCATGGTTGTTCCATTGACACCTGTAAATGCAGGGATATTACCGGTTCCGGAGGCTGCCAATCCTATACTGGTGTTATCATTTGTCCAGGTAAAGGTAGCTCCGCTAACATTGCTGGAAAAGGTCATAGGAGCAGTCATCTGGCCGGCGCATACAACCTGATTAGCACTAACGGTGGCTAATGGTGTAGGCTTAACCGTTATTGTCATCGTTACTGGATCGCCGACGCAACCATTACGTGTAGGAGTTACCGTGATAGTGGCTACCTGGTTGGTTCCAGTTGTATTTACAGCAGTAAATGGAGGGATGTTTCCAGTACCGGATGCTGCCAGCCCAATGGAAGTATTGGAGTTGGTCCATTGGAATACGGTTCCTTCATCATTGCCGGTAAATCTGATAGTGTTTGTGCTGGTATTAGCGCAGAGTACCTGATCAGCAGGCTTATTGACTACAGGTATTGGCAAGACCTCCACTTCCTCTATTACAATGAAGTCCTCGCCGGTATCCAAAACTAAGATAAAGGTAACCTCATAAACACCTGGATTGGCATATGTATGGACAGGATTCTCTTCTTCGGAAGTATTGCCATCGCCGAAGTCCCATTCATAATGATCAATGGTACCACCGTCAATGCCTGAGACATTTTTAAAGATAAATTTATTCCCTTTCAGACATTGAATAGGGTTATCAATAACAAACGCAGGACTCACTACTGGATCATAATATATGTATAAAGTGAAGGAATAACTGCCGGTACAGCCATCCGCGGTTGTTATGGTAAGCGTAACCTTATATGGACCTTTTTGCGGGTATGTGTGAACAGGGTTTTGTTCGTTACTGGTGCCACCATCTCCAAAGGTCCAATAGTAGTAAGCACCTTCGGCAGGGTTTACTACAGACTGATCTGTAAATTGAACGGTCCTGGCATCGCGCCCAGATTCGGCAAAATAGATGAAGTTTACCTGCGGCGAACTATTTACCACTACTTTACTGATAGTAGAGTCGGAGCAACCAAATGCATTGGTGGCTTTCAGCTTCACTTCATAGGTACCATAATCTCTGTAGGTATGTGTTGGGGATGCCAGCGTAGAGGTAGACTCGTCCCCAAAATCCCATAGGTATGTATTTCCTGAACCAGCTGTTGTATTAGTGAAAACGAATAAATTTCCATCAAGACATTGTGTCCAGTTGTTCAACCTAAATTCGGGAACAGGTTGAGGATTTACACTGATATTGAAAGAGTCCTTACCTGTGCAACCATTCGCTGTGGCCGTGGCAATGATCTTCCCACCAAGGGCGCCGGAAGAATAGTGAAACACGTTAAAAGACGGAATGGTGGCCCCGGTTCCGGTGGCAGGTAAAAGTATAACAGCCGGATTTGAGTTTGTCCAGGTGAAATCCGCGCCAGGAACATTACTTCCCAGTGTTATAGCTGGAATAGTCGTACCTGAACACGCAGTAATATCCGAAGGTACCGTTACCGTAGGTGTAGGGTTCAGCGTGAGCACTACTGTTACCGGGTTTCCTTTAATGTTTACAGGAGTACCATCTATCGGAGAAGTATAAGTATAAGAAGGTGTAAAAATATAAGTGGCGATTGCCGGCGAGGTGCCGGTATTGATTAGTGTGGGGGTAAATGCAAATTTGCCGGCGGTGTCGGCAACTGCGCTGCCATTGGTAGCGCCGGTAATACTCCCGCTGGTAGTCACCGTCCAGCTGACGGTGGCTCCTACCATGGTTTGCAGGTTGATGGCAGCAGGTGAACCACTACAGATACTGGTATTACCACTACTGCTGATACCTGGTTTCCGGTAGGTGTAAATGACAGCCGTATCGTTGCTGGGATCAGGATCGCTGAATCCTGACGGCGCTTTGGCGTAAGAAACGTTTTTGAGGATATGAGGCAGACTATCTGTAACTACATACTTTCCTGTAAATACAAAAGTACCGCGACTATTGGGTTCCAGGTTTACCTTTCCTCCTGAAAAAACCTGGTTGGTAATCGTTCCGGCACCATCATAGGAATTGCCAGTGTAACCATTATTCAAGAAATTGACAGCACTAACCTGCAAGCCTCGTGGCAGTGTATCCGTTACCGGTATACCTGTCAATGGATTGATAGCGTCATTAAAAACATCTACATCGTATTGCATACTGCCATTATTGATAACGGCAGCAGGACCGCTTTTTTCTACACGCACTGCGCCTGGTGTTGTTACCATCAGGTTTTTCACTTCATGCTTGGCCGTGAATAAGCCTGTAGATGCGGCAAAACCCACTTTAAGATTTGCAGGCGGCGGTGATGATAATGCTATAGGGCCAAATACCTTAGTCATGGTACCTGTTTCCGACATCTGCATATAAATAGATATTTCATAGTTCGCCCCTGTGTGTTCAATCACTACTTGCACTTTTCTGTAGTATACAGTTGGTGCAGGTCTTATCGCAGTGGCCACGCTGTAGCTTATTCGGCTACCTGCCAGTGGCGTTCCACCCAGGTAGGAGCCGGTACCAGCCAAGTATACGGTGTGACCCGAAGTAGGGCCACGTAATGAAATACTTTGCTGCACATTGCCAGGTGCCAGGTTATCATATTGCGTTTGCTTATCGCTGAAATTTCCCAGTTCATCTATGCCTAAACCAACGTATCCACCGGTAAGGCCCGGACCTAGCGTCCAGCCAGTGGGTTTAGCTATGGCATCCACTTCTCCATACCCTAATGCGCCACCATCCGGCCCCAGTGCAAAAGTGCCCGGACCATAATTTGCGTCAAAAAGGAAAACGGAAAGACCATCAGCATCTGGTAAGCTACCATCATTTGAATACACCAGGTATTCAAATTCCACCAATACGCCAAGGTTAGAAGGAAATGGAGTATTGACATAACAATACCCAACCTTGTTGGTAGAATCTTCAGTAAGCCGTAACCAACCCTGGCCCTCGGGATCTTCTCCCGTAGCTGCAGTTAATTTGGCATTACCTCCCAGCACCAGCTGATTAGAGATAACGGAACTTCCACCAAATGATTCTCTGATTGTAAACTGGGCCTGAACTTCCGGAGCAACAAGAAACAACGATACAAATATAAACAGGAGTTTACCGACGATAGTACAGCGATTATTGCACATGCTTTGCAATATTTTTTCCATATACCAACATCAGAAAATTGAATTAGTTTAATATAATAAATATTAAAATGTTTCGAGTCCTATCTAATCGAAAAAACGTATATGGGTAAATGTTGTATTTCGTATAGGCGCTTCTTTCTAACAATGGCCATCATCAAGTAAAAGCCCATATCCTTTGAATGACGACTGCAATGATAGTTTTCAATTAATGTTAATCCAGTGCTAATGAAAAAAACCAAAGGCTCCATGCATTGGTGCAAAAATCGTCTTGACTCAATAGGACAAATCGCCCCTCATAAGAATCGTATATGGCTAACTGTTAGCTGGCCTCTATCGAGATTTCGATTTTCGGCTTAACAGGAAGCTTCTCCCGATATGGTAAACTAAATTCCCGAAACGGATCATGACATATTGATGACAATTATACCTTTGGCATCTCAATAAAAAACTGTAAAATGAATAAGAATTTTGTAGCGATCAATTACATACATTGCAACGAGGATTATACCGCGAGGTTTGAGCAGTTGTTTGCTTCCCGTACCCACGCCATCGACACTATGCCAGGATTCATCAACATGCATGTACTGCGCCCTGCAAAGCCAGAAGATGATTATCTCATCGTCAGCTATTGGGAGAATGAACAAGCATTTAAAGACTGGACAAAATCCGAGGCTTTCATTGCAGGACACAAACGCGGTTTTGAAGATCTTGCAAAAGCAAAAGCAGCAGGCCAGCCGGCGCCTATGCGTAGCGACTTTAAAATATACCAGGTAATAAGCGAATAATGGAAACACCTACCAGAAAAGAAAAAATATACTTATGGCTCAAACGCCTCGGATTCTGGGGATTTATGTTCTTCCTGATCAAAGGACTACTATGGCTGGTATTTTTCTACTGGGTAGCGAAAGAAGTACCATGAGTCTACTTATGCATTAATTTATCGGGATGTCTTCTATAAAAAGGAAGACATCCTTTTTTATTTATCATACAGGTAAAAAATCTACAAAATTTACTGCCAAAATCATCCTAACTTTAAGGAAAGTCAGCGCTGACATGGATTCGTTGGGCATACATATCAGGAACATGCGGGAAAATGCAGGTTATTCGCCGCAGCAATTTGCGGGCATCAGCCATATTCCTTTGCCCGCTCTGCTGCAAATGGAACAGGGCCAGCTACTCCCCTCCAAATATCAGCTGCTGCAATTTGCCGGACAGCTCTCCCTTTCCGCATCTCCTTTGATTACACAACATCATACTGAATTGATTAAAAGAAGCCAGGGCACTTCTTGCCGTACGAATGCACTCACCCAAGAACTGCAACGCTGGCAACAAAACAACATTATCCTGGAAAGTTTTCCGGTACCTGCTAACCTTCAGCATGTAATTGAAAGCATGGTTTACTATGCCTGCACCAACCATAGCTATCAGTCCGAGAAGCTGTTACCAGATGGCTTTGCTCAGTTAATCCTTAACCTAAATAATGCCACCGCGCTGCTCATCGGACAGCGAGACGCACCGTTATTATTGCCGCAGGAAAGCAGGATACATCGTGTGATTGTACGTTTTCAACCTGATGGCCTTTTCGCCTGCACCGGCATTCCACAGCAAGAAATATTGAATAAGGCAATTGATGCCACTCCCTTACTAGGCAAGGAAATCACCGAATGGATGACCGCCTGCCTGCATAGTACCAAGTGGTTGTTTGAGCAAGTAGCTCAATTTTTTATTACTAAGTTGAGCGCAACTGAGGCGCTTCCGATAGAAGCGAAAGTAATACGTTACCTAATAACAAACATCGATCAGCCGCTACCACTATTAGTGGAAAAGAGCGGGTACTCTCAGAAACATCTGATTCACCTTTTTCGTATGCGCGTTGGCGTTACACCAAAAGTATTTCAGCAAATCCATCTTTTCTCCAATAGTATTCAAGCCATATCCTTATTGCCAACTGCGCGCTTGTCTGGCTATAACTGGAGTGAGTCTTATTTTGACCAGGCACATTTCAATCGTCAGTTTAGCCGCTTTTCCGGCTTTACACCTACCGCCTATCTCAATACCGGCGCCACCTGCCCGCGCATGGTGCAGCTCTGAGCAAGTAAATTCCATACAAAGGCCCCATAAGCGATGTGACTACCTTTGGTGAAAATCATAGTCATGAAAGACTTACATAAGTTTTATATTTTCACTTTAGCTATCATGGGCACTACCATTCTTCATCATTTTTATGGCGCCCTTATCTACCCACAACAATTCAGGATATATACTGCGCTATTTGCCATGCCGATCGTAATAGCGGAATGGGTACTTTACAGGATGTATACCAGGAACGGGAAACGCATATGGTTGCTGCTTTTCCAGGTAGTCACGATTATATTTCCTGTAATATTTATAGGCATATACGAAGGTGTTTACAATCATCTCTTAAAAAATATCTTGTTCTTTTCAGGACTTGGAAAACAGGAGTTGTTACAATTATTTCCACCTCCCATGTATGAAATGCCGGATAATTTTTTCTTCGAATTCACCGGTTGTTTACAAGGTGTCTTACTGGTTATTGCTCTGGTGTATAAGGTGAGATATTTCAGCAGTAATAAGCAGACAGCGAATCCTTAGTATATATAACTATCATCATCTATGCCTTGCTGGGCGCAGGTATTACTGCGTCCGGCACTTTACACCAGGTGGCTTTATCGTTTCATTACGCCAGGAGAAAATCCGAAGTGTTTTTTAAAGGCCCTTGTAAAATGCGCCGTGTGCTTGTATCCTGAGAGATATGCTACTTCTGAAACGCTTTTGCCTTCCGTTAATAATTCGCGGGCATGTGTCATTTTTATATTTTGCAGATAGCCGTAAACGGTAGTACCAAATACCTGTTTAAAGTGGCTTTTCAAATAGGCGTCGTTGGTGCCTACCTGATGAGATAGATCGATTAAGGTGCAGGGGCTATTAATGTTCCTGATAATAATATCCCTGGCAAGATACATACGTTCTATATCTTCCTTTTTTAAGGCCCTGGAATAAGTTTCTTTCTTCTTCATTCCAACCATTTCTTCATAATGCTTTAGCTGAATGGCGAGGAGTTCTGTTGTTTTTGCCTTTAGGAATAATTGCTGATAACGCCCATCCAGAGGGCAGTTTAACATATCATAAAGTATGGTGCTGATATTTGCAGATAAAGGCAGATTATTTTCACTCAGCTGAACAGGTGTATTACGAGCAAGGCTATCCTGAAAAATGGGGAATAGTGGATGTTCTTCCGGCATCATATTCAGCAATAGCTCCGGCGTCATACCCAGTTCAAATATCTCTAGTGGTTCATCTGCTTTCCAGCTGAGTTGTATTTCCTCTTCCGGAAGAAACAGGTAGTTATATTGTTGCTTTCCTACGGTTGCTAGTAAGCGATTGCCATTGTCTACCCGATAACTTTTACTGCCGCTTAATGTATAGCTCAATTGCAGGAAGGGCTGCTGGTTAGCAAATATCACGCTGCCATCCTGGTTTGATCGAATATTGTAATAGCCCAGGTTAATACCGTCAGGACTCAGGACTTCCTGGATGGTACCGGAGTGTCCATTTTGCACCAGCGCATGTTTACGATGACGCAGCGTTTCGCTTCCACTGATATTAAAGGGGCAGGCATGGAATAGTGTTGTATTGGCAGGTAAAATTGCGGGCAATGGTTTTTTCTATTAATTACAGAATAGGTGAACATGGCAATATTAAGGGATTAGCGGGCGGGAATACTTTCGAGAACCGGAACTTATTTTTTCAATATGGGAAAATCCTTTGTCATGGTGCATCCGGCAAAATCATATTTCCGTTTATGGTAATTTATTTTCCTTTTGAGAAAGGTAGGTTGATATATAAAAAAAGATAAAGCCTGTCTCTACAGAGTGGAGAAGGCTTTATCAATTTGATAATTGCTATTTGATTCAGCAGTGCTTAGGAAAACTTCGCACCGTGATAGAAACGAATGAAGGAGGTAAATTGTTATGTCATTAACAGAAATTAACGAAATCTCCGCTTAGTGGCCATGGTGAATGATATGTCCATCCATCATATCAATAACCCTGTCACTGCGCATGGCAAAGTCATTATCGTGGGTAACGGTGATAATCGTTTTATGTTCTTCAGCCGCCAGCCGTTTAAAAATATCGAATACAACAGCGGTGTTTTTACTATCGAGGTTACCGGTGGGCTCATCGCCCATAATAATAGCCGGATTATTGATCAGCGCCCTGGCAATGGCTACACGTTGCTGCTGACCGCCGGATATTCGGGACGCAGCCTTCAGGGCCTGCTCTCCTACTCCCAAATTTTTCAGATGCTCGTAAGCGTTATATTCTATCTCTTCTCTTGTTTTATGCCCCAATCTTAGTGCGGGTATCATTACGTTCTTCAAACAGCTGAAGTCTGGCAACAGATAGTGAAACTGGAATACGAAACCTAGATGCTCATTTCTAAAGGCTGCAAGGGCATTCTGCGATTTACCGGTGATGGGCTCTCCGTTCAGAGAAAGCATGCCTTCATAGTCTGTATCCATGGTAGAGAGGATATATAACAAGGTGGATTTTCCACAACCTGATTTCCCTGTGATGGATACGAATTCACCTTTATTAACCTCAAAACTCACTTCTTGTAGCGCCTTGAATTTTTCAGGGGCATAGAAATATTTATTGATCTTTTCTGCTTTCAGTGCTGTGTTCATACGCATGCTTTTATCCTCTGATAATCTGTACCGGGTCTACTTTTGACGCTTTCAGCGCCGGGATATATCCTGCAAAGAAGGCGGTTACCATCCCAAACAGGCCGCCCTGGAAATAAATGGGCCATTCAAAGGCCATCGGCAGATAGGCCACACTGCCTAGTCCCAGGTAAATCCTGGATACAGCCAGCGATATTAACCAGCCGAAAAACATGCCCGTCATAACGCCTATCAGGCCTATCAGCAATGCCTGACGTATAAAGATGCCCGTTACATGAGCACCCTGGAAACCAGTTGCCTTAAGGATAGCGATTTCTTTAATTTTCTCATAGATGACCATATTGAGGATATTATAGATACCAAATCCGGCCACTACAAGGATGGTGATCACCATGGCGTTGGCAATAACGTTACGAATGATTTGTCCGGCCAAAGCCTGCTGGTTACTGGTTTGCCAGGTTTCTACCGTATAGCCGGTACGCGCTTGCATGGCTGCTGCAATATCTTTTGTTTGCTTATGATCTTTTATGTTGATGTAGATGTCTGTTATATAACTCCTGTCTTTCTGCAATAGCTGTTGGGAGATGGCGATATTAGCATAGCTTTTGGTATTATCAACGGCCTTGATTGTGGTTTTGAAGATACCGGTTACGGTTAAACGCTTTCTGATACCATTGGATGCTGTGAGTGTGATGTAATCCCCTTTTTTAAGATTGAGTTTTTCTGCAAGGCCGGCGCCAATCATGATCCCCTGCTGGTTATCCTGTAAATCTCTTACCGTGCCCGACACCATGGTACTGGTGATATCAAACATTTTATCCTGCTGCGGCACATTGATACCATACACGCTACCATTTTCCTGTACGTTGCCGCTGGAATAAATAACGTTGGCGCTTACCTGCTTGCTGATGGCTGTTACTTCCGGCCAGGTTTGCAGCTGTTGCATGACCGCATCCGGATTGGTGACACGGTTATCGCTGTATACCAACTGGGGATTACTGATAAGGTTATACGTTTTATTGCCCAGGTACCTGTTGAGCATATCCGGAGTACTCATTTCATTATCGTGATATAGCCGCAGATGTGGCGTGCTGTTAAGCATGATCTTCTCCGACCAGTCGTTGGTACCTTTGATCAGTGAGTTCATGAAGATAAACATACTGATACCGAATGTCACCCCCAAAGCTGCTACAATGGTCTGTTTCGGCCGGGAGGTAAGATACGTGAACGCAATCTCTGTATTAATATTCTTCTTCATACATCAGTATGCTTTAAGTAATTTATCTGAAGTATTTACTCCTTGCAGAATTTCCACCCAATCTGTAGATATGATTCCTGGTTTTACGAGGATGGTATCATTCTTTTTATCTCTGCGAACGATGACTTTACTGTCTGGGCTCAAACAAGCCCTTGGCACTAACAGCGCTTTATCTTTACTCCCAACGATGATGTTGGCCTGTAGCAGCGTACCATTGATCAACCGTGGCGGCACGGTATCAAAGATGGCCTCTGCCTTGTATGCCTGCAGATTTTCATCATATTGCGGATATATCCTGGAGATATGCGCGACATAGGTATTACTCTTTTCTGTATTGAGCGCCACCAGTACTTTTTGTTGCAACTGTACTTTGGCGACGCTGGTTTCATCTATGTTCAGTACTACGATCATGCTGTCAGGATTGCCCATCATTGCTACTACTTCGCCTTTTTTTACGAAGTCGCCCTTGCGCTTCAGCAGCGTATATACTTTATAGTTACCCGGGGCCACCAGGTTATAATACTGGGTATTAGCAGCAGCTGTTTGCTGGGTGCTGCGGCTGTTTACTACCGACTGCTGCAAATTCAGCTTAGTAGCGGCAATGTTTTGTTGAAGCGCATCAACGTTGGCGGCGGCATTTTCATAGGCCAGTCTTGCATTGTCTGCATCAACTTTAGATACGGAATGCGTGGCTAGCAGCCGTGCCATACGATCGTACTGCGTTCTGTTATTTTGCAATGTTTGCTCGGCAGATCGTAGTTGTGCCTGCAACTGTTGCAAGACGCCAGAAGCTTCACCAGCCTGTTGTTGAGAGATCTGCAAGTTTTCGGCGGCGGCCTGCTGCTGTATCAGGGAAGTGGTGTTATCCTGCTTTACTATCAGTTGTCCTGTTTTGACAAGATCACCTTCTGTTACGGGTACCTCGCGGATATAGCCATCAAAATAAGCTACCAGCGAAAACTGTTTACCGGCTTCAATATGGCCGGGTGCAAAAACCGCTTCTGTAACAGGGCCTGTCACCGGCGACACATAGGTTTCTGTCTTTCCTTTACAGGAAACGATTCCAACAGAAAAAACACTTATAGCAATTATTTTCCAGTTCATATTTATTGAAATTTTGTCTGACGTACCTGCATATTATATTCCTGTATGAAATAATCGCTCATACTTTGCAGGTATTCGTTTTGATTGGTGATCAGGTCAGAGAATACTTTTAATCTGTCGTCCAGGGAGATGATACCTTCCTGTAATTGTAAGGTGGCATGTCCATCATTTTTCCGGTATAGGTCCAGGATGTCCCGGGCACGGAGAAATGCCTGTTGCGTGCTGTGATAGTTGATCAACAAATTTTGATCATTGATATCGGATTGTAGTCTGGCATTATCATACAACAATTGTTTATTACTATAATCTGTTTTATTCTTTGCAATTTCATATCGTTTGGTATTACCGCTAAACACAGGCACGGACAGTCGCAGGCCCCAATATTGAGCGGGCATGTTGTTACTATTCCCAAACTTCACAAATTCATTCGATGCTATCTGTGTACTGTACTGATAAAAGGCAGATAAGGTAGGATTCAGTGCAGCCCTGGAATTACGCAGATTATTTTTTGAAAGTTGTAACTGCGTATAGGCGATACGGATAGCAGGATCTTCTTCAAAATTCTTTTTATCACTGGTCTGCAATTCAAGTGTGGTAAGCACTGTGGCCAGCGACAGGCTATCCTTAATATTCAGCATGAGTTTCAGGTTATTGAGTTGCACGGCCTGTTGCTGCAAGGCTACCTCCCTGTTTTTCATAGCTTTTTCCTTGTTGATCCTGGCGGTATTCAAGGTTACCTCGCTGATCTGTCCATCTTTATATTTGTTATCAGAGAGTTCGTATATGGCAGCAGTTGTATGTAGATTTTCTTCGGAGAGGTGAGCCGCTTCCTGCAATAGCAGGTAGGAATAGTAGGCATTGGCCAGCTGAGCATACAGGTCTGCCTTGGTTTTGGCCATATTCTGTGCGGAGAGTTCTTCGTTCAGCTTTGCAGCCTGTATGTGGAACCAGTCTTGCGTATTCAATATATTCAGCTGTGCTGCCACGGCACCGTTATAAATATATTTCGTCCCAAAGGCTACCTGGGTAAAGGTTCCGGGCGGCGCCGCGGAATTGAATAGGTTTGCTGGTATTAATGTCGACTGTATCTTCACGTTGTCGGTGAAGCCCCCGGTGGCGGTAACTGTAGGCAGTAATGCGCCATAGGCTTGCTTTACATTATCTGCGGCCATACTTTTATTACCGGCAGCTGTTAACAGCTGTATGTTGTTTTTATCGGCATAACGCCAGATCTCTTCCAGGGAGTTAAACCGTACCTGCGCGTTGGCAAAGCGGGAAAGGCACAGGCATCCTATTAAAAAAAGTATTCGTTTCATATACAAGGGGAACAGGGACTATCAGTTGTTTATATAACAGCAACGGATGCACGAAAATCATTGCTATTATGCCGATAGCACCTGTTTTATTTATGGCATAAAGTTGAAGTAATCATCTTATTAAAGAAAGGTGTTTATATGTCAGGCGGACAAATTCGCTGTTGAAGCGGGCACTCAGCTACCTTCCATCCATTGCAGCAGCTGTGCTGCGCGGGCTTTGCTTACCACCACTGTTTCAGGTGTTTCAACAGTCAGTTGTAATACCAGCTTACGGGCGAAGAATCGGGCGGCGTTGGCAATGGCATTTCTGTTGATCAAAAATTGTCTGTTGGCACGGAAAAACAATACCGGATCAATCATTTTTTCCAATTCATCTAAAGAGGTGGACAGCACATAATGCTGATGTTGTAAGGTAGTAAGATGTACCTGCGATTTGTCCAGATAGAAGCAGGCAATATCCTTAACTTGTACAGGGATGATTTTTTCTTTTTCGTATACCAGCAATGCTGATTTATAATTGATCCTGAGCTGACCGATGAGTTGTTGCAGTTGCTCTTGCCCAGCTGTTGGCTGAAAGACTGCTTTCATATCCTGATACTTTTGCAATGCCTTACTAACTTTCTCTTTGGTGACGGGTTTGAGCAGATAACTGAGGGCATTAGTATCAAAGGCATTCATCAGGTATTCATCGAAGGCGGTGCAAAAGATTACAGGGCTCTTTACTTCCTGTTGTTGGAATATTTCAAAGCAGAGGCCATCGGCTAGTTGTATATCCGAAAAAATCAGGTCTGGCGCAGGATGCTCCTGCAACCAGGATACTGTTTGTTCGATGGAGTCAGTAGTAGCAATGATCTCAATATCTTCCTCCAGCTCTTTCAGCATGGAGGCCAGTTCCCTGGCGGCTTTCGCTTCATCTTCAATGATCAGTACTTTCATCTTATCACGGGCAGTTTAACAGTAAAAGCTGTTGTTGTTTTTTCAATGATAATATCTTTGTCGCATAATAACCGGTAGCGCTGCATGATGTTGCTGAGGCCATTGCCGGTAGTGGTGCTCACACTCGACTTAGGTTGAAAATTATTGCTGATGACCAACCACTCGTTGCCTTCGTAGGTGATATGAATAGACAGTGGCCTGGAAACGCTGGCCACATTATGCTTCACGGCGTTCTCTATCAACAGCTGCAAAGTGAGTGGAGGTATCTTGGTATGTATCAACGATTGATCCATCTGCATATCTACTATAATAGCATCTTCCAATCTCGTTTTAAGTATGTAGAGATAATTTTCTACCAGTTCCAGTTCTTGCTGCAATGTTGCCAGGTTGATGTTTTTATATTGTAACACGTACCTGTAAACGTTTGCCAGCGCGTCTATAAAAGAGCGTGCTGTTTCCTCCTGGGTAAGCGAATGCAGGGTATTGAGCGTATTAAAAAGGAAGTGTGGACTTAATTGTTCTTTGAGGGATGACAGCGATGCTTCTAATCGTGTTTCTTTGAGTTGGGCGATTTCTTCTGCCTGTCGCTGGCGGAGAAGAATCATGCGCAGGTAGTTGACGATGAGGAAGATGAGCGCACTGAATTCGAAGCCTCGTACGAGCAGTAGTTCTATCTTTTGACGATGGCTAAGGTCCTGGTATAATAGGATGTTCTGTGTCACCTTTGAGAAAACCCAATCATAGGGCAGCTGAAAGATGCCCATGATCGATACCGCCAGCACCATCAGCCAAAACCTCGCTGCTTTGCCGGTAACATCTTTCATGTTACGGAGCATATAGATATGCGATATCCAGCAGCTCATGGAAAACAGAAAATTGTAGAGGATGGTGATGGCTACTGTGTCCCAGGGGATTACTTCCAGCTTAACCAGGCGCGGAGAAGTGCCGATGAGCGTTACGCCCAACGATACGATACATCCCGGTAACCAATAATTTTTCTTCACAGTGTAAAAATAGCGAATAATGGATGTCTGCCTTGCTGAGGATGGCTAAACAGGGCAAAATAACACTTAAAGCGGGCAGCTATCAGAGAATATCATAAAGATGAGTGGCTTGTTCGAGCAGAGATGTTAGCGTTGCCGGTTGTTTGGCTTCAGTATATTCCAATAGCAAAGTGAGTACTATGGCTATTTTGTGAGCCGGGCTACCAACGGTGGGCGCGTATTTGCAGACTACCTGTGGCAAACGATTTACCTGCCATCGTGCGATATCATAGTAAGTCCCTTTTACCTTCATTCTTTCTGCGGGGGCAGGTACTGGTTTTTCCAGTACGGTTGTAAGTAATTGGTAGAGGAGCTGGCCTTGTTGGGGCGACAAAGTCACGGTCATTTCTTTATTGAAAAGCCGGCACCAACGGGCAACTACTTCAAAGCCATTAGCAACGGGGATTATTCTGCAATAGGCTGCATGCGCTTCTGGTGGGCGCACCAGAAAATATAATTCTTCTGTTGCTGCTTTTATATCAAAATAATTATAATAGAAGCGGATACTTTTATGGTCGATATAGTTGTTGGGAGGTATTTCAAAATATTTATCTGACAAAATCACGCCCTCCTGCCTGCGGACATAGGCAGTATAGGCATTTCTGACGGCACAGTCGTGCGATTCAGTGTCTTGCTGGAAAAAGTCGCCATATTGTGCTGTAAATTCCTCGAAAGATTCTATATAGTCCCAGTTGCGTTCCATGTAGGTTATTGGTCGATTTCTTCACTGTCGGAGAGGTCTTCCAGTCGGAGTACTTCCTTATTTTTAAAGCTGACAGCGATGCCGAAGGGGTCGCAGATGGCGAAATCGCCGTCGGCGAAGCGTAGCATCCATTCTTCATCTCCATCATAAAAAATCAATTCCGGCATTTCCAGTGGAAGCTGCTCAGGATCTAAATGGAGATATCGGTGTTCCTGTTCTGACTGCAGGTATTTTGCAGGATCTGTGATGAATGATTCCAGGATATGTTCCCTGGCCTTCATAACAAAGACTTCCGCCGCGAGTACAATTTCTTCTGCCAACTGAATTGTTTCAGAAGAGATACCTGTACTGCCAGATTGAATATATACGATCACCATATCTTCACCAGCCTCATAACTTCCTTCCCAGAAAATTGTATTTTCAGGCCCCTGGCCGGCTTTCAACAAGCCAAACCTGGTTTCTGTAATGCTGCGTGCATCCATATATGCCGTTTTTTTATGCAGAGAAAGATTTAATATACAACTTTTCCTTTAATGCCCAAAAGTGATGGATGCAATTATACGGCAGTGGCGCGCTACTGTGCGGATTGTAATGCCTGAAGGATACGTGCGCCGTTTTTATTATCGGGATTGAGTTCCAGGGAGTGTTGGTACATTTTGATGGCTTCTGTTTTACGGCCGCTACGCATCAGTACTTCTCCATAGCTGTCATATGCATTCCAGCTGGCAGGGTACAGATAGACGTTGAGTCCAAAAATGGCCGTAGCCTCAGTGAGTTGCCCCAGGCTCATCATGCGGTAAGCCCAGTCATTGAGGTCATCTTCTGGCAGCAGGAATTGCTTATTTTTCTTTTGTTCCTGCTGCACGATAGCAACGGCTTTATCGTAGCCGGCTATACGAAGTCTGGTTTTAAGTACGGTGATGGGATCAGCCTGAGGGATAGCCGGATTGAAATAGCCAGCCACTTCGTCAATAAAATCTTCGGGGTATGCGCCTGCGAGGTTGGTCAGGACTATAACGGCCATTTTATCTTCCGGATATACGAAAAAGGCTGCACGTCCGCCACCGGAGGCCATTACGGCCCTATGTTCCGCCCGTGGCCGGGTGACCCATCCCAGCGCCCATTGTGTAGGCTGGCCGTTGTTATACTTCCCCGGCGTCCATAAAATCTTAAGCGCGCTGTCTGACAGTAGTTTGCCACGTTGCAATGCGATGATCCAGTTTGCAAGATCTGTAACAGTGGATTTCAGTCCTGAAGCGGCTCGCCGGTAGGGCGCAAATACTTCATAGTTTCTGCTAAGCTGCGGCGAATCGAGCATAACACCATACATTCTACTGGTATAGCGATAAGTTTCTGTACTATGAGGAATAACACTATAGAAATCTCCATATAATGTATTGCGCATATCCGATTGCTGGAAGATATGCTGCTGATAATAGTTTGTAAAAGGTTGCCCGCTTAGTTTGGTAATGATCCTGGCCAGCAAGGCGTAATTAGTTTGATTGTAGCTGTATTGTGTGCCCGTCGGGAATTCCATGGGCATAGCTTTCACCTCCTGCCAGGCTTTGGACTCTTCTGACTCATCAGGTACCCGTAGAATATCTGGCAGTCCTGAAATATGAGTGAGTAGCTGACGTATGGTGACAGGCTTCCAGGCTTCAGGCAGGCTATCGAGGTAATCGGCGACCGGCGCATTGAGATTTAATTTTCCCGTCTGCACCAGCTGCATGATGGCTATTCCCGTAAATGCTTTAGTACAGGAGTTTATAGAGAAGATTGTACTGTCGGTAACAGGTAGATTATTTTCGAGGCTGGCAATGCCATAGCTTTTGCGATATACCAGCCGGCCGTCTTTCACTACGGCTAGTTGTACACCAGGGATACGGCGGGTACGCATCTCCCTGGCAATAATACTATCAGGATGTTCCTGCGCAATAACAATTGGACCAGCGGCCATGAGCGCAACCAGTGTACAGCCAAATATCTTCATAAATAAAAATTGGGTACATGAAAGAAACGTTCCTAAGCAAATAGTTGCATCTATTTACCAAATATAAGCGCAAATAGTTGTTTAAATGATGACATGGAAAGATGATCAATATACTGTCATTGTTTCTTTCTTTTGTCTGGCCGACCTGATAAAATTCATCGTCATGATGGCAATCAGCATGATGGCAATACCTGTCAATTGCAGCTCAGTGATTGCTTCGCCGAGGATAAAGTGTGCGGACAATGCCGCAACGGGTAATTCTATGGTCATGAGTAAACTGCTAACAGTGGCGCCTACTTTAGGAATGCCGATAGCAAACAGTATGGGAGGAAGTATGGTACCAAAAAAGGCCAGGAATATACACCAGCGAAGCAAGTCTATTTCCATCAGAAGATGATAGCTGATTGATTGGAGATTCATCATCCAGATGGCGGTAGCGGCGCCGGTCATGATCCACGCACTTTTGTTCTGCCAGCAGATATCACGCCCTATCCTGCTGTTGGCAACGATATAAATAGCGTATACCAATGATGCAGCCAACACGATCAAAATACCCTTCAGTGGCAGCGAGGCTCCGTCAGTAAAGGATATGCCACTAGCCATACAGGTACCAAAGAGTATGACCGCAGCGATGAGCAGTTCGGAATAAGAAGGTTTCTTTTTAAACAGGACCCATTCTATGAGCATGCCTATCCAGGTAAACTGCATCAATATGACGATGGCTAAGGATGCCGGGATGAATTCTACGGAGAGATAATAGAGGAAGGTAGCGATGCCAATAGTGGCGCCGGTCATCAGCAGCATTGGGATCTGCTTACGGTGGGCAGCGGGCTTTTTAGATATAACGAAAACGACCCATAATACGATAGCGCCTATCAGCGCTTGTAAAAAAGAAATCTGTGCGGTATTGTAACCATGCTGGTAGGCCAGTTTTACAAAAGAAGACAGTATCCCAAAACTCACGGCGCCTCCAAGCACCATCAAAATATATCTCACCATCTTAAAACCGTCTGTATAAAAAATTAATACTGATCACCAGTACTGGTTAATTTATTTTTTCCGTTGTGTTTTTTTTAGATGCCTTAATGCCCTTTCTTTAAATCCATTTTCCTGTACTTTATCTTCGAATTTTGCCAGCAGCGAGGAGAATGCTTCATTATCCTCCAGCAACTCCTTCATGGTGGCGAGTCCGGCGTCCCAATATTTTTCTAAGCGGGGCATAGCTTTTTTCGCCTTTGCCGACAATGATATCAGTTGTTTCCTGGAATCGACAGTATCAGTTACTACCTCCAGGTAGCCTTTCTGCTGCATGTTCCGGATAATTTTGATGCTTGCCGGATGAGAAAACTGCATTCGTGCTGCTACTTCTTTTATGGATAGTTGCTTATGCTTTTTTAATAATCGAAATACAAGGTACCAGTTAGGCTCAATATCAGTTCCTATCGTTTTGTAAAATTCCTTGGTACCATACAGAAGCGCGTCGCTCAAACGCTTTATCCTGCTGGATATGCCCGCATATGAAAGCGCTCTGAGAAAATCGTTGTCTTCCATAAATATATAACTGGTTATACAAATATACAACATTTCAGCAGATACTCAATTATTGCTCAAAACCCGGCGGGCATCCACATAAACTAATATTACAAATGCTTGTTAGAAGAGAAGTGAAAAGTTATCATCATTTTTAATCCATCGAGCTATGAAACACTTATGGATACTATTACTGTTTATTTGCTGGCAGGCAGCAGCTGTAAAGGGACAAAGTATTAAGACAGTGACCAATACAGCTACTGGGGTGGTAAATGTGGCCTCCACAACTACCAAGATCATGAAAACGCTTACACCGTCTCTTGGTCTGAGTACTAAACAACAGACTTCTGTAGCTAAGTTGGTGACTTCTTATCTGCTGGACAGGAATAATATTATTCCCATGCAAAAGTCTAACCCATCCGGATATAATTCCAAATTCAGTGTGTTGAACAATGGTTTTCTGGGTAAGATGAAGACGGTGTTAACCATCCGGCAATATGCCAAATTCCTTGGGCTGAAGCCTGGTCCTACGAATACTGCGGCGGTGTTATGGATATTATTCTTTTAGTAAATAATATTACGTTTATCCTTTACTGTTAGCCAGCATAGCGGCAATGCGGCGCTCTGCCTCCGCTTTGCTGATACCGTTATAATAATCTCGCACAAAAGGATGATCATGGCTTTCATGTGGCACCAATTCAGGGCGTTGTCCTTTACCCGTGTACACTACGTTTAAAGGAATGGAAGTTTCGAAGGTATAGTCTGGCAGGTTATTCGCCAACCAGCCGAAATAGACGGCTTCATGGTCTGGGTTTTCGAAATTATTATAGTAATCTTTAAAGCTTTTTTCGCTTAAGGTTGTCCAGACGCCATATTCGAGCGTATCACAATGATCATTTACTCGCTGAATAAGCACGCCACGTATAAAACGATCAATCTGGTCCGGGTGACAAATCGCGCAAAGGTCGGATGTTAGCATTGCGAAATCTTCATCGGCTCTTTCTTCCGCCGAGAGTTCAGCATAAGCAGTTGGTGCGCTGAAGCCCAACGCAGGCCATTCTTCATGTTCTTTACCACAGCAGGCACAGATATATTTTGTCATATAGGTTTTAATTACAGCTGCAAAATAAGCAATCTCCCGATTAAGTTTTTTTCATTACGCCAATTGGATGCGTAGTGAAAAATTAATTTTAGGTACTCAGAATAATCATTCTTCAGTTATCCGGAGCTGAAGGAAATACAATTGAAAGCAGTTGTAACCCTGTTGTGGTAAAGCTTTGACCACGTGGTACAAGCTGCAGTTCAGACATATCTTTTTTGTACTCATCTAAAAAAACCAAAATGAAACCAATTCGTTTGTTCTCCCGTTTCCTGGGAATTGTACTGTTATTGGGTTTGGCATCCTGTAGTAAGCAGGATACCCGGCTGCAGTCAGCATCCGACAAGGCCGCTATAGTAGTAGAAAGTTTCGGCAATAGTGCCACCGCAGTGCCGGTATCCTGGTATCAGCTGGAGTTGAAGCTGATTAAAGAAACACCAGGATTTACACCGCCCATTGCAGCACGCGCTATTGCTTATACAGGCATTACACTACATGAAGCGGTATTGGGCAATTCAAGGTATGCGGTATCGCTCGTAGGCCAATTGAATGGATTACAGTCTGTTCCTCCCTATAACCGCCAGCAAACTTATAGCTGGCCGGTAGTGGCCAACAGCGCGATGGCACAGATTATCCGCAGCCTATTTCCTAATGCCAGCGCGGCTAACCAGCAGTTGATCGCGCAGCTGGAAAGTACTAACCAGCAGGCCTATACGGACAGTTGTAGTACCACCATCATCACAAGGTCTGTTGCGTATGGAAAACAGGTAGCAGACAGTATCTACCAATGGTCTGCCAGCGATGGTGGCAAAGATGGTTATCTGAATAATTTTCCATCCAGCTACATCCCTCCTGTTGGCCCTGGACTTTGGGTACCAACACCGCCACAATTCCAATCCGCTATGCTGCCCTATTGGGGCAATAACCGCACCTTGTTGAAACCTGCTGCATCAGATTCTGTGATCTTGCTTCCACCAACGTTTGCAACAGACACGACTTCCGCATTTTATCAGGCTGCTCACCTGGTATATCAAAAACGCTTGACCTTAACACCGGAAGAAACAACTATTGCATTGTATTGGGCAGATGGTGGTGGTACATTTACACCTCCTGGTCATTTGATAGCTATTGCTGCACAATTGGCGGCAGACCAGCACCTGGGGCTATCACAAGCTGCTGCATTGTTTGCACAAACAGGTATCAGTCTGAATGATGCCGGTATCCTCTGCTGGAAATATAAATACCATTACAACACCATCAGGCCGGTAACTTATATCAACAGGTATATAGACAGTAGCTGGACACCACTGATTGCCACGCCTCCCTTCCCTTCTTTTACTTCCGGCCATGCCACCTTCACAGGTGCTGCAGGAACAGTACTGGCAGGAGTTTTCGGCAACAGCTTTAGTTTTACTGACAGACAAAAAGTTCCGGAAGGATTTGCACCTCGCTCCTTCTCTTCCTTCAATGCCATGATCGACGAAGCAGCCATCTCCAGAATATATGGCGGTATTCACTATGAGTTTGACAGCGAGGCCGGAAAGGCCACTGGCAAGCAACTTGCAGCGAGAGTTCTATCGTTGCGCTATTAAGTAGCATAATAGAAATCAAAAAAGTAAGGGTTTGCAGCACTACTGCCGCAAACCCTTTTTTCTCAAACTACATATGGCTAATCTGTTAATGATTGCTGTGTATACTTTCAGACTTAGATAATATCTACCTGAATAGGTGTAGCAGCCAGGGTTTCCGCTAATCGTGCCTGGAATTGATCTCTACCGGTGATTACAATTCTGTAATCTTCAGGTTTGAGTATATCCGCCAACTCTCCCAGGTTGAAATGTGCTTCTGTATTAATACTTGCCCTACAGTTAGCACAGCCCAATACATTCCAGCGACTTAGCACTGAATGATGACCGATATAATATTCTTTACCTTCATAATTCGCAAAAGCTCTGATAACAAAGGAACCAAAAATATTTCCCCTATTCACATTCGACACGCGCAGCTTTTTGGTGGTCAATGGCTGTTCTGCAGCCAGATTCAGGGTGCCCCAGTTTTCTTTATCAAGTGTTCCTATTGAGTAGGTATATCCCAGATCTTTCTCAATATTCACTACTTCTGAAAAGATAAAGGTTTGCTTGGTTTTAGGATTTATAAATGGATCCAGCTTGGAGTTATTATCCAGTGGAACATTCATATCATACGGATATGGAGGTGGATCATTTGTGTCGCCACTGAAAGTGCCGGGATATTTCGGCATTATCTCCAGCTTGTCTCTTAGGTCCATTTTCTTTTGCCATACCCAAAACATACGATCTATGTTGCAGTGGTGGAAATAGAAGATAGGATCAAAAGCTGCGGTATCATTCTCGCCCATATCGCCATTGGCGCCTGGATATGGTGAAAAACTATCCGGGTCAAGATCAGGAACGTCGAATCCTCCAACAGCAAGGTGGATGTCATTATGAGGAGCCTCCAAAGGAACAATTACTTGTGTTTTATGATCATTGTTCCATTGTTTCGCGGAGGTGGTATTGGAAAATACAGTATAGTTAGGTGCGTCCAGGCATAACTCAAAGAGTTTCGCCACCCCACCCAATTTCAATCTTTCGGCGATAGCCGGTAATTTAATAGTGGCGCGCATCCAACCAGATACGTTGGAGTTTAGGATAAGTACGCCATTTCGCGGGCTAATTTTATCGTTATGTATCTGTGATGCCTTCTCTGCTTCAGGCGTACCAAAAAGGCCGGAGTACGGATATCTTACGGTGACGGTGCCTTCAGGTTTTGTATAAATGCTGTTATCGCCGCTTACATTGTCGTTAATTCTTTTCTGGTATTTGTAGGAACGAAGTGGATTATTGATTTCACCAAATCCGGGTAGTGACACTTTTTCATCTGTCAGCGAGAAGGGTACGCCGCCATTGATAGACTGCTCCTCTGTTTCGTCCCAATATGGAAGTGTTACATCTTCACAGCCAGGAATGCTGCGCAACGCATTTTCGATATTGTATAGGTAAGCGCGGTGCCACGTTGGAAAAAGGACATTTCCATGATTACAGTAACCACCCCAATAATCACCTTCTGTTGCTCCTTTCCCTCTGAAAGGTTCGCCATGATAACCCCCGATATTGAACATGGAATTTTTATCATCCGGAGGCAGCTCCTTGATACCTTTCCAGGCAATCATCAGTTTCTCCAAGGGTTCTTTATTTCCATCCTTATACATTTTTTCCAGTTCCCGAATGGAACGACGAATTCGAGGTTCATTGTTAGTAGCCATAAGAACTTAAATTTTTAAGAAGAGTAAATAATCAATGTAATACTTGCACTTTAAGCGGACGTTTTGCAAAGGAAGCCATTAAGGACCCTAGTATGATAAACGCCATACCAGCATACATCATAGGCTTAATGCCAGGGAACATAAACCTGGAGAGTAACAAACAAGTCACTCCTGCCACGCTGCAGCAAAAAGGTAATATTCCTTTCGTGCGGATATTTCTGTATTGCATAGCTAGATGAAATAACAGCAATCCAGTGAATACAGGTAATAGCCAGGGTAGAAATGGCAGTTTTGCCAGTCCAATGCTACCAAACATACTCATATATACCGCCCAGCAAACAGGGCATTTAGGAAAAAAGGCAATGAGTATACTTAATAACACCGAAGGCAGACTCCTGGCGGATTTCACAGAAACCTGCTGCCACGTATTATCTGCAGAAGGTTTAGTACTGCAACAATTACAAGTAGTTTCAGTTGCCATAACCAGATATTAAAATGATATCGAAGGCATTAACGCAATACGGAATAAGCAGTACCTACTACGCCAGCTTTATGGTTTCCGGTACCATCCAATCCTGGATGATCTTTCAGTCGTACCACTGATCCAGCCAGTACTGTAGCCTGATTGATACCACCACTAATTTTGGGCAGATAATAAAACTCATAACCATATTCCCAGAGTGCCTGACCAGTGCCGGCTTTATTCATTCCAGTACCGATAAAGCTCATGCCCTGCGGATTTGTATTTAGCAATTTCCCAGTGATGTTGAGGCTCCATTCACCAGCGGTACCAATCGTTCCACTGATACGGCCATCAGAGGAAATATTGAGCTGTAGTGTGCCGTCGCCCAATTCGAGATCCTTAAGATTAGTATTGAGGTCCGCATTGTTGTAGAAACTCCGGTACGACCAAATGGAGCGTTGGATAACAGGTCCTTTTTCCATGAGAGAAAAGATTTAATATATGAACAATAGATATCCGGTCCTGCGGTGAGGAAGGGTTTTCACATAAGAACAGACATACAACTCAGTGTCATAGCTATTAAGCTACAACATTGGGCCAGGCGAAGTAAATTTTAAGATAACCTTGCGATCAACAGTTACAATAAGGGTTCTGCGACCTACCGTTTGGCTTCATGATAACTGGTTAATGGTTTTGTTAAGGGAATTCACATAGTAAGGATAGCTATCTATCTTTAATACTTTTTCAAATATAAAATTAAAATCGAGAAAAGAACCATCATCTCACAGAAATAAAATTGACATAAATCAAATAATTTCTATCAGCATTTTCATACGATATATATGACTATAAACAAAAAATCGGATATGGCGCAATGCACGTCCATACCCGATTTAACACTTGTAAATGATGGAAAGTTAGTAGTAGAAAGACGAATAAACGGTTATAAATTTTTCCTATCATCAGCATCTTTAGCTGCAAACTGCGTAGCATAGCGCAATGTATCCTGCATTACCCAGTCTATATATCCTTTCATCCAATATTTACAGCCATCCATGAAACTTGCCATAGTTGTGCTGGCATCCGGATATAATTCTTCGCTGAGAATAATGAATTTTGCAATCTCTTCGTATATGCGGTTTGCGGTATAGTTCACCCCTTCCTGTAAAGTCCTTCCTTCCTCTGCGTGTATCAGTACCATATTCCTGAATTGTCCTGGCTGGCGGGCTTCCACCGGCACGCTCTGAATATCATTACTCCAGCATACCATGTTATTTACATACAAACACAGCTGTTGAATATCAGCGCTGTAGTAGATTTCCGGACTTACGGCGCCTGCATTGGCTACATCTACTAAGGCAACACAGGGGTTCATGCCGCTGGTATGCCGGCGGATTGTTTCGTAAGTAGTCATTTGCGAGGAGCGAGATCCAAGATGATTCAGTATCTGCAAAGCCGCGGTAGTGGCCCAGAGGCGCATACCTTGTGCAAAGCGTTCAAAATGTTCGGCACTAAGCAACTGTCGTAAACGCTGGCAAACATCCAGCCAGGCAAGTTCGCCATACACTGGCGCAGGTCTGCTTCGTTGAAGGTCCAGCACATCTATCATTGCGGTAAGATGCTGTAAAGTCTCTGTATTCAATGTTTCTACGCGATCTACAAACAGATCATCTGCCATAAAAAACCAAAGAAAATAATCTGCAATCACCTGCAGCAAATCAGGACTGGCATTGGGATAACACCTTGCAGCGAGGTAAGCGTAACGCGTACGTTTCACCCTTTCTCTATAGGTATCATTTAAGAAAAGACCATACTGCTCTCCCCAGGCTAACATCTTTTCTTCCGTTGCCGCCGCATACGGGGAAATGGCTTCCGGCCATGGAAGCTTAAATACAGGAATACGCAAGGCTGTAAGCTGGGTTTCCAGGTTCTCTATTTTCATGGTTATTGAAGGAATTTAAACACTCATGGTATCCATAAATAATAATGTGGGCTACAGCATTCTATATAAAACCAGTCGGCCATTCAACATGAATATTAATACAAACGGGGTATATAAAATAGTCAATTCAACTTACCATACTTGTGGCTGTTGCAGCCTCCAGCAATGATAATACGGCTTACCTGAAATCTCACCGCAGTGGAAATATGGGTTTAAACACTATTTATATAAACTTATCCAGGAAGACCTATCAACAAAAAAGCGCAGCCTTCATAAAAAAGAGCTGCGCTTTGTAATCCTTATAAACTATGGCAGTAGCTTAATAAACATCGAACCAAAGTTTGGTTGTTAGTAAGTCCACACCCTGGCGAGCTACAGCGGCTTTATAATTCTTGCCATTCAGCGCCTGCTCACTGGAAGGATAGGTAAGTCTTACCGGAATTTTCCCCAACAAAACGCCTGTATATGCCGGCTTCAGCTGCGGATAATCCAATCTGCGCCATTCTGCGAAGGCTTCCAGACTTTCACTAAACAGTGCTAGCCACTTCTGCTCTCCTATCGATTTTTTATAGTTAGCTGCGTTGTACTGTACTGCTGGTTGCAGCAGGTAATTATCCACTGTAGTACCTGTGATACCATATTGCTTGAAAGAAGCGCGGATTGCCTGGTTGTATAACGTTGTGGCATCACCGTTATAGAAGCCACGCTGGGCGGCTTCTGCGAGGATAAACAATTGCTCTGCATAGGTAAACAGCAGTGCTGGCGCCTGGGAAGCGGTGAACGCCGCTCCTATATCTGAGGTTTTAGAAAAGCCCAGGCGGGAAGCCGAATCAGCAGCAAGGCCGTTCGTAACTCCCAGGTAAGGCCCACCATCCGCAGGTTTAGCTGCGTATATGGGTAACCGTGGGTCGTTTAATGTTTGCAGATAATCTATAACGGTTTTGCTTATACGATAATCGTTGCGTGTTTCGCGGTTTTTACCTACCGGGTTCTGGCTAGGAGAAGCGAGATAATTCAGTCTTGCATCTCTGTCGCCATCCGCGAAGAATACATTTCCTTCGGCTGCCAGGTCAGTAAATACTTTTTTGGCGCCATCAGGATCACGGTCGGCAATACGCAGGGCAATACGGGAACGCAGGCCGTTAGCGAATTTCTTCCAGCCCTGCAATTTGCCTTGCAGCAGCGAATCGCCAGTAAGCGCGGCATTTGGATTTGCGTCAATGATTGTCACTGCCTGTTTCAGTTCGGCCAGCAAACCATTGTAGACATCCTGCTGTGCATCATATTTAGGAGTGAGATATTTATCTATCTGACCTGCCTGTGAATACGGCACATCACCGTAGAGATCTGTAAGCACCTGGAATATCCAGGAGCGCATGATAATGGCCGCAGCCTTATAGCCAGGCTGTTTGAGGGTATCGCCCAGTTGGATGACCGTCGTAAAATCGGTGATACCCTGTGCATAGAAATTATTCCATACATTCTGAATGCTGGTGCTGGCGGGGATATATCGATCGGGATCAGGATACTGGATTTTAGCCCAGTACTGCACATAGAGCAGACTTGTTTCCATGGAGGCATCAGTACCCCAATAAGTGTCTATATTCGATTTGATGCCATTGGCGAGGAGATATTCCACATCCGGTACCGTAGGCTCGTTCGGGTTAGTATTGATACGGTCCAGTTCTTTGCGGCATCCTGCTAATGTCAGGGCCACCGTCATTATATAAAAAGGAATTAGCCACTTCTTCATGATGGGTAGATTAAAATGAGACATTCAAGTTAAAGCCATAGCTGCGTGTGGTCGGGATTTGCAGCGTTTCCAGCCCCTGCCCGTTGCCGGTATTGAAGGCCGTTTCCGGATCGATGTTAGGTGTATGTTTGCTCAGGTAACCGAGGTTTCTACCTACCAGTGCAATATTTACGGCTTGCAGGCCCCATCTTTTTACAATGGACTGTGGCAGCGCATATCCTATTTTTATTTCTCTCAGCTTAATAAAAGAGGCATCATAGATAGCTGTCTCATTCAGGCTGCTGCTGTATATTGCTTTGTAGTAGTCTGGTGCTGCAAGAATGGCCGTATTTTTCTTTCCGTCGGCAGTATAGCCGTCGAAGATGATACCGTCATGTTTTACCACGGCGCCATTAGGAGCGGTGGCATCATGAGACGCGAGCTGTACATTCGTCTTACCGTCGAAGTAATACGGCAAGCCGCCATTTTCTGCATCCCTGCCGGGCATAGTAGCTGCCAGTACGCCGGTACGCATACCTGTGTAGTTCGTACCCGACCAGATGGAGCCACCCTGTTTGGTATCAATGAGGAAGCTCAGGCTAACACCTTTAAAAGAGAAATTATTGTTGATACTTCCGGTCCATTTGGGTGTGAAGTAACCCAGCACTTTTTTGTTGGGGTCTATCTGTGGGCGTCCATCGGCATTTACCAGGATGCGGCCTTGATTGTCGCGCGCATATCCTGCTCCGAACAATGCGCCGTAACGCTGGCCGGTGGTGGCGATTACCTGCATATTGCCGGAGCTGCCCAACACGTAACTGTTCAGGAAGCCATCTCTATCCAGCGATATTACTTCACTTACGTTTCTGGCATAGTTAACGTTCACGTCCCAACGAAAACCGGAGTGGGAGATATAAGGGGTACCACCCAGCTGGATTTCTATTCCATGATTTTTCAGTTCTCCGCTGTTCAGCAGTTTGTTTAGATAACCGGTAGATGCGCTTACATCTGCCAGCAGTATCTGGTTGCGGCTGATCGTATTATAGTAGGTTATATCTACTCTTGCCCTGTTTTTAAAGAAACCTGCTTCCACACCGAGTTCTGTAGAGGTGGTGATTTCAGGTTTAATATTTTTGCTGAGGTATTTATCTGAAACCGTGAGCAATGGCTGCGAACCAAAGGGTGTACTGAAAGGATAAGTATTTACCTGCTGATAAGGATCTGTGTCCTTACCTACTTGTGCCCAGCCACCACGAAGCTTCAGCAGGGAAAGTACCCTGCTTTCCAGGTGCAGCGCTTCAGATAATACGAGACTCGCATTCACAGACGGATAGAAGTAAGATACCGGCAATGTGGAAGACCAGTCGTTACGCGCGGTGAGGTTCACGAAAGCATAGTTACGATAGCCTATCTGCGCAGATCCGAAAGCACTGTATACTTTTTGTCTATTGAGTAAACTGGTAGATATCAGGGGATCGCGGGAGTTATTGAGCGTATAAACTCCTTTCACGGCAAGTCGTGGCGCTTGTTGATAGTTTTGTTCAAACTGGTTGGTGCGTAAGTTACCACCTGCCAGTACATCGATATCGAAGCCTGCACCCAGTTTCTTTTTAGCATTCAGTGTAAACTCGCCATTGGTTTCATTTACAGCGTATGCATCTTCTGTATAAGATCCGAAAGGCGTGCCATTGGTATAATAGGCTACACGATATTTACGTCGGTCCTGGTAATAGTCGGTACCAATGCGGAAGGCGGCCGTGAGCCAGGGTTGTATTTCGTATGACAGGCGCGCATTGCCGAGGAAGCGATGGCGCTGCATGCCTACTGTATTTTCATTCTGGATCCAATAAGGGTTGCTATAGTAGCTATGATTCCAGTTATAGTCAGTGCCGTCTGGATTTTTATAGTTCTTCAGTTTCTCTATATCTACTTGTCTTCCAAACCAGATGAACTGCAAAGTTACGCTATTACCGCGTTTGCCGTCAACGCCGGGGAGGTTGTCGGCGCCGCTGCTAACGTAGTTGGCGTAGGTACTAAGTGTGAGTTTAGGTGTGATATGGAAGTTATTGCTGGCAACAAAAGTATTGCGGGTGATGCCGGTATTAGGAAGGATACCTTGTTGTTTGGTATTATTATAAGAGAAGCGATAATCCATTTTATCGTTTGCGCCGCCAACAGATACGCCATTGTTCAGCGTATAGCCGGTCACGTAAAAATCTTTTACGTTATTGGGATGTGCTACAAAAGGTACTGGTTCACCATTGGAGAAGAACTGTGGTATGAGGCGTCCGTCTAGTTTAGGCCCCCAGCTTTCATCCACGCCATCGTTGAGTCCACCGCCTTTACCATCTACATAGGAGAATTGTCCGCCGGATCCTTGTCCGTAGGAGTTCTGGAAGTCGGGCAGGATAAGTACTTTATCGAATGTAGCTCCTGAGTTAACGGTAACGCCCATACCGCCTTTGGTATCTTTTCCTGTTTTTGTTTTGATGACTATAACGCCACCGGATGCACGGGAACCGTATAAGGCTGCGGCGTTAGGCCCTTTGAGCACGCTGATGGCGGCGATATCATCCGGGTTGATGTCAGAGATGGCATTGGCGAAGTCGCGGCCTGTGCCTACGCCCAGCTGGCTATTATCTACCGGCACGCCGTCGAGTACGAACAGTGGTTGGTTATTGCCTGCGATGGAGGTTTCGCCGCGGATCACGATGCGGGAGGAGCCCATGTTTCCCTGGCTGTTGGTTACTTGTACACCAGCGATTTTTCCGGAGAGTGCGTTGACGAGGTTGGTTTCTTTAGCCTCAGAAATATCTTTGGATTTCAACTCCTGTACGGCGTATCCGAGGGATTTCTTTTCCCTGGAGATACCCAGTGCGGTGACTACTACCTCATTCAGTTTTTGGTCTGTATTTTCCAGGAAGATGTTGATGACATGATTGCTGCCTACTACCTGATAGGTAGAAACAAATCCCAGGAACGATACCTGTAGCGTATCTTTTTCATGTGCGCTGATGCTATAGCGGCCATCGGCGTCTGATTGAGTGCCCGTGGTGGTTCCTTTTACACGTATAACGGCACCGGGTATACGTTGAGCATCGCTGCGGGAGGTGACTACTCCGCTTACCCGTACTTCCTGGGCAATAGCATGCTGCAGGCAGCATAGCGCTGTCGCCAGGCTTAGTAGCCTCTTCAGGTTTATCATAATAATATCTTTTTTATGCGGACTTAAATCATGGCTGTTACGGCATGGACTTTACGATTCGCGACGTTTGATTTTGGCAATTAATAGCTACAATTGAATTTCAATATCGGAGACAAAAGTAATATGCAATTTTTTATTCTACAAATCTTATAGACTAAATAGGTAAATATTTTTTTCAAGGATGTTGTATAGAATATTGCTGATAATTTATTGGCAGAAGATGATAATATTTTCAAGTGAGTGGAGCAGATGTAGTTTCAGCTAGCCGATATAAAGCTTTGGAACACTAACCCCATTGCCTACACGAAAAATGAATTTGGTATCCTTACTAAATGCTACAGATTATATGAAAGTAGTTGCGAAAAGCACGATCATATTAAATTAATAAATACAGTATTTATTTTACTAATATAACAATAACCGTCTAATCAAACAAATTCATTTTACAGCATAATAATAATCAAAATTTTACATATTAATATTCTAAATAAGTCATCAATTAATATATATATCTGAATTGAATTATATTTTATTTTACGTGTATATCTTTGTGGCAGATATTATTACATAGCAGATAATTTTTTATTTCCCTATTCCTAACTATGCGCGAAATACTACGGAGTTTCGTCCTGGCATTCCTATTTCTGCCAGTGACAAATGCGTTATTTGCACAGAACTGTACCATTAACGCCGGTGTAACCACCTCAGTTTGCCCGAACGACAAATTTATTCTGTCTGGCTCAAGTAGCGGCCGAATTGCGATCAACCCAGTATGGTCGCAAGTAAGCGGGCCTGCCGTCACCATCAAAACACCTAACAATCTGACTTCAGATGTTGCTGGCTATGCGGCCGGGAACAGCTATAAATTCAGGCTGTCAGCGAAGTGTGAAGATGGCTCTCTCATCTACGACGAAGTGACCTACAACACGTATCCAGCCACCATTGCCAATGCTGGCCCGGATATCTCTGTATGTGCACCAGGCACCATCCTTCATGCAAATGCAGGTGGCGCGGGTGAAACAGGTACCTGGTCTATCATTGGAGATCCTCACGGCATAGGCTTCTCTGCTGCCAATGGCAATAACCCTAATCTTTCTATTACTGCGGACCCAACACAATCGGGCAACGTAACCCTACGCTGGACCCTCATCAGCACCAACTCCTGCCGTAGTTCCGATGATATTGTTGTCACCAGCCCTGGCGGTGTGACACCGGTAAGTGCCGGCGCTAACCAGGTGCTAACTAACTGTTACACGACTACGCAGATAGCTTATATGAATGCGTCTTATGGCGGGAATAACACTAATGGCCAGCAGGGTACCTGGACAGTACTCAGTGGTCCTTCGGTACCGCAGTTCAGCGACATACATGATAACAAGGCCACCGTTACCAACCTTATTGCAGGCACCTATAAATTAAGATGGACCGTGCAAGGGCCATGTGTAAACGGTGCTGCTGATATTACGCTGGAAGTACCTGTAGGCACGCAGTCTGTGACCCTCGCAAAAGATGCGGGCGTTACCTATTGCGACGGCCGCGTATCCACCATCATCACTGGCCTCTCCCCTGCCTATGCAGGCGAATCGCTCACCTGGACACGCGTTTCAGGCACCGGTGATATCGTTTCTCCTAACAGTCCTACTACAGAAATCAAAAATCTTACTGGTGTAAAAAGTGTGTTTCGTTATACGATCAACAATCCAAACACCGGTTGTAATACTTCCGCTACTTATACCATCAACTATACGGCGCCGCCTACCATAACGGCGGTATCACCAGTGATAGCGCCTTGCGACGCTACCATCGTGACGGTGAACTATTCCTATACAGGTGGCGACAAAACGCAATGGGCATTGATCAGCGCTCCTGCCGGCGTGCCCGTGAGTGATTTTACTGATGCGCCACAACCGCTTATTTTACCGCAATACACCATTCCAGGAACTTACCTGGTACGTTTAAAACGCACTACCAACAATGGTTTTGGCGGTTGTCAAGACCAGTATGCGGATGTATATGTTCAGCTGTCTCAGTCTCCTACCGCCGCCAACGCGGGTACCAAACAGGTGTTAGCTTGTAACATTACAGAAACACATCTTGCCGGTAACCTGCCCGCAATCGGTACTGGTGCATGGTCGCAGGTAAGCGGCCCGGGAACTGCCACCATCGCAGATAAGAAAGATCCTACCACACTGATATCTGCGCTACTCAATGGCACATATGTATTTCGCTGGATCATCACCGGCGGTACTGGTTGCCCTAATCAACAGGCAGATGTGCAGGTAGTAGTTTCAGATAGAAATCCTACTGCAGCTGCTGCAGGGCCAGATGTTACCATCTGTAACAACACGCCGTATAAATTGCAGGGCAATCAGCCCAAAGGCAATGAAAATGGCCGCTGGACAGTAACACCATCTACTGGTGTCACCTTCTCAGATGCTACAGATCCATTGGCAACTGTGAATGGATTGGCTGCCAGCACCGCTTATACTTTTACATGGACGGTAAGTAACGCTTGCGGACAAAGTGCTGCCAGCGTACATATCACCACCTCTGCTACTGCAGGTGCTCAACAGGCGGATGCAGGACCAGATAAATGTCTGCCTGCTGGTACAGCTTCGTTTAGCCTTGCAGGTAATGCTCCTGCTACTGGAGAAACTGGTAAGTGGGTGATCGTTGGTAGCAATACCCTCAATTTCACAGATCCTTCTAAAAATAATACTGGCATCACCGGCGCTGCTAACGATACCTATCTGCTGGAATGGAGCCTCGCTAAGAATGGTTGCCCTGCTACCCGCGACACAGTTAAATACACGATCTCTGCACCTGCCACCGCAGCGGCAGCAGGTAGTAGTCAAAGTCTGTGTGGCGCTACCACCATCAATCTGCAAGGAAATGCTCCTGCGATTGGTACCGGTACATGGACGCAGCAACAGGGCCCTGGCGGTATTACTTTTGCTAATCCTGCGGCTAATAATACCGCTGTAAATAATCTCAGCAGCGGCCGATATATTTTCCGCTGGACAATCAGCAATGGTGCCTGCGAATCTAACTTTGCAGATGTAACCTTCAACATCTCCGCACCTCCTACTCCTGCTAATGCAGGACCAGACCAGGTTATCTGTGGTTTATCTACTGCTAACCTGAACGCCAATACGATCAGTAGTGGCATCGGTACCTGGAGTGTGGTAAGCGGGCCTTCTAATCCTACTTTCGCAAATCCTTCTGATCCTAAAACCACGATAACTAAATTACAAACCGGCGCGTATACACTGCGCTGGACCGCTAACAGCGGCCCAGACTGCCCAGTAAGCACCGATGATGTGGTGCTGACCGTTCGTGAAAATGCCAAAGTGCAAACCACTACACAACAATTATGTAATGCTACATCTACAGTTGTAAGCGGTAATGAAGGTAGCATGGGAAGCTGGACACAATCTGGCGGCCCCGTGGGTCCAGTGATTACCCCTAACTCAGGAAACTCTGCTGTCATCACCAATATGACACCAGGTAATACTTATAAATTTACCTATACCATAGGCCTGATAGATGGCTGTGCCAGCACCAATGCGGAGAGTACAATCATCACCAGTGCATTACCTGCAGCTGCAAACGCAGGCCCAGACCAGGATTTCTGCCTAGTTGCACCTGCTACTGTGATCAACACTTCTTTAAATGCAACGGCACCACCAGCAGGTAAAGGCATCGGTAAATGGTCGATAGATACACAACCTGCTGAGGCTACCAGCTTACAGATTGTAGATCCTTCTTCCCCAACAACCGCTATTAAAAACCTGGTGCCAGGTATCTATGTATTTAACTGGACAGTTTCCAATGGCTATTGTACCAGCAATTCTGATATCATGCGCATAGTGGTGTCCGCAGATCCTTCAGCAGCACAGCCTGGCGTGGATCAGAGTAATGCATGTACCGATAATATTTTGCTGAATGCTGTTGTTCCTGTAAACGGTATTGGTACCTGGAGCATTGAAAGCGCTCCAAGCGGAAGTGCCGCCATTATTGATGGTATCAATGCGCCTACTACCAAAGTGACCAATGCTTTGGTAGGACCTTATACTTTCCGCTGGACAGTTACCAACGGTGTATGTAATGCAAAAACAGCGGTGGTAAATGTAAACATCACTTCTACTCCACCAAATCCTGCAGTAGCCAATGTTGGCAATATCGTTGCCGGCGAGCAGTGCATTCTTAACGGAACTGGTACCGATATTTCGCTGCAAGCCAATTCACCGCAAGCAGGTGAAACCGGTGCCTGGACGATTACCAAGGCGGATGGATCCCCGGTAACACTGAGCTTCAATCCTGCTGATCCACATACCACCGTAAGTAATGTTCCTGCTGGTTCCTACTTATTCCGCTGGACAATTAATTCTGGTAGCTGTATCAGTCATTCTGATTTACCGATCAAGGTTTACGATAAACCTTCTACCGCTGTTGCAGGTGCGGCACAAAGCTTTTGCCTGTATACGCCGGTAACATTGGGGGCTAATGTGCCTACCATTGGTAAAGGCGTCTGGAGCATTATCAGCAATCCTGCTGGGGCTACACCTGTTATCAGCGATGCAAACAGTCCTGCTGTAGATGTCACCGGCATAGCCAAAGGTGTTTATATGTTTAGATGGAGTATCAGTAATGGCGCTTGTCCGGTGAGTACTTCCGATACCAAGGTAACGGTAGATGATTGTGGCATCAGTGTTGTTAAAACGGCCACGCAGCCCGTGCAGAAAGCGGATGGATCCTATGATATGACGTTCACATTTACCCTCAAAAATCCGGGAACGGAAGTAATGATCAACAATATCGTGCTGACGGATAATATACAGGCCAGCTTACCTGCTAATGCCAGCTATACTGTTACTGGTCATACTATCAGCGGTATATCTGCCTATAACAATTCCTTTGACGGGAAAAATGATATCAATCTGTTGCAGGCCAATACCGGTTCACTGGCTGCTGGCGCTACTGCAACGATTTCTGTTACCGTTAACGTTAAATTTTTCTAGCAGATCAACGATACTATTATGACGAAGAAAACATTCCTTGCTATAAAATATTGGTTGACTGCTATACTGCTACTTTGCTGTATTTGCGGCCTTCGGGCGCAGTCAGGCAACTATAAGAATACGACTGGTGTAAGCGGTGATGCTTCGCTGGGCGCCGTTTCGGTAAGCGATATCAGCTTTGCCAACTATCAGTTTCCCATGCTCGGTATGGCATTGTCGGCAACGACACCCGCTATACAGAGTGATGGATCTTACAATATAACGTATACGTATACACTCAAAAATTATGGTGGTATACCATTAACGCAGGTACAGGTGAATTCAGACCTGGCAACAACTTTTGCCAGTCCGATGACCTTTACCGTTTCCACTATCACTGCTACTGGTATCACCAGTAACAGTGCTTTCACCGGGTCAGGCGCCAACAAACAACTGCTGGCGGCTGGCGCAACGCTTGCTCCTGGCGCGAGTGCCACTGTTACGGTGGTCATCAACCTAAAGAACAACGGGCAATATGGGACTTTCAATACTCAGCCTACTGCTACCGCTACTGCAGGTACAGGTACGGTTACAGATCTTTCTGTAAATGGTGCCAATCCTGATGCCAATGGCAACGGCGTTCCTATGGACGATCAGTCGCCAACACCTGTCACCATTGCACGTCCGGATATTGAAGTCACCAAAACGATTGCAAGTCTTACTCCATTTGTGGGAGATAATATTGTCTTTACCATTACTGTTGTTAACCGCGGTGCAGGTGATGCGGTAAATGTGAAGATAACAGAGCAACCAGATAATGGATTTACCCTGGTTACGGCTACCCCATCTACGGGTAGTTATAATGCTGCCACTAAGATATGGACGATCAGCCAACTCAATGCTGGCGCCTCTGCAACATTATCCTATACAATGACGGTAAATGCAACGGGGCCATATAGCAATACTGCCTCCAGCAATCACCCTGAGGATAATATTCCTGGCAACAACTCAGATACTAAAACGTTGACGCCGAAACCTTCTGCAGATGTTCAGATCGTAAAAACCGTAGATAATCTAAATCCAGATGTATTATCAACGGTAACGTATACACTGACTGCTAAAAATGCCGGACCTAGTGATGCAGCAAACGTGGTGGTAACAGATAAAATACCAACTGGTATTGAGCCAGTGGCACCACTTCCATCGGGCATGACCTATAATGCGGCCACCCGCACTTTCACCTGGAACCTTGGAACCATGGTAAGCGGAGCAACGCAAAGCAACACTATTCAGACACAAGTACAGGCGGATATTGACCGTTCTAACTTCACCAATACGGCCACTATTACCACTACGGATCATGATCCTACACCAGCGAATAATACTTCCAGTGTTACTATCATTCCAAAAGAAGCGGTAGATCTTCAGGTAACAAAGGATGTGATTACTACTACCAATCCAATCTATCCATTAGATCCGGTTTCTTTTGTGATCAAAGTGAAAAACCTGGGGCCTAATAACTGTTATGATGCCAACGTTACAGACCTGCTTGGTTCAGGTTATAGCTTTGTGTCTGCGACACCTTCACAGGGCACTTATACGTCAGGTACCGGTCTTTGGAAAATAGGCACAGTACTGAAAGACCAGGAAGTGACGTTGACCATTAAAGCTACCATTACTGCTAAAGTGAACTATGGTAATACGGCAACGATCTCCACTACCGATAATGATAATAATCCGGCAAATAATACGGCGTCTATCACTCCGCCACCAGTAAAACCACGTACCGACCTTCAGGTAACCATTACACCTACTGGTACACAGGAAGTTGGTAATAACATCAGCTTTGCAATAGTGGTTAAAAACAATGGTCCGAGCGATGCTACTACCGTGGTTTTAGACAACGTATTGTTACCGGCAGGATATACTTTCTTTTCTAAAAATCAGGCGGGGTACGACAATTCAAGCGGTATCTGGAGCATCGGCAATCTTGCAGCTGGCAGCAGTGTTACGCTTACATTGGTGGGGACCTTGTTACCAGATGCTGGCAACTACGATGTGAATGCGCATGTTTCCGGCAAAGAAGATGAAGTTACGCTTACCAATAACATTGCGACAACTACCATGGCAGTGAAACAGGTGGCGGATCTGGCGGTAACAAAAACTGTCGACAACACTGCACCGGAAGTAGGCCAGGCAGTTAATTTTACTATTACTGTTACCAACAACGGACCTAGTATTGCACACAATGTTGTTGTTACAGAAGCTAAACCTAACGGATACACGTTCAATCTGAGCACCCCGTCTCAAGGCAGCTATACTGGTAGTACCTGGACAGTAGGCACGCTGGCGAAAGGTGCATCTGCTACCTTGACCATCAATGCGACAGTATTACCGAACGGTAACTACACGAATACTGCTTCTGCTGCCACTACAGACAAAGACAACAATACAGCCAACAACAGTGCAACGGTAACTCCTACGGTTACACAACTGGCAGATCTCTCTGTAACAAAAACTATAAATAATCCGAACCCGGATGCAGGTAGCAATGTGCAGTTTACACTGGTAGCCACCAACAACGGTCCTAGTACTGCCACCTCAGTACATGTACTGGACCTCTTACCGAACGGCTATACCTTCGTGAGTGCGAGTCCCGCCGGACAGTATAATTACGTCAACGGGCAGTGGACCATCGGTAATTTAAATAATGGTCAGAGTGCTACCCTAACTATTTCTGCTACTGTAAGACCAACGGGATACTATAAGAATACGGCTGCTGTTGCCGGTGCGCAGAAAGATCCGAACATAACGAACAATAACGCATTTGTTGACCCTACAATAAGACCTGTAGCGGATCTTCAGATCACAAAAACTGTCAGCAGTGCTACTCCAGACCAGGGAACCGATGTAGTATACCACCTGGTAGCACAGAACCTCGGTGTAAGTGATGCCAGCAATGTGGTAGTAACAGATCTACTGCCAGCAGGGGTTACTTATAAACCAACGGCGGCAAGTGCGGCTTACGATAAGAACAGCGGCACCTGGAATATCGGCATGTTGGGCGCAGGCACCAGCACATCTATTGATATAACCGTTACCGTTAATCCTAATACAGGATTAGGTACTATATCAAACATTGCTACTATCGCCGGAACGGAATATGATCCTATCATGTCCAACAATTCCAGTAGTGTGGCCATTTCGCCAGTAACGGTGGCTGATCTTGAAATTGTTAAGACAGTAGACGATCCGACACCAAATACAGGTGCTCAGGTAACATTTACACTGACAGCTAAAAACCTTGGTGTAAGCAATGCTACCGGCGTAACGGTAACGGATGTCTTACCTAATGGTTATACGTTAGTTAACGCGACTCCTTCAACGGGAAGTATTGCAGGCAACACCTGGAACATCGGGAACCTGAATGCAAATACTACTGCTACTGCAACAATTAAAGCATTGGTCAATGCCAGCGGCAATTATCAGAATACCGCTATTATCATAGGTAGCCAACCTGACAGGAATACAAGCAATAATACCAGCAGCATAACACCGGTACCGGTGCCAGTGGCTAATCTTAACGTAACTAAAACCATCAGCAACGCTACGCCGGACGCAGGCAGCCAGGTAACCTTTACCATCACGGCTACCAATGCAGGCTCTAGCAATGCCAATGGTGTAACGGTAACGGATATACTGCAATCAGGATACTCCATTGTGAGTGCCACCCCTGCTGTGGGTACCTATAATTCAGGTACCGGCGTATGGGCTATTGGCAACATGACCAGCGGTCAGACCACCACCCTGACCATTACCGCCAATGTATTACCAACAGGCAATTACAATAACAGTGCAAGTATCAGTTCTCCTGTTAAAGACACGGACCCAACTGATAACACTGCCACTATCACTCCTCCAGTGGTGAGAGCAGTAACAGATCTCAGCATTGTTAAAACAGTTAATAATTCTACTACAGATGCAGGTACACCGGTAACCTTTACCCTGGTAGCTGGCAACAACGGCCCTAGCACCGCTACCAATGTAGTAGTGAGTGACCTGCTGCCTTCCGGGTATACTTTCGTGAGTGCCAGCCCAGCTGCCGCTTATGATGCAGCCAGTGGTAAGTGGACAATTGGTACGCTGAATACCGGTGCTAGTCAAACGATCACCATCACCGCTACTGTAAATCCTGAGGGTAACTATACCAACACCGCTACTATCGGCGGTCAGGAATATGATCCTAATACGACCAACAACACCAGCAGTGTAACGGTAACGCGTATACCAGTGGCTGATCTGGAAGTAATTAAATCGGCAGATAAGATGACGCCTGATGCAGGTGCTAATGTGACCTTCACTATTCAGGCACTGAACCATGGCGCCAGCAAAGCAACTGGTGTAACAGTAACGGATATACTGCAATCAGGTTATGCCTTCGTAAGCGCCACGCCTGCTGCGGGTACCTATAACACCGCTACCGGCATATGGACGATTGGCGACCTCGAAAAAGATGCCACCACTACACTGACTATTACGGCCAAAGTATTGGCTACCGGTAATTACAGCAACAGTGCAAGTATCAATGGTAATGAGATAGATAGAATTCCAAGTAACAATACCAGCGGCGTAATACTGGTTCCGGTGCCAGTGGCTAATCTTAACGTAACAAAAACCATTAGTAACGCTACGCCGGACGCAGGCAGTCAGGTAACCTTTACCATCACGGCTACCAACGCAGGCCCTAGCAATGCTACTGCCGTAACGGTAACGGATATACTGCAATCAGGCTATGCCTTCGTGAGCGCGACACCTGCTGTGGGCACCTATAATAATACTACTGGCGTATGGACAATTGGTAACATGACCAATGGTCAAACTACCACATTGACCATTACCGCCAAAGTATTGCCAACAGGCGATTACAGTAATAGCGCTATTATCAGTTCTCCTGTTAAAGACACAGACCCTACTGATAATACCGCCAGTATCACTCCTCCCGTGGTGAGAGCAGTAACAGATCTCAGCATTGTAAAAACAGTTAATAATTCTACCACAGATGCAGGCACACCAGTAACCTTTACACTGGTAGCTGGCAACAACGGCCCTAGCACCGCTACCAATGTAGTTGTGAGCGACCTGCTGCCTTCCGGGTATACTTTCGCAAGCGCAAATCCAGCTGCCGCTTATGATGCAGCCAGTGGCAAGTGGACAATTGGTACGCTGAATACCGGTGCTAGTCAAACGATCACCATCACCGCTACTGTAAATCCTGAGGGTAACTATACCAACACCGCTACTATCGGCGGTCAGGAATATGATCCTAATACGACCAACAACACCAGCAGTGTAACGGTAACGCGTATACCAGTGGCTGATCTGGAAGTAATTAAATCGGCAGATAAGATGACGCCTGATGCAGGTGCTAATGTGACCTTCACTATTCAGGCACTGAACCATGGCGCCAGCAAAGCAACTGGTGTAACGGTAACGGATATACTGCAATCAGGTTATTCCTTCGTGAGCGCTACACCTGCTGCGGGTACCTATAATACTGCTACCGGCGTGTGGGCGATCGGCGACCTCGAAAAAGATGCCACCACTACACTTACGATTACCGCCAAAGTATTGGCTACCGGTAATTACAGCAACAGTGCTAGTATCAATGGTAATGAGATAGATAGAATTCCAAGTAACAATACCAGCGGCGTAATACTGGTTCCGGTGCCAGTGGCTAATCTTAACGTAACAAAAACCATTAGTAACGCTACGCCGGACGCAGGCAGCCAGGTAACCTTTACCATCACGGCTACCAATGCAGGCCCTAGCAATGCTACTGCCGTTACGGTAACGGATATACTGCAATCAGGCTACGCCTTCGTGAGCGCGACACCTGCTGTGGGCACCTATAATAATACTACTGGCGTATGGGCAATTGGCAACATGACCAATGGTCAAACTACCACATTGACCATTACCGCCAAAGTATTGCCAACAGGCGATTACAGTAATAGCGCTATTATCAGTTCTCCTGTTAAAGACACAGATCCTACTGATAATACCGCCAGTATCACTCCTCCAGTGGTGAGAGCAGTAACAGATCTCAGCATTGTAAAAACAGTTAATAATTCTACCACAGATGCAGGCACACCAGTAACCTTTACACTGGTAGCTGGCAACAACGGCCCTAGCACCGCTACTAATGTAGTTGTGAGCGACCTGCTGCCTTCCGGGTATACTTTCGTAAGTGCAAACCCAGCTGCGGTTTATGACGCAGCGAGTGGCAAGTGGACAATTGGTACGCTGAATACCAGTGCTAGTCAAACGATCACCATCACAGCTACTGTAAATGCCGAAGGAATTTATACCAATACCGCTACTATCAGCGGTCAGGAATTTGATCCTAATACGACCAATAACACCAGCAGTGTAACGGTAACGCGCATACCAGTGGCTGATCTGGAAGTAATTAAATCGGTTGATAATAATAATCCTGATGTAGGTACAAATGTAACCTTCACTATTCAGGCACTGAACCATGGTGTCAGCAAAGCAACTGGTGTAACAGTAACGGATATACTGCAATCAGGTTATGCCTTCGTAAGCGCCACGCCTGCTGCGGGTACCTATAACACCGCTACCGGCGTATGGACCATTGGCGACCTCGAAAAAGATGCCACCACTACACTGACCATTACCGCCAAAGTATTGGCTACCGGTAATTACAGCAACAGTGCTAGTATCAGTGGTAATGAGGCAGACAGAGTGTCAACGAACAATAACAGCAGCGTAACACCGGTACCAGTGCCAGTGGCTAATCTTAACGTAACAAAAACCATTAGTAACGCTACGCCGGATGCAGGCAGCCAGGTAACCTTTACCATCACGGCTACCAATGCAGGCCCTAGCAATGCTACTGCTGTAACGGTAACGGATATACTGCAATCAGGCTATGCCTTCGTAAGCGCAGCGCCTGCCATCGGTACTTATAATGCCACTACCGGCGTATGGACAATTGGCAAATTGAATAATGGTCAGCAAACAACCCTGACGATTACCGCTACCGTATTGCCTACAGGCGATTATAGCAACACCGCTACGATCAAAGGAAATGAAAAAGATAAAACGCCTACTGATGATGCCAGCAGCATCGTACCTCCGGTACCAGTACCAGTGGCGGATCTGCAAGTGATCAAAACCATCAGCAACACCGTGCCAGGCACCGGCGATATTGTAAGCTTCCAGGTAGTAGTGAAAAACAACGGTCCAAGTACCGCCACCAACGCAACGGTAACAGATGTAATGCAAAATGGCTTCTCTTATCAGCAATCCACTACCAGCAAAGGCAACTTCAATAGTAATACCGGCGTCTGGACAATTGGTACGCTCACCGCTGGCGAAACCGCCACACTACAGGTAGACGCCTGGGTGAATACCACTGGCATCTACATAAATACTGCTACCGTAAAAGCAGATGAAAAAGATCCAGACAACAGCAATAACAGCAGTGTTGTCAACATAAAACCAGACCCAATTACAGACCTGCATGTTAGCAAATCCGTATCCAACATGGCGCCGCCACACGGATCCGATGTAACCTTTACCATCATTGCCGGCAACGACGGCCCTAGCGATGGAACTGGTATAACGGTAACGGATGTACTGCCAGCAGGATACAGCTTTAAGTCTGCATCCGCTACCACCGGTAGTTACAGCGCTACCACCGGCATATGGAATATCGGTAACATGACTAAGAATGCTACCGCTACCCTAACGGTGACGGCTACTGTAAACAAAACTGGCAACTACACCAATACTGCTGTTATCAAAGGAAATGAGACAGACAGAAACCAGACCAACAATACCAGCGCGGTAACACCGGTACCAGTGCCGCTGCATACCAATGATGATGCAGCCAGCACAGAAGAGCCTGATCCGGTAACCATCAACGTAATAAAAAATGATGTTTACGGAAATACAGGTCATACAGTGTTTATCAAAGACAAACCACTGCATGGTACTGTAACAGATAATGGCGATGGCACTGTTACCTATACTCCGGAAGCAGGCTTCGGCGGAACGGATTACTTCACCTATTATATCCAGGACCAGTCAGGATTTGCATCCAATGTATCTACCGTTACTATTGATGTTACCAAACGCCTGGTAGACTTATCTATCAAGAAGGTAATTGTTACGCCTCCGGCAGAAATTGCGGTGGGTAAAAACGTAACCTTTGAGCTTACCGTGACCAATAACAGTCGCAAAGGCGCTAGTGGCGTAGTGGTGACAGATATACTCGCCAATAATGTGGGTGATACTGAAATCAAAACTGAAACGCAAAATGGTCAGGAAGGCTATGATCCAGTTACCAAAACCATGAGCTGGAAAATAGATACACTGGCGCCGGGCCAAACCGTGAAGCTCCTGGTGACAGCTAAATTGCTCAGCGGCGGACAAGTGAATAACACAGCAACCGTTGCGGGTAAAAATGCAGATCCAGATCCTGACAATAACACTGCCACGGTAAGTACACCGGTGAAAGGAGCCGACATCTTTGTTCCTACCGCCTTCACACCAAATGGCGATGGCATCAATGATAAGTTCGTGATACTGGGAATAGACAGATATCCAAATTCACAACTGATCATCTGGAACCGCTGGGGCAACGTGGTATATCGTTCCAACGATTATCGTAATGGATGGGATGGTTCCGGACTCAATGAAGGTACCTACTACTATGAGCTGAACTGTCCTTCCAATGATGGTAAAATAACCTTGAAAGGATGGCTACAATTAGTTCGATAACCACGAAAAGATGGGCTGTATGCAAAACAATAAACTGAAACTATTACCAATGAATAAAGTCCTGACTGTTCTGTTTTTCATCCTGTGCGGAGTTACTGCCTCTGCACAGCAGGATGCGCAGTTTAGCCAGTATATGTTTAACGGGATCTATGTAAATCCCGCATATGCTGGCTATAAGGAGCAATGGAATATCCATGCGTTTTACCGTAACCAGTGGACTAGTCTGCCCGGTGCACCTAAAACCTTCTCCGTAGCGGCTGAAGGTACTGCCAACAATGATCGTGTAGGCCTTGGCGTGCAGTTTATGAATGATAAACTGGGCGCTTCCAATACCACTTCCGGTTATCTTACCTATGCCTACCGTATACCCATGAACGAAGACGGATCTTCCCGCCTCGCCATCGGTATCAGTGGCGGATTTCTGCAGCAACGCCTGGATGTTTCATTGCTGACAACCTCTTCTTCCACTATAGATCCTGCATTGGTAAATGGAGAAAATAACAGAACCGTTCCGGATGCCCGTTTGGGTATCTTTTACAACCGTGAACGATTCTTTGCTGGCATCTCTGCATCTAACCTGCTGGCGCAGTCGTTCCAGAAATCACAGGCCATGAAGGAATATCTTCCTTTAAAAACGCATCTCTACTTCACCTTAGGCGGTCTGGTGCCCTTATCGGAAGAGTTGTTGCTGAAGCCGAGCATATTAATCAAAGAAGACCTGGCAGGGCCTACCAGCGTAGATCTCAATGCATTTGTGCTGATCAGCCAGAAGCTCTGGTTGGGAGCATCCTACAGATCTACCTACCTCAAAAAATCTAATCTGGAAGCGAATCTCAAAAAACCATCGGCACTGGTATTTATGGCAGAAGTATTTGTAAACGACAAACTTCGTCTGGGATACGCCTATGATATGACGATGAATGGTACTGTAGCTACCAACTACCCTACCCATGAATTATCCATCGGCTATTTCTTCAAACGCAGGAATGCCAGGATGATGTCGCCACGCTATTTCTAATGATGGTCAACCAATAGCAGTATGAACAAGAACCCGTTTAATAAATATATACCGCAGCTGGCCCTGGTACTGGTTGCAACCGGCATGAGTTTCCAGGCGAAGGCACAATATGCCTATACCGAAGGTAGCAACGCCTTTAAGCTGTATAACTTCGAAAAAGCAAAGCCTCTTTTTGAAAAAGCTTATAACAAAAAGCCCAGTGCTAAAGCAGCGCTGGGAGCCGCAGATAGCTACCGGCTTACCAAAGATTACCAAAACGCTGAAACCTGGTATGGTAAGCTGTTACAAACAGGCGAGTATACGCCGGCAGATGAATTGCATTTTGCCGCCATACTGATGAACAACAGTAAATACGATTCCGCTACTGTTCACCTGCATCATTACCTGCACAGTAAACCAGGCGATCAGCTGGCAACCAACATGTTGGCGGGTTGCGAAGCCTCTAGGAAAATGTTTGCGAGTCCTGTTGCCGGAGCGTTGGAAAATATGGTGGCATTGAATTCCGAATATAGCGACTGGAGTATTACGCGCTTTGGAGATAAATTCATCTTTGCCTCTGACAGACCATTCAAGGATATACGAAAATCTGCGTTCTTCAGTCATGATGGTGATGTACGCAAGAAGATGTATACCTGGACAGGTAACAGTTACCTCCATTTATATGAAAGTAATGGAGATAGTACAGATATAAAACCGATGCAGCGTGCGGGAGTAAACGGAGATTATCATAGTAGCAATGCCTCCTATAGTGCCAACGGCAATACGATGTTTTTGGCCGTTACCAGGCTGAAGATGCGCCCTGCATCCGCCTTGGGAAAGGACTCCATCCTTACCATGAATATCTCTGTAAAAGAGCTCAATAAAAATAATAAAGAGCGTTGGGATATCTCTCCTGAAATTCCATTCAACGCTACACTTGAATATTCTGTTGGTGATCCATTTGTAAATGCTACCGGGGATACGCTATACTTCGCCGCCAGTCAGGGGCCTGAGCATCAGGGAGGAACGGACCTTTATTATGCGGTGAAGAAAGAGAATATCTGGGGGACGCCTGTAAATCTTGGTAGGACGATCAATACTAACGGTAACGAGCGTACGCCATCTTTCGATAAAAATGGTAATCTCTACTTTGCCAGTGATGGACATCCTGGTATCGGCGGACTGGATATTTTCAAGGCCACGAAAACAGGCGACAGCTGGAAAGTTGCGCATATGGGTGTGCCAATAAACAGCCCCCACGATGACTTTGCGCCAGCCCTGCTGGATGAGGCTTTGTATTTCGCTTCCAATCGCGAGGGCGGTAAAGGCAGCGATGATATATACAGATTTACTCCAGCGAAACCAGTGTTTACCATTTCAGGTATTATTACAGATAGAAAATCGGGGCAGCCGCTGCCAGCGGTAGAAGTAACCTTGTTGAATAAAACTACCGGCACTAACGTGAAGGTACAAACGAATACGAGTGGTGCGTATAAACTTCCAGCAGATGGTGGCGCTACCTATGAGCTGAGTTTCACGAAAACACAATATACCACGATAGCACATGATACCGTAAGCACCACAGGCCTTACTACCTCTGAGGATATCCACCATGACAAAGTGATGGACCAGCCGGAGCTGCACAAGCCTATTAAGCTGGAAAACATTTACTTTGACCTGGGCAAGTCGGATATCAGGCCAGATGCAGCTAAAGAGTTAGACAAGTTGGTAAATATCCTGAAAGACAATCCTACCTGGGAAGTAGAACTGGGTGCACATACGGATTCAAGGGCGAATGATGCCTTTAACCTGGCGTTGTCACAACGTCGTGCAGCCGCTACCGTTGCCTACCTGGTAAAAAATGGCATTAATGCAAAACGCCTCACCGCTAAGGGTTATGGCGAAACGAAGCTGTTGAACAAATGTGCCAATGGCGTGAAATGTTCCGAAGAAGAACATATGGTAAACAGACGTACAGAGTTTACCATTTTGAAATATTAATCACGAATGAATTACAATAAATAAGGTCGGCTAAGTAAGCCGGCCTTTTTTATTGCATAGGGAACATGCTCTTCAATTCGGTGAAATTATATTTCCAGAACCGAGTTCCTGTTTCAGTTGTAGTACATAAAATGATTGGTTATGAGTACTACAGAAATTACTGTATATATTGATAATAAGCCTTACCGCTTTAGGGTTCAGGTAGATGAGCAGAAAGAATCTACCACCTACAAAGTAGATCCAGCGAAGGATATGCATCCGGAACCTGATTTCATTCCTCCCCATCTGGAGTTTAACTTAAATGGGCAGCTGACCTTAAAGGAGCAGCTTAAAACAGCTGAACAGGCGCAGCTTGCGCGACTGATATGGCAGGAAATTTTGGATAAGATGAACCCATGATGTTGTGGGTTCATGAAAAGATAAGTAATTGCTGGGTTTGTTATCTATCTGAATTTTCCGCAATTTGCCGGTACCGGGTAACATTATCTGGTATTCTCACGTTTTAGCACTAGTGGCAGTAACTTCCCTCCAGGGAAGGGCTCTTTACTCTTTAGTGCCGAAAGCTGGTTAATTTTAGCTTTACAGCCCTGCGGCAGGCTATAGAAGGGATTGGGCCAAAGATGCGTTCGAAGGATTTATATGAGGTAAAGTTAAACGGCCTGGTAAAACGCACGATAGCGCCTAATACCGCTACTGTTACGGAATTGAGCTGACGGCATATGGTTTCTCAGTAAAATCTGTTTAGGAAACCATGACCGTCTGGGGACTGCAATACAGAGAAAAGATTATAAAAGGAATGCAATCATCAGATAAATAAGTAATTTTGATAAAAATAGAACAACAGACGACTTAGAGGAATTTAAAACAGACTATTATAAATTCATATTTTTTGTAATACCTGAATCATATCTTTACAACGTAGCATAGTAGCATGCAATTTGATTGCACTACTGAAAAATCGATAAGTATATACAGCCTACACACACTATCCAACATGCCAAAAAAAGCAGTATTAATAGAGCTGGGAGGATCTCATGCTGAATGTCTTTTTTCACAGATTTATTTCCTACGCGAACGAGGGTATGAAATACATGTTATTTGCAACCGCCACCTGTGGCCATTTCTCAGCGACGTGCATGAGTATATTACCGGTCATTTGCTGGTAGATACGAATGTAAAAAGATGGAAACGATTTAAAATGCTGCAGGAGGTATGGCGTTATATCCGCTATGGTGGCATTTCTCACGCTATTTTTAACACCACGGAGTTAAAGATTGTCCGCGATTTGTTGATATTCCCTTTTCCTGGTGTGGAGTTTGCCGGCCTGCTGCATAATGGACTTAAGCTCAGTAGCGGCTTTACGGTACGTCACTTTATCACTCAAAAGGTAAAAAAGCTTTTTGTACTCAACGATGGTATGTTGCCGCATTTGCAGGCATCCGACCTTTTACAGATACAGAGTTTGTATGCGGTTTTTTTCCCGGAAATGGGTGGGTCCACCACCCTGCCAAAAGGCAAGCAGGAGTTTTGGGTATGCATTCCGGGCGAAATTGATCCGAGGCGAAGAGATATTCCTGGCCTGATACAACAGATCCAGGAACATGGGTTGGCTTCCAATATCCGCGTGATCCTGCTTGGCTCCATGAATGCCGACCCTGCGCTGGTAGAGGCGATCAACGCTTTGCCACAGCGTTCACAGGTGATCACCTTTGGAGAAGAGAAAATTTCTAACGAGATATTTCATGCGTATATACGGCAGTCTGATATTATTCTGCCGCTATTACACCCTCCTATCCCGCGTTTCCAGGAGTTCTTCAAAACGCGTATTTCCGGTGCTTATAACCTGGCATTTGCCTACAAGAAGCCGTTAATGATGGAACAACACTTTGAAGCCTGGACGGATTTTAAAGAGCATGCCATCCTTTACCCGGAAAACGACCTGGTAAAAACCTTACATGACCTTGCCGGGCAACCTGCCGTCATGGAAAAGAAAGTGGAAGGTCTTCACAACTGGCCTAAACTGAAATTTGAAGTACAGTGCAATAAATATATCGGGCTGCTGGAAGCAGCTGGAAGATGATAATATTTTCTGTCTAAATAAAACACCCGGTTGATTGCATCAACCGGGTGTTTTATTTAGAGGAGAATTATTTCGGGTCAGAACTATTTACATAACTTGAATTACTTCCCAGGAAATGTATATTCTGTTTATCCATTTCTATAATAGAACTATCAGAAAACTTTAAAACAACTCTAACATCAATATCAGGCCATTCTTTATTCTTATCTCCTGATGGTTTGCCTTTGGGCTCCTCAAACATAAAATCAAGCCATCCAAATTTTGCCCAATCATCCTTGGTGATGCCTCTTTGCGTTACTACCCACCGATATCCTCCCTGACTATCTATCTCTTGATCGAATCCGATCCAATAATAATAATCCGGCTTAACGATCCATTTGGCAGTACCTTTTCTTACAACTTTTCTATCAGCTGCTCTTAGATGTACCTTACAATAACGGCTAATAAATGGGTCCAATAGCCTATCATAAGCATTGAACTGCGTATACACCGTAAAATCAGTAGGAAATGGAATACCCTTTTTCTCTTCAAAAAACATTTCTCCTCCCACGATATAAGGCGATATATTTTTTGAATACAATATTCTAACGTCTTCAGGGTTATTAACGGTATCATTTCCGGCCTGTTGCCGGGTTCTATCTAATGTCAGATCTGTTGTGTCGTAATGCTTCATTAATAACGCATAATTTGCTTTCAGTTCAGCAATACTGCTATCGTACTTTAACGCCATTTCATAGTACTGCTTCGCACTGCTTAATTGATTATGCCTGAAAAAAATATTTCCCATGAAGAAATGACTATACGATAATATTTGACTTTCCTTTTGAAAATTGTTCTTAGCAATTAAGGATGAAAAAAGATTTAATGCAATCTGGTCCTGGCATTGGAACATTACCGATAATGCCTGAACAAACTTCCTGATATGACCCTCTTGAATAGAAGTATCGTTTAGTTCAATCAGGCTTGGATTTCGGATTGCAACGACTATATCTTTCTGTAATATATTTGTACAATCCACCCCTACATTATGCAGGAAGATATTACAGATGAATGAACATCCTTTCTGATTTCTTGATCCAAATATTACCATACCGCTCTTGTAATTCTGCAGCAAAGGCTTAATATCTTTGCCTGGATTAAGCCGGCTTGAAACTGGTAAAAAATATCCAGGATGTTCAATTTTCACATCAAGGCCATACACAGTAGGGGAAAGGCTATCAAATAGACTATCACTAAACTCATCTCGTTCCTGGTTACTAAAATTCATCACCAGTATACCTTTTTGTTTTGTTGGAATAGGACTATTGCTGCTTTGTCTTTGATGAATAAAAACAGCTGTGCCAATAAAAAAAATCAGACCGCTTAAAAATATATACCGCCCAATCTGTGCAAATCCACGCCAACCAGCGCTATATTCATAACCTTCCTGCCCCTGCACAACTGCTCCCGGTTTATGCCTCGTAAGAATTATCTGGGATATTTTATTTACAAATAATAAGAGACCCAAATAAACAATCAGCATTTTCAGCAATATGCGATAGTCCTGATCAATTATATAATCTAACCCACTGAAAATAAAGGAGGCAATACCTAAAATTATAAGCATTCCACTGCATAGAAACTGCAGTAGCCCAATTGGAGTTTGCATACTTTTACTAACATCAATTTGGAGTTGGGATAAATTGCTTGGCATAGGGGGGCTACTTTAATAACCTAATATAAAAAAATAATTTAGCATTTTATTCTGCAAATCCTCCGCTCCCCTTCATTCTATCTTTGTTCTGTAGCCACCGCCAGGATTACATTTTAATAATAATTTAATCCGTATATGCATCCACGTAAGCATAAAAAAAGATATTTTCCATAAAGCAAATCAGCAAACAAGAAATACTACAAAGGTGCTATTTAAACCCACCTGAAAATCATTTACTTCGTTTGTATATACTCGTTACAACAAAATAACTGGAGCATCTATGCTGCTCACTTTTAATGCAATCCCTTGAATAATCCGGTGATTAACCCGAGTCAATCTCTCTAATCCACTGAGATATTTATTTATTATAACCACAAGTTATGTTAACACATGTTTTCCCGCTACATCCTACCCAGAAGGATATTTATGTAGATCAGCTGATGAACCCTGACAGCCCACATTACACCGTTGCCGGCTATCTCAGATTAAAAGGTCAGCTAAATAAAAAGAGCTTCACCAAAGCAGTCGAATGGGTAATATCCGGGAACGATATTTTCCGTATGAGTTTCGATCTTGAAAGCACGCAGCCAGTAGGGCATCTGAACGACATCACTCCTGAAATACCACTACAGGAGCTGGATTTCAGCACACAGACTAACCCGCAGGCATACACGCAGCATTGGATACAGGAACAATGCAACACTGCATTCCTGGTGCAGCAAGGCATTCCTCTCTTCGATCATTTTCTTATTAAAATTTCGGCAAATGAATACTGGTACCTGATGAGGTGTCATCACCTAATACTGGACACTGCCGGATACCAGCTTTTCCTCGATGCGGTAGCAAACGAATACCGGCAGCAACCTAAAGCTACCTTCCCTGGCTACGCAAAAGAAATCGAAGATTATGCGCCCTTCTATCAAAGCGAGGCTTACCAACAACAACTCCTCTACTGGAAAGAAAAGTTACACAATAAACCTCCAAAACTCTTCAACTATAAACACCCACATTACGATCCTCAGGGCAAGACCAGCGCAAGATTCACGTTACAACTCTCCGATACAGAAAGAAACGCCATAGAAAAAATTGCGCAAGACTGCGGATTCAGTTTACAGAAACTAACCGTAGCCGCTACCATCCTCTATTTTGCAAGAACTACAGGAAATACAGATGTGTTGCTGGGCATTGTACGCCATCGGCGCATGACGCCCCTGCAACGCAAAACTATCGGCGTATACTCTGGCATCGTTCCGTTTATTGGCAACTATCATCCCGATGATCAGCTGATAGATTTGCTGAGGCAGGTAGACGCTGCACAAAGAGAAGATTATAATCATCAACAGGCCTCCCTGAATGACCTGAGCAATATGCTGAAAGATAAACACGTCGACAGTGCTTTATTTGAGGTGTTGGTAAACTATGTGCTACTCGACTTTCAGCTCAACTTTGATGATAACCTCCAGACCTCATTCCATCAGGTATGGACGGAATATGAAAAGCGGCCATTACGCATTTACTGGCAGGACTATGGCAAACATCAGCCACTACAGCTGAATATCATCCACCAGTTGGCACATATCAAACCGGAAGAAGCGGTATTGTTATGCAAACGAATACTGTATATCATTTCACAGTTTGCGGCTAAACTGCATCAGCCGCTGCGTGATATAGCTATTATTCCTGCCGATGAAAAAGAGATACTCCTTCAATCTGCCCATCCAATAAGGGATTTCAACAGCAACAACACTATCTACGCTATATTTGAACAACAATCCATTCGCACGCCTAACAATATAGCCATTATCTGCGATGATCGTACGATGTCATATAAAGAGCTACATACACGTGCGCAACAACTAGGCCGGTATTTAAGCGGAAAAGGCGTGGGCAGGAATACGTTAGTACCTGTATGCATAGAACGTTCTCCTGAAATGATAATAGCATTACTGGGTATACTCAGCGCTGGTGCCGCTTACGTACCTATTGATCCTGAATACCCGGAGGAGCGTATACGATTTATGCTGGAAGATACCGACGCCAAAATAGTAGTTACTTCAACTGCATGTTTGCCGGCATTAACGGAAATTTATAATGGGGAAACAGTTGTGTTAAGCGAAACTTCCGACTTCCCCAATACGCCGCCAGCTGCTAATCTGCCAGCATCTGCTATAGATGCAGCTTATGTCATCTATACTTCGGGATCTACCGGCAAGCCAAAAGGCGTGATCATAGAGCATCGCAACGTGGTTAGTTTGTTTGAGGCAGTGCTGGGGCATTACGACTTCAATGACAAAGACGTATGGACGATGTTCCATTCTTATTGTTTTGATTTTTCTGTATGGGAGATGTATGGCGCATTGTTCTATGGCGGGCGGCTGGTCATAGTGCCCAAACAACTTGCCAGAGATACCGCGGCTTTCGCAGCACTACTGCAAAAAGAAAAAGTAACCGTGCTTAATCAGACGCCAGCAGCATTTTATGTGTTACAGGAAGCAGTGACCACCACGGATGCTTATGAAGATCTTTCCATACGCTATGTCACCTTTGGTGGTGAGGCATTGAATCCTGCCAAGCTAAAGGCATGGAAAGTGAAATTTCCTGATTGTAGTTTGATCAATATGTACGGCATCACCGAAACTACTGTCCACGTTACTTTTCAGGAAATCAATGCAGCACACCTCAACAGCACCGGCAGTATTATCGGTCGGCCAATTCCTACGCTGGGGGCGTATATCCTGGATAACAACCAGCAACTGCAACCCATTGGCGTGCCAGGAGAACTCTATATCTCCGGAGCTGGACTGGCAAGAGGCTATCTTAACAGAGATGAACTGACTGCAGAACGATTTATTGTAAATCCGCTGGATCTAGCCAGCAATCAGCGTTTATACAGGACCGGCGATCTTGCTCGCTGGCTCCCGGATGGAACCATGGAATATCTAGGTCGTATAGACAACCAGGTGAAGATACGCGGGTTCAGAATTGAATTAGGTGAGATAGAAAATGTGCTCCATCGCTCCCCTAACGTCAAACAAGCGGTGGTGATAGTTAAATCCAATCATCTGCATACAACAGAAGAAAAACAACTGGCTGCTTATATCGTACCTAACGGGGAGTTCAACAGAGAGGCTATTATTCAGCATATGCGCGAATGGCTACCAGACTATATGGTGCCATTGCTGCTTACACCGATTGAGGTAATGCCATTGACAAAAAACGGAAAAATAGATAAAACTGCATTACCAGCATTACATGTAAACTTCCAACAAAACATTGTCAGGGAGGGCCCCCAAAACGCCCAGGAGCAGCAACTGGCAGAGATCTGGACAACAGTGTTAGGCGTACAGGATATCAGCAGAAATGATAACTTTTTTGAACTTGGAGGCGACTCCATACGGCTTATCAAAGTAGTGAGCAGTATCCGCAAACTTTTCCATAAAGAACTCAAAGCGGCCGACGTTTACAGAGCGGCCACCATTGCTGATCTATCAAAGCTGCTCGGCTCATTGGAAACCGACAGCAACGACACCGCCAGAAAAGCCATCATAGCTGATCTCAACAAACAAAAGCAAATGCTGCTGGCAGCAATGCCAGATGCCGCCGAGATAGAAGATATTTTCCCGATGAGCGATATTCAGGCAGGGATGATCTTTGCTTCACTACGCAACCCTGAGGAGGCAGTCTATCATGATCAGTTTTCCTGTCGCATGCCCCTGGATACCGATATACAGCGGCTGGAGAAAGTTCTGTCGCTGATCAGTGCCCAACATGGTATACTCAGAACCGCCTTTCGCCTGGATCTTACGGAGAATATGCAAGTGGTTTATAAATCAGTGCATACACCATTAACGGTGCTGGATATACGTCATATGGAAGAAAACGTAACAGTGGTAAACGACTATTTAGAGAAAGAACGCCACATTCCATTTGATTTCGCACAAGCGCCACTGTGGCGGGCCAGCGTCTTAATAATGAAAACACATTGTGTATTTGTTTTGCAGATGCATCATGCCATATTAGATGGATGGAGTGTTGCCAGTCTGAATACGGCAATCAATAATCTGTATACATCTACTTCAGCGCAGGCCCCGCTCCCACTGAAAGCGAGTTACAAAGACTATGTCATCGAAAACTTACTCGAAAAGGGCAATGTTGCTTCAAAAGCTTTCTGGACGCAGGAAATGGCAGGTTACAAACGACTGGACATCTTTACAGAAGAAAAAGCGCAACATCGCTTGCTAAAAAAATATGAGCCCGGATTGTTAGAAGACTTAAAGCAACAAGCGAAGCAGGCGGGTATTGCTGTTAGCACACTTTTCCTTGGCGCCTTCTACTACGCCATCAGTATGCTGACACATGAAGATGAGCTGACACTTGGACTGGTGGCTAATAACAGACCACTTGTTGAAGATGGCGACCAGATACTGGGCTGTTTCCTGAATTCCCTTCCGCTAAGATGCAAAGCGCCTGGCATAGTCACCTGGCGTGAGTGGATGCAGACCCTGGAAGAAAAACAATTATCGCTAAAAGGTCATGACCGCCTACCACTGGCGGAAATCGCAAGATTACACAGCAATCATAGTAGTGATGGCAATCCGTTTTTTGATGTGCTGTTCAATTTTATCAATTTCCACGTATATGATCAATTGAATGAACGCATACTGCAAGGTAGCGTCAATGACCCTGCTACCATGACTTTCGGCAGCTTTGCGGTTGCCAATACCTTCTTTGATTGCACAGTGAGTACAACCGGCGATGTACTAACCATTCTTTTATGTCAATCGCGCAAACTGAAGTCTGGCAAGACGCAGGCCGAGTTTCTGGGATATCTTGAAAATATATTTCAACAAATCATACATCATTACGATGAGCCGGTAAACAGAACGGCGATACTTTCCCATACTGAGTTGCAAACCTGTTTCACACCAATGAATGAAGTAAGTGCAACACAGCCTGCATTTTCTACGATCCCTGCTGCATTTGAGAAACGGGTGCTGCTGCAACCCGCTGCCAAGGCCCTTATTGGTAATAGTACCATATGCTATGCCGAATTAAATATAAAGGCGAATCAGCTGGCGCATTACCTGAGCGCACTCGGTATAAAAAAAGATATGCCCGTTCCAGTGTGTATAGAGCGCTCTGCAGACCTGATCATTGCCATACTAGGCATCTTGAAGGCTGGCGGGGCTTATGTTCCGCTGGACCCGACCTATCCAAAAGAACGCATTGCCGGCATGATAGCAGATATCACTTTTGAAGTAGCCATTACCACAAAAAGGCATGCTGATCTTTTTGATACGGCTGCTAAAATTGTGTGCCTGGATACGCTCGCAGATACACTAGCAGCCCTGCCTGTGCATAATCTGCAACAGCCAGTGGCGCCAGAGGACCTTGCCTATGTGATGTTTACCTCCGGTTCTACCGGGCGGCCTAAAGGAGTAATGGTAACACATGCCAATGTGGTGAGTCTGGTAGTAGATTGCGACTTCGTTTCGCTAACTGCCGCCGATACTTTGCTGACCACCAGCGCCCTTTCTTTTGATGGCACCACACTGGATTTCTGGGGTATGCTCCTCAACGGCGGACAACTGCTGCTTTGCAGCGATGAGCAGCTGCTGGACAACGACCTATTGAAGAAAGTTATTGATACATTTGAGGTTACTAAGATATGGTTTACTTCAGGCTGGTTGAATCAGTTGGTAGATACGGATATCAGCTTGTTCCAACAGCTGCATAGTGTTATTACCGGTGGAGAAAAGCTTTCCGCGACACATATCAAAAAGCTACGCACCTGTTATCCCGCGCTGGAAATCATTAACGGTTACGGCCCTACGGAGAATACGACCGGCTCCCTGAACTATCGCATTGGACAAGAGATTTCCGGGGATATACCTATAGGGTTGCCTATGAAATACCGTACCGCCTATGTGCTGGATATGCAACAACAGTTGCTGCCTACAGGTGTTATGGGTGAGCTATATGTCGGTGGTGCTGGCCTTGCACGCGGATACTACAACAATCCTACGCTAACGGCAGAACGTTTTATTATGCATCCATTTGTTGCTGGAGAAAGATTATATAAAACCGGCGACCTCGCGCGCTTTGGCGCTGATGGGCAGGTAGAATTCTGCGGTAGAGTAGATGACCAGGTGAAAGTACGTGGTTTTAGGATAGAGCCGGGGGAAATAGAACATATGATACTGCAAAGTGCACTGGTGGAAAGAGCCGTCATCATTGTAAAAAAGGACAGCAGCGGCAACAAGCAGCTGATTGCCTATGTAGTGCCAATTGGCAGCTTTGACAAACAGGCATTGCAACAATACCTTACTACGCACCTGCCAGAATATATGGTGCCAGCACTCATCCATCCGATGGAGGCACTACCGCTAACGCCTAATGGAAAAGTAGACAAAAATGCTTTGCCTGATCCAGACATGAACAGTATTTCAGCGCATGAGTATATAGCACCGGAAACGGCCACTGAAAAGGCTATTGCTGCCATCTGGCAGCTGTTACTGAATATAAAAAATGTTGGTCAGGACGATGATTTCTTTCAGCTGGGTGGCCACTCTCTGTTGGTGATAAGAGTCAGGGCACATATAAAGCTCGCGGTAAATGTGAATATCCCTGTTGGAAAATTATTTGAATACAGGACATTGAGTAAGCTCTCCGCTTACATTGATGCGCTGCAGCAAGGCAATGATGAAGATATCATTACACCATTTGATCGTATTCATAACATCCATATTCCTTTATCCTTTGGACAAGAAGAACTATGGATGATGGATAGAGAGATGGGCACCTTACCCTATCATATGCCACTTATTTTCAACCTTAAAGGAGTTGTTAACCGCCAGGCGCTGGAACAGGCTTTCAGGGCGCTGGTAAGCCGGCATGAGTCGCTGAGAACAGTCATTCGCTGGCATGAAGCGGATGCCAGGGCTTATCAATATTTTCTTACCCCGGATAACTGGACATTAGGTTTTACAGATATCTCTCTTCAGCAAAACATTCAGCTTCCTACTTACCTGGAATCGTTGTTGGCCACACCATTTGATTTATCAGCAGATTATATGCTCAAATCCCATCTGGTAAAGATCAATGAAGAGGAACATACACTGGTTATGCTGCTGCATCATATTTCCGCAGATGGATGGTCGCTGGCAGTATTTATAAAGGAGTTTACGCTGCTATATAATGGTTATTGTAGTGGCGAAGTACCGGCACTGCCGCCTCTTCCCTATCAGTTTGCAGACTATGCATGGTGGCAGCGTCGTCAGGTGGATGCAGGTGTATTGGATACAAAGTTGCTATATTGGACCACTAAACTTAACGGATATACGCCATGGCTGTTGCCATCTGATCATCAGCGGCCGTTACATGCGAGCAACAAAGGCCGCATGTTATATTTCCAGACAGACAGTAAGCTGTTAGCCGCATTGCATACCTTATCGCAACACCATGACAGCACGTTATTTATGACACTGCTGGCAGCGTTTAATGTTATATTGCATCGATATAGTGGTAAGGAAGATATATGCGTAGCCACAGCCGTTGCGGGTCGTACCAGGCAGGAAATGGAAGGGCTGATAGGATTCTTCTCCAATAATTTGTTGCCATTACGAAATCATCTTGGTGGCAACCCAACATTTACGGAGCTGCTGCAGCAAGTACGGCAAACAGCCATAGCCGCATATGATGCCCAGGAGGTACCACTGGAGAAAATCATGGAAGCACTGACGGAAAACGCAGGCATCTCAGATAAATATCTCTACCAGGCCATCCTTATCTTACAGAACACACCTCCATTACCGGCGATGCAATTAGATCATTTAACGTTGAAAGAAATGAAAAAAGTTCATGACACCTGTCAGCATGAATTGAATGTAACTGCCCGGGAAAAGCCAGATGGACTGCTGTTTTCTGTAGAATTTAATACGGCAATTTTCCGCCAGGAAACGATAGAACAATTGTTCAAACAGTATTTCATCTTACTGAACAATATCATCATCTCCCCTGATAAAAAAATACTCAATTTAATACCTGCTGAAGAAATGAATACGATTGCGCAGGTTTAAACATACTACGGTGGCCTCTTCCCGGGAAGCCACCGTTTCTACTCAACTGTCGCAATTACCCCATTGATTGCCGTGTATGCACCCGTTGCTATTCCAGGAAGGATGTTAAGTTTGTATAAACTAAACATCAACAAAATGGACACGACAGCATTGGTTGCCGCTATAGATCAGGTGAACACGGAGTTACAGCAGGTACTTTCTTCATTCACCACGGAGCAATTGAATACGATTCCTTTCCAAGGCAGCTGGACAGCAGCACAGGTGGCAGAGCATATCCAGAAGTCCGTATCAGCAGATATCCTGTATGGTAATGTAGAAAAAAGAGCCCCTGAAGCGGATAAACTGGAAGGCTTGCGGAAGGTTTTTCTGGATTATACCATCAAGATGCAATCGCCGGATTTTATTGTGCCTTCAGATAAGTTCCATACAAAGGAGGAGTTGTTGACAGATCTGAATGATAGATGGTTAAAAATCAGGAAGGCAACCGAAACCCTCGAGCTAGACTATACCTGTGTAGATTTTGAAATACCTGGTATAGGTTTTCTTACCCGGTATGAATTGATAGGATTTTTTGTAGTACATACTACCAGGCATATCCATCAGCTAAAAAATATCAGGGCACATTTTTAATGTCTGCCCAATTTCGTTTAGCCGGAAAGGTTATTTCTGAAGCAATCGGCTGCATCATATACTGATGCAGCCGATTGTTCTTTTACATATGAAAAACATTGAAGCGATGACCGTCAGGATCAGTGAAAACGAAGCCATAATAACCTTCTCCGAAGGCCTCCGGTTCTGAAATAAGCGTACCACCAGCCTTCCGCACCTCTACCGCCCATTGGTTTACTTCTTCTATATTATCAGCAGATAGCGTGAATACAATTTCATTGCCAGCATTGGTATCACATATTTTTCCTTTCACCCCTTCTTCCAATACATTTTTCAAAAAGAAATGTATGATGAAGTTATCCTCGCCAAAGAAAAAGCTGGTCAGCTTATCTGAGGCGCCGTTGTGTTTAAAGCCAAGCTGCTGGTAGAATTTTGTGGTCTGCTCTAAATTCTCCACCCCGAAATTGGCCCAGATCTTTTTTGGTTTCATACAAAATAATTTTATGGTGATGACTACAATACCTATCATCTTGAGAGGCTTGCTCCAAAGTTAGTATTTGTATGTCTTACGGAGGATGGCTGTTTGCGTAATTCTTAGGGCGGTATCCAGACAAAATAACGAAGCCTTGCAGGTTATTACCTGCAAGGCTTTCATTGCCCGCCACCGTTTCTGGTAGTATCAATAATAAATATCTACAACGCCATTAGGGCTACCTGGTGTAACCACATTTGAATGCTGACCGCAGTCAGTAACAGCATTGGCTACCGACCATGATAATGGCGCCTGAACGCCGCCTACTCTCAGATCAATACCACTGAGTCTTGTGCTGGCTGTGTTAGGATAGTTAGAGCAGGTGCTCACACCGTATGCTTCCAGTGATTCAGCAGCCCAGTATAAGGTAGGGATGTTGTTCACGGTAAGCGTAATGGAAGGATATCCAACAAAAGCAGAAGTATAGCTACCGGTGGTACCTCCGCCGCTGATAAGGCTCATGACGCCTTGCAGGCTGGTACCAGGACTAACAGGAATCAAGCTGCTATATACGGCATTGTTGCCTACATACCAGTTGGCGATAGCCCAATAGCTGCCACCACCAGCGGCAGAAGGTCCCCATTGCAATACTGGCTGCAGGATATGATTGGAATTCTGGAGGCCGTTGAACAGGAAGATCGTCTGGCCGGAGTTGACAGCAGGTGCAGGAGGTACGGTCCAGTTGGTGTTGAAATAAGAGATTGCGGAGCCGGTGTTATTGGTCCAATACGTGTAGGTGATCCAACCGGAACCCAGCGGGAATATGCCTTTACCGCCTTTAGCGCTTTCGGTGGCCGCAGATGTTTGTTCAAGCGCGCCATAATCTGCCAGCACCTTACCGTTGCGATCATATTTGCGGAGGTGGTCGCCTTCTCCACTCAGGTATTCACCTGTCTCGATATGGTGCACCTGTGATTGAGATACCCAGCCAAACGGAGTAAGCGCCTGGCCCTGGTGATCTTTGTTTTGTGTGATATCGGTTGGTTTCACTGTATTATCAACAGTTGTGCTGTGCTGCTCTTTTTTACAAGCAGTAAATACCATAGCACTCAACAGTAATAAAGAGACGATGTATTTGCTCATAATAGGGGTTTGGGTTAAGAATTGTGAGAAAAGGAGAAACGGATAGCATGGGCGTGCACTAAAATAGGTTAAGTGACTGCAAAAAGACAGTAGGCAAGTACCGCTAAAACGGTTTTCAGACTGCGTTTATAATGCATAAAAAAAATTGCTGCCTGCAAAAAACAACAACTATAAATAAAATGAGTATCAATAAAAAAGGTTGTGTCCATTGTTAAGACACAACCTTTTTCTCCTGCAATATTCTTGCATCAAGGATCTATTTTCGTTTCCAGGCTATCTTGTAAAGATGTCCTCAGGTTAGACATGATATTGTAACCAGTGGCATTTTCGATGGCACGTACGGTAGTTTTGTATTGTGTCCAGTCGGTATTGATACTATTAGTATTAGGTGTGTTGATAGCGATTACCCTGGTATTGCCGTTGATCCTGCTCAGGTCATTGTTACCATTGGGTATTACGACTACAACTTTCCAGATATTGGAAGGAACAGTCACATGGCCGTTGTCGACAGTGGTTGTAACGCCACCGAGTGATCCGGTGCCGCCTTGTCCATAAGAGCCGCAGATAATATATACTTCGTTGCCAGCGGTAACAAGGCTGCGGGTATAATTTTCGAGGTTGGCCCAGGTTTGCTGGTTGTTATTCGGTGCTTGCGGCATCATGTTGGTCATGAGGAATGTTGCTGAGTTAGCAGCAGAGGTAGATGTTCTATCTGCCGAAGGACAGTTATGTCCGCGATCGAACCCTGAGCCACTGTAGCTACTATTCTGAACCTGGTACCAGCCGGCAGGCAGGGTATTATCAGCTGCGAAGTCGTTTGTACGGGAAACGCTGCCGAGATCGGAGGCTTGTAAATGCCAGCTTACCCAATTAGGCGTAGCACGGCTACGGTTATACGATAATGCGTAATAGGTTTTTACCATCAGGTAGTTATTTTCGGAAGATACATCTGCCAAAGCGGTGCTAGGGTTGCCGAGCAGCATGTTATCATCATCTGTAGCGGTGCCGCCACCGCCGCCGCCAGTGGTAGTACCGGAGGTAACGTTGATGTCATCGATGTTGATCCGGTTGGTACCGCCTGAAACCTTGCGGATGGAGAGGCGTAGGCTACCGGTTGCGGTGAGTGTGAAGGTTGCGGTTTGCAAACTTGCAGCGGTGGTAATGGTACTCCCCTGCTGTGCCCATGTTTGTCCATTATCAGCGGAAGTCCAGAGTTGCCAGGTACTGTTAGCATCAGAGCCATAAGTGCCGTGTTTAACGGTAACGGTTACACTACCGCTAACGTTGTTGATGCTGAAATTGGAGGTAAGGGTACCGGTGTTTCTGATACGTACAGACTGGGAGCCGTTTTTCAGGTCGGCGGCCAGGCTACCAATCAGGGCGTCGTCCAGGGTCCAGGAGCCACTGCTAAGCGCTACAGAGCCTACAGCATAGGCAGTTTTGCTCCCAGATTCAAAGTCTTCGTTGAGTACTACTACAGATTCAGTAGTGATGTTACGTGGTTTAGCGGTGTCCTGTGGCTGGATATCTGCTTCTTTTTTACATGCAGAAAATAACAGGCCTGCCAGGCAAATGATAGTACAATGCCGGATGAATTTGTTCATGATGTAGTTTTTATGGGTAACTGTATTGAAACAATTTGCTCAGGTTTCTATCGCTGTTGTATTCAGGGCCACACAGGTCCCATCTGGTTGATGGCATACAATATACACGGGGATGCGTGTACCATTTTCTACTCGGAAAACCTGGATACTGGTAAAGTGCTCGTTCAAAAATTGTTGCAGGTCTTTAAATTTTAGTGCGTTTTCTACAATGGGTGCGTCGTTTGGGTCTGGAGTGCGCGTTACTTCGTTGAAAAAATCTGTTGGACTTACGGGCTTTACAATGTTGGGATCTACTTGCAGCAGGGCGGCTATCCTTGTGGCTACATCAGCCTCAGAATGCGGCTCCCATTGCTCAATCATAAGCGGATACTCTGATTCACTATAATAGAGGATACCCGCGACCTTACTGGTCAGGTTTTCTAATAAAGAATCTGGTTGCATGAAATGAAGTTAATACATTCCCACACAAATTCCTATCAAGAAAAGTTTGGTAACAAATCTATAATATTCATAGATCTATTTAAATGATACATCAATTTTGTCGATCAACCAGTTGTTATTAGCTTTTACCAATTTGTAAATCAGCTTATACTTAGTATAATTTTTAAACGTCATGGTGATGGTGGCGTTATCACCAGCTATTACTGGTTTTGTATGGGAAAGTACCGCCAGGATGTCCTTATTTTCTGGTGGGTCCTGGCTAAGTGTGTATTCATCCGCATCTCTGTTGCTGGCATAGCCTTGTTTGACAATATCTTTCTCCAGATGCTGGTAATATTTTTCTTGTGCAGCTAAATAGGCCGGAGAAAAGAGTCCTGCATTTTTCAGATTACTTAGATACTCCTTGATATAAGGTTTGTTCAGTTTAAGGATATCCAACCCATCTACTTCTTTATAGCACTGATCTTCTTTATTGATAAAGCTCTTTGGATTATCCAATAGTGTAAATAGTTTTTTCACTGTTGAAACAGGGTCATTCTGCTGTGCAGAAGAAGTTTGAAAAACCAGCAGCAGTAAGAAGATTGCGATATATTTCATGCGTTGGAGATGCGTTTTATGTATTGCTATAACGGGAGATGATCACCGTATGCTACAGCGATGGGCTGTATGCATAGTAGCGAAATTACTTAAAAATTTGAAGCATTTTAGAAAGGGACTGCTAGTATATGATATGAAGTATCACCAATTTTCTTCTATCTTAGTGAAAAGATCCCTTAACCCTATGCCTGATATTAACAAGGAACCCATTACTCCTATTCCTGGCGATTGGATTACCACGAAAGCGCTAAAAACTGTAAGTGGAGCAGCACTTTGTTGTTGGATGACCACTATTTTTTTTGACCTTATCTTCTTCAAGGCCTTAGCTAATACAGAATTAGCTACTTTATTAGTGTTATTGGTCAGCACTTTTAGTTGCCTGGCATTGGCCTTATATAGAGTTTTTAGTACCCGTGGCAAAAAAACAAAAATTCTATGGATATTGGTCATTCCTAATGCTATGCTTATTTATGTACATGCGCTTGGCTTTCAGGTGGCATCAAAGGAATTGGCTACACGTGCATATGCAGAGAAACAGGTCACAAAAGTACAAGTAACTACTGCCGGCACCGATCTCTTTTATTTCCTTACACAACAAACCAGTTGGATACCAGATTTAAAGCTATCAGCTAAATTAGAAAAAGTAACAAGCCAAAACGATTTGCTGCAAACAGAAAATAGGAAGCTTCAACAATCCTTGTTACTACTACAGCAAACAAAAGAAGCGCGTGTGCCCGACAACGTGCCTGTAAAAAGCAGTTATGATAGCAGTGTCTATTTCCACCAGCAAATACGGTCACTTACGCTACAGCAAGAACATCTTAAAGCTAAGATTGCAACACAGGATAGCCTTATGATTGCTATGAAGGCAGATTGCGGGCATTCCATTCAGAACAACAATAATAAAACGAAAGCCGCTGCTGTCTTGCTACGCAGAATTGAAGATAAGAATGAACTAATTCGGAAATGGAACCTGATGATGGCAGGGCAGCCTATGGCAAGAGCGGAGGTAGAACGACAAATGATAGGCTATACAGGCGACCTTACTTTCTATAAGAAACTATTTCAGCCTATGGCTGTACAAGTTGAATGACATTTAATAGAAGCGAAAACCTGTGCGTAACACTTACAGGCATTTATCCAGCCGTATAACCGCCATCAGCCACCAATGTGTGTCCGGTAATAAACCCGGCATCTTTACTACATAAAAAAACGATGGCATTGGCTATTTCTTCAGGTTGGGCTATTCTCTTCATAGGGAACATATCCCTGATGATGTCTGCCACTTCCGGTGTATCGGCGATGCGTTCATACATAGGCGTATAGGTGGTGCCCGGCGCTACTGCATTCACACGTACGCCAACTGCTGCATATTCTAATGCCAACGATTTGGTGAGTCCAATGATGGCATGTTTACTGGCTGCATAGATAGCGGCGCCCGGGAAGCCTACCATTCCAGCAATGGAGGTGGCATTAACGATGCAGCCTTTCGTTTGCAATAGAGCGGGCAGCTGATGTTTTAGGCAAAGCCAGGTGCCTTTCACATTGGTGTCCATGATGCGGTGATAATCTTCCTGCGTTTGCGTACTGCTGTCGCCAGGGTCCTGATCTACGCCAGCATTATTAATGGCAATATCCAATTGTCCGTAAAGAGAAATTGTTTGCGTTATCAGGTGTTTCACGTCTTCTTCCTGCGTGACATCTGTTGGAATAAAAGTGGCAGATGAAGTGCGTTGTTGAATAAGGTGTATGGCTGCTCTCCCACGTACGACATTTCTGCCTGCTATCATCAATTTAGCGCCTCTTTCTGCAAAAGCTAATGCTGTGGCTAGTCCTATACCAGTGCTACCACCGGTAATCAATACTACTTTATTGTTAAATGCTTTCATTTCCTTTTTTGAGGAAGCAAAAATAGCTGAGGATGTACAGTAAAAATTGTATAAAATCAGCGATTTACGATCATCGTTTTGAAGTAGGCTTTAGGAATCTGACCTGTAAATGTTTTAAAATCGCGGTGAAAATGTGACTGATCATAATATCCAAATTCATAGGCCAGAGCTGTCAAAGAGCCGTTATAGTTTTGTTGGGATGCGATGGCCTGCATCCTTGCTATAAACGCGAATTGCTTAGGTGTCACTCCTACTATTCTCTTGAATCTTTTTTCGAAGGCATCGAGGCTAAGTGGGTATTTTCTGGCTAGTTCCTGAATTTTACAAATACCACAGGCTGATTGTATCTCGATAATAGCTGCCTCAATCAGGCTATCAGCGGGCTTTTTCAACAACATCCTGTGTAGAAATGATTCTATAGCAAAAATCCTTTGCTGTATGTTGGTGGCTTGTGCCAGCGTTGTTTTAGTATCTGCGAGATCTTGCTTTGCCAACAGGAGATCCAGTGGTATACTTTTATCTGAAAGCAGGTGCATGGGCTGCTGAAAAAAAGCAGCGGCACCAGCAGGTTTAAAAACCACCACCAGGAACCTTGATTGCTGGCTGTAGTGAATTATTCTGGGTGTTTTACGTAATCCGGTAATGCCGGCAAATGATTGCGGATAATCATTTTGCTGTTGCGGATAACGGGCATCTCCCTGAAACTTAAACACCATTGTAGCTGCTGATGCCGGCAATACTACACGGATAGCATGGCAATCGAATTGCAATTCCTGGTAGTAATCGATGTATGGTTGTAGTATGGAAGAAGGAAGATGCGTGTGTGCCATGGTTGAACACAAGATAGGGAATATTAACAAGTTAAAACCCTGGATAAACAGATCACAACCAAGCTAACCAATTAAAAGCAATTTTAATAAAGCGATGTAAAACATCTGTTAATTCAAATTCCGGACAGTACTATTTATGAATATTTCACTTGTTGTTTCTAATAACATTTATGAAAAAATAATTGTTAGCAGATGAACGTAGAAAAAGCCAATACATTCACACCTTCTATAAAAGATATCCTAAGTATAATTGTAGTTTTGCCAACGATTTTTGGTGGAATATGGCAACTCTTAGAACTTATTTGTATTAACCCTGCCTATATTCGATTCTTCTCTGTAACGCAGCTGGTTCCTGATGGGCTACTTATTCTGTCTATCATACTGTCAGGAGGGTTGATGTATTTGATAGTCATTGTTCTTCCTCAACGGCTTGCCCGGTTACCTTTTAAACAGGATGAAAAGCTGAAGGAGAGCTATTCCTATGATGATGATAATCAGATAGCGAATGCGGAATTTAAACTCGATAAAAAAGAGATGCTTACGGCGGTTACATTTTTTTCTGCTGCCATAGTCGTGTATTCACATAGTCTATGGGTTCGTGTGCTTCAACTAGTGATAACGCGCAAAAAAATCAGTATGCCAGAAATCCTGGAGCTCACAATAACACTTCCCTTCATACTGCTATTGCTCAAATTAATTTACAAAAACGTAAAAGCATATTTACCTGATGCCATTAAATTGATTCTCCAACTAATAGCCTTCCTATCTTTAGGCGGCTTTCTACTTGTGATCGGATTTAGTGTGATAGTGTTTCATAATTCATTTTCCCTTCCTGGCAATTTCAAAAATCTCGGTAACATAATGAATAAAGAGCAGGTTACATCTATACCAAATTCCACCTCGGAAATCATCTACTTTAATGATAAATATATTTTCATTAAAATAAAATATACAACAGGCATTGATTCAATTGAAGTGAAGAAGTTTGATGAGTTTTTGGAGGATGATAAGCGTAATAAAGATATTTGAAGGACCTAAGCTTAATTAACTGACCAATCCAAAAGAACAAACGGCTATTTGTTCTTTTGGATAAATGCAGCTATTTAGCGTGGTTGTTGTTGAGTGACGCAATGGACCATTCCTCCATTGGCAAACAAGTTGCGGCAGTCGATGCCGATTACTTTTTTATCAGGATATAATCTTTGAATAATACCTGTTGCTACTGCGTCATTGGGATCACTATAAATTGGCACCAATACACTATTATTACTGATATAGTAGTTGATATAGGATGCCTTTCCAAGGTTTTTCCCGTAAGTGGTTACGACATCATTTTGCGTGAGTGGCACATAAACAAATTTATAAGGCTGCGATGCTTTATTAGCGGCAGCATATAATGTACTTATATCTCCTTGCGGTACTTGCCAGTAAAGCAGGTCCTCATTATTCATTGTAATGATGGTGGAAGGGTTGGCAAATCGTGCGAAGCCGTCGATATGCATATCGGTAATATCAAGTCCTGCTTGTCCTTCCAGCCAAATGAAATTAGTGACACCCAGATATTTGGAAAATATTTCTTCTGCTTGTTGCTGTGTCATTCCAGGATTTCTGTTATTGTTTAAAACAGAACTTTTGCAGGCCATTAAGGTTCCTTTGCCATCAATTTCGACACTACCACCTTCATTTATCATTACACCATTCAGGTCGATAGCCTTGATACCCTGATCAGCAGCGATCTTTGAAGGTATAGCATTACAATTGCCAAATGCGGCCTTTCGTCCCCAGCCATTAAATCCCCAGTCTTCAATCAACAATTTGCCTGTCTTATCTTTTACGAAGATGGGGCCATTATCCCTCGCCCAGACATCATCTGTAGGATAAATCTTGAAATCGACGTTATTGAGTGGCACTACTGCTGTTTCCAATAAGGAAGTGATCCGATCTTTCTCTGTTTCGTCATACGCAATGATATGCACCTTTTCTCCTGGTACCAGTGCACTCGTCATGGCTATCCATGTAGCGTCCAGGCGATTTCGGTATTTGACACCGTATTGGTATTGGTGAGGCCACTGAAGCCAGGTACCTTCATGAGGACCAGACTCTTCTGGCATTGAATATATAATAGCAGTATCAGGTAGCACTGGTGTTGGATCCTTTATCTCTTTATTGCAGGATAATAGCATTGCAGGCAATAACAGCAGTGGATTTTCCATTTTAAACATGATTTATATGTTTGCTTCGTTTTGTAATACAGCAAAACTAGGCGAACCTATATGGTGAATGTTGTCCGAAATTGACAATCTTATTTGATCGGTAGCAATATATCTGTCAATTGTTCTGTTACATTATCTGTGTTATCTGGGTGTTTTAGATATCTTTCTATAACAGGCGTATGGCTAAACTCCAGTTCTGATTCCAATATCCATCCAGCATATATACTTTTATATGTCTCTTCTATAGTATCGTATGCCCCTTTATGTGTAAACCGTGCATAACGGCCCCCCAATATCATTTTGGAAGAGAGTTCCTTATCCAGTGCCTGCGTGGAAGAGCAGGCGTCATACTTGCAGTCCAGCTTCTCACGAATCAATGGCTCATCAGCTATCACCCCAAAGTAAACAGTGTCAGGACCTGTAAATTTATTACGCATAAACCGCTCCCATAAATGCTCTATTTCAGTATTATCGTAAGAGATAAAAGCACTTTCATAATAAACACGAACAGCAGGCAGGTAAATGATTTCAGGTTTTATTATAACAGCAGATTCAATTGGGGTGATATCAGCGTCTCTGAATAATAGCGGTTTGTTTGCCTTTGCTTCTTTGGGAGAGCAATTGAATTGTTGTTTAAAGGCTTTGGAAAATGAAGCCAGGTTGGCAAATCCTACTTTGAGGGCAATAGAAGTAATGTTTTCTTTGGTATACAACATTAATTTATACGCATTTTCTACTTTCAGTCTTTTCTGGTAGGCACCAATAGTTTCCCCACAGGTATACTTGAAAATCCGTTGTATATTTCTATAGGAGTAATGCGAAATATTTTCCAGGGCGGCTATTGAAATGGGCTGGTCGTAGTTTTGTTCTATAAAATGGAGAATATCATAAACACAGTGTAGATTTGATGAGCTATCCTCTTTCATTTGCTTGTCCTTTAGCTATTACAAATTTCGAGAAATAATGTAATATAGAAAAGGGGGAAATGAGCAGATGATCAATACTCCTAACTTATTTTAGGATTAAAAAATTCATTAGTACTTTCTTTTAGGGAATAGAGCATCCTTTTCCAAAAGTCATTTTTAAAGCAGCCAATCCTTGTGTAGCAGCCACAGCATGCATCGCAGGCTATACCTGTTCTTTTTCCAGGTGGAGATTCAAGTGCTGTTTCTCCTTGAATAGAATAGCGGCCTATAAACTTACAGGCCGCTTTACTTTCATTTTTCTCAATACTTGCTGTCTTTGCGATGCTTGAATATCTGTTTAGCTATTTTAGAGAAATGCCTTTCATTTCGTCTTTTATCAGCCTCGCTGGTTTGGAAATGGTATTGCTCGCGCAATAATTTCAGGTAGCTGCGATATACCGGTTCAGGCAATGCACCATTGCGGACAGCTGCTATGATGGCGCACCCTGGCTCGTGTTGATGGGTACAATCGCCAAACCGGCATTGAGGCGCTAGTTCATCTATCAGTGGGTGATGTATGCCTATAGTTCCGTTTTCTTCTGTAACGCCGAACTCGCGCATTCCCGGTGTATCGATGATCATGCTGCCATTAGGGAGCAGTACAAGCTGTCTGGCAGTGGTGGTATGCTTTCCTTTGTTGTTGGCTGTGCTGGTAGCGCTTTCCTCCTGTAACTTATAGCCCAGCAAATTATTAAGCAATGTACTTTTTCCAACGCCTGATGATCCCAGTAGTATGTAAGTATGCCCTGGTAGGAGGTATTGACGCGTCCATTCTTCTTGTTGCACCAGGTTCAACGCGCTGTTGAGTATCACTGGGCAGTTGTATCCCAACTCCTTTACTGCTTGCCGGTAGTTTTCCGGATTGGGTACGAGGTCAGCTTTATTAAGCATGACGATGGGCAGTATGTTGCACTGGATTACCTGCTGCAGGTAACGTTGTAAGCGCATTATGTTGTAATTATTATCGAGTCCCTGCACAATAAATGCCGCATCGATGTTGGTAGCAAGCACCTGGCGGGTACTTTGGGTACCTGGCGCTTTTCTGCTTAATTCGTTGATGCGTGGCAGTGTATCGATGATGATACCTTCTTCATCATAACGTTTCACCAGTACCCAATCGCCTGTTTTGGGATAGGCTTCCGGTTCGTGGCTGTTCATCAATGCGCTGGCGAGTTGCGCTTCCAGGTTGCCTGCTTCAGTGATTAGCAGATGTTTAAATCCTTGTATGGACAGCACTCTGGCTGCTTCGAGGTCCTGGGATTTGTTAGTTTTGAAATGACGCATAAAATGCTCATTCCAACCGTACAACTGTAGTGTAGGCATGGTATAACAATTCTGTCTTGCGTATGCGGAGGGGCATAGCAATTCTGTATCAATAAATTAATTGAAAACTTTCAACGCAGGTAGCCGGGAGTATAAAAGCGAAAATGCTATTTGGGCCTGCGTTAGGCAACAATGATCGGCAGGAGATGATATGTTGAGTGGCGTGTCATAGAGTGTAAAGATAGGAAAAAATGGGGCACATAAAAAGGACCACTTAGGAATTCATCCTGAGTGGTCCTTTTTATGTGCCCCTTAATGGAACAATATCGAACCAAATAGTAGTTCATATTTGTTTCTTAGCAATTCTTCCAATGGCATATGTTGACCCAATGCCCTGGCAATGTTTGTAATACTAATGGATTGTAAGCGAAAAATCACCCACACCAACAGTCATCCAACCCATTGCGATTGACGGTATCGGTTTCTTCACACCTTATGCCTGATTTGACGATGCAAAAAGTCAATAGAAGTATAATGACTGCACAAGAACTAATCTTAAGTTCAGTGTGTGCAAAGCACATTATTTCGAAATCCATCGACGTTTTAAGGCATCCAACTATTAGTATCTGGGTCTAAATCCTGGCCTTGGACCGGATCTGGAGAAACGATTATTATCTGGTCTTTCAGGTTTTGGACGTGCCTCATACACTACTATTGTTTGACCAGCAACTACTGAATTATTCAATTCCTTAATCGCCTGTACTGCATTGGAATCGTCTGGCATTTCAACAAATGCAAAGCCTTTAGAACGGCCACTGTACTTATCATAAGCCACATTAATACTATATACAACTCCATATGGGTCAAATAAAGACCATATCTCATCTTCAGTTGTTCTGTCACTGATATTACCTACAAAAATATTCACAATATAAATTTACTTAAATATACATAATACTAAAAAAACAAGACTTAGTAAGAAACAAGCGCCCTAAACTAAATTAAAGAAGCCACATGTAACCTTGTTAAAGGTAGATTAATAAATTGGGTATTATAGGAATAATTTATAAGGAATATTAAAAGTGCTAAAAGCTTTAGGTTCCTGCGACGCTAACGCGCTGTGGACTATTATTGAAGAATATTAAGTCATTCGATGGTAAAAGACTATAGGAAAGGCTGGGTATATAACATTTTGGACGACTACGCCAGTAAAGGATTTGGAAGTATTTAAAAAAGAAAAGGCCGGAATTTCTTCCGACCTTTTCTTTTTAGTGCCCAGAACTGGATTCGAACCAGCACACCCTTGCAGGCGCTGCGACCTGAACACAGTGCGTCTACCAATTTCGCCATCTGGGCAACTGATTTTGTGTTTCAGGGCTGCAAAGATAAGGATACAAATTAATTCACCAAATCTTTTTAAAACAAAATTTCAGCCACCTGGTTGCAAGTGGCTGAAATCGAGAAGTTAAGCGTAAGCCCAATGCTTAGCGTTCGTAGAATGCAGGTGGCTTGATACCCAACGCCCTCAGGTATACATAACCCTGACCACGGTGGTGAATTTCATTGTCAACGAAATACTGCAGGATAAAAACAACCGGACCTTCATAGAAACCCCATGAATTGTCCACCGCACGAAGACGCTCTGGTGTTAATGCCGGCCATTCTGCATTCAGTTTTTCTGTCAGCTCATCCCAATATGCCAGCAAGCCAGCTTTGGTTTTGATCTCCTCAATTTCCTTGTGCTTAGCCTCAAAATCATTCCATTTGCCATATGCCATACCATCAATACCAGTGGTAATAGCAGCCATCTCAGCTACCAGCGTTGCAAACGTGCGCATGCCGCCAATTGAAAACTCAAATAATTCTTTTTCAGGAAACGCCTCAATCACCCGACGGGTTAACCTGCGATGACCTTGCCAATGTTCCAGTAGTTCTTCAGAAGTAATAATAGCAGGTGCCGCGTTTAACGTTGTTGTAGACATAATAATAAGGTTTTGCGTTTGAATGTTGATAACAATACAAAATTCTACCGGCCAAGTGACAACAGTATGTCAGTAGCCTTTCTAAATTTCTAACTTTTTTTATAAAAATATTTATCCCAACAGCAAATACTCACTGCCGGCAAGGTCATCGTCTCCGAAAAACTAATAATTAAAAATAAAAGAGAAAGAAGTAATACTAAACTGTGAGCCCCCTTTGGCCACCAAAAATAAATCATGAACCCCCTCCGCATGACGCAGGTTCCCCGTTAATTTCAACGCATACGTTGTATCACCCGTATACGGTATATCTAATGTACCAATGATCTTGCTCTTCTTGCCCTTAGGCATGTCTATCCTAAACTCCAACTTCGTGCCCTTGTCCTTCGTCATCTTGTTCACTTCCACCTTAAAGCCTATCTCCCCCAAACTTAGATTCACCTGCGCAAACCCTAGCACACTCCCATTCTTCATCGTGAACTCCGTCTCATATTTTTTTGCTGACGCAGGGTTGGGACCACTCTGGCCACAAACAGTATACGCCGATAAACAAAAAAATAATACCAGGATTGATCTCATAGGATATGGGTAAAAAAATCACAATTGCCAACGCTCACCAATTCACTAAAACCCGTTACGAGGTAAATTAATGAATAAACGCCATAAAATTAAGGAATTATGTATAAATATATCAAAATAATAACATACAATTTGGTATTAGTAAAAAATAGTACATTCGTCCTAAGCATATCATCATGACAACTAAAGAAAAAATACTGGCCGCTGCACTCGAACAATACAACGCAAAAGGAACAGATGTTATTACGATAAGACACATCGCCAAAGAGATTGGCATCAGTCACGGTAATCTGCAATACCATTACAAAAACACGGAAGAGCTCATACTCGCTCTCTTCACACAACTCTCCGCTGAAATGGATCTGCTGATGACCAGCGTCGTCGCAACACCAGCGGCCCCCAGCTTCCATAACTTCCGCGACAACATCCAGAAAGCCTTTACTATCTTCTATAAATACAGATTTATATTCCTACACTTCGTAGCCATCGTACAACGCGTGCCTGAAATAAAAACACGTTACAACAGCATGGACGATTTCCGCGAACAACAGTTCAGTCAAATGTTTGCCCACTACCGCGAACTGGGCATCTTTAGAAATGACATCCCCGCGCAAATCTGGAAAGAACTGATCACACTACTTTATATCACCTCCGACTTCTGGCTCCCCCATAACGAGATCAAACTCGGCCTCAAAGACCAGGCAGCCGTTCAACATTATGTACAACTGATCAGCAACATGTTTTACCCTTACCTGACAGAAAAAGGCATCATTACCTGGCGTGAGGAAAAATAATATACTCACACCTGATAATTATCAAGATCCCACATGATCATCCTCATTTTCGGTGAACTTTACAAGGCCTAGCTTTGTTAAACCACCAAAAGAGAAATCTATGCAAGATCAAGATGTTATTCAAATGAGTCAGTATCGTGGTGCGCCAGCAGTAACGGTTTTAGTTTCAACTCACAGAACATTTCCCGATAACAAGCAGGATAGTATCAACCTGAAAAACCTGGTAACTACAGCCGAAAAACAACTATACGAGCTGTATGACAAACGTGAGGTTTGGCCTGTACTGGAAAAAATTAAAGAACTGGAAAATAATGTAGACCATCGCTATAACCTCGACAGCCTGGTGTTATATGCTTCCGAGAATTTCAGTAAACTCTATAACCTGCCCGTAGCCAGCACGGATCGTATCATCATCGGCAAACGCTTTGAGATACGACCGCTACTGAAAACTTTGCAGCAAGTAGTTCACTACTATGTAATAAGCGTGTCCCGGCAGAAAATAAGACTGCTCGAAGCCACAAATGATTCATTGGTGAAAGAAGTAGTTAATGATGATTTTCCATTTGAAAACACAAATTATTATACTACAGACCCCATGAAACTTAAGCATGATGCTGTAGTGGATGATCTGATCAAAGAATACTTCAACGTGGCAGATAAACGATTCAAACAATATTACCACGAACAACCACTCCCGGTAATTCTCATGGGTGATACCAAAATGCTTTCCTACTATCAGGAACAGATGGATATCAAAAATACTGTGATCGCCACCGTACCTGGTAGTTACGACGATACGCCTGATCACGAAATCCCTCGTATCCTCGCTCCTGTTGTCAAGGAAGTACTGGCCAAACGCCAGGAAGTAGCATTGGCTGATATCAGAACAGCCCTCTCTCAACAAAGACTACTTGTAGATCTTGGCGATATTTTTCGTGCAGCCGTTGACGGTAGTGCCGACACCCTGTATGTAGAAAGCAATTACTTCCAGCCAGGAACCATCCATGATGGCATCATCACAATACATCCAGAAGGTGAAGCCGACAGCGGCGACCTCTCCTACGATGTATTACTGCCCATCATTGAAATCATACTTTCCAAAGGCGGTAAAGTATTGTTCATGGAGCCAGGCACACTCAACGAATTCCAGGGAATCGCCTTGTCTACACGCTTCTAGCAAGCTCTTTACATATTAATCTCATACAATCAGTCATACTTCACAGGCGCCTGCATCACTCGTTGCAGGCGCCCTGTTTTATCCAAACCTAACCCGGCTATGGTGAAAATTCTTGTTACTACCGACTTCTCCGATACAGCAAAAAATGCGGTGCGCTACGCAATAGCCTTCTCCGCTCAATTTGATGAAACAGAAATTACGTTGTACCACTCCTACAGCGTTCTTCATCTTTCCGGTATCCCCATGCCTGTACTTCCGGAAGATACGCCCGCATTCCGCCGTAGCGTAATGGATGAAATGGAAAAACTCGTGGAGGCTATGTCCGATATAACGCCAGCGACTACACGCATTAGCTGTGAAACAGATGTGCTCCCACTGGTAGAAGGCATGCAGGAAATTATTGATGTACGCGGCATAGACCTCGTGATAATGGGCATCACCGGAAAAGGTGCATTAGGAAAGACGCTCATCGGCAGCAATACCCTCGCCGCCACTAATCATATATCCATTCCCGTTATCATCGTTCCTGGAGATGCCACCTATATTGCTGTAGATAAAATCCTCTTTGCCTATAACCGCGAACAGCCGCTGTTATCCAGTCAGAGCTTACATATACACAAACTGATAACCCAGCTGTCCACTCACCTGGAAGTATTATATATAGGAGATGATGAACCAGCTGCTGCCGTCAAACAAGAACTACAACGCTTGTTGCAGCTAAACGACATTTCTTATCATAGCATCCAGCAAAAAAGAACTGCCAAAGAAATACTTCAGTTTGCTGAAACTGCTAATGCCAGACTGATATTAGCCCTGCCTGGAAAGTATGGATTCATGGAGGACCTATTTCATAAAAGCGTTACCAAAGAATTAGCCTACGGTACTAAAATCCCACTGGTAGTCATCGGACAATAATTCCTTACAAATCTTCTTTCTTTTTAATTATTTTCAGGGGCTGATTTCTTCAGCTCCACGTATCTATTTTGTCCGGTTTAAAAACTATTTTTCTATGTCAAACGAGGCGGTTAAACGCGCTGAAATGCCCAGTGGCACTGCGGTATTACTTGAAGAAAGAAGTATCGAAAACTCCAACCATAATTTACTGGCAGTACTAAAACCCGGCCAAACCGTGCTGGATGTTGGCGGCGGCTCCGGCGCCATCACACAAGGCATCACAAAATATCTAGGGGAAACAGGGAAAGTATATGGTATCGACAGCAGCGAAGAATTAATCAATATCGCCCGCAGTAAATATGGCCACATTCCTAATCTGGAATTTATTCACGGCGACATCATGACCTACGAAACGTCGCTACGCTTTGATATTATTACAGCGGCCAGAACGCTGCAGTGGCTCACGAATCCGGCTGCGGTCATTGCCAGATTACGCCAACTGCTCAAACCTGGTGGCATGCTATGTATACTCGATTACAACCACACCAAGGCCTCCTGGGAGCCACAGCCACCACAAAGTATGGTTTATTTCTATGATAAATTCCTGCAATGGCGTCAGGATGTTGGCATGGATAATGAAATTGCCGATCATCTCCCCGAACTCCTCTCCCAACAAGGATTTTCTGACATCGTTATTACAGATGAATCTGAAAAAGGTATTCATACTGATCCTGGATTTCAGGGCCATGCAAACATCTGGTCAATGGTGGCAAAGCTCAGAGGCAAACAGCTGGTGGCAGATAAATATATTACGGAAGAAGAAAGACTACTGGCAATAGCCGAATATGAAGCCTGGGTAGCTGTTACGGCTCGCAGCCATACGATGTACCTGAGAGGCGTTCATGGGGTATTAAAATAATTAAGCAACGACAAAAGAATCGGCGTCCCTTTCAGTAAGGGACGCCGATTTTTTTTATTCTACATCTGTTCTAAAAGGAGAAGCAGGCAGGCCTGCACTATTGTAAAAGTTGTCATGAGGAATATCTGTCCATCCGAAACGCACTGCCACCGGGTTTTTCACACCTTTGGCACTCACTAACAATTTATTGCCGCTAATTTTAGCCTGTGCAGCTACAAATACCTTGTCGGCGTCAGCAATCGTGAAACCTGTGAGTGGGCCACCTTTCGCGACCAACGACTTACCTGTATGGCTAAACGAAATTATTGCCTGATTGCCATTGAAAACAGCTGATTCGTATACTGGACCGGAGTACTCCAGTTTTTCTTTATAGACCATTGCCCTGGCAGCCAATGCCAGTCGCGCTCCTACCAGCTGTTTGTTGCCAGGATGCAGATTAAAGGTAGAATCAATTCCATCGGTAGTAACTACCATAGCGGTATGAGGTACGCGTTTCCAGGTAAGGAACTGTGCTTCCCGGATTTCAGGGCCTTTGCCTTTGTTAGGCGCTATCTGTACAAAAAGGAAAGGAATATCTTGATGCCAGGTATCTCTCCAATTTTCTATAAGAGCAGGAAACAGCGTCTGGTACTGCTTTGCACGATCGCTATTAGATTCTCCCTGATACCATATCACACCGGTAATGGGAAAATTACGCAATGGATAAATCATCGCATTATATAGTCCGCCGCAATTACGTTTGAGTAACTTCAGCTGATTATAGGACTTCTGACTGGCTGTATCCGTAGTCCCTGCCGCGTTGGCGGCTTTGAGCGCATCCTGTAGGTTGTTGATTTTCTCTTCAAAGCCCTGCATAGACTTTTCATACGCTGTCACTAATGATTGCAGCTCAGGATTGGCTGCCATCACGGATTTATCCAGCCAGAATTCCGCCGGTGTTCCACCCCAGCAGGAATGTATCAGGCCCAGTGGCACATTTATCGCAGGCTGTAAATCTCTCCCGAAAAAATAACCAGCAGCAGAAAAGGCGCTGACATGCGCGCTGTCACACAACGACCAGGCGGCATTCACTTCTTCCTGTGGTGTCAGCGCGCCTTCTTTAGCAGGCACCTTAAACAACCGTATTTGCGGATGCGTTGCATTCGCAAGTTCCTGCTCATAATTATCTACATTGGGCTGGTTCTTATGTGGTCCTACTTCTTTATCCATATTGGATTGTCCACTGCATAGCCATACATCCCCTACCAGTATATCCGTTACCGTTACGGTGCCATCCCCGCTAGCGATGAGCGTATAAGGCCCGCCAGCCTTTAGGGGCTGCAGCTTCACCATCCAACGGCCGTCTTTTGCGATGGTGCTTACCTGCTGACCATTAAAAGAAACGGTGATGGTTTTCCCATCTGCAGCTGTGCCCCACACCGGCACCACCGTATTACGCTGTAATACTGCATGATCCGTGAATAAATTGCCCAGCCTGATATCAGCAACAGCCGCATGGCAAGCTAATACGACCGGGATACCCAAGAGGCCGATTTTTTTTACCGAAGAAATAAATGACATGGTATAAGTGGAATTTGTCAAGAGAAATTTAATTCTGACTAACAAGATAGAAAAAGCGATATTAGATAAGCTGGAATATTTAATTAACTTATCCAGATGAGATAAATTTGTTGTAGTAATAGTAGTATATTGACATAGTACTAGCTTATTTTAGCATAAGCAGCTAACTTCAGCTATCCTTAATATCCATGATGAACTATTATTCCATATTGGAACTTCCTTATTTCGCCAGTAGCGAAGATGTAAAAAAAGCCCATCGTAGGCTTTCCAAGAAGTATCATCCCGATCTTAACGCAGGTAGCATCACGGCTGAAGAGAAATTCAAACAGGTGCAGCATGCATATGAGCAGCTGAATAACCCCGACAGGAAAGCCTATTATGATGAGTTACTCCGATTAAATCTTTACAAATCTCAGTATACGCAGTCGGAAACCCACTATCAGCGTACGGAGCAACATAACACACAGCAACACACGCAACAGGAATATTATCGCTCGGAAACCCATTATCAGGGACCCGTTCACGATAAATATGATATGGAAGACCTTCCACCGGATACAAAAAAAGACGTGATCGTAAAAGTGGCTATCATAGGAGCCTTCATGTTGATAATTGCGCTGGGAGCTATTTTTGGTAAGCGTGAGCCATCTCCGCACTTCTACATAAATAAAGATAAACAAGAAGTTTATGATCCCAGCAATGATCCCATCATGAATGAATTGGGCATCAGTAACCAGTCTTCAAAAGCAGCAGTAAGAGAGAAGCTGGGCAAGCCTGATGCTATCTATGAAGCATCGAAGGGCATGGAGTTATGGGCCTATCCTGGCTATCTGTTATTCTTTCAGGACGGCAAAGTAGTTACTGCTACCAAAATAGAAAAAGCTCCTGCAGATTCTATGAAATAGACGCAGGAGCCTTCGTTATTGTTGCTTTAATTATTTAAAGAGATTCACCGTTAATCCTACTTCATAAGTACCATCGGTATAATTTTTCAGTCCAGTAGTTTGTGTATTGTAAAACGCGTTCAGTCGAACGGTATTCAGTATATACACCCCTGCCCCAAAGGCGAAGCTACCCGTTGTATGGTACAGCGCTGTCAGGTTGGCTACATTATGCAGAAATCCAACATTAACCCCCAGGTCTACGATATCATCATAACCTTTGATGGTACGATAGCATGCCTTAGGTTCTACAGAGCTGACAGCCCCATCTAAATCGAATTTATACGACAGTGCGGAGAAAAATATCGTTCCTCCATCTACCCCAGGATAGCTGTTACCAGAGAAGGTGGCGCGGATGTTGGGCAAGGAAGCCTGTGCCGTCCAGTGGTTATTGGTATAGGCCATACCAAAATCTGCCTCAAAATAATCATCACGGCGGTTAAACGCTGCAGCAGCGGGATCGCTGGGATCTCCATTGATTTTGGAATAATCGAGGCGCTGGAAGTTCAGTGCCAGCGACAAACCGAAGTTCAACCTTGCGCCGTTATCATTTAAAGGAAGATGATAAGCGTAAGTACCTGCCACCCTTGTTCTGGTCAACAGGCCAGCTTCATCACTGAAGATATTTAAACCAGCTCCTACCCTGCTTCCTACATAGCCGTCGGCAGAGAAGAATTTGGTTTTAGGCGCGCCATCGATGCCATTGATCTGGCCTCTGTAGGCAGCGTTGAAATGCCATCCGGTATCGATACCTGCCATCGCGGGGTTGGCCAGGTATTGGTTCTGGTAAAAAGAAGTTGCGGATGGATCCAGCAAAGCAGCGGTTTTACTGAGTGACTGGCTGTATCCTTTAAAGGATACAGCGCAGCACATAACAGTAATCATAAATTTTCCTGCTTTCGAATATAATGAACAGCTCATAGTATTTGTTTATTAGGCTGTGAGCAATTATCTGATAATAGTGATAAATCCTTTCGTTGTTTTCGCTCCGTTCTGAATAGTAAGGATATAGTAATAGGTTCCTTCCGACAGTGGACTACCGTCGACGGTACCATCCCAATCGTTACTATAGTTTTTGCGTTGGTATACCAGTCGGCCTGCGCGATCATAAATCTTCACTTCATTATCCGGATAACTGTCGAGATTTTTAATTACCCATTTATCATTGACACCATCACCATTAGGCGTAACGATGTTGTTAGCATCTACTTTGAAGTCGGTGTTGGCAGCAACAGATATACTTGCTGATGAACTACAGCCGTAGATATTGGTAGCGGTTACTGTGTAGACAGTGTTGGCTTTTACCCTGGCGTGCAGCGTTGCCGTCTGCTGGCCGGATATAATGCCATCTACCATATCCCAAACATAAGTATCACCACCGGTAGCGGTCAGTATGATGTTATCTCCTTTAGATACGGAAGTACCTTTATCTGAAGTGATGGTTACTACAGGCGTAGGATTTACTGTGATGGTAAACATACGTTGCAGCGTATCTACTCCATGGTTGATGGTACCGCCATTATCTTTTATTGTAACAGTCACATGTGCTACACCAGTAGATCCGGCAGTTTTCAGCTTAAAGGTCAGTATTCCATCATGTGTAACGGATAATACATCGAATAAAGGCTGATCTGTGCTGATGCTAACGGCGTATGTCTGATCTGTTTCTACCGCTGATAAATTGGTCAGCTGTATGATGTGGGCTGTCAGGTCAGCACATATTGCCTGGTCCTTGATTGGGTCCATGGTTGGTGCTTGATTGACGAACAGTGATCCTACATTGATGGTAATATTTGCAGGCAGACTTGTATTCAGTCCGTCGCTAACCGTTACCTGGAGCGTTACTGTTGTTGCAGCTACCAGTTTCAATTGAGCGATGTTATTCACGGTGATCTTTCCGTTGGCATCTATTACGAAGGCACCGCCAGTAGGGTCATTGGAGATGGTCCAGTTTTGGATCACACCGGAAGCATCCGAAGCAGCGACAGTACCTACAAGGGTATTGAGCGGTGCATCCCCACTAACATTGAATGTTGCCGCCGTAACAACAGGTGCGGTAGCATCATAGGTGAAGCTGATCGTGTTGCTTGCCTGGTTTTTATTACCAGCTACGTTGGTCGCTACATTAGCCGGAACATTTACCGTTACTGTACCATCTGCTGTTGGCGTGATGATAGCGTTGTAAGTGATGTTATCGGTAGTAGTCAGATTAGCAGCTGTTCCATTGGTTACCGTGATACCAGAGAGTGTAAATCCTGTCATTGCCTCACTGAAGGTAAAGGTTACATTCACCGGTGTATTGACTCTTGCTGCAGCAGTGGTAGCCACTACTACGGTTGGATGTACCGTATTTACGATCACATTTGGTGAAGCTGGTATCACTGGGAATGTCAGTACAGCATTGTTGCCTGCGGCGTCTTTTATGGTGCCGCCACCCAGGTTAATGCTTGCTGAAGTAGCGTCTAAGGTGCCGTTATCTCCTGCTTTTACGGTGTAAGTGAACACCAGGTCTTGTGTACCGCTTGCATACTGTGCTGTTACACCAGTGCTGCCAATTTTGAAGTTCAGTACAGGCGTGCCAGTGATTATTACCGGTTCGCTCATATGTACGGTGAACTGCAGCACAGTGCCTTCAGTATAGTAGCTCGCCGGCGGTAATGTCACACTGCTTACTGTTGGTGCAGTACCATCGAAGGTAAATGCCAGCGTGTTGGAAGCACTATTACCATTATTACCAATATTCACCGCTGCGTTGGCAGGCAATACTACTGAAACAGCACCATCAGCTACCGGTGTAACCGTGATCGTGTAGGTAATATTATCGGTGGTGGCAAGATTTGCAGCAGTGCCATTGGCTACGGTGAACTTAGCTGCTGTGAGGCCCGTTACCGCTTCAGAGAAGGTAGCGGTGATCACGATAGGCTGATTAGTCAGTGCCGGTGATGCGGAAGTTAATACCACCGTTGGGTGGCCGGTATTTACTTTTACATTCGGCATAGCCGTAAACTTACTGTTGTCAATGATAGCCGGATTGCCTGCTATATCTGTAATGGTGGCAGCGCTGAGGTCGAGACCTGCATATTCGATACCATTCATATCCATGTCACCATTTACGATATTGTATTCAAAGTGCAGGGTATTTCCTCCTGTCAGCGTACCTGTCATCACTTTAACTGCACCACCAATATTAATGGAGAGTTTAGGCGTACCCGTTACTGTAATTGGTTCGGAGAAGACCACATCGAATTTCAATGTAGGTAAGCTGTTGGTATTATATACACCGTCAGCAGGGTTGGTTACCGTACTGATTACCGGATTGATACCATCTACATTCACACCTGTTAATGTACCAATATTATTCAATGTCAGGTCTGCCACATTGGTAGCTGCATCGGTAACAGCGGTTACATTCTGGATGGTGTTTTTAGAGATGGTAATACCATTATTATCCAGATCACCGGTTTGTACGGTATAACTGAATGTATAAGCGTTGGTACCACTACCACCTGAATACGTAGCATGTTGTACAGTGCTGCCGATAGTCAGTTCCAGGTATGGAACAGTAGGATCCAGCGTTACTACCTTAGACCAGTTCACTACAAAGGTGAGTACATCACCGATTTTGTAGGTACCTGGTGCTGGTACCGTTACGCTGTTCACTACCGGAATGGTACCGTCGTAAGTAACCGTGAGCGGCGTAGCGGCTGTATTTCCATTGTTGCCAATGTTTACTGCTGCATTTGCTGGGAGGGCGACTGTTACGGTACCGTTAGCCGTTGGCGTTACTGTAAAGGTATAAACGATATTATCACTGGTAGTTAAGGCACTTACTGTACCGTTTGTGATAACAAAGCTACCTGCTGTAAGGCCAGTAACTGCTTCTGAGAAGGTAGCGGTTACGGTAAACGGTTTGTTGATCAGTGAACCAACTGTTTTAGTCAAGACTACAGTTGGATGGTTGGTGTTCACCAGCACATTAGGCATGGCGGTAAACTTGCTATTATCGATGGTGGCTGGGTTGCCGGCGATATCGGTAATAGTAGCGGCGCTAAGGTCTAGGCCTGCGTATTCGATACCGTCCATATCCATGTCACCGTCTACCACGTTGTATTCAAAGTGCAGCGTATTGCCACCTGTCAGGGTGCCCGTCATCACTTTAACAGCTCCACCAATATTAATGGAGAGTTTAGGCGTACCCGTTACCGTAATCGGTTCAGAGAAGACTACATCAAATTTCAATGTAGGCTTAGTCGTAGTATTATATACCCCATCAGCAGGATTAGTTACAGTGCTGATGAATGGTTTAACTCCATCAACATTTACACCGGTCAATACACCGACACTGTTCAGTGTCAGGTCTGCTACGTTGGTAGCAGCGTCAGTGATGGAAGTTACATTTTGGATCGTGTTTTTGGAGATGGTAATACCATTGTTATCCAGATCACCGGTTTGTACGGTATAGCTAAACGTATAGGCGTTAGTACCACTACCACCTGTATACGTAGCATGTTGTACGGTGCTGCCGATGGTCAGTTCCAGGTATGGTGTTGTGGTTGGATCCAGCGTTACTACCTTAGACCAGTTCACTACGAAGGTCAGCACATCGCCGATTTTGTAGGTACCTGGTGCTGGTACGGTTACGCTGTTCACTACCGGAATGGTACCGTCGTAAGTAACCGTGAGCGGCGTAGCGGCTGTATTTCCATTGTTGCCAATGTTTACTGCTGCATTTGCTGGGAGGGCGACTGTTACGGTACCGTTAGCCGTTGGCGTTACTGTAAAGGTATAAACGATATTATCACTGGTAGTTAAGGCACTTACTGTACCATTTGTGATAACAAAGCTACCTGCTGTAAGGCCAGTAACTGCTTCTGAGAAGGTAGCGGTTACAGTAAACGGTTTGTTGATCAGTGAACCAACTGTTTTAGTCAAGACTACAGTTGGATGGTTGGTGTTTACCAGCACATTAGGCATGGCGGTAAACTTGCTATTATCGATGGTGGCTGGGTTGCCGGCGATATCGGTAATAGTAGCGGCGCTAAGGTCTAGGCCTGCGTATTCGATACCGTCCATATCCATGTCACCGTCTACCACGTTGTATTCGAAGTGCAGCGTATTGCCACCTGTCAGGGTGCCCGTCATCACTTTAACAGCTCCACCAATATTAATGGAGAGTTTAGGCGTACCCGTTACCGTAATCGGTTCAGAGAAGACTACATCAAATTTCAATGTAGGCTTAGTCGTAGTATTATATACCCCATCAGCAGGATTAGTTACAGTGCTGATGAATGGTTTAACTCCATCAACATTTACACCGGTCAATACACCGACACTGTTCAGTGTCAGGTCTGCTACGTTGGTAGCAGCGTCAGTGATGGAAGTTACATTTTGGATCGTGTTTTTGGAGATGGTAATACCATTATTATCCAGATCACCGGTTTGTACGGTATAGCTAAACGTATAGGCGTTAGTACCACTACCACCTGTATACGTAGCATGTTGTACGGTGCTGCCGATGGTCAGTTCCAGGTATGGTGTTGTGGTTGGATCCAGCGTTACTACCTTAGACCAGTTCACTACGAAGGTCAGCACATCGCCGATTTTGTAGGTACCTGGTGCTGGTACGGTTACGCTGTTCACTACCGGAATGGTACCGTCGTAAGTAACCGTGAGCGGCGTAGCGGCTGTATTTCCATTGTTGCCAATGTTTACTGCTGCATTAGCTGGGAGTGCGACTGTTACGGTACCATTAGCCGTTGGCGTTACTGTAAAGGTATAAACGATATTATCACTGGTAGTTAAGGCACTTACTGTACCATTTGTGATAACAAAGCTACCTGCTGTAAGGCCAGTAACTGCTTCTGAGAAGGTAGCGGTTACAGTAAACGGTTTGTTGATCAGTGAACCAACTGTTTTAGTCAAGACTACAGTTGGATGGTTGGTGTTCACCAGCACATTAGGCATGGCGGTAAACTTGCTATTATCGATGGTGGCTGGGTTGCCGGCGATATCGGTAATAGTAGCGGCGCTAAGGTCTAGGCCTGCGTATTCGATACCGTCCATATCCATGTCACCGTCTACCACGTTGTATTCGAAGTGCAGCGTATTGCCACCTGTCAGGGTGCCCGTCATCACTTTAACAGCTCCACCAATATTAATGGAGAGTTTAGGCGTACCCGTTACCGTAATTGGTTCAGAGAAGACTACATCAAATTTCAATGTAGGCTTAGTCGTAGTATTATATACTCCATCAGCAGGATTGGTTACAGTGCTGATGAATGGTTTAACTCCATCAACTTTAACACCTACCAACTGACCCAAAATACCCAATGTCAGATCAGCTGCATTGGTAGCAGCATCTGTAATGGCTGTGACATTCTGGATTGTATTTTTCGTTATGGTGATACCAGTATTTTCCAGGTCACCTTCCTGTACAGTGTAGGTGAATGTAAACGTATTGGTACCACTGCCACTTACATAGTTAGCATGCACCGTGCTGCTACCAATTGTGAACTCTATATAAGGTGTTGTAGTAGGATCCAGGATGACCACTTTTGAGAATTTCACTGCAAATGTCAGTGGGGCACCGATCTTGTAGGTTCCTACTGTTGGTACGGTCACACTATTTATCACTGGAGGAGTGATATCGTAGTTAACTGTAAGCGTATTCGAAGCAGTATTACCATTGTTGCCGATATTCACTGCAGCATTAGCAGGCAGCGACACCGTTACAGGGCCAGTGACACCTGCCTGTACATCGAAAGTATAAGTGATACCGTCGGTGGTATTGAAATTGCTAAGAACAGGAACGGTATTAAATACAAACTTATTGACAGTCAGGCCTGTTACCACTTCTGAGAAGACAGCAGTAACGGTAAACGGTTTGTTGGTTGGTGAAGGTGCGGTAGTGCTAAGTGTTACAGTTGGATGTGTTGTATTTACCTTCACACCTGGCATAGCGGTAAACTTGCTATTATCAATCGTTGCCGGGTTACCAGCGATATCGGTAATAGTAGCTGCGCTTAAATCAAAGCCTGCATATTCGATACCATCCATATCCTGATCTCCGTTTACGATGTTGTAAACAAATTGCAGGGTGTTTGGTGAATACAAGCTTGTCGTACTCATCGTTTTAACCACTCCACCAATATTAATGGAGAGTTTAGCCGTACCCGTTAATTTAATTGGTTCGGAGAATACCACGAAGAAAGTCATGGCAGGCTTGGTATTGGTATTGTACACCCCATCAGCAGGATTAACTACGGAGGTGATAGTTGGTTTAACGCCATCTACCAGCACGTTAGTTAGAGAACCAACACCGTTGAGTGTCAGGTTCGCATCGTTAGCTGCCGCATCTCTTATTGTGGTCACTCCTTGAATACTGCCGTTAGAAATGGCTATACCATTATTATCCAGATCACCTTCCTGAACGGTATAAGTAAATGTAAGCGCTGTGCTACCACTACCGCTGACATAAGCCGCATGTTGTACAGTGCTGCCAATGGTCAGTTCGAGGTATGGAATAGTAGTGGTGTTTACAGATACCGGTTCGGAGAAGTTAACAGTGAACGTTAATGGTTGACCTATAATATAGGTAGCTGCTATAGGAACACCTACGCTGGTAACTACTGGCGCTATATTATCAAAGTTGAATGCCAGGATGTTGGAAGCGGTGTTTTTATTACCGCTGATGGCTCCTGTCAGCAGGTTTGCCGCAATACTTACCGTACCAGCACCTTGCGCGGTAGGCGTAACCAGTGCTGTATAGGTAATATTATCTGTGGTAGAAACACTGGTTACAGTACCACTGGAAATAGTGAAGTTTCCAGGTACCAGGCTGTTTAATTTTTCAGAAGAAACAATTGTGATTGTAAATGCGTGGTTCACCGGATTAGCATCAGTCATCGAAATAGTCAATGATGGCTGGGTAGTGTTCACATTTACGTTGGCGGTAGAACCTACGCTGTTCAATGTGAGAACAGCATCGTTGGTAGCCGCATCTTTAATTGTACCACCAGCCAGGTTGATGGCTGATCCGAGAACTACGCCGTTCATATCATTGTCTGGCGATACAACGGTGTATTGGAATGTCAGCGCGTTACTACCACTACCACTGATATAGTTGAGTGATCGAACGGTGCTGCCGATGGTCAGATCTATGGTTGGCGTACCTGTTACGGTTACCACTTTAGAGTAATGTACCACAAACGTCATCGTTGGTGTCACCAGGTTGTAGACGCCATCTGCCGGTGGTGTAACGCTGGTTACAACTGGTGGTATGCCATCTACCAATACATTGGCGGTAGACGGTACACCAATGAGGGTAAGGCCTGCATTTTTATTATTAGTGCCGATGATGGTGCCACTATTTAATAAGATAGCACTACCCAATTGCACACCATTCAGGTCCTGATCACCATTAGCAACAGTGTATGTAAATGTAAGTGCAGCAGTTCCGGTACCACCTGCATAGTTCAGATTATACGTAGTAGATCCAACTGTGAGTGGCAGCTGTGGAGTACCTGTAACGTTCACTGTTTTGCTGTAGTTAACAACAAAAGTTAAAACTTTACCGATACCATAAGTACCATTGCCTGGTACCGTCACACTGGTTACTGCGGCAGGTTGATCATCGAAATAAACGGTGATACCGGCAGGAGCGGCAGTGTTAGGGTTATTGGCTACGTTCACAGCAGCATTTGCAGGCACAGTAACCGTTACGTTACCATCTGTAATTGGATGTATGAGTACATCATAACCAATGTTATTGGTAGTCGTAGGTGCGTCTGCGGTAGCATTGGTAAGCGTAAGATCGCTCGCTACAAAGCCTGTGACGGCTTCACTGAACTGTACATGTACGGTGAATGGCGCTGTTACAGTGGCTGGCGCTGTAGTTGATACTGCGACTGTTGGATAAACAGTATTTACTATTTCGCCAGGTTTAGGCAAAGTAGTTCCTGCTGGTGGAACATAAGCATTACCAGCAAGATCTTTAACAGTTGATCCACCGGTGAGTAATACCGGCAAGCCGTAGACCACAGTGCCATTATCACCATTGACAATATTATATTGGAAGGTCAATGTATTCGTCCCAGAACCACTTACATAGTTCAGTGTTTTAGTAACACCGCCAATGGTTGCCGTAATGGTAGGTGTGTTTGTCACGTTTACTGCTTCTGAGAACTGTATTTGTACCTGGAGACTTGTGTTTGGACCTACCACATTGTAGTAGCCATCAGCAGGTGGTGTTACAGTTGCAATTGTTGGAGCAGTGCGATCTATCGTCCAGCTGTAGGTCGTAGGATCAGAAACGTTTCCGGCCTTATCCGTTGCCTTGATGGTGATTTTATGCGGACCATCTGCGAGTACGCCGGTAGGATACGTAAGCGTAGTACCGAAGACGGTAGTATATTGAACATATGCCCCGTTATCAAAGGATACCTGGAAGGTGCTTGCATCGCCCCCACCAGATCCTACTGTGGCAATGATATTTCCGAAGTTATTGTTATTGGTAAATACCGGAGGTACCGAAGTGAATGTAATTTTCGGTTTCGTAGTATCCCATACGATATTTTGTGCTGCGGTAGTTTGTATATTTCCCACAGCGTCAATGAATCGCATCGCCACCGTTTGCGTAACACCTTCCGTTGCAGCCAGCGTATAAACTTTCGAATTGGCGATTGTTTCCGGTGTGGAATATGCGCCTCCACTCAGCGAAAATGCCATGGTAGCGGCATCAGATGGTGTAATATTGATTGTTGGATTTACAACGCTCGTATAGCCGGTACCGTTACCAATTGTAAAGGAGCCACTAGGCGGAGTTCTATCAATCGTATAAGGTACGTTTACAGCACCCTGATTGACGATCAACCTATCCATTGTGCCTCCTGAAACCAGTTTAAGGTCAATGGTACCTGTACCTGTTCCTGTGCTCAGTGTCACTGTATAGGTAGTAGAATTGAGCGCTGTAACAGCGGTAACGGCGGGTGTTCCGCCAAGACCGGTAACCGCCAACGCGAAGTTTGCGGTTGTAACATTATTAACCCCCTGGTCAAACACAACCTGGTACTGGACCGTACCTGTTGTATTAGTAGGGTTGGTCGATAAACGAGAAACCGTTCCAGTTACACCAGCAGAATATTTTACGATTCTACCGAAGTTGCTATTTTTATAGGCATTGTTAAACCCATCTGTTACATATAAATCTTTATGGGAGTCCATTGCGATTCCCCATGCGAAGCCAAACTGTCCATCACTGGCTATACCGGTACCAGCTTCAAAGCTGTTAGTGGAGCTTGGATTAGGTCCGAAATACTCCACCACATGCATAGTAGATCCCGACTTCATTGCCGTTGTAAATACATTGCCGCTGGCATCCACCATCAAGCCGAGGTCGCCGGTTTTGGTGGAAATAACAGTTGGAGTTGAACTACCAGCAGGATATTTATATACATAATCTGTGGCAGTACCATCGCCAAAACCGGTTACATATATATTATTACTTGCGTCTACTGCCAATCCCCATGGATAGGTATTATTGACAGTACCTCCACTGGTGGTACGATCGATAGAAAAGGTACCTTGTTGCACGCCTGCACTGCTTTCAGCGCCGGCTGTATATTTCATTACTTTATACTTTTCCGGGCTGGTGGTGAGGGTCTCTATCGTATAAAGATTATCACTGGCATCCAGTGCCAGTGCTGTAAAAACGGTGCCCGTTCTTACTACAGTTTTTGTATAATTATTACCGCCTGTGGGCGTCAGTTTATCAATCTGATAAGTATAGCTAAGGCCATTTGAAGTCAATGGCTCTATAAAAAAGACATTGCCGGTGGAAGAAACCACCAAACTTCTTGGAAACTGGAAGCTACCAAATCCGAGACCGGAGCAGATAGCAACACTACCCGCTGCGGTACTTGTAGTAGCTTTTCGGATCTCATAACCAGTATTATTGGTTGTAGTCCCACTATAATCCGCAAAATAGACATTGTCGCTCTTATCTATTGCAATTGCTGAGGCATAACCATGACTACCTCCAATAGAAGGAGGTGCACCTTTACCATTCAGCCATACGGTAGGGGTAGAATTATAGGCTTGTCCAAAAACCTGGGGAACTAACGATGAGGCTCCGAGGAATAGTACTAGAAATGTTAGTAACCTGGAGTAAAAATTTTTCATGCTATTTGTTTAAATACATAAAAAAGGGTTCTGCCAGCCACTGACGCCGTTTTCATGAATTTCACTAAAAACTTTTGCATCATAGCGCATACCTTTACCTTGATCAACGATTATTTTTCTAATAGTCTTTCCGGATGTGGAAATGCGAAGAATATTGGAGTCAGGAAGTGCAAATCCGGATTGAGGAAAAAAGTTCTTATCGCCACGGGGTCCTTTAATTACTTCTGTTCGTAATAAATGTTTTACTGAATTCCAGTCTTTTTTGAGGGCATATGGCAATAGTTCTTTCCATGCCAATCCAGCTTCATATCCCATTAAAGCAAAAATGTTTGCCGGTTGATTAGCGATGGTTTCAAACTGTTGCACAAACGTTGAGTTATGTAAACTTTCATCTTCTCTAAGCCAGGACCTTGCTGTATAAAATTCGGTATCTGCGCCACTGATAAAATCCAGCATATCATCATACATGGTCGCTTCATGCAATAGCAATGGTACTTTTTTATGCAGTGGACTTTTGATCCATAACTCCATAAATTTCACCGCCATTGTACCACAGAAGATGGCATGTACATAAGCAGGGCGGTTACTTTCCCATTGTTTAAATTGTTCTTCCAGATCAAGGCGCAAAGGATCTTCTTCGCGAAAAGGTAATATTGTCATGGATATCTGGCCACCACCGGCAGCTTTGGCTCCCTCGAGGAAGCTACAGTGAAGATGATAACCACCTTCATATACAGGCATTACAATATGTCCACCTTCTCCGAATTTCCCCTGTGCCCAAACACCTAGTGCATATTGGGATTGCCACAGCTGATGAGATGCATAAAAAACGTGATCAGACAAGTAGGGAAAATGCGGAATATATTCTCCCATATCAAAAAAGAAACCTAGTCCTTTAGCATTTTCAATTATAGGTAAAGTGGTTTCAATAGATCTATAACCCACTAAACCTGACAGAACATCTACCCTATCAAAAAAGATAAGCTTTCGGGCAGCATCTTCATTGTGCTTAGCGCTGCCCGAATGCGTATATTCCGGAATAAATCTAACGGTTTGCTGGCGTGCAGGATCTAGTCCCATTCCTATGAGCCAACCTGTAGACAGATGTGCTGCATAAAAGGGATAAATACCAGAATAGGGAGTAAGAAAACCAATCGTTAAAGGTGCCGCCATCGAGTCGAAAATTTGTCCGGATAAAATAGATAAATACTTAATTAGTTTCTGGAAGGGAAAACTCCTTCTAATGCAATACAATAATTTACTGTCAGGTATGGTGACAGATTATTAAAAGGAATATTTTGCCCAGTAGCACCGATAGTGATACTACCGCTGGCAGGAGAAGGATACAAATTAGTAAGCGCTCCACCTGATTGTGCAGCATAGCCGTTGATCGGGCTTGCACTAGGACCACTTCCGATGCTTGGTAATGTAGCAGGTACAAGGGTTGGAGCAGGTGTTACATCAGTTGCATTATTAGTGGTGGCAACAGGACTGGAAGTCAGTTTGCTGATGTCAGCAGTGTGGGTGTGTGCGGGAAGGTTGCTGAGAATAAGCGTCGTATTCTCTGTACCGCCTACCTGGCCAATAACGTATGGAGAACCGCCGGGTGCCTGGCCCATATGAATAGCAGTGCGGCCCTGAAGGTTAGGTAACTGGAAGTTTGATTGACCGTTACCTCCATAATAAGTACCAATGAGAGAAAACAATGCAGCGTTCTGCGAGATAGCGAGTATTTGGCCATTACATAATGCCCAACCTCTTGGGGCAAAATTAAAACCAAACATGGCAATCATGGCAACAAATGGTTCCATAGTGTATACAATTTATGTGGTTGTGAAATAAATAGTAAACTAAAAAACCGACTGGACAGGGACCCATAATTCGCTTGCACTAAATACGATAACATATCTATCTATATCACAACCTGGGGTAAGGCCGCAGTTGGAGGTAACAACAAACGTTAGATGGTCTGATTGAGGTATGTTTCAAAAAAGATTGGAAAAGAGTGTAAAGATAAATGATAATTTCTCAGATTATCAAGATATTTTTTCTACCGCTGTCAACAAATTGATTTACACCTTATTTTATTTCAATGCATTAAGCATTTAAGTGACTTAAATATTTACCGGCCTGTGCAAAAATTTAACAGGCCGGTACTAAATAAATTTATTGGATCTCACTGCGATCTATCTGCGGAATCTACCACCACCATGAAATCCTCCGCCTCCACGAAATCCTCCACCACCGCCGCGTTGCCAGTTTTGAAAACGTTGGGTCTGGAAATTTCCCCGCTGCCTCGAAGCAGCGCTCTGATTCAATCCATGCAGGGTTTCCGGCGAAATATTATCCCCACTGATATTGGGTCTGCTACCATTATTGCCTGCCGGCCGTTGCACATTATTCCAGCTACCATTATTATACTGACTCCATCCGCCGCCAGCATCTTTCCTATATACGTTGCCATCGTGTCCGGCGTACATATTACCGTTGTTATTTCGTACTACCGTACCATTAGCCCCATGCTTTACAACACCACTTTGTCCGGTATTCGTTCTGTAGCCACTGATAGTACCATTACGTGTAGTCACATGCCCCGTTTGTATTGCATTCCCATTTCGTGTAGCCACTGACGTGCCCCATTGTCCATACGCATTATGTCCCTGATGTGTAGCGCCATAGCCACCTGTCCAGGGGTTATATGCCTGCGCACTGGTACGCCCTCCATACCATCCCTGCACACTGGCAGAACGACCATACCTGCCCGTGGCCGGATTATACCGTGCCGATGAACCTGCAGCACCATAGGGCCCATACACCCTTCGACCTACGGCATATCCACCTGTCCAGGGATTATACACCGCACCTACTCCATATGTCATCGGCCAGGGATGATATATAGGATACAACGCACCTGCGCCCCAATAAAAATAAGGCGGATACCACCATCCCGTACCATAGGCAATACAAGCGCCTACTGCTGCTCCGAAAATAAACATACCCAGGTAACCCGCTGTGTAACTGCTTTCTACAGTGGTAGCTGTAGCGTCAGTTTGCGTTACATAAGTGACGTTGTAGACAGGTGAACTTGGCGGGATACTGTAGATCTCCTGTGGCACTGCATCCGCAGTTTGCCAAGGGCCCTCCGGTTTTGTAGACATAAACCAGACACCCTGGAAACACAGGTAATACAGATCTCCATCTTTTATTACCTTATCCTGGGTATTGACAGCATATTGCAGATTGGTTGTTTCAATAGGTTTGAACACTGGTGTGCCATCATAATGCACATGAACCTTCGCTGCAGCCTCGGCTTTGTTGACAGTAACAGTGGTAGGTATCTGCGCAAGCATCACTGCATCAGAAGCTTCAATTGTTCCCGGCACAGAGGCCAGCACACTGGATTTAGGTGATGATGAAGGAATATTTTTGAAGTCTGCTGGCAAACTATTAGTTGCAAACTCCCAAGGCCCTGCAGGATTGCTGGCACTAAACCAACGGCCAGATAACAGCACATAATATTTGTGCGTACTATTATCTACAAAAAAATCATTGTCTGTATTCGCACCATACAACAGCTGTGTATTAGTGATACGCGTATATATCGGACTGCCTTTAAATAAAATCAGTTCTGCAGGTTCATCGCTATAAAAAATTGTTTCCGGTTGTGCATTGGCTGGTGGCGGCACTAATTTCTTCACATCATCGAAGTTCTCACCAGCGGGCAGTTTGCTCATATCTTTCGGAAGGCTGCGCGTCATCGTATATGGACCTTTAACATCCCTGGCTGAATACCATCCTTTGTCTGCAAGAAGATAATAGGTTTTATCTTTTTTATCAAAGAAGAGGTCCCAGTTTGTATTTACAATAAACTGAAGATCTGATTTTGCGATGGGACTCAACACCGGTTTTCCCTGCACCAAAAGTAATATTGCCGGCGAAGTACTATAGAAAATTTTCGGTGGATCATTCTTGATATCCGCGCCTTTTACATTAGTAGAGGTATGCTGCATATCTGCTAATAACCTGTCGACCGCAATGGACTGTTCATTGGTAGGTATCAGCTTCCGGAAAAGCATTTCCAGGTTGGCGGCATCACTTTCTTTCTGGCCGGAAATACGTACATCCGTTACCTTGATATCCGTGAGGTAGGCTGTTCGCGTTTCTTTGTTAACATCGGTATTGGCAGTAAAAGAGGCTACGCCAACGGCCTGGTTGCCACCAGATGGCGTCAGGGAGAAAGCCATACGGCCTGCCAGTGTTTTGTATTTTTCCCAGGAATCTATCTGAGGTTGATAATAGATAAGTGTAGCACCATCTTTTGTTATTTGCCGGGGCCAGCCAAAGTCCTGGGCACTGAGGGGCAACAACCATAAGGTGCATACGAAGCAGCTAAAAGCAAGGAAGAGTTTCTGTTTCATATCAGGCTTTTTTAAGAGGAACAGTGTACCACTGCCCTATGGGAAGATTGCGCTGATATGTTTATGCCGGATGTATTAGGTATAACAACAGAATAGGTGGTAATGTTGCCATGGGCAGACATCTCTATCAGTTAGCAATTATTTTTTTCTGCATAAATATTTTAGGTAGATGTCTTCCGCTATTTTTTTACAGGCAGATAAATACATTATCTTTCCTGCATGACCACCAGACAAATCCTATTTCATCATCTTAAACATCATATTTCTTCTGTTCAGCATTTTATACAATCATCTCTCCCGATCGAAAACAAACTACATACCATCAAAACCTTTGGCGGATCACAGTTTGATATGTATACGGGTCCACTGGAGGTGGAGGATATTCTGCAAGAAGTTTTACAAATATTAATTCAGCAGGGAGTGACGAGCCGCACTATCTTTGAAACCTGGATTAATGCCAATAAGGGTTTCCGCGAGGTTACCCTGTCTGATAAGAGCTCGTGGACATTACGCATACAACCAGCTCCCGCTGTCGCAGATCCTGGGGCAGCATTTGTACATCTGCATCCTTCGCGGTATGCGGTCAATACCATTCGCATTAAAGCCAATGCCATGAAGAGTATTGTTATCTATTTATTGTTTGCAACAGATACGGCTACACTCCATACCGACCAGCTAAACATTTTCAGAGAAAATTACCTAGACCTCTCTCCACTTGATGTAACCGGAAATGTAGAAGAATTAAAAAAAGTCTTTGCATTATTATCCAGCAAGCAATAATGCAAATTTCCCAATTCACTTCGTAATGTTTACTGCTGGTAGTTTTCTACCACAAGTTCCCCTTCTTTTAATGCTATAGGAAAAAATAAATTTTTATGTAACCAAATGGTTACATATATTTGTAACCGATTGGTTACATAAATTATCGTATGCGTAGAGATGTATTTCAGGCGATAGCCGACCCAACAAGACGAGACATTATCCATTTGCTGGCGGGCAATCCGCAGAACCTCAACAGCATTGCGGACAACTTTGATATTAGCAGGCCAGCGGTCAGCAAGCATATCAAAATTTTAACGGAGTGCGGACTCATTCTCATCAAAACAGAAGGCAGGGAACGATACTGTCATGTGAGTTTGGGAGGCCTTAAGCAGGTGGCGGATTGGACAAATCAATACCGTGCATTCTGGAATGAAAAGCTGGATACATTGGGTCATTTCCTGGAATCGGAGAAAAAACAGAAACGAAAAAAATAAATCGATTACTGACATTTAAAATTTCTAATCATGAACACCACTCCAGTAATGACTACTACTCCATTAGTTGTTGAACGTGTTTACAATGCACCGATTGAAAGTGTTTGGGATGCGCTTACCAACAATGAAAAGCTGAAACAATGGTATATTAGTATGCCAGAATTCAAGGCTGTACAAGGGTTTACATTCAGTTTTCCATGTACGGACCATGGCGAGGAATTTGTTAATCTTTGCGAGGTAACGGAAGTAATCCCAGGTCATAAACTGGCCTATTCCTGGCGGCACGAAGGACATGAAGGAGAAAGCAATGTTAGTTTTGAACTGTATGCTGAGGGCAGCAAAACACGCCTGGTATTAACGCATGTGGGCCTGGAAAGCTTTGCTGGCGATATATTCCCTAGAAGTGGATTTGAAAAGGGATGGGATTATTTTATTAATGAAACCTTGCCACAATTTTTGGGTGCTTAGTATTCAAAAAAAGTCTGCGGTTATTTGAATAAAATAACCGCAGACTTTTTTATTAAGATGCTTACCAGGTTTGCTGGTTATTCTTCATCTTCGTTAGGGTATCTTCATAATTTTTCTTCTCTTCTGGTGCGGCCATTTTTAGGGCACGTTCTTCCATGGCGATGGCTGCTGATTTTTTGCCTGCTTTATATAACAAGTTAGCATGTGTATCCATGTAGGCGGGGATTTCGCCCTGTTTCATGGAAAGCTTACTCCAGGTGGCGGCGGCGAGCAAAGTGGTCGTATCGGTATAACCTGTAAATACGGTCCAGGCAAACTTATTCAGATCAGCGGCGCTGATAGTGGCTGAAAATTGCTGTACATATTTATCGGCGGTGCTGGCAAAATGTTTCCATTCCTTATTATTCATATGGTAGATAGTTTTTGCACGCAGATAGATTTCTTCACCAGGCTCTCCAAAAGATTTTATACTGGCAGCCATGCCTGACCAGTCAGGGTTTTCATTGGTTCCAGTAATGTACGGCGCAATTTTATCACTGTAAATAATATTCATCAGTTTTATGTCGGCCTGGCGGCCGCCTAACGCTCTGTTAGCCGCATCTCTGTATTTATTAATGATTCCAAAACCTCTGTCATTGGTATTGCCAGTATAGGTGAAAATAAAATTCCATTGATTACGTGTATACGGCGCCGTTAGTTGGCTTATGTACGCGTTGGCTACCTCTTTTGCATTGGTAGCGTCGTTTTGCCGGAGGGCCATCGGTGCTAGCTCTTTCAGAAAATTGGTATCGCGCTTACCAGACTTGAAATCTTGTAACATAGCAGTATAGCGGTTATCCGGGTTGGAAGTATCCATATCTGCTATTTTAAAATCAGCGGCGAGTGTTGCTGTTGCGGGGAGCAGCCTGCTGTTTATTTCCCTGATTTTTTGTACCGGTATTTTTATGATAGCTCTGTCGTAGGTGATGAGGCCATTTTCTTCTGTTTCGACGTCGAAGGGTTCGGTGTAGATGGAGCCACTGAGTCCTTCTTCTTCATATATTTTCAGATGTTTAATCATGAAAGCGTATTTGCTGGCAAATTGTGCGGGGAGTACAGACACATAGCCCCAGCCGTCGGAGGGGTTCCATTGGTGGTTGCGTACGCGTACCTGAACGCCGCCCCATTCTCCTAATACACGGGCTTTTCCGGGCAACGCGGGCGCAATGCCGGGGCCAGGATATTCATGTACATCTGTGAGATCACTGGCAATCCATTTTTCGTTCGGGTTCTGGCTTGCTCTTCTATCGTAGTTTTCGCCGGTATGGCCATTGATGATACGGGAAGGATCTGTAGATTTCATCCACTCTGTTAATCGTTGCTGATCATATCTTGCCCAACCTTCATTGAAAAGTACCCAGCAGATGATGCTGGGATAGTTATGGAGTAATGCAATATTTTCTTGGTTTTCTTTTTCGAATTCTTTTTTGGCGGCGGGCGTATCGTCGCCACAGGTCACCATATCCTGCCATACCAGCATTCCTAGTTTATCGCAGTGATAGTACCAGCGGGCAGGTTCCAGTTTAATATGTTTGCGGATGGTATTAAAGCCCATGGATTTAATGGCTTCAATATCGAAGCGCAGCGCTTCATCTGTAGGCGCGGTATAGAGCCCGTCTGGCCAGAATCCCTGGTCTAGTACACCGAGGTTGTAGGTATATTTTCCGTTGAGGAAGATTCTCTCCTGGCCGTTTTCATCTTTTTTGATGGCGACAGTACGTATACCCGTATACGAATTTACTTCATCCAGGAGCTGATCATTATTTTTCAGTTTGATATTGATATCGTACAAGAAGGGATCTTCCGGCGACCACTGGTGTGCTGCTGGGATGGCAATGGTTGTTTCATTACCTGATGGCGTCGTTGCGGTAGCTACCACATTTCCTTTATCCAGTAATGTTATGGTGGCGGTGCAGTTGCTTTTACTGGCATTGACTTGTATTGTCAGGGAGCTATCTCCGGGTGTCATTTTCAGGTCGGTGATATAAACTTCCGGTACTGATTCCAGCCAAACTGTTTGCCAGATGCCACTGCTGGCGGTATACAAGATACCTTGTGGTTGTAGCACCTGTTTTCCGTGTGGGTTGATTCCCTGATCGGTGGGATCGAATACGGCTACGGTAATATTGTTATTGCCGGGTTTAAGGAAGCTGGTAATATCGAGTGTAAACGCCTGATAGCCGCCGGTATGGTCGCCAGCTTTTTTACCATTGATAAATACAGTAGCCTGCCAATCGACTGCTCCGAAGTGTAGCAGGGTATGTTTCCCTTTATTGTCTTCATTTAGCTGGAAGCTGCGACTATACCAGAGTTGCTGGTTGGGCATGAGTGGCTTTTTGACACCGGACAATGCTGACTCCAATGGAAAAGGCACGAGAATTTTCCCCTGGAAGCTGCTGGGTTTGGGCGCATCTTTTGGTGTGATGGCGTAGTCCCATAGCCCGTTGAGGTTTTGCCATTGGGGGCGTTGTAACTGTGGCCGGGGATAATCGGGTAATGTATTATCCGGGCTAACGTTTGCGGCCCATCGTGTTTTGATGGGTGTGGGCTGCATTTGCCAGGCTTGCTGGGCATATGCTACAGCTGTTTGCAGAAACAGGAGTACGGTGAAGATAAGTCGGCATTTCTTCATAACTAAGCTGGCTATTTGGTAAAAAAAATAAATTCCCTGTCATGACTGACAGGGAATTGGTGCGCACCTGGCGCACCAGGGTTTGGAATTCTTATTTCGTAGCGGAATTTTTCTTTACTGGATATAATGCCCTTTGAGGATCTGACGGAGGGCTTTCACGCTGTAGCAGACTTCATTTTTAACTGTCTGCAGTGATATCCCTCTTACGGCTACAATTTCCTGGTAGGTACAGTTATGCAGGTATGCCATTTCAAACACTTTACGTGGTTTTGGTGGCAGTTTCTGCATGGCTTTGAGTATCTGGTTATAGATTTCCTTGTTTTCGACAAGTCTTTCTTCGAACATTGTCGGGCGGGTATTATCGTATACCTGCTTATGGTTATCTATTTTTCTAACCCTTTGGGCCTGATTGAGTGCTTCATGGCGGCTGCAAACCACCAGATAGCTTTTCAGGTTGAGGGGGCGAGGGAGAGATTCCCTTTTATTCCAGATATTGACAAAAACGTTCTGCACTACATCGTCCGCCAGTTCTCTGTCGCGGGTAATATAATACGCTTCCCTGTGTAAACGCCTGTAACAAATTTCGTAGATTTCTGAAAAGGCATTCTCCTGACCTTGGTCTAAGAGGTGAACCAGGTAGGAATTACTTACTGAATTGTAACGATTTTTTTGCTTTGCCATAGCTTTTGCATTGATCAAGGTTAAAGGATTACCCTGTTACATCAACATATGGCAACTCTACAAACATAAAGCGATAAATTGCATTGATCAGAACAACAACATCGTTCAGATGCTCCCCAGTTGTTCATCCTTTATGCAAGTATCGATTATTTTTTCAATTCAGCGAAGCACAACATTGTTAATCACTCGTGAATCTGTCAGATTGGTGTAGTAATTAACAATGTGCGGAATACCTTATTCTTCTGCTACTTTACGGATATCCTTAATTGGAACGATATTATTAAACACCTGTTTCAACACATGTTTTTTATCGTATACAGCAATATAAGGCACTCCTCTTATACCAAAATATCTCATCATGACGGCTCCGGTATCGAGTCCGACAGAGATATTGGGGTATTTGTTCAGTTTAAATTCTTCCTGATAGGCTCGTACGTCAGCCACTTTTCCTCTTGTCAACAAATAAAACTGAATATTTTTAACAGAATCTGCGTGTTCAGTTAATGCACGTATTTCAGCCCTACAGTAGGGGCATTCTGTGGTAAAGAAGAATAGTACAGCTGCTTTGCCTGGTACTGTATCTACTGAGGCGTAGCTAACACTATCCGGCAGCTGATAATTTATTTTTAACAACTGTTCTCCTTCCCTTCCAGAGCTGAAAGGAGGTTCCTGCGGGGCATCGCAGGAGGCTATAAACATTAATAACAATAATGGCAATAAATATCTCATAACAACTATTTATAAAGCAACGGTATTTTTACTGATCTTCTTATTCAGTACTAAACAATATCCTGCCAGGACAATGAGGCTGACATTAAAGATCAGGTGCTGTGTCCAGGTCATGGACTCCAGTACACCGCCGCAGCTGCATGGCAGGTGTTTACTGAAGAGTAGAATGGCAATAATATAAACTGTAAATAGAATCATCAGTACAAATGAAGCGTACAATGCCTTAATCCTTACAGCAGGTATAATCAGTAAAACAGACAATACCACTTCCACTATTGGCAACCCCCAGGCAATAGGAACTGAAACAGGACGCAGTATCGGAGAGGTTTCGATCACCGATCGGAACACGTCATACTCTCTCAATTTCATAATCCCCGTATAGAGAAACAAGGCTGCAAACAGCAACGATACGATTTCAACAATTACTGCTTTTTTCATTTATTTTCATTTTGAGTGTTAGTAAAAGCTGCGCTGACAATATACCCTAATACCAGGATTGTAAAGGCTCCTGATACGAGTATTGGAAACAGTTGGAAACGCAATGCAATGGGCGAAGCAAACAAACTGAAAGCCATATTCACGCCCCATAGTGCAAATGCAAGCAATAATGCCTTTCGCAACACGACCTGCTTATGGGCTCCCAACACTAGCATAGAAATACAACCAAAAAGGAATAACACACTCAGCACTCCTACCAGAATTGGATAGATATCAAGAATAGGGGCGTTAAATGTTTTAAGTCTTGTTTTTACCTTCCTATCTTTATAATTAAACCAGACCTTGGCTATCTCCTGTACGCTATCGATTCCCATATTATATTGTTCCAGGAATTCTACTGGCGGTGTATAATATTTCAGAAAGTTCGGCCACAAGTAATGTTCTGCAAATGCCATCGGATAAGATCGGATGATAAAGCTGCCATAGTCTTTATATAAAGGCCCCATAGTAGCCCATTTTTTATGCTCAGAAGAGATGCTATCATTTTTAAATTGGCTTCTCATATAAAACTGTAGCGGCAGGCCGGGACTCCACATGTAAACAGTGCTGGCCACCATACCTTCGACAGGATGTTTGCGAACATCACGTGTGCTGTCAAAATAAGTACGAATCATACTGTCTAATACCTTAAACTTTGCAGGAACGGGTTTTCGATGGGCGCTATCAATATACCTGTACGTGTACATGGCATTGTTAGCCATTTGCCATCCGGAGAATGGCGTAAACTGGCGCATCTTGGTTAACTGATAATATTTATTGGTATTAAACTGAATAAACAAACCAATTAGTGCAACTGCGAATACAAGACCCGCCATTTTGAGCCAGAAACGCTTTTTCGCCAGCAGGAATCCAAACAATGCAATTGCCGGGTAAAACAAGGCATTATATCTAACGGTAAATGCAGCCGCTAACACGATCGCATGCCAGAAAACAAGTTTTCCTGTTGGTTTATACATAATCCAGAACAAGAGCGTAAACCATGTCAGGCTAAGCGATAGGAACATTGTATCGCTGGATACATAATTGCTGAGATAATTCAATACCGGATTACACAAAACAAAGCATAGCAATATAATTTTTGTTGGCTTTGCCGGTTTCAGGAAATAAAACAGCGTGAAGACCAGCGCCAGCAGGCTACTTTCGAGGCATAAATATTGGAATCCTACCAGTGCGGTGTCCCATTTACAAAAAATACTAAACAAACGCAGGAAGCGCGGATAACCGATTGGATAGGTACTGATATCGAGATTTAGGTATGCGGAGTTCAAATAGGAATAAGAATCACCATTGATATACGCTGCATACGGATATAGATATTTAAAAACACAGAACTGAATAATGATGGCTGCTATGGCAATTATTATATACCAGCGGTTAGCTGGATTCTTAAAGATATAAGCCGCTAGAGAGGCATCATCATAATTTTTATCGACGAGTTGTTGTTTGGCGAAATTGAAATGATCTGCTACAATAATTTCCTGTCTTTCTACAATAATATCCAATACATTGGCGCCTGCCGCAAGCCCGGTTTTTTCCAGTTCGGCCACAGCCTGTTGCTGAAAAGCTTCATCTGGTTCGTGCCAGCCGTTTTCAGGTGGATTGGAATAATAATGCAAAGCCACCCAAACATTGCCAGTAGCAGCATCATTGCGGATTTCAAGGTCCGCAGCCTTAATATCCCCCTGCGCCAGGGCAATATTGCAATCTATTAACTGAAGCGGCTTCCACTCCCCTGTTTTCTTATTGAGTAAGGAAAGTTTTTTCAATAATACACTTACTGTTACCAGCTGTCGGTTTTCAGGCAAGGATGTCAGCTCGATCTCTTTGGCAGCGCGGCCTGAGATCTTTCTGGCATAATCTTTATACAATTTATCGTATCCAAATTTGCCAACACTATATCTTAATGCCGACGCTAAATTCTGGGGCTTTTTATGTGGAAATATGGAGACTCTTAACCAGGAAAACAGCCAACAGATAGCCCCCCAGACACCCATCTTCCTTAGATTAAGGGCATTGAACTGAACAGGGTAGGCATAAAATTGCTGTTTGTAAAAGAGATAATCTGGGGCGAGTCCGGAATTTTCTACTGCATCAACATTATCAGTGGTACTTTCTGGGACGAAAGGACCAGGAACCGTAACAGGGCCGGCATCGGACATTGTTGCTTTTTTACTCATGGGGATAATGATGGTAAGGCTTATGACAAATAAAATATTACTCTTATTGGCATTACAAACGGCCCGCGATAACATCTTACACAATACCGGCAACCAACGATCCCATATCAGTATTCTTCGGTAATTTTGAGGTCCCGCGGGTGTTCTGCAATATAATTAGGGTGTCTGCAACGGGAACGCAGGCACGTCTTTTAGAAATAAAACAGAATTTTAACACTATGCCGCAGTAAAACCTAGTATTACACATTTGAAATTTTTATACTTTTACCGCGTAAGAATGGCCATATCATGAAAAAAGGCAAAAGAATTTTAAGAATAGCAGGGATAACTTTAGCGGCTTTATTACTAATAATTGCCATCGCAGCGGGTATCCTCTATAGCCAACAGCAACGCCTTACCCAAATGGCGGTAAAGGAACTGAACAAACAATTTACCGGGGAACTGGTACTGGGAAGCAGCAACATCAATCCGTTTGCTCATTTTCCCTATATCTCCATCGTTTTACACGATGTGAAATTTTATGCCAACAAAAAAATGGATACACCGCCCATGTACAAGGTGGAGAAACTTTTTGTTGGATTCAGTCTACCCGATATCCTGCAGCAACATTATAAGGTACGTATACTCGTATTGAATAACGGTGAAGTACATATCAACAGGAACCTCAACGGCAACCTCGATATCGTTGATGCGCATACCTTACCTGCTACCGCCCCACAGCCTAAAGACACTGCCAGCGAAGCTTTGGCAATTGACCTCCGGAAAATAATATTGAAAAATATTCTCGTCACCTATCACGACGATGCCGGCGGTTATAAAATTAAAACTCATCTGGATAAAGTTACCACGGGCTTCAGCATGAACGCCGAACATATGGCGATGAACCTGGACGGCAAGATGGAACTGGATTTCATCAGCAAAACAGATACTTCTCTTTTTCGAAATAAACATGTTGCGCTGAATATTACCGGTGATTATCATCTTGGTAAAAAATTCCTACAGCTGGATAAAGCCAATATCAAACTGGAAAATGCCAGCCTGGATATCAAAGGAAACGCTTCTCTCGCGTCAAAGCCAACGGTAGATTTCACCATTAAAGGCGATCGCCCTGATCTCAACCTGATCTTTGCTATGGTGCCTGCAGATATCGCCAGCCGTATGGACCAATACCGTCGCGATGGTCGTGTATTCTTTGACGGTACAATCAAAGGGGAGGTAGACAAACAACATATGCCAGCCATAGACGTACACTTTGGCTGCGAAAACGTATGGTTTGAAAACAAAACTGTTAACAAAAAACTAGATTCTCTCGGCTTCAGAGGCTATTATACCAATGGCCCTGACCACTCCCTCAAAACTTCTGAGCTGCATATCCTGGATATGAATGCCCGCCCTGGAAAAGGCGTCTTTAAAGGGAATTTCATCATGAAAGATTTCACCGATCCGCATATCATCATGCAGTTATATTCGGAGCTGAACATCCGCTTCATCGGTGAATTCCTCGGCATCAAAGACCTGGAGCAGATTGAAGGTGACATACGGCTGAACATGAACTTCCGGGAACTGGTAGACATGCAGGTGCCGGAACAAAGTCTGGCTAAGCTGAAAGATGGCGTACAGAGTGAGCTTACGGTTACCAACCTGGCCTTCCGAATTCCTAATTATCCACTGCCGGTACGTAATATGAATGTACATGCCATGGTAAAAGATGGCAGCCTGCAACTGGACACGCTTAATTTCAAAGTTGGACAAAGCGACCTGGCTGCAAGCGGCTCCCTGAGCGATCTTCCGGCTATCTTCCATAAGCAGTCCAAACCTGTACGTGTAACCTTCCAGGTTAATTCCAATAAAGTATTGCCAGGAGAACTGATGCTGGCAGATACCACGCATAAACGCCTCCGCGAAGAAGTGATCAGCGGTTTCAGACTGGCGCTCGCCTTTGAAACCAGCGTCAATGAGCTGTTGCATCCGAACCCGCTGCCAAAAGGCACCTTTAAGATAGAAGAGCTCTCGTCTTCCTTTAAGCAATATCCTCATAGTCTGCACGACTTTGCTGCAGATGTAACCATTGGAGATACCAGCCTGCTCGTGAAAAACTTCTCCGGAAATATTGACAGCAGCAACTTTGCATTTAAAGGGCGACTGAATAACTACGCACTTTGGTTCAGCAAAATCAAAAAAGGACAGACAGAATTTGCCTTTGACCTGAAATCCAACAGACTGGCAGTGAATGACCTGATCAGCTCCAAAGGAAGGCAGTTTATTCCGGAAGGCTACTGGTACGAACAAACGAATAATCTCTGGTTGCGCGCCAAGCTGCAAATGAAATATGATACTGTATTCAAACGTGTAGATGCGCATATCGCCAATATCAGCGGTACTTTAAAACAGCATCCCATTCAGCTGGAAAATATTAAAGGGCGCATCCGCTATGGCACCAATAAATACCTGGTAGTAGATACCCTCACGGGAAAAGTAGGCAGCAGTGATTTCGATATCAACCTGCATCTATATGCAGGCCCTGACAGAAAAGGAAATAAGCGCAATAATCTCTTCTCCATAAAATCAACTTATCTGAATGTAGATGAGATGATGAATTATGACTTTACTGATCATAAGGAAGAAGAAGCAGCGACTACCGTGCGCACTACAACCGTAAAGGAAAACGACAGCCTGCATGCTGCAGGATTCAATATCTTCAAAATCAAATTCAGCAATTTTGATGTATCTGCAGATGTTGGAAAGATAAGGTATCACAAACTCTGGATTAAAAACCTGACAGCCAATATACATATGCAGGAAGATCAGAAAGTGAAGATCGATACGATAGACCTTAGGATGGCCGGCGGACATATAGGCATGCGGGGTATACTCAATGCCACAGATCCACAAAAGCTGTACTTCAGAAGCAGTATAGGCCTGGATACAGTAAACCTTAGCAAGATGCTGCTGAAATTTGATAATTTCGGGCAGGACATGATCCTCAACAAGAACTTGCAGGGAACATTATCCGGACGTATCAAGAGTAATATCAAACTGCATCCTGACCTTACGCCAAGACTGGATGAGACCAAAGCTGTGATGGATATAGAAATCCGTAATGGCTCGCTGATAGATTTTGGCCCTATGCAGGCGATGGCTTCTTACTTTAAGGATAAGAACCTACGTATGATCCGTTTTGATACGTTGCGTAACAAGTTAAGTTTTGAGAAGGCCACGCTGGAGATTCCTAATATGAGTATTAATTCTTCTATTGGTTATATTGAGATCAGTGGCAAGCAGGCATTGGATCTCACGATGGCCTACCAATTGCGTGTACCTATGAAGATGGTCACTTCTGTGGGCTTCCAGGCCTTATTTGGCAAGAAACAGGAAGAAGTTGATGCTGAACAAGTAGATGCCATTGAGAGTCTGGATAAGGGGAAAAAAGGCAGATTTATGCATTTAAATATTTCCGGTACACCAGAAAAATACCATATCTCCCTAGGGAAAAAGAAAAAAGCTTAGGTAATTATAAAGTCCAACAGCCAGTCATTGGGGTTATCCCACTGACTGGCTGTTGGGCTTTATGTAATAGTCTCCACTTATTTTCCCAATATTTGGTCTTTCATTTTTAGTATATCCGTTAAGGAAAAATTGCTTGGTATTATTCCGATTGTTCTTCCAGTGCCTTCTCCACTCCTTTTGATGGTATGAACCATAAAATGGCTACTGACAAGAAGAGTAACCCAGATAGTACATTACTGACAAAAGCCGCGCCAATGGCGAGGATATAGAACCCAACAGAAATCCATGCTTTAGATCTTAGTTTGGATAAAGCTATGCCAAGTTCTCCCTGCTCAGGGTTAGCTTTTTTAATCGCATATTGCAATATAGCGAAGGCGGTGCCACAGCATATCATAACCACCGCGTAAGCCGTTATGGTATGGGGGGCAAAGTGGTTCTCTCCCATCCAGCCTGTCACAAAAGGCACCAACGACAACCAGAATAGGAGGTGCATATTGGACCAGAGGATACCAGAGCTAACATGTTTTACAGTATGCAACAGGTGATGGTGATTGCACCAGTAAATACCCACATACATAAAACTCAGTATGTAGCTTAGAAATACAGGATAGATGCGAAACAGGTCAGGCCATTCCGCACCGTGCGGCACTTTAATTTCCAGTACCATGATGGTGATGATGATGGCGATAACACCATCGCTGAAGGCTTCCAGACGGGCTTTGTTCATAGCGTTTGATTCTGGGAATAAATATACTGGATAAATATAAAAGCTTCAAAGCTATTAGTTGGGATACAAATAAGGGATATTTTAACTAGATAAGTAACAAATACGCCAACCACAACGCTTTACAGACACCAAAATCAATCATCCCCTAATCATGAAAACGATCACACTTACCCTGGCGGTACTATGTAGCAGTTATTTTGCACAAGCGCAATTCCATGTTGGGATTAAGGCCGGCGCTGGCGGCTCTTATCATTCTAAAAATAATACGCCAAATATTGATGCCCACAATGGCCACGACAATTATTTTGTTGGCAGCAAGGCCTCCTATTATGCAGGCATCAGCGCAGACTGGCAGCTGAGCAAACATTTCAGCGTACAGCCGTCATTGGTATACAGCGCTAAGGGTGGCAGTACGAAGGAGAGAATCTGGAACACGGGCGTCACCTATAACACTTCAACGCAATCGGGCGAAGACAGATTGAATTACCTGGAACTGCCTGTCAATCTGATTTTCAGGCAACAGTTAGGCAAGGGTCATTCCTTTATTGGCGCGGGCCTTTATGAGGCCAGGTACCTGAATGGAAGTAAAGATGGGAAGTTCCAGATCAGAGAATTACCTAAAATGAAAGAACAACCACCGATGGATGCCAGCGCTGAATTTGTAGGACCATTGGGCACTTTATATCCAGGGAAACAGGCGGATGCAAAACACTGGGACACTGGTGCTAATTTCACCGCCGGATATGAGTTTCCTGGTGGGTTACAACTGGCTTTGAATTATAGTCTGGGCTTTCAGGAGACCTTCTATGGCAAGAATCGCGCGTATTCAGTGAGTGTAGCCTATTATCTGCACAAAAAATAGTTACTGTATCTCTCTTCTTTTACATCATGAAAAAAACAACACTAATACTAGTGGCGCTATGCGGTAGTTGTATGGCGCAAGCTCAATTTCGTATAGGCGTTAAAGCTGGTTTGGGTGCAGCTTACCAGTCGAAATACCAACTTACCGATGCCGAAAAGGCTGCACCATATTTCGACAACTATTTAAATGGGTCCAAAGCTGCCTATTACCTGGGGGTTAGCGCTGATTGGGCGTTGGGCAAACATATTAGTATTCAGCCTTCCCTTCTTTATAGCTCCAAAGGCAGCATGACAGGAACAAAAACGATGGCCAGAGCAGATGATATGATTTTCCAGGTAGATATTACCGGTGAAAATCGTTTGAATTACCTGGAGCTTCCGTTGAATATCCTTTACAAACAAAAGCTTGGAAAGGGTAAGATCTTCGCGGGTGCCGGCTTATACGGCGCCCTATACTTAAATGGACACAAAGAAGGCGATTTCCTTATCAGAGAAAATCCAAAGATTAAAGATCCACTTCCAAAGGATGGTAGCTCTGCCTATGAAGGCAGGCTTGGACCTTTGTATAATGGCAACCAGGCGGATGCTAAAGTATGGGACAGTGGTATCAACTTCACCGCTGGCTATGCGCTCCCGCAGGGATTACAGATAGCGTTGAATTACAGTAGCGGTTTCAATGAAACCTATTACGGTAAAAATCGCGTGTATTCATTAAGTGTATCCTATTACCTGCACAAAAAATAATTTCACCATTCATCAATTAACTCATGAAAAGAACCCTGCTTATTTTAACTGTTCTATTTTTTTGTTCTAATGCCCAAGCACAATTTCGCTTTGGAATGAAGGCCGGCGCAGGAAGCTCCTATCACTCCAAAGCAGACCCACAGCAATATGTGATAGATTACCGTTACAGCAATAAATTTTCCTATTATGCCGGGATTACCGCCGATTGGCAGGTCTGCAATCATTTCAGCGTACAGCCGTCACTGTTATATAGCAGTAAGGGCAGCGCAAGTTCCTTTAGCCATATAATCAACGGTACCAATGGTTTTGACAAGTTTCAATATGCAGGAGATGTAAGGCTGAATTACCTCGAATTGCCTATCAACTTGCTCTTCAAACAAAAACTGGGCGCAGGCAAAGCTTTTATTGGAACAGGGTTATATGGCGCTCTATATTTAAATGGTCATAAAAACGGCGATTTTCTGATCCGGGAAATGCCGGATATTAAGACACCGTGGGCAGACATACTGCCAGCAACATTTGAAGGCCGCTCAGGCCCTTTGCATAGAGGCGGCCAGCCTGATGCCAAGCTTTGGGACACCGGCATCAACTTTACCGCTGGTTATGAATTGCCGCTGGGATTACAGATCGCATTGAATTACAATGCTGGTTTCAATGAAACTTACTATGGTAAAAATCGGGTATATTCTGTCAGTTTAAGTTATTATCTTCATAGGTAGACTAAATCCTTAGTCTACCTACGTATTAATCCCTTTGCCATGAAAAGAGTAGCCCTTGCCATTGCTATTATTTGTTGCAGTTATTATGCCCAGGCCCAGTTTCGTATAGGCGTTAAAGCTGGTATCGGTGGCGCTTATCAGTCGAAGATCACTGTTCACAGCCAGGAGGTGACTGAGTCAAAAACAGACAATTACTTACAGGGGCATAAAGTAGCTTATTACGCAGGCGTTTCGGCAGACTGGCAGCTGAGCAAGCATTTCAGTTTTCAACCATCCTTGTTGTATAGTTCAAAAGGGGGGAATGCTGGCGTAAAATGGAGTGGCCGACTGTCCAATGTGGTTTTTCAGTTGGACACCAAAGGAAATGATCGGTTAAACTACCTGGAGCTACCTGTAAACTTGCTATACAAGCAGAAGTTAGGAGCAGGAAAAGCGTTTATAGGTGCAGGCCTTTATGAGGCGATGTTCCTCAACGGGCATATTGAAGGAGCTTTCATGTCCAGGGATCAGGAGCCACATGCAATTCCAATTACAGCTACCGACCCAGTTACAGGTCCTTTCTTCACCAATCCCAAGGTGGATGCAAAAAAATGGGATACCGGCGCAAATTTTACCGCAGGATATGAATTTCCATTTGGGTTGCAACTAGCGCTCAATTATAGTCTGGGCCTCACGGAGAGCGGATACGGCAAGAACCGCGTATATACGCTGGCCGTTAGCTATTATCTACATAAATAAAATTGAGGGAAGATCTCCCGCTAAAAATATCTCCAATTGATATTAATTATCAGTTGAAGGCCTTCCTGCCCATAATAGCGCCCTTATAAAAAGGTAATCCCTGCCCCAACTGTATTGCATATACGCTGTATTCTATTTATCATATGAAACATTGTTGCAAAAAATAATCAGAGAATAATCTGGAGAATAAATAATTTGACGCCGGATCAGCAAATGCTGAAAAAGAAGATCAGCCAAACAGAAAAGCGAACGAAACAACCAACGTAACCACGTAATGGATACCAGCCTGCAATATGAATTTTTCATTAAATCTTTATCAGGGGCTCAACTAAAAGCAAATCGCTAACATAGATTTGCACCGCGATTATGAAGATAGTAACAGACACCAATGCCGTAGAATGGGATCAGCAAACCTTCAAGGGTGTTTATGAAGCGTATTTTGAACTGATTTGCAGATATTGCTTTGCGCTTGTAGATGATTACGAAGAAGCAAGAGATATATCTGCCCGACTATTCTGTGATTTATGGAAGAACCGCGCCAACATACGCGTCAGCACCAACCTGAAAAATTATTTGCTGGTATCTGCCAGACGCCTTTGCTATAAGAGTAATAACAGCAGGCAAAACGATTTTCTGGATTCCGCATTCATAGAAGATACATTAGAAGCCGATGATACACCGGCTACTCACCTGGCATCGAAGGAGGCCAGGCAGAAACTGCATTTGCTGTTATCCAAGCTGGATCCAGTGAAACGGGAAATCATAGACATGAAGCTATTGGGCCTTACCCAGCGCGAGATTGCGCAGATACTTCAGATTACACCAAAGAAAGTAGAATACCAACTAAATGCTGCCATCAGGCAATTGCAAGGAGAAAGCAAACAGCTACAATTATCTGCCGGCGATTATGACTTAACTGTACTCGCAGGATTACTTTTTCTGCTGATGAAATAATTTTTTTTCTCTCTTAAACAGCCACCACAAAGCCTTTCCAACCAGTTAATAATTCCTTAACATTAATTAACAGGAAAAATCTGCCGCTGCATCCTCCTATATGTAAACGGCAAACATTTGGAAGCTAATTTTTTAATACGATACCTGCAGAACGAATGTTCTGTAACAGAAAAACTGGAAGTGGAGGCCTGGCTTCAGGACAATCCTAAAAACCAGCAGATTCTGGATGCACTCCGGTTGCGGCAACAATCGCTGGACAGCGTACCTGTACAGCAGTATGCCCAACAGGCCTGGGAACAGGTATTGCAGGTAATGGCCGCAGAAGATGCAGCCAAACAATTAACCTATAGACGTACCTGGTGGCGCTATGGTGCTGCCGCTGCAGTAACAGCACTCTTCATTGGACTGGGTTGGACATACCTCCACAAACCCAAGCCAGCACCCGCTCCTATGCTGGTAAATATTCAAACCGGCGTCAAAGAAAAGAAACAGGTACTACTCCCTGACGGCTCCAAAATATGGCTACAGTATAACTCTACACTCGCCTATAATGCTACCGCATTCGGAGATACAGACAGACAAGTCATCCTAAACGGACAAGCCTTTTTTGATGTGCAAGGCCAGCCAGGAAAGCCTTTCAGGGTACAAGCCGGCAAATCAAATATTACAGTGCTGGGTACTTCCTTCAGTATTCTGTCAAGGCCTGATCTGCCGCAGGAAATTTCTGTAGCCACTGGTAAAATCAACGTCACCGCAGCTGCTGTTAATATCAATCTGCTGCCACAACAACGCCTTACCTATGATCCGGCTACACGACTTTCCTTGCTCGACAGCGTAGCACTCAATGAGGTAACAGCTGTAAAGGACAACAGGCTTGTGTTTGAGAAAGATAACCTGGAACATATTGCTGCAAAAATCCAGCAATGGTATAATGTAAAAATCAGTATTGCAGGTAATGCTCACAACACTATCTCTTTTACCGGCAGCATTGAGGATAATGGCCTATATGCGGTACTGGATGGTCTTGGCTTTCTGGCAGGATTCTCTTATAAAGTACAACAGCAGGAAATAGTGCTATCCCTTACAACTAAACAGAAATAATGCTTAAACATTCCTATATGAAAAAGACGGTGAGCGGACTTACCTTTCTGCTACTCTTTAATGCCGCTGTAGCACAAAATAACAGTCGGGTTATTTCATTTCAGAAAAAAACCATCACTGTGAAGGAACTGATCACGGTGTTGCAGAAACAGGAAAAATTATCTGTAATGTATGATGACAATGCATTACAGTCTACCAAAACATTACAACTTCCATCCGAAAAAATGCCGCTGGACAAACTCCTGGCATTGGTAGCATCTACTACTGGCATGGAGTTGAAACAGGTAAACAACAATATCTATATTAAAGCTCCCAATACTCCTGAAACAACGCAACAGCAGGCGGAATCCGTAAGGCTCAAAGGAATTGTTTCCGGTGCTAACAATGAAGGCGCTTTACCAGGGGTAAGCATTTCTGTAAACGGGAAAATCGTTGCTGTTACACAGGAAAGCGGCGCCTTTGATGTGAAAGCTCCTGTTGGGAGTAAAATAACTTTCAAGGCGATCGGCCTTGATCCCTATACCTATCCGGTTACCGGCGATGCGGGTAACTTGAAGATCATCATGAAACAGAACGTCACACAGCTCGATGGCGTGATCGTAACGGCGCTGGGTATACGCCGTGATGAAAAAGCATTAGGTTATTCTGCCACTAAAGTCAGCAACGAACAACTGACCGATGCGATGAGTAATAACTGGACCAACGCCCTCACTGGTAAGGTGGCAGGTTTGAACATGCTCAAAGCCAATGGTGGCCCGGGCGGTTCTACCAAAATAGTATTGCGCGGCGAAAATGCACTCACAGGTAGTAGCGAAGCGCTCATCGTAGTAGATGGGGTGATCATCAATGGCTCCAGTGGCCGCCAGACAGGTACCGGCAGTGGCGCTTATCTTTCTGATGATAGTCCCACCGACTTTGGTACCAGCCTGAACGACATCAACCCGGACGACATTGAAAGTGTGTCTGTGCTGAAAGGCCCTGGTGCTGCCGCTTTATACGGTGCACGTGGTGCAAACGGTGCAATCATTGTGACTACTAAATCAGGACGCCAGATCAACAAAGGCCTTGGCGTTACCATCAATTCCAACAGCACTTTCGAAACAATCAACCGCTGGCCTGATTACCAGTATGAATATGGTCAAGGTGCAGCCGGACAAGATACCTGGTACTCCTATGGAGCCACCGAAGATGGCGCCAGTACTCGTAGCACCAGCTCCGCATGGGGACCTAAATTCGACGGTCAGATGTACTACCAGTACGATCCAAAAACACGTACAGGCAGCACCGTGAGAACACCATGGGTTCCTTATAAAAATAACCGTAAGGATTTCTTCCAGACAGCCAAAACCTTTACTAACAGTGTTTCTCTGGAAGGCGGCAACAGCAACACCAATGTGCGCCTGGCTTATACAAACCTTAATAACAACTGGATCATTCCTAACACCGGCTATAGCAGGAACACCGTAGCGCTCTCCGTTAATCATAAGGTTTCTGATAAATTACAGATCTCTACCAAGGTAAACTATACCAATAAAAAAAGTGATAACCTGCCCTCTACTGGTTATAACAACCAAACCATTATGTATTTCATTCGTGGTATGGTGCCTAACTCCAATATTGACTGGTTTAAAGAATATTGGGTGCCTGGACAGGAACAACAGTCGCAGACACGTCCATTCAGCAGCCTGCTCGACAACCCTTATTTGCAGGCATATGAAATGTTGAATAAGATGAACCGCAATGGCGTCATCGGTAACGTGGCAGCCACCTATAACTTTAACAAGGATCTTAGTCTGCAAGTACGCTCCTCACTGGATTACAGCACAGAAGGCCGCTCTCAGCAACGTCCAAAAAATACGCAGAAGTTTGCCGACGGTATGTTCCGCACACAAAACATCTATTCAAGAGAAGTGAATAATGATTTCATGTTGCGTTACAACCACAACTTCAATAAATTTAATACAACCGTTTCCGTGGGTGGTTCACGTATGCTGAACTATTATAACAAAGATGAAGTAAGAGCAGATAAACTGAGATATCCAGGCGTTTACACCTTTGCTAACGCGAAGAACGTACCGACTACTTATCCTTACAAATCTACCTATGCAGTAAACAGTATGTACGCCTTAGTACAGGTGAGTTATAACAATTACCTGTTCCTCGACTTCACCGGCCGTAACGACTGGAGCAGTACACTGGCTACTCCGCAGAGCAAGGATAATGTATCCTTCTTCTACCCTTCTGTGAATGCCAGTGCAATCCTCTCCGACATCCTGGATTTACCTAAAGCAATTTCCCTACTGAAAGTAAGATCTTCTGTAGCAGCTGTAGGAAGCGGTGGTATCAATCCATACTATACATCCTTCGGATACCTTCCAACGCAGTTCCAGAGCGGATTAGATAATCCTAGCTATGTAGCTAACCCACAGCTGTTGCCAATGGAAACAGTGAGTGTAGAAGCCGGCGTAGATGCGAACTTCTTCCGTAACAGATTCGGATTTGGTTTAACACTTTATAAAAACAATACTTACCGTCAGATCGTAAAAGCGCCAGTAGACAAAGCTTCTGGCTTCCCTTATGCGATCGTTAACACCGGTACTGTAACCAATACCGGTATCGAGATTGAGGCAAATGGCTCTCCTATCAAACAGAAGAAAGGCCTTACCTGGAATATCACCGGAACGCTGAGCTCCAATAAAAGCTCCATCAGCACTATGCCTGAAGGTATCGAAACCTATGTATTGTCTACCGGCCCTGCAAACAGAGGATCTATCGAAGCACGCCCTGGTGGCCGCATGGGAGATCTCTATGGTTTAGGTTACCTGCGCTCTCCTGATGGTCAGATCGTGTATGATAACCAAGGTTATCCTATCATGGACCAAACGACTAAATATCTTGGTAATACCAACCCTCGCTGGAAAGCAAGTATGGGACATAGCTTCTCCTATAAGCAGTTCCGCTTTAGCTTCCTCGTAGACGGACAAACCGGCGGTGTAGCATATTCCCTGACACATGCCGTGTTAGCAGAAGAAGGTAAGCTGAAGAAAACATTGCCTGGCCGCTACAATGGCATCATCGGTGACGGCGTTGTTCAGAACCCTGACGGCACCTATCGTAAAAACGATATCATCGCTACCAACATCTCCGCATATTACACCGCACACTATACCCGCGATAACGTAGAAGCAAATACTTTCAGCACTGACTTTATCAAAGTGAGAGAAGCCAGACTGGATTATACTTTTGCACCGCGACTGCTACGCAAAATCGGCTTCAATAAAGGCACCGTAGGTCTTTATGGCCGCGACCTGTTCGTCATCTCTAACTGGCCTGTATTTGATCCGGAATTTGGTACACTCGGCGATGGTGACATCAACGCAGGTTTTGAAATCGGACAATTCCCATCAACAAGAAGCTTTGGTATTAACCTGACTGCTTCATTCTAAAAAATTAAAATGATTATCATGAAAAACTTCAGGATAACAACATATAGCATCTTATTAGCCACCGCAATGGCAGGTACTTCCTGTACCAAGGATTTTGTAAAACTGAATACTAATCCAAATACTTCTGATATAGCACCACCAGAAACCTTGCTGGCGCCAGCTATTTACTCTATGGTAAATAACAACCAGACAAGGGCCCTGCGTCTCACCAATGAGTTGATGCAGGATCACGTGACCATGATCAACTCCGATGAGATCCATCGTTATGTGATACGTCCCAGCGAGTCAGATAACATGTGGTCCAGCTGGTACACCGAACGTACCAATTTCCTGGACATGTATAACGGCGCAAAGGGCATCAATAATAAATCGTATATGGCTATAGGTGAGATCCTGGACGTATGGACAGTTTCCCTGCTGACGGACGTATTCGGTGATGTGCCTTATTCAGAAGCCAATAAAGGCCGTGATACTGTTTTCCAGCCTAAGTTTGACGCACAGAAAGATATCTATACCGATTTGTTTGCCAGACTGGAAGATGCCAATACTTTGCTGGCTGCAAACCAAACTCTCCCTACTGATAACGCACCGCTAGACCCTATGTATGCAGGTGATATTACCAAGTGGAGAAAATTTGGTAATAGTCTTTACCTCCGTTTACTCATGCGTGTATCGGGTAAGGCAGAGATGAATGCACCTGCTAAGATCAAGCAGATCGTAGAAACACCAGGCACCTACCCTATCTTCACCAGCAATACGGAATCTGCTATCCTGCGCTTTACTACAACTGCGCCATATACCTCTGCATTCAATACTTACAGGGATTATGATTTTAATGGCGATAATGGCCTGACAACCTTTTTTATTAATAACCTGATAGAATGGAATGACCCACGCATTGCCAAGTGGGCCAGCACCGTGAACGGCGCCTATGAAGGAGCAGAAAGTGGTTATGCACCAGGCGCAGTACCTGAGCGTAAATCCTATTACCTCGCTGCCCTGAAAGATGAACCATTACTCGGTAATATCATGAACTATAGCGAGCTACAGTTCATACTGGCAGAAGCTGCAGTGAAAGGTTATATCAGCGGTGATCCTGCAACGTACTATAACAATGGCGTGGAAGCAGGTATTACACTCTGGGGCTTTGCGTTGCCAACTGGTTACCTCACCAAAGACGGTATTAAGTGGAACCCCAATCTGACACAGGAAGATAAAATGGAAATGATTATGGTGCAGAAATATTATTCGCTTTTCTTCACTGACTTCCAGCAGTGGATAGAATATCGTCGTACCGGACATCCGGTGCTGCCTAAAGGTCCGGGCCTGAAAAACAATGGTGAGATGCCAGCACGTTTCAAATATCCGGTGGCAGTACAGTCACTCAACAAATCCAACTACCAGAAAGCAGTAGCAGCGATGGGTGGCGATGATATCAACATAAAAATGTGGTGGAATAAAAATTAATCATTACCAGTAAAAGCAAAAAAACATGAAACGTTTCTATATACCGGCGCTGGTATTTGCGGTGATGCCATTCATCGGATGTCTGAAAAAAGATATCGACTATGCACATGGCACATTGAGTCCACTGGCATCCATAGAAGTATTACGCAGTATTTATAAAGGACACGATGTGAAAGTAAGCACCGATAATCTTTCCGGTGCTTACCAGATCTCTGGTGTGGTGGTATCTGACAACAGAGGCAACAACCTCCCTGCTGGCACCTTTGCCATACAGAATTACGGCCGTGGAAACCTGAGAGGCGTGTTTATCTCTCTAGGCGAAAAAACTGCCATGCCATATACTGTTGGTGATTCGTTGGTGGTAAATGTGGATGGCGCTACGCTGCGCAACTACCAGGGCGCTTTACAACTGATAGATGTAAATGCCACTAAGATCCAGCTGGTAAAACAAAATGTAACGCCTATACGTAGAAGTATTTCTATGTCGGAGTTATCGAAAAACTTTAGCAGCTATGAAGCAACGCTGGTACAGGTTAACGGCGGTTTCCAGCAATTGCCTGGCGCCGCTGACGTGTATGAGGGTGTCAAAGGGATTACAGATGGGATTGATTCTTCCCTTTACTTGCGCACACTGAGTACTGCTACTTTTGCGGCCGAGAAAATTCCTGCCAGTGCCACCTTTACGGGCATCCCGATGTATTACAATGCTAAAGGCAACGTAACAGATAGCACTACCAGCAAAACACTGACACTGCGCACAGTTGGTGATGTTACCAATCAGAGTGGCCCGCTTTACTTCTCTTTCCCTGAAGATTTTGAAAGTCCGGATGCCAGCGTTAAAGGTAGCTATGCTGCCGCTGATGTGACGCTGAAAACAGGTTTATGGCGACTGGACCAGGCTATCCTGGCTAACACCAAAGACCGCGACAGATATAATCCTGCAGGTAAGCAGTGTATCCGTATGCAGCAGAACCTCACCACTTCCGGATATGTGATGATGAAATTTGACTTGCCTAATGGCGCCTCTAAGCTGACATTATCCTATGGCTCCTATTATACCGATGCCAGCTCCACCTGGAGATTGGAATACTCTATTGACCAGGGCGTGACCTGGCAGCAGATCGGCAAAGATATCAGCGATGCCGGCCCAGTGGCAAAAACAGCTACTTTCCTGATGGATATCCAGCAGCCGGTACGTTTCCGCATCAATAAGCTGGGACTCGGTACTACCAATGGTACCAGCATCCTGAATGGAAGACTGAGCATTGAGGATATAGCAGTTTATGAAAAATTAAATCACTAGTTGTGAAGATCTTTAAAGTTTGTCTGTATATACTCGCTATCACTTTCCTGGGTTGCCGGGAAGGTGAGGCGATGTATTTTGAAGGCGGCAAAGTAGTGCCGGTGCATATCAGCTTTCCTTCTGCGGTATTTACGGCCCCTGATGTGGTGGGCGCAGGGATATCGTCGCCACTGATCATGAACAGGGCTATTTCCTTGATAGACGCCACTCCTGCGGAGGCAGCGATACATATGTCTGCCTATGGCTTCGATCATAAAGGTATTATCAATGCCTTGAAGCGCGCCGCTAACAGAGGCGTGCATGTATTTGTGCTGATAGACATCAGCCGAGAAGAAACCCAGGAACAGAACCAGCCTGTAATCCGCGAATTACAGCATGCCGGTGCAAACCTGGTGGCTAAATCTTTCTACAATGATGCCAGTAAATCTGCTATCAATCATAACAAATTTATTCTCTTCTCTAAACTGGTAACAGACCGGGATACTGCCGCCAATATAGTGTTTCAGACCTCGCACAACTTCACCGAAGCCGATACTAAAAAAGTACAGGATGCCGTAGTACTGCAACAGGAAGGATTATATAAAGCCTATCTGAACTACTGGACAGATATGGAATCGCGTGCAGTATCCGGCATGAAGAATTATCAGTATAAAGAATATAATGATGATGTCGCTGGCATCCGCGCCTGTTTCTTGCCTATGCGTAAGAATGGTGCATTTACTGGCGATGATTTCATTATCGACATACTGAATGATATCACAGATCCTGCCAATACTACCGTTCGTGTGGGAATGTCTGATTGGGTTAACAGTCGCTTAAACGTGGCCCAGAAGCTACATGAGCTGCTGAAAAAAGGTGCTAAGATTGAGCTGGTTGTTAAAAATAAAATCGACGACAGCATTATCGATGAGATAGCGCAGATGGAAAAAGAAGGCGCTTATGTAAAGATGCTGAACCTGGAAGACAAGTCCAGGCCGCGTCAGAACATCCATAGCAAGTTTATGATGATAGATGGAGAATACCAACATCAGCGTGTACGCATGGTCGTTACCGGCTCACATAACTTTACGCAGAACGCCTTGCAAAACAACTGCGAAACGGAGCTGTTATTACGCGATCCAGGCATCTATAGCGCTTATGAAGATAATTATAAAGGCTTGAAAAATATGTAACAGTAAACTGTGAAAAAAGCTGACCGGGGTAATCTATTTCAACACACAATTTTACTTACGGTTGCAAAACGCAAAATGCCATCATTTGATGGCATTTTGTATTTATGGTAGTGAAGATCATTTTAGCAACCTACGAAATCATTCATAGCAACAACATGTAAGAGTTCTGTTTTACTGCGCCCGGACGACAAGAAAAGCGTAGGCCTGTAGAGGTTATAATGGTAAGTGGTGTTCATGAGTATGTCGGGGAAGCCATCACCATCCATATCCCCTGCCAGCATTATCTCGGGGATGCTGTCATCCAGGTAGCTGTGTTGTACCAGCAGCTGTGTTATCTGCCCGCCATCTTTCATACCTACCAGGAAAAGCCGGTAATGATAGATGGTTTCATCTCCAGGCCTCTTAACAGTATTGCCGGTGGCGTATAATTTATAGTCAGCGCCATTGAACTTAAATGCAATGGTATCGCCCGGCTTTAGCGTGGTATTACGTAGGCTAATGGCGGGGATAATACCTTCCTGCAATGCTGGGACAGCGTTAACCAAACTGATTACAGAGTCTTTGGTATTTGGCGCATCTATCTGCCATCCTTTTTCACCTTCGAGTACAGGATCATCTACCCTGCTGAATTGTAGCAGTATGGAGGTATAATAATAGTTGCTGTCTGTTCTGTAGATAGCATACCATTTGCTGGCGGTATCAGCACTTTTAAACTCTTCGGGGTGGCAGATACCTAAGGAAGACAGGCTTCCGGGAAAATGATCTCCTGAAGGGATAGCAGCGATTTCCGGGAAGTTCATGGTGGTATCTACCGCTACTTTTGGCGTATCGATAACAGGAGTTGATGCCACCTGTTGCGGTTGTTTATTACCGAAATTACAAGCAGCAAACAGGAAAAGGCAAAATGGTAAATAGCTAAACTTCATGTAGACCAGATAAATTTACAGAACGCGAAGATAGACAATCAGCATAAATATACTTTTGCCGAAGTAAACTAGCTTTTGGTAGTATCTGCATCAAAGAAGATTTCTTCTTCCTGTGGCTCGATGTGATGCATAGCCTTCTTGAAGCATGTTCTGAAGATGAAATGCCCTAATCTGAGCACCACCCAGCTAAGAATTGTGATAGCCCCTGCAAATATTGGTATAAAGAATATAGAAAATATCAAGCCTTGAATACCCACCTGGTTTCGTCCATCCCATTGTACAGTAGCGACGCCAAAAAGGCTCATTATACCACAAAACAAGAAAATTGGTGCCAGGCCACAGGCATACAGGAGAAATAAAGATTTAAAATTTAAATTGATTTTCTTCATAGGAGATAAGTTTTTATCAATAATTACCGGTATTTGTGCGCTCGTTGGTGCTCTAAAATATTAATACTCAGCTCAGGAACAAAACTGCTACAGTTGGTCTACCTCAAAATGCTAATAAAAGTCGTGGTGGCGAAGGTATTCATTTATTTACATGAACCTCTACGCCTGGTGGATTAATTTCTTTGGATAAAACAGCAGCAATTTATTCAAAGTTGCAGACAGCCATGAATACCATTGCTTCATTGGAAGGTGGCTCGCTTATTTTCTCTGTTTTAATTGATTTCACAAATTTATCTAGCAGCGGCAGTAGTTTTTTCGTTTTGTTGCTGTCTGCATCCGTATCATAGTTGTAACTGTAGGTCTCTACACCGTTCTTGCTGATAGCAGCCTGGTTAACTCTGTAGCTAATGATCATGCCAGCGGTATCAATATATAATAATACGGAGCCAGTGCCTTTGCTTCCTTTTTCAAAGATATCTGGGGTTACCTTGATGACTGGATCATATTTTAATTCGAAGGGGATTTGCTCCAGCGGGTCCGTAATAGTATCGTGTTGGATTTCCATGGCAGCAGAAGGCATTTTAAGCCCGCTATGATTACAGGCCGCCAGGAAAATGATCAGCATTATACCAGCGCAGATTTTCATGAGAACAATTTGTGGATCAACAATAAATACTACGTTGCTAAACGGCTGCCCCTAGTGCCTGATTGCCGGGAAATAAGTGATCTGACAAACCCTTAGTGTATCCGGAATATCATGAACAGATGCAGCACCATAGTAAAGATCGGGAATATCACTGACATCAAAAGACAATACATATCGATTATCATCTTTAAAATAATACTCCAGGGTACCGTCGGGGAAATTCTTGTGGTGAATGGTATCTATATAAGCCTTGATATCCTTGAATAAGGCCTTAGGATGAAGGTCCTTATTTATTGATAAATGCTCATCATAAAAGCTTACCCGATCTAAGGCCAGGTTATTTAACCAGTTAGACTCCGCACAGAAACTGAGTTGTTCATTTTTACAATAGGAAAAAGCGATCCAGGAGGCGTTGCTACCTTCCGGATCACTTTCATCTGTTTGAACGATCCTATAGTCTTGCAGGGCAGCAATTTTATCCAGGTCCAGGAAATTGGTGGATGTTAGCAGAGACACGATATGCGGGATGTCCGTATCCACTGGATGCTGGTTATGCTTCTTCTGTTCATGATTGGACTGGCAGGACCAACAGCATATCAGGAGAAAGAGTAAGTATTTATGCATGACAGTTAATTTCTACGGTCGAAAGTGGCATCGGTTTTAAATACGATGGATTGTTCGTCTCTTTTGTCTTTATCAAAGAAACCCCTCCCTTCATACGTTACGGAGACCTTTATCATCAGCTTAGCGGCAATGTTTTTCCATTCATGGGTGGCCTGACCTTGATTTTTTGTCGATGACGAATGATCTTTACCTTTGTGAGTATAAACCTTTTCTGATTCCTCAATATACATAAACGTACCCAGCGCACGCTCTGTATTAACCGCTTCATAAGTATCAATCGATATATACACCCTGTCATTGATACCTAATTCTGCTAATTCATAAACAGCACTTCCAGATCCGGCCGTGTTTTCAAAAACGTTTTTGATGAAGGTAGTCAGGGCCTGATTATCCTTGTCTTTTAAGCGCCTGTCATGCTTTGCTAAAAGTTTAGCCACAAAATCATTGATCCTGGATTGCCTGACATCCATCTCTATATTACAAGTGGAGGTATTCATATCTTGATATGCCGGTATTGTATCTGTTCTTTTAACCAATATAACATGGTTGGGTTGCAGGTTATGATAAGAATATGCAGCTGCTACCTTTGTAATCAATAATATGCAGAGCATTAAATACATTGCTTTTGAATAAAGAAACATGCTCCTCATATTATTCAAATTCATTTTTCACCGCATTACGAAAGAAATAGATAATCCCGGCGCCAGTGGCGAGCAGCGCTATGCCAGTTAGAATAGCATTAATACTGTTAAATATAAAGCAGGTGGCAGCCGCTAAAAGTGTATCAGTAATCAGGATGCGAAAGGAACGTAGCCGGATATTGGTACAGACCTTCAAAGCCCAGGCAAGAAAAGTGGCTCCAACACATAATTGAAATTTAAAATAGTAATCTTCACTGATGCCGGCGTCAATCGCAAAAATGTAAAACAGGATAAACCAGGCATATATTATATAGGTCAGTAGGGCTGTGGTGGCGAGAATAAATCTCCTCATACAAAAAAAGTATTGTTTAATTTTATTAGATGTGTGTTTCTATTTGGAGTGCATGGCTGCTACGTCAAAAGTACCATTAGTCTTAAATAGGATGGCTTGTGTATCCGATTTTCCACCATCTAAAATGCCATTGGCGTGGTATTCTACCTCCACTTTTACTATAAGTTGTGCCGCCACTGTTACCATTTCGTCTATTCCTGCAGCGCTTTTTCGTGTCGTAGTTCCGTTCAGCTTTATTTCAGTTTCTGTTTTTTTGTTCCGGTTAAAAGTTCGAATGATTTTTTCGGTGCCAGGAACTTGGTAAACAACAATAGAAATTATAACCAAATCAGGTGTTCCCCAATCTGGTAGCTCATATGCTATGAGACCGTAGCCATGTTTCAGTAGCGCTTCGTCGATGCACTGCGTCAAGGCATCCACATCTGCTTGTTGAAAGGCATGATGATGCAACGCAAATGTTTTAGCCACAAAACGCTGAATACTATTGAGGTTTAGGTCTGTCGCAATATTGGAACTACTATTATACAATACCTTGTATTTGGCAGTCGAGTCTTCCAAAACATTAATCTTGGTTATTTTGGTAACACTATGCTCCAAATGAGCAGAGGCTATCACAGAAATAATTATTATAATTATCAATAAGAAAATGCGCCGCTGATAGTAAAACGCTTTAGTGTCAATTAGGAAATTTATATACTTCATCCTTCAGCTGGTACTTTTTTGGATCAATTTTATAAAAGTGAATGTAGTTTTACCGGATCCGCCTTTTTCACTTGTGCAGAGACTGACATTGTCAGCAAAGAAATTAGTAGTAAGAGCGAGAATATTCCGTAACGCATAAGTATAGAATTTTTATTGAGTAGATATTGACGTGATGCCATTTCAATATTCATCGTCTAGCTATCTTTTCGTTTCAGTATTGATCAAATTCCTATTTTTCTTTTGACCTTGCTGGTGGAGGAACTGGTGGTGGCAGAGGCACGCGTGCGCCAGTTGCAGGTTTTAAAACGGCCGGCTTACTAAACATTTGTTCCGCAACTATGCCTGCCCTGTTAGAAAAAAACAGTTTACTAATGACTGTATCTGTATCATTTGCAAATGTTATTTCTACTTTATATAGGTCTTCATTTCTAGCCTTATTTGTACTTATACAATAATATATTACAGCCTGATCTCCTGGTTTCGTTATGATGCGAATGGAAGGTACTGTGATCGGAGTAACCGCAGATAGCTCTTCAGCTGCTTTCAGCCAGGCCTTTTTAAACTCCGCGCTGGTCCTATGTTTGGAACTGATTAGTGGTAAGGTATGCTCAAAGTCTTTCTGCTCCAGGTAGCTCATAAAAGTGAGCGCTATTTGCTGCTGTTTTTGCAGCTTTAGCGTTGATTGCGCATAGCTTTTATGTTGATTAAAAAAAATGATACAGATAACCCAAACGGTTATACGCAGGCATAGGCGACTGCCATTCTTCATATAAAATTTTTATTAAGATATCGGCAAAATATTGATATTGGTCAAGGATACAAAAATAAGCCATCCAAGATACTAATCACGATAATGCATATAGTAATTCTAACTTAACAGCTATCCTTTTAAAATGGCGCTCACCAGCAGCAGGCTGAGTCCTACAAATGCATAGAATAAGGCATCAGCAATATTTAGAAGCTTGATGGCCTTGTTTATACGTTTCAACATTATCTCATCGGTGAGGCTATCTCTGAATTGTTTTAGCTCTTGCTGTCTGATCCTTCCACCCCAGCGGGTTTTGATCCTTGCGCCGGTATCAAGATCAATATCTCTTGTCTGGATACCAGCATAACATCCAACAATGAAGCCTCCACTCCAGGCGCCTACAATTAGTATAGTCAGAATAAATTTGATATGCATCATCCAGTTACATTGAGCAACCTAATAAGTATAGAAAAAGTGAAGGTAACTATTCGCTTATATAAATATGTATACCACGGCCTCCAGGTGTGAGCAGCGGCATATAAATATCGGTAGTACAAGCCAGAAAGGACTTTCAGGGAAAGATACTTAAATAAATTCCAGCAAAAATAAATTTATCCAGTAAGACGCACATCATCTCACTCCATTATCCATATACGTAATACAACAAACAACCTACAAAACATAACAAGGTAAGCAGATGCAGGATACAATGCTCCAGGTTAGGCACAGGGTTTTTGCCTCTGGAAGGAAGAATAATAATTGTTTGTCCGAATGTACGGGTATAAAGCTCCTGCCAGTTTTTCTGCCAGGCAAATCTTGGTCCGAAGAAATAAGCTGTCCACCATGTATAAAACTCTCCTGCCAGCATCAGTCCTAGTTCGATGCAGGCCACCAGCACAATTTCCCGGTAACCAGACAGTAACGCCAATACCGGGAATCCCATTGACAAGAAATTTATGCTTGCTTCCAGGATACGCTCTCTCCGTGTATAATTACGGATATTATTAAATGGATACAAGTCCATATTAGAGGTCAGCTGATGGTAGATCAGATGGATGTTAGTAAGGATGATCGCAGCGAGGTACAACATAAGCAAAAAGATATTCAAATATGCATCCCTGGCTATTATTAACAAAGAGGCTTTCGGTTGGCCCCCGGTCATAATCGGTAAAATGCAGCAAAATATCGGTTAAAAAGATATCTTCGCCGTGGCTTTTATCGATATTCGTTTATGCGTTTTTGTATACTCATTCTATTATTATCCATTGGTTTTCAATATAGTCAAGCGCAAACACCAACTGTTGGCGGCTTATATTATGCGCAGACTAGTCCGGCGGGCAGCGGCAAATCCAAGGTGTATACTTACCTACGCCTCTATATTGATGGTACTGCCATTGCACAATTTGTAAACAGCGACAATGCCGAAGCGGTAAGCAAGTGGTTTGGCTGGGGCAGGAAATACAGTATGCGTGGCCGTTATGATGTCGATGGCGGCTCGATAAAAATCCATCTCAGCAACGAAGGAGTCCCTACTGACACCAAACTGGAAGGTATTTCCACCCGCGTGCTGGAAGGCACCCTCAACGAAGGAAAACTCTGCCTCTCCGATAGCGGCAACACTCAAAAATACTGCTACCGCTTCCTGGAAACCAAAGATACCACCAGCTTTAAATTCTCCGCCCTCAAGCCTATGATCACGCTGCCTGGCGACTGGCGATACAATGGCGTGAATGCAGAATCAAGACAAGTTTTTTTCAGGAATGAAAGAGGCACCGGCCTCGCTGTTACGATTCTCGAAGATAAGGCCCTCGATGAAACTAAAGACCTCCCCGGCGACTATGTGAAAGCGCTGGCATACTACCATTGGCAGGCCGACTACCTCAGTGAAGAGCCTAAAGTGAACGTAAAACTACTCAAACAGGCACCTGAAAAAGGCTACCTGATATGGGAAGCTGAAGTCGCAAACAGCCCAGTGGCCAACACTTTCCTGATGGCCTGTAATAACCACCTGCTATACAACCTTATGCTGTTTAACCAGGCTGTCAGCCAGGAACGTAGAATGCAAATGCTGGAAGATATCTATAATGCCAATAAAACAAACTCGGAGTCTGCCAACTAACCACTGCGGCCAGTCGGCAGCCAACCAGCCGAACCGCTCATAGAATTAGGCTATGTACTCACATAAATTGTTTTATCTTGTTGTCATCAGTACCCTATACCATTTAATAAATATCAACCCTTGCCCTCAGCGAATGACTATATAGAATCTGTGCTGCTACTGCATGTTGCCCAGGGCGATGAAAAAGCCTTTACCCGCCTCGTGGTCATCCATTCAGGCCCGCTCTATACTTTCCTCTGCAAACATCTTGACAACAAAGAATTAGCGGAAGAAATAGTACAGGACGTGTTTACACAAATCTGGCAAACCAGAGAAACGCTGGCAGAGATACGTAATTTTCGTACGTTCCTCTACGTTATTTCGCGTAATCGTATGCTCAACGAGCTAAAGAAAATGACCCGGGAACGCAAGCAAAGGCAGGCCTGGATTAGCCAACAGCCGGAAACAAGCCCCGAGCAAGACGAGCAACAAGTAATTGAAGAACAGCATAGCCTGGTGGATAACGCTATCAGTAAGTTACCCCCCCAGCAACAAAAAGTATGGCTGCTCAATCGCCGCGAAGGCCTTACCTATAAACAGATCGCCGGCGAATTGAATATCTCCCGCGAAACGGTAAAAACCTATCTGCAGCTGGCCAATCAAACCATTGCCAGGTTTCTCGCTACTAACCTGAACGCCTAAGTGAAAAAATATTTTATTTTTTTTCTCCCCCACTACCCCCTTTTTTAAATTCCTGTTGTCCTTATAGTGTAAAACCGCAATACCTTGGAACATCAATCGTCCAGACTGGCATATCTATTTGAGCTTTCCTGCAGGCAGGCGCTCTCCGACGAGGAACGTAAGGAACTGGATTCCCTTATGGAAGCTCCGGAAGCCACCGCCCAACTGGATCAGCTGCTGAGAGCCAGCTGGGAACAAACCGAAGATGATGGTTCCCTGAACATGGACAGTCGACGGAAAATGGCCGCAGGAATTATAGGAAATAGTCGTCATCGAACAATGACACTCCTCTTCTCCTGGCGTTCAGTAGCCGCTGCTGCTGCCATTGTAGCAGGTATAAGCGTGTTTAAGTGGATGCAACCCCGTATAGCCCATACCGGTAGTATCGCCATGGTGGCCGACCCAGCCCCTGGCCGTGAAGGCGCTATACTTACCCTCTCTGATGGCAGCACCGTGGTGCTCGACAGTCTGAAAGATGGTAAACTGGAACAGGAAAAAGCCGGTAATGCAGTACTAAAAAACGGGCAGCTGGCCTATCAACAAAAAAGTGAACAACAAAACGGACCAGTGGTATACAATAGTATCTCCACGCCCCGTGGCCGTCAATATCACCTGCAACTGCCTGATGGTAGCCGCGTATGGCTGAATGCCGCCACCACCTTGCGTTATCCGGTAGCCTTCAATGGAAAAGACCGTAGCGTAGAAGTAAGTGGAGAAGCATATTTTGAAATCGCACAGGATGTCAACAAACCATTCCGCGTGCATTTCACCTCCACTACCGGTAGCAGCAAAGATGGTATCGTGAATGTATTAGGCACCAGCTTTAATATCAGCGCCTATCAGGATGATATGGCCGCCAGGGTAACCCTCATCACCGGAAAGGTAATGGTGAAGCCCTCAATAGTATCAACCAATGAAAGTATATTAAAACCAGGCCAACAGGCGGAAATGAAGTACAGTGGCAACAACGCCTTACTGGTACAACAAGCAGATACCGCCAGAACCCTTGCCTGGAAAAATGGAATGATGAACCTGCACAATATGCCATTGTCGGAAGTAATGAAACAGATTTCCCGTTGGTATAATATTGATGTAGTGTATGAAGATGTCATCCCTGACATCACCTTCTGGGGAGAGATCAGCAGAAGTGAGAACCTGTCAACCGTTCTGGAGTTCATGGCTGCATCTGGATTGAAATTTAAGATCGATGACAATGGCAGAAAGCTGGTTGTCAGAAAACTGTAGGCTATAATAAGTTGAAATATAACAACGATGATCTGTACAGAAAAAAATCCTGTATGGTAATGTAGTGCTATGCCTTTAGTGTAATAACCAAGGGTAGGAACATTTATCAATCAAAACTAAACCCGATCTATGCAAATGCACACCTATGTGGGCTGTCCTCCCAAGGACCGGCCAGGTACGCTATGGAAGAGACTGGCGGCCTTTGTATTCATGCTGACCTGCTTACATATCAGTGTAAGAGGTAGTACGCAGAACATGACCATTTCAGGAAAAAGAATCCCCGTAGAACAGGTATTCATGTCTATCAAAAAACAGACTTCCTTTGCAGTGGTATGTAAATCATCCCTGATCAAAGGATTGAAACCTGTAGACCTGGATATAACGGACATGCCCCTACGTACTGTGATGGATGCTACCGTTAAAGAACAAGGCCTGCAATATACCATTGGCAAAAGTTCTGTTTTTGTGTATGCAGATTCCGCTGCCTCCACCCACCACACTCCTGCTACTACCACTCCTATTGTAATACAGCAGGAACCTGTAACAGGTAAGGTAAGCGACTCTTCTGGCGCTCCTATTCCCGGCGTTACCATCTTCGTAAAAGGTAAGTCTACCTCCGCACAAAGCAGCGGCGCCGATGGCAAGTTTTCTATCCAGGCAAACGAAGGAGATGTACTGGTTATCTATCATCCAGGATTTACTACCCGCGAAATTGTAGTCCACAAAGGTAAACCACAGAATATCACTTTACGCCCTGCTGAAAAAGCGTTGAATGAAGTGATCGTTACCGGTTTCCAGTCACTTAACAAAGAAACCTTCACTGGTTCTGTTGGTAAGGTAGATAAATCGCTTATTCAGCGTTCAGGCGTTGGCGATGTATCACACATGCTGCAAGGCGCCGTTGCCGGCGTGGCAGTAGAAAATGTTTCTTCTACTTTCGGTACTACTCCTAAGATCCGTATCCGTGGTAGCGCCTCTATCAGTGCCAACCAGGAACCATTATACGTAGTAGATGGGGTACCTATTACCTCCCCTGCCAATATTCAACCCAACCAACTCTATTCCGGCGATCCTGCAGCCCTCCTGGGTTCTGCAATTGCCGGCCTCAATCCTAACGATATTGAAGACATTGTAGTGTTGAAAGATGGTTCTGCTACCTCCCTCTATGGTACCCGCGCTGCAAACGGCGTTATCTCCATTACCACTAAAAAAGGTAAAAAAGGCGACCTGGTCGTAAATGCCGGAACCGCATGGACACTGGGCGTGAAGCCACAAGTAGCCACCTTCAACCTAATGAACTCCAAAGAGCAGATGGACCTCTCCGCAGAACTCTATCGCTACGGTTATCTCTCTGTACTCAACTACCCTTCCAGCACTGGTGCTTTTACTGATATCTACAACCAATACACACAACGTAAAATTTCCGTAGATCAGGCCAACGCCATGCTCAACAAAGCGAGAGGCGTTAATACCAACTGGTTCGATGTATTGTTCCGCAACAACATCGTACAGGAACATAACCTCTCTCTGAGCGGTGGTAACGATATCGCTACCTACTTCGTTTCAGGAAGCTATCTCCACGATGATGGACAGGCTATCGGGTATAACGTAAACAGATATACGGTTAATTTCCGTAGTACCGTTAACGTTACGAAGAAACTCGACATCGACTTCTCTACCAATTTCTCATACCGTGATCAGCTCGCACCAGGTACTTTCAATAGCGCCACCTCCAATGGTGCTACCACCCGCGACTTCGAGCTGAACCCATTCAGCTACGCCGCCAACACCAGCCGCGCCATGGTGCCTTATGATGAAAATGGTAACTATAAATATTATCTCCGTGACTATGCACCGTTCAACATCTTACAAGAGCTGAACGAAAACTTCAACACCCTGAAATCACAGGAGATCAGGACCGCACTGCGCCTGAACTATAAGATCATGCCAGGCCTGCGTTATGAGGCATTGCTCTCCGCCCGCAAAGTGTCTGCTGATAACAACCACGTGATGACAGAACGTTCTAACGTTGCTGCCGCCTACCGTGTGGACAACCCACTCTCCATTGCTGAAATGAACCCACTGCTGTACAAAGACCCGAATGACCCTAACGCGATCCCACAAACGATCCTGCCATTGGGTGGTATCCTTGACCAGCGCAGTACCAGAGGTACTTTCCTTACCATGCGTCATGCACTCAACTACAATCATCTCTTTGCCAACAAGCATGAGTTGAATGTATTCGGTGGTTTCGAAATCGGCGCCGATAAAGTGAACTATTCCTATGTAAGAGGTTATGGATATCAATATTATTCAGGCCGTATCATCTCTCCTAGTGAACTGGCCATCCGTCAGGCTTTACAAAGAGGTGATCAATACTACCAGGAAGGTTTCACGCATGAAAATAAAACCGCGTTTTTCATCAACACCAACTATACCTACCAACAGAAATATATGCTGGACCTCGCGGCCAGAGTAGATGGTAGCAATATGTTTGGTACCGACACCAAAAATCACTTCCTGCCTACCTACAGCATTGGTGCTGCCTGGAACGTGCATAGAGAAAACTGGATGGAAGCCGTTACTGCCTTCGATTACCTGAAAGTGCGTGGTAGCTATGCACTCCGTGGTACCGCCTGGCAGAACTCTCCCGCTATCAACGCAAGATATCAGAACTACAACCGTGGCGATGATAACTATAATGAGTTGGGCTTACGTATTACCAACCCTGAACTCTTTAACCTCAACTGGGAAAGAGATTATACCACCAGCTTTGGTATCGACCTGGGATTATGGAATAAATTTACTTTGACAGCTGAGTTCTACAACCGCGATAACAAAGACCTTGTGGCTGATCGCAATGTATCCTACGAAGATGGCTTTGGTACCAAAACCATCAACTGGGCCAGCATGAACAACAAAGGTATAGACGTTACACTCGGTATCAAGAACATCATCCAGACCAAAGACTTCCATTGGAATTTCAATATCCTCGTTGGTCAGGTGAAGAATACGGTTACCAGTGGTACTTTCTCTCCATTGCTCACCAACAAAACCTCTCCTGATGGTTATGGTGCGCAGGGCAAACCATTACATGGCCTGTATGCCTATAAATTTGCCGGCCTGGATAAAAACAATGGTCAGCCATTATTCTATGGTGCAAAAGGCGCCATCATGGATAATATCCTGCTGACATCACAAGACGACAGCCTGATTACGTATATGGGTTCACGTGATCCTACTGTTACTGGTTCTTTCACCAATAGCTTTAACTATAAAGCCTTTGAACTCCGCTTCTTCTTTACTTATAGCTTTGGTAACAAGGTATTCAGAAACCCGATAGTAAGCCGTATCTATCCGGATAATATGGCTACCCAGAAGGATGTGGCGGCACGCTGGCGCATTCCTGGTGACGAGGCTTATACCAACGTTCCTGGCCTGGTATCCAATATCCAGAACGCATACTATAGCTCTGCATTTATTGAGCGTGAATTTGCATACAACAGAAGCGATGTAATGGTAGTAAATGCAGCTGTATTACGTTTGAGCGAGATTAATCTCTCTTATGATTTTGTGCCACGCTATAAACCTAATCAGCGCAAGGTTATCAGAAATGCAAGACTTTCACTGGCTGCCAACAACCTGTATTTCTGGGCAGATAAAGATCTCAGAGGCGTAGACCCTCAGAGCATCATCAGCGGCGTAAGCTTGCCTAACCCTACCACCTATACGCTGAAACTGAATGCCTCATTCTAAACAGAAACCAGATGAAACAATTTAAAAGCACCATAAAGCATGCCGCTGTAATCCTGGCTGTGAGCAGTCTGGCCTTCAGCAGCTGTAAGAAATTCACGCAGGAGCCATACGACAACAGGGCACCATTAAATACGACCAAAGAATATGCACAAGTACTCGTCAATGGTTATCCGATAAGGCATGATCTGTATACAGACATCCTTACAGATGATTATGACTATCATGCAGGACTGGCACAGGCTTCCAATATCACGTATTATCTGCCCATGTATTTATGGAAAGATGATTACCCTGATAATGCCGGCACTGGCCCTGCGCGCGCCTATGCGGAGTACTATGCTAAAATATATGTAGCCAATGTGGCGCTGGAAGGCGTTGACAAAGCCACCGGCACCGCAGAAGAAAAAGCGGCCATCAAAGGAGAAGCAAAGCTGATCCGCGCCTACTGCCACTTTATATTGGTAAATCTTTTCGGACAACACTATGATGCCGGCACCGCTGGTACGAGTCTGGGGATACCGATTGTTACTGCTGTTGCCCGAGGTAATATCAACTACTATAAACGTAATACCGTAAAAGAAGTATACGACCAGGTAGAAGCAGATGCGACTGATGGTCTGGCATTACTCCAGCAGGGCGGATCCGCCGTGAGCACTAACCCTTATCATTTCTCCATTGCCGCTGCCAATGCTTTTCTCTCCAGGGTTAAGCTCTATAAAGGAGACTGGGCAGGCGCCGTACAGTATGCGGACGCAGTTATTGCACAGAAAGGCCGCAGCGTAAGAGTTTTAACGGAAGATCTTCCGTATAAAACCTCCAGCGGTATTCCTTTCTTTGCCAACAGATTCATGGACCCGGCCTCTCATCCAAATATCCTCATGCTCGCATATAATGCAACACTGGGCCCAATTACCCCAACAGGTTTCAGTATTTGTGGATTTTTCCCAAGTGATTCCATTTATGCATTGTACAAATCCAATGACCTGCGCAAACAGGTATTTACATCTGTAGGTACTGTTATCGATCAGCGCGTGATTGCCATTAAATACGCTACCCAGCCTAACAGCCCCAATAACACGCCTATCAAAACACCTTATTTCTCTATGGAAGAAGTGTTACTGAACCGCGCAGAGGCCCTGTTAAGGAATAATGGTTCCGTTGCTGATGCACTCACCGACATCGAAGCATTACGCGCACAACGCTATTCTCCTTATACCAAACTGGACGTAAACATCGCGCCTACGGCGTTGCTGGATACTGTTCTGCTGGAAAGAAGAAAAGAATTCATCAACGAAGGCTTACGTTGGTTCGATATCAAACGTCTTAAAATTAAGGTACTGCATAGACTTGGCAGAAATGAAGCGCCAGCAGCGACACTTGATGTGGCCGACTTACGTAAAGCCATTCAAATACCGCGACTGGAACAAGAAAGGAACACACCTATTGCCAGTGAGCTGAACCCTCGTTAATGTTAACTTATTTGCGTATGAAAAAGCTTTTTAAATTATCCATAATAGCGGCCGCTGTAGCAGTGACTTTCAGTTCCTGCTATAAAGATAAACAGCCGATTATTAACGACACCATCGACTACTTCCCTATCGGCACGCCACAAAATGCGCTGGATACATTGATATTACAGCTGCGTAAAACTTATGGCGTTACAGTAGTATACAAATTTGATCCGCGTGTGATCGATCCTACTACCTTCTATGTACCTGCACTTTACAAAAAAGTGTTGCCTTATACCAGGAACGTAGTACAACATATGTGGCTGGAGCCAATTGCTAAGTTTGCACCACTATTTGGTAAAAATGAACTCCCCATCGAATACCTGACCATCGGCACCGGTATACATTTCAACTCTATCAACTCCGGGCTCGCTGCCGGTGCAGGTTTGAACGGACAATACTATAGATTAGGCATGGGTGCAGTAGATAGCTATGACTTCGATCTGGCATGGATCAGGGATCATATATGCACAGTTTATCATGAACATGCACACCAGCTGGACCATAAATATGGCCGTCCTAAAGGATATGATCAGGTAAGCCAGGGTACTTATTATAACCTGGAATTCCAAAGTCATACCGATGCGCAGGCACGTAAAGATGGTTTCTTCACGGCCTATGGTGGTTATCTTCCTGAAGAGGATTTTGCTACAACAGTAGAAACGATGATCCGCTATCCTAAAACGATAGTGCTGCAACAGGCATCTCAGAATCCTAAGCTGTTGAAGAAATACAAGATGGTGTACGACTTTTATACCAGCAAAGGTATTGACCTGCATGCCATGGAAGTGAAGCTGGATTCAGTAATCAACACACTGCAACCCTGAGTAGTCTATCATGTTTAAATCAAGAAAAATGAGCAGAACCCATCAATTACTTGCTTTGCTGATACTCTGCATTGGCGTGGTGAGTTGTACTAAATACGATAATGATATTGACCTGGACCGCACTGCGGCAAAGCAGGCCGAGTTGAACAAAAAAATAGAATCGTATCTCGCTGATGCACCTAACGGATGGCTGATGCTGATCCCTAATCCGGATACCAGCATTGTAACGGCAACGCCTATACTCTTCCGTTTCGACACTGCGAAAAAGACATACACCACTAAATCTCCATACCCCGGTCCAGGTGCGCCTGAACAATATCAACTAAGCAGCGCTACTGGTTCTCCATTGCTTAGCTTTGCCAGTGGCTCAGTTATAAGTACACTCTATGAACTGGGTGGTGTAAGTGATTACTATTTCAAAGTATTAGATGCTAAGCCTGATACCATTGCTATCCAGGCATACCGCAAAGGAACCATCTACGCACCAGAAGGAGGTACACAACTGAAACTGGTTCGTCAGAAAACACCATTAGCATGGTTCAACGCTGATTATGACCTGGTAGATATTCTCACTGCCGACGACAGTCCTATGGCGCAGTGGCTGGACAATCCAGTAAACCTGACTTTCAAGAATGGCAGTAAAGCTGCGTTACAACTGGTATTCCAACAGTTTACACCGGAAGATATGGCATTCTTCGATAGCCAGATTACTGGCGCCAGAAACTTCGGAGGTACTGTAACTGCTGCGTATGTCAACAGAAGCACCGCAGCGCCATGCGTTTATTACCTGTCAAGGAATGCTATGTATACCTACGTAGAGCGCTATTGGAACCCTGCGGCCTGGTTCCAGACATTGCCAAATTTCGTAGTAAAAACTACTAAAAGTAATTACCTGCTGGTTAGAAGCGTAAACGATGCTCATACACAATTGCAGCTTTTTGCAGTAGATAAAAACGGCGATGAGGTCATTACAGGCACCTTTTCGGCCGCACGATAATTGGTTTTTGCATAAACATTCATAAATTAGGGTAAATGCCGGTTTCCACTTCTGGAGACCGGCTTTTTTTATTTGCCGGTGAATCAAAGTCAGTATCTTGCGCCATTAATGTTGTACCCATGAGATGCAAATTTACTGTAGCAGCAATGATCGCCATTTGCGCGTCCTATACCAGCGCCAAAGCCCAAGGCATTTTTACCGATAAAAAAAATATCTATACCGAAAGTTATTTTAGTACCGGCTATTATCTACTGAAAGATTCTTCCATCAGGAAAGGCTTAATTAAATACACCTTCGATACACCAGATAGATTCCGATTCCGGGAAGATGTAAACAGCAAAGCCATCACCATCACTGCAGAGGATTGCATAGGATTTTATGAAGACGGTGATCAGGCTTTATTTACCGTACTGGATAATGTGAAACTGCCGACCAAATCTCTGGTAAACAAAACAGCAGGTAAATGTTTCGCGGAAATCCGCATCCAGGGCGACCTAAACCTTTATGTAGTCTATTTCCAACAGGCCAAACCATTATTTGGCGATGTTACAGACTTCAGTGCTTCTCTTGATGCGAGCCAGAATCGCAACACCAAAAGACTACCTGCGAGCACTTTTGTACTTAGCAAAAAAGGTGTGCCAGGCCATTTGGTAGTACCAGCGAAAAACAAAAATTTCCGGGCAGACCTCAGTGAATACCTGGCCGACAAACCCAGTGTAGTACAGTTTATCAACGGCAGTCAACTGACAAAGGACAACATTGATGTTATCGTACAATCATACAACACCAGTAAATAATCAGGTCGTCATATGAAGGAGCGTTGACACAATACTTTTGAGTCAGCTCTTCTTTTTTGCTGAATAGCGTACCTTAGTAAAATGGAATTACGGGAAGCGATTGCATTGATTAAACACACTTATCCAGCAGGCACCTGGGCCGACCTTGGCTGTGGCAGCGGGCTATTCACTTTTGCGCTGGCTAACCTCCTGCCACCGGAAAGTACGATCTATGCCATAGATCAACAGCCCGTAAGATTGGATACCTTTCCTAATCCACATCATATCCATATCATTACCAAACAGCTGAATTTTGAGCAGGAACAGTTGCCTGCCAAAGATTTCCGTGGTATCCTCCTGGCTAACTCCCTACACTATGTAAAAGATAAGCATACACTGATACGACAGCTATCCAGGCACCTGACGACGGATGCACAGTTCCTCATCGTGGAGTACGACACCAACGCCGCCAATACCTGGGTGCCCTACCCTATAAAGTATCCTGCACTGCAACAACTTTTCAGGGATAACGGCTTTGCATCCAGCAAATACCTGGGCGACAGGCCTTCCGTTTTCAGGTCAGGTAAAATGTACGCAGCTATATTTTCCCGTACATAAAAAAGATGTAAGTTTGTTGACCTTATTCAGCCAAAATGGTAGCATACTACATTATTTTCTGTGCAGTGGCAGTGGTAGCATTAGCGCTGTACCTCTGGAAGCGTTCCCAAAAACATAATTCCTCTGAGCCCCTGCTGAGCCAGGCCAGCTTTACAATGGAATGCCTGGAAAGACTCCGGCAGGAATATCCGCAATACCATTTCACAATGGCGCCCAACCTCGCACTCAGAGGCCATCTTGGAGATCATAGCTTCGAAATATTTACGGATAACAGCTACCGCCAATACCTGCAGCATCCTGAAAATAAATCCACCCTGATAGCCAAACTGACTATCATGCCGCATATGAGCAATATCCAGCAGCATTCCAATCCGGAGACGGCTGATATACTTCCTATTATACGTAACGTAAAATATGCTGCTGACCTGATGGAGAAGCTGGCCGCCTCCAGTACTTCGACTCACCTCGCCCTGGCCCAATATAACAGCGATCTTGCCATCATCTATGTATTGGATACAGCAGAACAATTCCGCTACCTCACCATTGAAGAGCTGCCGGCACTTGGACTAGACATACACACCATACATACCATCAGTTTGAATAATCTGCGTAAAAAACTTAAACAGGTTAAGATTACGCAACTCCGGACAGGACTCTATTCCCTCAAATGCGACAATACCTATGAAAGCAGTTTCATACTGCTGGAAGAATGCTGGTCTAAAGAAAATTTTCCAATAGAAAATTTAATCATGACTGTTTCCAACAGGAACCTTCTGCTGGTTACCGGATTTGAAAATAAAGAGCTGCTGCAACCTTTAATGGAGACGGCTTTGAAATGCTACAATACTGAATCTTATCCTATATCTCCTCTGCTGTATCAGCAAAAAGCCGGCAAATTTGAAAGAATGGAAACGATGAGTGTTTCTGTTTAAGATCATTATTCGTGACAACTTTTCTATTCTCCTCCAATTTAATGGAAGGCAAGTTTGTTTCAGCTAATAAAGATGGAGACAATGAGTTATTCAGGAAAAAATAGCCATAGCAGCAGGATTGCGCGTCTTTCTGTTCTTCACCTTTCTGATACTGATTCGTATCAAACAAAACGGATAACAGCCTGCCTCGACAGATACATTACTTTCTTCCTTTGCTACTAAATGCAAAATGGAAGTATTGATAGAATTCTCGGCTATCATCTAAGGAAACGATGTGATTCGTTCCCTTTATTTATGATTGATTAAAACGCTGCCTCCATACCTGTAACCTCATTACTGCATAATTATCCAGAAAGCAGTAATATTACGATGTCCTAAACACTACATCCTATGATCAGCAGGAAAATACTTTTCCTCCTAATGCTACTCTCGGGAGTTGCAGCCTGTAATTTCCCTAAAGACAAACCACTATTCATATTTACTGAGCATGGTAAAGTCGGTTTTATTGATCAACAAGGTAAGATTATCATACCACCTGTTTACGCAGAAGCTGATGATTTTTCAGAGGGACTTGCTGCCGTAAGATCAGACGGCTATTTTGGTTATATAGATCCATCTGGAAAGATGATCATTTCTGCGGCTTATGACCGTGCTGAAGCCTTTCATAACGGCATGGCATTAGTGTATAAAGGCACGCAGGCACAGTATATCAACAAACAGGGGAAATTAGTTTTTACCTCTTCATATGCAAAAGTAGATCGCTTCAAAAATGGTTATGCACAAATAACAACTACCACGCAAATGATGGGCGTTATTGACAGCATAGGTCATCTTGTGGTTGATACTATCTACAACCATCTGCTTTATTATAATAAAAATCTCATCTTTCTACATAAAGCATATGAAAATCATCGGGATTCCTTTGGAGCAATTAATTTGAATGGCAAAATGGTGTTGCCTTTCTCCCGCTTCCAATTGCTGGAAATAGCTGAAAAAGGTTACTTCATAGGCCAAACTTACCCTGTTAACAACAGGACTATTTACATGCTAATGGATACTACACTTCACGAAATCTATCGCTCCGATACTTCCAACTATACGCTGGAAGCCTATTCCAATGGTCGTATTATCGCCACTAAACGGGATAGCATCAACCATATTAACTACTCCCAGGTAATCGATACTACTGGAAAAATATGGTACAGAGATGAAGGGAGAATCAGACCATATAAGAATAACAGAGCCATTGTAGAAAAAGGAGAAGGGGAAAACATAGTAATCGATCCTTATGGCCATACCATCGATACCTGCTACAATATTGAGACGTACGAATTTGATTATGGAGTGGCTTTTGTACAAAAAAGCAATAATGATGAGGAAGAATACTGGATGATAGACACCTGTGGGCATCGCCTTGGAAAACACTCTTTTCATTCAATCAAAGCGGTGCATCTCCAAGGCGAATATTATGAATTCAGCAAAGGAGAATTTATAGGCATTGTAGATAAAAAAGGAAATATAGTAGTACCTGCAGTCTTTGATAGCGAGTATCCTGTGGAAATAAGAGATGGTATCATCAAAGGAAAAATCAATAATGCAATCGTCTACCTTAATTATGATCATAAAGTAGTACGCGCCACCAGGCCCGATCCTACAAAGCGACCATTGAATATTAGTGAGCAACGTAGCGGATATACGTATGTATTGTCTGCCGGAAAAGAACTGGATTTACCTCCTGGTTTTGAACCATTCCCGCAACCACAACCAATCACTGCGGCCAATAATTTCCGGCCAGGGCAATTACAAATAAGGGTCAGAACAGATACCAGTATCCTCTTCGAAGCGAAATATTTGGGTTATCCCTTACTGATTGCCAATACCACTACAAAGCCCATTGATATTGATACACAAGATTCAGGATTGTATTTAGTACTGCAAGCTTATTACAATAATCGATGGGTAGATGTTGAATACCTGATGGACGTGATATGTAACGATAGCTATGGTACCGAAACCCTTGGCCCGCAGCAGTACTGGATGACTACCTGTCCGCAATATACCGGCAGTATTAAAACCGACCTACGGTATAAACTAGCTAATAACGTAGATAGCACTACGCACACCTACATATTCAGCAATGTTTTCAAGGGCAGCATCAATCCAGGACAACTATGGCGAGAAAAAAAACACTATTAATTATCTTTCTGTAATATAAATTCCTATCCTATGGACCGTTGGAAAACATATCTCCTCTTCATGCTGCTGGCAGGGGTTTCCGCCTGTAATGCACTTAATGATAAAACCATTATTTATCTATTGGGAGAAAGACAAAGTCGGTTTTATTGATCAACAAGGTAAGATTATCATACCAGCTGTTTATGCAGAAGCTGATGATTTTTCAGAGGGACTCGCTGCCGTAAGAAAGGATGGTTACTTCGGATATATCAATACATCCGGTGCATTGGTAATTCCTGCAAAATATGATTATGCAACCTCCTTCCATGAAGGCATGGCACTGGTTTATGAGGGAGAAAGGCCTATTTTCATTAACCCAAAAGGAGAATTTCAATTTGAATCACCTTTTGAATCAGCCAGCTCCTTTTTACATGGACTGGCAAAGGTGCGAGGCCAACAAGGAAAGTATGGCATCATCAATAAATCTGGGAAACTTTTGGCAGATACGATATACCAGAGAATTACAGCTTATTCAAACAATCTGTTTCTCTTCTATAACGACAATCACGATATTGAAAAAATGGCGCAATTTAAAGACGATACTTTTCATACTGTCATTGGTTATTGCGACATCTTGCCGTTACAAGATGGTTATCTGCTTGCCCGAAAAGCAGACAACAATAAAATCAGTGTGCTATTTGATTCCACTTTTCACGTCTATTTGCATGCTTCAGATATTAGTATGTGTATAGAGCATGCGGCTCCCACAAGGATCATTTCGAAAAAATATTCCGGTGATCATCGCATATATATACAAATAACGGATTACCAAGACAAACCTTTTTTTAGAGATACCAGTACCGCATCAGTTATACGATACCTTGGCGCTAACAGGTATTTTGTAAAAAACTACAACCATGATAAAGGCATTATCATAAACCAATTCGGCCAATTCCTGGACTCCATTTACGATGCAAGCTCAGAACTATTTTACCAGGGTGTAGCTGTGGTGCAGAAAAACCCTTTCGAGGAATCTCAACTTGTAGATACCAGCTTAAAGCCTGTTGGAAAAATAAATGGTAGTGTGGATGATACCTGGTCTTTAGCGGAAGGCTTTGTTGTATTTTATAACAACGGTCATAGAGGTATAGCTGATTTAAACGGCCACGTGATAATGAAAGCTGGTCTGGACCAGGATAGCAGGATAGTATTAAGAGATGGACTTTTTTTAACCACCTTAAAAGACAAACCACTTTATATCAACCAACAAGGGAAAGTAATTTGGGCGATGCAGGCCGACACGATAAAACGCCCATTAAACGTGAGTTCCAAGAACTATGGAACCTTTGCTGTAAGTTCAGAGCCTCCTCATGAAAATAGTCCAAGGTATCGTTTCTTCAAGTATGAACTACCAATGCCCGCACCTATCCAGCCTACACAAAAATTTGCTCCAGGCAAAATACAGGTGATTGTAAATACAGATAGCGTGATGGGCTATAACAGTAGTACACTTGGATACCAGGTATGGCTGGCCAATACTACTGATACGCTAACTACATTTCATGTCCAGGACGGAAGGTTATACATGGTAGTACAAGCCTACCAGGATAACGAATGGACAGATATCGAATACCTGCCATCCTCTTGGTGTGGCAACTCCTACGGCACAGAAGAGCTGAAGCCGCAAAAGTATTGGTCGCTGGTATGTCCGCAATATACCGGCGCTATCAAAACTAACCTGCGTATCAGGCTCTCTTCCGGTGATGAGCATGGTTTTACAGTCTATTCTAATGTATTTAAAGGAAGTATTAATCCCGGACAGCTTTGGAGAACCACCCGCTATGTTTCCAGCAACATCATGGACCCTTATTAAAAATATATCAGCATAAAAGCGAAAGGCATCGAGTACACGATGCCTTTCGCTTTTATATTTTTTTTATATTAAATGCTATTGCGGAGCAACATTACCTAATATATTATGTGTTTCTTCCAGAAAACGCTGGATCTTACCGGTGCCACTGAATCTCCTCATGGTCACATACATCAGTTTATCCTTCTGCGTTGGATGACGCAACTCCATTCTTACCTCTGTTCCTGAATAGATGAAGTTGGTTGTTTTTCTGATGATAGTGAATCGTACAAAATCATCATAGTTACTTTCCTTCTTGTACAGACCTCCAATATAAGAACGGATGATTTTCTTATTATGTTTATCGAAAGCGTAGTTTGTCAACAATCCCATCAGGCAAGCAAGTGTAAGAATGAAAGGTAACAATAGGAAAGCCCAATACTGGAATGCATTGTCGAAACTTATTGTACCTTCTTTTTTCACCGCATAATAGCACCATACAAGTGACAGCAGCAGAAAAGCAACCAGGGTTATACGTTTCTGTTTCATTACAAACAGGTTATTCTTCTCTTCATAGAAGGTAAAGTCACTAATCGGAACATAAGTATTCACAATTCTTTCCTCCGTTTTACCAAAAATCATCTCTCCTACCTTTGGTAATACTTCCTCATTAAACTGGTTGGCATCTTTACTTTTCCAGCTTCCATAATAGGAAGAGATGGTGATTCCTTTACCATGTCTGTCTGATTTTTTAAACGCCCTGAATACAAGACCGTGCGTACCTAATACGTCCTGGATAGCGGCAATTTCATCGAAGGGAATACCGCCTGTAGCGATTATCCCGCCAATCATCTTATACATGCGCTTTTTAGTATTGTCGAATACTACCGTAGTACCACCCATAAAATACAGCAATGCAGATGCAAACGCAATAAAAATATAGCCTTTGATAGCAGTTGTACCATGTTGTAATTCCGGCGCTGTCATTACCATGAAGTACCATAACGCCAGGAAAAGCACAGCCATCCCAATGGCTAGCGGTTTGTAAACCCTCACCGGGTAAAGCAGTATACGGTCAGCGGCAATCTGCCATGTCGTCTTCTTCATTTGGGTAAATGGATTTTTTTGTTTTTCAATATTCGGTTAGTCATAAATAGAGTACAAATCTATATAAATTTTTAAATTTTCATCAGGAGTCCTATAACGCGTATGTTATTCCTATATTAATTCCTACCTTCGGTTTTCTATTAAACGTTAACCATATGAATACCGCTACCCTACTACATCGTAGCCGATGGAACACCTTAAAGGAAGAAGAAGCAATCCATCTTTTACAACAAATAACCAATAGCTGGTTCCAGGGATTTTCTATCAAATCTTTCGAAAAATTTGACCGGTTTGAACAAAAGATTTTTTCTGCCATACTCGATTTTGAAGGTCAGGAATTCGTTTTTGTACCTGGAGATACGGTTACTTTAGGGTTAGCCAAGGTAGCTTACTCCGGTAAAAATCTGGAAAATATCCTTGAACAATTTGAAGGTAACCGAGAAGAAATGGATACCTATTTCAACGCGGCGCTGTCACCTGTAAGGACAGTCAATATTCCTCCCATGCTCGTAGAACGCGTAGCTCAGGAAACAGGCTGGTTCGAAATTTCAGCGGATGATCCTCGCCTGGCCGAATTCAATGACTTCCAGACTACCCTAGCGGAAGTACAGGCATCTGAACGGGAAAACTATACTTATATTGTAGATGAAAGCTATCGCGTGAAACGCCGAGGCAGCAATATTACCATACAGCTTTACGAAGGTAGGAGCTACGATGAGTTTGTAGCCTCAGTAGTGGCTACAGGATTCAGACTCCCTACAGAAGATGAATGGGAATACCTCGCCGGTGGCGGCGCACGCACCTTATATCCCTGGGGTAACCAACTCGACTATACGAAGAAATACCATCATTTCGAAACAGGGCATACGCCAACGGAACCTTATTACCTTGATACACCCAATCAGTTTGGACTGGTGATCGCTAATAATCCTTACCACAGTGAAATCCTGATGGACAGTGAGTATTTTATGAAGGGTGGCGACGGAGGCTGCGCCATTTGCGGCGGCGGAGGCATCGACCTGGGCTATTTCCCTGCTGGCATTTATGCCCGCGATCCTAATATCTTCGATGAAGACATGGCATTTAAAGACGAGATCACCAGCGAGTACAACTACTACAGGCGGATCCTACATATCCCTGCTATCCTACCCGAAAGCAGGTAAAGGCCATGCCTTTCACCACTTCTTCATGGGTAAAAACAATGGGCTCTCCAGGATCGCAGAGTGACATACAATACAACATGGGCAGGTAATGGTCCATGGTAGGCACGGCATAGCGCGCCACTTTTCCTAGTTTGTAATATTGAAACAGGCCAGATAAATCCCTGTTCTCAATCCTGCTCCTGGCCCAGCTTTCGAATTCCAGCGCCCAGTCGAAAGGCTTTTCCGTCCAGAATCGCAAGGCCGTCAGCTCCAGGTTATGCACGATATTGCCACTGCCTACAATGAGCACGCCCCTACGCCGAAGGGCGCTGAGCTGCCGCGCCAGCTGGTAATGCTGGTCCAGCGGCATTTCCATATCGATGCTCATCTCCAGCACAGGGATGTCTGCATTGGGGGCAAGGTGCCTTAATACGCTCCAGGCACCATGATCAAGGTCTCGCGCGGGTTCGTCCGAAACATGTGCCAGTGTTTTTATAAGTGCAGCCGTCTGAGGAGCACCATGAGCGGGATATTCAGGGGTATCAAACTTTTCAGAGATATTGACATATGTATTACCCAGGGTGAGCCAATGTGCTGAAATTACTAATATAGCAGTGGGTTTCACGGAACTGCCCATATCTCTCAGGCATTGTGTAAAAGGCGTAATGTGGGGCGACAAGGAGAAGTCCTGGTGCCCCACAAAAAATACTGGCATCTTATCACTTTCGGCCAATGCATTAGGGTGATGCAAGAGCTTTTCCACGCCCCTGGCTGTTTTCAGCAGGGGCAGCACCGCCATCAATGATAAAAATCGCTTCCGATGCATGTATCTATACTATAATTTTGAATATACTGTTGTAATAAATTCTTTTGCCGAAACAGGCTTACGTCCCAGGATCCTTTCCAGGTCTGGGTTTTCGGCCAGCAGCTCACCATTGCCAATGGCTACTGCAAAGCCTGAAAATCCTGTGGCATGATCTTCCGGGAAGCCCCCAGCGACCAGCAGCTGAATGTATTCGTTCAAGGTAACAGCAGTGGCAGTAATTGTTTTGCCGATAGTTTCACTGATAAAAACAGCTATCTCTTCATATGTCACTGGGTCAGCAGATATATGGTATGATTTATTGAGATGTCCTTCCTGTATTAAAACATTTGCCGCGGCAGCAGCCATATCACTGCGTAAAGCCATACCAGCACCAGATTTCAATACAGGTACTCGTACACCCGTTTCCGTTACCTTACTGCCTAATAATGCCGGCAGATAATCCAGGTATAGATTATTACGAAGGATGGTATATGGTATACCACTGGCCAGTATTGCTTTTTCTGTGTGTAGATGTGAGTCTGCTATAAATGCTATCGGCGAATCACTGCCTTCTGATTTACGTTCCACGCTGGTATAAACGATATGATGCACACCAGCCTTTTTCGCGGCATGTACCACATTCTCCTGCTGCTGGCTGCGTTGCGCAAGTTCTGTGCCGGAAACCAGTAAGAGTTTTTCAACTCCCTGGAAGGCCGTTTGCAGGGAAGCAGGATCATTATAATCTCCTATTCTTACCTGTATCCCTTTTGCCCGAAGGGCTTGTCCCTTTTCTTCACTACGTACCAATGCAGCAATGGAGGCTGCGTTGACACCTTTCTGCAATAACTCGTCTATGGTGATACCCCCGAAATGCCCATTGGCGCCGGTTACTAATATCATACTGTTGATTTTTTAATGAGATAATGATTCAGACTACGTAACCTGTATGAAGCTTCCAATGCAAAATTACTTACCTTCGCTATACAAAAGTAACTACTATACTAAAGTATAGCGCTATACTTTGGTATAGCAGCCAATGCCAACAACATGACAAAAAGGAAACCATTTGCTCCCTGCCCGGCACAATATCTGCTGGCACTGCATGATACGTTGAATGTGATCAGCGGAAAATGGAAGCTATATATCATTGGCGCCATTGTAAGCGGCAGCAAGCGTTTTAAGGAGATAGAAAGAAGTATTCCTAACATCAATCCCCGCATGCTCTCCAAGGAATTAAAAGAACTTGAAATCAATGGCATCATCACCAGGAAAGTACATAGTACTGCGCCGGTAGTCATTGAATACGAGGTAACCGCTTCGGGCCAATCCATTAAAAATGTATTGGACGTAATGGTGGAATGGGGACTGGAACACCGAAAGAATGTACTGGGAGATACAGTATCCATCGCCTCCTGATTACCTGCAACCATTAATTAAAACAAGCCATGCCAGCTGTTCAATACCTAATAAAAGAACGCGAATACCAACCTACACGTATCAGTGTCAATACACTCAAAAACCTGTTTTTACTGGCAGGAATATGCGGCCTTGCCCTGAATTATTTCCATAATGATCGCTATAGGGCTACTGACCTCCTTCCTGTAAACATCATACTAAAAGAAAACCCTCGCCTGATAGGCACTGGTGCCGGCGCTTCCCGTAGCTACCAGCTGAAATCCGACAATTACCGCGCTACCTTCATCATATGCCATGGCGCCTTATCAATGATAGAAAGAAATAATGCCACATACAACATCTTCAGCTCCTTACATGCTGGCGACACCATCCAGGCACAGGTGCAAGCCCAGGACGAAAGCCTGATCAACAAACCCGATAAAGGCATCCGGGTGATCGGCTGTGAAGCACGTGGACAGCGGCTATTCACACCTTCACAAGTAGAAGAAAAGGAAAATAATAACTGGCGATTGAATATTGCTATTGCGATAGCACTCCTGCTCATCGGCCTGGTTATGCAAGCAAAGCAAATTATACATTGGATAAATTCTTCCAATGAAGCTGCTGTTACTGTAAATCCACTTCCAGCAAGTTTATTAAACGAATAAAACACCCATTAACAGCTTCATACGCTGTACTACCAATAATGTATATACGTACTTGCTAAAACAAGTACAAACTTCCCATTGCATATCCTGACTGCGGCTTCCCTGCAGCCTCTCTCCCTATTTTCATCTTCCCTGCGTCTCCAACGCTACCGGCTAAACGCGATTATCTCATCATCACTAATAATACGCTTATGGCATCTTCCCACTCCAACGCCTACACGGAAAAACTCCTCCACATCCAGGCACAGCAATGGCTCTCCTGCTGCTTGTATGTAGCCTGCAAATTAAATATTTCAGACATACTAAGCGAAGGGCCCAAAAGTTTACATGATCTCGCCACTGCCACTGATTCCCATGCACCTTCCTTGTACCGCGTATTACGTGCGCTGGCTGGCGAAGGCTTCTTTGAAGAAACAGCCAACGGAGAATTTGTGATGACACCCCTTGCCATAGGACTCACCACCAACGCTCCCGGCACCATGAAACAATACTACCAGCTATGTATGGGCGAATTATATGCGCCATGGGGCGCCTTGCTCTATAGCACCCAAACGGGCAAGCCCTCCTCCAATCATATCTACCAGATGGACCTCTGGGAATATTATACCGCACATCCCGACGATGCACTCAACTTCATGGAGTCGATGACGCGGCTCACGCAATTCACCGATCAGACAGTGGTAGCGGCATATAACTTCTCCCAATTCAATAGCATCGTGGATGTTGGCGGGGGCAACGGCGAACTGCTGATGGCCGCGCTAACCATCGCACCACAGCTGCAAGGCATCGTATACGACCAGCCTTACGTTGTCGAACAAACGAAACGCTCCATCGCTGCAAGAGGCCTCAGCGATCGTTGTCAGGCACTGGGTGGCGATTTCTTCCAGGAAGTGCCGCCTAACGCAGACGCCTATATGATGAAACTGATCATGCACGACTGGCATGAACCTGAAGCCATCCGCATACTGCACAACTGTTATAAAGCCATGAAACCCGGCAGCAAACTACTGATCGTAGATGCGGTCATTCCACCACCCAATATTCAACACCGTGGTAAGCTGATGGATATCACTATGCTAACTGTAACCGGTGGTAAAGAGCGCACCGCAGCGGAATTCAAACTGCTGCTGGAAGCTGCCGGACTGCAATTCAATAAAGTAATTGATCTTTCCGTGCCGGATGTTAGCATCGTTGAAGGTGAGAGAATTTAGGCCGTCCCTAACGGCGAAGAAAAACAAAACACTATCTTTTCGCACATAAAAAAAGGCTGTTCTGTAGATACAGATCAGCCTTACATTTATCAACCTATTTTCTATTGAAAATTTTTATTTAGTATTTTTTGTCGCCGGCACTTCCACACCTTCACGTACTTCTTCCGTAGCAACGGTTACCAGCTGGTCACCATCAGCGATTTCGCCGAAGACCTCCGTCTTACCATCTTCACTTCTTCCAATGGTGACAGGCACCCACTGAGTTTTATGATTTTGTATGCGGATAACAAACACGCCTTTGGTACTGTTCAGCACAGCGCTGCCAGGTACTACAAAGTTGCTCACCCCACTGTTCAACGGCAGCAATACTTCTGCTACCATGCCTGGCAGTAAGGTTTTATCCGTATTGGTAACATCTACTTCTATATGCTGAGAACGAAGCTTACGATCCAGCGCACCTGCCAGACGTACAACCTTGCCGGTAAACTTTCTGTTGTTGAGCGATCTTACAGTAAAGGAAACTTCGCTCTGGTTGCTCAGATAGCTGGTATATGCTTCTGGCACGCTCACGACTAAACGCAGTCTTTTCTGCTCTTGTAAAGTGAAGATAGGCAGCTCAGAACCCTTACCTGCCGGGCCTACATAGGCGCCTGCGCTGACGTTACGGGCAGTGATCACACCACTGAATGGTGCGCGTATCTCCAGGTAGTTGCGATTATCAGTGATTTCACGAACAGAAGCCTTAGCGGCATCCAGCTGCGCCAGATCTGATTTCTGACGCGCATAGGCGATGTCCAGATCGTTCTGAGAAACCGTTCCCGGCGTTTTACTGGTTTCCAGCAAACGATCGTAATTGGCTTTGCTGGAAAGATAGATGGCCTCCTGTGATTTCAGTCTGGATTCTGCACCAGACATCTGTGCATTGATTTCAGGAGCTTCCATCGTAGCCAGCACCTGGCCTGAACTTACTTCTGTACCAACATCTGCATTTAACTTCTTCACAAAGCTGCTTACTTTGGCGTATAGATCTACTTGCTGGAAAGCAATCAGCTCACCAGGAATTTTTATGCTGGAAGACAGGGTCCCTTTAGATAGGTTGAATGTCTGCAATGCCGGCGTTTCCACTGCGGCATTCTTTTCCTCCTTCGCCTCGGAAGTGCCACAGCTCTGCAATCCCAGGCCGATGATCATCGCTGATAAAAAAGGAAATGTAATACGCAAACCGCTATTCATATGATGTATTTTAAAATGATCTGAATTATTTTTTGTCGTCTTCTGGTATATAATGAATGCTTTCTTCATCTCTTGGATGCAGCGAAACACTCTGTGTGCTAGCCTTACCCTGCCCCCAGGCAAATGCCAGTGGCAGAATAAATAAAGCGGCAAAGGTAGATGCAATCAAACCGCCTACTACAGCCCTTCCTAGTGGGGATGACTGATCGCCGGCTTCTCCGAGGCCACTGGCCATAGGTATCATACCTACCACCATCGCCAGGGCGGTCATCATAATCGGGCGCAAACGCAAGGCGGCAGCCTCTCTAGCCGACAATGTCGCATCTCCATTCACCTTCCTCAGCTGCTCCGCATTCGTAATCAGCAATACCGCGTTGGAGATTGATACGCCCACAGACATAATCATACCCATATAAGATTGCAGGTTAAGCGTAGAACGACACATCATCAATAATGCCAGTGAACCAAGCAATACCGCCGGAACCGTTGCCAGTACTACCGCAGATACTTTGAAGGACTGGAAGTTGGCCGCCAGCATCAGGAATATTACCACAATGGCTACAATCAGACCTCCCTGTAAACTATCCAGTGTATCCGTTAACGTGTTACTCATACCGATAGGCTCCACATTCAAACCTCTTGGCAGCTTGCCTAAACGCTCAATAGCCTTCTGTACATCCTTGGTAGCATACCCAAGATCTTTCTTATTCAGGTTAGCCGTTACCGTTATCATCGGCATAGCACCAAGGTTATCGATTTCCCCATAAGTAGTGCTGTTGGTCAGTGTAGCCACATCGCCTAATACAGGACGGGAAGCATTCTTCAGCAATGGTATCTCGCTGATATCTTCCTTCGTAGTCATTTTATTTTCAGGTATCTGCACCTGCACGTTATAACTATTACTACCTTTTTCATCTACCCAGATATTTTTTTCTGTAAAACGGGAAGACGAAGTAGATGCGATCAGCGAACGGGAAACATCACTCATATCTACGCCCAGCTGCGCCGCACGTACACGATCGATATCAACATTCACTGATGGATAGTGAAGCGCCTGACCTATCTGTACATCACGCAGATAAGGGATCTTTTTCAATTCTTCCACCATTTTCAGGGCATAAGTTTCGTTCAGCTTCTTATCACGACCTGAAAACCTTACCTCTACAGGTGTTGGAGAACCCTGACTCAAAATTTTATCTGTCAGCTCAATAGGTTCAAAAGACAATTTCATTCCCGGCACTTCCTTCGCCATTCTATCCCTGATCTTATCTTTCAGCTCATCAAGATTCGTTTTATAATCCTCTTTCAATGCTACCTGCAATACAGCTTCATGTGGTCCTGCCATCCAAAGGAAGATAGGGCTGATAGAAAATTGTTGTGGGTGCGTACCTGCATAGGCAGAAGTAATTTGCACATTTTCCTTACCTACAATATTTTCAACGGCGTGTGTAAGCTGAATAGTGGCTGCTTCTGTATTTTCGATACGTGTACCGTCAGCAAGTCGCATCCTCACCTGAAACTGTCCTCCATTTACTTTAGGTAATACATCTCTACCTATAGAAGCGAGCAACAACGCCACCATGCCACATACTACTACCAGGTAACCAATCACAATCGGACGACGGTAAGGCATGATACGCTCCAGGAAATTTAAATAGCGATAACGCAGCTTTTCAAACCGGCTCACTTTACCATCACGGTTGCTGTCCGCCTGTTTCACCAGTATTTCTTTCTGATCCCACGTATTAGTTTCACTGCCTTGTGGAAGGCCTGCTGCAGCATATTCTTCTGCGTCGGTCATATTATGACCATCGGCTTTTTTGTGATGCTTGACTTTCATCATCCAGTTAGCCATCACAGGTACAAAGGTTTGTGCCAGGAAGTAAGAGATGATCATAGAGAAACCAATCGCCAATGCCAGTGGCAGGAACAATGATCCAGGAATGCCACCCATCGTGAACGCTGGCGCAAATACCGCCAGGATACAAAACAGGATGAGCAATTTAGGGAACGCAATTTCCTGGCAGGCATCCCAAATAGCCAGGGCTTTGGGTTTACCCATATCCAGGTGCTGGTGAATATTTTCAATCGTTACCGTACTCTCATCTACCAATATACCAATAGCCAGGGCAAGGCCGCTCAGCGTCATGATATTGATTGTTTGTCCGAACAAACTGAGAAACAGTACAGCAGATATAATAGATGTCGGGATAGTCATGATAACGATCATCGCGCCTCGGGCATCACCCAGGAAGAGCAATACCATCAAACCTGTGAGGATTGCACCAATCGCGCCTTCCGACAATAAACTTTTTACTGAATTGATTACATAGGTAGACTGATCGAACTCATAGCTGAGTTTCACATCATCCGGCAGTTGTGCCTGTATTTTAGGCAGGGATGCTTTAAGGCGTTGAACCACTTCCCAGGTAGACGCATCTGCACTTTTAGCGATGCTCAGATACACAGAACGACGGCCGTTAACAAGCGCATACCCGGAGGTGATATCTGCACCATCTTCTACAGTGGCAACATCGCGAAGATAGAGATTGGAAACATCACCTTTAAACAAAGGGATATTCTCAAAATCTTTCACGTTCTTAATAGTGGTATTTGCCGGCGTCATGTAGTTTTTATCACCGATACGTACGTTACCAGAAGGAGCGGTTTGGTTGTTCAATCGCATGGCTTCTACCAGCTGATCAGGCGTCAGATTGTGCTGACGCATTAATTCAGGATCTGCTTTGATAACGATGGTACGTACGTTACCACCTACCGGCGGAGAGGCCACCAGGCCTGGTATGGAGGTAAAGGACGAACGAACATATAAGTTGGCCATATCCAGCAGTTCGTTGTTGCTGCGTTTATCACTGCTCAATACCAGCTGTCCTACGGGCAGCGTAGAGGCATCGAAGCGGATGATAAACGGCGGGTTGGAGCCCGGTGGAAATATCGCCTGTATCCTGTTGGAAAAGGCACTCACTTCAGCTGCCGCCTGCGCCATGTTGGTACCAGGATAGAAGTTGATCTTCATCAGGGTAAGGCCCTGGATATTTTTTGTTTCAATACTTTTCACGCCATTCACGAACAGGAAGACGTTGATATATTGCTTTGCAAAGTAAGTTTCCATCTGTGCAGGCGTGTAACCACCGAAAGGATGAGATACATACAGCACAGGCATATCCAGTTTAGGGAAAATATCAATCTTAATACTCGTTACCGCTTTGATCCCAAAGAAGAATAAACCGGCTACCAGCACAAGTATGGTGATGGGTTTCTTTAGCGCAAAACTTATTAGGTTCATAATTATCTTTTCTTAAATAAAAGAAGCATGGTTTCCGTTTAGCCGGTGCCGTTATTGTTCGAATACGTTAAAATCTCCTGCTGCAGCTGCTTTCAAAAGCAATGCCTGCCAAACGTTGACAAATGCGATATCGCGGTCTGTTTGTGCCCTGATGAGTGCATAGGCTGCCTGGGTAACATCTACGAGGTTAGTCAGGCCATTCTTATATAATACTGTTTTTTGCAGATAGGCATCAGACGCGGCTTTCACCTGTACCGGCACTTCCCGTACGTTGCTTAATGCATTTTCTATTTTAGTATCGCTGAGCTGTAACTGTGCATGGATCTGTTGTCCAGCCAGTTCATATTCATACTGCAGTCCTTTGCTGATTTGTTGCTGTGCCTTCACCTGCCTGGAAATACGTAGGGGCTGAGAGATATTCCAGGTAACGCCTACACCAAGCAAATAGTTGGTGCGCGTAGGTTTGATGCCATCCCAATAAGACTGGCTGAAATCATGCTGATCAGCGGCATAACCATTACCAAATCCGGAACCTCTTGTCTGTAAAACACCCACCAGTGAAAACGCTGGATAGTACAGTGTTTTATAGTACCTGGTCTGTTCTTCGCTTAATGCGATCCTGCTTTTATACCATTGTAATACTGGGTGACTATCTGCGGCGTCGTTGCCTGCATTTAGATTGGGTACTCTTTTTACAAAATTGGTATCTACTTCAAACTCACGTGGCGGTATGCCCATCAGCTGTGCCAATTGGTTGCTTTGCTCCTGCTCTGCATCTTTAGATTTTGTCCAGGAGATACGCGCACTGGAGTATTCTGCATTGGCCTGAGATGAATCTACACCTGCTATCAGATGATTTAGTACACGGGTACGAACAATACGGCGGACAGTATCCGCGCGGTCCATATTATCCTTGAAGCTACGTGTCAGCTGCTGTGCAGCAACAAGATTAAGATAAGCAGCCGCTACTTTTATTTTGTGCTTAAATATCTCTTGTTGCCAGTCTTTATCGTTCTGAGTAGCGGCTGCCATTGCAGTTTTCACTTTCTCTTTTGCACGACCAAATGCAAAGAAATCCCAGTTCACATTAGTTAGATATAGTGCGCCGAATGCGGCATTCCAGTTCTGATGATCGAGAGGAAGACCAGACGAGGCGGCAGCGAGGCCACCAAAGCCATACAGCGGCCCATTCTGGCCGTTGACGGTACCGTAATCCTGTTGCGCGGAAATATTAAAGTTAGGGAGGTACTCACGGCGCGCCTGCTTCACCTGCTCATTGCTGGCGGCGGTATAACTGGCCTTTGCCTTGATGGTACCATAATTAGAGACGGCCGTATCAATGGCCTGTTGAAGCGTGATTACCTGCTGAGCATGCAGGTAGCTATTCATCAGCATAAAGGATAGCGCCAACAACGATAGTTTCTTACTCCACATAGTGATGGTTTAAATTACAGCCGAAAGTCTGAATGAATTTCACTGCAAAGTGACCGTCACATTTTGAAGTAAATTTGAAGGATACTACAGAATTGAAAAAAATCTAAAGAAAAAATCAGGAGAGTGCGACTTTACCTACAGACGGCTCCGTCACAGAACTATTTACCACAGCGGATTTAGGAGATACAAAACATACATCTAACTGATGCCAGCCGTCTTCAAAATTATACGTCACAGTAAAGTCATTTACTTCGCAAATCTGTTTTACAATAGCCAAACCCAAGCCTATACTGTTATTGCACTGATTGCTCTTCTTGAAGCGGTGAAAAAGCTCTTCAGTCGGCATTATTGGTGGATGACCGGTATTGCGCACACTAAAATGCCCTGCAGTCAGCTCCACTTTCATCTCTCCACCCTCTGCTAAATTATGACGGATAGCATTGCTGAGCAGGTTGCTGATCAGCATTTCCGCCAATGCAGGATGTATTTTGATTGGAATATTTTTATCCAGTGATGTTTGTAATTTAATGTCCTTCAGATTGATCCAATCTTCATAAGTTGCTAGCACATTACGCGCGATCTTACAGAACTGAATATTCTCAGAAGCATTATACTCGTGGTTTTCAAGTTTGGTAAGCAAAACTAAAGACCTGTTGATATGCGACAAACGCTCAATCGCTGATTGCATATCGCCAATTAACTCGGCCTGTTTGCTGTCTATATCTGTCTGACTCAATAAGTCAAGTTTGCTACGGACCACGGCCAGCGGGGTTTGTAGCTCATGAGAAGCATTTTCACTGAACTCTTTCACGGCAGCATAATCTGCTTTTGCACGCGTAGTCATTCGCTTCAGAAAATCATTCAGCTCTTTGAATTCGGTGGTGGTAGTTTCTGGCAGATCTATGTTACTATCTTTCCTTTTAAGATCAAAGCGTTTAATGCTTTTCATACTACGATGCAGCGGCGATAATAGTATACGAGATAACAACCTGGCGGTAAGTACAACGGCGACAATCATGATCAGCATTTTCCAAAATACTGTTTTCGCCATATCCTTGAAAAGCTCGTTCGACTTCAGCACATAGTTATAGGAAGATATTTTATAGATCTGGTTACCATATGGATAATAAGAGCTCACGGTAATACGGCATTCATTCTCTACCAGGTCATCTTTTATGTTATTGCTAATGACCGTCTGCACTCTTTCTTGTGGCATCTTTCCATTGTACAGGCTCACGGTAATCGCGCGGCCATGGGTATACTGATCAGGCACATCTCCCGCCAGCAGCTGGTTATAGACATGGTCATTCACTGCCGTCATGCGTGCAATCTCCGCCTGATCAAGATGCTTCTTGATATTATTCCTCGAAATAAGCATGGTGATTGGCGTCAGCAGGAAGATGATCCCGAGAAACCAGATCGACATTTTATTGAGCAGTTTCATGATTTGGACGTATTAAACTTATAACCCAGGCCATACACCGTTTCTATATAATCCGTTCCTTTTGCCGCGCTGATTTTTTTACGTAGATTTTTTACGTGCTGATATACAAAATCAAAGTTAGCAAGATTATCGGTGTAATCTCCCCAGAGATGCGCAGCAATCGCCTGTTTGGAGAGTACCCTGTTTTTATTGACAATAAAATACAATAACAGATCAAATTCTTTGCGTGTAACATCCAGTAGTTGCTCATTAACAGAAGCTTCTATAGTATCGGTGTTCAACGCAAATTCATTAAAGTTGACCAGATTACTGGGGCCTTCCAGCTGTTTACGGCGGTAAATAGCCCTGATGCGGGCATGTAACTCCGACATATGAAAAGGCTTGGTCACATAATCATCAGCGCCTTCTTCGAGGCCGAGTATCTTGTCGTCCAACGCATCTTTTGCCGAAATGATAAGGATGCCACTACGGATATGCTCCTTGCGGATCAGCTTCAGCAACTCCAGGCCATTACCATCCGGCAACATGATATCTACCAGGATGCAATCGTAAGTAAATAACGCCAGTTTCTCTGCAGCTGTCTGCACATCATATACCGGCTCGCAGATGTATTTTTCTCCACTGAGATACTCTGCAATCCCTCCTGCCAATTCCTTATTATCTTCAACAATTAATACTTTCATAGCTGCATAACTGCCCGTAAAATCAGGTGCAAATTTAAAGTAATTTTGAAGTTTGGTAAAGATTGATATAGTTAAATAAAGCACAAACATCTACATATATAAAAATATACTATATAGATATTTATAAAGCGATTAAACGAAGCTTATAGTGGAGAATGATTTAACGTGTTCTATCTTCGTCATTTAAATCAAGATATGCGATATTTATTACTGTCCTTATTTCTTTTCCTGCAGTTGAACGTAAGCGCCCAGCAACTTCATCCATACAAAGATTATGTTCATAATTTCTCACTGTCATTACCAGATAAATGGCACTACTGGAAAAACCTGGACAGCATCAACGTATTGTTGCTGGTGCAAAATCCCGAAGCGCCAAGGATTCATGATAACTACAATGTAACGGTAGTCATGGACCCAGGCTCCAATGTAGATTCCTCTTTTGCGCATTTAATGTACTACACGGCTGGCAACCGCCTGAAGGTAATAGACACAGGCACCTATATTGTAGATGGTAAGCGTGTTCGCTGGTATGAGGATCTTCATGTTGGCCGCTTAAAGAAAGATACAATTGCGTCCTTCAACTTCCTGCTGTATAACATGGACAGGGCTTATCTGCTCACCTGCGCCACTACGCCAGACAGGCGAAAGCTGGTAAAGCCACTCTTTCATAGTATCGCCAAAACATTCAAAACAGACCTGCACCTGCCTTCCGAGGTATTTAAGATAGATCTGAATGGAGATACGCAATGGGAAATAGTTGCTGAAAACAAAAACGAACAGGTAAGTAATTATCAAATGGTACCAGCAGGAGAATCAGTGAAAAGCTGGACTAAGCTCCTGAATTTCACCATCGTAAAATCCGCTGCATCAACAGACATTAGTGCTATACTAGCCAATATGAAAGCCCAGGCAGAAAAGCAATATACCAATCCTGCAATCACCATATTGGCAAATGATCCAAATTATGGCTTAATAAAAATTGAAACTAATGACACTGTCAATGAAGCAAATTTGTTCTTTATCCGTAAAGGCGATGCTGCAATACATATGATAGGCTATATCGTTCACCGTCCACGATTCAACACTGGAGAGGCTGAGCACTGGCAGGAGGTATTCATGAAAGGAAAATTGGTGATTGAATAAATATTATAATGATTCGTATAGTTGGTTTGGTGAAATACCATGCATGATATCTTCAAACTTCTGTCACATGGTTTAATATAGGTGCCTATTATAAAAAGAAAAAGAGGGATGTCTCAAAAATAATTTTTCAGGTGCTAGCCTACAGCGCGCAGCGCGCCCCACCTAGCGGATACCAAAGGTATCCCCTGCAAATCTCATCGCTAATAAATAATCAATTATTTGCAATTTCAATTTGAAATTATTTTCAAGACACCCGTAATAATTAATTTTTTCTACTATCAGTTATGATTTGATAAAGGCAAGAATATCCTTGTTGATAGTTTCCGCCTCTGTGGTAGGCATTCCGTGCGGGAATCCAGGGTAAGTGATAAGTTTACCATGTTTGAGCAACTTAGCTGCTTTCACGCCGCAAACCTGGTAAGGCACGATCTGGTCATCTTCACCGTGGAGCACTAACACCGGGATATCAACGCTCTTAAGGTCTTCTGTGAAATCCGTTTCAGAGAAGGCTTTGATGCATTCATAATGCGCATTGATAGCACCCATCATTCCTTGTCGCCACCAGTTATCGCATACACCTTGTTTAATATTAGCGCCCGGGCGGTTATAGCCGTAGAATGGCATTGGGAAGTCTTTGAAGTATTGAAGCCTGTCTGTAGCGGTTTTCAGGCGAATTTCATCAAATACGCTAAGTGGTACTCCATCAGGATTGCTGGCGCTTTGCACCATGATAGGTGTTACTGCACTGACTAGAATGGCTTTGGCTACTCTTCCTTTGCCATGTTTGTTGACATAACGGATGACTTCACCACCACCGGTAGAGTGTCCGATATGGACAGCATCTTTCAGATCCAGGGCGGTGGTTAGCTCCGCCACATCGGCTGCGTAAGTATCCATATTATGACCATCGGAGGTTTGAGTGGAGCGGCCGTGGCCTCTTCTGTCGTGCGCAATGACGCGGTATCCCTGCTGCTGGAAATAGATCATCTGCGCATCCCAATCGTCGCCGGAAAGTGGCCATCCATGATGAAATACAATTGGCTGGCCGGAGCCCCAGTCTTTATAATACATTTCGGTACCGTCTTTCAGTTTTAACTTACTCATAAAAAAGCTTTTTGTTAAAAAGTTGTGATCTGAATATGTATCATAAAGAAACCGGGGAAACCTTCATTTTGTTCAGATAGCTCCAGTCATTTAAAAATGACATAACAGGTTGGTATATTTTCGATAAAAACAGAATACCCTACATTTGCTGCTTGCAATTTTTTCTTATGAAATATTTTTTCCTTGTAGCCTATATGCTGACTGTATTTACAGCCAAGGCCCAGCAGCAGCCATTTGTATTCAAAGATCGTATTAACAGTTTTAGTATCACTATTCCATCAAACTGGTCGTATCGTAAGCCAGACACAACTACCATCGCCGTTTCCGCAAAGAGTAGAGAAATCCTCAATGGTGCTGCCAGTCCTGATGTTTTCAATGTGGCCGTCCTTCCACTTGCTGGCATGAGTAGTGATGAGGCATTTGAGGATATACAATCCAAGTTGGGACTTGTTCAGTACAGAACCGTAGCAAAGGGTGTTTATCAAACAGGCAGGCAAAAGCTATTATGGGTAGAAAATATTATAGCACCGGTTGGACAGTTTGACAGCGCTTATGTGGCCTGCTTTGTGATGTCGAACCGATTTAATATTTATGTAATTTCCTGTACTACTACTGCAATCAGGTATAAGCAGACCAGAGAAGTATTCCATGCTGTCGCAAAATCATTCCGATGTACTCAGCTCCCGGCGCCTGAAACTTTTACGATTAGTTTGCCGGATGATAATGTTTGGGTAACCACCAACGAAACAAAAACGGATATCATGACAGGTTATTATGTACATCTAGAGCGGCAGACAATGGAGAATTACACGACTGCGGTTATGTTCATGCGTATCCCACCTATGGCAGGTATGCCATTTAAAGCCTTGGTTAAAGATTTCGTAAAAACATTTGCACCGGCAGATGGGGCTGCCAAGGTGATCACTATTACTGAAGAAGCGGATAAAGCGCTGTTCAAACAGTATGATCCTAAAGAAAAAGAGTGTTCATTATTCTATTTTGTGAAAGGAAAACTCAATATTCATCTGACTTCCTTTATGGCCCGTAACAGGGACATCTCTCCAGAAGAAATTGAAAAATGGATCGGTATCCTAAAAGCAGGAAAGCTGGTTACAGAATAACTAAAAGGTGGTTGAAAATTCAACCACCTTTTTTATTTATATAGTTTTCTATCAAAAGTCAAAAAAGAAGAAGATCACCGCCGCCCACTCCCGCTTTATGCCGGACGCAGATCCAATGGTACTATAGTGGCTGTCTAGCACACGTCCATCATCTTTTATGTAACCTAGTGTACTGTAGCCACTGTTCTGTATAGTCCCATCTTTTTTGATATACCCCACAGTGGAATAACTACTATTTTGTACTCTGTCATCTTTTACGTAGCCTATTGTCTGGTAATGTGAATTCTGTACGGTACCATCACTTTTAATATAGCCGAGCGTCTGATAGCCACTACCTCTAATAGTGCCATCACTGCTGACATTATACTTGGTGCTGTAATGACTGTCGCGGATCGTTTGTGCATGAGCGAGGCCGCAGGACAATAAGATGATCAGGGAGATGATAATTTTTTTCATGAGCTGTACAGGGATTGATAGGTTTAATAAAACATAATCATCTACAGAGAGAAAATCCTATGCCAGAATATACTGAAGCAAAAAATCTCCTTAAAACATCGTGCAGACTGGCATTACAGGCAATCATACACCATTTGAATTTCAATCAATTATCCTTCAAATTTTCTAGTGAAATTATTCTATATCAGCAGGATTAGGCTATTGTATTATCTTTATGCGCTAATATTCCTATACTGTACTTTCCTATGGAACAAGGATCTCCTTATGTCGAACAAGGCTTTCGACGCATATTAATTATTATTTCTGCGCTACTGTGTATATGGCTTTATTTCTATAATTACATGGCGCCAGGAACTGCATCCAACGATGTTGCCGGCAACCAATAATATCTTTATCCATTGTGGCATTTCTAATGGGAGCCATATTAATAGACAATAAAAAGATGATAAAATACCTGGTAGGCGCATGTTTCATCACGCTAATTTCAGTCTGTTTTGCAGTCTATCAGGGTGTTCTTATCGATGCAGCATTGTTGGCGTTTTTCTTCATAACTGCACATATTCTCTTAATGCTTGCCAGCACAGTAATATCCATCTCCACACTGGAAGGCCAGCAAATTGGAGATGGTATTACCTTCTATTACATCGTTTATCTACTGGGAACAAGTCTAAGCAGTTTAATTACTTTTTATATCATGCTGGCAAAATCAGGTGTTTTAAGGCACATCATCACAGGACATTGATATTAACCTAACCTATAAAAATGCAAAAAGAGGATGCCCAATTAGAACATCCTCTTTCTGCTAAATGATTAATTTATCTTACTTCACATATTCTTTAAATATCCCATTCAGCCAGCGCAGCATCAAAAAGATAACCGCCGCGGCACCGCCCAGTAACAGGCAGTTTACCAGGAAATAATTCGCTTTATTATCGTAAGTATCCCAAAGTGTAGCGAGGATACCTGACAGCTTATTACCGATGGAAGTAGCCAGGAACCAGCCTCCCATCATCAATGAGGTAAGGCGGGCAGGACTCAGCTTAGATACCAGCGATAAGCCCATTGGGCTCAGGAACAACTCCCCCACTGTTATTACACCGTAACAGCCTACCAACCACCATGGTGATGCTTTGATAGCGCCGTTGCTACACACATATACAGCACCTACCATCAGCAGGGTCGACATCGCCGAGATGAGCAATCCCCATGCAATTTTAGAGGGTGTAGATGGTTCACGGTTTCTCCTTCGCAGTAGCGCAAAGAAAGCCACTATTAATGGTGTCAGCGTAATTACAAAGAACGGATTAATAGATTGGAACAACTCAGTATTGAATAAGCTAATGCTGGTACCTTCTGCCGGCATTTTCTCCGGCGCCACATTTTTGAAGTAAGGCACTTTGCCCCAAACCTTTGCTGGCTTGCCAGCGGCATCACGTACCATTCTAAACTCCTCATCAAAGGCAGTCACAGAATCCATTTTGTTCTCTACTGTTTCTACGAGGTAGAGCTTCTTGGCGGCAGGCTCAATAGCAGCAGGAATTTCTCTATCTGTATAATATTGTGCCCATGTGGTCAGTGCAGTGCCGTTCTGCTTAAATACTGCCCAGAACACAATAGATACTGCGAAAATAGCCAGCAGCGCTGAAATTGGTTTACGCTCCTTAGTATCTGCCTTTACCAGCAGCGATACAAAAAAGAACAATATTGGGATACATGCAAAGATAAACGCATCTGTAGAATCGGAGCCAAAGATATTACCAGGGATAAACCATGCGCCTACACCCACCACAATCGCTGGCAGGAATACTACCGAGAATATCTTACTGAGCGACATATCTCCTTCCTGTTCTGGTTTTCGTACATCCGCATGACGGTAGTGCTTTATACCAATAGAAAAAATAATCACACCCAGGAACATTCCTACACCTGCCGCGATGAAAGCAGCTCCCCAGCCAACTGTATTACGCAGAAAGGCCGCAAAAAAGTTACAGATAAAAGCACCGATATTAATACCCATGTAAAAGATATTATAACCGGTATCCTTACGACTACGATACTTGTTGTCGTTGTATACATTGCCTAACAGCGTGGAGATATTGGGTTTGAAAAAGCCGTTGCCGATACAGATCAGTCCCAACGAGAGGTAGAAGACCGTCAGGTTGTGCACGGCCAGTCCCATATAGCCGATACCCATCAGTATACCACCGATGATAATGGATTTGGTGTAACCGAGTTTTCTATCGGCAATGAGGCCACCCAGGAACGGTGTCAGGTATACGAAAGCGATGAAAGTACCGAAGATATCGGCGGCGGTGGCGCGGTCCATACCCCAGCCCCCTCTTGCAGTATCGGTAAGGAATAACTGGAATATACCCAGGATCAGGTAAAACCCAAATCTCTCCCACATCTCGGAAAGAAACAGGAATGGCAATGCTACAGGATGTTTACGCGTGTCTTGCATATAGGTTAAATCAGCTTTTGTTGTACAGGTTATGCTACAGTGGCGGTTACGCCAAATCGCGAAAATAAGGGAAAGATGTTTACCAACAGAATGAATTACATGAAAAAAGGCAGTAAGCACAGACCAGGGATCTTTTTTGTTGCTGATGCCTATTATTTCAGCAAGGCGCCGGGTGTCAAACCGAATTTCTTTTTAAAGGCACGGTGAAAATGTTGTGGGTGCGTATAGCCAAGTGCGTAGGCGATTTCAGAAATATTATGATCCCCCTGGAGTATTTGCTGGCGTGCAGTATTGAGCCTTTCATTACTCACAAATCCAAAAACACTTTGTCCGAATAACAGCCGGAAACCTTTTTTGAGCTTGAATTCGTTCAGGCCGCAGATCCTGGCCAGTTCACTCAGCGTAGGTGGTAATAAAAGATTATCCAGCAAGTATTGCCGTGCATGTTGCAGCCTATCGCGATCGGCTGTACGTAAACCATCAGCTGGCGCTGCGTGCAGTGCAGCCATGGTGGCGGCACATTGAAGATAGAATAATTGTAGCACCTGGGTTTCTACATGCAGTCGGCGGAGCCCCAGTGGCGCCGGCGTTTCCCAAACCTGGCCAAGAACATACTCCAATTGAGGACTGAAATATGCGGCAGGCGAGTGCAAAACAAAATGCTCGCCCTTATCAATTTTTTCTGCCAGGTGCTGCAACTCAGGCGCATAGCTGCTTAGTAAGGCCATCATTTTTTCGGGTCTTATGTGTACCCCCAAATTATGAAAACCTTTATCTCCTGCCAGTTCGTTCTTTTCCCAGGAGCCTGGATTGTATAATATATTGGAATATCCTTGTTTTAATAACTGCCGCTGCATCAATCCTTCATGAGTTTGAAACAGCTGCCCCGCCATTACAAAGTTGAGTTCTACGAAGGCTTTTTCATTATAATGTTGCCAGGAAAAATCCGCTGTCCCTCCTGCTACATTTCCGTCAGCAATAGCAATATCTCCGCAGACAATAAACTTCCCACTGCCGGCTACATCTGGCAGTGGCAAACGATATTGATGTACTTCGCCTTCAGGAATCTGGAAAACGTCACTGAAGGCAGCAGCATGTGCAGGAGAGGATTCCATATATACAAATATAACATCCTGTGTTTCAAAAATGGTAATTATTAATCCGTTTTGTGCACTCCTTCCCTGCCTGGAACGCGGAGCTTTGCATAAACAATTGAATGATGAAAACAACAAATAAGCTTCATGTACCGGTATTGATTGCTGGTGGTGGGATCACAGGACTTTCAGCGGCATTATTTTTATTACAGCAGGGTATCCGGCCGCTATTGGTGGAGCGCCATCAGGGCACCTCTATCCATCCCCGTGCAAGAGGCTTCGACATCCGTACCATGGAGCTTTTCCGGGAGCTGGGCATCAGTGAGGCTATACGTGAAGCTGGCAAGGCACTCGGCCCGGCATGGGGCATTCTGCGGGGTAATAATCTGGCGGAAGCATTAGCGCCAATAAAGCCAAGGGAGTCGGGAAAAATCACCTATCCCAGTCAGCTAAAAGGTCTGGAACATATGGCTAAACTCAGTCCAGAAAGTGGTGCACGCTGTACGCAAGACCTTGCAGAACCCGTGCTGCGCGCCGCCGCAGAAGCCCGTGGCGCCGACCTGCGCTTTCATACAGAAATGATCGATTATACACAAGATCACAATGGCATCACCGCCATACTCAAAAAAAGGGAAACAGGGGAAACCACTACCATCACTGCCGATTACCTAATTGCTGCCGATGGCGCCAACAGTCCTGTCCGGAAAAAACTAAACTTACCCGTTAGTGGCCCTGGCGTGCTATCCTATTTCCTTAACATCTACTTCGAAGCAGATATGGCCACACTAGTGCGTGACCGTGAGTTTAGTTTGTGTATCATCGACAGACCCGACATCCTTGGCTTTATAAGCGCTATCAATAATAGTGATCGCTGGGTATATCAGCTGAGATATTACCCTAATAAGGGCGAAACGGCCGCGGATTATACGGAAGACAGGCTCCTGGAAATTTTAAGGTCAGCATTGGGCATTCCGCAGCTGCCAATGCGTATTTTAAGTGTATTGCCTTGGGAGATGACCGCCAGGGCAACGGATACGATGCAAAACGGCCGCATTTTCCTCATAGGCGATGCTGCACATACCATGACGCCTTACGGCGGCAAAGGCGCTAACACAGGCATACAGGATGCACAAAATCTCGCCTGGAAACTGGCAGCTGTATTAAAAGGTCATGCCATTTCCGGGTTACTCGATTCCTTTACCACCGAAAGACAACCCATAGGATTAGCTAACACCCTGCGTTCTGCCACCCTCGCTGACGAACGCGGTATGCTCAAAGAAGAAGAAATTATGCTTCGTCAACCTACAGGACAAATGCAGTCGTGGCAGCATTCAAAGCCTGAAGAGCAGGAAGCCGCTGCCAGCAGGCAATTGCGGAATTTATTAGGCATACCGGATTATCAGTATCCCGTTGCCATACCATCTTCTGCACCTGAAATGCCAGCGGATAAAGTATTATACGGACTTCCAGGCACACGTATGCCGCACTTCTGGCTGGATGAAGCACATACAAAATCTATATTGGATACCATAAAAGGACAATTCACACTTTTCGTAAACGGAACCCATTCATACTGGCAGGAGCTATTGGCAAAGCAGCATATTCCCGTACAGGTGTTCCCGTTAGAAGAGGATAATCTGGCGCAATGGGAAGAAGCCACTGGCGCGGCCCCAGGAGAAGCGCTGCTGGTACGCCCTGACGGATTCGTTGCCTGGAGAGGAACAACGGCTGTTCCCTGGGAAGTCTTGTTGTCATAACCCTGAAATAAGGGGTTGCAAGCAGTTGCCTGCAACCCCATTATACTGATGAAAAAAACTTACCAATGAAAAAAATACAGAGCTGGTTCAGGTTGTTAAAAGAATATTTCTGCTATAAAGGAAACAATATAAGCGGGCATTTGTTTTCAGAATACATACATCAGTAAAAAGCTTACGCAACACGTTCCTTCCAGCATAACTACTGTAGCAAACATCTTATTATTTCATCAAATACTGCGGTTATGCTAAGCTCACAACAGAAATACTTTCGTTTTATTAATATCAGCCTTATGCTGATCATTATGTTTGAATGGCCTGCGCTAACTCAAGGGCAGATACGGCGTGGCGGAGGAGGCAACAACAGACCACAACGATCTGCGCCTGCGCGGCAGCCTTCACGGAATGTAAACAGGCCCGCACAAAATAATCGTGGCTTTCAAAACCAAAACAGGAATAATATCAACAGACCTGCCGCCAATAATCGACAGCACAACTTCCAGCATAATAATCCCAATCAGCATATCCAGCAAAATAATAACCGGATAAACAATAACGCCATTCACAATAATAACAACAGAACGAATATCAATAATGGCCGTATAAACAATGCCCACAATAATAATGTCAATATCAACGTCAATAATAGTCACGATATAAACGTCATCAACAATAGAAATACGGTCGTACGTCGGAATAATTTAAGCTACTATCCTCGTCCACCTTATGCTTACGGTGGCAGACGTTATTATGCCTATCATCCGTATTACTATCATCCTTACCGGCCATATGTCTGGGGACCAGTATGGCATCCCTGGGGATTTCTCCTTACAACACTGGCTGTTACTGCAATAGCCGTTACCGTTAGTAACCAGCAATATCATTATGACCAGGGTGTTTGGTATACACCTGCCAGCAATGGATACACGGTGGTACAGGCGCCTATTGGCGGCACAGTGCCTTCTCTTCCTGGTGGCTATGAAACAGTGGTGGTCAACAATACCACTAACTACTACTATGGCGGCGCCTATTATCAGAAAGATGGCAGCAAATATGAAGTGGTGGCGCCACCCGCCGGTGCAGTAGTTACCAATCTCCCTTCCGGTGGCAAGGAAGTAAAAATTGGCGACCAGTCATATGTACAGGTAGGATCTACCTATTATCAACCGGTACAGGTAAATGGCGCTTCCAAATATGAAGTAGTACAGGTGGAATAAATTCACACGATGGATGATCAACTGGCTCAGACCAGTGACACGGCGCTTCTCTCAGAGGCGTCGTTTTTTTATCTCTCAACAGTTTAATTACAAACACTAATTATCATTACGCCATCAATCGTTTTTACCGATCATTATCATTAAAAAATATCGCTTTAAAATACAGGCTGAAGTTCAGACCTTTGCATTAATAAAATCACTGGAGATGGAATATACATTTAGGAAAGCTACCCCTCCCGATGCTCCTGCGATCTGGGAAATCCTGCAACAGGCCATACTTCGCAGAAGGGCGGATGGCAGCAATCAGTGGCAGGACGGGTACCCGAATGAAGACGTAGTAAAATCCGATATTGAGAAAGGCAATGGTTTTGTTTTAACCAAAGGAGATGTCATCGCTGGTTATACCGCCATTATTGTCAATGACGAACCTGCCTACGCAGGCATTGAAGGAAAATGGCTTACCGAAGGTGATTTCATCGTAGTACATCGGGTTGCCATCTCTGAAAACTTTATTGGGCAGGGACTTGCTAAAACGCTCATGAATGCTGTGGAAGACTATGCCAGGAGCCAGCAGATTTTCAGCATTAAAGCGGATACTAATTTCGATAATCCTGGTATGTTAAAAACCTTTGAGAAACTAGGATACGTATACTGTGGAGAAGTATATTTCAGAGGAAGCGCCAGGAAAGCATACGAAAAGGTAATAAGTAAATAAATTATATCGATTTTTATATTGATCAGCCGCAGGCAAATGATTCCAGTAATCATTACCTGCGGCTGATCTGCTAAGGAAATAACCTTTTATCACAACAACTTTATGAAATAAACAGAAAGCGTTACCTTGATGTATTATTACACCCCGCGCCTTTTAGCGCAAATAAAAAGTTATGAGAAAACTATCTATCCTGTTATTCCTTTGTGCCGGCCTGTGTTTTACCAGCAGCGCACAACAACCTAAACATAAGCTCCCTGCAGATCTGATACAATATTTTACCGGTACATGGAAAGGCGCAGGCACCTTTTCAAATGGCAAGCCTATTGCAGCTACGGCTACGTTTAATATGTCGCTGGACAGCACCTGGCTTCAATACGAACATACAGACGTACCGCCGAATCAATACAAGGCACATTCCGTATGGGGCGTGGATGCGAATGGTGATCTCCTCGCCTATATTTTTGACAATTTTGGTGGGCACCGCCAATTCCAGGGCAACTATTCAGCAGGGGGATTATTGCTAACCAACATACAGCTTAACCAGCAAGGGCAAAAAGTCTATTCGCATTTTGTATACCAACGCCTTACGGCAAATACATTCAAAATGGCCTTTGAAATGAGCCAGGACAGCCTCAAATGGAGAATGATAGATACGCTTATTTTTCACAAAAATTAATCATCTGCCTAAATAACAAAAGCAGCAGACTTGTAAGTTCAACTTACCAGCCTGCTGCTTTTTTCTACACCAGCTATTACTTAATAGCGTATATCTTGTAAACGAGTTTTCCTGGTCCAACAAAACGCCCTACCCCAACGGCTATAGTATGATTCAGCCAGGCATATTTAGGTGAGCTGGTTTCAAATACAGGCGTGGATCGGAAATAATAGTCAGATGGAGATAATTCATATCCTTTGCCAGCATTCATAATCGCGTTCTTTGGCGGTGCTACATAATTGTAACCCGTGTATGCGATGTATATCAATGCACCCTCATCTGTTTGAACGGTAACGCGACAATCCATTTTAAAAGTCGTAGAATCTACTACCAGTCCCCATTCTCCACTGCATTCCAATATTTTCCCAGTAATAGTATTTCCTTTTATGTCGCCGCCTTTGAATGGAAAAATGACACGCGTACCCTTCAACACCGGGCCAATGGCTTGCTGCCGATCCAGATCAATCTGCAGGTCAAATAAGAATTCAGACTTTAGTTCTTGTGCCTTCAAACAATTGCTTACAGCCAGGAGCACAATAAAAAATAATAGCTTTTTCATTTTTATGGGTTTTATTTTTCTAAAATTGATGTCCTATAAATCGGATTTAGACATGGGCGCTGCAAAAAAATCATCCACATCTCCAATGGCGGTGCGGGTACATCTCATAATGATATCCTGCAAATCAGCGCCGGTACTGCGAAGCGGATCGATCGCCTTTACCAGTTGTGTACGCAACTCATATAATTCCGAGCGGTTAAACTTCTTTGATTCCTTTACCAGTTCAAGTTTCATGCGTTGCTCTTGCTGGTCCTGTTTGGGATTAAAGATGCCATTAAGCTGACTGCACTGATCGCAGACCCCATTTTTATTTACCAGGGCACAACGATGATCAAAAACGGTGGTCATGGTATCGCGGGAGTCTTTGAGGAGATGCTTCACCACTCCTTCCGACTTATCGATGATCAGGCAGATTTCTTTGACGGGGAAGTCATAGATATCTTTCAGGATAAGCGCAACCTGGTTTTCGATGGGTAATGTTTTGGAGATGCAGGTAAAACAAAAATCGATATGCTCTTTCATTTCATAGGCGGCCGCATTGAAGGTTTGATGAACCACCCTGAATGATTCACTGATCGGTGGTGTGCCGATGGCCAGCATGGCGCCCTGGTCCTGTGCATCTACCGGCCATCTCTTCAATTTTCTAAGATGTTCGTAAGCCAGGTTGGTGGCAATTTTAAATACCCAGGTCTTCAGTGAAGATTCCTGGTTGAAGGTAGATATTTTATCAAATGCCCTGATAAAAGTATCATGTGTCAGGTCATCCACGTCATTGCGATCGGTGAGCAAGCGATAGAGATAAGATTTCAGCTGGTTTTGAAACGCAGAGAACAACGTTTGAAATGCCTGTATATCTCCATTCAAAGCCTTTTGCAGTATGTCTTCTCTTTCCATATAGGTAGTTGTTATGATAGGATATTAAAGGTGGTTGGGTAACCGGCCACCTGGTAAACTTATTACAATACATTCAATTTTCCATTATCCAGGTCTACTATGTGGCTATTAAAGAGTATTCCATTTTCACCGACCAGAAATGCGGCTGTTTCGCCTAGTTGTTTTAGTGTAGGCGTTGACTTTAGTATATCAAAATGGGTGTATCGCTGCGACATCTGCGCTTCACTAATGCCTGACAATGCGGCAAAGTCATGTATCATGCCCTGGATCTTTTTTGTTTCCAGGAGCGCGCCGGAGCATATGCATATGGATTTGATGCCGTGTTGCCCGAATTCGGCTGCCATCACACGTGTCAGCGCTTCGATGGCGGCACATGCTGCTGCAAATCCTGCCATGTTAGGCGTCTTGGTTTTAGCCATGGAAGCAGTTAACAGCAAGAGCGTACCTTCAGATTTCGTTTGGATCATGTACTTCGCCGCCGCCCTTGAAGTAAGGAACTGCGATCCGCAAATTCTTTGCAAGGGGTTCATAAATTGTTCAAAACTGGCTACAGTACTCGGCGTACCGCTGCCGGCATCTTTATAATAACTACCAATGCCGTTGAATACCATATCTAAGCGCCCGTTGTCGGCAACTACCTGTTGTAGATAGCTGTCAATCGCTGTTTCATCCAAAGCATCTACCACTCCTGCTTGTGCCCAGCCGCGGTTGGCTTTGATGTCTGCCACCAGTGTATCCACGGAAGAAAGTTTTTTAGCGGTAACATATACTTTTGCACCATGCTGCGCAAAGGCGCGGGCTACTGCGCCGGCAATTTCTCCTGATGCCGCAAATATAACGGCGACTTTACCTTTTAAATTTTCCATTTTATTCGCTTTTTCATTTGGATGAACAAGCGGATGTAAATGATCGGAATTTTAAATAGTTTTTTAAATACAATATCTTATTAATTGATTTTAAATGTTTTAAATTACAATCAGGGAGATAAAAAAGCTATATTATTGTATCCCCAAAATCAAGGAATATGTCGACCACCCCAATTGTAGCTAGCACGCTGGATGAAGTCATAGCAAAGCTGGAAAGCATCATTGCTTACTCCATTCAACATAAAGATCGTAGTGGCTATTTCGCCGCGCTGTATTATAAGGTTACGCTGAAAGTAAAAGAAGGAATTGCAGCCGGACAATTTGGTGATGGCCAGAACATTGCCCGACTGGATATTCAGTTTGCGAACAGGTACTTTAATGCTTATGATCAATGGCAGAAGGGAGCACCTGTCACCAAATCCTGGGAGATGGCATTCACGGCTACGAAGCAACGTTCTTATCTTATCCTGCAACATTTGCTCTTAGGCATGAATGCGCATATTAATTTGGATCTTGGCATCGCCACCTGTGAGATCGCCGATGGCAACCTCGATAATATCCGAACGGATTACAACAACATCAATCTTATCCTGTCGTCTTTGACCTATGGCGTTATCAGCCAGCTAAACCTCCTGTCTCCTTTTATGTCTATATTGGGTTTCAGGGGTAGCAAATCAAATTCCATGTTGGTGCAGTTTAGTCTTGGCAACGCCAGGGACGGTTCCTGGTGCTTTGCCGAGGCGCTGGCATTACAAAAAGGCAGTGCCTATGATGCCTTTATCCTCAACCGTGATAACGAGATAGCTGAGCTGGGAGGCAGTCTGATCAAAAATAAAGGCTTTCTACGTATAGGCGTTTGGTTGATACATCTTTTTGAAAACAAAAAAGTGGATGAAATCATCGATGTGCTGAATGATTTTAAGAAGCCATACAAAAAAGATTTGAAAGGATTTATTTTATAGCAAATGCCATCACGTAGGGATTTTTCTTGGGTTAACCACAAGGCATACACGAAATCTTATAAATCTCTTTTAAAATAATATAACACTAACGGGCATGGTAATTCGGAACTTAGCATCCGAAATCATCCAATACTACCATGAGAACAATTACGCAGCAGCAAGGCCGTATTCCATCTATCCTGGCCTATATGCTTATTCCGATATCAGGCTTTTCGCTGGACGTCTATATTCCTTCTTTCCCACAGATGGTAACCGATTTCGGGGTAAATGAAGCGGCTATCCGCATGACGATGACGGTGTTCGTATTTAGCTATGGTCTTTCCCAATTATTCGTAGGTAGCCTGATTGACCATTTCGGAAGATACCGTTTCAACCTGGCAGCCCTATTGCTGTTTATGCTTACCAACGTTGTCATTATTTATGCGCCTAAGATTGAACTGGTGCTGGCGATGCGTGTTCTCCAGGGTATTTTGATTTCAATCATTATGATGGCGAAGCGTTCACTATTCGTGGACCTCTACGAAGGCGAACAACGCCGCAGATATACCAGCCTTTTATCGATCGTTTGGGCTACAGCACCAATTGTAGCGCCTTTCCTGGGTGGGTATTTAGGACTTAATTTTGGCTGGCGCGCCAATTTCTGGTTCCTGACAGCCTATGCTGGTATTATGTTGGTATTGGAACTCATGTTCAGCGGCGAAACATTAAAAACGCCAGGCCCGATACAACTGAAACCTATCCTCAAGGCCTATACGAATATGTTGAGAAATACGGACTTTAGTCTGGGGATCATAATTTTAGGTTTGAGCTATGCCATGATGATCGTCTTCAATATGACCATACCATTCATCGTTGAAAACAACTTTCATTTGTCGGCAGTAGAAACCGGATACACTGCCTTGGGCTCCGGTGTGGCTATGCTTTTGGGCGGATTGCTCAGTAGGGCGCTGATACAAAAAGACTTCCATAAAAAATTACGGTACGCACTGCTCTTGCAAGTAGGTGTTGCTATACTGTTCTTTGCTACCAGAGGAGCCTTGCATCATATCCTTGCTGTGATGAGTTTCGTTTTCCTGCTTCATTTGCTGGTTGGGTTTGTCTACAATGTATATTTTACTTATTGTCTGACTCGTTTCCCACAATTTGCCGGCATATCAGGTGGTATTACCAGTGGTGGCGCCTATTTTGTTACGGCCCTTGCCAGCAACAGCATCGCAGCCATGCTCGCCGAAAACACTCTTTCTACTTTAAGCATTAGCTATGTTACGCTCAGTATGCTCGCAGGTGCAGTATTGATATGGATTAAATTAAGCAATAACACCGCGAAGACAGGTATACAGGTGGGTACCGCTCAATAATAGTTGTTAATTTAGTAAAAAAGCATAGCATGGATTATATCAAAAGCAATATCAATAATTTGACCAGCATCTGGGAAATTGTGGGCAATACTTTTAATACGTTACATAAAGACAGCTCCTATAACTACTGTTATGTGCCTGGTTCGGATTGGCCAAACAGAGTATGGGTAGCCCCAGGAACAGGCGCAGAAGGCCAACAGCAAGCAATAGAAGCAGTTAAACGCGTACCACTTGGCTTAACGTATAGTCATTGGCGTGGTAACAGTGAAGAAGAATCATTGCTGCTCAAAAATTCCGGACTGGTGATAAAATCAGAACAGGTGGGCATGTCCATGCATTTGAAAGAACTACTGCCGGTAGCAGGGCGACTGCAACTAATCCCGATCCGGGAGCAGGCCCAGGCCGACATCTGGGAAGCGCTCTACCCACAAAGCTTTGGTTACAAGATTAGTGCGGAAACAGTTCTGAAAACGGCGCATCTAATACCTTACTTTTTGATATATCTTAATGAAGAACCCATAGGCACTATCCTGTCAATACAAACGGGAGATGTCATTGGTATTCATTGTTTAGGAGTTATTCCTGCCCATCGTAGAAAAGGATATGCGGAAGAGGCAATGGCGATGGCATTAAATGAGGCGATCAAAAAAGGTATCACCTGGGCTACACTACAGGCGTCCCAGTTAGGAAAAGGTATTTATTCGCGCATGGGCTTTACCGATGATTTTATGGTGACGAACTATCATCTGCCACCAAGAGAAGATGCTTAAAATTTGTTTAAAATAAAAATCCTGTAAGTGGTTGCTTACAGGATTTTTTATTGACTAGTACTGAATTCATTACCTTATGGCTGTCAATCAATTAAAATAATTTAAGCTAAATTCCATGTTACAACATTTCTTTTTTTGCAGCCTTGTTTGCTAAAAGTCTTGCTGCTGCGATATTTCCGCAGAAAAATCTGCTAAATTAATTGCTAATCATTTTTTAAGCTGTTTTTAATTGAGTTGCAAAAAATATTATGGTTAGTATTATTTTTATTAGTTAATTACATTCCAGTTAACATCGGTGCTAAACCGATTTCCCATTTGACCGTATTTCTGATAAGTAGTTTTTAAGCGTCCAGTTATTGTTTAAGCTTGTGAGATCTGATAAACCAGGTATTTTATACAACGATTAGTATTTGCTCAATTATTGTTACGCCAACATTTATTAACCAAACATTTATTAACCAAACGCCCGCACGAATAAGTCAACTTATTAATTAATCATCGTTTTATTAACCAAATCAAGTGTTATGCTCCGTCTAAACTCGCTTATGGGGTTGCTTATGCTCATAAGCACCCTCTCATTCGCGCAAACTAAGCGCATTAGTGGTAAAGTCACAGATTCAAAGGATGGTAATGCTTTGCCAGGTGTTACTGTAAAAATCAAGGGTACCAATACCGGTACTATCAGTCAGGCAAACGGTAGTTATGAACTTTCAGTACCAGACAAATCAACAAAACTGATATTTTCTTTTTTGGGTTATGCCGACCAGGAAATTGAAATTGGCAACAAACAAGTAATCAATGTAGCCATGGGTAGTGGCAGCAAAGATATTTCCGAAGTAGTGGTGGTAGGTTATGGTAGTCAGAATAAAAAGGAACTTACCGGTTCTGTAACCAAACTTGCCGCTAAAGAAGTTGCCGACCAACCAGTGGCCAGCTTTGAGTCTTCCATACAAGGTAAAGCGCCGGGTGTGGTAATAGAATCAGGTAGTGGTAAGGTAGGTCAGGGTATGAAGATCCGCATCCGTGGTACTTCTTCTATCTCCGCCAGCAGCCAGCCATTATATGTGATAGATGGTATGCCTGTTATGTCGCAGAGTTTATCAGATGCCGGTAATGATCCTACCAACCCGTTAGTAGATATCAATCCTGATGATATAGAATCTGTAGAAATCCTGAAGGATGCTTCTGCTGCTGCCATTTATGGTGCAAGAGCGGCCAATGGTGTGGTACTGATCACCACCAAAAAAGGAAAGATTGGCGAGGCTACGAGGATTGAACTCAATCTTAATAGCAGCATTGCCAAACCAACTATCAGACGTAAATTCCTGAATACGCAACAGTATGCAACGCTTATTGAGGAAGCAGCTACCAATGATGGTAAATATGATTTTGCAAATAACGTAAGTGGTTTCGCTACAGAAGCGGATGCCATCAATTATTATAAAGGCCGTGTAGATAAAAGAATGACAGCGTTGGCCGGCGGCGATGGCTGGAAAACTAACGCCATCAATACCGACTGGCAGGATGAAGAGTTCCGCAACACCGCACATACTAACCAGATAGATCTTTCTGCCAGCGGCGGTAATGAAAAAACAAAATACTTTGTTTCAGGATCTTATTCAGATCAGGAAGCCATTGTTATTGTGAATAGATTCAAAAGATATGGCGCACGCTTAAACCTGGAACATACCGCTAATTCAAAATTGTCTTTCGGTGTGAATATGGGCATCAACCGTACAGAACTGAACCGCATTTCAAACGATGACGCCTTCTCTACACCAGGCCAATTAGTAGCACAGGTACCGTTTTCACGCCCTTACGATTCAACAGGGGAGCCTAGTTCCAATACACTCTACTATAATGGTTTGATCAGTAAAAAATATGAATATAACAGGCAGGTTACCTTCCGTACTATCGGTAATGCCTTCCTGAATTATAATTTCATGCCTTCCCTGGCATTCAGGTCTGAGGTGGGTACTGATATTTATATGCTGAACGAGGACTTCTTCCAGGGCAAGCCAACCCAGGATGGCGGCGGCATTGGCCGTGGCGGTAATAATATCACACAAAACGTGATCCTCAATACAAATAACTATTTCACCTATACGCCGCACATCAGCGAAAATCACAATGTCTCTGCAGTATTAGGTATGAGCTACCTGCAAAATGATCTGAGAGGCAATGCTGTAAGCGGAGAGAACTTCCCTTCTGACGCAGTGAAAAACCTGGGCGGTGCAGGAACTATTACCGGCGGTTCTTCTAACGAGCAACGCTATACGTTCCTTTCTTATTTCCTCCGTGCTAACTATAACTACAAGAGCAAATACCTCGCTTCTTTCAGTATCCGTACAGACGGTTCTTCCCGTTTTGGTCCTAAAAACAGATATGGTTGGTTCCCTGCAGGTTCTTTGGGCTGGGTACTCTCTGAAGAAAATTTCCTCAAAGGAAGTAAAGTCCTGAACTTACTGAAGGTAAGAGCCAGCTATGGTAAAACAGGTAATGCGGAAATCGGAGAAAATAACTACTATACATTATTGAGCGTTACCAACTATCCTATGTTACCAGGCTTTTCGCCTACTCAGCTGGGTGATCCTACCCTGCATTGGGAAAGCACACAACAAGCAGATGCCGGTATCGAGTTTGGATTCTTTGACAACAGGCTGAGTGGTGAAATTGATTACTATAATAAACAAACCACCGACCTGTTGCTGAGAACCAATGTACCACTGGCTAGCGGCTTTAGCTCTATCTACAGAAACGTTGGCGCCATGGAAAACAAAGGTGTGGAGATACTGTTGAACTCCCGTAATATCCAGACTAGAAATTTTACCTGGACGACCTCACTGAACCTGGCCTACAACAAAAACAGAGTGAAATCTATCGATGGTCAGATTATTGAAAGTGGTGTGCAACGTGCTGTAGAAGGCCAGCCTATCGGCGTATTCTACATGCAGCGTTATGCTGGCGTAGATCCTGCTACCGGAGATGCATTGTATTATACCAGCGATGGTAAAACAACTAATGATTACACTAAGGCCGACAGAGGTGTGGTTGGTAAATCAAACCCTGACTGGACAGGTGGTTTCACCAATACCTTCAGTTATAAAGGTATTGACCTGGGCGTGTTCTTCACATTTGTAGAAGGCAACCAGATCTACAACCAGGCCGGCCAGTACCAGTCTGTGGGCTTTGGTGGCGGTTACGACAACCAGACCATTGACCAGATGAACAGATGGCAGAAACCTGGTGATATTACCAACATACCACGCCTCTCCCACTTCTTTGGAAATGGTAACCAGGCGCCTTCTTCACAATGGATTTACGATGGTTCATACATCCGCTTAAAGTCAGTAACATTAGGATATAATCTGCCTAAATCTGTTGTATCTACAGTGAAACTGAACAGTGCCCGCATTTTCGTTGCAGGCTATAACCTGTGGACCAAAACTAAATATATGAGCGATCCGGAAGTAAACTCCAATACTTTGGGAAACATCACCGGTGGCATCGACTTCTATACTGTTCCACAAGCGAAAACATGGACACTGGGACTTAATGTGAAATTTTAATAGTAGCCGGGATTGAAAAAATATGAATCATTAAAAGTTAAAGCAATGAAATCATTAACTAAATATATCAGTTATATCATATTACCTGCGGCGATGGTATTCACCTCAGCATGTAATAAAAAGCTGGATGTAAAGCCAGGACAACAGATTTCGCCGGAACAGATCCAAACAGAGGACGACGTAACCGCCATCATGCTGAGTGCTTATAACTCGCTGCAAGATCCTAGTGCATTTGGGGAACGTTATATATTCTTGTCTGACCTCATCTCTAATCCGGATTTCATCACCTACCAGGGAACTTTCCTAAACTATTCGCAGGTAAATACTCACCAGATGCAGAAAAGCGGAAGTATTCCAAGTGATGTTTGGGGAAGAGGCTATGTCACAATTAATACCGCTAACATTGTATTGGCTAATATGAGTAAAGTAAGTGCTGCTAACAAGGCTACGCTTTCTGCTGAGGCCAAATTCATTCGTGCTATTACTTACTATGAACTGGCCGGATTTTATGGTTTGCCATATTCCGCAGGCAATGTAGATAAAAATCCTGCTGTACCACTAATTACAGCTGCTGTTATAAGTCCTGCAGACCTGGCAGCTACCAAGCAGCCCAGGGCAAGCGTAAGTGCTATTTACACACAGATCATTGCCGACTTACAGGAAGCTGCTGCTAATTTACCGGATAGTTATTCAGAGAAAAAGAATAAAAGCAGGGCAACAAAATATGCTGCATATGCTTTCCTAGCGAGAGTATACATGGCGCAGCATAATTATGTAGAGGCAGCCAAAGCGGCTGATGTAGTGATTCAATCAGGAGAATACACCCTGGTACCTTCTTTTGATGCAGAATTCAATAACTCTGCGCTTTCAGCAGAAGATATCTTTGCGATCCTTCAAACCAGCCAGAGTAATGCCGGTACATCCAATAACGGCTTGGTTACTTTCTATGGTTTAGACCAACGTAATGATGTAACCATCAGTCCAGATCAGCTTGCACAATATGATGCAGGAGATACACGTGGAAAATTCTATAACTATTCTTCAGATAGTTCCAGCATTACCACCAGCAAATGGAGAGATTTGTATGGTACTATTCCTGTAGTACGTCTTGCAGAAATGTACCTGGTTCGTGCAGAAGCGAATCTTCGTGCAGGCACTTCCGTTGGGGATACACCACTCAACGATGTGAATGCTGTAAGAAATCGTTCTAAAGCGATTCCGCTGGCCACTGTTGCCGCAGATGACGTAGTACAGGAAAGAAGATTAGAGCTTGCTTTCGAAGGCGACAACTTCTGGATAGTAAAGCGTTTGCAATTGAATGTAGGTAATCTCAAATACGACGACAATATGCTGGTGTTCCCGGTACCACAACGTGAGATCGATGTAAACTCAACGCTGGTACAGAACCCAGGGTATTAAGTAATTGCCCATGCATATAATTAATAATGGAGTGTTTCAACTGCAATCAAATATTGGTTCGTTGTTACACTTATGCTAACAAGCTACCAGTTTATTGCTATTGAAACACTCCATTTTAAAGCGGCGATGAATATCGCCGCTTTTTTTATTCTGCTTTCAGACTATCAACAGGATTGGCCAGTGCAGCTTTCAGTGCCTGGTAACTTACTGTACTCAGTGTAATCATCAACGTTAGTACAGCAGTAAATATAAAAGTCCAGATAGTAATATTCACCCGGTATTCGTAAGCATTTAGCCAGTGGGACATAAACGTCCATGCAAGTGGCATTGCAACAGCAAAAGCTATAAATACCAAAATTAAAAACTCACGGGATAGATTTGTCCATAGCTGTACCACCGAGGCTCCCAATACTTTCCGGATGCCAATCTCCTTGGTACGTTGTTCTGCGGTAAAGGTAGCAAGTCCAAAAATGCCCAGGCAACTGATAAAGATAGCCAGGATGGCAAAGGAAGAAGTTAACTTTCCAACACGTTCCTCTGTCTTGAATTTATTATTAAATTCATCATTAATAAAGCGATATTCAAAAGGGGCTGCCGGATTGTATTTCTTCATTACTTTTTCTATCTCTCCAATCGCCTGATGTGTGGACATGGCCGGGTTCAATCTTATGGTAATATCTGAAACGTTATCGTAGTCCATCATAAAAGCCGCCGGAGCTGCCTTGTCAAAAGGAGATTCCATCACAACGTTTTTAATAATCCCAAGTATATGAAAAGGATGGTCATCGAAGCGAATGGTAGCACCGATAGGTGATGTAATTCCCATCAGGGCAATTGCACTTTCGTTCAAAATGATGCCATTGGAGTCAGTGGAGAAGTTCCGGGAAAAATCTCGTCCTGCCACAAACTGCCACCCTACTGTATTACCAAAATCATGTGACACCCATGATACACCAAAGACGTGGCTTATTTCAGGATTTTTTCCTGTCCAGTCAAAGCCACCTAAGTGTGCATTTATGACGGAAGCGGAATTGGATGCTTCTGCCATATTGATGGCAGCACCAGATGACATCAGTTCTGTCCGCAAGAGGTCATATTTTCCATAGAGGTCTGGTGTGCTCATGGAAATATTTATCAACCCATTCTGATCATATCCGAGTGGACGTTCTTTGGCATATTTTATCTGTTGGAGAATAATAAATGTACCTATAATCAGTGCAACCGATACGGAAAACTGCACCACTACCAATACCTTCCTTGGTAATGCCGCAACAGGATTTACTTTAAAGGTACCTTTCAGTACTTTCAATGCATTAAACGACGATAGGTAAAATGCAGGATAGCTTCCAGCCAGGAGCCCTGTTATAAGCACCATACTCACAGCTATTCCCCAGAATAAAGGACTGGTATAGGGGAAATGTATCTGCTTATCAGCAACACTATTGAACCATGGCAGTGACAGGATTACCATTAAAAGTGAAATCACCAGGGCTAAACCAGCTACCAAGATGGCTTCGATAAGAAATTGAAAAATCAGTTGCTTCCGTTCCGAACCGATTGCCTTGCGAACCCCTACCTCTTTGGCCCTTTTTTGAGAACGAGCAGTATTCAGGTTCATAAAATTGATACAGGCTAATATCAGCACAAACAGGCCAACAATCCCAAATATCACCACATACCTGATGCTTCCGCCGGTATTGACACCATTGGTAAATTCTTCATAAAGATGCCATTTAGACATCGGATGCATAAACAACACGGCTCCATCGTTTCGGCCAGACCTGTGTTGCAGCATTAGCTTAATGGCATTGGCAGCCTTCTCCTGGTTTGCATTAGGCGCCAGTTGTGCATATAGCTGGAATGAATTGTTATTCCACTGATCGTAGGCGTTTTTTACCCAGCTTTTTTCTGCTACCAGGTGTGCCCAGGGAAGAATAAAATCTGTTCCATAAAAAGAGCTGTTACGCGGAAAATCAGCATAAACGCCAGCAACGGTAATAAGGGTTTTATTATCAAATTTCAGGGTTTTGTTTACCGCATTATCTTTACCAAAAAAAGCCGCAGCAGTACTTGCACTGATAAAAACTGAATTAGGGTCATTCATGCCAGCAATGCCTCCACTCAATATTTGCAACGATAAAATACTGGCTAAATCTTGCTCCGCATAAAGGCCACTACGGGACATCTTCTTTTCACCATCACCAAATATGCGCCCTGTTGTAGGTCTTGCTAAGGCTACATATTTAAAATAGGCGCTGTATTTTGTTTTTAGCTCTGTGGCGGCGGGAATTGGCAGATAAGGGACAGTGGCTATTTTTTTATTCACTTCATCATTCCAATGATGCATTAGTTGCACATTCCTGTTATAGCCGGGAATAGATTTGTCATAAGACAATTCATCTTCTACCCATAATCCAATCAGGATGACAATTGCCATACCGATTGCCAATCCGAGAATATTGATAATTGCAAATCCTTTACTACGTTGCAAATTTCGCCATGCGAGCCGATAGTAATTTTTGAACATATGCTGCCAGTATTAATTGCCAATGGCACATACAATATAATGCCACGTAATAAAACAATAATAATCAATCATTTAATCAATTACAATTTCATTTTTTTGTTCGATACTAATACAAATACTGTTCGGTATTGAACAGTATTTGTACGCTATACGATGATTAAATCTGATCTAAGTGTTTAGTTTTATTCGTTAGATTTTTCTGTTTTGTAGATAATACTTAAGGATGAATGATATCAAGAGAAATAAGGTTGCTATTAATTTTACGCCAACTTTCCATAACCATCCAGACAATCAAATTTGCGCATTTTTACTATTAAATGCGCCCTTACACTGGTAAGTTTATTTATTGAATTCGCAGTTATTATTCCCTGCAACCATTTTTTGTCACAACTGTTACTCCATATCTCCGAATAACTCATTACAAATCAATTTCAATCCCAAAAAACTACTTAATATGAAAAAGCTGTTACAAGTAACCATGTTTTTTGTCGTATTACTCTTAGTATGGGTGGGCTGTAAAAAAGGTGATCAAGGCGCACCTGGTGCACAGGGCGCACAAGGTGTGCAGGGCGCACAAGGCCCCCAAGGGGTGGCTGGTCCTGCCGGCACGAAAATTTACAGCGGAAATGGGCCGGCTGACGCATCAGTGGGCAGTATAGGTGATTTCTATCTAGATCTTTCTACTTCTAAATTTTATGGCCCTAAAACGGCTAATGGCTGGGGAACACCAATTACTTTAATGGGTGCAACCGGCGCTACTGGTGTCACTGGTGCTACCGGTGCAACTGGTGCAACTGGAGCAACTGGTGCTACCGGCGCAACTGGTGCTACTGGTGCTACTGGTGCTACTGGCGCAACGGGAGCCACTGGTGCTACTGGTGCGGATGGACCACCTGGTGCAACAGGACAAACTGGTGCTACCGGAGCAACCGGCGCTACTGGTCCGACGGGAGCCACCGGTCCGACTGGCGCTACTGGCGCGACTGGTGCCACTGGCGCGACTGGGCCAACCGGTGCGACCGGTGCAACGGGAGCCACCGGGGCTACTGGTGCAGCAGGAAGCCAGATACTAAGCGGCACAGGTGCTCCTACTGCTGCTATAGGAAATAATGGCGATTATTATTTGGATAAATCAACTTACATATTATATGGCCCTAAAACCGCCGGCGCATGGGCTGCTGGGTTATTATTGCAAGGTCCCGCAGGACCACAGGGACCAGCAGGACCTCAAGGACCAGCAGGAGCCACAGGAGCTACAGGAACCGCCAATGTGATCTATTCTACCTGGAAGTATGCTACTAATCCCAGAGATACGATGATAGACGAATCCAATCTGTGGGCTGTGGATCTGGCGGCACCTAGCCTGAATGCTGCCATTCTTAGTTCAGGAACAATAATAGTTTATCTTCAATTTGGAGGAGGCATGGAGGTATTGCCTTATACTGCGTCTGCGGGTGGAACCACCGTAAGCCTTATCTCCTTTATCCCTGAGATAAGTAATATACTCGTTACACGCTTTACCTTTGATAATAGTGGCAGTATTGAATTACCATTATCACTACAATACCGCTACATCCTGATTCCGGGAGGTGTTGCCGGCAGACAGGCAGCGCATCCTGACTACAACGATTATGCTGCCGTATGTAAATTCTATAACATTCCTCAATAAAACAGCACTGTGAGATAATATAAGCGCCTATCTCTAAATAGAGATAGGCGCTTATATTATTACTGTTGACTGCATGCAAATTAATAGACGGAAAGCTAGTATTAGATTCCTGTTCAATTCTTCCCTAGATTTTCTTTTGAGCCTCCAGAGAGGCTTTAGTCAGATGCTTTTTTATAGCATCAAAGTCTGGATTTTTATTATAAATTATCCTGGTAATTGTGCTGTTAATACTGTCAATGTCCAGCTCAAACTTAGGCGAATAAGATCTCATGTCGTCATACATAAAAAATAAAAGCCGGAGGAGCTCCGGCTTTTATTCAAAGATGTTAAACCAATGCTTATCTTACCACTGTTGCTTCCAGTTCTACCGTCAGCGTAGCAAATAATTCTTTCACACCTAATAAAGTAGTGGCTTGTTGGATACTGTACTTTTGAATAAAGGGCACATATACATCCATGCAGGTTGTAAAAAATTCCTGTGTAGAGGTAGTATATACGTTCAGTCTTACTATGTTCTTGCACTCATAACCCGATTCGCTGATCAGCTGTTCCAGGTTCTGAATAGTTTGAATAAGCTGTGAACGCATGTCTGTACCGCTTGGTATCCCATTTGCATCTATCGCGACCTGTCCGGAACAATAGAGTGTTCCTGCTACATTTTTAACTTCTACTGCCTGTACTGAATTAGTGTTTTTGCCCCATGCCCAAGGGTCGAAAGTCTGCTTTTCCATTTTTCTTGACTATTAATTTGTTATTGATAGTGCAAACCTAAAACGGGGTTGCGACAGCCTTATGTCAGGGGTATAAAAACTTAGTAATATTTATCAAAATACTCCTGCAACGTCATTTTATGCGGAGTGAAATTTTCGGATAGAATTTCGAGTCTGGTAATCCTGTCCAGGCGGAAATACCTGAACGCTTTACGCAGGCGGCACCAGGCTATCAGTAACCAGTTTTCATTGGTGCTGATCAGAGCAAATGGTTCAAGTACCCTGTCTGATGCTTTATGTTGCTCGTTACTGTATTTCACTTTTATAAGGAGAAAATTAGTCAATGCAAATTGTAGCTGCGATATATTATTACTGTTTCTTTCCCTGTTTATATTCTGCTCAAAACGGGTACGGTCGGCGAGTAAGTTGGCTTTGTCTTTTTCCGGCTGCCTTAGCACTGCTTTTATTTTATCGATAGCCTCGGTGTAATCTTTTACAAAAGAAGTGTCTTTATTTTTCAGCACCAGTTGCTCCGCCAGAATCAGCGCGTTGGCCTGGCTTTCAGAAAACATCACTGGCGGAATTTTATAGCCTTCCATCAGCGTATACCCTTTCCCTTCTTCTGTAAGAATAGGGACACCGGCCTGTTCCAGTGCCCTGATATCTCTGTAGATGGTCCTTACATTCACATTGAATTTTTCAGCAAGGGTGGTCGCTGTCAACAATCGCTTTGTCTGCAATTGTGTTAAGATAGCGGTTAGCCGTGAAAGTCGCTTGGTATCGTTTTCATTCATTTTTAACTTGATCCATTTTATAGAGAAAATAGCAAAGTCCAATCAACCGAAAAAGTAGGTATCTATTTGAGCAATATCCTGTAAATACCTATCAATAAAATTTTGTAATCCTCTGGAAAACATCTCCCCTCCTATTTTTATTTTCAGAACCTGAACATTATCAGTGTTGAAAATTAACAGCTTATTTAAGTTTATACCAGTTTGAGGTAGATTTATATTTTCGCTTCAAACGTACTAAAATTCCAAGCATTACTAATAGACCAATGCCTACCAATGCTATTATATAATCCGTCTTAGCGGGTATACTGTGACCACTTCCATGCGCAATTACCCCAAAAAAAAGATCTAAAAGGAATAATACACCCGCTAATATTGTAAAAATTGAAATTAGATATTTCATAATTATGCTGTTTCTATTTTCCTGCTGCATCCACCAATGCTAATTTAGTGATATAATGTGTCGTAAAAAATGGGAATTAGCGGGAAATCTCGACACTCGTAGTAAATAAATCGGAAACTTAGAACCGATTGATATAATCTGTTACATGCATCCGATAAGCGTTCACTATTATTTTATTAAATGAGCGTCTTTAATTTTTAAACATTTTCTGTGCTAAGATGAATTATGAGATTTGCCCTGCCTGTTCAGCTCTCCTGTAATCTGCTGTACGGTAGGATGATTCTGGGATCAGCGCCAATGTAGAAGGGTGTACTTTACTTCCGAGTCCATAAAGTTCCTGGAAGCTCATGATAAGAGGCCGCCACTTATCCGGATCAACATGATCGGACTTTCCATCCATCAATATAGATTCTTCAAGGTGCACACGTTGTATACGCATTTCAAAAACAACGATCTTACCACGCATTGCATCGTCATGTGATGCGAGCCCATGAACATCTTCTACTACAGCTTCCATTTGCACCGGGCACTCCAGCACAGACGGAGGCCGCACCGTTATTGAGTTTACAGGCGTTAAGCCTGCCTTTTCAAATTTATTTGGTTCATAGTAATAACCTCTTGCAATTTTACCTTCAGGCACTGGATTGCTGCCAGTAGTCCTGGCTAGTTTATTTACAGCACCCGCCTGGTCTACGGATGGTAGATTGATCACACATTCTCTTTCACGGAGCAGGTTATGAGTTGTTTTTGAAGATGCCGCCAACCCTACCATGCAGCGCCATCCCAGCCAGAATATAGAAGAACTGGGTGCAAGATTAAACGTACCATTTTCATTGGTGGTACTGATCAGTATTACTGGTGTTCCAAAATAAAGTATTGATGGATGCGAATGGATATGCATAGCGATATTTTTTACCACAAAGCTATCTGCAATACATACCATCAAAAACCCGAATCTTGCTTATCTTCCATTCGCTCAAAACAACGAAAAGGTAGATCCCTTAGGTGCGGCAGATTCATTGTAAGGAGATCTTCTTCCTGATAACTTTCAATGTCAGAGACTATGAATTTCTATTAATCTACGCACTTCCTGGCACATCCTTCCTGTCAATGCAAAAATGGTAAATTTGGAACAATGTAGTTGGAGAAATTGGCTGTTCTGCTGTAAAAAATTATCCAATCCAGAAAATTTTTCAATGGACCTTCTTTTTTATTAGTTCAAATACAGCCAGTGCCCCTTAATTTTCAAGCACTGCTGCGCCAAAGGGGTTATCGACCCACCATAACCAAATACCTACTTTATTTCTTTTCATCATGCACGTAGTATGACCGCTCATGCTAATAGTATGACCACCAGGTGTTGTACCTGTCATTTCCCATTTATCCAGCCAAATTGCTACATCGTCGATGATGGTTACATGTGACTTACCTCCTTTTATGTCTGGTCGCCATGCACACAGCTGCTCCATTGCCAGTTCTATTTGTTGTAGCCCTCTGATAGCTATACCTTCCCTGTCAATGTACACACCCTGAACATCAAAACAACTTATGGCTCCTTTAACATCTCCCGTTTTTATGCAGTGACGGAAATAGGATACCATGCCGGCAGGCGTACTTTTATCAAATCCTTCCATTATTAAATTCTTTATGTTGATACAGGTATTTTAATGCGTTTCCTATAGCTATACGCGGCGAAGTAGGATCATATCCTAAATCCCTTTCAGACTTGCTTATATCCATATCTTGATGAACATTAAAATACATTCTTACCTGATTGACGAGGAGTTTAGGTTTTTTCCCTGTTATGCCCGATACCAACTCCATCAGCCAGGCATTCACATAAAGCAACCATTGGGGAGACTTTGAAGGCAATTGAAGATCCAGCTCCGGGAACATCTGCTGTGCTATTGCGGCAATCTCGGTAATTCCTATAGCTGTTGTAGTGCCAAGAGCATAACGTTCCCCATTTCTGCCCTTCTGTGCAGCCAGATAGCAACCTGCTGCCACATCCTTTACATCTACCCAGTTAAAATAAAATTGAGCATCTATTTTTATTTGTTTGTCCAATACCATCTTCAGCGTTTGCTGAGATGGGGTCAGATGCGTACAAACAGCACCTATCATGGCCGACGGACAAACACTGACCATCTGTATATGATGAGCTTTTGCCATTTTCCAGGCTAACCTTTCACTATCAATTTTGGATTTATAATAAAGATTTTTTGTTTCGTTATTAAAAGTTTCCGGACTTATAGGCCATGTTTCTCTACCTAATGCAGCAATAGAACTTACATAAATAATCTTCTTTACTCCCGCTGTTGCAGCTGCCTCCATTACATTCCTGGTAGCGATCATATTCGCATCATAGATATCTTTTTTCGGATTTTTCGTCCATAACTTATACACCGCTGCTACCTGATACAAAATATCTACACCTTCCAATGCTTTTAAAAGCGAGTTTTCATCATGCAGATCCGCATAAACCGGGCTAAAATTTAAATCTTCAAATGGTGTTGCGTTATCCAGGTCCCTGACAGTTCCTTTTACTTTTTCTCCTTTACTTAAAAGATGTCTGAGTAAGTTATTCCCAAGATGGCCGTTAACGCCTGTAATTAGTGATATTTCCGTCATTATTGTATTACATTTATTGCAACACAAAAATCACCGGAACCGAAGTCAATTAAAATAACAATTGTTATTTTAATCCATTTTATCCTTTTATCCTGCTTAGAGATTCCGGCTTAACACCAATATAGGAGGCTATATACTGAACCGGGACATGTTTAATAATATCCGGTCTTTCCTCCATCAATTTGGCATAACGCTCTTTTCCCTTTAGTTTCCCAAATGTCAGGATTCGTTCCTCTTTTTTCAGCAATGCAGATTTAAGGCATGTCATACCCAATTGAATCCATGCAGGATTTTCAGTAGCTAATTCTTCGAAGGAAGCTTCTGATATTTTACAAACGATGCAATCAGTTACACATTGAATGCACATAAAAGAAGGTGCTCTTTTTAATATACTATACATCGATGATGCAAACTCCCCACTGCCTAGTAGCTCAATGGTAACTTCTTCGCCCTTTTCTGTTCTATAGAATGAACGAGCGTACCCCTCCAGAATAAGAAAGTAGTTTGTAGACGTATAACCTTCCCTGATAAGGAAATCCCTTTTCTTCTTGTGATAGCAACTAAAATGTTTTCTGATCTGGGATAAATCATCGATCGTGAAATTGAAATGATCCTTAAAACATTTTACCAGTAATTCATCATTTTCTTCTGAAGCCGGAGGCTTCAATATACCAGATTCTTTCATATGTATAGCAAGTCTGCTTCAACAAATCTCCATTAAAATGATGATATGATTTGGAAACGTGCCGTAATATAAAGATTAAATGAAAGAGGTTATCTCTAGTAAATAGAAATAACCTTTTCGAGTGCCCATTAGGGGAATTATATCGAATCAATTTTTGTTGGTTTTCAAAAAATCAAATGATCTTCATCGATGAATTACCCTAACATTCGATAACGTCATTTATTACAAAAAATAAAACCCACTTTTAGGGTGGGTTTTATTTTTGGCGGAACCTATCTGGGAGAAATATTGAACTTTTATAGCTTTTGATTAGATCGAAAAGATTTGAGTGTTTTTTTCAAATTCCGCTTCTGCTGTCGACGAGGAAATTGAGTCAAATATAAAAGTGTTCATCAAATGAGTTATCTAACGACTTATTTTTTATGTTTCCAGAATCGGCTTTTCCCTTCTCCAATCCATTCTACAGCTTCACTTATCCTTTTATTTCTGGTTTCATCGGTTTTGGCATCAGATATCCAAATAATGTATTCTTTGCGAAAGGAGTTAGACTTGGTTTCAAATATTGCCTTTGCTTCCGGCGACAAGGCTAAAGCCGCTTCAAAGTAGTCAGGGACATCCAGCGTTTTAGGCTTTTCAGTCACAGGTTTTTCCCGGGTTACCTTGATACCGTTTTTGTTTAGCAGCATTGCTTCGTTGAGCATGGCGATAAACTCGTTATCAGCAGGCAACTCGCTGAGTTTAGTTATCTTGCCTAAAAACCGTTTAATGGGCTTGGCTTCCTTGCCATTCTTTAGACGTGGGTCACTCATAAACTCCGCGTTCATGAAAGTAAAAGCACAATGCGCCTTATAGGAGGCCATAACAAAGAGGTTATTACCGCTATACTCGAAATGCGGAATACCCCATTTGATCACCTCAACAACATCGGGACATACACCCTTTATGAGATTGCGCCAATGATTTAGGACTGGTTTGGCGAAATCCTCTGCCTCAGCGATATAACTCTCTACAGATGACTGTTGATTCATTGATTAATGATTTTGAAAATTTGGCAGATTGATAAATACTTTGCTCGGCATAGAATTAAACTTGGTTGCAAAGAAACCGTAATCGACTAATCTATACTTGTCAAAATCTTGGTTTTTTTAGTCAATTTCCTAAAGTTTGGTTACCGCGGAATGCTGATGGCGTCATACCGGTATGTTGCTTAAAAAACCGGCCGAAGTTTGCAGCATCGGAAAAGTTAAGCTGATAGGCAATTTGCGAAATTTCTGAATTGGTATAGAGCAGCAACGATTTCGCTTCACTTGCTAAGCGGCCAGAAATAAAACTCAGTGCGTTTTTTCCAGATACAGATTTGACGACTTGAGAGAGATGATTTGATGTGACGGATAGCATGTCCGCGTATTCTTGAACTGTGCGTTTGTCAACATAATGATTTTCGATCAGCTGGATGAATTTGCGCAGCAGCTCTTGCTGGCCCGTGGGCACCGGGTTGTTTTTTTTGTATTCGTTGGCAAACTGCTCCAGATAGCAGAACAATCCCAGCAACTTCAATCGTGCTTCTAAATGCTGATCCTTGTCTGATTGCTCATAAGCTGTGAACACGGCCTCGAAATGAGGAGCCAACTGTTCGAATGTTGTATGACCAAAATTAAATAGGTTAGTATGTAGAAGATCGAACAGCGGAAACTGTTTTTGAAAATCAGGTTTGAAGAAAGAAAAAGCCTCAGGTTTAAAATAAATGATATAACCTTCCAGCGCGTTGTTATGCGCAAAGCTATAAATCAGATTGGGAGAATGGAAAACAAGATAGGAATCGGGATTATATATGGTTTTGTCACCGAAGTTCACTTGAATTTTCCCTGAATTATAAAACAACGCAAAGAAATAAAAGGAACGCTTGAAAGGCGGGCGGTATACAGACACTTGTCCGGGGACTGGTTTTAGCCGAAGACAGAAAAAATCGGGATTGACGGTACCGGCTGGCCAAGGTATGGACGCAAGAAAATCATTAATTTCTGTATAGTAAGGAAGACCCATTTTTGTCTTTTCCATAAATAACCGCGAAAAATTTGGCTAATATAATTATTATATGAGCTGTATTTTAGGGAAATCGGGAAGAAAGCTACCGAACCGCAATGCCAGGATAAAATGCAACGACTTGCACAAACATTTTCCAATGGACAGATTGTGCCGGAAGAAAATCGCGGTTCTTTTTGAAGAAGGAAGACGGAGGAAATTTCCGAGTATATCAGTTATTTAAAGAAGTGGAAAATTGCCTTCTGATTTTACAGGACTCAAAACCCGCTACTAGAGCGGGTTTTAAAAGCAATACTTAAATTAATACTTAGAACAAGAGCATTTTCGAATCAATTAGAGTATACTAAAATAATTGTGCCCTCATTAAAAACCTAGTGCTGTTCTGATAGCTTCCTCAACTGGACAAAACGGTCCTGAACCTTCAATATTAAAATCACTTCTGAGCAACAATGGAGGCTGTGCCATGAACTTAGGCTCTGTACCATGATGCTGCTGGGCACTGTGAGCCAGGAATGGATGACAGAGATATACCGTCCCTGCTTTTCCGGTAGCCAGCACCTCATGTGTCCCCGATAATGTCTGCAATTTCATTGCCAGCTCCATAAAAGTCAGCCCTTCATCCCCTTCCGGTTTTAATAATCGGGCAACATCCATATGAGATCCCTTGAGAATTTTTGTAGGAGCATCGAGTTCAGTCACATCAGAGAATAGAAAGAGCATCAGCAACGCTCGTCCTTTGGAGTTGATATTAATCCGCCAGTTGAAGTAATCATCAGGATTAGTTCCTGGAAAACTGGCGTCTACATGCAAGCCGGTATCTCCGGGATCATCAATTGAAGGAAAACGTACCGGAAAAGTACCCATGCTCATGCAAGGTATCCATTTGCCTTTACCTACTAACTGATCAAAAGCATTATGAAGCACATCTGTGTTAGCTGCTTCGATAAAAGGTGAATGATTGTAAAAACCTAACCTCATAACAGCTTGTTTCCATGTTGTAGGATCATTGGACTCCCCTGGCAGGTCATTCCATAAAATGGTTCTTATTTTGGAAGATAGTTCTGCCGAAAACGCGTTGTCGATGCGTACAAAGCCATCAGCAATAAAAGATTGTAGTTGTTGTGAATTTAAGAGGTTGCCCATAATGTTAAGTTTAAAGTTCCGACAATAGAATAATCGATGTCCCCACAAGGGACATTAGTCATTTGACTTAAAACTTTATTATAACATTACGGTCATTCTCATATAACAAATGTATAATAATTCCTTTAAAATTCTATACACCAATTCCAGCACTATTGAATCTAGGGTTAGATAATCTTTTGTTGGCATAGTATGCAACAGCGACGGATGATCCCTTCTGTTGCTTCTTAAAATAACATTCTAGGATTACTATGATCTACAATTGCGTTCGTCCCTGTTGTCCCTATAAGAAATTATGAGTACTAATTGAGACGATATGTAACCGCGAGGGGATTTTTCCCCTTGCTCTTATAAACGTATTGCTTTTTTCATAGATAAGAATAGGTAAGATTTAGAAAAATAGGTAATAACAATAACTCTACCATTTTCATGTATTGAAAAGATGGGGTGTTCCCACCCTGTCTCATTTCTCATTCATACAGTCAGTCATAACAACACCTCTACCATATCCTCCATTAATATTTTAAGACACCACTGGAAATAAACTTCGTAAAGTAGTTACAGACGTTTCTGATTCTGCGAATGGGAGAATTATTACAACAGATTACATAAATGATATCATATACATTAATAGATGCTAAACATGATTACCTTGTTGATTTTACATTAATACGTAAGTAAACATTAAGGCCTTTATATATCCGCTGATAAAAGTTTATTGAGTATTTTATTAGCAGGTAAAATCTGGTAAGGATCATGCGTAACCTGATAAGCATTTCCTTCTTCATCCATTCCTACGAAATCTCCATCTTCAAGATCTTTTAAGTGATAGTAGGTCGTTCCTTCTAGCTCTATAGGATAGACATCATCTGGGGAGATTTGCTTTTGTTGATCCTTAGTCAAATGCTTTTTAATCTTATCAAAGTCTGAATTTTTGTCATATAGTATTCTAGTGTCGCTCAAATCTATCTTGTCAACATCAAGTTTGAATTTGTCATTATTTGGAGTAAAGTATCCTAAAACAAGGCCATACCCTACAACGATATTAAATTCTATATACTCATTACTTAAAGTATCATAAACTTTTGTGCCTTTTATCAAAAAACCATTGTCGCTTTTGCGTTCATATTTTCTAACAACGTCTCCATAAGAAAAACCAATATAATTGGGCCTCACCGTAGATTTTCTTGAAATCCGAACCAATAATCCGTCATTAACCTGCTTTGCCAGATAGGCAAAATCATCGGGTAGCATGTTGAAAATATTAACCAACAAGTTAAGCTCCCAGGATGCGACTTTAGATCTTTTAAATAAATTGAACATAGTTACATCTATTTCTACCAATTTTACTTAGCTATTCGTTGATTAGTTGCTGTGTTCAAGATCTTCTTTATTAATTAAAATATTCAGTGAGATCTTCTACTTCAAGCGCTACAATCTCATATGGGTCAGAAGTAATTTTATAGAATATACCTTGCAAGTCAATACCAACAAAATCACCATCCTCTATCTCTCGAACGTGAAAGTATACCTTGCCATCTAATTCAACTTCATATACATCTGTGGGGTTGATTTTTGATGTCAGTGACGGAGGGATAAGATGGGCTATTTGCTTATATTCCTCTCCTCCCAGATATTTTATTTTATAATTTACTATACTTACCCTGTCGGGTACAATTCTGAATTTTGAATTCAATGGGAATACATAGCCTGCTAAAAGCGCACTAGAAACATATATGTTAATCGGAATAAATGAATTTGATATTATATCCCATAAATTGCCGGCATGTTGCCTTGGCCGAAGCCTAAAAAATAATATAGCCAGGTAAGTATTGGGTCATTCCCGTTAGGATCAGCAAATGTTATCGGATTATTGAAGTTACTATTATAAGGAGATATCCCGGTTCTTAAATGATTTCATTTTCCATCAAATTAGTTTGAATCAGATTGTAGATGAATATAGAAGCAACAATGAACACATAAATGATAACAATGGAAAGGGACTTTATGAACGAATTGATAAAGAATTAAGAACAAGGAAAAAGAGTAGAGTTGAAATCATTGAAATGGTGGTTGAGTATTTAATACAAAATGACAAAGCCAGCATTGAAAAGATATCTGTTTTTTTAAAGAAGCAATTTGATCCAAGCTAAAAGCAGAAATACAGCGGAAGATTTTTAGAATAAGCGATTGTCTACCTAAATTGATTATTATAAACCAAGCAATCAAAATAAAACTGAACGGCTTGAGTCCAGTACAACACCTGACTCAAGCCGCCTAATCCAAATGTCTTTCTGAACTTTTGTATGTTACCGTGGACCGCACCTAGTACTTGCCCAGCTGAATACATAGTAAGGTGGCGCTATGAATAATGGAACACCATTCTGTTGCTGTGAAAAACTAAGTGCACTACTTAATTGCGAAACCATATCTGCAGATAACCACGGATGCAGCCCTGAGCTTTTGTTTTCTAATAAATAGCAATGAATCCAAAATATTTTGAAATCCTTCAATCCTTTAGTTTCAGGAATTTTAGTGTCCCAGGGAAGCTCCGCCAAGTTTTTCAGGTTAGCCCTAATGAAATCTTTGAATGCCTCAGAGGCACCTTCCGAAAATTTCGGTGCCAGAAGTATTGAATCCTTATACTCGAGGATTACTGAAAAGATAAGTGGGTGATCATCTTGTACAGCGCCTTTAGGGGTTATACTTCCGGTTTTCGACCAGGCCCGGATATAAGGATCAGGCCTAGTAAGGCCTATTGAATCATAAGTTCCAGTTATAACCTTACCGGTTATGGGCTGGATTTGTTGTTGGGCAATAACTGTTCCTGGCATGAGGACAAGTATGCTAAAAATGAATAAGTATCTCATAGTTAATTACAATTGGTACCAGCTGTTCCATTTTTATGTTTACCTGCAAATATTTGTATGTCATTTTTTTCATCAACTGACAGGTTGAGATACTCTTGCGTATCTTCAAGTCCAATCCATACCAATTTCTTCGCATCAGAATAACTCAAATTAGGAAATAGACTTCTCAGTGAATTCACCTGCGTTTCAAAATAGGAACCAAATGACATCTCAATGTGGTCACGCACTTCATCAGGATTTTTATACTTAGCAAATAATAGAGCGTGAACAATTTCATGATAAATAGTTGCTGCAATATACTCCTGAGATGAATTATTCCTTTTGGTATTTAATGTTATAGTAACAGTATACTCGTTACTATTAATTCCTTGTGGCTGATAACGTCCAATTGCATCTAACCGATCAGCTAATGTATCTTCCTGAAAATCACAAGTCAACCTATCATTATTTTCATATAAAACTCTAAACGAATTAGTAATATTGCTATTAAGATCTGAAAATACTACTGTTGATAATACTGAGGATAGGCAAGGGCTACGAACACCGCTACGTACGTCCTGAATTGAGGTTGGTGTACCTGAATTATTATTTCCAGGAGTGTTGCCGCTCATGTCTCCCCCTCCTCCTCCATCTTCAGGAGGAGGTAGTTCCTGATTTCCGACAGGTAAATTAGAGCCCCCGTTATCAGCGACATCATACCATGTGCAATATGTATTACTAAAATTAAATTGCCAAGGACCGCCATTTACGGAATACCAGTAATTAATGGTGACACAGCTGTAGACAGCTCTTGCATTATCAATTCCCGAATTTCGAGGTGTTGGCATTTTTACAATTGCTCCATCCTCCATTGTGTACGCGGTAAGTTTGTTGCCGGACAAATCTTCCAGCATTACTGCACCTGAGAATGCAGGATTGTTGCTGCTTGTACGAAGTAGCTTCATCACCAGGTGATGGAAATTACTATCCGATCCTTTATACACCAACAGATAGCTTTCTAGCTTCAATGGCAGTATATGATTGTCAAAAGTAGCTTTCTGTGACGAGTCTGAAAAGAGTGGTACAGAGACTGCATCTATCTGACTAAAATGCCTGATGATTGCCTGCTCCCATAAAATTGAGTCGCTGCCTGTGGCAGATCTTCCATTAGGAAATACTTCTTGCCTGATACTATCAACATAATACTTTGCATCCGTTATCAGTTGGTTGGGCTTGGCCGGGGTGTTCTGCAACTTATCCGTCTTATTGCAAGACAGCAAGAAAACTATTCCTAATAGGGAATAAAGTAGTGTTCTCATGAAATACAATTAAAGTTTTGGGTACGTATCTGTTTAGGGTTCAAAAATCGGTTGTGATTTGCTATTAAAGGTTTTAAAGTAGGGCTACACAAAACATCTATCATTTGGTTGAATGCTACTTACACTTTCGGGTCTACTTAATCCTGCTTTTTTGAATATTATATATAGAATTTCTTATTACATCATGAATAAATTTATATAAATCATTGGATAATAAGATATACGTGATAAATCCTTATTTAGTTCTAAAAAGTCATTTTGGCTTCCTGATAATGTTCTAATTACAGTGGAAGACTGCTAATTCAAAATACCATCGTAATATACTCATTATCAATGTATTGAAATTTTTACTGATTAGATATAATTCCAAAATTTATTTTTATATTTATTTGTAATTCCGAACCCCAAAAATATGAGATACCTTATACTGCTGTCTTTTTATTTGATGACCGTTATTAACTGCTATGGTCAAATTAACTTGGATGATGTACTATACACCAGAATAAATTCGAGTCCAAGATTGCAGAAAACAGTAAAATCTGATCAATCTAAAGGTGAAACAATTACCATTTCATCAAGCATCAAGAACATAGAATATACTATTGAAGGCGGAATCGCAAATGTATTGACGGATAGAATAATCGCCTTACCGGAAACTTATGCTGTGGATTATTATTCTAACAAAAATTGTTCAGACAACAGGAGGGGATGGACGCAAAATATCACTTTAAAAGTGGCACAAGGACAATCATACAAAATCTCCAACAGCGTCACCACTAAAAAATCGACTTCATATTCATTAAGCTTTAAAATTCCAATCCCAAATATTAAAGGCGAACTGGCAGGAGCAACGACAACAACGGTTGAATTTGCGACTAGTAATTCTCAAGAAGTACAAAGGAGTATAACAACGGAAGAAACTGTAGCCAAGACAATCAGCTTTGATGTAGACCCTAAGAAAGCATTATATATTAAGTTTCAAACCATAAAATATTCGCTTAAAGTTCCTTTTGAGGCGACACTTTTTGTTAATGGATATGTGATAGTTGAGAGTACTTATGAACTGGCAGAATTGGGAATTCATATTGGACCTCCAACTGTTATTGAGGAGCGAATTCCTATAGAAAGTCTATTATCCATACAAGACAGGACATTTAATATTACTGGCTTTTTAGAAAATTCAAAAGCTGGTAAAGAAACAATTGAATATGCTGAACAATTACTTACTTCCGAGGAGTGCAATATTATCGCCAATACTCCCACAAATAATATAGAAAAAGTGTATCAAAAATTCCAAGAAAATAAACAATTATCAAAGTCAGATATTAAACTATTCAAAAGTATCAATACGAAAAAGGCCATCGATGGATTACGCTTTCAGTCAGGATTAGGAGATGGTACAATCGAGACCCAGGCCTCAATAGTGCAAAAGCAATTATCCTTTAAAAAAATTGACAAATGACAAATGCTTTTTTAATGAGTGCCGATGGAAGGCGCGTTGAAATTAAGGTTGCGTCCCAAAAATATCAAGCCGTTTGTTCTGGAGGAGGTCTTCCTATCTGTGGTCATATTGGCTCATGGTTTGGGCCGGAAAGAGATACCGAAGGTGAGGCTGAGGTTGACTGTAGAGAGCATAAGATCCAATGCCCTAATCATGATCCAGAGGTTTTTCAGTGGTGAATTCAGACAAAAATCATGCAAGCCCGTATCTCTATACTTTTTTTTTTCTTTTACTGAAAGCTTAGTAATCAATTCTAGTATTCATATCTGAATATTCCCAATAGTAATTAAATCCTCAATAAACTGGTTCGAGATATATCCTGTTGCCCCGACTTGACAGGAAAGAATAACTTCATTACAATACCGCCTCTTTAAAACTCTTAGTCATGTAGAAGAAAATTTCGGGGCAAATTAGGAGATTTTGGAAATGATAGTGAATAATCGTGTATAAAAAGAAAAGCTATCTTTCTTTCTGCCATACCTTCACCACAGATCCCAATCTTTTTAGTTTTTTAAATTAACTCACAATGATGACAACGACTATTACAAAGGGCATTTATTGTCTAGGAGATAATTCCCTTACCATTGTATGCATAATTTCAAAGCATGAAATAACCAATTCAATTATTGGAGATTATTTCACATGCAAGAGCAGTTAAGATTGATTCAGCCAGCGGAAGAATGATATTAGCCACTGGCACCTGGTTCAAACCAGTCCTTTCCTCATATTTTAATTTAAATAATCTAGTCATGATCAAGCCAGATGAATTACTCATAATGAAAGCAATCGCAATTTGCTTTAAGCCATTTCTGAAACCGGAAGAAGCCCTAATTTACTGCAACTTAGGGAGAACTCAATTTACAAAGAAGTGTGAGGAATATGGGCTATATAAAAATAATAACGGATATTATAAACGGGAGGAAATCGATAAAATGTTGTCTGATGAAATATTGGATACTAAAAGTAAAAAATTGAAAATAGCATAGAATGTGGGAAGTTCTCATCAAAAGCAAGGGGCCATTCATCGCGAATGGCCCCTCATATTTTTATAACCACCTTTCCATCTTTTGATATGGCAGATAACTAATTACTTCATCCTGGTTCTTTGGCCTATGTCTTTTATAGGTTTTCTGCACTTGCTCGGTTGTTGTATGCCCCAGTAAGTAGGCAATAGTTGGATCATCGACGTTTTTATCCTTTAGCAGTATCGAGAAACTAAGCCTTGCACATGACCAAGTGATTTTCTTGTTGATAGCTGCATCTTTTACCCATTGCAGTAATACTTTATTTGCACCGTCTGCTGTTGGTAAAGAAAAGACCTTTCCGGAAGGCTTGGATAATTCGCATATCATATCCCTAACCTGATTGAGAACCCCTATGGCAATAGGGTGAAGGGCAAGCACCACTGGTTGACCAGTTTTATTCTGAATAATTCTTGTGGTTAGTTTATGATTATTAATATCTTGCCATTCCATTGATTTCACATCCACCCAGCGCAATCCGGTATAACAGCAAAACACAAATGCGAGCTTGATCTGCTGATTAAGGCAAGGAGTATTGAGTAAGGCCAGGTATTCATCCACTTCAAGATTCTCTTTTAAATCGGTACTGGGATTACTTTTAGCTGCAATTTCTTCAGTAGGATTGTCAATAAAATATTTATCCTTGGTCGCTGCTTTTAATACCCGTTTAAAACGAGAATAATAATTAGCTGGAGTATCACCAGAAAAATTATCCAGTAAATAGCGTTGAAAGCGTTTGCACAGGTTTTCTGTCACATCCACAGGGGATATAAAGTCTTTCTTGATAAACTTTTTAAACTGCGCAAATGAGTTATTTAGATGACGGTTGCCTTCCCGCTTATTCAGCTCTACATATTCTAAATAATAATCCAGAAAATTGGCTTTAAACATATGAGCTGGAATAATAGGTGTACCAATAGATTGCACTTCTATAGTTCGTTGTGCCCTCTTTGTTTCGAGTATTTTGAGTGCTTCCTTGTTAAAATTCCGCTGCTCCTGATTTTTTGGGTTTACATATGTAAAGATACCCGTCGATGGGCGTTGTCCTGCTTTCCTGCCATAATCATAGAAGTAAAGGATTTTGTCACCATTCTTACTTAATTTTTCTCCGATATTCATACTGTATAGGTTTTATGGTTATGGGAAGAAGAGAGCAATAGAAGTGCCATGCCAGGTGATGGAATACCATACTTAGTTGGCATTAAAAGAAACAGTGAAAAACTGTATAAAAGTGAGCAAAAGAATTTTTTAAGTTTTTTCGTTGCAGGCCTTGTCAGTAGTGACAAGTCGTCTGTTATTTTACTGTCAGAAATACGTTCGTTGACGTTAGACTGGCAGGAATGGAATGTTGTATCCGATGACGATACCTTTCTCTTCCGAGTACTTCGAGAGACTGAAAAAATACATACAAAATGGAGTGTCATTTAGGGTGTCTTTAAAGTGTCGTAAATAATGGGAAGAAGCGTGAAATAGCGGGGAAATTTGACACTTGCAGAAAATAAAATAGGTTGTAAATCAGAGACTTACAACCTATTGTGTGCCCAGAACTGGATTCGAACCAGCACACCCTTGCAGGCGCTGCGACCTGAACACAGTGCGTCTACCAATTTCGCCATCTGGGCAACTGATTTTGTGTTTCAGGGCTGCAAAGATAAGCAGGGATTTTAATTTTCAAAATAATTTTTAAAAAAATTGCTACCTAACTTGCACGTCCCTACGTAATCTCTGTACCATGCCATTTCGTTTACTACTATTTGTCTTACTTCTCCATATCATGAACGATAACAACGCCGCCGCTCAATCACCTAAGCGCTCCCTCGATGAGCTGATCAATACAAAAGATCCTGCATGGCCCCTCGTACAGGAATGGATCAAAAAAGCCACTAACACCGTAGAAGTCTTGGATGCAGACCCTCTGCAAGCCAAAGAAACACTGCTGGAAATACAAGTAACCACAAGATCTCCCATGGGAGCCATCATTCTAAATAGCGGAGGGATCCTCGCTGACCATGGATGGATCAGAATTCTCGGTTCCGGACATACGAAAATGAAAAGAACACTTTATACCTGGAACCAAGGGAAAACAATCGATAAAGATGGACAAAACAGCGGCTATATACTCGTTGCAGATGATGCCATCGGCGGCTACTATGCCATCAATGGCGGAGGCCTTGGCAGTGATTTAGGTAAAGCCTATTTCTTCGACCCCACTACCCTATCCTGGGAAGCACTCGACATCACCTACTCACAACTCATCGAATTCTTCTTCAATGGCGATCTGCAATCTTTTTACAAAGACCTTCGCTGGCATGATTGGAAAAAAGACGTAGCAGGATTAGATGGCAACCTTGTATTTAACTGCTACCCCATGCTTTGGACAAAAGAAGGTAAAGACATTAATAAAGTATCCAGAAAAGAAATCCTGGCAGAAGAACAATACCAGTCTAGTATAACGGCCATGCACCAACTAAATGGCGGTAAATAATTACATTACTACAGTGGAATAGTCTTCTCACTATTCCACTGCAATCCCCGCCACCGTTGCATCCACAGCCTTCACCAGATCTCCTGGTGCAATCTTGAACTGCATTCCACGCTTGCCGGCACTCACATAAATTTCATCGTATAACTCCGCATACTCATCCAGGAACACCGGATATGGCTTCTTTAATCCAATAGGCGAACAACCGCCACGGATATAGCCTGTCAGCGCTAACAGCTGATTTACCGGCACAGGCTCCACACGTTTGTTACCCGATATCGCCGCCGCCTTCTTCAAGTCAATCTCCATATTTCCCGCCACCACACAAACAAGATATCCTGTCTTATCTCCCTGTAATAAAATTGTTTTAAACACCTGATCAATAGGCAAACCCGCTACTGCTGCCATATGTGTGGCACTCAAATCCTCCTCGTCCACCTCATAGGTAATCAAATCATATGCTATATGAAGCGTATCAAGTATGCGCGCCGCATTTGTTTTATTCACTTGCATAATCGCAATTTACACATAAAAAAACGGTCTCCACTTAGTAGAGACCGTTCATATATCTTCAGTAACTACTCTTAATCTTTCAGCCCCAGGTAAGCTTTCACAGCTGCATAGTTATTCCAGTCCACCGACTGACGCGCTCCTACTCCACCAGGAATAATTACATAACGATACTGTAGATATTTCTTACCACTTTTCAGATAAGTGCTCCCGTCGATATTTGAAGAAAACTGTATGGAAGCCGTATAAGCAATAAAGCGGATATTGACACCACTTTCCTCTACATATGGCAACGGTGCTATTACCGGATCATCAACGGTATTCAGATTTACATAGACCTTCACATCTGCATTCGAAAGTAATGCCAATGTTAACTTAGGTACGTTAATACCGCTATAATATCCGAGGGTATCTATCCTGCCACCTGCAGCATGAACCGTATCAGGCAAAAAAGCAACATCCAACCAGGCGGAATAAATAACATTGGCAGTACCAGGATCTCCTTTTGGACCAGTAGCGCCCGGAGTACCAGGAGTACCATTTGTACCATTAGTTCCATTATTTCCAGCGGCGCCAGCAGGGCCGGCAGGACCTTCTTTACTGCACGAATACATCAGCATAATCGCAAGACATGCCACTAGTAAGCGGAAGATAAGGGGCTTTTTATTCATATTTATAGGATTTTGGGTTGATAATCTATCATTGAGTACAGGAGCTGCATGCTAATAACATCTACAATACAACATCTAACAAAACATTTAATAGCTGGCATGGCTATACGAAAATACAAAAATCATAGACTTCTAATAACTTTCTCCTTAAAACAGAAAAGTCCGCAGGTGTTAAACCTGCGGACCCTGATTATGAAAAGAGCGATTATGCTTATTTGTTATCCCACTTGAATTTTTTAATACCTAACACCACAAAAACAAACGTATATCCAAGGGTGGCAAGGAAGGCCATAGTATGATCCGTTGTCCAGTTAGAAGGTTGCAAACTCCCTGCCAATACCTTCTGCACCACGCCATATGGCGACCATTGCACCACTTCTTTCATCGTATCTCCCAAAGCGCCAAACTGACCAAACATACCAATCATGATAAAAGCGAAATAAACCAGTCTGGTAGTAGAGTTAACCGTATCAGGGTTCTTGATCAGTCCCACGATCAGCTGCCCCAGTCCCAGGTATAAAAAGCCTGCCACCAGTGTCATTAAAAAGCTGCAGAGATATCCGCCTGCACTGATTGTAATTTTATCTACAGCAAAACCAACTATGTAAATCAATACCGTCATTAATCCAATCAAGGCTATCTGCACAGATAATCTGCTAAACATAATCGTCCAGGAAGATACCGGTGCAACCCTTAAGCGCTGGAACACGCCCTTGTCGCGGTCGCGGGCCATACTATTGGAATAGCCCATCAGACCAATGCTGGTCAGGCCAATGGTAATCACAGAAGACAAGACCACCACAGGCCCAATCTTGTCTACCAATCCTTTCCAGGATATCAGGATAAGTATCGGCACTAACAGTACCAGTCGTAAAGAACGACGGTTACGCCATACAGTTGTAAAATCAGCGCGCAGCAAGGCCGACAGCACATCTTTAGTTACAGGAATTCTAGTCTCCATCATACAGGGATTTTATGAACGTACGGCACGTCCGGTTAAACCAATAAATACATCTTCCAGCGTAATTTTTCCTTTCCTGGAAGCGCTGATCACCTCCGGATCATTCCTGTGCAACTCTATCAATCGATCTGGCGTGTCGATCGCGATAATTCTTCCATGATCGATGATAGCAATGCGGTCGCACACGGCCTCTGCTTCCTCCATACTGTGAGTAGTCAGCAGTACACCATGTCCCTGCTCGCGAATAGCTTCAATTCTTTCCCAGAGCTGGCGCCTGGATTGTGGATCAAGACCCGTAGTAGGTTCATCCAACAGTACCAGCACAGGGTTATGTATAGTAGAGATAAGGAGAGATACACGCTGTTGCTGCCCGCCGGAGAGTTGTCCAAACTTCTTCTCCGCAGCATCTTCCAGTTTTATCTCCTCTAATTTTTGCTGTACTTCTTCTTTTGAAAGTCGTACACCATAAATACCTGCAAACAAACGCAGTATATCCGCAATCGTTAGTTCCGGCTGGAAACTGGTTGCCTGTAATTGTACGCCCATATTGGCACGGGCATATAAAGACTGAGAAACATTATCATATCCTGCTACACTGATTTTACCGGTTGCCGGTTTGATCAGGCCTTCTATGGCGCTCAACGTACTTGTCTTCCCCGCACCGTTTGGCCCCAGTAAACCGAAAATTTCCCCGGGCTTAACATCAAACGTCACCTCTTTTACCGCCTGAAACTGACCATAGAACACGCTTATACGGTCTACATCCAAAATAGGTACTTGCTCTAAAGAATTCATTGTTGCGAATTAGGTTTGATTGTGACACAAATATATATCACGATATAATGATGACATCAACTAAAAAGGTGAAAACTTCCAGACCTTCGGTCAAAACAATATTGTTACCGGTGAAAACAGAAATCCAATGAATTTCCACCGGTAGAAAGTCCGAAACATACTCGCCTTCGTATATATGAAAAAATACACCTGTTTCCCCTGACCTGTTTTGTTTACGTCTATATCCTTTAAAACCAAAATCAACACCCTGATGCTGTTATCCAAACTGCTGTTACCCTTGAATAACCGATGGACTTATCTTTCCGCTAAAATCTCCGGCAGCAAAAAACCTGTTGATCTACCGACAGATGAAATCTACGCCGGACATCTGCTTTTACCGGAAGATACCCGGTATACCGACTGGATCTCCTATCGTGTAGCGCATACACTACATTATTTCCAAAGCTCACTGCTGGCACCCGCTCCCCACCAGAAAGGCTTTGCCGCCAAAGTGAAAATAGCGCATAAAGGCCGCGAAGCCGATACCTGGATCACTAATCCTTCTTTCGATGGGCATGGACATATTTGTGGGATAGTAGCCAACCGCACCAGGCTGGCGCCCTTTCGCAAAAATGAAAAAATTATCATGCCGGTATCCTCCATCACCGACTGGATGATCATTGAAGATGGATACCTTACCGGTGGCTATTCCATACGCAAAGGACTCAATACTATCGGCGCTTACAGAAAAAAGAAACTACTGCAACTGCTGCCTTATAAATATGATCATGGACATGATCATTTCCTCCATGACTTCAATACTCCTGAAGGCGCCCTGCTCTGTCTCGGCGACGCTATCGACGCCAGAGATGAAGCATATATCCAGGAATGCCGCGACTTCTACCGGGAAGCCATACACCTCCTCAATACCACCAACGACCCGGAAATCCCGGATACACTTACCGAAGAACTCATCGCACTCTGGGAAAAAAAATTAACAGCTGCTTTTCTTCACCTAAATTTACAGCCGGACCTCGCCCCTGTCAATAAAGCAAAAAGGGCGTTCTACAGCCGCAGAGATGCCGAACATGGCGTTTTTACGGTCTGTGAGGTCCGCACCTGCTATAATCCTGATATCACCACCCTCCATGAAATCAATGTACAGGAAACGCCGCAGGGATGGAAAGTACTCAGTCATATCAATGACCTCATTCTTTCCCCGCAGCCAGAAGGCTATAAAGGCCCTATCATTGACCTGAGTGGAAACAGAGTAAGAATGTATGACGACGAAAACGACCCGAGGTTCATCCAAAAATACGGGTACCTACGACTCTAGAATCGATGCCTATATTGAAAAGGCCGCTGATTTTGCACAACCAGTGCTCACCCACTTCAGAGCACTGGTCCACAAAGCATTTCCCGAAGTAACGGAAACCATCAAATGGGGTTTCCCACATTTCGACTACAACGGCAGTATCCTTTGCAGCATCGCTGCCTTTAAGCAGCATTGCGCAGTTAATATCTGGAAAGCACCACTGTTGGCAGATCCGGACAAAATCCTTACGCCCACCGGAGAAACAGCCATGGGGCATCTCGGGAAAATTATCTCCCTAAACGATCTGCCAAAAGATAAAATTCTGGAGAAATACCTGAAAGAAGCTGCCAGATTGATTGACGAAGGCGTCAAAATACCAAAGAAAGCGAAAGGACCCGCTCCACCTGCCGCCGCACCGGACGATCTGCTCGCAGCGCTTAAAAAGAATAAAGCCGCCCTTCAAACATTTGAAGCTTTCAGTAATTCTAATAAAAAGGAATATATCTCCTGGATCACAGAGGCGAAAACCACCGCCACCAGAGAATCAAGAATCGCCACTGCCGTAGAATGGATGGCAGAAGGGAAGATAAGAAACTGGAAGTATCTGAAGAAATAGCTGTCCAGCCACAGCTCCTGGGGGTTTTAGGGTTTTAAGCGCCGCCTTGGGCAGCGCTTAAAACCTTCCCTCCTCAGTGATGCTTAGATATCACTGAAATGGGAGTACGAAAAAAACGGATGGTTATAACTTCAATAACCCCAATTTATACAGGGAATTCACCGGCTTATTATCCCAGAAAAGTTCAAAATCCTCTAACCCGGCAGCCTCATAACTCTCTTTCACCTGCTGTAGCGTATATACTTTTCCGTTATTAATATCCAACTCTTTCAGCATCCCCGCCAGCCAGTTGCCCTGCGGCGGATCTACCTTAATGTTTACTGCTTCTTTCTTGCTCTGGAAGGTGATCGAAGCTGTCTCCCAGGTGTTACCCTTCTTGGATTTGGTAACGATTTCAATACTAGGCTGCTTGCCGAGGAACACCACTTTAGACGTAGGCTTTACCGTTCCCGGCTCCTCTTCCATCAAGGCTTTGGTGATGTAATCCGGTGCTATACTGGTTTTCGGTACCTTAAACTCAAACCACTTACTCAGTGGATAATCAAAGCAGGCGCCATGCATATAATTCAACAAAGACTTTTTCAGACCATAGGCAAAGGTTTCATGATCTGCACCAGTTGGATCAATATGCATAATATCATTATTGGCAAAATTGCCAGTATGCTCAGTTTCTTTCTGTACCTGGAACTTCGCAGGCTCCAGTCCTACAGGGGAATGGGCTGTCATCGTGAACTGGTGCCAGAAAGCAGATTGCAGGATGCCTGCCTGGAACATCTGACGCACCATTTCCAATGAATCGATGGTTTCCTGCGCGGTCTGCGTAGGGAATCCATACATCAGATAAGCATGCACCATGATGCCCGCTTCCGTAAAGTGACGGTTTACGCGCGCTACCTGTGCTACGGTAATACCTTTCTGGATCAGCCCCAACAGCCTGTCTGAGGCTACTTCCAGTCCACCGGAAACGGCAATACAGCCAGAAGCCTTCAGCAATACGCATAAATCTCTCGTAAAGCTTTTCTCAAAACGGATATTGGTCCACCAGCTGACATTCAGCTTTCTTTTGATAATTTCCAGTGCCACCGCACGCATCAGCGCTGGAGGCGCGGCCTCATCTACGAAGTGGAAGCCTGTTTGCCCGGTTTGCGCAATGATGGTTTCCATGCGATCTACGAGCATGGCCGCAGCCACAGGCTCGTATACACGTATATAATCCAGTGAAATATCGCAGAAAGTACATTTACCCCAATAGCAGCCATGGGCCATGGTGAGCTTATTCCAGCGTCCATCGCTCCAGAGGCTATGCATAGGATTCACCACTTCTATCGCAGAAATGTAATCGTTCAGCAGCAAATCACTATAATCCGGCGTTCCTACCTGGCTTTGCTTGTAATCGTGGCAGCTGGTATTATTTATATAAGCAACTTTACCGTCTTGCAACAGGAAAGTCCTTTTCAATTCTTCCTGTGTTTTATTGCCCTGGATATATTGTATCAGATTTTCCACTGGCGCTTCACCATCATCCAGGGTGATGAAGTCGATGAACTCAAATACACGAGCATCGGAGAGTGAGCGCAGCTCAGTATTAGGAAAACCTCCACCCATGGCTATTTTCGCCTGAGGAAAATGTTGTTTGATAAATTGTCCGCAGCGTAAGCCTGCATAGAGATTACCAGGGAAAGGCACGGAAATGCAGACCAGTTGCGGCTGCACAGCCTCCATATGTTGCTGAAGCAGATTGATAAGAAGGTGGTCCACAAAGGTATAAGGTGCGCGCAGGCTTTCATACAGCTCATCGAAGCTATTAGCCGAACGGCTGAGCTTTTCGGCATACCTGCTGAAGCCAAAATGTGGATCCACACATTCCATGATCAGGTCGGAAAGGTCCTCCAGATACATGGTGGCCAAGTGTTTGGCCCTGTCCTGATTGCCCATGGAGCCAAATGCCCAGTCCAGATCATCCAGTTGCGCAAAGCGTGAAGCTTCCGGTAAATAGTCACACTTTACGATCAGGTGAGCTATCGTTGGATTTTTCCCCTGCAAAAACGAAATAACAGCGTCTATGGTATTGATATAGTCGTCCTGTAGCGCGACAATGCGGGCTGCATTCTCTGATATCGCTGCAGGAGGTTCAGTATTGATCTTATTAAAAAGTTGCTGTAACCCCTGTCTGGAAAACAGCGCCAGCGTTACCTCTATGCCCAGGTCAGACTGAAAGGCACTGATTTCTTTGGTATTCAGAAATCCCTTCAGATAGGCTGTAGCCGGATATGGCGTGTTCAGCTGTGTAAATGGTGGTGTTATTAAATAGACTGTCTTACTCAAACCAGGTGTTTTAAAACGCAAAGGTACGACAACCCGGCCGCATTTAAAATTCCTTTCAAACTCGCTACCATACCAGCTTTTACAATTAGTCTACAATTTTTATAGGGTTTTATTTGGAAATTAGTATCAGCCCGTTTATCTTTGTTTCACCACCATCAAATTACCGCGGCGTATCATTACCCACCAAGTCTGCATTCCCCGGTCGATAAAACGGAAATATTATGATGTACTTTGTTGCTTCCTACTGTTCATATTGTTGCTGCTAAGCTGTAAGCAGCCTTACCCTATTATCCGGCACTGACCACCAGCCGGAGTAAATTCTGAGTATTTTTTTCGTATAACCATTGACGTTATTAACGTCATTTTATATTCTGTTGCAGATAAAAAACTGCAATCAGCCCAACCCTTGTTTTCACTTTTTCAACCAAATATTTGAGCCATGAAATCTTATAAACAAGTAGTCTTTTCCGCTTTACTGGCGGCTGGCATTAGCGGTGTAGCCCAAGCTGGTGGCCCTGCGAAGCCCTTTATCAAAGAAGGTACCTGGAGAGGCGTGTTCACACTCAGCGAATCGCAGGTACCATTTAATTTCCAGCTGAAAGGAAAAGATCCTGAACATGCCATATTCACGCTGATCAATGGTTCTCGTCACGATGATTTTCATGTACAGCGCATAGGCCCTGATTCTATTTTCATAAAGATGAACACCTATGACGCAGCCCTGGTAGCTAAGATAGAGTCAGACGGCCAAATCAGCGGAGAATACAGAAGTCTGGTACCTAACTTCAGAGGCAACGCCCTGCCATTTACGGCTGAATACGGCCAGGACTACAGGTTTGCGCCCCCAGGCACTGAAGAAGCGCCTAAATATAATATCGACGGAAAATGGGAATTGAAGATCTATAGTAAAGAACCTACGCCAGACAGAATTGGATTACTACATCAGCAAGGTAATAAACTAACAGGTGTGATCATGTCTGTAGTGGGCGACAGCCGCGAGCTGGAAGGTACTATACACGGCGATGAGTTTGAATTGTCCGGCTTTACAGGCCCTAGCCCTATCTACATCAAAGGAAAAGTAAACGACGACAAATCATTAACTGGAGAGCTGTCTTTAGGCATTTACAATAACATCAAATTTGACGGCGAAAAAAACCCCAGCGCGGAATTACCAGATCCATATAAGTTAACCTACCTGAAAGAAGGCTACTCAAAGCTAGACTTCACCCTTCCTGATCTCAACGGAAAGAATGTTTCACTCAGCGATGAAAAATACAAAGGGAAAGTAGTCATTGTAGAAATCATCGGCACCTGGTGTCCTAACTGTACGGACCAGACATCCTTCTTATCTCCATGGTACAATAAAAATAAGGACCGTGGCGTAGAAGCGATTGCAATAGGTTTTGAACAGAAAGATGACCTGGAATATGCCCGCTATACGTTGGGTAAATTAAAAGAGAAATATAACATTCAATATGATATTCTTTTTGGTGGCATTGCTGATAAGAAAGTGGCGTCAGAGAAATTACCGGCGCTCAATAGGATGATGGCCTTCCCTACAACGATCCTGATAGACCGGAAAGGGAACGTAAGACAAATCCATACCGGTTATACCGGAGAAGTTACCGGCCAGTATTACCAGGACTATGTGTCCAAATGGACCAAAGACCTGGACGAACTGATTGCTGAAAAATAATACAATCATCTCCCACTTATTCAAACAAATAACAAATGCAGAAATTAGCAACTTTAGTATTTCTCAGCGGAACAATAGCGCTGTTATCCATCAACGCGTCAGCAATTGTGAAGGATCGCAATAAAAAAGCAGCTGCTACCACAGCTGTTGTGAAGGCCAGAGCCACCACTTTCCAGGTAGATGCCAGACAGAGTAAACTGAGCTGGGTAGGAAAAAAAGTTAGTGGAGAACACAGCGGAACAATCAACATCAGCAATGGCGCCCTGACAGTGGAGAATAGTCAGTTGTCTGGTGGCAACTTCTCCCTTGATACGCGTAGCATTGCGGTGACAGACATCAAAGATGCAGACAGCAACGCCAAACTGCTGGGCCATTTAAAAAGCGATGATTTCTTTTCTGTTGAGAAATTCCCTAAAGCAGATTTTGTGATTACCAGCCTGAAAGCCAAAGGTAGCGGCACTTACGACGTTACGGGCAATCTCACGATCAAAGGTATTACCAATCCTGTCACCTTTCCTGCTACTGTTACCGTCAATGGCAAACAACTAACAGCTAAGGCAAACATTGCAGTAGATCGTACAAAGTATAACATTAAATACGGTTCCAAGAGCTTCTTCGAAGGTATTGGAGACAAGGCTATCTATGATAATTTTGATCTGAATGTGGAGCTGGTAGCCAGCGCTAAATAGTTGCTTTTTCTTGTAATAAAGCGCCAAGGGCGCTCTTCTATTTTGCTCGTCTCTACCAGGTAGAGGCGAGCCCGCCGCTGGCGGAATTAAAGCGCCCAAGGCGCTCTACAACCACAAGCCTTACCACCAATTTACTGACATGAACCACAGAAAAATGATATTCATTTTAATGGGGATGCTATGCCTATATTGCATGGTGGCGGGCTTCCGCACCCATACTTCAGGACCGCCTACCAAGGCTTCCCTGGGAGAAAAACTCTTTTTTGAAAAAGAATTATCGCAAGATAATACCCTTGCCTGCGCTTCCTGTCATATACCACAATTTGGTTTTGCGGATACGCTGGCTTTCAGTAAAGGCATAAATGGAACGCCTACACGCCGTAATACGCCAGGTATCACCAATCTCTCCGGACGCCCTAGCTATTTCTGGGACGGCCGTGCCGCCACCCTGGAAGATCAGGCATTACAGCCCATCATCAACCCAGCGGAAATGGGCCTCCCCATCCATGAGGCGATAAATCGCCTCAACAATAATCCCATCTATCAACAACTATTCAAACAAGTTTTTAATGATACCGTCAATACAAAAAATCTTTTGCAAGCCATCGCCGCTTACGAGCGAACCCTGGAAACAGCCAACAGTCCCTATGATCGTTACATCAACGGAGATGATAACGCACTAACGCCATCGGCTATACGCGGAAGAATGCTCTTCATAGGTAAAGCCAATTGTAATAACTGCCACTCCGGGGAAGACTTCACCGCAGATCGTTTCAAGAATATAGGCCTGTTCAACGGCAAGCAACTCAATGATGCGGGGCGCTTTGAAATAACGCACGACAGCTCACAGATAGGCTTCTTTAAGGTGCCCAGTCTGCGCAACGTAGCCGTCACCGCTCCGTATATGCATAATGGTATGTTTCACACGCTGAAAGAGGTATTGCATTATTACAATAACCCAGACTCCGTGCTGCCCGGCGGCATACACCGTGATCTTTCCCTCAACAAACCCTTGCAGCTGAGCGAATCAGAACTGAACGACCTGGAAGCCTTTCTGATAGCCCTTACCGACGATCGCTTTATCATCCATCGCAAACCATGAAAACGCAACGCATGAAAAAAATTATACTGCCCGCTATTACCCCATTAATACTGATGCAGGCTGCTACCGCGCAAGAGCAGCACGCCCGGCGCGATACTACCCGGCAACTGAATGAGGTGCAGATCGTTGGCTCCCGAAATGCCAACCGCACCCGGCTTAACTCTCCGGTGCCGGTAGACATCATCGATATTAAGTCCATACAAGAGCAGGCGCCTCAAACGAGCATTACGCAGCTGCTGCAATACATCTCTCCTTCCTTTCACTCTGTCAACGGCAGCAATGCCGGCGACGCCGGCTCTTCCCTGAATCTCGCACAGCTGAAAGGCCTTGGCGCCGATCAGCTGCTGGTACTAATAAACGGCAAACGCCGTCATAAAAGCGCTAATATCAACTGGGGCGGATTGGCTAATGGCGCCACTGGCTATGACCTCAATGCAATACCTACTGCCGCCATTGAAAGGATAGAGATATTACGCGACGGCGCCGCCGCTCAATATGGCTCTGATGCAATCGCCGGCGTGATCAACATCGTACTGAAAAAACAAACCGATAACGGCGTGATAAGCAGCACCGCCAGTACCAGACGCCGAGGCGATGGTATTACCACCCGCACCAGCGTCAACTATGGGGTAAAGCTGGGTCAACAAGGCGGTTACCTCAACGCCACCGTGGAATATGCTACCCAGGGCATCGCCCTGCAGCCTGGCCGTGATGATGCAGGACTCTATAATGGCCCCATCTATGGCGGCGGCGCTAATACCCGCGACTACGATAACGTATATACGAAAGAAATAGATGATGCCATTTTGAAAAGTCGTGGTATAGACAGACACTTCTTTGATCAACGTGGCGGCGGCTCCAACAAAGCCAAAGATGCATTGCTGTTTTTCAACGCAGCCGTGCCACTGAATGATAACGTAGAGGTATATACGTTTGGAGGCATCAGCCACCGCAACTCTCAGTTCACCGCCGTATACCGCCTCCCCGGCTGGACGGAGCGCAACAACACCACTTTATATCCTGATGGCTTCCTTCCTGCCATGGACAATGGTATCACGGATAAGTCCATCGCCATTGGTCTTAAAGGAAAAATAAAAGGCTGGAAGCTGGATATCTCCAATGTCTATGGGAGAAATGATTTCAGCAATAATATCAGCAATTCCCTCAACGCCAGCATGGGTGTAAAAAGCCCTACCTCTTTTGATGCAGGTAAATACAATGCCTCGCAAAATACCGCCGGTATTGATGTAAGCCGCTATTTTGAAAAGCCCTTACATGGCATCAACGTGGCTTTCGGGGCACAGTACAGAACAGAAACCTACCAGATCATTGCCGGCGAAGAAGCCTCTTATACCAAAGCTGACCTACGTAGCATCTACCGCATAGATACCAGCGCTGCAGGTATTCCATACATCGCCGATGCTGGTCTCCTGGCATTGAATGGGCTTAGCCCAGGATCGCAGATACACGCGGGTTTCAGGCCTTCCAATGAAGTGAATGTGAGCAGGGCTATTGTGGCGGGGTACATAGATCTCGAAGCCAACATCACCGAACAATGGCTGATATCAGCAGCGCTGCGTGCAGAAAACTTCTCCGACTTTGGGAATGTCACCACCGGCAAAATAGCCACCCGGTATAGTTTCGCACCCTGGCTTAGCATCCGTGGCGCCGCCAATACCGGCTTTCGTGCCCCGGATCTTGCACAGTTCTATTATACAGAAACCAGTACCAGCTTCCAGCAGGGCCGCGCGATAGACCAGGTAACTGCCTCCAATAAAAGCGCTGCTACCCGAGCTTTAGGTATCCCTGCCCTAACGCCTGAAAAGTCGACAGGATATAGCGCAGGCATAACGAGTCAGCCAGTCACCAATGCTGAAATTTCCATAGACGGTTATTTGATCGATATAAAAAATCGTGTAGGCAATACCGGTAATTTCTCGGCAACAGATAATAACTTACCTGCAGAAGTACGGGCCCTACTGTTAGCCACAGGCACCACACAGGCCAAGTTCTTCTATAATGCATTTAGCACCCGTACGAAAGGACTAGAGATCACTGCCAGTTATAAAATACCACTGCAACACGGGGCCTTACAGCTGCTGGCAGGCGCTAATTTCTCCAAAAATGAAGTTACCTCCGTGAATACCCCAAAAGGGCTGGAAGCCTATCGCTATGTTATTTTCAGCCAATCGGAACAGACACGTGTAACTACTAACATCCCACAACAGAAGATCACACTGCAAGGAAGTTATAGCCTGAACAGGTTCAATTTCCTTTTGCGTGGTGTGTACTTCGGCTCCGTGACTACCGCCACAGCGCTCAATGCAAATTTTCCTAAACCAGATTATTACCTCCAGGAACTAAGGCCTATACTGGTGGCTGATGTGGCTATTGGTTACCACTTCAATAAGGTATTACAGGCTACGATCGGCATAAATAATATTTTCAATGAGTTGGGAGATTATACGGCTGCTGCCACCTCTGGCCTCAGAAACCCTACGATTGTAGGTATGCAGAACGGTAGCGCAGGCATCCAGCCATTTATAAGGATACTGGCTAAACTCTGATCATCTCAAAAAATAATACTATGAAGAATAGATATATCCTTTCCTTGATGACAATTGGTCTGTTTGCTGCCTGCAAAAAAACAGACTACCTGGATACGAATGCCGGAGACAGGCCACCACTAAGCGCTCAGGTGAGCTTTGTAAATGCGAGGAGTGCTAATACCGGCATCCAGTTCTGGACATTCACCCAGCAAATCACATCAGCTTTACTATACCCCGGACAAGCTAGTCCATATCTGGCAACCACCTTTGGAAATGTACAGATCAATGTAACAGAAGGTACCGGCACTAGCTATACGGTTTCCAGACAATTCGGCAACAGTGCCACCTATTCCGCTACAGGCGGCCCCAACGGCCCTATCGCTACCTATTACCATACGGTGTTTGCTGCGCCGGCAACTATAGATAATAATAAAGATTCGCTGATACTTTTTTATGACGACCTAAGCACGCCTCCTGCTGGTCAGGCAAAACTTCGTTTTGTACATCTGGCTACGCAAACAGGAGATCTGCAGGTAAATCTAAATGATGGCGGTACCACTAAAACCCTTGCCAATAAGGTAACCTACGGCAGTGCAGCAAACGGTAATATAAATGGAAGCGCTTATGCATTAGGTCCATATACTAACGTTAACGCAGGTACGATTTCTATTATTCTCAGCACAGCCGACAAATTAAAATCATTGGTAATTAAAAATAATAACCTGACGGATATTAAGCTGGAAGCGGGAAAAATATATACGGTATTTCTGCACAGGGTTGCAGGAGAAGAGGCTGTTGCAGCAGACTGGATAGTGGAAAAATAAAACAAAGGGGAGCCGGGGTAAAGCCGGCCCCCACTTTGCTGAGACAAGTTAATAGTAGTCAGCCTATAACCTGTCGCCTATGAAAAAAGAGCGTTGATTGCAAAAATAACAGGATAATTAAACATGGAAGTGCTTTCAATTGGAAGCTTACAGCGAGGTGATTAATGGATGTTGGCACTAAATCAGTTGGTGCGAGTGACGCCACAAATATAAGTAATCCCAACAAAAACCATTTGATAAATTTTTGTGAACACATTACTAATGCCATTACCGCGCCGGTTACAGCAATGGCATAAGTGGGAGATTCAGTACTTTGGTTGAAAATGACAATCCAGATCAACAGGTAAGCAGCAAGTGTAAACCGGCTCTGTTGCGTACCTGCGACTGCTGTACAGATGATGGCTGTCAGCAATCCAATGACCGCCAGTACCAGTACGATTTTATCCATACCAGTACTGATTAAGTAAGGCTCATGCCGCATTGCATGGATCATTCCAAACAGTGAACCATCCTCTTTAATAGTGGCACTGCTGATGAGATGGAACCAATCTTTGTAAGCATGTATTAGTTCCATCGGGGAAATCACCAATAGTGGCAGCAAAGAGCCAGCTATTCCAAAAGCAAAACAGTATTTTAAGAACTTCTTTTTATCTCCGTAAAAAAGGAATAATATGCCAATGATAGCACCATAGCCCTTTATAAAGAAAAGTATACAGGTAAATAATGCCGCCTGCTTCACATTTTTCTTCTCGAACTGTACCAACGTCAGCAGCATCAATGCTACCATCAATGGATTTGATTGCGACGACTGTATCGCATTCATGATCTCTATCAGCAATAAACCGCTCATCAGATTTTTCTTCCGCCAATCCATCGGCAGCTGGTAAATGGCATAGAGTACCATTGCACTATTAAACAGCAACCATAGCAGCAATCCTGCATGAGAAGGCAGTATCGCGAAAGGCAGAAATAAAATGGGAAACGTAGGATGATAGAGATAATAATCAAAATATTCGTCCGGATACAGGTTATATAACGGAAGATGTTCCGATAAATGCTGCCAGGAATGACTGAAAATGGTGAAGTTATTATACTTCGTTGTCAGCACAGCTTGTATAAATAATACAAGTGTTCCTAACATATAAGCTCCGGCTATTACGGCGGCATAGCGCTTGGCCTTCGTGGTTGGCGGCTGCAGATATTGCAGTGCTGGCACAGTTATAGGAATACGCAAGCCTCTTGTCACTACTCCAAATCGCACAGTATAGAATATTTGGTTTATATCCCTATAACGATAGAATAATGGTTCCCCTCTATTGCATAATATTAAAAGCAGGCTTGCCTACCCACCTCCCCTAAAACACAGTAGGGATGCCATTGGCATCCCTACTGTGTTTCGGCAGCATACTGCCTCAATATTTAAATAAATCTTACAATCTGATACTCGCCCCTACCGTCATCCAACGGCCTGGCATCGGCACAGCGCCCGCTTCTATATAAGTTACGTCCAGGATATTATTGGCATCCACATATACTTTAAACCTGGCCTGACGATATGATAAACGCGCATCCACCAAAGTATAGTCTTTATAATTTATACGCATACAATAACGCGCATTCGCACTCAAACTGAAATGACCCGCAAAGCTGGTGCTGGCCCCCGCCACAAATTGATGACGCAAACTCTCAATTACATATCTTGAAATTTTATTATGCGTATCATCTCCTTTGAAATCAGGCGACAGGTAATTATAGCCTACATTAGCGCCAAAGCTGTTGAAGAAGCCTTTATCGCTGAAAGCAGTATTATATCCAGCGCTGGCCGTAAGTCCTTTGGTATCGGCACGCTGGAAGTTCTGCGGCTGCCATGGTTGCGGCAAACTATCTTTCACATAATCGATAAAGTCCGAGATCTGGCGATAGAAGCCACTTGCTGCAAAGTTGAACTTGCCACTGTACTTACGCACGCCTAACTCTGTATAGAAAGCTTTTTCAGGGCCTAACTGATCATTACCGATAATGCTGGCGCTCTTGTAATAAAGATCGGTGTAGGTGGGCAGACGTTGTGCGGAACCGGCATTAGCATATACTTTCAGGTCTGGCGTAATGTTAAAGCCTACATCAGCACCTGGGAAGAATTGCCAGCCATACATAGTATTATAGTTCAGATAGCCGCCAACAGAGAAATTGAGTCGTTTATCGCCACGGGTCTTATATTCCGCGAAAGCGCCAAGGTTGGTACGCTCATGATTACCCAGGTTAGAACTGTTGATATGCTCATACCTGGCCTCAACGCCAGCCCCAAACAAGCCAATTTTCGTATCAAAGCTATTATTTAGCTCTGCATCCACGATGTTGGTATTATGAAGATTACGGGCTTTGGAGATATCTGTTTTGAAATAACGATAATCATCTTCCGCAAAACGATAGCTGACACGTGGCGTCATCAACCAGTTTTTATTGATACGGTGACTGCTGCTAACGGCTGCCAGTGCAGTTTTCACGTACTCTTTGGATTCTTTGTCGCCAGGAGCAGCATAAAACGCATTAGCGCCATATTGATTATCCACATAACCTGCCAGCACGGATACCTGGTTATTACTATCCAGTTGGAATCCACCCTGGTAAAGCGCTTTGGTATTCTGAAAAGCGGTGTTATAGCGATAGCCATTGCCTGCACTCAGGTTGGCGGACAAAGACTGGTTACTACCTTCTTTTACCAGCGCACCGGTAGCGCCTACATTATAGTTATTATAGAGGTTACCGTTTTCGTTCTTTTTGAAGCTGCTTCCTCCGCTGACATTCACTTCTCCCCCGCTCTGCGTGGCTTTACGCGTGATGATATTGATAGCGCCGTTCAAGGCATTGATACCATATACTCTTGCCGCGGCGCCGCGGATAACTTCAATATGATCTACATCCTGCAGGGATACCGGGAGATTCATAATATTATGACCGGTTTGAGGATCGGTGATTTTAATACCATTGAGCAATACCAGTGTTTGATCAAAGGTACCGCCATCTATGCCGATATCTGCCTGTATACCGCCAGGGCCGCGCTGACGCACGTCGAGGCCGGGTACATAGGCCAATACTTCATTGATGGAAACAGCGGCCATGGCATCTATCTGCTTACGGCTGATGATGGTAATATTTCTGTTGGATTGCTTTAAAGGGGCCGACAGCCTGTTTTCCTGGACGATCACTTCGCCGAGGTTTCTTACAGGGCCAGTGGTATCGGGTTTCTGCTGGGCTACAGCCGTACCGGCCATACACGTCAGCAGCATCATTAAGTTAGCACGCATTTATTTGGACAATTGGTCTAAAAAGGTCGCAAAGCTAACCCTGATGCTACTTTCGGGGATAGGCCGGTTTTGAAATTGTTGCTAGTCCGGCTAGAACTTCACCGCCACGCCAGCCTTCAGGGCGAATGGCGTTCCTGGGGTAAAATGCAGCTCCGTAACCGGTCTTTTCTCCTGTTGAAGCTGTGTTTCGGTTTCGAATTGAGCCTCATTCCAATTTACATTAAAGAGGTTCTGGGCCTGCACCGTAAATTCAAATCGGCCCCGGGTATAGGCCAATGCCAGGTCATTCACGAAATAACCATGTGCTTCCACACTGTTATCTTCGTTAGCAGGCCTTGCCTTCATATACCTGTAACGGAGATTCGCCGAAAATCCGGACGGCAGCTTCACCGCTACACCACCTGTGCTAGTAAGCACCGGCGCCAACGGAATATAGTTCTCTCCCTTAGGGTCGTCGATTGAACGGCCATGGGCATAGTTAATATCTGCATCTACATATAACCAACGTAATGGCTGATATCTCACACTCACGTCCATGCCTAAACGACGTGTTCTGCCTGCTGGTTCTACTACTGCTTCATCTCCTACATATACAAACTCCTGTTGCAGATACAGATACCAAAGTGATGGCTGGATAAACAGGTTATGTGTGGGTTTCCATACCAGTCCCAGATCAGCACCTACAGAAAACGGCAGGATGTCCTTGCCCTTTTCCTGTATCACCACCCGCATGTCGTTGGAATGGAATCCCATACCCGTTCTCAGGAAATACTGTAATTTATTATTAGGCGTATAGCTGAAATTCAATTTAGGACTTACCCTGGTAGCTTGCTCTTTATTCGCTGTACTCAACAGTTTATCATAATAGTTAAAGAGAAAATGATCAACGCGTACACCAGGCGCAATACTCCATCCATTCTTACGCCAGTCTAATCCCGTATAGGCGTAAAAGTTAGTTTCGGTACCATTGCCCCAAGACTCACGACCCAGCAAGGAATCGCGGCGGTATACATGGTTTAGTTCCAGGTTATTGATATCATCTATCCTGAAACCTGCGCCACTCTCCCATCTAAAGTCACCGAAGGTCTGCGTATATTTTTGCTGAAATCCAAACAGGTTGCGGTTATCACGCTGTTCAATCTCGTCGCCATTTACCGGATCTTTTAAGTAGAAGGTGAAGTTGGAGAAGAGATTAAATTCGTAATGAGAATAGTAGAGAAATGATTCTGTAGATTGATGATCATTAAAGAGATGTTTATACGTGAACGCCGCATTGGTACGGCTGGTTTTACCACCTTCAGTAGGATCAATAGAACCCCAGCGGCTGATGATACCTTCTGCTACCGCACGTTCCGGGATCTGGCCGGAAGCATTCCAGTCGGAGCCAAAGGTGGATACGAGCAATGAAATATAGTTTTTCTCGTTCAACCATTTATTATATTTTCCGAAAAGATTCAGTCTGCGGAAATTTTGTTTCACATCAAAAGGACCATCGGAATAGCTGTAATCTGCCGCCACATAAGCATTTTCAGCACGAGGGCCTGTTTTATGTATGAGATTAAACAATCCCACGCCACGCAGATAATTGAAAGAACCACCTTCCAGCTTCACCATATTGCCAGGCAAGCTATCCATCGTATGGAAGCTCACATAGCCGGCGGTATTGAGATCACCTTTATCTACATAATAAGCGCCCTTACCAAAGTCAATGCCTTCAATGGTTTCAGGAATAAGGAAGTGTAAATCAGCATAACCTTGTCCGTGTGCATGTGAAACCATGTTCACGGGAATACCGTCTGCACTGATGTTGACATCGGTGCCGTGGTCGCAATCGAAGCCACGCAGAAATATCTGCTCTGCCTTTCCACCGCCGGCATGCTGCGCAATGAATAGTCCTGGTACTTTACGCAACAGATCTTGTGCAGTATTTACCGGTGTCATTTTTAAATCCACCTTCATCATAGTTTTTTCCACCCTGGGAGCAGTAACTTCTATTTGTGAAAGATGTGATTCCTTTAATGGTATTGAGTCTTGCGGCTCTCCTGCATATGCCTTCTGGGCAAGCAGGCTAGCGCTGAAAAAGAAAATTTCTCTAAGCATGATACATAATTCTAATTGGCATCACCATCTTCGATGGTAGTTTATAGGTTGGCGTATTACTACAGTGAGTACAAAGTTACCCAAAGCATTGCTGCATTACTTACGGCTCAACATCCCATACTGCCGATAATGTAAAATCACCCGATCATTTTATGCTGGACGGAAACAACTGCTTCGCTCCGTTTTTAATAGCAAGTGTGATCCAACTGGAAACAACAAACGGGAAAGTCAATACAGCCCAATGCATGCTCAGCATGCCCAGATCTATCGCCACAGACAGTAACACTGAAATCAGCACCCATATACCATCCACTGGTTTTTTCCCGGAGAAGGTAATAGCGCATAATACAGCGTTGAAACTAAAGAGCCCCATATGAATATCTGTCATTGGCTCGGCAAATCGTTCAGAAACATAAGCCCCTAAAACAGATGCTGCCACACCATACAAGGCGGCTTCGGGGGAGCTGATAAACACGCCCAGGAAGAATATCAGCCCTGCCAGCACACTACCCTGGAAAATCACTTCTCCAAAGCCATGTGTGGACACCGTGAAATCATCATAAGCATTTAAGGCATCGGTTACCTCACTAGACACTGGCACTACGTATACATGTCTGAAAACGAATAATAATATCCAGGTGATAACAATGAAAGGCAGCGTGAAACCCGGTATCTTCCTTTTGATCAGCGCATGCTGGAACATCGCTGCCAGCGCAGCCCCCAGCACTACGGCTACCCAGATAACAGGTATTGCCGCAAAATAGAATGTCAGGGCAACACCCACCAACGTGGCGCTGAAGCCATACAGCCCATCATTGATCTCTGTTTCATCATACTTCAATAATTTAGCTGTCAGCGTGCCCGTGACTACTGCCACTAATGCCGCAATACCCATCGTCATTGAATCGTAGAATATCCCTACCAGGAAAAGCAGGCCTGTCCAGCCGTTCGGTTGAAGCATGATCTGCCCTACACCCCTAAAATACGGGGCGGCGGGAAACAATTTTTTTTCTCGCATAATCTATAATTTCTTACCAGTTGAAGAATACCATGCCTATGCCACACATGGTCACTACTGCACCGCCAATGGCATGTACATAACGTTCCAGTTTATCTGTTTTGATGAATGAATATCCATAACATCCTATCAGCACCATGGCCAGCATCGTTGCTACGGTGGAAAGCGCGAATACCGTTATCAGTATCACTATTTCCGTTGCAGAACGATGTGCGCCGGAGTAAAACAACAGCGGCACCAATGGCTCGCTTGGCCCCATCACAAAAATGGCGAACAATATCCACGGTGTCACCTTCACACGGTTCTGCGGATAAACAACTTCACCGTGCTTATGTTCATATACGTAGATATCGCCGTCGCCATAAACATCAAAATGTTTATGTGGCTTGTTGATCCAGGCGGCACGCAGACCATATAAAAGATATAATATACCAAAGCCCAGCAGGCACCAGCCCGACATGTTACCTCGTATATCCTGGAACCAGGTCAGCTTCGACAGCTGCCAGCCCAGTAATACACCTGCCAATCCGAGTAATACGGAACTGAATATATGCCCGAAGCCGCAAAGTATTGTCCATACAATCGTTTTCGACATCTTCCATTTTCTTGATCTCGACAAAACAATAAATGGCAAATAGTGATCCGGCCCGGTGGCAGTGTGTAAACTACTAATAGTAACCGCCGACAGCACCAGTGTTATTAGTTCTATGTTCATGCGTTTACTGTTTGTGGTGTTAAAGTCCAGAAATAATGCGCAATACGCTGCAAACAACTATACAGCTGTTCACCGCCATTACCCAATATACGCACCGCTACCACCTTTGCGGATGGTTGCGTTATACCTGCTGCAATACCTTCTTCTGCTTCCAGCAATGAATACAGGATATCTGTAATATCCTCCGCTCCTGCTTCGCCAGTATTCACATGCAACAAGGTCGCCTGATGCGTATAGCCTTCCATTTGTCCGGTGGCGGACATATCGATCAATCCTGGCTGCAACAATAAATTATCTTTTACCAGCAGTTTATTTCCATGTCTGATCTCTGTGATGTTATGAAACTCGCGGTAACGAAATACTTCACCCGAATGCTTGCGGCCACAAGTAAGTATTTCACCAAAGGTCAACCTGCAATCATCTCCCATCTCTATAAAATTCTTTCCTTTAAAGATGGCATTTTCATGCGGTACCACTGGATGCTGTACATAACTGAAAGTAGAACCAGTATGTAGTTTAATACGCTGCTCCTGTGAGGCACCATGCTTCATATTAAAGAGGCGTTGATACGACTGCGTTTGCAGTTGAAGTTTACTACCTGTTTCTACATCAATGGAAATTTCATACCGGTCGCCATCAAGTATGCCTGGCGATGAACTCATCACCATCAGGTACAAGGCAGGATCCCGCCTGTGTTCACTGATGTCTGCCACCCTGAATGGTGGCGTAAAAAAGGTATCTCTCAGATACGACCGGTTATTTTTAAAACCACTGGTGATTGTCAGCCTGTTTATCATTACTTCAGTTTCATTATCTCACTAATGCTGGTTCTTCTATATCTTCCAGCAATGCATATTTCTGTATCCAGCCAATAACGGTATCCAGTCCCTGCAGTGACATAAGGTTAGTAAATACGAAAGGTTTGCCATTACGCATTTTGCGTGCGTCGCGCTCCATCACGCCTAAGTCGGCATGCACATATGGTGCGAGGTCAATTTTATTGATGACCAACAGATCAGAACGAGTGATACCAGGGCCGCCTTTACGAGGGATCTTATCACCTTCGGCTACGTCAATAACGAAGATAGTGACATCCGCCAGGTCAGGACTGAAGGTTGCACTAAGGTTATCACCACCGCTCTCTATGAGGATCAGTTCTACTTCCGGGAATCGTGCTGCCATTTCATCTACTGCTTCCAGGTTCATACTGGCATCTTCACGAATAGCAGTATGTGGGCATCCGCCGGTTTCTACACCGATGATACGTTCTTTTGGCAGAAGACTATTTTTAGTTAAGAACTCGGCATCTTCTTTCGTATAGATATCGTTGGTGATCACACCAAGACTATAAGTATTTAACAGGTGGCGCGACAAACGCTCTATCAGCGCGGTTTTTCCTGATCCTACAGGACCTGCAACACCAATTTTCACATATTTTCTTTCACTCATGACTGTAATTTTTTATTAAGACATGTACAATCTGGAATAGAGGCGCTCGTGCTGCATGCAACGAATATCGAATCCGATATTACAAACACCTACCAGGTCTCTGTCCAGTGTAATTGTTTTATCAATAAGACCAGCGATCACTGTTTGCATATTAAACAGGATATCTTGTCCGTCTAATTGCCCCAGCGGAACCAGTTTTACTGCGTTAGTAACCATTCCGGCGGCGGCATTGTAATAAAAAGCGTATAGTGCTTCCCGTAAGGGTATCTCTAACAGGGACGTATATACGCCGAAGGCGATGGCATAGTTACCACCCGTTTCTTTACGCAGGATGGCGTTTTCAAATTTTGCAGCAAGCTCAAATTCTTTTTGCCTGCGGAAAATTTTAATCAGCCTCAATCCCAGCTTCTGGCTGGCATTACGTATTTCAATGGGCAGTTTCAGTGCTGTCAGCTCTTCATCGAGACGTAGTAGTTCATCAAAATCACGAGCCTTCACAGCATTGTAAGCGAGGCATACAAAAGCAGCATCGTTGAAATGCAGGTTAGCACTCAGCATTTGTGATACATAAGCCGCAGCTGAAGCAGGGTTGTGTACTATTCCCAGCTGCACATAGGTTTCCAGGCCGTTGGAATGCGTATAGCCTCCGATCGGCAAGGTTGGATCACTGATGTGCAGCAGACTTCCCAATAAATGCAGGTCCATATTCTTACAGTTTAGCGGGAAGCGAGACCCATTATTTTAGAGAAGAGAGAACTACCACCGCTGCTGCCATGGCTATGTGGTTGCACATTTGCATTGAGCAGGTTGGTCAGGCGGGTATGTTGCTTTTCGGTAACATACCCGCTGGCTAATAGCCAGCGGTATATTGGTTCCTCGAATGGTAATAGTACCTGGTCATTTTGAATGAATACCGGCAGATGTTTATTCCCTATTTCATAGCACACACTTCCCATTTCAAGTAATGACCGCGGGGTCACTACGATGGCGTCACTAGGGATAATATCTACTACCACGGCAGTGGTGTCATCCTTCAGCAGGATGTCGCCCTGGCGCAAACGTTGTCCTTCTTTCAGGAAGCGGATGGCTATTTCGCGGCCCTGCTGTGTTTTCTTACGCTGTATACGTTTGGTCGTTTCAAACCATTCCAGTTCCAGTAAGTCCACTTGCAGGTGGTCCACTACTGTATCAGCAGTATTCCCCAACACCGATTCTATTATCATATAAATTATTTAAAGAGATTAGAAGAGGAAGTAGCGCTGCGCCAAAGGCACTGTATCAACCGGTTCGCAGGTAATAACCTCACCGTCTACACGTACTTCATAATTTTCCGGGTTCACGGTAATCTCAGGAGTTTTGTCGTTATGGATCAGGTCTTTCTTACCAATATTGCGACAGTTTCTCACTGGCAACACTATTTTCTCCAGTCCTAATTCATCAACGATACCTTTTTCGATTGAAGCCTGAGAAACGAAGGTGATACAGCTGCGTTGGAGTGCTTTACCATAAGCGCCGAACATGTTACGCATGATCACTGGTTGCGGCGTAGGAATGCTCGCATTCGGATCACCCATTTTGCTGGCGATGATCATACCACCTTTGATGATCATTTCACATTTGGCACCGAACAACGCTGGTTTCCACAGCACGATGTCTGCAAATTTGCCTGGTTCAATTGAACCAACATAATCAGAGATCCCATGTGCGATGGCCGGGTTGATGGTATATTTCGCTACAAACCTTTTAGCACGGAAGTTATCGTTGTTGTTGGCATTATCTTCCGGTAAAAATCCGCGTTGCTGCTTCATTTTATCGGCGGTCTGCCAGGTGCGGGTGATTACTTCGCCTACACGGCCCATGGCCTGAGAGTCCGAGCTCATGATGCTGAATACGCCGAGGTCGTGCAGGATATCTTCTGCAGCAATGGTTTCAGGGCGAATACGAGAATCCGCAAAGGCCACATCTTCCGGAATGCTTTTGCTCAGGTGATGGCAAACCATGAGCATGTCCAGGTGCTCGTCGATGGTATTTTTAGTAAATGGACGTGTAGGATTGGTAGATGCAGGCAATACATTCGGGAACATCGCAGCACGGATGATATCCGGTGCGTGACCACCACCAGCACCTTCTGTATGGAAGGTATGGATAACGCGGCCATTGATCGCATTCATGGTATCTTCCAGGAAGCCCGCTTCGTTGAGTGTATCTGTATGGATGGCTACCTGCACATCATATTTATCCGCCACTTTGAGGGAGGCGTCTATTACAGCAGGCGTAGCGCCCCAGTCTTCATGTATTTTCACGCCGAGCGCACCGGCTTCGATCTGCTCAGCGATAGGCGCTTCGGTAGCACAGTTGCCCTTTCCGAAGAATCCGAGGTTCATAGGGAAAGCTTCTGCAGATTGCAGCATGCGGCCCAGGAACCATTTACCTGGTGTGATCGTGGTGGCATTGGTACCATCAGCAGGGCCAGTACCACCACCTATCATAGTGGTAACGCCACTGAAGAGGGCTGTTTCTATTTGTTGCGGGCTGATATAGTGAATATGCGTATCGATGCCGCCGGCAGTAGCAATCAGTCCTTCGCCGCCATGTACTTCTGTGGATGCGCCGATGATCATATTGGGCGCGATACCGTCCATGGTATCAGGGTTACCCGCTTTACCAAAACCAACGATATGTCCATTTTTGATACCCAGGTCACCTTTCATGATGCCCCAGTGGTCTATCACAATAACGTTGGTAATCACGAAGTCTAACACACCTTCATCGCGGAGTGCAGTACTGGATTGAGACATACCATCTCTTACCGTTTTACCACCACCGAATTTATTTTCTTCACCGTAAATATTGAAATCCTTTTCGATTTCTATGATCAGATTTGTATCGCCCAGGCGTACTTTATCGCCAGTGGTGGGGCCATACATATTAGCATATTTGGTTTTGTTGATCAGCAGACTCATAGTGCTTGGTTTTTGAAGTGATTCGGTTCCAGTTTAGCCATTGCAGCTGCTTTAGCTTCAGCGGTGGTGGTGTCACCATTTACCAGATTATTGGTACCAAAGGCTTTCCTGTTTCCACCTATGGTTACGAGGGTTACCTCTTTTTCTTCTCCGGGTTCGAAACGAACGGCGGTACCAGCGGCGATGTTGAGGCGCATGCCAAAAGCTTTTGCTCTGTCGAAGCTCATTTTGCGGTTCACTTCAAAGAAGTGGAAGTGTGAACCTATTTGTACGGGGCGGTCTGCGGTGTTAATGACTTTTATCTTAACCGTTTCGCGGCCTTCGTTACAGTTGATGTCACCGTCAGCGATGATATATTCTCCAGGAATCATCATGGTTATTTTAGCAGGTTATCTGATTGGGTTGTGAACAGTCACCAGTTTGGTACCGTCTGGGAAGGTGGCCTCGATCTGAACGTCATGGATCATTTCAGGAATGCCTTCCATAACGTCTTCTCTGGTGAGGATGGTGGCGCCGTATTGCATTAGTTCGGCCACCGAACGCCCGTCGCGTGCAGCTTCCAGCAAGTTGCTGCTGATATAGGCGATAGATTCCGGGTAGTTCAGTTTAACACCACGGGCCTTACGCTTGGCCGCGAGTTCGCCTGCCAGGTGGAGTAACAGTTTTTCTGTTTCTCTGGGAGTGAGATGCATATGAGTAAAATTTTAAGAAGATAGCAAAAGGATACACATTCGGAATGCTGTATAACGGTTACGAATATACAATTCCGGACATATAATGTGTTAATATGACGCAAAGCCTTAGGGACCTGACAAAAAATGCAGGACTAATGGGAGATGCGGAGCCAAACTGTAGACCAGTGGCTGAAAAGAGTAGTAAATTAAGCTTGGAAGGGAATCAACAGTTGGTGGAAGCGAATGAACCTGGGCACAACAATATCAGGTACCGTGGCGTGCACAAATCTGGTATAATCTACGAGAACCGGGTCTGCTTTGGCAAAGAGGGAGTCGTAATAAATATTCAGGTTATTGAGGATGGAACAAGGTTGGTGGGGTGACAACCAATTTATATCTTCGTCGTTGTCTGTATCATTTATATAAATGATCTCGTCTGCTTGATGACAGGATTTCCCTGTATGATAACTGTCCTGAGCAATACCGGCAACAGCAACTTGCACTTTGTTACTATTGCTGACCTGCATAGGCCCCTTGTTTTTTCCTGTGAATGTAAATCCTGTCAGGAATAGAAACAATAATATATATAGCTGACAAACAGTTTCATGATTTCGTGTTGCAAATTACTTCTAAATAAAAAATAAGGCTAGCACAAATCATGACTAATATAGCCAAAATCAGGTAATTTTGTATAAATGAGATCTTCAGTAAAAATATTTTCCAATTTTGAATATAAACAACAATTCCTCCCGGGAATTTCCAGGAAGGTATTATTAAATGATGCCCAGCTACAGGTATATCGTATAGAGCACTACCTCCGTGATATCGTTATACCCGTACTTCCCTATCGCACCAGCTTCAACTTCCTCATCTTTATTACTAAAGGACATATTATACAACAGCTGGAAGCCGGGTCCCAGCGTATTGACGCCGGATCACTATTATTAATACGTCAGGGCAGTATCACCGCTACGCTGGAGATATCAAAAGATGCCACCGGTTTTTTTGTGGTATTTGAGAATGAAGTGGTAGAGAGTTTGGCGCTGAACCGTCAGTTGCTCAATTTTTTCTTCTCGGCTCCTTTTGTGCAGCTGCCACCCATCACGGTAAAGTGGTTGTCCAGATTGAGTACTTTATTGGAAGAAGAACTGGCCCTCGAACACTCATCGCTGGAAGTGGCCGTGGGATTGTTTCGCCCCTTTCTGCAAAAGATCATTGCTTCTGCAGGGGAAGCGCATGGCTCCATTACGAGAACGCTGGAAATTTCTCTGCAATTCAGGGAACTGGTACAGCAACATCACCTAAAAGAAAGACAGGTATCATTTTATGCAAGGAAATTAAATATCTCCGAAAATTATCTCAACAAAACTATCAAACAAGCTACCGGCAAGCCTCCCAAGCAATGGATCAATGAGGTCAACATACTCCATAGCCAGATATTATTACAGGATGGCAGCAGAGATATCTCTGGTATCGCCTTTGAGTTGAACTTTCAATCACCCAACTATTTTGCGCGCTTATTTAAGCAGGTGACCGGTGAGACGCCGACAGCGTATAAAAAGAGAGTGCAACAGAAATAAATATGCCTATGCGTTAACGTTGGCAAAAGCAAAGCAGTTGTAAATATAATCTTAAAAGATAAAGGTTAACCCTGCATTATACATGTTCCAGGTCAGAACTATTAAGATAGTCAGGTATATTTGTTTATTCAATAGTTTATATGGATATAGTAGAACAACGATATAACCAATTAGTTTCTGGAATTGGAAGGTTGCTTGACGAAGGAAGGGAAAATGCAGTATTACAGGTAAACAGTACATTAATTAAGACATATTGGGAAATTGGAAGATACATTATGGAATTTGAATTAAACGGGAGCACCAAAGCTGCATATGGCAGTAACCTGTTTGAACGCCTTTCCAGAGATCTTTCGGCTCTATACGGAAAGGGTTTCAGTCGTTCCAACTTATCATACATGACAAAATTATATAATTCATTTCCAAAACGTGAGACACTGTCTCACAAATTGACATGGAGCCATTATTTTGAAATTTTGAAAACAGATTCAGCACTGGAGGTGAATTTCTATATAAAACAATGTGAAAAAGAAAAATGGAGTGTCAGAGAATTAAAACGACAAATAAAAAGCATGTTGTTTCATCGGCTTGCACTAAGTACTGACAAAAAAGGCGTCCTAAAACTAGCGAATGAGGGTCATGAGGTACTTAACGCAGAAGATCTGATCAAAGATCCTTTTGTGCTTGAATTCCTAAATATTCCTGAACAACATATTTATTTGGAAAATGAACTGGAAGAAAAACTAATTAGTAATCTTCAGCAATTTTTGCTCGAGCTGGGAAAAGGTTTTGCATTTATTGCAAGGCAATACCGCATATCAATTGGAGGTAAACACTTTCGATTAGATTTGCTTTTCTATCATAGGATCTTAAAGTGTTTTGTCTTAATCGATCTGAAAAGGGGTGAAATTGAACATACGGATATTGGTCAAATGAATTTGTACTTAAACTACTTCAAAAAAGAAGAGGCTTCAGAGGGAGACAATGAACCAGTTGGAATACTTCTGGGAGCATATAAAGATCATATATTGGTAGAATATGCCACCAGTAGCATCACAAATAAGGTACTATTAGCTATAGTATCAATTATACCTACCAAATAAAAAACAATTAGAAAATGCACTAAATAAGTTATTGGAAGACTTCTAAAAGGCATTTTATTTTGGTTCACACCTTGCACATTTCCCCCAAAATTGCAGACAAGATGTTATGTTGAAATAAGAAGCCGTAAAACTTCTTTTATCAAATTTGTAACCTTCATCAACAGTTGGCAAGCCTTTGCTGCTTTGCATGTCCGCGAAGCGGAAATAAGCGCCGAAGGCGCAATCCCAACGAGAAAGCCTACACGATCGTTACCTTCACCCCCATTTCTTCCAGCTTTGCTACCAGGTGATCAGCAACGCCTTTGTCGGTGATGATTTCATCTACTTCTTCGAGGCCGCATATACGGCCAAAGCCACGTTTACCGAATTTGCTGGAATCTGCCAGCACAATGGTTTTTTGAGCTGCGGCCATCATTTTCTGATTGAGGTGTGCCTCCAGGATATTAGTGGTGGTGCAACCAAATTCGAGGTCTATTCCATCCACTCCTAAAAATAATTTGCTACAGGAAAAATCTGCCAGTACTCTTTCCGCATAAGGGCCTGTAACAGAAGTAGAACTGTTGCGAAGATGTCCGCCGAGTTGTATCACTTCTATCTCCGGATGCCGTAGTAATTCCAGTGATACGTTCAGCGCGCCCGTGATGACGGTGAGTTGTCCTTTGGGATGGATGCTACGTGCCAGCGCCTGCACAGTGGTACCGGAAGCGATGATCACGGCATCATTACGATCTATTAACGCAGCTGCGGCCTGTCCTATCGTGATTTTCTCTTCCCGGCGTATACTTTCCTTTTCATTTACCGGTTTATCGTTCGTATAGGGGTTATCGATAGTGGCGCCTCCGTGAGAACGAAAAAGTAAGGATTTATCTTCCAGCAGTTTCAGGTCCTTTCGGATGGTTACGGCCGATACATCCAGCTCCTTGCAGAGATCTAACACTGTCACAGCACCGGTTTCATGAAGTTTGCCCAATATATATTTATGCCTTTCGGCTATGTTAATCATCGACATAACGTAAAAATAACGAAACAATATGAAAAAAATCTATCTACACAAATCATCTACATAAACAATAATAAATCAATTAGTTAATTTAAAAACACATGCTTTAGCCGATTATCTAAATAATTTTTCTTTTTTCATTTTATTTTCTATTTTGGTTTCGAAATGTTTCGTTTTACTATCTTGCGAAAGAAAAGAGAAACATCTGAAATAAAACAAAAGAAATCGACCCACATGAAGCGGTTAGAATCCATACAACGCATAAAAGAGACTGGCAGCAGTGCCTGGGACATACTAATCATAGGCGGAGGCGCTACAGGACTAGGTATTGCCATGGACGCTGCCAGCAGAGGTTATAAAACATTGCTGCTGGAGCAAGCCGATTTCGCAAAAGGCACCTCCTCCAGAAGTACAAAACTGGTACACGGAGGCGTACGTTACCTGGCACAAGGCGATATAGCCCTCGTACGGGAAGCCCTATACGAAAGAGGACTCTTACTCGCCAACGCCCCTCACCTCGCACATAATCAACAATTCATCATACCGCATTACAGCTGGTGGCAAGGCCCCTTTTATACTATCGGCCTGAAAATATATGATATCTTATCAGGAAAACTAAGTCTCGGTAAATCCCATCATATCGGTAAAAAAGCCGTGAAGGAACGCCTCCCTAATATTCAGGCCTCTGGCCTGAAAGGCGGCATCGTATACCATGATGGCCAGTTTGATGATGCTCGTTTAGCCGTTAACGTTGCACAGACAGCCGCCGCCTATGGCGCTGTGTTACTTAACTACTGCAAAGTGATTGCTCTCGACAAAGTCAATGGCAAAATTACCGGCGTAGCAGCAGAAGACCTGGAAACCGGTGAGCAGTTTGACATACAGGCAAAAGCCGTCATCAATGCTACTGGTGTTTTTGTAGATGAAGTATTGCAGATGGACAACCCTACCGCGCCTAATATGGTAAGGCCTAGTCAGGGCGTACACCTGGTGCTGGACAGCGACTTCCTCGATAGCAGCAGCGCTATCATGATACCTAAAACCTCCGATGGACGTGTATTATTCGCTGTTCCATGGCATAATAAAGTACTACTCGGCACCACCGATACTCCGCTCAACGAGCATAGCCTCGAGCCGGTAGCACTGGAATCTGAAATAAACTTTATCCTCCATACTGCAGCGCAGTACCTAACTCGCACGCCTACACGTAAAGATGTAAAGAGCGTATTCGCAGGACTGCGGCCACTGGCAGCACCGCAAAAAAATACTGGCAGCACCAAAGAGATTTCTCGTAGCCATAAACTGATGGTAGCAGAATCCGGACTGATCACCATTACCGGCGGCAAATGGACAACCTTCCGCAGAATGGCGCAGGACACTGTGGATCTGGCTATCACTCAGGTACAGCTTACACCGGTACCCTGCAAAACGAAAGACCTGCGCATCCACGGCTACCAGCCTAAGAGCACAGAATATGCACCGCTGGACGTTTACGGCAGTGAGGCCATCAGCATTCGCGGCTTCGTGATGCGCAAACCGGAAATGGGAAAACAACTGCATCCGGCCTTTCCATATATTAAGGCACAAGTGATTTGGGCGGTAGAACATGAAATGGCACATACCGTAGAAGATGTGCTGGCACGCCGTCTCAGGGCTTTGTTCCTAGATGCAGCAGCAGCAATGGAAATGGCACCTGAAGTAGCAGCGCTCATGGCCACCATCAACGGAAAAGATAGTCAATGGCAGCAAGAACAAGTGAAGACCTTCCGTGAAATGGCCCGCCATTACCTGCTAAGTCCAGAAAAACAAACGCAGTCATTGGAAGTACCGGCATAAAGGCGTAAACTCGTGTCGCCGACAACAATGAAAAAGTAATTATCACTATGCTGACTATACGAAAAATGAAATCCTTTACTGATCACAATCCACGATAAAACGAAAAACATGAACAGGTACATTATGGCCCTGGATCAGGGCACCACCAGCTCAAGAGCCATCATTTTCGACAAAGCCGGTGCTATTAAAGCAGTGGCCCAGAAAGAGTTTACCCAGATATTCCCTCAACCAGGATGGGTAGAACATGATCCTACCGAGATATGGAGCAGTCAGATAGGCGTGGCTACTGAGGCTATTGCCAAAGCAGGCCTGGATGGTACTGCCATCGCTGCTATCGGCATTACCAACCAACGTGAAACCACCGTGGTATGGAACAGAACCACTGGTAAACCTGTATATAATGCCATCGTATGGCAAGATAGGCGCACCGCCGCCCTCTGTGATAGTCTCAAAGCCGCTGGTAAAGAAGCCATGGTAAGAGAAAAAACAGGGCTGGTAATAGACGCCTATTTTTCCGGCACTAAAATTAAATGGATACTGGACAACGTTGCCGGCGCCCGTGAACTCGCCAACAAAGGAGAACTGGCCTTCGGCACCGTAGATAGCTGGCTGATATGGAACCTTACCCATGGCGAAGTACATGCCACCGACATCACAAATGCTTCCCGTACCATGCTGTATAATATTCATACCCAGCAGTGGGATACTGAACTGTTGGCAATGCTGGATATTCCTGCTTCGGTATTACCGGAAGTAAAGGAATCCAGCGAAGTATGCGGCCTTACTACTCCTGGTATGTTTGCTGCGCAGATACCTATTGCAGGTATTGCCGGCGATCAGCAGTCTGCACTCTTCGGACAGATGTGCACCGCACCAGGCATGGTAAAGAATACCTATGGTACCGGATGTTTCATGCTCATGAACATCGGAGAACAACATATTCTCAGTAAAAATAATCTGCTGACCACCGTTGCCTGGAAAGTGAATGGTAAAGTGAACTATGCACTGGAAGGCAGCATCTTCATTGCTGGCGCTATTGTTCAATGGCTGCGTGATGGTCTGGGCATCATCCGTTCTTCTGCAGAAGTGGAAGCCCTGGCTGCCAGCACCACACAAAACGACGGAGTATACCTGGTACCTGCCTTCGCAGGATTAGGCGCTCCACACTGGGACCAGCATGCAAGAGGAACTTTAGTAGGCATGACCCGCGGTACCAACGCCGGACATATTGCCCGCGCAGCATTGGAAGGTATTGCCTACCAGACAATGGACGTATTGAAAGCGATGGAGGCTGATGCCAACATGAATATTACAGAACTGCGTGTAGACGGCGGCGCCACCGCTAATAATTTATTAATGCAGTTCCAGGCCGACATCCTGCAAACGCAGGTAGTACGTCCTGGTATAACGGAAACCACTGCTTTAGGCGCCGCCTATCTCGCAGGACTAGCCACCGGATACTGGCAAGACCTGGAAGAGATTCGCAGTCAGTGGAACATGGAGAAATGTTTTTCACCAGCAGATCTGGGCGAGCAACGCGCCACCTGGATTCATGGCTGGAACAAAGCCGTTACTACTGCTAAAACCTGGGCACAACTTTAATCAACCTAAATCCTATTCACGTTATGTCTCCCATTATCGCAGAATTTATTGGCACCGCTTTGCTTATCCTCTTGGGGAATGGCGTTGTGGCCAATGTTGTATTAAACAAAACCAAAGGCAATAGTAGTGGTTGGATTGTTATCACCACCGGCTGGGCCCTGGCTGTATTTGTAGGCGTAGTAATCGCCGGCCCTTACAGTGGCGCGCACCTGAATCCTGCTGTCACTATAGCATTGGCCGTTGCCGGCAAATTTGCATGGGCACAAGTACCTGCCTTTATAGGTGCACAAATGCTGGGCGCTATGCTGGGTACCAGCCTGGTATGGCTCAACTACAAAGATCATCTTAATGCCACGCCCGACGGAGGCTTACAACGCGCTACCTTTTGCACCGATCCTGCTATCCGTAATCCTATGCGCAACCTGATCTGCGAGATCACCGGTGCTTTTGTATTACTCTTTGCAGTATTTTATTTTACCGGCGCTGAATTAGGTGAAGCCAAAACCCCAATTGGTATGGGTTCTCTGGGTGCCATTCCGGTAGCTTTTGTGGTATGGGCCATAGGCTTATCATTGGGAGGTACTACCGGTTATGCCATCAACCCAGCCAGAGACCTGGGTCCGCGTATCATGCACCAGCTGCTGCCCATGTCTGGAAAGATCGACAGCGACTGGGGATATGCCTGGATTCCTGTACTAGGCCCTATTGTCGGCGGCGTACTGGCTGCACTGGCTTATGGCGCACTGAAATAAATCTTTCTACAACGGCCTGTATCAGCAGGCCGTTGTACTTTACCTGTAACGGAAACATCTTCACATGAAAAAACATACATCTTTAGCAATGGCCGCCTTGTCACTGGCAGCCATCGCCACTATCGGCACTTTCGCATTTGCGAAATCAGCACCCGCAAAGGGCCAGGACCCGAAAGTATTTAAAGTAGGGCATCGTGGCACCAGAGGCCTCATGCCCGAAAACACCATCCCCGCGATGTATAAAGGCCTCGAAGTAGGTGCCAACACCGTGGAATTTGATATTCATATTACCAAAGACGGAAAGGTAGTTGTTTACCACGACGCGTCCTTCACTCCTTCTTATACCACCAAACCTGATGGCAGTGATATCCCTGCAGCAGAAAGAGCGAAGTATACTTTTTACCAGATGGATTATAAAGATATCCGCCCGTTTATCATCGGTGAAAAGGCTTACCCACAGTTCCCTGAGCAGCAACACATGAAATCATATGCGCCATTGCTGGGCGAAATGATAGACTCCGTAGAAGCCTATACGAAAAAACATAAGCTCCCCGCGCCTTACTATCTGCTGGAAATTAAATCTTCCGAAAAAACAGATGGAACAGAACAACCTGCTCCGGAAGAATTTATTACCCAAATGATGAAGGTTAAACAGCTGGGCAAACTAGGCAACCGCCTCTATGTACAGTCTTTTGACATGCGCCCATTACAGGTGATGCATCGTCGCTATCCTAACATTAAATTAGGATTCCTTACCGGTGATAAAAAAGCATCTTTCGAAGATAACATGAAAAATCTCGGCTTCACTCCTTTCTTCTATAACCCTTCATACGATCTGGTTACAGCAGAACTGGTAGAAAAATGCCATGCGCAGAAAATGGTGATTGTTCCATGGACTGTGCAGGAAGCTGCGAAAATGCTGGAGCTGCGCAAACTAGGTGTTGATGGTATCATCAGCGATTATCCGAATCGTTTTGCGGAAGCTGGACTGTGATTTTTTCTCGCAAAGCAGCATAAGCAGCAAAGGATTATGTTATGTTATTTAAGCAAATAATCCTTTCTTCTCAGATAACTACAGAATGCAAGTCTTGGCTGCTTTGCGAGAAAAAGCAGCACAAGCAGCAAAGGATTATGTTATGTTATTTAAGCAAATAATTCTTTCTTCTCAGATAACTACAGAATGCAAGTCTTGGCTGCTTTGCTCCTTATGCTGCTTTGCGAGAAAAAGCAGCACAAGCAGCAAAGGATTATGTTATGTTATTTAAGCAAATAATCCAATCTTCTCAGATAACTACAGAATGCAAGTCTTGGCTGCTTTGCTGCTTATGCTGCTTTGCGAGAAAAAGCAGCATAAGCAGCAAAGGATTATGTTATGTTATTTAAGCAAATAATCCTTTCTTCTCAAATAACTACAGAATGCAAGTCTTGGCTGCTTTGCTCCTTGTGCTGCTTTGCGAGAAAAAGCAGCACAAGCAGCAAAGGATTATGTTATGTTATTTAAGCAAATAATTCTTTCTTCTCAGATAACTACAGAATGTAAGTCTTGGCTGCTTTGCTGCTTATGCTGCTTTGCGAGAAAAAGCAGCACAAGCAGCAAAGGATTATGTTATGTTATTTAAGCAAATAATCCTTTCTTCTCAGATAACAACAGAATGCAAGTCTTGGCTGCTTTGCTCCTTATGCTGCTTTGCGAGAAAAAGCAGCACAAGCAGCAAAGGATTATGTTATGTTATTTAAGCAAATAATCCTTTCTTCTCAGATAACTACAGAATGCAAGTCTTGGCTGCTTTGCTCCTTATGCTGCTTTGCGAGAAAAAGCAGCATAAGGAGCAAAAAAATTACCGCTAATCCATTAATGGGCTTCTCTTTAAGAGAAAAACATTAAGTTTGGCGCTTCCAATTAAAAAAATTGTAATACGATATGACTGTAAGAAAAAGAATGGTGAGCACGTTGATACTGGGCGCTGTTGCGGTAATGCAAAGCTTTTCTGTATCAGCGCAGGTAAACGCCAAACCTAAACTGATCGTGGGTATTGTGGTAGACCAGATGAGATGGGACTACCTTTATCGCTATTATGACCGTTATGAAGCCGGTGGTTTCAAACGCTTACTGGGCGAAGGTTTTTCTTGTGAAAATACTTATATCAGCCACTTACCTTCGTTTACAGCAGTAGGTCACAGCACCGTTTATACCGGCTCTGTACCTGCGATTCATGGTATTACCGGTAATGACTGGACAGACCAGGTTACCGGCAGAAAATGGTATTGTACAGAAGACACTACTGTATTGGCAGTAGGCAGCAATTCAGCCGCTGGTAAGATGTCGCCACGCAACCTGCTGGCCTCCACCATCACCGACGAGCTGAAACTCTCAACCAACTTCCGTTCTAAAGTTGTAGGCGTATCCCTGAAAGATCGCGCATCTATCTTGCCTGCAGGCCACACACCTAATGGCGCTTTCTGGTTGGATGATGCCAATGCCAGCTTCATTACCAGCACCTACTATATGAAAGATCTTCCTGAGTGGGTGAAAAAATTTAACGCACGTAAAGAGCCACAGCAGCTGATGTCTAAACCATGGACACCACTGTATCCAATGGATACCTACGTGCAAAGCTCCGAAGATGATAACCGCTGGGAAGGCCCTTACAAAGGTGAAACCGCTCCAGTGTTCCCACATAACCTGCCAGCAATTTATAAGCAAGACCCAGGAAGCTTACGTAGCACGCCTTTCGGCAATACCCTCACCCTCGACTTTGCAAAAGCCGCAGTTGAAGGATATGACCTTGGCAACACGCAGGTTACTGACTTCCTAACCATCAACTGTGCCTCTACTGATTATGTAGGTCACCAATTTGGCCCTAACTCTATCGAAGTAGAAGATACTTACCTCCGCCTGGATAAAGATCTATCCTCTTTCTTCAGTTTCCTGGACCAAAAAGTTGGTAAAGGTAACTATCTCGTATTCCTCACCGCCGACCATGGCGCTGCGCATGCAGTGGAGTTCATGAAAGAACATAATATTCCTGCAGGCCTCAGTCAGGACAAAAAAGTTATGGCTGATCTGAATGCCCTGTTGAAAGATAAATTCGGTGAAGACAACCTGGCGAAATCTTTCCAGAACTACCACGTAAACTTCGATCTGCCAAAGATAGCTGCTAACAAAAACCTCGATTTCACCGCTATTAAAAAAGTAACTGTTGACTTCCTGGTAAAACAACCAGGTATCCAGTTTGCGGTGGACATCGAAAATATCGGTAACAGTGCGGTTCCTGAGCCTATCAAAATGATGATCGCCAACGGTTACAATCCTAAACGTACCGGCCAGGTAATGATTATTCCAGAACCAGGATGGTTCGCTGGCTCTGCGAAAGGAACCACTCATGGCAACTGGAATCCTTATGATATCCATATTCCATTGGTATTTATGGGATGGCATATACAACACGGTGCTACCAACGACATCACACATATGACAGACATCGCAGCTACACTCGCTGCCATGCTGCATATCCAGATGCCTAACGGTTGCGTAGGTAAACCTGTAACTGCAATTACCAATACTGCCAATAACCAGTAAGATAATTACAGGCCAACGTCTGTTTTAATATAGAAATCCCCGGAAGAGCATTTGACTTTTCCGGGGATTTTTTATTTAGATGAACGCAATTGTTTGCATTCCAAATAAATCATATAACAGTTAAAAAAATAACGCAGGAATTTAAATACTGTAAAGATGCTGCAGTACTTCTTTCTTATTTAGCATTATCATCTCGCACCGGTTCATATTCATCACCTTCAAATATTTACCCCATTATGAAACCGTTTTTTGTTTTCTGTATGATGCTGTTTGTTACTGCAAATGCTAATGCGGCCAGTAATTTGTTTCAAAATCAATCAACAATTGTTCCCGATGATGATTCTACTTTTTTAGTAACTGTCAAAGTAATAACAGACGATTGGGGTCAGGAAATACCGGTTAGTCTTGCCGTGATCAGCACCAGCCACCCGGGCGATCAAGTTACTAATCAGTTAGGGATTGCAGCACCCATAGCGGTAAAGGCCGGCGACTTGATCACTATTACTGCCGCTGGTCATAAACCTACTGCTGTTATTTTCGAACCTGTTGTAATCACTTATCCAGACAGTAATCAGGCAAATACAATTAAAAGAAACCTATCCATCACCATAAAATTGTTATAGTTGTTGCTATCAAATGACAGTTAACCTGCTCATTTAAATTATATTCTTTATAAGCTCACACTCTCTGCAAAACCTATGCGGGCCGCTTTTGTCCACCTGAAAAGCGTATGTATAAATACAGCTCAAAATACCATTCCGATAATATTCATCATTACTTATTCATTCATCATTTCAAATGTTCCTAAGATGAAATCAATTATTATTTCCTGCATGCTACTGCTGGGCGCTGTAAGCAGTTTTGCCAGCACAAATAATCTGTCCGAAAGCAATCTTAATGGCAGGATTCAGCTCCATGCTGTAGCCAAGGATGATTCGACTTTCACCGTAACTGTTGTTGTAGTTACCGAAATACTGGGATTAGAGGTTCCTATCAATCTGGCTGTTGTTAGCACAGGCCTTGTAGGTGGCCTGCTCACCAACGTTCTGGGAATTGCGCCTCCGCTGGACGTAAAGGCGGGCGACATCATTACTGTATCTGCCATTGGCTTCGAAACGAAATCGTTTGCTTTTGATCCTGGAGTCACCAATTATTTGAATAGCGACAGTCAGGCTCGCGGCAACGTAACGATAAATGCTAAGCTGAGAATACTGAAATAAAAAATAAAAGGCTTCCCAAAAGGGAGGCCTTTCTTGCTTATTCATCAATCTACGTTTATACTAAACCGTTATACCGCCCATTACCGGGTCAGTAAAAGATTCTTTACCAGTTTCTACTCTGCCTGCATAACGCTGTTCGAAGTTATTATAGTCTTTCACACCGATACTGAAATCATACCAGCCAAAACTTTTGCTTAATGGCAACGTAATTTCTTCGGTCGTATTTGCAGCGAGATCGCGACTCACCTGGTTATTACCATAAGCCTTATCGCGAATAATAATTTTTCTTATTTGATTAGATGAATTAGTCAGTTTTACCAGGAGATTTCCTGTTGGTTTGTTACCCAGACTTGCTGACTCATAGGTCAGATTTACCAGGATTCCCGGATCATTATTATCGCCGCTGAACTGGCGGAAAAATCCATTAGGCCCATGCACGTGCAAGTTGTAAGCACCACCATCAAAGCTGGCTAGCGGCCAGGCATAGCTGATGGCATCTCCAGGTTTCACCGCAAATGACCAGTTGCGGCACTTATTCCCTTCAAAGCCTCCGGGAGCATAAGCCGTAAAAGGTGCGCCTGCGGCATCTTTACCAAAAAATTTATTGCCTGCACGAAAATTCAGTTGCAGTTGTTTCGTTTGTGCGTCTCTGTTAATATCTGCATATAGCTCATAGGGCAGTGCGCTCGACGGACGAATCCCTTTTTCTTGCAATTTCAGTCCTTTGGCTGCTATGTCCTGTATATCCGCTTTGCTTAAGGCCTTATATCCTGTAGGCAGGTCTTTAAATTTCGCATTGTAAATATCTTCCACCATACGCTGCTGGTCCAGGAACGGCAGCTGCTTGGGACTTGCAGGATCATACGGACTAAATACCGCAGTCAGATCACCGCAAATAGCCCTGCGCCATGCACTGATATTTTCCAGGCGTACATTCTTCTTATATTTTCTGTTTACAAACGTTTCCAGGAACTGTAAAGTACTGGTATGATCATACACTTCCGAACAAACCTTTCCACCCCTGCTCCATGGACTTGCAATAATCATCGGCACACGGAAACCTAAACCCACAGCCGCTTCGCGCGCTTGTTTTGCAGGTATCCCCTGTCTTAATTCCGCTTCCAGTCGCACCTGTTCTATTTCTGTATCAATACCATCAGAAACCTTCCCTGTACCAGGTTTATTGGCATCCGCGATAGAGAATGGCGGTATGTGATCATAGTAGCCATCATTTTCATCATAGGTAAGAATGAAGATGGTTTTCTTCCAGATTTCTTCGTTATGCGTCAGGATATCCAGCACTTCAGATACATACCATGCACCGTACCATGGCGCACTCGGGTGATCTGAAAAATTTTGCGGACCTGCCAGCCAGGATACAGTAGGCAGTTTCCCGTCTTTCACATCTTTACGGAATTGGTGAAACAGATCGCCTGCAGGTACCGTCACCTCACGTTTGTCGTTGCCATCCTTGTAACGCAGCGTGGTAATATTCCTGAAGTCTGGATCACCGCTGTTTACAACGAAAGCATTTTTATAAAGTTCTTTCTGCGCCGGTGTTAGTTTTTCGTAGCTTTCTTTGTTCCACTGTTTTAATTCAGCAGCCGCTTTATCCAACGCTTCTAACTTTTTAGCCAGGGCGGTACGATTCTTTTGCGCAGCCTCTTCAGAAGAAGGACTAGCCTCTTGTAACTTGTTTATTTCTGCAGGCAGGGTTTCCACCTGTTTGATGAGGTTCTGTATATATCTCTCTGAAAATTTAACGTTGTAGGCAGCAAAAAATTCGAGCAGGTTGCAACCAAAGTTGGATAACCATGCGCGCTCCTCCCCTTTAAATCCGCCACCACAGCTCAACTCATTCTGGTAAAACTTCCAGCTGATATCATTTTCACTCAGTAGCTCTGGAAACGTTTTCCATGGATGTTTGCCATAACTATAATCATCGTTGCGGATGTTGGCTTTCATATGGCCGTCTTCTTCATGGGTAATTTTGCCTGTCCAGAAGAAAGAACGGTTAGGCGTGGTGCTGGTCATGCCGGAGCAGAAGTTCTGATCACACACCGTGAAAGCATCTGCCATGGCGTAATTGAAAGGAAGGTCTGTTCTGCTGAAGTAACCCAGCGTGAGTGGCATATGCGCATATTCTTTGTTGCCAGACTTCTTGGCGAGCAGCCATTTATCATATTTACCTTCGTTGAAGGCATCTACCTGGCTAGGTCGGGAATGTGGCAAAGAGCCCATCCAGGTAACTTTGGTATCTTTTATATCTAGTCGAAATGGTGCAAACGTTTTTCCTTCGTCATTGGTTTGGCACCATACCGGGTTGCCATCAGGCAGTACTACTGCACGTGGATCATTAAATCCTCTCACTCCTTGCAAAGCACCAAAGCAATGATCGAATGAGCGGTTTTCCTGCATGAGTATAACGATATGTTCAGCATCCAGAAAAGTACTTCCTGGTGTGGGATTGATGGCTAAAGCACGCTGAACTGAAGAAGGTAATAAAGACGAAAATCCTGCTGCTCCCGTGAGCAAAATCGATTTTTTAAGAAAGTCCCGTCGGTTGTCCGTCATATATGTTGGCTTTTGTATCGGATAATGTAGCAAAGATATTTTTGGGATTTATGAAATTGTGACGGATGGTAACACTTAATAATAAATTAATGAAAAGGGTGTCTCTGCTAAGCGGAGACACCCTTTCACACCATATAAGTATACTATTTTTCCAATCAGAGTTTTACCAGTTTAGCACTGGAAACTTTCCCGGTAGCACGACTGATAATCCTGATCATCCAGGTGCCAGCAGGCACTTTACTTACGTCCAGTTGTACTTGCTGGAGGCCTTTGCTGCCGGCAGTATATACCTGACGTAATAAAGGTGTGTTGCTGTTTACACCTGTCAGTTCTATCATCACCTGGTCGTTTGCTTTTGCTGTGAACTGGAGCTGTACGTTGGAAGTAGCAGTAGGGTTAGGATACAGTGTAGCTGCTTCTGTATTGCCATCTGTTGTATACAGTGGTCCATCTACCATAGTACTGGCAGCATTTACAGCGGCCAGACTTGCAGTGCTGCATTGACGTACCAGCAGCCATGGTTGTCCATCGCCGGTGCTGATATCCGGACGATTATTTTGTGTCCACCATTTTGCCCTATATACGTAACCGTTATAAACGGCGGAGTCGTTGGCCCAGTATACAGCGGTAGCACTCCATAAAGGAATACCGTTACAATCACCGCCAGCGCTGCTCACTGTAATATTTACGGCGGTGCTGGTAGTAACTGCGTTGCTGTTATCGGTGGCCTTGGCTGTCAGCACATAAGTACCCGCGCCAACGCCTGTCCAGGTATAGCTATACGGCGAAGTAGAATCTGTTGCCAGCAAGGTACTGCCGTTATAGAAGGCCACTTGTTTCACCGTACCATCACTATCGGAGGCGTTTGCGGTAATTGTAACACTAGCAGGTGCCGTATAGGCTGCATTGTTAGCAGGAGCTGTAATACTTACTATTGGAGGCTTATTAGCTGAGTTAACGGTAACGCTTACACTATCTGTAATAGAATTTGCCCCCATGTTATCTGTAGCGATTGCCTTAATCTTATAGGAACCTCCGGCTACGTTGGTCCAGCTATAGGTATAAGGCGCCACAGAGTCTATGGCCAGCACGCTGCTACCATTATAGAAAGTAACACGCTTAACGACGCCATCTGTATCGGAAGCATTAGCGGCGATGCTGATAGTTGCCGGCGCCGTATATACGCTACCGTTAGCAGGTGAAGTCAGCTTTACCGTTGGCGCTTGGTTAGCGGTGCCGGTAACGGTAATAGTTACCTGCGCAGAGGTGGTGCTGGCGCTTTTGTTATCTGTTGCAATAGCCTTGAGTACATAGGTGCCTGCAGTCACGCTATTCCAGGTATAGCTGTAAGGGCTGGTGGTGGCGGTTCCCAGCAGGGTGCTGCCATTATAGAAATCCACTTTGCTTACTGTGCCATCGGAATCAACAGCATTAGCAGTAATAGTAATATTCAATGGTCCTGCAAGGGTAGCATTATTAGCCGGAGAGGTGATGCTAACAGTTGGTGGTTTGTTAGCAGCGCCGCCGGCGGCAAATACTTCATTGATTTTATTTACCAACGGGCTGGTAGTGTTAGGACAATAAATCAGTTTACCTTTTGCGGTAGTGCTGCTCGTCATATTCAGCATATCGCCGTAGACCTGCCAGATGATAACACCAGCGAGGCCATTATCTTTGATATACTGTGCTTTTGCGCCGATAGAGCGTGGGTTATCATAACTCAGGAAGTAGCTGCCTTTAGTCATATAAGGCACTTGTGCGATGCTGTCCCAGTGGTCTGTCCATCCGCTGCCAGCACCTGTTTGCTGCAGGATGTAGCTATAGTTAGGAGTGCCATCCCATACATCTTTTGCCCAGTTCGTATAGTCGGCACTGGTTTGAATAGGACCATCCGGCTGCACAGTTTCGGCACGTTTTACAGTGGCCACGTTGAGGTCTGCATTGCCGCTTGTGATCACTCCCCTGCCATAGAAAGGTGCGCCCAGGTTAACTTTGCTCAGGTTCACACCAAGGTTTCTTAGCTGGGTAGTAGTCGCATTGAGCGAGAAGTTTGCATACTCAGCGCCAGGATAATCATATAACGGGGCGTTATGTCCTGCTTTGTTTGACCAACCACCATTATAGTCATAGGTCATCATATCAAAATAGTTCATGCTATTGTTGAGCCTTGGCCAGTCGAAGCCGGTGAGTTTAGCCGGCGCCGCGGAGAAGCAGGCGGTAATCAGCTTATTAGGGCCGATAGCTGCACGAACCTTTTCTACCAGGATGGCAAAATTTGTAAAGTCAGCAGTGCTATAGTTAACGATATTCATACCAGGATCATTAGGGTATTCCCAGTCGAAATCGACACCATCAAAGCCCATGCTCATCAGGGTTTGGATACTGGCGATAAAGCGGTTACGCTTGGTGCTGTCGGCAGCCATTTCGGGATAGTGACGGCACATACTCCATCCGCCGATAGAGGCCAGTACTTTCACACCTTTCTGGTGTGCCAGGTCAATTACACCAGGGGCGCCGCCGGCTTTGTGTACAGACAAAGGAAAGCTGCCGCTTGCGCCGGTGTTGACGTTGGTCCAACCGCTACCGCTGTTACGATAACCAAGATTGTAAGCATTACTGCCGTCGGAGATATAGTAGAGAATGTCGAGTTCACCATATAGCAGGTACATATCCCAGCTGCTATAGATGTCTTCATCTACCAAAGGGGCAGGTTGCTGTACCTGTCCGGCTGCGTAGATGTTTTTGTTACGATAGTCGCCGCTATGTAGAGAGCCGTCTACCGCAACGCCAAAGAAAGAAAAGTTGAGAATGGTGTACTGGGAGTAGTCCACATTCAACTGATTGTAGCCGCCTGCCGGCACAATACCGGAAACATTTTTCCAGGCGTCCCACTGGGTGATATACCCTATTACCTGCTTGTTGTGCTGTGCGGTGGTAGCAGGAACGGTTGGGCTAACCTGGGCATGGGCAATGCCCGAAACCAATAGGCAGCAGCATAGGCATAGTAGCCGCCACCCGCTAGTACGAATAGAATTACAAGTCATAAAGATAGTTTAGACAAATGGTGGTTAAGTAATTGGGTTACAAAAGTTCACCGAAAAACGCCATGCGATACATAAGGCCTGTCTGTCAGGTATAGCTATATGGTTATTTTGCTTTGGTTGATAGATTCGACAGATGAATACACAGTACAGAGCTGCACGTACCTGTAGTCGTATAAACGCCAGGTTGGTACTATCTGGAAGAAAATTTTTTTTGCCTGCATAATAGCTGCAGCGGGCTTTAGATTTTGATATTTCGGAATATTTTATCTTAATTGCAACTCAATGAAATTTAGTTAACCGTCCTTACCTCCGCCTGACTTCTTATAACCATTATAATGTAAAACCAAATAAAAATTCGCTATGAAAAACTTCCGTCTGGGTAACTTACCGTTACTGGGTATTGTCTTGTGGTCCTTCTTTGTACTATCTGCCTGTAGTAAAAGCGATAACGACACACCTGCTCCTACTCCTGATCTCAACTCACTGTATGCGGCCTCTATTAAAGATGCGATGACGGCAGACAGTTCCGAAATCATTGACTCTCTCTGGCCTATAACGGCCACGAACACACGCTTGCAATGGAAAACCATCAACGGTCAGCAATATGTACTGATGGCCACTTTCATGCGCTTCCCTTCCAGCTATCCGCAAGGCGATAGCATCACCACTACCTGGGGCGAATCTTTCCTCTTCATCCCTACACAGATGAAGCAGAAACTCACCCCACAGCTGACCTCCAGCACCGATACCATCCTGAGAATATGCGAGGTGCTGGGACTTCCTCCGACCAACCCAAAGACCAATACGCATATTGCACAGATGTGGGTGCCTGCCAGCCAGCTTTATCGCCCTGCCGGCAACCCAGATATCACCACCACTACTACCGGCCCCGTGCCACTGCCTACGGTGAGCAACGATTTCCTTACCTGGTTCAATAACTATATCATCTTCGCTTATTACCATCCGCTTACTTCCGCTACCGACTTCCATTACCCATGGACACGTCTGGGATATACCTACGACTGGGCACCTAATGTTAAAAGAGTGGGCATGAGTGAATTTGTGATGAAACCTAGTACCGGCTGCTGGGTAGAGAAAACTACGACCGCACAGGATTTCTTTAAGCAGTAGTGTTTTCACGCAAAGCAATATAAGCAGCAAAGGCCTGTGATTTGTTATTATTCCTTTTTAGGCGCATGTCTCATAAAGTTGTGTCTTATAAATTTTATTAAGACTAGAAAGTGAATTCAAACAATAAAACATAATCCTTTGCTGCTTTGCTTCTTATGCTGCTTTTCGTGAAAAAAGGAAGGCCGAAGGCCTGCCTTCAATGAAAATTAGCTTTGGAGTAAACAAACAATAAATGCAAGTCAGTAGCAGTTCCACGTAATGGGTTAGTGGTTATTGCTTGGCTGATATACCCGGCGAGCCACGTGTTACCACGCAATCGTATCCGCAGCTACCTCCAGGCATACCAGGCTAATTGACTGGTTGTTTTTGGGGTTATTTAGGTCATCATAGAGTGTTTCATAGTAGTATATTTTCTGTTTGACTTTATATCGAAATGTTAGATTCTAACAGCATTTGAACAATAATGCAATATTAAATCAACCATCCTTAGTACCTTATATCAGATCAGGAAAAGTATTTTTCTATTTGGGAATTTCAACAGACCAACATCATACAATACAGTACCATAGCATGTTTCATAAGATATCAACCAAGAGTACCTAAATGATTTTTTGAGTAGAAATGATGATAACAATGGTATTTTTTCAGCAGTTTTGTGCAACCGGAGGTTACATTCCTTAATAGTTTCTTAACATAAAAGTATTTCCTTTACAACTCAATTCACAACGAAGAACTCATATGAGAATGAATTTAAGATTATGGGGTATTTATGCTGCCCTGTTAGTGCTGGCTGCCTGTGCCAAAGATGATATTCGTAAAGCATCTCCACCATCCAATCAACAGACTCCAGACACCATTATCGTAAAAAATCCGGGCGATCCTAATAACGGTAACGGCAATACGGACAATGGTACTTCTCTCGGCGACAACACACATCTCCTCCTCGGTAATCCTACAGATGCCCAGAAAAACCTGGTATCCATTGAGAACTACCTGATGGACCAAAAATATTTTGTTGAATCTTATAGCAAAAACCGCGGTATCCCTGTGTGGGTAGGCTGGCACCTGCAAGCCGAAGATATCGGTAGCCAGAGCCGTACAGACGCCTTCCGCCCTGATCCTAACGTTCCTAACGGATGGTACCAGGTAAACGAAAAAAGCTATACCAACAGTAGCTTCGACCGTGGTCATAACTGTCCTTCCGGCGATCGTACCTCTACACTGGATGCCAACCAAACTACCTTCCTCATGACCAACATGATCCCACAAGCGCCGTACCTCAACCAGGGCCCTTGGGAAGGACTGGAAGACTATGTAAGAAATACCCTCGTAAGCTCCGGCAACGAAGCCTATATTGTAATGGGTAACTATGGTCAGGGTGGTGTAAACTCTGCCAAAGTAAGCATGAACACCGTAGATAACGGCAACGTAGTAGTACCTAAATCCGTTTGGAAAGTAGTCATCATCATTCCTAAAGGTAACAACGACCTTTCCCGTATCGATGCTAACACCCAGGTACTCGCGGTAGATATGCCAAACGATCATACCTTGTATAGCACCAACGCTGCTGGTAAAGCTGCCTGGAAAAACTACCTGGTATCGGTGAAAACCCTGGAAGACAGAGCCAATACCTACTACCAAACCCAAGGTATTAAGCTGGACCTCTTCAAAAATATTCCTGAAGGTATCAGAACACAGTTGAAAGCTAAATTATTCCAATAAGCACAACTTTATTATAAAATGGGAAAGGGTCTCTGGTCAACCAGAGACCCTTTCCCATTTTATATCTCCTGGCGATTATGCTGACTACTCTTTTTTACTATATTTGGTAGATATCTGCATAAAAGCCATGGTAGAATTAACTACGTTTGATAACCTGCATGAACTGACTACGCCAAGGCGTATATTGAAATACGTAATGGTGTATTGTTTGGAAGGCCAGCTGACGCTCACCATTGATGGTACGCTCTTCACCTTAAAAAGTGGAGACGTAGTGACCATTACTTCCGGGCAAATCCATCAGTTCCGCGAAACAGCTGCTGCCAAAGGATATATACTTACGTTTACCCTTGATTTTTTTGCCAAAGATGATAATGATATAGAACTCATCTTCCATAATGGCCTGTATTGCCATTTTGGTATGAATGAAGTGATACTGGTAGATAAAAAGACCATAGAAGAACAACTGGGCCTTATCAGCAGCGAACTTTCCGAACAACCCTATCAATACCTGATATCCGTGCATAGCAGGATCAAACTGATATTGGTAGCGATAAACAGGGCCAAGGTGAGCCGCGGCGACGAAATATGGAAGCCCGACGCCTTATTCCTTCGCTTCCTCGAGGCGATCCGCGATCATTCCACTTATCACCACCCCGTTTCCAAATATGCAGAAATGCTGGCAACAACAGAACTCAAGCTCAACGAGCTTTCAAAGATCCATGCCGGCAAAACGGCCCAGAATATCATCTACAGCCTCATGACCTCCTCCGCCAAACGGTTACTGATATACGAAAACCTTTCGGTTAAAGAAGTGGCCTATCAACTAGGTTTCAATGATCCCTTCTATTTCTCCAATTTCTTCAAAAAACAAACGAATCTCTCCCCTTCTCAGTTCCGGGAACAATACGAAATCTAAATATTACATGCTTTTCTAAGGATACTCTATGTTCCGGCACCCCATCCTGGCGCAACTTTGTAGCAGAATAAATCATTCAGCATATGAAAATAAACCAGGACATAGCCGCCCTATTACTGCGCATAGGATTATCCGCCAGCCTATTATCGGCCGTGGCAAGCAGACTAGGACTCTGGGGCAAGCGCTCCTCTGGCTGGCAAAACTTCGTTAGCTATACCGCAGACGTAAATGCCTTTTTACCCAAAACCTGGGCACCTGCCCTTGCCATAGGCGCCACCATCCTGGAGGCAACTTTCGGGATCATGCTACTGCTAGGCCTGAAAACACCTTATGCTGCCATAGGCACCGCCGTACTTACTTTCCTTTTCGCTATAGCCATGAGCATTTCCGGTGGCATCAAAGATCCATTGGACTACTCCGTTTTTGCCTTTAGCGCCGGCGCTCTGGTATTGGCATCTCTCCCTGCACACCAATGGAGTGCAGATAAAATCTTTAATCTCTAAAAATTATATATCATGCAAGCATCTACTAACATCAACGACTATATCGTTAGAAATAATACCAAACCTTTTCAGCCACTGATCGAAAAAGGTGTTCATTACGAAGGCATCTCCGTTGTATCATTACTGTATGATACCCAAAAAGAGCGCAGCACTACTATCCTTCTAAAGTTCGAACCTGGGGCTGCTTATCCTTATCATAATCATCCAGCCGGAGAAGAAATATATGTACTCAGTGGCAGCGTACTTGTGAATGATACCCTGCTACAGGAAGGCGATTATCTGTATACGCCGCCAGGATTCAAACATGCAGTAACAACGATGACCGGCTGTACCTTGTTTTTTGTGATTCCGGAAGAAGTTGAAATTTTAGTGTAAATAAAAAAGGGCGCCTCATTCCTGAGACGCCCTTCAAGTTATATGCTGTAGTTAATCTTACCAGCTGAATTTCACGTTATCGATCGCACTTAAAGCGCGGCTACCAGAACCAGTAGTTGCAGTAGCATAGATACGGATATAAACTTTACCAGATTGATTATCCAGTGCATTACCGAAGTTTACGGTGAAGTCCTTACCAGCAAAACCATTTGCGGTGGTCATATCAGCAGGAGTAGTCACTTTAGTAAAGGTGGTTGGATTATCACCGAATGCGTAGTCAACGTTCCAGGTAGTAGTTCTGGCTACAGTTGAGGTTACATCCAGGCTTTGCAGGTTAAAGCTCATAGAGAGGTTAGATTTACCTTTGGTATCGTTGATTTCGAATACAAAGGCTACTGCTTCAACGCCGCTGGTTTGTCTTACAGCCAGTGCTCTGTCAGTACTAGCCGCTTGAGCGGTGGCATCGGATGCAGAAGTCAGGCTGGTGTTCAGTGCAGAAGCAGCGTTCTTAAATCCGAAAGCAGTTTCTGTCCATGGAGTAGCAGCAGATTTGAAAGTGGTATCAACACCCATAGCGGTGGTAGAAACTTTACCTTTGGTAGTTACACCCATTGGTAATCCGCTTGCCAGGTTGTTGAAGTCGATCAGGTATGGAGATGTAGCCAGTACGATGTTAGTCGCAGTAGGTACGGAACCACCAGTGATATCGCTGGTAGCACGCAGACCCAGCTGGGTAGTAGTATCAGTAGCACCATTAGCGAGGTATACAGATACATAACCAGTGATGTTAGCGTTGGTTACAGGCGCATTGATTTTGATGTTTGCATCTCTTACGAAAGCAACGATGCTGCCGGTAGTCGCGTCAGTGATAGTATAGTTAGTACCAGTGCTGGTGGTGTTAGACAGCGCGATATTAACGTTTTTAATAGTTACCAGTGTAGAAGACCAGTTGCTTTTGTTAGCAACAACAGTTTTAACATCAGCTACGCGCGGAGTAACAGTGCCATTAGCACCAACAGTTACCTGTGCGATAGGCACGTTTTTCAGTTCCAGCTCACCATTGAAAGCAGTAAGTGTACCGCCACCAACGTTTACTGTCAGTACGCTACCCAGTGCATAGTCTGGAGAACCTTTCAGGGTGTACATCAGGATACCGGCGCTGTTATCAGCAGAAGCCAGGCGCACGTTGCCAGTAGATTCGTTAGCAGTAGAAGATACTACAGTACCAACGAAGGTAGTACCAGCAGGCAGTACAACGTCAGCACCTTTATACATTTTTCTCAGGTCGGCAATAGTTATCGCAGTACCGGTGCCACCACCTTCGCAACGAACACCAGTCATCAGGCGAACATCAGATGTATCGCGGATTACGAACTGGCTGGTAGTATTGAAGATAGTGTAGATACCAGTGATATTACCTTTACCTTTTGGCACTTTAATATTGGTGAAGTTAGCATAGCTGCTGGTACGGAGCACCAGGGAACCACCTTCACAATTAGCCAGGTTGATATTAACGTTAGCAGCTACTTTAGTGCTGTCAGCATAAGTTTTGCTGGTATCAGCAGCAACTACCTGGATATCTTTCAAAGTAACCAGCATGTTCTGGTATTTCTGGTTCAGCTGAGCCACGGTCAGTTCCAAAGGAACTACTACGTTGTTAGAGCTACCAGCTACCAGGAAAGAGTCGATCAGGGCCTGGGTAATACGTACCGGCTGGTTCTGATCATTTACACCTTTACCCAATTCCAGTAATCCGCCATAAGCGCCCAGGGTCAGACCTTTAGCTTTAACGAATACTTTACGGCCAACAGGGAATTTAGCATTCAGGTTAGAAGCATCCAGCTGGATGTTGATACCAGCAGTGCTATCTTGAATAACGATCTGTTTGTACAGGTTACCAGATTTATCATCTCCAATAACAACACCAGCAAAAACCATATCATTGGTGATAGTAACAGGACTACCTTTATACAGCGCCTGTAAATCGGCGATGGAGTTAGTTACTTTGATTGCAGGATCACCGCTGTTATAAGGCGGCTCATCAAAAGTCTTTTTACATGCTGTTATCGCCAGCGCTCCCACTAAGAGTGATGCTCCGGAAAACCTTACGAATTGTTTACACAATTTGTTCATCAGATTTATTATTTAGTAAGTTTAATTGTTGTAATGATGTATTCTGTTTTGCTATTATAATCTTAAACCCAGGCTGATAAAGTAGTTCAGACCGTAAGCATAGTAGTATTTAGCAGGGAATTTGTTTACGTTTTTGTCGGTATAGTCAAAGCGCAGCTGTTCAAATCCACCAGTGATGAATTTCTTGTTATCCAGTACGTTGTTGATACCAGCAGTAAATACCAGTGTAGATCTGAGTTTACCAGTTCTGATGGAGAATGTTTTACCACCATACAGGTCTACGGTATACTGAGAAGGCAACTGAGTTTGAGCGAGGATGCTGTTCCAGGTATCGCTGCCCGGTTTAACACCAGCAGTAGCGCGTTCTGTACGTCTGATCGGGTTCATATCCAACCACATCTGATCGAAGTAGTTGAAGTTCACGTTAGCGAACCAGTTACGTTTGCCCTGGTAGTTCAGGCCTACGGTATAAGCCTCTTGCGGTGTCTGACCTACTCGGTAATTTTTCGCATATACGGTCTCGTTAGCGAGGATAGCAGAACTGTTATCAACGGTTACGATAGCGTTCTGGCGAGTGTTGTAATAGTAACGACCGATGTTAGCGGCAGCTTTTACGCTCAGACCTTTATAGATAGGTGCTTCCAGGCCGATTTCCACACCGAAGTGTTCTTTTCCGACGTTGGTGAGGGCATAGTTTACGAAGTTCTGGTAGCTATCATCATAGTAGCTGAGTACATCCATTCCATCCGCGAAGTTGGTATAGTAACCATTCAGGCGGAATTTTAGTTTTTCCCAGTTCAGTACATAACCTGCTTCTGCGTTGAATACTTTTTCAGAACGGAGATCTGTCTGTGCAGTATTTCTGTTACGAGGAGAGATAAATACGTTTTCTACGAAAGGTGCTCTGGTGTTGTAAGATGCGTTAGCGAACAGGTAGTTGCGACCATCCAGTTTGTAGGTAACACCACCTTTCACGCCAGCGTTATTGAAAGTATAGGTATCTGATTTACCTTTTGAGTTATCAGGATACAGACCATTTCTAACATTACCGGTTCTCCACATAGAAGTATAGGTATAGTTAGCCCCGAGGAACAGGTCTACACGGTCCAGTTTCACAACTGTCTGTGCAAAAGCTTTTGCTTCGCTCAGGGTCATCGTATAGTCGTAACCGAATTTATCACCTTTCTGGAGGGTGCGGTTAGGATTGTCCAGGTCGTTCTGGTTGATATTGCTGTTACCAGGATAATCTCTTTCAGCGAATTGGTTCAGGTTTACAAAGAAGTCGCCACCCAGCAGATCGTTCACTCTTTCGAAGTTGCGGTCTTCCTGACGGCTGTAAGTAATACCGGCAGTGAATTCCTGTCTTTTACCGATGGTGGTATTGAATACGCTGTTGAAGTTAGCTTTCTTAGTATTGGTAACTCTGTCTTCCAGGATATAACGGGAAAGGTTACCCGTTTTTCCGTTGATGGTAGCGGTACCATGACGGTTGATATCATAGAGGTTATCCCAGTTTACCTGTAATGCGTCTGGATTATTATGATAATAATCGATCAGCGATTGTTTGGTAGCATCGTCTGTAGCGTAGCTAGGCAGGTTGCGGTAGTAGTCTGGGCGTGGGTCTGGCGCATTGTACCAGTCCAGCACAGTACGGGCGCGTTCGCCGAAAGTATAGCTGGCAGCAGTTTTCAGGCTGCTTTTGTTATTGATGGTCCATTCGTGGTTGAGGATAAAGTAAGGCTGGTAGCTGGTGGTATAGTTGGAGCTACGTTTTTTGCCTTGCTGGTATCCCCATGAAGGGTTGTAGAAGTTAGAACCAGCCAGGTCATACATTTCCTGGGTCACTGCTGTTTGTCCGCCGGAAACCGTTGGGGTACCGAAGGTAGTGAAAGACAACAAGTGGTACTTATTGATTTTCTTATCTACTGAAGCGAAGTAAGAAGCACCGTTATAGTAGGTACCCTGGATATAACCTTCACCAGCATAGCGGAAAGATGCCGCCAGAGAGAATGCCCAGCCATTCGCCATCATACCGGTATTCCAACTGGCCATGACACGGTTATTGTAGTTACGGTTGGCTTGTGCATAGCTCACACTCAGCTCCTTGCGTTGTTTGGATGCGCGTGTATCGATATAGTTAGCACCACCGATATCACCATACGCAAAATCCACAGGACGCAGACCATTGCTGGTAACCCTGCTGTGCATTACGTCATTGAGGCCACCCCACAGGCTCCAGGAAGTATAACCGTTGGTCAGGTTCTTTACCGGAGCGCCATTGATGTAGGTATCAAAATAAGATGCATCATAACCACGGAGTTTAAACCTGGCCACATTGAAGTTAAATACTCCGGAATAGTAAGGATCACGACCACCATAGAGGATAGAAGAAATACTTTGACCGGAAGAACCAACGTTATTGTCGGCATCATTCTCATCCAGTACAACTACAGGGATATTACTTTTAATATCGTCTTTCAGCTCCTGCGTATTCACGGTGTCTTTTTTGACTTGCGCGAAAACCGCTGGGGCAGCCAACATAAAGCCTATCCCGGCAATAAGTTTTTTGGAAAAAAACCTGGCAGATCTATTCATGCATTAATGATTTGAACAATTGTTGTTTGTTTACAGGTGATATCTCTTATGGGAATGTTCCTGGCATAGCAATCATTCACAGTAGGGATAATCGTTGCATACGGTTGATTAATCGGCGCTTGCATATCAGGCTGGGTCCACCTTAATCACGAAGCGCAAAAGTAGGTTTGCCTTTTGAAATTACTATTAACAAATTATTAATTCAGCCCTGAAACGCCCGTTCCGTAAGAGAATTTGTCAATTCGTGTTAGATTCTGACATTTTCCGTAATTAGATTTATTTATTGAGAGATTTTTACGAAGTTCGCGCTTCGTTTAACCGAATGCGTTATTCATTAATTCTGGGTCCCTGGCAAAAAATTACCTCTGGTAATTCGATCATGACGCACATAAACTATGCAACTTATTCTATCACCTGATTATTTTATCTGTAAATAATATGCAGTACAGAATATTCCTGCTCATTGGCCTCCTGGCGGCTTTCTGGCATACCAGCACCTCCGCTCAGGCCAAGCAATACCAAGTGGTCAACATCGGTTTCTACAACCTGGAGAACTTCTATGATACCCTCCATCAGCAAGGTATAAACGATTATGAATTTCTTCCTAACGGAAAAAAAAGATATACCGGAGAGGTTTATCTAGATAAATTAAATCATCTCGCCTCTGTTATCAAAGACATTGGTACTGATATCTCTCCTGAAGGACTTACTGTACTTGGCGTGTCTGAAATCGAGAACCGTAGTGTACTGGAAGCCCTCACCCACCACGATGATCTTAAATCCAGGAACTACCAGATCGTTCACTACGATTCTCCTGACTCCCGTGGTGTAGACGTAGGACTCCTCTACAATCCTGCTCACTTCACCGTTATTGACAGTCGCCCTTTACGTGTAGACCTTCCGCCTGATGCAGATGGTTATCGTCATAAAACCCGCGATGTACTTTGGGTGAAAGGCAGCATTGACGGACAAATCATTCATATTTTCGTGAACCACTGGCCTTCCCGCCTCGGTGGTGAAGCTGCTTCTGCGCCTAACCGCGCCGTTGCTGCAGCAGTATGCCGCAACTTCATCGACTCCCTGTACAAAGAAGATCCTAACGTAAACGCTGTAGTAATGGGCGACCTGAACGATAACCCTACCAACGAAAGCGTTACCAAAGTATTGAAAGCTGGCGGTAACCAAGACAAACTGAAGTCGCAGGAACTTTTCAACCCTTGGGTTGCTTTCTACAACAAAGGGATCGGTACCCTGGCCTATCAGGATGCCTGGGCACTCTTCGATCAGATCATCATCTCCCAAAATCTGCTGGCGAAAAAAGAAGCTCAGTTCAGATTTTATAAAGCCAATATCTTTAAGAGAGATGATATGATTCAGTCTTCCGGCAGATATAAAGGCTATCCTAAACGCACCTACGATTTTGATAACTATGCAGGTGGCTTTAGTGATCACTTCCCAACTTATATTACGCTGATTAAGGCATTGTAAAACGCCTTCCACGGGCTCGTGGAAACGCCTTCGGCGTATTTCACACAGAGCAGCATAAGAAGCAAAGCAGCAAAGACCTGTATTACATATTTAATGAAATATGTAATACAGGTCTTTGCTTTTTTTTGTTATTACAATAAATTATTACCACACAACAAAACGCAAGCCTTTGCTGCTTTGCTGCTTATGCTGCTCTGCGTGAAAGAAAAGGCCGAAGGCCTTTCCTTTACAAGCTTTGCGTGCCCCTGCTATTTCGCAAAAAACAATTAATGGCTGCTAAACACCCTGCACTCTACCCTTCTGTTCATCTCTCTGGCACTCGCATCGTCATTGCCTTTTTCTTCTTTTAGCAGGTGTCGCTTTCCGAACGACTGACCGCTGATCCTTGCGGGATCAATGCCCTGTTTCAGCAGATATTGTATGCATACCTTTGCACGCAGGTCCGCCAATTTATTATTGTAGTCATCAGATCCTTTACCATCGGTATGGCCGAAGATCTCCGTATTCAATGTAGCATCAGCTTTCAGCATCCTCGCCAACTCATCTAATACTTCTATCGCATCTGGCTTCAATACTGATTTATCAAAATCAAAATGTATAAACCAACTGGTATCTTTCTTCTCTTGCACTACCACTGGCGGCGGCGTTACCGCCACTACCGGCGGTGCTTCTACGACCTTAGGCGGTTCCGGTGGGAATTGGAGCAATACAATACCTAAACAACAATCAGAATTTCTATCAGAACTCAGTGCCGCCTCTTTTCCATTACTTCCCGGACGAAGCGTAAAGTATGCATCATGCTTAACCGTATTCACAGGAAGGCCCATGTTTTCCGCCATACCAGGCGTTTCCAGCGGCCCCACACTACGATATACATCTAATCCGCCCATACCTGGTCTTCCATCAGAAGAGAAGTACAAATACTGTGCAGCCATATCATAGTAAGGCGTCACTTCATCACCAGCGGTATTAATATTAGTGCCGGCATTCAGTGCTGCACCAATTACTTTACCGCCATTGAGGGCTACTGTCCAGATATCGTATTGTCCTGCGCCACCTGGCCTATCGGATGAAAATAGCAAATGCTTACCATCTGTTGTTACGAAAGGCTGCATCGCATTATAGCCTGGCAGATTCACGATAGCATCTATCCTTTCAGGAGCAGACCATTTACCAGCTGTTAAAGTGCTGCTGTAGATGCTTGCCTGCTTCTTCTCTGCCACCATTTCCCAACGCGTAAAAAATATCGTATTACGATCCGGTGTAAAGCTACCAGCGGCATACTGACCGTTTTCCTGCGCTATTTCCAGCGGCTGCACAGCGGAAACGTTTCCATCTTTCAGCACTGCCTGATATAATTTATTAGCATAGGCCGCGCCATGAGGTACCACTCCGGTGAAGATGATATGGTCTGCATCCTTCCAGGAAAGGGCGCTCACCGCTGTCAGCGAATCACCGGCCATATGCAGTATAGTGGCCTTGATGTCAGGATGTACTTGCTGCCTGGCCGCAAAATCAATATGCTCTAATTCAGCAGCTGCAGCACGTGCAAAAGCATCACTATCGGGAAGGCCTGTACGAAATTTTAACAATGCCGCTTTAGCCGCATCAGGATGACCAGTAGCACGCAATGTAACAGCATACCAGTACTGCAATTGCGGCTGGTGACTATTTTCAGCAACTGCCCTGGCGTACCAGTCTGCCGCTAGCTGGTAATGAAAGCATTGTCGATAACTCTCCGCTGCCTTATAAGCCAGATCAGCGTTATTATATTTTTTTGCAGATGATTTCCTGCGAATTTTCTTTACAGAGAAAGGGGCTGCATAATGTTTGTCAGTCAATGCCTTGCCGGTATAACACTGCTCATAGAGTTGTGCGGCAGCAAAATATTCCTGCTGGCTGAACAGGGCGTCTGCCTTGGCCATGGCCGACCGTGGCGATTGTGCCATCAGTGGCCTCATACCCAATGCAGTTACCGTCAGCAATGATATATGTAGATAATATTTTTTCATTACGTTGATAAGGATAAATCAGGGTCTAAAATGTTGGCATTACAAACGTGGACATTTGAAATAGTTCGTCTTCACGCTATTACGTCTTTTGCCGGTAAACGAGATGCTCAGCTCAAAGCTGTTAGCGTTGGCATTTGCCAGTTTCCCCAGCTGAGAGGTAGTGGCATCATAGCTTAAGCCAATCGTCATGCCGTTGAAGTAAATACCCGCAAACGGCGACACCGCATCATTCATACGCCAGTTAGCTCCCAGCATCACATCTGTCGTTTCATTTGCCATCAGCTGGAAATAAGCACCCAGCATTTTCTCCTGCGAATTACCCTGTAAAGAATAAACGCCATTAGGCACAAAAGTCAACGTTTCGTTCATGGCTATACGCGCACCCAAATGAGCGCTATATCTTACCGGCATCACTTCCTTATTACCTGATTTCAGAAATGGATCTTTAGGCTGCGTAAGGTGGAAAGCCGATACGCCACCAAACAGCGTAGCCGTCTTATCCGGCGAAGCATCGTAATACGCGATGCCAAATCCTGCGTCAAAAACGCTTGACTGTGTTTTCTGGAAACTCTCTCCATTTGGAATGCCTGCATCATAACCGGTGCCTGGCATCCACTGCTGTCCAAACTGGAACTTAGCCGGATCAAATCTCCTGCTCAGGAAGCCGCCCTGGAAGCCAAAAGAAATATGCTGATCTCCCTCCGGCCCAAACTTTACACCCGTGTATGCCAGCGTAACATAACCATTCAGGTAGTTATAACCGCCGTTGCCTGCCTTCTGATTAAAAACGTTTGCACCAATATTGATGTTTTTATTGGTGGTAACATCTCCCGATAAACCCACCGTAGAATAAGGACTGGCTACTGCGCCCCACTGGCTGCGATAGATGGCAGATATCCGGTAATCCCCGTCCATAACGCCTGTCAACGCAGGGTTCAGACTCATAGGATACATATAGTATTGTGAAAAATGCGGATCTACCTGCGCATAGCCTGACTGCACTTTAAGTGCAGCCAGGAAAAATATCATTAAGGAAATACCAAGATTTCTTTTCATGTCAATTATCGAATTAAGTTAACAGAACCCTTTTTAGTTATTACGGCGCCATCCAGCATGATAGCTTTTAACGCATATACATATACGCCCACCGGCTGCTGACGACCCTTATAGGTACCATCCCAACCTTTGGCGGCATCATTGCCTTCATATACTTTCTCTCCCCACTGTGTGTATACCTGAAGCGTGATCTCTTTAATACCGGAGCCATAAGCCTTAAATACATCGTTACGACCATCGCCATTAGGCGTGAAGGCATTAGGTACAAAGAAGTCGTTGCTGTTAGGCACCGCCGCCACTGTAATAGTTGCAGATGCCAGGCATCCTGCAGATGTTTTACCTTCAACGGTAATCACTACTGGTGTTTGATCATAGAGTGTAACTGTTTGTTGCTTCGCCACCTGGTTAGTGAACAACGCAGCAGGTTTCCAGGCAGTAACCGTGTACGCCGCATCACCAGTGCTTGTAACCGTGAATGACTTACCTGCAATAATTGTTTCAGGACTGCTGCTCAGCATGAGTTTCAGGCCTTGCACATGAATGGTGGATGTAGTACTTCCCACACAACCTTTATTGTCAACCGTATAAGTTATATCCGCCGTACCAATAGCCAGGCCCGTAGCCCAACCGCTGTTATCTACACTAACGATTGCGTTATTGGAAGATGTCCATTTTCCATTAGCAATAGTGTTGCTCAGCTGAATGCCAGTGTTCTGGCAGATATCTGCAATACCATTGATAGGTGCCACAACAGGGATATCGTTCACCGTGATCGCATGTGATTGCGCACTGTTGCCACAGGTATTAGTTACAGTGTAAATGATATTTGTTGTACCTGCGCTTACGCCGCTTACCGCGCCAGTGGTAGCATTTACCGTAGCAATGCTATTATCTGCACTGCTCCATTGGCCACCTGTTAAAGTATTCGTGAAATTCGTTTGTGCATTTTTACAGATATCTGTAACACCAGAAATTACCGGCACCACAGGTTTATCAGATACTGTTATGGTGAATGGAATCTGCGTAGTACCACAACCGTTAGTAGCCGAATAATAAATATCCGCCGTTCCAATCGCAAAAGCAGTCACTTTTCCGGTCACATCCACTGTAGCAATAGCAGTATTGCTGCTGCTCCAGGTCCCGCCAACAAAAGCATTGTTCAGGGTTACATTTCCGCCCACACATATAGTATTAACACCAGTGGTAGCATTCAGTACGGGTTTGCTATTCACAGTGATCAAAAGTCCCTGAGTAACATTACCGCATACACTATTTACTGTATAATTAAGTGTAAAGCTACCTTTAGCCACTGGTGTAACCACACCGGTAGTACTTACTGTAGCGATACTATTATCGCTGCTGCTCCAGTTGCCACCAACAGTTGCATTTGTATAGGTGGCAGTAGCGCCTGTACAGATCGCATTGCTACCGATAATGGCGGCTACTACTGGTTGTGCGTTTACAATAATTGTTTTTGTTTGGGTAGATGTACCACAGGTATTAGATACGGCATAAGAAATATCCACTGTTCCAGCAGCGATGCCTTTCACGGTACCATTTACATCCACCGTGGCAATCGTGTTATCAGTACTAACCCAGGAGCCAGCAGGCGTACTATTTGTCAGCACAATTGTAGCGCCAACGCATACACTGTTAGCGCCATTGATACTGCCCAACGCAGGTTTATCTCCTACAGTAATAAATAATGTTTGGGAAACATCTCCACAGGCACTGCTTACAGTATATGTTAAGGTGAAGCTACCAGCTGCTACAGGCGTTACATTTCCTGTGATATCTACTGTAGCAATACTATTGTCGCTGGATTTCCATGAGCCACCTGCCGTAGTATTCGTATAGGCATAAGTGTTACCCTTACAAATACTGGTGCTTCCGCCAATGGCTGTTAATACAGGTGCCTCATTTACAGTAACTGATTGAGTGTTTGTTTTAGTACCGCAGCTATTAGACTGATTGTAGCTGATAATAACGTTACCTGAGGTTACACCGCTAACTACGCCAGTGGTGTTTACAACCGTAGCAACTGCGTTATTGCTGGAAGACCAGCTACCACCTGCCTGATCAGCAGTGAGCGTGATAGCTGATCCGGTGCAAACAGTTGCAGGCCCTGAAATAACAGCATCAATTGGTGTAGCCGTTACTGTGATGGCCAAAGTTTTGGTATCATCTCCACAACCACTGCTAACCGTATAAGATAAGATGAAATTGCCGGCAGCTTTAGGCGTAACACTACCATTTACATCTACGGTTGCAATAGCATTATTACTGGAAGACCAGGTACCACCAGGAGTTGCATTGGTATAAGTATAGTTCGCCCCAGTACAAATATTGGTTGAACCTGCAATATTAGCAGCAGTAGCACCTGCGCTTACCGCAATCGTATGCGTATTGGGCTTGGTGCCACAAGTATTTGTTTGAGTATAGGTAATAATCACGTTGCCGGTGCTAACACCTGTAACTAATCCAGTGGTTGGATCAACAGTAGCAATTGTGTTATCGCTGGAACTCCAGCTACCACCTGTTTTATCAACGTTTAATGCGGTAGTAGCGCCGATGCAAACACCAGCAGCGCCTGTAATAGTAGCATCCGCTGGAACGTCACCTACCGTTACATTCAACGTAGCTACGCCGTTGCCGCAACCTCCGGGAACAGTATAACTTAAAATAAATGAACCTGTAGCCACGGGTATAACATTACCATTCACATCAACAGTAGCAATGCTATTGTTGTTGGAGCTCCATGTACCACCAGGGGTTGCATCCGTATAGGCATTAGTGTTAGTACCCATACATATGTTAGCGCTTCCTGTGATAGGCTGTACAACAGGAACGGTATTAACCACCACGCTATATGAATTAGCATTGCTGCCACAGGTATTCGTTACAGTATAGGTAATCGTTGCGGTACCGCCCGCAACGCCGTGTACCAGGCCAGTGGTGGCATCTACTGTAGCAATAGTATTATCAGAAGACATCCAGGTACCGTTGGCAATATCTGCAGTGAGTGTGATGTCTGCATCTTTACAAACATTGGTATTACCGGTAATGACCGGCTGTGCAGGTTTATCATTTACACTTACAATAAAAGTAGCAGTACCACTCTGGCAAGCGCCTGAAAGTGTATACGTTACCGTTACATTACCAGTTGCTACGCCGGTGAGCACACCTGTCGTATTATCAATTGATGCAATGGTGTTATCGCTGCTTGTCCAGGCACCGCCGGCAACAGGATTAGTCAGCGTAATAGTGGCACCTTTACAAACCGTCGCCGGGCCGCCGATGGCACCAGGTGTAATCGCGGCGGTGACATTAACAGTATATGACCCTGTAGCGCCGCCACAAGTAGAAATAGTGTACTGAATGCTAACAGTACCGGTACTCACGGCTGTAACCAAACCACTGGCATCTACTGTTGCGACTGCGGTATTACTGCTGCTCCAGGAGCCAGTTGTATTATTTACAGTAAAGGTAGCAGTAGTGCCGGTGCACATGGTTGCTTGTCCGGTGATAACCGGTGTAGTAGCACCAGCATTTACAATTACAGTGGTAATAGCCTTACAACCGCCTATTGTATAAGTAATATCAACAGTTCCTTGTGCTACGCCTGTAACCAGTCCGGATGTAGGGTCTACAGTGGCAATAGCGGTATTAGCGGAAGACCAGCTGCCACCAGCAGTGGCATTGCTCAGCTGTGTGGTAGCGCCTACACAAATAGTATTATTACCGGTGTTTTGCGTTGGCGGCGCAGGATCTTGTCGCATGGAGGCAATCCAGGCCTTGTTTTCAGGCGTATTGCCTTCACCAGGAGTTTCGTTGGTGTTAGCATTACCTATCACCCAGTTGGCAACATTGGTATAGTTGTCGCTGGCGCCATCTTTTAAATAAGCATTCTTACTACCAGCTACAGCACCTAATTGTACAGTAGGTGTTTTCGGGGTTGGTGAAAGCCCGAATGTGATCGAGAAAAATGGAACACCTGGTGCATTCGGATCTACGGTAATTACCGCGTCGCCGCTGTTACTCAGGCCCACCTGACTTTGCCAGGCAGTAGCCCCTGCTGCTGATAGTTTACTGTAAGTACCACCATACACATAATTCGTGTTCTGTGTACCCGCCGCAACAGGTAAGGCGGTATTTACATCAATAAGATTTTTTGCTACAGATGTTTTACCAATAGGTACAACATATACACCATCATGATTGCTATCATCCAGGTCAGGTGTAAGTTTTGACGCTATCACAGTATTGACGTCATCTGCATTATACAAAACGATGATGGAACCGAATGGAATTGCGGCCCAGTTTGGGTCGTTCGCAAATCGCATATGGCCTTGCGCGATACCTGTTCCGGTACCGCCATACCATCCGTTCTGATCATCAAAAATCCACCCTCGAATGTCCGCGGTGGTTTGTGTACAGGTCCTCGTACCTGCTACTACCAGCTCAAAGTATTCTTTGGTGCCGGCATCGCCCTGTGAAAATTCATTTACTACTAATCCCTTAAACTGTGCGTTGGTTGATAGAAAACAAAAGATCAGGGGAATAAGGATAAATAGGTATCGCATACGCTAAAATTAGACGGCAAAACTATCCGGCTACTGTTATGCAATTGCGACCAAATGATTAACAAATTATTATCATAAAGCATTCAAAATTAATAGAATATTATATTATAAATTCATGTTAGATTCTTACAAATTATGGGGGTGAAAAAATTCTTACTATTTTTAGGTTGATGAAAAATGTTCTAATTTCCACTCTTTTTTTTCTGACGATTACGGCGCTGGGCATTCATAGCAGCAGCGCGCCAATTGTTAATAAAGACAGCTCCTATACTTATATATATCCCACTTATTTCGGCAATAGAATTAATACGTCTGCCAGCAACCCGGCCACAATCAATGGTGTATACCTCGGCAGAATGCTCTTCTACGAAAAATTATTATCTGTCAATAACAACATCTCCTGCGCTAGTTGTCATCAACAATCAAAAGCATTTACTGATGGTAAAAAATTCAGCACAGGGATAGACACGGTAACGACTACACGTAACTCCATGTCGCTGGTAAATTTACTATGGGTACGTAACTTCTTCTGGGACGGCCGCGCGGCCTCTCTGGAAGAACAAGCCACCACCCCACTCACCGCCATCCACGAAATGGGACAACCGCTCCATATCTCCGTTAATAAACTCTTGCATACACGCCGATACCCTGCCCTGTTTAAAGCAGCCTTCGGCTCTGCCACCATCACAGATACACTCATCATCAAAGCGCTCGCACAATTCGAACGCTCCCTAATCTCCGCAAATTCCAACTACGATAAATATCTCCAGCATCTATATACACCCACCACTGCAGAATCCAATGGTATGGCGCTTTTCATGAGTAACCCCACACCAGAAAAAAATATCCGTGGTGCGGGATGCGCACATTGCCATGGCGGCCCTAAACTATTTGTAGAACTATATCATAATAATGGTCTCGATAGTATGCCTCCTGATCAGGGCCGCTCTCTAATCACCGGACAAGCCACAGACATCGGTCGATTCCGCACCGTTACCTTACGAAACATCGCACTCACAGCACCCTACATGCACGACGGCAGATTCAACACACTCGAAGAAGTACTTGACCACTACAGCGATCATATCAAAATAAGCAGTACACTCAGTCCCGCTATCCGTGGCAACTATAATGATACGTTAACGCATACACTACATCTCTCTAAAAAAGAAAAAAATGATATCATTGCCTTTCTTCATATGCTCACAGATAGTACCTTTATAAACGACAAACGTTTTTCTGATCCTAATCAATAAAAAGCTGTTTCTATGATAAAAACATGGCTACTGGCGTCCATCATCTGCTGCGGCGGCATGCTGGTCCAAGCCCAGACCAAACCAGCCACCATCACAGTAAACGGGGAAGTGACCACGCCACTCACCCTCACGCTTGAATCATTAAATCAAATGAAAAAAAGCAGCGTAACGGCTGCCGATAAAGATGGTAAATCACACGTATATAGTGGCGTAGCGCTCTACGATATTTTACAGGCAGCTGGCGTTACCTTTGGCAGTGCCCTTCGCGGCGAAAACATGGCTAAATACCTGCTCGTCAAATCCGGCGATGGTTATGAAGTACTCTTCTCTCTGCCGGAAATAGATCCTGCCTTTAATGATAAAACGATCCTGGTAGCGATGGAGTCCGACGGACAAGCATTACCTCAAGGCAAAGGCCCTTACCGCCTTGTAGTACCTGGTGAAAAACGCCCCGCACGCTGGGTTTGGGAAGTAACCACTTTAACAGTTGGGTTCGCGAAATAAATAACTATAAACATTCGATCAGGATAATTTGTATTTACAGGAGATGATGAATTAATCGGGAAGCATATAAATTTTTCTGCCGATGCCTGATTTAGCGAAACGATTTCCTGCAAATCCTTTATTAAAGCCTGGTGATATAAAAGCCAGTATGCCCGGACTCAAAGTAGCCTGTCTGCTTAATCCGGGCGTATTTACTTTTAACGGCAAAACCTGGCTCATCGTACGCGTAGCCGAAAGGCCCGAGCAGTCTGACATACACATGTCCTTTCCCGTATTGCAGCCTGATGGGAAAATGATCATCCGGGAAATTAAACTCAATGATCCTGATCTCATCGCCACAGATGCCAGGGTGATCACCTATCAAGGCGCCGATTACCTCACTACGCTCTCGCACCTACGATTATTTTCCAGCGAAGATGGGATTCGCTTTAAAGAAGATCCTGATTATCCGCCTATTTACGGTACTGGCAGCATGGAAACCTTTGGTGTGGAGGATTGTAGGGTATCCTTCCTGGAAGGTGTCTATTACCTCACCTACACAGCCGTTTCTGAGAATGGTGTGGCGGTAGCCATGAAAACCACCACCGACTGGAAAAGCCATCATACAGCAGGACTGATATTCCCCCCGCATAATAAAGACTGCGCTATTTTTGACGAACGTATCAACGAACAATACTATGCCTTCCACCGACCTAGTAGTCCTACGCTTGGCGGCAATTATATCTGGCTGGCATCCTCCCCTGATACCATCCATTGGGGCCAACATCAGTGCATTGCTAAAAGCAGGCCCGGAATGTGGGACAGTGCCCGCGTAGGCGCCGGTGCAGCGCCCATCAAAACATCACATGGATGGCTGGCTATTTATCATGGCGCAGATGCCAAACACCGCTATTGCTTAGGTGCATTATTACTGGATTTACAAAATCCAGCCAAGGTACTGGCACGTTCAGATGTTCCTATCATGGAGCCTTTGGCAGACTATGAACTGACGGGATTCTTCGGACATGTAGTATTCACCAACGGCCACCTCGTACAGGATGACTTACTCACCATTTACTACGGCGCCGCCGATGAATATGTATGTGGTGCTAGTTTTTCAATACAGGAAATTTTAAATTCACTGCCTGCTAAGCCGCTTGTTTCTCCACCATAGGCATAGGAGCGCGTTTTGGAAAATAATAATTGGTCATCAGTTTCCTCACCGGCTCTTCATAATACCGGTAGATCAGTTCTGTCACACCTATCAGTAAAGCATATACGAAAACAGGCACAACCGGCCACAATGCGGCTACCGGCAACCATTTGCAGACAGCATTAATTAGTATCAATCCTATGTACTGATGCAGCAGGTACAATGTATAGCTGATCACGCCTATCCTTCTGACTATTGGCAAAGCAAAGAATCCCAGCAGGCTGCTGCCATTTACCAGCATCGCGAATAATACCAGGAAAACAGCCATGAAGGTCATCCCTGCCCATCCTAATGACCAAAGCGTTATACCTGCGATCATAGCAGTAACCAGGTACTCCAGCCTCCACTTTTTATGAATATAAAAATCATAAAAGCAGATGCCAGCAGAAAAGAATGCAATGTAGTTGTAGAAGAAAAAAACATCCATTGCCTTACGAATGGCAACAGCCATCGGAAAATGAACATATTCCGCCAGCGTATGTACAACCAACAACACTGCCATCAGCGAAGTCCAGTTACGCAAAAATTTTTCCTTCGGCAACAAAAAATAGATCAGCGCTATCAGCAAATAGAATTTCACCTCTACCAGCAATGACCAATACGCGCCATCTATCAGCGCGATCTTATGTCCCTTGAATAAAGGCTGCCAGAAAAGTGTATCCGTAAACGTGAGGGAAGGCAGGAAAGAAAGCGCACTCACATGAAATGGAAAGGCACGCTGCGGGTCAGCTAATGCTACAAAAACATAGGTGATCACCGAGGCGAGTAACAATGGCGGAAACAACCTGATAAAGCGCCTCAGGAAGAAATCCTTTAGATGACTGCTTCTCAGGATACTGAAATAAATTACAAAGCCTGAAATGATAAAGAAAAAGTGTACACCGAGATAGGCATTAGCAGAAAAAACATTGCTGAAACTGCTGCCATATGGATAATAATTGACGGGGGACTGGGGCAGCGTAAAGCGGCTGTAATAGTGAAATACAGCTACCAGGCTGATTGCCAGGAACCGAAACCCGTCCAGGGCATTGATACGGTTTTCCATCTGAAAAATAAAGATATGGTGATATGAAACGACTATACGCATCAGCGTACTTGCGGCAGCTGCTCCGCCAAATTTCATACCATCTTTATCTTAATGGATACGATTTACAGCAGTAGTCCGGACTACCGCCGCTCAGAAAACTACAATACTATCTCCAACAGCGCAAAAGTACCGCCACGGTAGTGTGCTGGCAGCGCTGGCGAATTCGTATATACATCACCGAGAAAATTAAAACCACAACGTTTATAATAGTTGATCAGGCGTTCGTTGCCTGCGCCGGTATCCAACCGCAGAAATTTTTTCCCATTTGCGCGGGCATGTTCCTTCCCCCAATCCACAATTCCCTGCACATAGCCCTTGCCTCTATGCCCTGGATGCGTAGCTATCCGATGTAAATACACCGCGGGATCTTCATCTTTCTCCTGCCAGATGTGAGGGTCGTTATAGGTCGTAAGAAAAACGGCTACGATCTCTCCATTTTCTATTACCTTCCATTGACGCCCTTCCTCGATCTCTCCCGCTACTACCGGCCGCTCAAAACCTTTCCAGGGACTGGGAGCTCCCATTTCTCTCATATAACTTGCGGCAGCGCCATACAATTCAAAAAGCTTATCGATGTCCTCCATCGTACTGTTGACAATAACCATAAAACTTACATTTATTCTATTGCAAAATTCTCGCTAAATAAGCAAATAAAACAGATTCAGTTTTGTTATTTTTAACCAGATCAGATTTCAGGAAAACCAATACAGATAATCGTATTAAACATCTACACTATAAATAAAAAACCGCATTGGCAATAAATACCAATGCGGTCCTATAACATTTTTCGGAATTATTATTTTTTATACAATGGGCTGCGTTTTAGCAGGTATTCCACCGCATCTTTATATGAGTCATCTTCATTCCAGAATGCCTGGCGGTTCTGATTATAGATGGAAACACCTTTATCGTTGTAAACTTTCATATCTACCCTGGTTTTGAAATTCTGTTTAGAGGTAGAATAATTGGTGCTGGAACCTGAAGATTTATTATCACCATTCTTGCCTTTTTCGTCATAGCTGGATGTACCGGTATGGCTAACGGAAGTCGCGTTCACCGTAATACTCCCTGACAAAATATATTCCACGCCCAGCTTCTTACAGATCTCGTCCATAGTGTAGTTCATGAACGTATTTTTGTTGATGCCAGCTTTATTCAGCATAACTACCGTGAGGCGAGGCTGCATAATTTGGTATACACCTGCATGTTTGCTCAGCAGATTATATACTTCATTCTGAACTTCCTGGCTTACTTCATCAGGTTGCAGGACGCCATCTCTGGTAAATGAAAATGGCAGGATAGCTACCTTATTATGCGGATCACCGATTGGCGCACCATCATCCGGTGTAGTCGCCGCCGGTGCACCATTTACGATAGCCGGCTGATTGTAGACCTCTTCACGGCCACTGGCAAACTTTATCTTCTGTATATCCGATTTCTTAATGGTATAATCCAATGTTTCACCGGCATAACGGAATTTAACTTCGGCATCATTGATAGCAGTGACCTTGCCGGCAAGTTGTTCTCCATTGGTTTTGAAAATAATATCATTGCGGGTTTGAGCAGATACGGTTACCGACAGTAACAGCGCAAAAATAAATTGCAAAATGCGATACATATAAGCAGGGTTTTTGGGTTGTAACAAATATATGTGAAAAAGATCACGTATAGGCGTGACATTTAGTTATTTTTTCCTGAACTTTTTATTCATCTAACCTGTTATATATAGAGTTTTTATAATTCTCTGTTTCCCTGCATAAATAAATATCAGCCTTCATCAAGTCCTTTCATCATCCAAAATGAATCCTTTATGAAGCAGCTTTTACTGTTATTACTACTGTTCAGCAGTATGAAAACCCTGGCACAACAGGAACTGAGTGAAGATGAAATGAAAAAGGCCAATAACCCGCTGGCAAATGCCAAAGCCATCAACCTGCAGAATTATTATGTTCCCACCATCTACGATAATGCCGATATGCACGCAAACAGTATGCTGATTCGTGCAGTCATTCCCTTTGCCAAGGGTAAAATCCTGACAAGATTTACCATGCCCTTTAATACCAATCCTACCGGCCTACAAAACGATATGGCTAAATATGCCTCTGGCACCGGCGACCTTAGTTTCTTTGCCACCTATACCTTTACAAAACCTACTTCCCACCTGCTGATAGGCGCAGGCCCACAGGTATCCATTCCTACCGCCAATACAGATTATACCGGCGCCGGAAAATGGCAACTGGGTGGTGCATTGATCATATTCAACACCGCCTCGCCTATATTGCAATACGGTGCTTTAATTACATATCTGGGTTCCATTGCCGGCCAGCAAGACAGAAGTAATACCAGCGCCATACAGATACAACCTTTTTTTCTGGTACAATTAGGCAAAGGAACCTACCTTCGCTCTACTGCACTAAGCACTATCAACATCGAAGGTGATACCTATAATGTTCCTATTGGCGTAGGTATTGGCAAAGTGGCGAAAGCTGGCAAAACAGTATTCAATATATTTCTTGAACCACAATTTACTCTTCTGCATTATGGCGCAGGACAACCAGCCTTGCAGTTATTCGGTGGTATCAATTGCCAATTCTAAAACCAAACAAACCTCAATGATGTTATACACCAAAAAACTATCTTTTATGAAGCTTGCACGTTACCTCGTATTCGCTGCTTCACTGGCTGTAGCCTGTGGCAATCCACAAAAGCAGGATGAAAAAAAAGCAGAACAAAAAGCAAATGAAGCGGCTCAGTCTGCCGGAGCTGCCGCCGCACACCAGGCTGCCAGCGATGTCAATGCAGTCAACGCAGTGACAGCCGCCATACAGTCCAACATCAATACAGCCATGTCAAAAATTGCCATGCCTGATTTTAAAAAGAATAATGCGAAATCTATCGCGGAAGATTTTCATAAATACCTCTCGGAGCTGATAAATGCTAACAGCGGTAAAAAAGCAGGTGAATACATGGATAAACTCACTGCATTAAGACAGGAATATGATAAGAAAGCCGATAAACTGGACCCGGAAGATAAAGAGAAACTCAAAAAATATGTAGGCGATATGCTGAACGCAGTTCAGAATGCGAATCCTTGATACTGATCTCCTAATCAATAAGTCAAAGGGCTGACCCAAAGCATAATTTTGGTCAGCCCTTTTTCTGTTACTGCTGCGCCGTTACAGTATTACATGCGATATTTATTGACCATCGTAATTATTGTCAGCATGTATAACCGCTTAAAAGTTGTTTGTCCTCAATGCCATCAGGACAACTATTTCGACAGACCTTCAGAAAGGCCGGCTGCCTGTAAAAATTGTGGCGCCCCCCTCGCCAGTACACTACCGGTGCACAAGCCTAAAACACCGATAGGCATTAGCGTTATCGATAATGCCACCAACGAATATTTTGACCTGAAGTTTTTTGAAATGGCCTTTTTCGGAAGAGAGCATATGGGACAAAGGCTGTTCGGTAATAACAACACCATCAGCAGAAGGCATTTTTTGATCAAGCTAAGTAATAACCAATACTGGATACAAGATGTAGGCTCTTCTGGTGGCACCTTCTACCAGAAAGATGGTGAACTGATTGAATGCAAGGAGCCCGTATTACTGGAAGATGGAGGCACCGTCTTACTTGGTGATGCGCCGTTTACCATCAAAATTCTGTATTAGATTCTGCTGCAATCCAATGTCTGTTGCCTGGCGTTTACCAAGCTGGATACTTATTTCTTCCTGGTTCGTCAGGATATAATTCTGGTAAGGGTTCCGACTGATAGATTTTTTTTGCATCTATGTCCAGCGCCGTCAGGCGGCCATAGAAACCTGCGCCAGTGTCTACATCCCAGACATTACACGCATGTATGGGCACAAAGGAGTTGTAATTCAGTGTAGGCGTATGCCCTATAAAGATTTCCTTAAACTGTGCAAGTTTCTTAGGCATCAATTCCGGATGTTCGGCTATGCGCTTATTCATCGTGATGGCCAACTCCAACAGTGTGCGGTCTTTTGTAAGCAGGTCCGGCGTTGGTTCATACGCAGGACCATCAGCAGCGGTGAAGCCGCCATGTACAAACAATCGCTGTTGATCATCTACATAAAAATATTGCATGCGTCTGAAGAAATCCAGATGTACCATCCGCCGGGCCTCGGAATAACCGGCATAGCTTTTAACAGTAGAAGCGCCGTGGCCGTATAGCCACTCCTCCTTGAGTAGCCGGCCGTTTAACCACGACTCACACAATACATCATGATTTCCTTTGATGAAAATGCAGTTAGCAGATTGTTCCAATCGCATCAGGAAGTCTATCACCTGTGCCGATTGTGACCAGCCATCTACATAATCACCGAGGAAAACAATCCGGTCGCTACTGGTGATCTTGAGGCCGTCTACCAATTGCTGCAGGGCTTTCAGCCCTCCATGTATATCGCCCAGGGCTATAGTTCTTGATATAATGCTCATAACGGAGAAGCGTAAACGTAATTATGGGTTATCGGTTTTTCTCATGCGGGACATTACTGCCCATTTTTTACAATGCTCACAAATCAGGTATCTGTCCCATGCATCAGATTCAGGTATAGGCACATCTTCCACTAAAAGCAAACCAGCATTACATTCCGGGCAATTAACCTTTTCAGTAGGATCAATTGCCAACACATTTCCAACATCCACCCATTTTCTGAATCTGTCTTCCATATAATTTGCAATCAGGTATCAGGATGATGAAATCACGCTCCATTACCATCGCTGCTCAATACTTCGCTCATATAATCCAGGAAGGGGCGCATGGCCTGGAAAGTTTTATCTGCTTCATCCAGGAAGCTGGGGCTAAGCACCTCTTCATCACTAAATTTACGAAGCACCAGGTACTGCTTATATCGCAACAAATCTATAGCTGAATGGTCGTTCGGAAAGCCTTTGGGCGCAGTTTTCAACTGTTCTCCCTCCAGGCTGCCAAAGTTTTTTACAAAATTTTTCGACTGAATGATTTTGCGCAAAGGCGCATCATCAAAAGCAATATCTTCACGTACCAGTCGCAGGTCATCTGCGGAAGGGCCCCAGAAACCACCTCCAATAAAGCTGTTGTTATGTTCTATATGGAAATAATATCCTCCTCTGCGCTGTTTGGTAGCTCGTTTGAAACTACCGCTCCAATGTGTTTTATACGGCGTCTTATCATTCGAAAAACGAACATCTCTGTAAATCCTATACAGACTACTCTTTCCGGAAGGTGTTTCCAGTACATCATGCGCGTTCATTTTCTGTAACAGCGCCTCGGCAAAAACTTCCATATCTTGTTGCTGTTCCTGGAACTCCGGTTTATGCTCATTAAACCATTCCCTGTTATTATGCTGACGTAACTTTTCCAGAAATGTAAATGCTTTCGGGGAGATGCCTGTCTTTTGTTGTTTGGCCATATGATTATTCTGTTTAAACAAAGGTAGATACACGCAATTTATTAAATATAAATTTACACATTATCTCCTTAAAATATTTCCCGCGTTTATATCAGTAAAATGGATTCCGCTATCCTGCAGGCTTCCATGGAATTCGTGACATGCAATTTCTCCAGGATATTCTGCCGATGACGGTTCACGGTGAAAAGACTGATAGATAATATGGTTGCAATTTCCCGGCTGCGCTTACCATTCTTGATTAGCTTCAGTACATCAATTTCACGCCTGGTCAGAAATTCATTTCCTTCGGGATCTGCCGCTGGCACCAGTTTCCCGGTACGTGTATTGATGATGGCGCCATGATACGACGGCTTGTCGGTAGACACAGTGCAGATATTATAGAGGCATAGCGCCAGTCGGACCGTACCTTCCAACGTACTGCTGATATAAAAGATGCGGTGTTGGACCGGTAGGTAGGTATCCGCTTTTCCACGCATCTGCATCCGACTTAATACCTGCCATGCAGACCTTTCTGCTACCGGTATGTTTTTCAGATATTGAAAATACTGATGCTCCAGCGAATATTTCTCCAGCAGATCAGTAGGTCTTATCCTGCTAAAAATCTCCTCTTCCCAGATAGAGTCTATGACTTTTACCTCCTTATGGGAGGAAATTCCCAGCTCCTCTCCTGCTCCGCCTATGTAGATATAGCTCCTGTTCTCCTTCATATCACTCAATACGCTGACCGCATTTTCTACCTGTGCATACATCTGTGCCACCAAAATAGCATTATGTAAGGCCACATCATCGGTAGCATCTACAAAGTCCTGTTGCAACAATATATCATTCAGGATCTTCCTGTCTTTCATTTCTACTGATTTTCATGACCGTCAATCTATGTCCAAACGGCCTGCTATCAATGGTTTCACAAAAATGGTTATTAATAACCATTGCCCCAAAATCGCAGAGGTGCTAGCTTTGTACACCAATGCTGAGTGGACATTTAAACAATTACATTAAACAAGATATGAAGAAATTCTTTTTGACAGCGCTGGCAGTAGCAGCCTTGCAAACTATGTATGGTCAAACTTTAGAGAAAATGCAATGGTTTAATGAACCAGAAAAGTGGGAGATAAAGAACAATGTCCTGACGATGTTCGTCACGCCTCAAACAGACTACTGGCGCATTTCTCATTATGGCTTTACAGTGGATGATGCACCCTTTTACTATGCAACTTATGGTGGTGAGTTCGAAATAAAAGTAAAGCTGACTGGCGCCTATAAATCCAGGTTTGATCAGATGGGATTGATGATCCGTGCGGACCAGGAAAATTATATCAAAACCGGAATCGAATTCTATGATGGTAAATTTAACGTAAGCACGGTGGTGACGCATCATACGAGCGACTGGAGCGTGTTACCATTGGATAAAACACCTGCCTTCATTTGGATCAAGGCTGTAAGAAGATTAGATGCTATTGAAATCTATTACTCTTATGATGATAAGGAGTACATCATGACCAGGAATGCGCCACTAAAGGATAACCAACCCGTGATGGTGGGTCTGATGGCGGCCTCTCCTGATGGCAACGGATTCCAGGCAAAGTTTGAGTCCTTTACCGTAAAGCATTTGCCGGATGCACGTAGATTACAATGGCTGAAAAACAATAGCGCACAATAAAATAGTGGTAGATAAACGGAAACCATCACTCAAATTCCTCTTTCATCCATTGTTACCCATTACTGTTTTGCTGTTTGTTGTAAAATTTCCGCAAAGACCTTCATTGTATTCATTCCCAGTGGCTTAGCCAATACCGCGCTTGCCCCTAAGGCCAGGAATTCCTGCTGGCATTCTACAAAACTTGTAGATGTTACGAGTATAACCGGGATGTTTTTTAGCACAGCTGAATTCTTGATTTGCAGGAGTATATCCTTTCCTGATAGTTTATCATTTAGTTCTGAATCGAGGAGGATGAGATCCGGTAAGATTTCTATGGCAATACGCAGGCCTGTTTCCCCTTCTCTTGCGTAGTAGTTATCACTTGTATTGAAGAGGTGTTGAATGCTTTTAAAGGTAATAGCTTCATCATCGATGAGGAGTATTTTTTTGTCTGTAAGCAGTGGGAGTCGTTGTTTGACGGCTATGAAAGGTGATTCTTCCGGGAGGAGTTTTTCATTAGGTATCACCGGTATTTTTACGAGGAAGCTGATTTCCTGGCCCGTTTCGCCGGCCTTCAAAAGTATATCGCCACCCAGGCGATGGGCAAAGTTTTTGGAGATTTCGAGTCCTAGTCCGGAGCCGCCGGTAGCGGTATAATCACTGCTGACAAAGCTGGTGAAGAGTTCATTTATGCGTTTACCGTTGAAGGCTTTTCCCTGGTTGGCTACACTGATTCGTAGTTCGTTGGTTGCGACATCAAAATCTACGTGTACACGTATGGGTGAGTTCACCGGCGCATATTTGACCGCGTTGGAGATGAGGTTGAGCATGATCTGGCGTAGCATGGTCTCATCTGTGGTGATGCGAGTAGGCACCTGGTTATTCGCATAGCTGATGTTAAGCGCCTGGCCTTTGTTGCGTGCGGAGAGGACCATCATATTGTAGATGCTGGTCATGAAACGTTTTAGCTCAAAAGAAACCCTTACGATCTCGGATGGGCGACCGGCTTCGATTTTGGCTACTTCCTGAATGTTGTTGACTACTTTGAGGCCATGTGTGGCAGCGTCTATAATGCTTTCCAGGAGTTTAACGGTGCTGTCGTCCAGATCTTTATTATGTACATTATTGGAGGCCAGCGTTATAATAGCACTTAATGGAGATTTTAGTTCATGTGAAGTTTCCACCAGGTATTTACGACGGTTGGCATCTGCTTCTGTCATCTTCTTCAGCAGGTTTCTAAATAGTTTGATAAAGTCGGACGAAGCGGTGAGTGTGAGTACAAACATTCCGAAGATGCAGAACCAGCGGAATATATGGAGGTTGGTATGTTCCAGTTGTATGGTAGGTATCAGGTGGTAATGATTGTTGTAGGAAATAGCCATGAGGAGACAAATAGAAACCCCGAGGTTGGCAATGAGCACTTTGACGTCGCGGAATATAAAGTACGAGCCGAGTACCAAGAAGGCAAACAGGAAAAAGCCTACTATTTTAGCATTGATGGCCATGCCAAGCAGGGCACCGAAATAGATGGCAGAGAAGCAATGTATAGCCAGCATGCAGAAGGCAGTTACTTTGGCATTTGCCAGGCATTCTGTGAGCCAGATGAGGCTGAAGAACACGGAACCTTCGAAGATGACACCATATAGCAGTAGTTTGCTACTCACCAGGTAGTAGAAGAAAAGGCCGAATACGAACACCATGAAGCCAGTCACCAATGACAAAGCGTTCAGTATTTTCAATGCGGGGGCTTCAGCCTCATGTACTTTGCCGGTGCCGGCGTTTACAAGGCGTTTGATAAAACGAATAGCGGATAGTGCAGGGTTCATAAGTAATAGTTAAGTCCCAGGTATACTTTGAGAGAAGTGCTTTACCTACCAGGTGTTGTTCCTGGCGCTGTTCTTCCTATTTTAAAACCACCACGTTGTGTAAAATCAAGCAAAACCAATGATTGGCAAACGATCCGATGGCAGATAAATCAGTTCAGATTTTATACAAGAAATCCTGCCACATTTATTTGTAAATCAGTCCTTTTTACAGTAATAGTTGGTATTGTTTTAAAGGTACTCTTGTCCCGATTGTAAAGTCATTGCTAAACAAAAATAGAAAATTTCTCATGTATAACCAACTGGGGTTTTAAAAGCACGGGTACGCATATAGTAAAATATTTAGCAACCGATTGCTAAATAATTACATGGTCCTTTAAACAGGGTGATTTAACTATCTAGCATTAATGCAATTGCAGTTATTATGATGTGGACTACGGGCACGAGTAAACGAAAAATAGCACTATAGTACTAGTTCAATAAAACCACCTGAATATTTAACAAGATTGTCTTTACGGGCCGTCATCGACCATAAACCGCTACAGTACAAGATACTGTTGTCTGATTGCAGATAAACACCCGCTATCATTGCTGATTATCCCAATAAAAAATTGGTACGGGGTGTATCAATAAGATATTTAAACAGGTATATGGAGCTTTGTACGATATCAGTTCGTTCCTGCAATGGAAAGAGCTGTAAGTGCCGTTATATGCATGATCAAAATCGGTTCAACACTATAAAATACTGTATACATGTTAAACAAAATTTTCTATATTTGAATAACGTAGGAATTTTGAGTAAAGAGCTTTTAATAAACCAGAATCACAAAATTAGATTTCCAGAATGCATGGATCATGTGGCTTTTTCTCAATCTCACAATATTTATTTTATTCATTACCTTATTTGAAAACAATAAAATATTAACTGTGAAATTTCTATTCGCCAACAAGGTTTGTATAGATCCCTTAAGACACAACAGCAAAACAGCTCCTCAAATGACACCAAAGGATGACCTCAAATAATTCCGAGCGCGCAGATGAAACAACTATTTCTGATCCTATTTACGTTTTTTAATTTGTTAACGTTCCGGGTAACTGCGGAACCGGCAAAAGATTCAATTACGCTGAAGAAAGGCTCCTATACCCTTAAAGAAATTTTCAACATCATCACCAGGCAGACGGGCAAGCAGGTAGCTTATGCCAGCAATGTCCTGGATGATCAGCAAAAAATCAAGCTTTCCAAGCAAACGAAAGGTACGGTAGACAACATTCTTACGCTGATACTACACAGCGGTATTAAGTGGACATTTTCAGATAACTACATTACGTTGTATGAAGAATCTCCTCCTACGGCCTCTGGTGATGCGGTAGCATTGCCGGTGAACAGCACTACTGTTCGGGGTGCAGTGGTAGACACGGCAGGCAATCCTTTGTTCCTGGCTACCATCAGGATTATGGGTACTACCTCAGGATGTACCAGCAACGAATCAGGTAAGTTTAATATTACCACAAGGGAAGCACATCCTACTCTACTGGTCAGTTATTCCGGCTTTGAAACCCGCCAGCTGAAGATAGACAACCCGGAAGATGTGCGTATCATCATGACGCCTGTCATGGCCGAGTTGAAAGCCGTCAATGTAATATCCGATGGTTATCAAACGATTCGCCCGGAAAGAGCCACCGGCGCTTACACTACGATTTCCACAGAGCTATTCAACCGGAACCCTTCCACTAGTATTCTAGAGCGCCTGGATGGAATAGCCAGCGGCTTTGTGATAAATAAGAACCCGGATTCCAAATTCAATCAATCATCTATTTCTATTAGAGGTCGAAGTACCATATTCGCCAACGCGGAGCCACTCATAGTTGTGGACAATTTCCCTTACAACGGCACCTTGGACAATTTGAATCCCAACGATGTAGAAAGCGTCACTATATTAAAAGATGCTGCCGCGGCTTCCATTTGGGGAGCAAGAGCCGGTAATGGAGTAATTGTAATTACAACCAAGAAAGGGAGTAAAAAGGATAAATTGAAGCTGGAGTTTAATAGTAATCTGAGTATATCAGAGAAGCCTAACTTATTTTATACACCACAAATGAGCATCAAGGATTACATCGATGCGGAGAAGTTCTTATTTAATACCGGGGCTTATTATCTATACATGCAGCAGAATCCCGCATATTTTGTTTCCCCCGTTGTTGAATTGCTATATAAGAATAAGAACAAGGAGATCAGTGACGCAGAACTAGCTACACAGTTAGATAAAATTTCAAAAGAGGATATCAGAACCGATTTAGAAAAATACTATTACCAACCTAGTATCACTCAACAGTATTCTGTATCTGCCAATGGAGGCAATGCTCAAAATCAATATTATGCTTCCTTAGGATACAATAGATCCCAAGGCTCCTATAAATATAGTACCTATAACGATGCTAGATTGACTATTAAAGATAACCTCACAATGATTCCAAATAAGTTGTCGGTTTCTGGTACTTTGATGTATATGGAGCATCATGGTCATACTCCGTCTTCATTTACACCACAACTGCCCTACGGTAGACTTAAAAATGAAGACGGATCAAATGCAATTATGGCTAGCAATTGGCGCAAGGCATACACCGACACGCTTGAGAGGGGCAAGCTACTAAATTGGGATTTTATTCCATTAGACGAGCAACGAACAAATTATCAGTCTATAAAAAATGCCGATCTCTTAATAAATTTAAATGCCAAATACATAATCATACCGAAATTGTCCATCAGCCTTTATTATCAGTTTGGTCATGGAACAATCACTAATCAGTCATTCTACGATGCAAATTCCTATTATACCAGGGATCTAATAAATAGTTATACTTTTTTTGGTACTGATGGACAAGCTATAAGGCCAATTCCGGTTGGAAATATTTTCGACTATGTAAAATATACATACCAATCAAATAATCTAAGAGGAGAACTAGATTATGAAAATAATTTTGGAAAGTTTTCATTAAAGGTAATTGCTGGAGCTGAACGAAGAAACACAGATGCTCATCTATTGCCTAACAATAGGCTATATGGATTTAATACCAAGACTGGGACCTCCATGTCTGTTGATTTTGAAAGCTCTTTTACCCAACTCCCAATGCCCTATCTTGAAAACCGTATTCCCAACAACTCTTTTGGCATCAAAGATGTTTCCACAGTTGATAATAACCTTTCATATTATAGCAATGCAGGGCTCTCCTACTTAAATAGATATATATTTTCTGGAACGATCAGACGTGATGAATCCAATTTATTTGGGGTTGCAACAAATAATAAAGGTGTCCCATTGTATGCACTCGGTTTTGCATGGAACATTTCTGATGAAAACTTCTTCAAGGTTCCTTGGATCGACCGAATTAACTTAAAGTACTCATATGGATACAGTGGGAATATAGATAAAACAATTACCGCCTATACCACTGCAGGAACAACAGGCTATAACAATATATTTGGATTCCAGTCAATTTATATAACGAATCCGCCAAATGCAAACCTCCGATGGGAAAAAATTGGTATGTCCAATTGGGGTGTAACGTTTAGTACCCTATCAAATAGGGTTTCTGGTTCATTTGACTATTTTATTAAAAATGGAAAAGACCTTATTGGGTATGGTCCATTAGCTCCTTCTTCAGGAAATTCAACATACAGAGGGAACGTAGCAAATATGAAAGGGAATGGATATGAAGTATCACTAAATGCTTTAATAACTACTAGGAAGGTAAAATGGCGCACTATCTTCCTTTTTAGTAAGGCTACAGACAGAGTTACGGAGTATAAGCCAGAACCAACTGCTGTAAATAGTTATATGACCCAACTTGGTATAAATCCACTCATTGGTAAACCTGTATACTCAATTTTTAGCTATAAATGGGCAGGCTTAAGTCCGGATACAGGCGACCCTGAAGGAATAGTTAATGGGAAGCCTTCCACTGACTATGCAACCATAATTGGGACCAAAGACTTATCTACTCTGGTATATAATGGTCCTGCCAATCCTAATTATATTGCTAGTATCCGAAATGAATTCACTTATAAGAAATTCGAGCTGTCATTTTTAATAACAGGAAAATTTCAATATTTCTTTAGAAGGTCCTCCGTCAATTATTCCAGTATGTTAATTACTGGACCAGCAATTAATCCCTATAACCCAGATTATAGTTTAAGATGGCAACAACCAGGTGATGAAAAACGAACAAACGTTCCAAGTCAAGTGTACCCTAATAATTCATCCAGGTCAGTATTTTATCAGTATAGTCAAATTTTGGTTGAGCCGGGAGATCACATCCGCTTCCAGGATATTAATTTGTCCTATTCGCTCGAACCCAAAGCTGGCAAATTCAAAATGATTAAAATCTACACTTTTATAAATAATATAGGCATAATCTATAGAAAAACTCATTACAAAATAGATCCAGATTATGTACCAGGGGCTGTTTCGATAATCCCTCCATTTCGCACCTATAACATTGGTGTAAAAATATTCCTTTAAAATATTCACAATGCAGTTGGCTAGAAACTTAGTTTTGTTTATCGTTATTATGGCTCTAAGTAGTGCCTGTCGTAAGGATTTCCTCAACAAGAAACCCAATACTTCGACTATTATTCCTGAAACGCTTAACGACTTTGACCTATTGCTAAATGAGGTTGGAATAGCATTCTGCAATTTTCCAGAAATGGGCGCACTTTCCAGTGATGATTATTATATAAAAGATATGATATATAATTCCTTACCATTCACAAGGACGAGGAATTGCTATCTCTGGGCTACCGACATCTATGAAGGAGACACCCAAATTTCAGATTGGAACTACCCTTTCAAGCAAATTTTTTATTGTAATACCATTATCGAAGGCATAAAGAAAATAACTGTCACTAATAACAATCAGGCACAATGGCATAGATTGCTAGGAAGTGCATATTGTCTTAGGGCATATGCGTTTCACAACCTTGCAACCATCTTTTGCACTGTATATGATAGCAGCACCTCTAGAAAAACACTTGGCTTACCACTTCGTATATCTTCAGATGTTAATGAAAATGTAATCCGTGCGAATTTACAAGACACTTATGAACTGATTATTTCTGATCTAGATGCCGCAGAAGTTAACCTTACAACGCCTTTTGATCTTACTCAACCCAATAGGCCCGGTATAGAAACCCTCTATGCATTGGCAGCAAGAGTATATTTATATATTGGCGATTACTCAAAAGCGATGAAGTACTCAAAGGCATGTCTCGATTTGAAATCGGAATTAATGAACTATTCTATCTTTGATACAACGGTATTAAAACCATTCCCAGTTATTCCAGGAGGTCATAATCCAGAAGTTTTATATTTTGATAAGTATGCCTACAACAGTTGGTTTCAAATACTGAGTACTGGTTTGTTGGTAGATACGGCTCTATATCAATCCTATAATGACGCTGATTGTAGGAAAAGACTCTACTTTAGAAATGTAGGCGGTACAGACTATGGCCCTAAAGGAGGATATATTGGATTGGCGAATTTCTTTACGGGATTATCAATGTCGGAAGTATATTTATGCTATGCTGAATCTGCGGCCAGATTACAGCAGTTTGACATTGCTAAAGAAGCAATTACAAAACTAATGATTTCAAGGTGGAAACGGGATTTAATAAGCGGCAGAAGCCTATATGTATTTCCTGTTATAAATAGTAGCAACGACTTACTAACCTATATTCTTGCAGAAAGAAGAAAGGAACTTGTATTTAGAGGCACAAGATTCAGCGATCTTAAACGGCTTAACCGTGACGGTGCTAATATTACACTTTACAGAATAATTAACGGTATTACTTATACACTTCCTCCAAATGCGCTCAAATATGCTATGCCTATTCCGCCAGATGAAATAAACCTTTCAGGAATACCACAAAATGAAAGGTGATAGCAGAAAATAATTCTGCCATCACCTTAATAGTAAGTTATTAAAGATATGAGAAATAGCCACTACATGGTACATAAACACCGTTATTATTCTTTATCCAACGACAAACTGCGCCAGGTGCAGTCACACAAGTGTAGGTAAGACCATACGTACCACTAATTAAATACTTATTAGGATCAGTCTGACCCGTTGGATCAGCTGTGTATCCAGGTATTGGTTGGCTACATAATTGATCATCCGAGTATCTAAAGGCAAAGGCGCCGGCAACCATAAGCGCAGCAAGGAACAGCTTAATCTTGAGTTTGTTCATGGATTAAGATTTTTACGGTTAAGAAATAAGAAAGCAAAAAATATGAATTGAAAAAGGATTTTATTAGGTTATAGTTTCTCTCTACAAGCCAAGACTTGATGTTATGTGACAGTAAAGTATTTCCAAGGTATTAACACCAAATGTCAATGTATTCCTCCGGCTTATAATTTATTCGGGAGGCTGACAAAATGAAGGATGAAAGTTGGTTAAATATTTCTGTATACTATATTTAAGTTAAGAGACCTTAAAGACTCATATATATCCCTGTACACGGCACATATAGACCATCTGCATTTTTGATCCATCGGCATATTGAGCTCGATGTTGATATACATGCATAAGTAATCCCAAATGTTCCATTTATTAAATACATATTGGGGTATTTTTGGCCAGTCGGATCGATCGTGTATCCAGGAACTGGTTGGCTACACAATTGGTCATCATTATATTTGAAAGCCAATAAGCTAGCAATCACGATTGCTGCACAAAAAAGTTTGATCTTAAGATACTTCACTGAAATAGGATTTTACCGTTAGTTGATAAGATTATAAGAAAGCTTATCACTAAGTAAAAGTACCTTCAAGACAATAGATTCCCTGATACAAGCCAAAGCTTGATTTTTACAAAGCCTGAAGGGGCAGCCAGAAAATGCTAAGAAACAAGAATTATATGCTTCAGATAGCATCACTTGATCAAAATTCTAACCATTGGCTTTGTCGATTTTGAGACCGCCCATTACTTCAATAACTATTCAATCAAATTTTTGTAAATGCACCACTACAAGGAACATAAACACCATAAAAATTCTTTACCCATCGACAAACATTAGTAGGTGCAGCAAGGCACGTATATGTTAAACCATATACCCCACCTGGTGGATCGACAAGATAGAGGTAGCGAAGCCCTATATTTATGTTTGTCACATCAATAGAATATCCTGGAACTGGTTGGGCACACCAATCATCATCTGTAAATCTAAATGCGAAAGCACCAACGCTGGCAAGAATAATTGCAGCAATAAAGAACTTAGACTTAATACTTTTCATGGTAAATGTTTATTTCTTAATAATATAAAATCAAGAAAGAATAATACCATGGAAACGTACCTTCAAGACAAAAGGATTCCTTGCACAAGCATTACTGCTTGCCCGACTTACAGCCCCATCAGTATTGTTATCAGCTAAACATGAACGGTTAGCCTGTCCTCCTTTGAGGACCAATACATCCGGATTTCCATAAATAAATTGATTTTTTCTAGTGGATATGTCACTGTCACCCCTACGGCTATACTTTTTTAGAAAAACATGGAGTACAACTAAACAAAAGAATGAAAGGAGTGTTATAGACTCAGGCGATACTCACCTTGTTAGTTCTATAATGAAGGATGATTGCAATGAAGCCAAGAAGAGATAAGGTAAGATTGAACCAAAAATGTTGTGGCCAATCCAGGGTAGCGATTAAGCCACCGCAACTGCAAGGAACTTTAAACATACTTCTTCCAAACCAAATAATTCCAACATACACCGTGAACGTACACATTAATAGCGTACTGCCCCATAATCCAATTTTTCTGGTTCTGCTAAGGAATACAAGTACACATAAACTTAATTCCAGACAAGGTATGAACCACGACATAAAACCAGCGTACCTCGTGTCAAACGGCTGATTAAACATCTGTCTGTAAGTTTGCTCGTGGTTAAGTAGTTTAGTAAGTCCTGCATAGAAAAAAACCAAAACGTACAAAAAGATGATCGATTCAATCAATACGCGATTTAACTTCATTGTGATGCCTAATAATAAAAGTGAATTGAAAAGTGCTTGCTCGAACGTCAATGACCTGACCAGTGAGTATTATTCGATTTACTATACTTGATCCCAGTTTGTCAATAAAAGATTTCGGTTTACGGTTGATACACGATGAATTAATAAATCACGACAAAAAAATAAAATGTCACTGTATTTAATATCAGGTATAGGATACATGCCAATCTTGTTTATGCATTCTTTCAATTAGTAAGCTACGCGCTTCGAGATTAACTTACGTATAATGCGTACTTGTCGGATTTAGCCTTTTTTGAATTTTTCGTGTTATTTCACAACTTTTTTACTTTCACTATCTTACCGGATTTACATCTGCTTAACAAATCCTAACAAATTCAGATTAACTCCCGCTTAGGGTATGCTTCCATTTTTAGTTGCTTAACTAATTTTATCAATTTGAAAATAAAATTATCATGTAGAGTCCGCTTAATCCATATTGGATCAATGTTCTGGCACTATATTTTACAAAGCGCCTTACATACTCCTACAGGCAGTTTCACCCTTCCCCTCTCATTGTACCCTCCATAATATTATAGCCATTCCTGCTACGGATATTCGCCACCGTTATCCCCCGCAATCAGATCTTCTTAATAAATTTGAAAAATCATCGGTACCCACCTTGGGTGATTCCTCTTATTTATTTATTGGCTGGAACTATTTTTTTTGTAGAAAAAATTGTAGCTTACAGTATAAAGGTTATCGTATCAGATTGAAGGGAATCAACCGTATATTCTCGGAACACTAATAAAATTAAGAGGGCAAAGGATTAACACCTTGAAATGGAGGCCCGTATGAACAATGCCCTGTTAAAATGCACCGCCCCTTGAATACCATATTCAAATATACTCATCATCATAAATGTGCTATAATGCACCTATCAGCTTCAAAAGCTGGACTACCAGATTGGATCTTTTTCACCACCGGAGCAAACCTCTGTTCAGGAAGTGTGCAAGTCAAAAAACTTAAAAACGTCGCATTTTAAAATGGACAAAAACACTGCAAATTTACGAGGCTTAATTATCAGGAAATATCTGCACCAGCTAGATACTGCAGATGCGATTCGCCTTCATAATGCAATTGAAGAATCCTACACTGTACGAAAAATGGATTCCGCATTTAAAGAATTCATCCTGACTAAAAAAACAAAAAGAAGAATCCCCTACGATCAGATGGATCATCTTTTTGTTGAATACCTGGACCAAAAACAAAAAGAAACCAAGGCCCAGGTTACCCGTATTGGCGTAGCCGCTACCATTGCTATTGTTGTCGCCTGTACTACCATAGGCGTCATGCAAAACCGAAAAACAAGCGTCAGCAAAACGCTGGCCAAAAACGCTATCGTCATCACCGACGTTAATGGCAACCAGTTCGCCTTTAGAGGTGATACCACCCTGCAAGTCAAAGACGGCAACTATGTTATCAGTAACAATACCCTCAACCTGACTACTACCCCACTCGCCTGCCTTAAAAGTATCAAAGTACCCAATCAGCTGACCTTTAATGTGGTGTTGCCTGATGGTTCCTCTGTACAAATGAACTCCGGCAGCGAAATCACCTTAAATGAAAACTTTACCAAACTACGCACAGTAGAATATAACGGTGAAGGCTACTTTAAAATCGCCCAAAACGATAAAGCCCCTTTCCATGTAACCTGCCGAAACGCAGCAATACAAGTATTAGGTACCTCCTTCAATGTTAATACCTACCACGCTAATCCAGTAGTCTCCCTGATCACAGGCGCCATCAGAGTGAATAGCAGTAACGATACGCATACACTCCAACCTGGTACCCAATCAGTTATTCTCCCGGATGGTAAACAATTACTGCAGGAATCCGACAGCGAAGACGTCATCTCCTGGACCAATGGCATCGTCAAATTCCAGAATGCACCGCTATCCGAAATCATAGAACAAGTAACCAATTGGTACGACTATGACCTCCAAATCGCTGATAACGCAAAAAACCTTAAATTAACCACCTCCGTAAATAAGAATAATTCACTTATTTCGTTTATTAGTAGTCTCAAAAATACCCAACAGCTGGATTACACGCAGGAGGGTAATACCATTAAGATCTATAAGAAGTAAAACTATTCGATAATGTCCACAGGACTCACTGAAGAAGCTAAGTTCGTACTGCAATTAAAAGCAGGCAACCAACGCGCATGGGAAACATTTTATATCTCATTCCGTGACAACCTCATCCTCGATATCTATGACCGCGAACCAGGCGAAACTTCCGCCAAAATCCAGTCATTCTTTATCAGGTTCCTCACACAAGAGCAATATAAAGAACTCTCACATGAGTCACTGACAGGCATTAAAGAAGAAATTAAGGCACTTCTACTCCATTATATCCAACAGGATACTATAGCAGGTACCACCAGCTGATTCTCCATCGACAATCAGCTATTATCTTCTATAAAAAATAACGCTTAAAGGAATTATTTAAGGGAATTTCGGCCACCAGACCGGAAGCCTTTAGCTATCTTTTACTGCAATCAGTACTATGCTCCATAGACTGAAACGGTTGGCTGTTCACTACAAAAAAGAAAAAAGGCAGGACTAAAAAGACCTGCCCGAAGCTCTATACTCATCATTTCATTCACATGGGATCCGTTGTGATCTTCATAGTTAGGGCCAAAGAACCCAAACTAAATAACCTGTCTAGCTTTAGTTGTAGTTCATTAGCTAATTGAACTACAGGTAAGCAATGTGGTTAAAGAGTACGGGAATGACTTGCATTCGAACACGCACATTTATGACTTAATTAAATTGTTTCTATCCTGTCTGTCGGAAAGCATCCTAAAATACCTCCCTACAATAAGAGTACACGGCTCAGAAAAAAACGGGTAATGTCTCTGCACTTTTTTTTTAAAAAAATTTTCTTACTGCCTCCCTACCCTTTCCTACTGCAATAAAATAACAGCGTGTATATAGAGTACACGGCTAAAAACAAAAAGGGTAACGTAAAGACTAAATATTTTTGAAGAAGTAGACGTAAATCACTAAGACAGTGATAATGAGGCAGATAATGATGTAGAACCAGTGTAGGAAACGGTTTCTTTTCTCGGCTTTAATGGCTTTTGTGATTTCATTCCACCCCTTGATACGCGATTCAGGGGAGAAAAATCCGATATTTTCATTCAAGGCATCAATTTGTTGGATATCTTCCCAAAGCTTGGCTACTTCAGGTTCAGTATTTATGCGGTGTTCTAATGCGCGATCTTCCTCCTCCGTTAAGAAGCCAGATATTTTCAGTAAAAGTAGTTCCTTTAAGTTCTCTCTGTCAAGATTAGAATTCATCATTGATTAGGATTCATCATTCGCAAGATGATGTTTTATGAACTTTACTGCCTTCTTTAAAGAGAATTTTACTGTATTGATGTTCATTTGGAAAGCTACAGCAATCTGGTCATACCTGTTTTTCTCGAGATGGGCCATATAAATTGTACGTAACTTCTCGGGAAGTTGCTCTACTGCGTTGTCAAATTTTGCGTGAAATTCTGTTGCAAAGTGTGGTATGTTGCGGGACCGCTCTAATTCAGCATATTCTTTAAGGTAGTGGTGTTCCGTTTTTTTATCTCTTAAATAATTCTGTGCACGCTGTTTGCACATCATCAGCAACAGCGCCGTGATAGAATTACTGTCCTTATAATATTCTTTGGTAAATAGTTCAATGAAAACATTCTGAACAACATCATGTGCTTCTTCCTGGTTCTCAATAATAGACACCACGATATTTAAGCACATTCGGTAGTACGTCGTGTATAATTCTTTATACACCGCTTCCAGGTCGTGCCCGGCTTTAAGCGCTGAAAGTATTTCGCTATCGGTAGATGGCACTATATTTTCCTTTGTATGTTAAGCAATTTAAAATAAAATCTTTAGCCGGCAAGCGATTAAAGCTATTTTTTGTGGATTTTTTCTTCGTACACCTGGATGCAGCCCACATCCAGGTGTACGAAACGCTGCAGCCTTACTTCACTTCCTCAATATCTCCTGGCTTCCAGCTACCATTAAATGCAGCTTCTTCGGGGCCGTATACACGTATATACGCAAACCAACCCTTTCCTGGTATTGTTTTGATCCATTGTTTTTCCTTACCCACAGGTGCCTGTGGCCCGAAATACAAGTCCACAGCAGGATCCTTCGCTTTATCTTTCAACTCAAACATAGAACGCAAAGCGGCATAACCCTGGTCCGTTTTGATCTGGCTTCGCGTTACTGCATCATAGATCGTTACGGACCAGAACAACTGTGCAGGCACTGGCTGCGGCATCGTAAGCTTATACGTTTTACCACCATCTACATACTCACCTGACTTATCACGCATACCTAACCAATACAACGATCCCGAACCAGCCTTCCTTCTGAACATAGCCGGAGAAGCACCAATAGCCTGATAAAACCAGACTTCCCTTGCATCCTGGTCTACATAAGAAGGAGCATCAAAATTTCCGTTTTCTGGCCGCAGGCCTACCCATTCCCACTGACGGTCTTTCCATACTACTTTATCCGGCCGTCTGTCTGCAAAAGATTGTACCCGCATCTGCGCATTACCAATCTTTGCGGCCTTCTCCAATATCCCTTTCATACGTGCGTCAGGGTTAAAAGGCTGTCCCTTGATAATACCTAATACAGCCAGGTCGCCGTAGTTATTACGATAACCTTCATACACCGGCTCGCGGTCTATTACTTTTTTCAGCGCCTCCCAATATTTGAAGGTGGTTTCATATTCCAGTGGCGTCGTATTTTGAGGCTTGCCTGTCATATCCATGAACTGTACGGACTTTGCAGCTGCCGGATTATTCAGCTGATAGAATTTCACCGTTTTAATTTTTTCCATCGCCGCGGGTACATCTCCACCCACGGGTAAAGAACGAATGCCCACCGTAAGGTTATTACTGGAAGATTTCCAGACATAATAACCCGATGGGATATTGCCCTTATAATCTGGCGGCAATATCAAATGCTTACCTCCTTTCCCTGCATCCGGGCCAGGAATACCCATATCGGCCACCCAGCGTTGGTTGACATCCATCGCCACAACAATCAATGGTCCTGGCGGGATCTCAATAACAAAAGGACCCACCGCCAGATCCACCAGCAACGGCCCATAAGGCGTGTCGGAATTTAGTGTGAAACCTACCTGTTCAGGCTTAGTATCTAATGTTCCCGAAACGATATTAGGCTTAATCCCCAACACCAGATTGCCCTGCAGAATCGCATCTCCCGAAACGGTCGGATAAAAAAATTTGTAGGCTTGCACCGCACGCATCAGATCCGCGTCATCATAAGCCTTTGTGATCGTGGCATCAGTAGGAAATCCTCCCTCAAACTGATATCCCTCGGCAGTAGGCATGTCCGTACTATCAGCCTTGCCACTTTTCGTAGGGGCAGCATTGTTACAAGCCGCCATAATAAATAAGGGAAGTAAAGGCAGAATGGTCTTCTTCATAGCAATACTTTAAAAGTTGATAAAACTTTTGAGGATGCTAATATTGCTATGCAAAGTGGAGATTGGCCGCTAAGGGGCCGTTACAGTGATTAACAAGCTCGTGTTCTGATTTGTTTTATCCCCTGCTATCTATCACAATTATTATTTGCAGATGATTGTCTTTATCTTCCCTTATCTAAAAATTAATACCATGCGTATTTTCAAAGTCTTGCTACTTAACCTGATCCTTATGACGGTAACGATATTTACTGGCCTGACAGTAACGGCACAACAACAGCAACCCTATTTTCGTATAGCAGAGATCGTAGTAGATGCCCCTCAACTGGAGGCCTATCACACCGCATTGAAAGAACAGATGACTGATGCCATCAAGCTGGAACCCGGCGTATTAGCCTATTCTGCACTCGCCGATAAATCTAACCCTACCCATATCACCATTTTTGAAACATATGCCAGTGTAACCGCTTATGAAAATCATATCCAAACAGCACATTTCAAAAAATACAAAGCTACCGTAGCAGGAATGGTAAAATCCCTGACACTTAGGGATATGGTGCCCATTGGCATTATGACTAAATGATTTGGTTTGAATAATTAACTTTTTGGTTTGATTCCTGTTAGGAAATAGACCTGGGCCTTGCCTAATTTTGTCATCATTAAACAGCTAATCATGGACACCAATCAGCTATTTCCTAAGGGCGACAAAGCGCCCGCCAATTATTTCACAGGCGATGTTTCCGTCAACATTCTTGTGCCCAAAGATGAAACTGGCACCTTTGCCATCGGTGATGTACAGTTTGAGCCAGGCTGCCGTACCAACTGGCACACGCATCCTGCAGGACAAATACTCCTGGTGACAGCAGGCAAAGGCTACTACCAGGAAAAAGGTCAGGCCGCAAGAACTATTCAAAAAGGAGATGTGGTGGTGATTCCGAATGGCGTAGTACACTGGCATGGCGCCGCCGCCGATAGTCCACTCACTCATATCGCGATAACCAATTTTAAAGACGGTGTTAATGCCGCCTGGCTGGAACCTGTTAGTGAGGAGGAGTATACCGCACTATCCTAAGTATAGGCGTTTAGGTTATACAAAACATCTTAGCCAATGGCAATGCTATTGGCTTTTTTATATCCTACAAAAACTGCTGCTGTATCAATTCCATAAACGCAGGCCTGAATTTTTCGCTCAATGGGATCACCTGGCCATGAATATGTACCTGGTTATCCTGGATTTTCTCTATAAAGGTGGTGTTGACAATATAAGAATTATGGATTCTTACAAACGGCGCTTGTAACTGTGCTGCGATGTCTTTCAATCGTTTGTATACCAGCAGCTCTCCTTTTGTGGTCACGATCTTAACGTATTCTCTGGTGCCTTCGATATAACATAGCTCCGATAGGCGAAGCTGCTGTATCGTTTTGCCGGACTTCACAAAAAAAGAATCGTTGTGATCAATTGGAGCTACGGCTTTAGGTTGCTGTTTATCCGCGTAGTAATTGTCCACCTTTTGTTTTGCCTGAAGGAAACGCTTCAGCGTAATAGGTTTCAGCAGGTAATCCAGTGTTTCGAAGTTATAGCTCACTGCGGCATATTCCGTATAGGCGGTGGTGAAAATTATTTTCATGCCTGGAGGCAACAGCGCTGCTAGTTCCATACCATCGAGGCGTGGCATGTTGATATCGAGGAAGATGATATCCGGTTGATGTACTTTCAAGGCTGCCAGGGCTTCCAGGGCATTGTAGCATTTGTCTAACAGCTGCCAGTCGGTAGCGTGTTGTATATGCAGCTCTAAAAGATTGACCGCATTGGGCTCATCATCTACGATTATACATTTCAGGTTCATACGGGAATGGATAAATAGGAAGTGAACGATTCGTCTCCGCGATGTGTTTCCAGGATAAAGTCATTACCATATAGCAAGGCTAAACGTTTCCGTAGGTTTTCTATACCGGAGCCTCGACCATTGGCACTTTCGCCGTTCCCACTGAATTGATTATTGGTGGTATGGAATTCCAGGCGGTTATTTTCCTGTTGCAACTGTAAGGTAATTTTGTTGTTGGTACTGGTTTTATCGATACCGTGTTTAAAGAGATTTTCTACAAACGTCATGAGTAACATGGGCGGCAGACAACAATCAGATTCCGTCTTTTGTAAAAACTGCAGATCGATGGTATGACGGATACGGATTAATTCCAGTGCTATATAGTTTTCCAGGAAGCTGATTTCAGCGGAAAGCATTACTTTATCTTTTGGACTTTCATCTACAAAATAGCGCATGGTTTCTGAAAGACGCTCTATGAGATTAGCGGTACGCGGGGATTCCAGGTAAGCTTCATAGTAAATATTATTCAGCGTATTAAAAAGGAAATGTGGTTGTACCTGTGATTTAAGTAGGTTCAGTTCTGTTTGGGTATTTTGCAGCATTAAGGCAGCAGCTGTACGTTTCAGCGTGAAATAGTCCAGCACGATACGTCCAAAAATGCTGACCATAAACAGTAGCGGCATACCGGCCAGGTATCGAATGATGGTTTTGCCAGTCATGGGCATAGGCTCTTTTGCAAACCAGGTATTGTAGGTCCAGTCGAGCGCATAGGCTCTTCCTAAACCTGTAATGATCAGGAATGCCAGTACCGCAATGGCATACCAGAGGTATTGCTTCTTTTTATATAACAAAGGATATAAGACGCTTATATTCCCATAGATCACCAGGGCGTAGATAGTAGTGTTGGCAGCGGCAAAGAAGGCTGCTTGAGCAAGGCCATCTTCCGGTAACATGGTAAACATCAGCATAACAAAAACAACCAGCCAGCAAAGCCATTGTAATCGGGTGATGGTGGTGATATCCTTCAATAAATGCATGCTCCAAATTACAAAGGATTTCTTTCCGATTACTTACAATATTATTTTTTCAACGATTGCCGGTATTTCTTCAATCATCACCGCTTTTTCTTCAACGCTGGGCATCTCCCCAGATTATTGAAAATCAGCTAACAACCATTGAATTCATTTTTTTAATTTTTTAGAGAGATGAATTTTTGCAGCATTAATATTTCAGTATGCAACAGTTCATCACCTATATCCAACGTTATCAAAGACGCCTCTATGCAAGGCGATTCTTTTTATTCATCACTACAGTTTTGCTTTTATGGTTTACCAGGACGCTGGCGCAGGACACCATCAGCCCTGCCCACCGCCCTCTTAATACCGGGTTCCTCAAGCCCGGCCTGCGTCAGTACCTGGTATACTATGAAGTAAAAGGCATGGAAAAACAGCTCTGGATGAGTCTTTGGAATCGCGATATCCGCAAAACGGTCATCGACAACAAACAAGTTTTCACTACCCAGCAATACTGGTTTAATGATGACAGTACCAAGTTCCACGAGAGTTATAGTGTCAATAGTGTAGCCAACTTCTCTCCACTCTACCATCAACAGCGTGTAGGCGACGACGTTAAAGCTTATATATGGTCTGCCACCAGTATAAAAGGCGATACCGCAGCTAGTAATAAGGCGAAAGATTTTTCGTTAACTTTTGATGGTCCTAACTATAACTGGAACCTGGACCTGGAGACTTTCGAAATGCTGCCGCTGGCCGCGGGTAAAACTTTTGTGATTCGCTTTTATGATGCCGGCCTGGAACCACCTGCATATGTTACCTATCGCGTAATTGGTACAGAAATGCTGCAAACACTGGATAACCGCAGCGTCGACTGCTGGAAGCTTTACACAGAGGGTAGCAGCAAGCGTGGAAATTACAGTCAAACATTTTGGATCAGCCGCAAAAATCATGAATGTCTGAAAGAAGAAGATACCATCGGTGATCGCATGCATCGGTACAAAGTGAAGCTCCCCGCCTTAGCCCCCATTCTTCATAAAAAATAACCGGTCATCTTGCTAAAAAACTATTTACGAAAATCTTCGTAGCAACTACGAAGATTTTCGTATTTTGCATATATACACTAAAAAATCAATTTACATGAAACGATTATTCATCCTGATTACCCTGTTGTTCAGCGCCTGGTATACCATGGCGCAATTACCGTTCAACGCCGCCACCAAACAGTCTGTGGTAAAGCGTTTACAAGATTCACTACAGGCAAATTACATCTGTCTGGACACCGCCCGCCGTATGAGCGATTACATCGGGGAGCGGTTGCAATCCGGTGCTTATAATAAGATTAATACGCCGATGGAGTTCGCGCAAATATTGACGACCGATTTGTATCATATTTATCAGGACGGGCATCTCGCTATTAAATATGATCCGAGAGTAGAAGCTCCGCAAGATACCAGTGCAGCGATGCCTCCAATAGAAGTTATCCCTGACGATAGTTACCGTAACTGGGGATTTAAGAAGGTGGAAATATTGTATGGCAATGTAGGTTACATTATGCTGAACCAGTTCGCCGATACTACAGCGGAAGGTTTGGCTACTGTGCGTGCTGTATTCAATGTATTAAGACATACCGATGCGATTATCCTGGATTTACGTAATAACGGCGGTGGTGCTCCTGAAATGGTGCAATACATCTGTAGTTTCTTTCTTCCTCCCAATACGCATTTGAATGATCTGTATGACCGCAGGAATAAACATACAGAACATTATTACACATCGCTGACAGATACCAGCCATCATTTTCTGAATGTGCCTTTATATATATTGACCAGCCAGCGTACCTATTCAGCTGCGGAAGAATGTAGTTATAATCTCCAGAGTCAAAAGCGTGCAACGATTGTAGGCGGTACTACCGGTGGTGGGGCACATCTCGTAGATGGGTTCAGGTTAGGCGACGGTTTCATTGGAAACATTCCATTCGCGAGTGCCATCAATGCGGTAACGCATACCAGCTGGGAACATATCGGTGTGCAACCGGATATCAAAGTCGCTGAACAGACAGCACTTCAGACAGCCGTGATAGATTATCTCGACAAAAAAATCCAGGAGCCGCAGGCAGGGCAGCTCAAAAAGAGCAGACAATGGGCAAGAGATATGGCAGCAGCGCAGTTGCATCCACCTAAAACAGATGCCAATGTATTGAAGCAATATGCAGGCTTATATGGCAATCGTCAGGTGAAGTTTGAAAATGGCCAGTTATATATTACCAACCAGGGAGGTGTATTTATGCCACTCATCCCCGTTAGCGATAAAGTTTTCCGCATCGATGGTTTCGACTATATAAAGATCATCTTCTCCGATGACATCAAAACTGTCACCATGGCCTACGACGAAGGCTTTATGAATATACTGAAAAGAAAATCATAGCAATGCCGGATGTAACCCTTTACAGGTAAGTTACATCCGGTTACTCTTGTTAACTCCAATTATATTTTTTTAGGGAGATGATCATTTTTTCTTCTTAAAGAAAAAATTTAAGTCCTGATTTTTGATGTTTGATATCCTAACTAACAATACAGTCCTTCAAATTATCTTTAAAACACATCTAAAAATAGTTTATGTGGAAAAATGATAGTTACCACATGCATCGGAGAAATGATTTTTTAATTAATTTCGATTCTATCAATGTTGTCTATGGTAAAAATTATTGTTCACACTAAACCTCAAATAGCCTGCAATAACATGTTGTGAAATACCCTCAAAAGATCAGATCGGTGTTAGCTATTTTCTCGTCGTTCCATCTTCTTTAAGCATCGCTATTCAATTACCGGAATCTATCCTTATGATGTGGTATATCTCTGATTTACTTATGACTGCGGCCATATAACAGTATCGTTGTTATGCGGTGATTAACTTCTTATCCTTTTTTTGGTACGCCTGACTACTGTCGGGCAGGTATTTTATTGCCTTATCATACTGCTGATTATTCTTTTATTCCATAAATGAAATACGCTTATGAACACACTCACACAAGAACAAAAAGACAAGCATGCAGCTGTAAATTCACGTCTGGGACTGGCGTCTGATGCTCATCTCACGCTTAGCAAACAAATTAAGAGCGTACAACAGAGCAAGCAAAACCTGGTTTTTTCTTCAGATCCGTTAGAGTCAGACTTCCCTCCTATTCATGTCAGTGTGGGTTCTATTGCAGAATTCAAAAAACTGGTGGGTGTTGCTGATGGTGAAGACGACAGCCATATCGACTATCCTGGTCCTATGTCTGAAGGCCAACGATCTGTCATGAGTACAGTGAGGTCCAAAGCGGAACTACTTACAAAAATGGATGAGCAGTTATATGACAGAATGCGCAAAGCTGCACATGCATTTGTAATGGGCGACTCACGTAAAGTGCAGGAATATGTACCGCTAATTAATTCGCTGATGTTCCCTGGCAGGATTGCAGTGTTTACAGGCGAAGACCTGGATATCCCTGCTGGTGCTACTGTTACCATTAAAGGCGAAGATCCTGTTGTATTCAATTTCCAGGAAATCACAGAAGGTAAGGATGCGGAGATTCTCATTACTACCATGACCTCATTGTATACACAATACTTCACACAACTATAACCCCTAACAGCTACTTCTTATTGCGGAGGAGTAGCTGATCTAATTTTTTTTGATGACAACTTTCAGATACGTAGGCGAGCCGTATGACAGGGCAGCCGACAGCGGCTATTATGGCAATCCTGGAATGCCAGGAGAGTCAGGCCAGCAGGCCGATACAACAAATATCTTCGGCAATGAATACTGTTTACGCGCACCTACTGATGGTAGTGCTGGCGGGGTTGGAGGTACAGGCTCTAATGGCGCGCCTGGTATTAAAGGACGCCCTGCACCTTCAGGAAATCCAGACCTCGGTATAGTAAGAGGCACCATTACCATTGAAGTAGGTGGCGGCAGAGGACAAGATGGAGGCAGAGGCGGTGATGGCGGGGAAGGTGGCATTGGTGGATATGCCGGAGGCAATCCTTGGATTTCACGCAATGGTGGACCCTTTCAGTGTCCCTGCCCAAACGCCAAAGAAGGTCCACAGGGGGTTGGCGGTAAGGGAGGAAATGGCGGTAATAGTGGCGATGGTGGTGATGGATCTACTATTGTAGCATACTACGACAGCATAATCGAAGGAGAAATCATTTCCATAACAGTTGATGGCGACCCTGGTATGCCAGGTGATGGTGGTCAAGGTGGAAAAAGCAGCAGTTCTAATTATGGTCCGGGAGCAAAAGGCCTGCCGGGGCGTCCTGGCTCAGCATCCAAAGTAATTGTACGCCAGAGGTAATCATCCTGATAATAGTGTATTCATCACCGTTAGAAAGCTGCAAATGATAGTATCATTTTATTTTCCAGCCTTATCACACGGCAGTACTGGCAAAATATTATAACACAACATTTGACATTTCTGAAAAAAACCTATTAGTATGACAACTTTTCGATTCATTGGAGAACCATACTCCTCTCCTGCAAACCCTGGCGGAGTGGGTAGTACCGGCGGTACCGGGGCAAAAGGTAATGATGGTGCCTGGGGTATTAGCGATTGCAGTTTTGTTTGCACCAGTAAACCAGGAAATGGACAGACGGGTGGTACTGGCACTACAGGTACTATGGGCGGCGGCGGACTCAAAGGCCGACCTACTCCTCCCGGAAATATTGATCTTGGAGTTGTGAATGGAACCATTACCATAGAAGCCGGTGGTGGGCAAGGCCAAAATGGTGGCAAAGGCGGGAAAGGCGGTACTGGTGGAAATGGCGGACAACCAGGAAATAATCCTCCAATTGTGATTGGTAGTATTACCATTCCATCTCCATGCGCAAACGGTGTGGCAGGCGCACAAGGTCCTGGCGGTAAAGGTGGTAATGGCGGAAGAGCCGGTGATGGTGGCGATGGCGGCACTATTATGGCATTCTATGATTCCATTGTGAGTGGCGAAGTGAAAAGTGTTACTTTTTTTGGTGATCCCGGGACTCCTGGCAGCGGTGGTGATGGCGGCAGCAGCAGTAATAGTAATCTTGGCCCCGGAAATCAAGGTAGTCCTGGTAATCCCGGTTCTGCGTCTACCATCATTGTACGTCCAAAATAATAGGGCCATACATCGTTAACGACTATACGATTTTTTTTAAACAAACACCGTTCAATGTCTAGTTTCTTATTTACGGGCGAACCCTGGCTACGCGCAGCCTGGGAAGGAGAAATGGGTGATAGTGGAAGTCCAGGTAGGGATGGAGACCCTGGCCAAACAGCGCAGTTCTTATTTAGAAACATGTGTATTGCCCTTCCTGGTGATGGTGAGCAAGGCGGCAATGGCCATGACGGCTATAACGGTGATGCAGGTATGAAGGGCAGACCTGCTCCTCCAGGCACGTTGGACCTGGGGATAATAGAAGGCCAGATTACCATTGAAGTAGGTGGTGGTCAAGGTCAAACGGGAGGAAAAGGCGGCCTTGGCGGGGCTGGAGGATCAGGTGGCAGAGCGGGATATAACCCTATATATGAAGGCCCAGGCATATATCCACCTCCTCAACCTTGTCCGTCAGGCCAGGCAGGCCCTATGGGTTGGGGTGGCAAAGGAGGCAACGGCGGCAATGCAGGCGATGGTGGCGATGGCGGCACTGTTACCGTCTATTATAAATCTATTAAGTCAGGAAACATTGATTCCAAAACATTCTTTGGAAACCCTGGAATACCGGGTGCTGCCGGATTTGGAGGCTACAGCACTACTGGCAACCGCGGAAATGGCAGGCCAGGATTTCAAGGTAGCCTTGGATCTGCATCCAATGTTATCATCCGGCAGGTTCCCTAGCTACAACAGTAAAAAAGTATATCCTTCAGTACATCATTTCTACGTATAACCGTAAACGTTATAATATGACATCTTTCTTGATCACAGGCGCTCCATATCCCAACAAGGCGCTTAATGGAGGCAATGGGCGTTCCGGTGAAAAAGGCCAAACAGGACACCGTGGAATGTCTGGTTATAATTCTCTCTCACATAGCTTTTTTTGCCTCACCATGCCTTCAGACGGGGGTATTGGCGGCACTGGCACCAATGGCTTGCCAGGGGGTGCAGGCATTAAAGGTAACCCTGCTCCTCCTACTACTTTGAATCTGGGTATTGTCAAATTTCATATAACAATAAGCGTAGGCGGTGGCCCAGGCCAGAATGGAGGAGCTGGCGGCAATGGTGGAGCAGGAGGCCCGGGAGGCGATCCTGGTGGACCAGATCCACACGGCTGCTGTCCAAAGGCGAGGCCAGGTAACCAGGGACGAGGAGGTGCTGGTGGCAGCGGTGGTAATAGCGGAGGAGGTGGAGATGGCGCAACTGTTTTTGCAAACTATACCAAATTCGAAGGTAATGGTTCTATTAGTCCTTCTACATTCAAAGGTTTACCCGGAATTCCGGGTAGTGGCGGCATTGGCGGTAATATCTCTGGCGACAATGGTCCTAAAGGAGCAGCAGGTTCTTTGGGGACAGCTTCCAATGTTATTGTTCGTCAGCGGGGTTAAGCTACAATAATACCAGGACTATCCTCAGCATCTTTATACATAGCATAACTACAGGATAAAAGCGCATATTATTCATCGTATCATTTTTACGTATAACCTTAAACGTTATAACATGACATCTTTTTTAATCACAGGAGATCCATATCCTAACAATGCTCCTAACGGCGGCAATGGAAGTACCGGTGTTAAAGGCAATCAGGGCAATCCTGGCAAAAGCGATTATAATGATAGCAACTGTAGTTACTACTGTGTTACGCCGCCAGGCAATGGCGGGACCGGAGGGAATGGAACCGACGGCATCGCAGGTAGTGCTGGGGCCAAAGGCAAGCCGGCCCCTCCTACTACCTTAAATCTGGGTATTGTGACAGATAATGTGAGTATACGTGCAGGTGGAGGTCCAGGTCAGAATTCAGGTAATGGTGGCGTTGGTGGCATGGGTGGACCGGGCGGGGAACCGGGCACTCCAGATAGTAATAATGCTTGCACCAAAGCAAGTCGCGGTAGTCAGGGACGTGGTGGCAGAGGAGGTAACGGCGGCAACAGTGGTGGTGGCGGCGACGGCACAACTGTCATCGCCAACTACAAACAATTAAATAATGGAAGCTCAATCACGCCAAGCACTTTCCGGGGCTTACCTGGAAGATCTGGCGCTGGTGGCTCAGCTGGAGGCAATGCCGGCAATAGCGGCTATAATGGCTATAATGGAGCAACAGGGCCGTTTGGTAGCGATTCTGTTATTAATATTCGTCAGGTACCATAAAATATTGCCAGGCACCGGAATTATACCATGCACATTTTGGGCTCCCCAGGAAACCCTGGTGGATTTGGATCTCCGGCCCCCGGCACAGCATCAAAAGTAGTAGTAAGGTAAGAATAGGCATACGGATACACTGACATCATATCAGCGTATAACCATTACTGTTATAATCATACTAACAAATATTAGTAAGGACTCCTAAACTTTATCAATATGAGCATATTAATTATTGGCGCACCTTATTCATATCCTGCCAAAGCAGGCGTAAAGGGAAATGTAGGTACAAAAGGCACCAGAGGCAATGATGGCGTCTCTGGTTACAACGATACAAACTGTACGAATTTCTGTAAGACGCCTCCCACCAATGGTTCTATTGGAAACAACGGCAATACCGGCTATAACGGCGATAGCGGCGGCAAAGGCAACCCTATGCCCAGCGCTGATATAAACCTCGGAGTAGTCACCGGCCTCACAGAAATTGACGGCGGTGGTGGCACTGGCCAGGATGGTGGTAAAGGTGGAGAAGGTGGCAATGGTGGTCCGGGTGGCGATCCAGGAAACAAAGACCCCAAAGGAGAATGTCCCAGTGCCAGCACAGGCCCACAGGGACGTGGTGGCCAAGGTGGCAACGGTGGCCGCGCAGGTGATGGCGGCAATGGTAGTACGATCACCGCATGGTATACAGAACTTAGACCTGGTGGTAATGTCATCGCCAGAACGTTCTACGGATCGCCCGGAAACCCTGGCGCTGCCGGAAGTCCAGGCAGTGGCACCAGCAATCTTGGCCCCGGAAATCCTGGTGGCCCCGGAAATCCTGGCTCTGCCTCCAATATCATCGTGCGTCAAAAATAATTACAACAATCAACTAGCATCTACTAAAAATATAATCGTACAGCCAGTCCGGTGATTGGCAAAAAACGCCGTACTGGTTTTTCATCTTCCAGAATAACTATTTCCATCATCTGTCTGGAAAACAACAGGAGCTTGATTCTCCGGACATAAACGATTGCCCCATGGAATCTACGAACAATACGCTCGCTGCAGCCGAAGCAGCGACCTTGCTTACCATTCCTCCGTTTCGCCTGGAAATCATCGCAGGACAGGCAAACATCAACGGATTGATGACGGACGGCCCTTCGCTGCCATTAGGCTATGAGCTGATTACTACTTTCGCCAGTGATAAGGCTCCCAGCAGTGAAATGCCTGTAGTACCCTCACAAGGATATCTGGTCAAAATGACTGTTGGTACTGTGGAGGTAGATGTAGTAACCCTGGGCGTTACCTGGCTGAATTATTTCCTGTATCAATATGATGGACTTTGGACCATGGGCAATCTTCCCTCAGATATTGCCAACAACGCTTCAACAGATGCCAAAATACTCGCCCTATATGCAAAAGCTTACCAGTACATTCGTAAACCATTATGGAAAGCTGTTTCTCAACGCACCGCTCCTGTTCGGCCACTTATTATCTGCGGCCACGGCCTGGGCGCTCCGTTAGCACAAATTGCAGCGCTGGACCTGCGTGTAGGCCATCAGGGACCTAACGACGATGGTGGCAAACCACAATTTGCACCTACTACAGTAACGCCTTGCTACACTTTCTCCAATGCCGGTTATGCCAGCACTGCTTTCAAAAACTATTTCGACGATACACTAAAGAAATTAAATATTGAAGTTATTGCCAGAAGAGCAGGAACCGCTGGTAACAATGTGGACCAATGGCCCGACTCCCCTGCCAATCTGGTTGTACCTGGACAAGTCGTGGGTTTTGACACCCCCTTGATTAATGCAGCTGATGATCCATGGTGGGAACGTGCTACCACCTATTATACTACCGCGTTGGGTGGTCAGCCACTCCCCAATGACCCGGAACCAATCAAGTTACCGGACAATCCTGATTTCTCCCGCGACTTTGCCTTTGCGGCCACACAAATGTGCATGATGGCCTACCACAAAGGGCAGCATCCTGATAGTGGCTACAAGGACCCTTCCTTGAGCTATAACTTCGAGAAAAGCCTTACAAGTGACGGTGGTACCTGGGCATATATCTTTACCAATAACACCAATAACTCCGTAGTAGTAGTTTTCCGTGGCACCATTAACTACACCGAGTTCAATACATACGCGGCCTGTTCTGTATCCGTTACTCCACCCTGGTATACACAAAATTCACCTAAGGTACATATGGGCGCATACACGATTTACGCCAATATGAAGGATACACTAAAAACAACCTTACAGTCGTATAGTAACCGAGACCTCTATTTCACAGGACATAGCTTCGGAGGCGCCATTGCCAATATTGCGGCATCTGATTATGCAATAAGCTCAATCCGTAATGTGAAAGCAGTTTACACTTTTGGGAGCATCATGGGAGGAGATTATACGTTTGCCCAGAAATTTGATCAGGTACTCGGATCAAAAAGCTTTCAGGTAAAAAGGCCTAAAGACCGTATTCCTACAGGCTTTTATGAAATAGGTTACGAACCATTCAATACCGGTATCGTAATGCAGGGAGAAGTTGTAGCAGAAGAACCAGACTATCATTGTCTGCTCAACTACAAAAAACTACTGGATACTTCTAACCCTTGATCCAGGCCTGCCCCGATTTTTCTGACCCCACAACTCATTAAAGATGATTAATGAATATAGCACTGCCCAGGGCAACAAACGCGCCAGGACAGATAACGTCAGCAGCGATAACGGCATTTCTTTCTCAGGACTGGACCCAGTATTGGCCAGTCTTGGATTATTAATAGGATTACTGACTAAACCAGACCCCAATAAAGAAACGTACGCGCTCAACCCCAGCTGGTTTGCCAATCCTATCGATAATACCCAGAAAGGCATTACTGACAATCCCGCGCAATTCGAGCAATTACTGACAGCTGTCCTTGGAAAAATCGGGGGCAATGCCCTGGGCATACCTATACAGGATGCTGCTTTGCTTGGCACCTGGTATCCCATTAAAAACGGTAACGAACCTACGGGGTTTTATCTCGTCAGCTACCAGAAAGAAGATAATGGCAAAACAGAAACCGTATTGGGCCTAGGTATACTCCATAGTTGGAAAGTGCCTCCTACCAATGCGGCACTCACGGTGAATGTCTGGGGACTGATGCCTTTCGTAGCAATTGGCAACGGTAGTTTCAAAATAACTTTTACAAATCCTGGCTACCCTATCAGCTTAGGAGTGGCAGCAGAAGGCGGCGACAAAAAGTTACCATTGGTAAACATCAACGGTATTTCTTTTGATGGCGTTAAGTTCAGTGCACTGATAGATGTCGCTTCCAGCGATCCTTTCAATGTATCACTGGAGGTATTGTCGCTGAAACTGGGAAGTGCGCCACCGGCTAATAAATCACTGGCAGATCTGCTGGCCATTAGTGGGCAGGAGATGCTGGAAATAGCCACCAACCTGTTTATGGGAGCCCTCAGTTATGTGTTCCCTAACCAGCTGAAAAATCTTAACTACATCACGCCATTATTAGGATTAAGCTCGCAGGTGCCTGACCTGGCAGTGAAACTGCCTGTCATGGAATGGTACAAGCTCTTCGAAGTAGCAGCTAATCCATCCAAGTATCCTGATGGCGTCAAAACATTATTCTTCAACTGGTTCAATGCCCTTTGTTCGGATACTGATGCGCTGAAAGGCTGGATCACCAGTCTGAGTGGGTTCCTGGGTAATACCAGTTTGCAAATAACGGGTACGGGTACACGTATTGATCCATTCCGTTTGGGTATTATATCGGTGAATAATATCGGCAACCTGGATTTCTGTGTGGCCACTACTGTTGACGATGGAGGTATCCGTTACTTCTATCCCGGCTTATCATTCCGCGGTAATAATGTAGCATTGGGCAGTTCATCGGCAGTATTCACCTCACAGGCCGATTTAGAGCTGGGGCAGTTTGGACTCAGCGCACAAGCCTTAACAGCCTCTCCACAAATAAAATTTGCATTCCAGTTTGCATTAAAGAATAAAACCTCAGGCCAGCCGTTGGTAGCTTATGATGGCAATAGCGTCGGCTCCTTAACTGCAGGATTGGTATTGGGTACAGATGGAAAAATCGTTCCTGACTTTTCCCTGAACCAGGTGGTGACCACACTCACATCATTTGAAAATGTAAACCTGCTGTCGCCAGGAGAGCTGGCCGAAGCCGGTGCAGCAGCGTTAAGCGATGCGCTGATAACGTTAATAGGTGTCAACAGCAATGACTTTGCGAAAAGTATTGGCGCCCTGATAGGCCTAGTACCTCCTGCAAGTGCGCAGGGAAAATGGCCGGCAACACTGCCACCACCGTTCTCCAGCGCGCAGATGGCGCAGTCTATCCTCAACCCGGTGAAAGCCTGGTCTGACTTCTATCTGCATACCTTACAATATGCCACATCAGTAGATGGTAAATCTGCTTTTGCATACATTATACAAGAAATGGCTAACCTGCTGCAACAAACAACAGCAGGACTTAATATATCCGTTACCGGTAGTGGTACTATCACCGATCCATGGAAGGCCGGCATAGCCTTAAGCAGCAGCACATTGCCTGCTTATCTTACTGCCTATAAAGTAGACAACACTACTGATAACACCACGGAGCTGGTGATTGGTTTATCCTTAATGCCAACGATTACAATTGGCGGCGTGGATATTGTACCGTCATTGAGCTTGCAGGGACTTGGCTTGAGATTCAGCACAGATGGAAGTGTAGCTGCGTCGTGGCTACCGGAGGTCGGCGCAAATCTTCAATTACCAAAAGGATTCATGACTCCTGCCGTTGGTGGCGCAGTGGTGAGTACAGATCTTGCACAGCTATCTGCAGGTTGGAACCGCATCAGTGGCTGGGGATGGTCTATGCTCATCAAAGCTCCCAAGCTGGTCATCAATGGAAAAGATATTATCCTTGGAGAAGACCTGAATTTTGATAACCAGACGGCTTTACATGACCTGGTGAAAAAATCAGCCAGTACATTTAGTCCTTTCCTGGTGGGTGCTTTAGGTACCCTGCTGATGCGCGTAGAAAACAGGGCCGCACTGTTTGCCATTGGTTCTTTAGGGCTGATTCCGGATATTACCAAATCACCAGTATTCCCTACGGGACTTGCCTGGAGCGGATTCCAGCAATTATCACTGAGTAGTTTGAGTAATCCGTGGCCGGATATACGAAATTACATCGCTACCACATTTGCCAATACAGCAAATGCTAAAAGTCTGCTTTCCCTCTTATCATATGTCATCAATACGGAGATAACGGCAGCGCCGCCAACGGGTGGTACTGGTGTTTATGAAGATCCCTGGACGTTTGCACTGCCAGCAGGGTTTGAAGGGCTTGCGTGGTTTGATAATACTGGTAAAGTCCTGGGGCTTGGCGCTGGCAGGTCCCAATCATGGTCCTATACCCTCTCCGGCACAAAATTCAATTTCGATCTACATGCCAGGGCCCATGCATTGAAATATAACCTGAGTACCGGCGCATTAGTATTTGACGCACAGGTACCATCGTTTAGCCTGAGCGGCGTGCTGTACAACCCTGACGGCATGCTGGTAAATCTTCCAGGTTCGTTGGGTAGTGTGGAGAAAATTATTGTTGGCTGCGATCTTTCTTATGATACGGTTGGTAAGTCTTTCCACTTTCACCCTATCGTAACCTTATTGAATGTAACGCTGCCAGGACAGGAAAAACAAGCCCAGCTCACCCTGCAGGACTTTATGGATCCAGGGTTCCCTGCCAGTTTACAAAACGGCTTTATGCTGCTGTTGAACCAGGGATTACAGGCAGGCTTTCAGCAAGTGAAGAACAAACCATTGTTCCAAAAAGCCTATAGCCTGTTATCTATGCTGGGCCTTACTTTAGCGCCTGATGGAGAAACAGACCTGCGCTATATTGAGCTCTATAATCTACCTGATGGATTGTTGGGAATTAATACGGCAGGTTGGAATGGTTTACTCGCTAATTTTGATAGCTACATTCAAACACAGTTCAACAAATTACTCGCTATACAGGAAGAGCGCGACCTGCTCTACTCTTTCCTTTCTGATATACTTGGGTTCCAGCTACCTAAATTTGAAGTCCCTGTATTGCAGCTTTTGTCGGGCCTTGGCATCTGCGCGCCTGCAGAAGAAGGTTACACCGTATATCCATATAAGTTACTCGAGTTAATTTCTGATCCTTATAAAACATTCCAGCAATTATTTGGGCAATTATTCGATCTGGCTAATGTAGAGAACCTGAAACAACTGGCCGCCAATCTTGCTAAGAACCAGGGCCCTTATAAAGCAGGCCGCTGGACTTTCAGCACAGATGCTACCGGTGTTATTTCCTTTGGCATATTGCCTGCAGACAGTTTCCCGTTGGGCTCCTTCCTGCTGATCAGCGGCGGTATTCAGCTAGATCTTAACAACCAGGTACTTAATGGAGAGCTGGATATATATTGTGAAAATGTAGGCGTAACGCTGAAAAGCGGCTTCACATTAAAATTGGAATCAGGTAGTGTAACACCAACATTTACGTCAGTAGCTACCTGGGGAGATGGTAGCAAGCCCGCTGCCAAAGCGCTGCGGCTGATCCCCTTCCATACCAATGACTTCCTCGATGATGTAGCAGACCTCGCCCCATCTTTCACCCTTAACATTTTGCTGAACGCAGTTTTTGAGGAACAGCTCCTGAAGAAATATCCGTTGATACAACAGATATTCGAAGGCCTGGGACTTGCAGATAAAGCGCCAGCGGAAAGCCTCACAGTCCAGCGTTTGATTAATGGCGCTACTGTTGCAGCCGTAAGCAAAACAGATCTGCAATGGCAGATGCCATCATTAATGGGCATCCTTTATGATCCTTTGGCATGGCTACTTTCAGATGATGTATTAGGTACAAATGGAAAGTTCAGTATTTCCAAACTGGTGCAGCTATTGAGTCATCTGCCCGAAGTTACTGCACCTAATGGCATTAAAATAACACCTGATCCAACAGGTGCGAAGATTACCGGCATGCCTTATGGTTTTGAGATAGACTTGAGTGGGAAAGACGATGTGGCGAGTTTTGGTTTCAATGCAAAAGACCTTGTGATCAGCGATAACTGGGGGACCTTGAATTTATTGTCCTTCCAGGTGGGCATCGATGGCAACTATCAGCCTTCATTTGGCGGCGAGCTTACCATCTCATCAGGAAGTAAAATTCCACTTGCATTTTATGTAAATACGGGATATAACAAAGACTTCTTCCTGAAAATATCACAGGGAAAAGTTGATGCGCCAAGTGGTATTTCTTTACAATTGCTACCATTCCTTGGATGGGGAACACTACTGGAACAGGCAGGTAAACTAGCTGCGGCAGCCGTCCTCAAGAACCTTGTCCCTACAGTATTACAAAAACTTTCCGATAGTGGAGCAGGCACCTTTGTGACGAAACTGCTGAACTTTGGCAAGCAAGTAGATACGATGGCATTGGTGGATGCTATCATTGGGGTGACTTCACCAAGTGCTTTTGCGTCAAGAGCTCAGAAAGATTTATTAAACGATATAGAGTCCGTAGCATTAGGATGGTTAAGAGAGAAATTCTCGCAAAGTGGCGCCCCTACTACCGTTCAGGGTTTGATCACCTTACTGCAGGACGTAATGCCAGGCGTGAAGGCACAAGGAGGCCGACTCGCATATACACCAGACAGCAAAATACCTGTCACCATACTCGCAGGACTTAATGATGCAGGATACCTCGGACTCTGGGCAGATTTCACGCTGCCTGATACGCAGGTTATGAAAATAAAGCTTGCTGAAACTGGTGTTGGTGTTAAGTTAGATGGCTCTGTTACTTTCTCATTCGGTATGGACCTCCTGATACCGGTAGATGATAACAGTGGGCCAGGGATTACACTGGCTTATGATCTGAATAAGGGCTTCAATCTGATATTTGATCCTATCAGCAATAGTACAGATGCTACGCAGCACTCTGATCTTGCGATAGAGTTGTTACCTAACTTTTTCTCCAAACCTGCAGCAGAAGCGGCGGCCATGTCTGGCAGTGTTACAGATTGGCTCTTGAAAGTGGTGAAGGTAGTGCTGCCAAGATATGTATCCCTGCTGGTACTAAACCTGGATAAGGTAAAAACCTGGCTGGAGGCGCCGATAGTGAGCACTATCGCTAACGCCCCTACGCCGGCAGTCTTGTTACAGGCCACCTCACTGATACTGAAGAGCGGTACCAAGTATGAGCTGAACAGCATCGACAATCTCACCAAGCTCACACCAACAGGTTTCTTTGGTAATCTGTTGTATACGTTGATGCAGAATAAACTCACCTTATTACAATTTGGTGATGGCAATACAGGCTCCATTATCGTAGGACCACTTACCGGCAAAGCGGATTATTTTGGCGTCACGGTAGCTGCGCCTGGATTAAAAATTGCCGCGTTGCCAAACCTGGTATTGCAGTTGGGCGCAACAGACAGAGACTGGATTACAAAAGCAGGTGATGGCAGTGTTGCAGGAGATCCTGGTATAGGTTTTTATCTGCCTATAACAAAAACAGGAAATGATTTCAGTGTCAACTTCTCTTTGTTCAGCATGATGTTGAACAACCTGGGATTTGATATAATCGGTACTGGCGGAAAACCTATCGTAGATCAGCCGAGGTTTAAGATAGGAGCGGTACAACCCAGAACGGTATTCGCGCTGACCTTTAATGCCAGCGGTGGACCTACCGTACAATTTGGTGCAGGTATTACCCTGGCAAAAATTGGGTTGTCGCTGGCGCCGGATAAGCTGGCAGGATCTGGTGGCAGCAATCCTATCGCAAACAATATTCTTGGATCAGGCGCCGATAGTGGTAATCCACCAGTTAATCCTGAATTCTCGGTAACCACTGCTTACATTAATAAGTTATGGGTAAACCTGAAAAGCAATACTGGAAATGGTTCACAGGTGATCGTACCTATAGAGCGTTCATTTGGGCCGTTGTATATAGATAGCTTTGGGTTGGGTTGGGAAGATCAACGCAGATTGCTGGAATTCCTATTTACCGGTAATGTAGCATTGGCAGGACTGAAGGCATCTGTTGTTGGTTTAACAGTAGGCGTTCCCGTTACCGACCCTACTAATTTCAGTAAGTATACCGCAGATTTACAGGGCCTCGACATCAGCTTCAAGGGCGGCGCAGTAGAAATCAATGGTGGCTTTGTTAAAACAGAAACCGTTGTTTCCGGCCAGAATGTGATCGTGTATAATGGCGTTGCGGTGATCAAGGCGGGTACCTTTGCATTGATGGCATTAGGTTCTTATGCAGAAATCGCCGTATCTCCTGCCCCGAATGCATCCAAACAACCTTCTCTGTTTATTTTTGCCGTGCTGACAGCACCATTGGGTGGCCCTCCATTCTTCTTTATCACTGGTGTAGCAGCAGGCTTCAGTTTCAATCGTTCGCTGAAGATCCCTGATATTACAGGAGTACAAGATTTTCCATTACTCAAAGGATTATCTGATGGCACCTTTGCAGAAGGAGAAGATCCGGGAACAGCACTCGTGGCATTGAGTAAAGTAGTAGAGCCAGAGGTAGGCCAGTACTGGCTGGCAGCAGGTATTAAGTTTACCTCCTTTGAACTGCTGACTACTTCCGCCCTATTGTTCATCAGCTTTGGGAAGGAGTTTGAGGTGAACTTACTTGGCCTTAGCTTTACTTCTTTACCACCAAAAATACCAAGACAGTTTGCCCTGGCATATTTTGAGCTGGCGTTAAAGATTTCCTTCAAACCTTCGTATGGAGTTATCTCTGCAGAAGCGCAGCTGACGCCGAATTCATTCGTATTATCCAAAGATTGTAAAGTAACAGGCGGATTTGCATTCTTCCTGTGGTTTAAAAATATTCCTACACCAGCAGGCATGATTCCAGCGGGAGATTTTGTGATCTCGCTGGGTGGCTACCATCCTGACTTCAAGAAGCCGGCCTGGTATCCGGAGGTGCCACGGCTTGGCATGCAATGGAAGCTGGACATTTCTGTAGGCAGCATCAGTGTTGGCGGTGGCGCTTATTTTGCGCTTTGTCCTACCGCGGTGATGGCTGGTGGATATCTGAACGTCGCTTATCAGTTAGGCCCGTTGAAAGCATGGCTGAATGCCTCTGCCGATTTTCTGATAGAATGGAATCCGTTCTACTTCAATGTTGGCATCAGTATTACCGTGGGTGCTTCTTTCGGCACCACTATACTCGGCGTATCCATCACCCTGCGTGCAGAGTTAGGCGCTACACTGAAGCTGGAAGGCCCGCCTACGCATGGTTCTGTGAAGGTAGACTGGTTTGTGATATCCTTCACCATTCCTATCGGCTCCGGTAAAACACAAACGACAGACAATAACATCAGCTGGAAAGAATTTGCGGACGCCTTCCTCCCTCCACCAGCAGAAGCTGGCAGTACGATGAAGAACGCCAGGTTGAAACAGCGTAATACCACACCAGTACAACAGGTGGTTAAACTCAATCCGGAATCAGGCTTATTGAATGATGACGGTGAACGCTGGACTATCCAACCCTATCCTTTTATGCTGACCGCCAAATCCGCCATCCCTGCATCAGCGGTGATAGTGACCAATAGCGGCTTCAATCAGCCCGGCATAAAGGTAGGTGTGCGACCAATGGGTTATATAGATGATTTAAATGCACCACTGACTATTACACTTACGGATGATCGCGGCAATCCTGTAAACCTCACAGACCGCAAAATAAAGCTCATTATTGACACCAATGGCGCGCCATCAGCTATGTGGTCCAAAGACCCATTAGACCGAAATAAAGCGCCGCAGGCAGATGATCTGCTGATACCTGGTGCATCTTATGGCATTTTACTGGATGCAGACGAATACAATTTCCTCGGCAACGTTCCAGCCTTTGATATCATGAACCTTCAATATGAGTTTGGTACGAAACACATATTACCTTTTAAAAACGTCATCAAATTCCCTGCAGCCGCCAGGTATCCGGTTAGTGACCAGAACAATGCCTACCATGTGATCATGCATTCTATCATGACTGCTGGTATTGTTATCAAACGCAATAGCATCCTGGATGGAATTGCAGCTAGCGATATACTGGCGCCGCTTAATCCGGATCTTAGTGTGATGGCCGCTTCAGCAGATATGATATTGCAGGCGTTACCTGTTATTGCGCGGTTAGGCATCTACCAAAACAATGGCGTATTGGAACCTGGTAAAAATATTCAGCCACCGTCCTTGCCGGTTTCATTCGCTCATGCTATAAAACCACTCAAAGCACCGCAGTTGGCAGGCATAGTAAAACGATATAAAGTAGGCAGCAATGTCAGATCCGTTAAAAGCCAATATCAGCCAGCGCCTAATCTAAATAGAAAAACCAAGCTGGATGCTATTTACAATGATAGCAGCAAGCAATTGTATGATGGCACCACGCTGTTATGGAATACTGACTATCGTACCGCTACCATGCTGCAAACCAATGGTGATTTACCGTTGCGCATTACTTCCTTCGATAGGCATGGCCGTTTGAATGGCATACAGCTGATCATAGGAGAACAGCCAGTATCGCTGGCAGCGGGCACCGCGCAAGTGGCAGTACAAGGCTATGAAGGCAATGCAGATGGCATCAGCGGCTGGGATATCTACTCTCAGCTATTTAAAACCAACAGCGTTTGGGCACTGGGAGATGCCGCCATGGTACGTGTACAGAACAGTCAGCGTATACGCGTTCGCGGTACTCATGCTAACACCGGACTGATTGATGCTGCAGATTTAATGAATGGTAACAAAATCACCGACACAGGCAACACTAAACGTAGTGGATGGATTCAATCTGTATTCCCTGCTGGCACACAATATATCGCCGTACTGGTAGACCAGCATACCAGTGCTGACAGACTCGATATTGCTATCGGCGCAGGTAGTTTGCCATTGCAGGGAGATAACCTGCAACCGCTACGGCTACACGAAACAGAGAAAGGAACACTATTGATATACCCTTGTCCGAAAGATGCAACAGATGCACCTTACATGGCTATACTGGCTATCCCGAAAGACAATAAAGTACAGATCAATGGTATGTATGGCTTCACTGACATGATTGAAAATAACACTTTTGCAGAAGGGATACAACTCAGTCATGCAGGGCTCGACATTAGCGCAACTACCATTAAAACAGCCACGGTTAGTATTCACGCTCAAAAACAGGCAATATGACACCTATTATTGAAACCACGCCAGGTTCTATAGGGCCGGGTATGATACGATTTTATGATGCGATATTAAATCCGCTGGAAGCAGGCTTATATACCTTAAAGGCTGAACATCAGGTGAAAGATATTCCTGGTGAAACACCTGCTCCATATGTGGCAACACAGCCACTGGTAGTGGACGGGCCCCGGTTTTCCATCAACCCTTCCGAAATACATATGGTGTACCCTCCCGCCAACCAGGAAGGACTTTATGATAATCACATGCCCAATATGGTATTTAGCAGCTTTGCACTGCCCTGGGCACGTTCAATAGATCCGGCCACCACCACGAGAGGAGCTAATCTGGCGGTAGATAGCGACCAAAATCCGATACCATGGATTGGACTACTGACGATTTACCCGGACGATTTCAAGACAAAGGTTAGCGAGCCACAGGTAATGAAGGCATCAGAAGTGGTGAAGCCATTGGATACAAAGATATTACCACCTGCATTAGGTGATCTTTTTGGAGCAGACGATACGCTTGTAACGGTTGTCGATATTGACCTGCCTTACTTTCAGGCGATTACACCTTCTCTTGACGAGTTACCATTTCTTGCACATGGCAGGGAGGTGAATACTGGAGGAAAGATATTGCTCGGCATGCAGGACGATGGATGTTTCTCACTTGTATTTGGTAACAGATTACCAATGGCAGATGCAGAAAATACGATGTTCCTGGTTTCATATGAAGGGCACCAGGATCATCTTCATGGCAGCACTATCGGTGGCGGCTATACGAAGATACGATTAGTATTATTAGGTTCCTGGCAGTTCAGGGCTAAGGCGGCGCAAGGCAGCTTCATTCAGTTGATGGAGAATCTTTGTCTGGATGGCAGAGGTGGCGTGCAATTGCTGCAAATGCCGCTATCAGCTAAAACAGGAGAAATATCTTCAGATGCACAAAAAGCGCTGCAGATGGGATACGTTCCATTGCAAAATAAAATGCGTCAGGGCGAAGAGAGCACCTCGTGGTACCGGGGACCATTGATCCCTTCACCAACAAAGAGGGACCTTGCCTATGGTCCATATCACTACAGTGATCATGCAATCCATTATGATCCCGAAACAGGACTTTTTAATCACGCCTATAGTACAGCATGGCAGACGGGTAGGCTCCTGGCCTTGTCGGATGCCGCATTTTCCGGTGATCTTTTCAATTGGCGGAATGTATATCTCCTTGGTATCATCAACAGTGCGCGGCAATTAGACGAGCATAAAATCAACGCGATCGCAGGTAATACCCGCAGTATTAAAACATCCGAGAGCGCCCGCACCGCCGTAGGCATGCTGCTGGCAGGAGGTTTCAGCAAAGTGAAATGGCCACAGATTACCACGCGCGCGGAAGCAGTATTGCAGGATGGACTTCCAGGTGTATTCACCCAAGAAGAAAAAGTAGCTATTCTAGAAGAAGATGCAGACCCGTTATTAATGCTTGTTAAAAAAATAAAAAGCGAATAATATGAAATCATGGGGAAACAGAAATGCTGTAGCCACCAATATGATGCAACAGCTGTTATCTGTCAGGGATGGAAATTATCCTGCACCGGTGTTACCAGACAACCTGACGACCTGGCTGGCGCAGCTGACGTTACTTTACGGCATGCCTGTTGAATACCTGGTGGCAGATAACCGTATGTTGCCGTTGGAGTCCATGCGTTTCTTTTATGTAGATAGAAACTGGCTGGACCGATTGGTAGACGGGGCACTCAGCGTAGGTGTACTTTCATCAAAAGAACAGGTTTTTAATGAAACCTTTTATGAAGAAATATATGCGCAGATAGATGCTAAACAACAGCTGCTCCGCGCCGAACTACGCGATGAATCAGCGCCAGTACCGACTACAGCAGGTGGCGGCATGACAGGACTCATCTTCAGATCGGTGGTAGTGGCCGGATGGCCCGGACTTGAAATCGAGGCAACAAATAATGGCACTCCCGTGAAGATATTACGTATGGATCGCCTCTCCGACAATACGTTGTTATGTATCTGGGATGGTATTCCTGATAAAGTGAATTTTATTGAACCTTCTGAAGGCCTCCATTTTGGTATTACGCGGGACGCCAACGCCACGAATTTCACTATAGCATTACGGGGGCTGGGCTATCCGACAGACAATCCTTATCCTGCAGGTGTGCAGCTCTTTAACGGCCCCACTCCCATCAAAGCTGCTGGCACATTACGTAACGGCGCGGAACCAGGCGTTATCGATCTGGCTACACTCCGTGAGAACGTTATTAAAGCCATGCCTGCAAATGCGCTACCTAACGGAAAGCTGGCGCCTGGTGCCATGGCCATACAGCTAGTACGGGCAGCAGGCAACCAGGAATATAATCTGGACGCCGACTCTCTTGCATGTGGCTCATCTATTACCCAACCTTAAAATGTAAATCATGGCAACTAACTATATCCCCGTTTGGCCTGGCCCTGTTGTAATGGTGCCCGTTCCTATGGACATCCTACGTTTAGGCCTTCCTGATACCAGATCTGGTATATGGGCATCAACAAAAAATAATTATTATAACCTGTCCCGAAAATTGGTAGCAGACCCGCAACCATTTGTCAGAGGAACCAGTCCTGCTGCCGGTATACACCTCATGTGGACCCTTCCCTTTAGTATGCGCCAAGGACAACAATCCGATGAAAACAATCCTGACGGCAATGTTGCATTTCCGTTGGTGCCTAACCGTTGGTTGGTAACACGTTTTAAATATCCTACTCTTAGCAAAGACAATCCCAATCCTGCGCCACCGCAATTACAAGCTACAATTATCTGTAGTGATATGCTGTTCGACATTGATGATTCGGACGATATCGGTACGTCATCAGGAGATAGTCAATACCCATATCCTAATGACCCTGATTTTCCGGTAAGAGGTATTGGCGTGAGCATGACATTGGCCAGCTTTACAGGAGAAATTAAAGATGACCAGGCAAAGATTAAAGCAGTAGGTCCAGGGGATGTGTCGTGGTCTGTAGCCTATGATAATGTGAAGAATGTTTTTACCATGCATGATAATGCCGGCGGAGATGCAGGTCAGTATACCTATTCTCTTTTGGGATGGTATGCGGATCCTACGGAAGATCTGCTGACAGATATTGCCACCGGCAATAACACAGACTGGATGAATGCACTGGAAGGGCAGTTTGGATGGTCTGTTGGCGGCGCTGGCGCTGTGCAGGAAGCAGTGGCAACGTGGCAGCAATGGCAACAAAATTATGGGCTTAAAGGCGCTTATGGTCCGCAGTTACCTCCACAGATAAAAACAGCGATGACTGCCTGGAATAGCTGGCGGCAGCAGCATGGCATAAAAGAAGACCAACCTGATTTGCCTAAGCAATGTATCTGTCATTCTATGGCATCCGTGGAGTGGAAAGGAGATTCCTGGGGCTATGGTTCCGGGATACCTACCCCTGATGGAGGAGTAACTATTGCTGTTGGCAATAATGCAATGGAAGCTATTTCTACGTATATGGCCAACAAAGTAGTAGCAGAGAACCAACAGAATCCCGCTGATATCCCTATCATAGAAAGAGCATTAGAAGCATTTCAGAAAGATTTGCTGGCACAGCTAAATAGCGACCCTACCGCTGTGGAAATGGCCATCCATGCGGATCGCTTTGAGCAACATTACAGTGGCCAGGAATGGATCGTAGTAAGGCCGGAAAGTACTGATGATAATATCCTTGGAACAGGTGGGCAACAATCCATTCCATTGAATGCCGCCGACACCGATTCATTGACACAACTAAACCTTAAACAACAGGATTTAAATAACCTGAATGCAGATATACAAACTTTAAGGCAAGAGATGTTTCAGCTGCATGTGAAACAATCTATTTTTGGAAGACAAGTGCCTGCTAACATACAAACACAGGTAAACAATAGCATGGCCGCTATCACTTCGGCGCTTAATAGTAAAACCCAGGACAGGGACACAAAGCAGGCGCAGATTCTAACAGATGCAAAGACATTTAGTGACAAGCTTACTAATAACTTTGTATTGAAAACGATTGACCTTCTCGCTGCTTCTGCTCCCGTAGATCCTGTTATTATGGTGGGTGGAGCTTCTATTGATCCTAAACTTACCTCTCCTGAACAATATACAGATACCTTCAATTTGCCGGTACGTTTTACCGGCCAGACAATTACCGGCATAAATATCACATTTACGATTAGTGGTTCTCCACGTTCCTTTCTCGTAAATGCTACAGACTTGCTGGGCAAAGTTACCCTGCCGACCTGGAACATCTTCCCCAAAGAGGCCATGGACCTATGGGTTGAAACCATGCTCCTCGATACTTCTTGTGCAGCCATGATAGCCAGTATCTGGTTTGGCAAAGCCGGTGTTACACCCACCAATGATCAGATGAAACAGCTGACACTACAAATACAGGCACAGCAAACATCCGTTTGGAATGACAGCGAAACATTGGGTATCCATCCTCAGGCACTGAATGCAGTTTCAGGTATGGAGGGTGTATTACCTTCACCATTTGCAGTAGCCTTTATTACCAGGCAGCCATGGACGCCCATCTATATGGATTGGAAAATGAATTTTTTCCCATCTTCCGGCATAGTCACTGACTCATTGAAAGATTGGGTGCTGGGAGATATTGACTACGACTGGTCTGGCAGTAGTATGGCGCCGGCACAATCCTCCATTGTGTTTTATGGCCGTGCGGTGATGAATGCCAAATCTTCTCAAGTCATCAAAACAAAAATGGCAGCCTTCCAGGATGACCCGATGTATGATGGACTTCCGCAGTATATCCTGGATGACCTTCAAAGAGTAGCCGGTCAGGTGGGCCGTATTGATTTACTCACTCAATCTATGAGTGGTTTCACCAGACAACTGATCACTTCTCTTATTTCAATAAATAAGGCTCCTACAGATACTAATGTAAAACGCTTATTGGGAGATTCAGAATTAAACTTTCGCCCACAAGTAAGTAGTAGTTACACCGATTCACAACCTTTCTATCCCATCAGGTCGGGGCATTTTCAGATGATAGACCTATGGGTGGTAGATTCTTTTGGACAGGTATTAACCACCAAGGATAGTCATGCCGGCCCTATAGATCCCCTCGAAAACGTTTTCTGGTCAGAGAATTTCACTACCAGCAGTCCTAACTACACCAATCCTAATCAGAAATATTTTGGGCAATTATCTCCCAGAGTATCGCAACCGGTAAATGTACGCTTAAACCTGTTACAGCAGAACAATGATAGCATTCATACGAATTCCTCCGATCTTACCAGTCCAATTTGTGGCTGGGTAATGCCTAATCACCTGGATAATTCGCTGATGGTATTCGATGCCAATGGTTTTAACCAGGGCTCTATTATTAAGGTACAGCGTCAGATATCGGATGGTAATGAGGAAAATGACTTTCAATATACTATCCGCTGGGATGCAGTACCAGGTAGCAATACTGCTTTAGGAGCGCCGCCTGCACTGGAGAACCAGCATTTACAGGATTTTGTGATGGCCTTGCTCAAAACCGGGTTTGATGGTTCTACTGCCTATGATGACCTGATCAGCGTAATAGATGTTACCCTCTGGCCAATGAGCAATTTCAAGAGTCAGTCAGGCAACCAGAGTATACTACTGGGAAGACCGCTGGCAGTAGTTCGTGGAGAGGTACATATGGAACTAGCAGGCACACCTATGTATAATCAAAGCTGGGCAGATACTGGTAAATTTTACGACAGCAGCCAACAATACCAACCTACCGATCCACCTTATATGAATACACCTTTCGCCATCAGGATTGGCGATGCATACCTGTCTGGAAATGGCGCCATTGGCTATTTTGAGGCGGATGATTACAGTAATTTCTATGCGGTGTATGGGGCAAATGGGCAAACAAAGGAATTGTTGAAGATGTTTTCAAGGAATACCAGAGGAAAGATTAACCTGGCAGGATTTGCAGCACAAAAATTCAATGGCGTCAGCTTCGAATCTAATTACGTAAAACAGGGACATACTATAACGTTGACCCCTAAACGTAATACAGTTAAACTGACTATGTTGGTAGACCCTTCCGGTGCTATTCCAGTCATTCCGGGAAGTCAGCCACAATTTAACATCAGCTTGCCTACAGGCCCTGTTGCCAATGCGCTTGGCAACCTTAAATCTACCTTCCGTACCGGACCATTATTACTGGATCCTGACAAAATAAAAATGCCTACACCGGCGGAAGTACAAGGCAAATGGGGTTGGGTAGCCAGAAAAGATGTCACCAGCTGGAATGAAGAAAAAGAGATAGAGCAATACACCCCTATTGCAACAGCAGATCAGGATAATCTACGGCTTACAGAAGGATGGATTACACTTTCCGGAGCTAATAACCAGGAACCTCAAAACAACTAAAACTACATTATGGAAACTAACTTCACATATAGGTTCAGCCCTTCAGAAATATATACCAATGCATTTGTAGATCTGGATCTGTTCATTAAAAATGACACCACAGACACCATTAATTTTGACAGCGATAGCCTGATAACAATAACTTTTCCCGTTGGCAATACAGACACTACACTCGCATTAGATGCCAGTTTTAACGGCAAATCCCAAACGAAAAGTTTTAGTTGCGCTAAAGATAATCCGCAAGCAGCCATTTTTAATGTAACTGGCATAAAGCTTAACAATCCACTGGCGCCAGGTGCAGAGATCCACATAACGTTTGAACAAGTAGCCATTAATAGTATAGCTGGTACCGCCATCGTTGCTATCAATGATTATGTACTTACCGTGGAGCCAATTCCTTCGGAGGTACCGATTGTCAAAACAGTAGAGTCGAAGTTTGGGGTACTGGCCTATCTGCAACAGCTGGTTGTTGGCCTGGGACAATCTACATTACTTACCTGGTACTCCACGGGCTCTGCGAAGGTAAAAGTAGCAGGCTTCCCGGAAATACCTATAGAAAGGGAATTCCCTATACAAGAGCCTTCTCCTTATAGAGGAACCAGTCCTGTAAACATTGCTGCTACAGCAGCAAATACGCCATATACTGTTACTGCATACGATATAAATGGAAAAGCCAGTGATCCTGTAATCGTATACCTTTATCAAAGTCCTGCTATCATCAATGAATTTAAAGCATATAAAACAGCGGACCTGGCGCCTGGTCAGGAAGTAGGTGATGAACCATTGACAGCAGACCAATCTATTACACTTGACTGGACACTGACTTATGCGGCCAGTTCCCTTTTGAAAAAACCTGACAGATCTATCAGTAATCCTATTAATCCAATGACAGTAGTGCCAGGCAGAGACCTGGTTACAGCTTATCAAGGGAATTATGATGCCATGCCGGACTATGCCTCGTATAAGCTGAGCGCATTCGGATATAGTGATTCGAGACCTACACAAGAACTACGTTTCAAAATCAAACCAATCGGCATCAAATACTTTAAGTATAATACCAGAGCTGAGGATGGAACCTTATCCGGTGTCACCTGGGCAACAGATCCTCTCAACTGGCCGGCATTGGAAGTGCAATTAAGCAACCAACCTTATAAATTAATCATTACACATCCAGGAGGCACTAAAACAACCTATTACCTGGGAGATAATGATAGTCATCCGCAGATACAATATTTCAATCTTACTAAAAGCGGTAACCAGGGCACGTTTAGTTGGGTAGGCAAGAACCTTAAAACACTAGTACTTACCAGGCCTGATAACAGCACCTACAATGTTCCTGGTAACGTGAACACATATGGCACGCTCACTGAAGCACTGAAAACAGGAGAATATACATTGACTGGTACTGCTAACGACGGTAGCACTATTATCAGTAAGCTGAGTGCATGATTACACCAATCTAAAAACTATCGCTATGACAGAAAAAACACAAGCAATGCAACCCGGGACAGAACTTTTCAATGACCCGAACTGTGCCCTCACCATTACCCCACAGGGCTCCATTACTGACTATCCATCAGCGGTATCTAATCAGAATATAGCAGATGCTCATTCTGCTATCGCACAATTATCATTTGAAGATATCTGGAGACTTCCACCTTTCAGCATACAATACGGCAGCATCAGATTAGAAGTCCGGGGCGTTATTGCCGGCGGTGGCCGCAGCTGGGAGATCCTAATCAATGGCACCAATGGTAGCGGGCCCATCTCATCTACATTGGTACAAGGGAACGTAGTAACTGCTTCTACTGATGACAGGCGGGCATACGTTCAACGTATGGTACAAAATGCACTGGTGCAAAGTCTTGCTACTAAAAACATCACTGATGTAACCGGTCCTTGTAGATAATCAACATGCCGGGCCGTAGCAATACGGCCTGGTTTCTATCTGCCTAAGCAAACAATCATTAACCAGCATAAACAAAATCCAGTTCATCGTTTATCCATTAACGTTAACATTTTATTTTATGGCAAAAACAATTGCAGTAAATGAAGGAGAAGTAGGTCAGGCTACAGGTCAGGACATACTCGAGTATCCCAATATCAATAGCTGCCTGTCTATCACAGCAGTATTTACCGATGGTAAAAGATATGGTGGTCATGTGGTGATGTTTAATACAGATAAGCAGCTTACGTTAAAAGAAATCTGTGATAAGATTATCGCCAACAAAGGTAATAGTACCAGGTTGATCATCATCGGCGATATAGGTACCTGGAATCAGAACTGGTCGCAGCTTCCGCAGACAAGCAACTTGACAATCAATGGTAAAAAAGTAACCAGTGTGGCTGGTCTCGGCCCTGCCATGGGCTTCACTACCAACGACAACTGGGATACTGATAACTGTGTTACTTCCGGCGGTTCTTACGATGTATACTTTGAATATGCAGGTACTACCAGGCAAATCAGGGTGCATGATAAAAAGACCAACAGTAATTGTCCTTATTTCAATAACAAAACCTGGTAATCCTCTTTGTTCGTCGGTATTCTCCAAAGTGAATACCGGCGGCATTTTCATGAAATCATTTCTACGGAAATCCTGAAAAATTATTATGCATGGAGCATAAAACAATTGTTGACCTGATATCCAGGTTCCCTGTTGGCAAAGCCAATGACAAAGCGCTCGTATTCCTGGATCATAACGGTAATGAATCTACGGTATTTACCTATCGTACGCTTAAACAGCAATGTATTATCATCGCGGAAAATCTCTGCCATCATCTTTCCTCAAAAGAAATTGTATTACTATGTGCTCGGGAGCAGACGGAGTTTACAACTGCATTCTTCGGCTGTATGATGGCTGGCGTGATACCTGCGCCCATGGCGCCAGTACGTAATAATAAAGATAAAAATGGGATGGAGCGTATAATCCGGATTTTACAACAACGGACCATCCGCACTATACTAGTGGCCGAAGAGCAGCTACCGCTGTTCAGGCAAGCCATACAGGAAGCAGGGCTGGCAAATATACAGATTGTGGTGCTGGACCGCCTGCAGCAGCAGAATATCAGTGTGGTAGAATTACCAGCCATCCATGAAGACGATATCGCTTACATTCAATATACATCAGGTTCTACCAGCGTTCCAAAAGGAGTGGTGATTCGCCACCGCAATGCGATGAGTAACCTGGCCTTTATGTACAATAGCTTCCAGCGGAGCGAGCCTGTGCGGGTAGCCGGATGGCTGCCTTTCCATCATGATATGGGGCTAATAGGTCATCTACTGACCGTACTCTTTGAACATGGGTTTGGCGTGTTTATCAATCCACAGACGTTTATGGCTACACCAACGCTGTGGCTGAAAATGATTGGACAATACCAGGCTAATGCCGCTGCAGCGCCACCTTTCGCGTTCGACCTGTGTTGCAATAAAATCAATACTACACAAGGCTTGCAGCTATCTTCCTGGAAATATGTTTATGTAGGTGCTGAAACAGTTTCTCCCGAAATCCTACAACGATTTGCCACAAAATTTAAAGATACAGGCTTCGACATACATGCATTCAAACCTGTTTATGGACTGGCAGAAGCCACATTGCTGGCCGCTGGCGGCGGAGAAGGGTTAGATGAGTTGCTAACCTTCATGCATACACGACAAATAGGAAATACTTCAAGATCCCTCCTTCCCTATCGTATAGGCGATGACGTTAGCATCTCCATACATCATACCATCACAGGCGAAAAGCTGACAGCTGGTCAAGAAGGTGAAATTTATATACAAGGAACTGGCAATGCCAGCGGCTACCTGGAAGACAAACTGCAACAAAGCATCACAGATGATGCACCATTGAAAACCGGCGACACTGGCTTCATTCAGGGTAATCATCTTTATATTACCGGCAGAACAAAAGATATCATTATTGTTCGTGGTGTCAATTATACCGCCGATGACCTGGAGAGCACGATACGCCATCAACAACCTGGAATAGCCACCAACAATCGTACTGTATGTATTGCGCACATTGGTTCTTCAGAAGAATTGCTGGTATTTCAAGAGATACACCGGCATACAGACATAGCCAACAAAGAAAGTATCATTACGCATATCAATGGCAGTCTGGCAGAAAGCTATGGCATTGTTCCTGACAACGTAGTACTGGTCCCTTCAGGCTGCATTCCCAGAACAAGCAGTTATAAGGTATCTCGCAAAACCTGTCTGGACAGCTATCTAGAAGGCACCCTACCGGTCATTTATGATGCAAAACATACCAACGACAATACGATTGTGAATACAGATGATGATGTAGTGATTGTGGCAATGGCTTGTCGCTTCCCTGGTGCAGACTCACCTGAAGCTTTCTGGGAGCTGCTGCAACGAGGCGGTGATGCGATCCGTGAAGTACCTGCGAGTCGTTGGGCGAATGAGGTTTTCTATGATGAAAAACCAGCGATGCCTGGTAAAGTAAATACGCGCTGGGGCGGGTTTATAGATAATATAGATCAGTTTGATCCGGCATTATTCGGCATTTCGCCGTATGAGGCGCCAGAAATAGATCCGCAGCAACGTTTGCTGATGGAGACATCGTGGCGGCTGCTGGAGAATGCAGGATGGAAGAAGGAAAACCTGGCAGGCAGCGATACCGGCGTCTTTTTAGGCGTTAGCACTAACGATTACCTCTATATGAAAATAAAGCTCATTCCGGGTATGGAGAGCTTTAATGCCTATTCGGGGCTGGGCAATGCGAATAGTCTGACTGCGAACAGGATTTCGTATACCTATGACCTGAAAGGCCCCAGCATAGCGGTGGATACAGCCTGTTCTTCTTCACTGACAGCCTTTCATCTCGCGGTGAAGGCAATACGAAATGGAGAATGTACCCAGGCGATTGCCGGTGGTGTAAATGCGTTATTATCTCCCGGGCCCACCATTACCTTATCACAGTTTGGGATGATGTCGCCAGTAGGCAGATGCAAAACTTTTGATGCCAGCGCAGATGGTTATGTACGTGCAGAAGGATGCGGGCTCGTCATGCTAAAACGAAGATCTGCTGCCATTTTGGACGGAGATAATATTTTGGCTACAGTGCTGGCAAGTAGTACAGGGCAGGATGGAAAAAGCAACGGCATCACCTCTCCCGATGGAGATGCGCAGTACCGACTGATTGCAAGGACATTAGCCGAAGGTAACATTGATGCAGCAAGCATTTCCTATATAGAAGCACATGGCACCGGCACAGCGTTGGGAGATCCGGTGGAGATGGAGCAACTGGTGAAGATATACGGTCAACAAGGAAATCCTTGCTATGTAGGTGCTGTAAAAGCCAATATTGGGCATTTGGAGGCTGGCGCTGGTATTGCGGGCATCATCAAATCAGTGCTGATATTGCAGCACGGTAAAGTTCCACCGCAACCACATCTGCAGGAATTAAATCCACGCATACATCTGGAAGGCAGCAGACTGAAAATAGCCACCGTGTTAAATGATTGGGCCCCGGGCATACGACGCCGAGCAGCGGTTAGCTCATTTGGTTTCGGTGGCGCGCTGGCGCATGCCATCCTGGAAGAAGCAGCACCAGTAAAACCATTGGCAACACAAAGAAATCCTTCTTTCTTTCAGATACCATTTATCTTCTCTGCTCATTCTGCCGAAGGCTTATTACATCAGGCAGATAACTGGATCGACTATTTGAAAACAGAACCAGCAATAGATATGCATGACCTGTGCTTTACGCAGGCCACCAGTCGTACTGATCTGCGATATCGACAGGCATTCCTTGCTGATAGCAAAAATGTATTGCTGCAAAAGCTGAAAGCCTTTAAAGACGGCATTTACCAGCCTAATGACCTGATATCTGATGGACTCCGTTGTTTTATTTTTTCTGGTCAGGGAGATCAGTATATGAGTATGGGAAGAGAATTATATTTTCATTTTCCTGCGTTCCGTCGGGCATTTGACCGCTGCGCCGCTGCCGTGGATGATCCTGCAACAGGTTATTCATTAACCGCTTTGATCAACCACAAAGACGATGGCGCATTTGTGATGAACCATGATTATCAGCCAGTATTATTTGGGGTACAGTATGGGTTGGGGATTTTACTGGAAGAAGCAGGCTGTGTCCCGAATATATTACTGGGCCATAGTATTGGCGAATACGCAGCTGCTTGTCTGGCTGGCTGTTTCGAGCCCGAAACAGGCATATTGCTGTTGAAAAAGAGAAGCGAATTATTTCAAACGCTTACGGAGTGGGGTTCTATGCTCACCGTTTTTGCAGATAAAGAAACAGTAGCGAAGGCCATTGCAGCCTATCCTGACCTTTGCATTTCTGCGATTAATAGTCCGGCCAAAACCGTTGTTTCTGGCAGTGGTGAATCTCTCAGCGCACTGGCGGCATATTGTAACGAACAAAAGATAAGCACCTACCAGCTAAAAGTGGCACAGGCTTTCCACAGCCATCTCATGGACCCTATGCTGGAGCCTTACCGCGAATACCTTTCACAGTTTACATTTAAGGCTCCTTCCAGGCGATGGATTTCTTCTTTACTAGGAAGAGAAATGACCATTGCTCCTGATGCCGAATACTGGGTGAAGCAAACCAGACAGGCGGTGAATTTCCGCCAGGCATTGATGTTGCTGGCTGAGGAGCGTATACGGGAGTTTGTAGAGATAGGGCCAGGAGGAAATACGCTTTTAGCTGTCAGCGAAACCATAGACTGTAGCAATGCGCAGCTATTACGTACACTCAATTTTCGCAAGGGCGACAGAACAGAGGCGTACTTCCTCTTGGAAGCAATATGTAAAATGTATACCGCGGGCGCGCAAATACACTGGGAGCAAGTGATGCGAGGCCAGGCTGTTCCAGCAGCTATACCCGGACAAGCATTTCAGCATAAGCGTTATTGGCTGGAAGGTTTGAGTCCTGAACAGCTGACAGCCTTTGCTATGCCTTCGCAACAGCCTCGCACTACCAGGCAGACTTTTAAAAATAGCTTCTACCAGATCAACTGGAACCCAGCAGGAAGTATTGCATCAGCAATACCTGAAGAGCTGCTGCACAAAAAGATTAACTGGATTATAGCAGCGCCGTCGGGGAATATTACGCAGCAACTATTGCAGCAATTAAAAGCTACGCAAAAAAGCGTGTATTGGTTTAGTACTGGTACCGGCGAAAATGGGAAATACCGACCGGATTATCAGTTTGACATAAATTCCAGCAAAGGTGATTATCGTAAGGCTTTGGATAAAGTAGTAAATCTGCAAAGGAAAGAGAATGAACGCGAGTGGAAAATTATTTATGCAGATGCAGGAATAGGTGAAAACAATATTGTCACCATTGAAAAAAATACAGCCGTTAGCGTTAGTATGCTCGTTCCATTTTTACAGGCAGTGAAAGAAAGTGCAATGGTAATGCCTTTGTGGCTGCTGACACGTATGTCGCAGCCGGTGCCGGTGGCAGACCAGGAATTACAGCTGAATGCCGCTACGTTATGGGGTTTCGGAAAAACATTATTCCTGGAGCATCCCGAATGGAGAGGTGGCATGATCGATATTGCCACCGTAGCGGATGTGCCGGCGTTGCTGCATAAAGTTGTGCAGCCAGGAAAAGAACATTGCATCACCCTTCGCAACGGACAACAATATATAACGCAGTTGCAAGCTGTTGCGGAAATGCCGGCGGCCACGCTTACACTCCGTAACGATGGCGCCTATATTATAACCGGCGGCTTCGGCGGGCTGGGCCTCGCCTGCGCCCAATGGCTGGCAGGCAAAGGTATCAAGCACCTCGTGCTGATAGGCAGACGAAGTTTACCGGCAGCAGAAAATTGGGCACAAGTCCCTGCTGAACATCCAGCGTATAAGGTAATACAACAGCTGCTAGACTTGCAATGGGAAGGCATACACGTAGAAGTACACAGCATAGATGTGCGTGACAAATCCGCAATGGCCGCCATTTTCCAGCAGCTAGACAACAATGACATCCCTGTTCGTGGCGTGCTGCATGCCGCCGGCGTCAATTGGTTTTCCAAAGTAATTGAGCTGGACAACAGCAAACTGGCAGCAACATTGAAAATAAAGACAGATGCTTCCTGGCACTTACATGAGTTGACCAAAGACAGAGACCTGGATTGTTTCCTGCTGTTCTCATCTGTTTCTGCACTATGGGGATCAGTAGATCTCAGTCATTATACTGCCGCAAACTATTATATGGACATGCTCAGCAAATACAGGGCAGCATTGGGATTGCCAGCAACCTGCATTGATTGGGGTCCGTGGGCGGAAGCTGGCATGAGTGCAGGAGAGCAGGAAACCTATGTACTCGAACAGCTGGGCTTTAAGTTGATGAATACCAATAAGGCATTGGCTTGTATGGAAACAGCCCTGGCGCAAAAAACACCGCTGGTGTTGATTGCAGATATCGATTGGGAGAAATTCCGTTTGTTCACCGATTTTTCATTGCAGCCATCCTTATTTGCGGCAGTAACGAAGAACAGTACTGCCGCACGACCGGCGGCCAGCAACCTGGATAATATCCTGCATAGCACACCAGAAAAAGCCCGGTCCCAGATTGAAGAAGTGGTAAGAATGGAGCTACGGATGGTAATGCTAATAGAGTCTATGGATACCATCGACGCGAGGCAACGATTCAATTTCCTGGGAATGGATTCCCTGATGGCGATATCATTTGTAGCAAAGCTGGAACAGTATTTCCATTGCAAACTACCGGCTACGCTGGCTTACAACTATCCCACCATTGAGTCGGTGAGTGATTTTATTTTCTCGTTGGTATATGACAGCTGTGCAGCTAAGCTCCCTGTTGTTGAACAACAGCCGGAGGAAACGCCTGTGGCAACACCTAAAGTTGGTAAAGCATTCGTGTCTATGAATGAAAAGCGCCAGTCTGCGAAGCGGCGACTGTATTGTTTTCCGTACGCAGGTTCCGGGGCCTCTGCTTATTCGCGCTGGGCAGATGCCTTTGGAGAAGAGCTGGAAATCATTGCTGTGCAGCCTAGCGGCCGTGAAGAAAGGAGTCATGAGCCGGCATGTACAGCACTACCAGCACTGATAGCCGACTTAATGAATGATTATACTGATCCTGAAGAAACGTTTTATTTCTTTGGTCATAGTATGGGCGCGTTGGTGGCTTATGAGTTTTATGCCGCTTTACAACGCAGTGGCAGGAAGCTACCTGCAGGCATGATACTTTCCGGCTGCGGTGCGCCACTAGAAGCCAGTACAGGCACTTTACACCAGCTGAATGAAACTGCATTTATAGAAGAGGTACTGAGAAGCTATGGAGATCCGGGAGTAGCAGCAGCGCGCAGGCAAGCATTGCAACATACCAGTGAGCTACTGCGTGCAGATTTACAGGTGCTGGAATGTTATCAGCCAGGAGGCATGGCGATCAATATTCCATTGACAGTAGTGGCAGGCATCAGCGATCAGCTGGCCCCTCCTGCTGAAGTACGCCGCTGGATGGAGCTTTCCACCAACGACTTCTCTATCTGTTATCTCCATGCGGGACATGACCTGGTACAACAAAAGAGTCAGGACCTGATTAAAATTATCTCAGCAGCTATTAAGTAAAACACGATGAGTAACATGCGCAAACCCTGGTATAATGTTTTCGGAGGCAGGTATACTGGCGAGCAGCCTCCATTCTACAATACAGCGGAACTGCCTTGGGTCAGTGTGCTGGAAAACAACTGGGAAACCATCCGTGATGAGGTGACAGGACTCATGCACGAGCAGCCAGCTAAGCTAAAGCCATATTTCATTAATAAGTCCATGTCATTCCCACCAAAAAAATGGAAAACGATGGGATTGTATTTCTGGAAATTTACGATGCATGATAATTGCAAAAGATGTCCGGAAACGGTGAAGCTGATGAAGCAAATCCCTAATCTGACTTCCTGTTCGTTGAGTGTGCTGGAGCCGGGATCAAATATCAATCCGCACCAGGGCGATACGGATGCGATCATTCGTTGTCACCTTGGATTGTCGGTACCAGCAACGCTGCCAGATTGCGGCTTTCAGGTATCAAAGGAGATCAGACCCTGGGAAAATGGCAAGGCCCTACCCTTCTGTGATGCGCATACACATACCGCTTGGAACAACTCCGCGGAACGACGACTGATCCTTATCATTGATGTAATGCGGCCGGAATATGCCAAAAGTCAGAATATGATTTGTGCGCATGTATTGGCATCTTCCGTATTACAAATGTTATATCAACGGTTTGCATTTTTGGGTAGCCGTTCGGGTTATCTCAAAAAAAACCTCTACAACCTGCTACGGTATTCTATCTGGCTGGCATTACCGATTCAAAGATTGAAAATGTTCTGATAAAAAAACTCCTCTTTTACGAGGAGTTTTTTTATTTATTTCTCAGAGAAAAAAATCTCTATTTAAAAATATATGCTCCTGCTAAATTTTTAATAAATGCGCCTTAATTTAGCAACTTCGAGAATAAGGAATTATGTTTTATATCAGTGAAGTAACAAATCAGGCGCCAGCGGAGTTTAAGACACCCTTACAGGAGCAGGTATACCGCACCTTACAGCAGTTTGCGGAACCATTTGAGCGGGTAGATACCGCTCCGGCGATCACGATGGAAGATTGTATCCGGATAGATGAGCAACTGAACATGCGTACAGTGAAAACCTTGCTTCTCTGTAACCGGCAACAGACGAAATTCTACCTGTATATTACTACGGCCGGCAAACCGTTTGTGACCAAAGACCTTAGCAGTGCGATGGGTATTCCTCGCGTATCCTTCGCTTCAGTGGATTTGCTGCAAAATGTATTAGGCACGGATGTAGGAGCAGCCACTGTTTTTGGCGTGCTGCTGGACGCAACGCAAAAAGTAGAAGTGGTTATAGATAAAGCGGTGATGGCAGAAGAGTGGTATGGATGCAGTGATGGCACTACCACCAGCTATATGAAAGTACGCACCAGTTGGGTGATAAATGATTTCCTCACATATGCAAAGCATACACCTACGATTATAGAAATTTAATGTTTAATAACCTCCTTGTTTAGCAAGGAGGTTATTAAACTAGAAAGAATAACTGTAGAAAAAGAAATCAAAATCGCCCTTATCAGCACCAGCTTTCAGTAGTTCAAAGCTATAGTCGCACCAGCTGAAAACATCCTTAAAAGTCTCACCATCGTAAATATCCGATGCATACTCATTTACGATTCTCCTCGCCTGCTCTCTGTATCTTGTATGCTCCGTATCTTCCTGATTCATTACTTTATAAATCGCCAGAAACCAATCAGCGAGGCCTTTTACCTGTAGTCTGTCCCAAATGAATGAGCAATCGTATCCTTGTGGTCTTATTTCCTCTTCCCAATCGAAGTTGCAGAAATAGTAGACCACTAAAACATTATACAAATAGCAATATCGTTTGATGCCATTAAAAAACAGTTCCTCAGGGCCATAGTCGCTTAGCTCCGCATTTTCTGGCAGGTTGTTACTGTAAAAGATATCGTAGATATCCTTGACGGAGAGTTGGGTTTTACCATCATGGTATTTGTCTTTGATAGCAGCAAAGCTATCGGGCAGGTTGCTTAGTAATTGTTCTTGTTTTATGCCGTAAATCCAGATCTGGGCGCTCATAGGTGGATGTTCATTATTAGCTTGAAGTTATTATTATTAAATATATAAACCTATTTACAATAGAAAAGGGCGTAATAATCAATTTTCACTTTTAAGTAAGATTTCTGGCTACGCCAAACTAATCAAACAAGGATCATATGGTGAAGCCATCATTGTTCATACTTTGAATATAGATCTATGGAAATTATCTATTGCCACTACCAGAGGAATTATGTATAGCAAACTTCAGGGGTCAATGCTGGATAATGTGGTGCTACCTATTTTACCATTTGAAAAAACTGCTAATTAATGGTTTCATTTTAACCAGGTAAAATAATATACGCAACCCATAACAGAGGAATTAACAACCTGCAAAACTTCGTTTAGTACACCTTTTTACCACCACTAAAAATCCCCCATACTTTCTGCAACAATGTTTGCTTCGGCTTTTCATTGTTGAAAATCTGCTGCAAATCCTGTTTAACAGGTTTTTCTTTCACCTCTTTCAAACTTGTTATCAGCCTGTTCTTAGGCCCGAAGGCATCATGATCAGCGATCAGTGATTCAAACTCCTCTAACACTTCATCCATTGAGACTTTTTGTGGTGTGCTGCTGATACCTGCCATGGCTAAAACGCGCACATAACCATAATCGCCCATGGTTAAGGAATAACCAGGCCATTGATAGCCACAGGATTCCCATAAACTGAATATACTCTGGTTGATCATAATCTTCTTAGCCAGGGTATCGATGATCAGGGTATTAAAGGTCACGTCGTCATCCTCTGCTGGCAAGGCCATAGCTGGTCTCTTTTTCAGCAAGGGTACTGCATTCACGCCGTAGTCAATAATTTTTTCTATGGTAATGTTAGCCGTTTTGGTAATAAATTCACCCGCTTCATCTTTAATAACTACCAGCGCTTCGGCCCAGGCCTCGTCAAAATCATTGACGATATCGTCTGCGGCTACACGCTCCGGCTCATCATACTTCTGCCATGATAAATAATTAAGACTGAAGACCTTCTCCGCATCATACATTCTATTTGCCAGTTGCTGTACTTCCCATCCAGGCCACTTTTCCGCCAATTTCGACACATAGTAATCAATAACTGTGCTCTCATTGGGAAATTCCAGCGCCCAGAAATATAAATGCCTTGCATCCATATCTATCAACACACATCCTTCCATCCACACCTCATCTAATAACTCTTCATTAACCGTACATTCCCGTACCATATCAAGGAATTTTTTCTCCCCCTGGTACAAATCACTGGTCATGCTATTGCCTCCCCATTTATGGTAGTAAATGGTTTGTTTGTTTCCTTTCCTGACTACATAGTTTACTCTTTGTCCCATTGTTAACTGCTTAAGTATCTAAATGTAAATGAAATACAAAGTGATTTTTCGCCCTGGTGCCAGCTATTTTTCGCTGTCAGATAAGCTCTTTTCAGCTGTAAGATTGATGGGGGCGCACGCGAACTTTGTTATCGTTATTTCATCATTCATCTAAAAACTTAAAAATCATGAGTAATCAAGTTTCCAAGACCGGACTTTTTGTGGTGCAATTCCAGATTGGCAAAGAAGTGCCAGGGGCACCTGAACTACATCTATCGTTGACAGTTAATACCGTTACCCACCAGGTAAGAGGACTGGGAAATGTTTCACAGACAACCAATCCAACCCTTCAGCTTCCCACCTATGTAAAAGGAAATTATTTTATCTCTCCGCTTCTTCCGCCTGCAGAATACCCAATAACCGTGCAGTTGACAGGTTGGCCCGCTGAAACTAATCCACTCAGTACAATCGTGCTGTATCCTAATACCGAGATATTCATGCATGTGAATGAGAGTTGGACAGCTGGTGTTTGCAGCTATAAATATGAATTAAATGGCAGATGGCATCCCGTTCCAGATGTGCCAGTAAAAATTATCCAGACAGCGGCCCTTACCCCAGTAAGTTAATTTTTGTCTGTCCCTTTTTCCTATACCGTCCTAAATATTCCTACTATGGTGACTTCTTTAAAAAATCTTAGTTATCCAGCATTTATAGCTCAAGCCGGACCAGCGCTCGACACGTTCCTGCAAACAGAACGCAGCGTCATCAACGGACATACCATCCACCGTGAACAGGCATTGGAAGACATGCATAATTTTATACGCGGTGAATTCCCTATCCATTGGGTACCAACCAGCAATGTAACGACTGTGCAGATCTCTAACGCATGTATTGCGGCATTGATCACTTGCTCCGTAGATATTCTGGCAGTGATGTTCCAGCTATTGGGCTTGCCCGAAGAGGTGACAGAAGATGCCGCCGAACAGGTAATGAAGAGTGTCCCTGCCGAAGAACTGAGCGGATTGGAGCAACTCTTTAAAAACCTTGCTGATGCTGATTCCATGACAGATAAAGCCAAGGCCATGTTTGCCATATTTGCAGGCATTTACAAGGTGACGGGGATACGTCAGATCCTGGGTGCAATCGAGCATAATATGGCCTGGTATGAATGGGTCATCATGGGCGCCACCATTAGTGCGCAGATTGTCGCCTGGATTGCCACTGATGGCGTGGCCGCTGTTGCTGAACTGGTATTGCTTACTGCAGCCGTAGGACAAGCTGTTGCAGATGCTGTGCTCGCCGTAACAAATTGTGCTATAAATTAGTGAGATAAATTAATCCCAATATGGCACAACAAATGTCCCAAATTAAACATGTCGTTCACCTCATGTTGGAAAACAGGTCGCTGGACAATGTGTTAGGATGGCTGTATGAAGATACCGGCAACGTGCCGGCCGTCAACCTGATCGACACACAGGCCCCTCCTGCTTATTACGGCCTCACAAATGATATGTATAATCTTAGTAGTCCCGAACCAGGGGCTACTAAGGAATATGTATCCAAGGCTCCAGACAACAACCTCGCCATTCCGGCCTTTGACCCTTATGAAATTTTTCAGCATGTCAAGAAGCAAGTGTACACTTCCCTGACAACCGGTCAATACCCTTCAGGTCCTGAAATGGGCGGCTTCTATCAGGATTATGCCACTGATTTCGATTCTCCGCAAGACATCATGATGGCCTTTACCCCGCAGAACTTACCTGTTATCAATGGCCTCGCAAAAAATTTTGCAGTATGCGACAGATGGTTCTCTTCTGTGCCTACGCAAACATTCTGTAACAGAGCATTTGCAGCCACAGGAAATTCAGAAGGTAAAGACTGGCTTACAGGAGCAACATTGCAGTACCTGGACAATTCTCAGTTTCTTGAATTCACTTCCAACACACATTGGAATGTATTAAGCAACAATGGTAAAGACAAGCCGACCGACTGGATGATATATTACAGTCAGTTATTCTGGTTGAGAGAGTATTGTCTTACCAGGGATTTGTTTAAGGAATTAAAGGATTCCAGCCTGGATGCCAACTTTGCAAGTATAGATTCATTCTATACAGCCGCTGCAAATGGTTCACTGCCTTCCTATAGCTTTCTGGAGCCTGACTGGGGCCTCATGTATTGGAAGCTGGGGATCGATGGCACCGACTACCACCCACCTGGAAATGTAGGCAAAGGAGAAGTTTTCCTACAACAGGTATATGATGCCGTGTCACAAGGGCCTGCATGGAACGAGACCCTGCTGATCATTACATTCGATGAACATGGCGGCACTTATGATCATTATCCTATAAATACCAACGCTCAAGCGCCTGGTAATGTCAGTTCAGCACCCGAATATCCATTCGACTTCAAGACATTCGGCGTAAGAGTACCGGCTATACTGGTATCTCCATGGGTGCCACAAGGAGCGGTATTTCGTATGCCCGACGGAGAAACACCATTTGATCATACTTCTGTTATTGCAACTGTATTGGATTGGATGGGTATAGACCGTTCCTTATGGAACCTGGGCAATCGCGTGGCAGCGGCACCCACCCTTGATCCTGTGCTTTGCAATGAAACGCCTAGAACCGACGTTCCTATTATTCAGGCAGCGCCTTATACAAGTAGTGCAACCCCGCCACCTGTCAGCGACCTGCACAAACTGATCGTGGCAAGAGCATGGCGATATGCAGCAGAGAAAAATAATCCTTCCATCATCTAAAAAAATCGGGGCTGACAAAACCAGCCCCGATTCATTTATGGCAAATAGAGTTCATGACGTACAGCAAACAACACCAAACCTGTTCTGGACTTAATCTCCAGCTTATCAAACAATTCCTGACGGTAATTATCGATCGTATGTGGACTCAATCGCATCTCTGCTGCTATCTCTTTATACGTAAACTCAGAGCAACATAATTGCAAAAAACGGATTTCATTTTCACTCAGCTGACTCAGTATATCATTCGGTCCGGTATATCCCTGCAAGCTTCGCAGCATCTTCCCTGACACCACATCGTTTAGGTAAAACCCTTGCTCGTTAATTCCTGTTATGGCACTAACAACATCGCCTATACGAGATTCTTTAAGTAAATATCCACCGGCACCGTTCTTCAGCATTTTAATAATCGGCTTATCATCTTCAAAAGTGCTAAGAGCAAGGATATGCACGGCAGGATAATGCTGCCGGAGCCACTGTGCGGAAGTATATCCATCAACTATAGGCATGTTGATGTCCAGCAAGATTACATCCGGCAAATCATCTAATTTAATTTTCTCCTGCATTTCCCTACCATTGGCCGCTTCAAAAACCAACTGTATTTCTTTATACTCCGACAGCAAGCTAATCAGTCCTTGCCGGAATAAAGTATGATCATCTACCAATGCTATTCGTATCATATTTCCTGTATGGTTATTTGTTAAGAAGGTAAACTAATTTTAATGGTAGTACCTGTGCCAGGAACTGCATTTATATCTACGGAAGCTCCTACCAAGGCAGCTCTGCGCAATATACTTGACAGCCCCATGCCAGTATTGTTTGCTAAAACTGTATTTAAATCAAAACCAATTCCATTATCGTTAATGGATAAACGAAGTTGTTGCTGATCATAGGCTTGATGCACGGTTATTTCAGTTGCCTGCGCATGTCGGAGGATGTTGTGCAATGTTTCCTGGAAAATCCGAAATATGATCAGCTCTTTTTCCGGCATAGCAGGCATCTGGTGCAGACTCCCGGTATACACGACTTTATGTCTGCCAGCTTTTTCCAGCCATTCCAGTTCAAAAGCGATGGCATGAGGAAGCCCTTTTGCTACCAGTTCTTCTCCGTGCATAAGTCGCGATAGTGCGCGTATTTCCTGAATGCTACGCCTCACCAGTGACTCTGCGGCCATAAGCTTTTCGTTGGCTTTCTGTTTGTTGTCCAGGTCTACGGCGCTCAACGTTATGACAACGAGGCCAAGTAACTGGTTGATATTATCATGCAGATCATTGCCAATCGTTTTCAATGTCTGCTCCTGGACCTCCATTTGTGATTGCAATAATTCATGTCGGAAGTTTTGTTGTAGCCACTCTTTTTCCTCCTGATGGCGGCGTTTTCTGCGGTTGTATACTACTACATATACGATCAGGAAACCTGGCGCTATCAGGAAAATTGCGCTAAGCCAGGCAATGAGCGAAATTATTTCTGTTGACGATAACGGCATATGAATGCGTATATCCAGCTACCATACAGCACTATATTGAGTATAGAAAAGATGATATATCTCAACGAATAGTGTACGCTATTTACAGCGGGGGTATGCAGGAGGTATTTAAAAAAGATATTGGTTACGATACCACCAAAATAAAATATCAATACTCCATTTACCCACCAGAAAGGCGCATAGTTTCCAAGGCGGATGTAAGCATCACTTTCAAGGACCTGGTAATGGTAGTATAAAGATGTACAGACAAATACCACTGCCATTAATACCACTACCTGACTACTGTATTTGGAAAAATGATTATAAAAAGATTCTATCAGGTACAGCGTAAAGAAGATCCCCAACCAAACCAATAATAGCCAGCGTTTTATTCCAAATGGCTTCATCAATAGAAACAGGAATATGCTGATACAAATACATTCTATTGGAAGATAGTAATTGTAAAGAAAGGCATTACTAACGTGGTTGGTTACACGTATATGTATTCCTAAGGTTTCTGTCAGGCAAACGACAAGCAGGTATGCAGGGAAGCATTTCCAGGCAAGGCTTTCATCATTTCTCAGACAAAAAACACCTGTCAGGAAGCAGCTCCACTCAGCGATGGTATTGACAGAAAGATAAGACATCATAATTTCCCTTTGGCGTTGTTTTTATTCTCCAGCAAGGTGGCGCCCTGTGCATTACAGTTGGAAGGAGGTGGGCACATTTCTCCACTGTTGGCGAGTGCGGATGCCTCTATGATAAATCCATGTCTGTTAATGCTATCATAGGGGTCAGGATAATAATCCGCATGTATAGTATCGGTTCCGCTGACAATATCCTTTGTAGGAACGAACAACAGCGTATTAAGCCCCCAAAAAGAAGTATCAGGCGCTGGTTCCTGTCCTTTGGTGAATTTACGGTCGTAGGTTAAATTATAGGCAGCAAAATAAAAGCGTACACCTGTGCCGGTGTCAGCTTTGATCAGGTCCAGCAGGCGTTGCATACGCCATGCAGGAAACCATATGCAGCGGGAGTTTTCCACCATTACGCCCTGGGTAGAGATATCACCTAAAAGACCAGGATAACGAGTTACGGAGTCTTTCCATTTTGAGTAGTTCCGTACATATTCTTTTGCCCGCTGTACCGACAAAGAATAGGAAGAATCTACGGCAGGCCAGTGAGTGGTTCCATGAGGGTTATCTGGATGCAAATTATAGCCGATAAACCCGGATGAAACAGCAGTACATATGAAAGCAACAATAAGGAAAAGTCTTTTACGGTAATGGGAATTCATGATAAAGGGATTGGGTGTATAAAGTAATATCAGGCTAAGGGGAACAGTTGGCAATTCTCTGTAAAATAATAAAAAAAGAGGAAGCGATAAATATATGTTGCGTTTTTTATCGCTTCCTGTAATAACTAGGCTGTCGTGGTCATATACCTACGGGCTGTTGCGCCAGATGTATGCAGCTACGTGGTAGCCTAAACGAAAAAATGGGATATGATGGTCTACGCGAGCAAATGACTTATTATCAGCACTACGTATCCACCGATACTGCCTATCAGTATAATGGCCAGGCTCGTGATTTTTTTACTTACAAAACTTAGTACCAGGCAAATCAGTAATATAATGGCACTTTTGATATCCCGTAAGTTTTCTCCCAGCAGGTGTACAGCTACCACTGCGATCACCGCTATGGAAGCGGCGCTCAGGCCATCCAGGAAGTAGCGTAGCCGTTGACTCCCTCTTGCCCATGTAACTACTTTATGCAGAAAAAAGGAGATGAAGAAAGAAGGCAGGAAGATGGCTACCGTTGCCAAAACGCCACCAGTAAGGCCATTGATCAAGTAGCCCGCAAATGTTGCACTGGAGAGTATAGGCCCCGGCGTTATTTGTCCAACGGCAATGGCATCAATGAGTTGCTGTCGTGTGAGCCAGTGCTGATGCCTTACCAGCGATTCGTCCATATATCCGAAAAGCACATAGCCACTACCGTATAAGATGGCGCCTATCTTTAAGAAGATCAGAAATAATTTAGTGTTTGAATAGGTGGTACCCACCACTGCCGCTGTGGGGGCGGCTGCCAGGCCTATGGCAAAACTCATTACCGGCTTGCGTATGGAAATGAGCAGATTCAAAAATCCAGCCACCAAAATTAAATTCACTTCATTGATGCCGTACATGGATCCTGCGAAAACCAGCAGACATAAAGTAATGAGCCTCCAGTTGGTTTTGATGGTGCCTTTAGACAACCGTATCACGGCGCCAATGACCAGCGCTGTAGTGGCAGGCCTGATGCCGAAGATAAAGTCCTGTACATTAGGGATGGCGCTGTATTTCTGGTAGAAATATCCAAATAGTAAACATATCACCATGGCCGGAAAAATATAGCAAACACCTGCTACTATCAGTCCTAACCTGCCGCCGCGCTCCTTTCCGCAATGCATGATTATCTCAACTGCATTAGGCCCGGGAATGATATATGAAGTACTAAGGATATCCGTAAAATGCTGATGTTCTATCCACTTTCGTCTGACGACCATTTCATTTTCAATAGTAGCCACCATCCCAGCTATCCCACCGAATCCAATAACACCCAACTTAAAACATGACCAGGCCACTTGTTTTATACGTAAAGCCTTGCTGTCACTCGCATTCAAATCCTGCATGGTAAGAACTGACTTTAGTTAACATCTCTTAAAATAGTTAATTTCTCATCTTTTAGAAATTAAAAAAGAGTGTATTCAGTCCTCTTAAGCAACCACAGGAATGGCCAGACGTTGATATTTGCTGAATGACATCATCATTTTGCAGATGATTTCAGTAAACAGCCTGTTGATAGATAGCGACGATTTTCATATATTCATTCCCGTATGCCATCTCCCATACCAACAAATATCTAAAAACATGGCAAGAATAAATGCTGTAGCCGCTTTATTATTCACAACAACCATTGTTATTTATAGCTGTAAAAGCAATTATTTGCTGAGCGAGCGAGAAGCAGCGCAGCTGCATATCTCCCCTACCGCGTTACAGTATTTTAATGAGGCGTTTATACAGGTAAGCAGGGAAAGTTATAGAAAAAAAGAGATCGATTTCAAACAGTTATATCAGGCATCTATCAGCAAAATGGATAGTGCTGTTACCTGGAAAGATGCCTACCCTGCCATTAAGGAATTGATAGCAGGCCTGCAAGACCGGCATAGCTACTTTCAGCCACCAGCCACCAATGGCAAATCCGTGCTAAGTACCGTTAGTGAACAATCTGCCAGCATTCCTTTTAATGCCAGCATAGCCGATAGCTGCGGCATCATTGAACTAAAGTCCTACAATGCCATTGACCTCTCCGATCGGCATCGTGTGGCCGATAGCTTGTATGCAGCGCTTAAGCAGATGGACAACACAAATGTAAAAGGTGTCATCATTGATTTCAGAAAGATGGAAGGTGGCACCCCTGTGCCCTTCCTGACAGGCTTTGCGCCGCTGATCAACCAGGATATACTGCTGAAATACGTCGACAATAAAAACCATGCATCCTATATTACGCGGTATAAAAATGGAATCTATACAAAAAACGGTCGCAAGACCGCCCGGTTGGGGTACCTCTCTGATTACGCACCACTGCTGCTTTCCAGAAAACCAATTGCTATCATCACCGGAAAATATACTGCCAGCGCCGGAGAAATGATACTGATCGCGTTCCTGGGTTTACCGAATGTAAAAACCTTTGGCGTACCTACCTATGGCGTTGCTACCGGCAAAAGCAACATTTTCCTGGCCGATAGCGCTTTCATTTCTTTGGCATCCAGCGTTACCTGTGATCGTAACGGCAAAGCATATACGGGATCACTATCACCAGCGGAATATATAGATCCTGCTGCAGTGAGCGAGGAACAACTGAGACAGGCAATACGCAAATGGATGCAATAACGATTATTCACCTACTCTTCCAAAAATTGATTTTTTACAGTTTTTCCATTGCACTCTATCAACTTTTAAAAATAAGTATAGCCCTAACTTTGTGCAGCAATAAAGCACTGTACTATTAACCTGCCTGGAAATAAGACAGCCAGGCTTTTTCAAGCACATGGGGAGCATTACGCCAAGTCCAACCTGGAATAAAAACGATACATCCTTCGATTGGTTATATCCGGAGCATATTCAAAAGCTGTCCAAGCGACACTGGACACCTATGCCTGTTGTCCAAAGATCCGCCAGGTTCCTGGCTTGTAGGCCAGGCGTCAAAGTGCTGGACATAGGCAGCGGCGTTGGGAAATTTGCTTTGCTGGGTGCTTTCTATAACCCAGAAGCTAATTTCTATGGTATAGAACAACGACAAGAGCTACACGATCATGCAATGTCTGCGAAAGCATATACAGGCATTTCCAATGTAGATTTTATTCATGGCAATCTAACCCAGTTAGACCTCCAGGATTTTGACAACTTCTATTTCTATAATTCCTTTTTTGAAAACCTGGTCAGCGATGGACACATAGACCAAAGCATAGAATATTCCAGCAGTCTATATCATTATTACTGTAGATATCTATTCAGAGAGTTGGATAAGAAACCACGCGGCACCAGGCTGGTTACCTATCATAGCATGGAAGACGAGCTGCCGCCCAGCTACCAACTGGTAGACGCTACGGTAGATCTATTACTGAAAATGTGGATTAAACGGTAGCAAACGTGTTACGTCATACAGGTAAAAAACGAACTTACAGGCATAATCTACGTTTAGCCGTGCTACTTTGCTTTACCGCCGGTATTGTCAATGCAGCAGGGCTTTTTGCCTTTGCAGTACTAACCACCAATGTAACCGGACATGCAGCTCTTCTGGCTCATAAGCTGGCACTAGGCGAGCTAAGAGCTGCCAGAATGGTTGCATTGTGGTTATTCCTGTTTCTGGCAGGTGCCTTTTTTACCGCATGGTGTATCGATAAAACCAAGACAGACAAACGATTCACCTATACCATTCCCATCATTGCTGAAATAGCGATTCTAATATTGGTAGGCATCTTCGGATATACCTTTGACAACACCATTATTAAAACCGAATATTTCGCTGGCAGCCTGCTATTTGCAATGGGTATGCAAAATGCACTGGTATCCAAAATTTCAGGCTCCGTAGTGAGAACCACCCATCTCACTGGCATGTTCACCGACCTGGGAATAGACCTCTATAGCCTGCTTACCGTGGCTGCGGAAAACAAGTATGAAACCAAACGGAAAGTCGTTCTGCGCCTCACCATTATCTTGTTTTTCCTTGCTGGCGGCATCACAGGCGGATATGCGTTCCTTCGGCTGCGATATCATACATTTTATATCCCGGCAGCCATATTGGTAATCGCCATCGGCTACGATGTATTCCGGTTAAAGTTTAGAAAAATGATAAGAAAAATACTAGGAACCAGCCATCGCAGTTAATAAAAAAGGAAGCACTGATGTGCTTCCTAACTGCATTATCATCAAATGGTCAAGACCATTGATAGGTCATCCTTACTATTATACGATTTATTGGTGGTGCTTCAAACGCAATTTATTACTTCAACATCTTCCTTAATCATTTACAGACAAATGCTTATATCATTAATACAGCCTTGTATTCCAGACAGGAAATAGTTGATTATTTCGTTTTGCAAAGGTACCTTTGAACAGGTACAAATGCATTGATACTTTTCAGTTGAAAAACTGAAAAATATCAATTTTTTATAACCAGGAAAGCATAAAGAATTACATACGTATGAGTCTGAAGGGTCTTTTCCCCATTGATAAATGGAGCTTCAAATCCCAATCCATCCTCAAGAATCTTCCGGAAGAAGATATGCAACTGCTTTGTAAAGACATGACCGAGCAGCACTACGGAAAAGGGGAAGTCATATTTCGGGAAAACAATGCGGCCTATGGGATCTTCTTTATCCTGAAAGGAAAAGTAAAAAAATATAAAGCCGATAAAACCGGCAAAGAACAGATCATCTATGTGGCCAATTCCGGTGAACTGATTGGATACCACGCCGTAGTACTGGACGAACGCTATCCCGACTCCGCCGCCACGCTGGAAGACAGCACCATCGCCTTTATTCCAAAAGAAGCTTTCCTAAGTGCCGTGGCACAATCACCCATGCTCGCACAACGACTATTGAAAAATCTCTGCCACGAATTTGTGGTCTTCTCCAATACCATTTCTCTCCTGGCACAGCATTCCGTGAAAGAACGCCTCGCCGTGACACTCATTCTTTTACGGGAAAAATTCAAAGATGAACATAACCCGTCCGCAGAAATCTGCATCAACATCTCCCGTGCCGACCTCGCCAATATGGTAGGTACTGGCTCTGAAAATATTGTTCGCTTCCTTACAGAATTCAAGACCGCAGGTATTATCACCACTAATGGCAGGAAGATTTATGTAAAAGATGTGAAGAAATTGATTGCATTGTCTGGTTGTGGTAATATGTAATATTGCCATCAACTAGCTTCGACAAAGAGGGTGTCTCAAAAACATTTTCAAATCTAAATCGTCGATAAATTGGTAATCTATCAGCAATCAGACAATCATTATTATTCTCTTGTCTGTATTGGATTTGTAGCTGATACCGAAGTATCAGCTGGGTGGATTCCGCGCTGCGCACGCCTGAAAAAACATTTTTGAGACACCTTCTTTTAAGCTGATCGCAAATGTGCAAATGATATCTTCTGATCACTTCTTTGTTCCTTACTCCATGCACTGGCACATCCGCTGGCTATCTGCCATGTGTCACTTCTACCAATACAGGGAAATGATCTGAAGGTAAACGGGCAACGCCAGTATCGCCATCCTGGCTGCGATAGGTATCATCGAGGATGCCATAACGCTGCACAATAAAGTCTTTTGTCAGGAATACATGATCGATGCGCTTGTCTGAAGTAACATCTGGTTTAAAGTTATTGAAAGTGGCCGTCAGCGCATAACGTAGCTTAGTAGTCGTATATGCATCAAACAATACATTGCTGTTTGCCAGCAACAAATAAGATTCGCTGTTCTGATCTACGTTGAAGTCGCCGGTCAGTATTACCGGGCGTCCCGCAGTCATTTCCCTGATCTTCTTCAATATTAGCTTCGCGCTTTCTGCACGCGCCTGCACACCTACATGGTCCATATGCAGATTAAACATGTAGAACGTAAAGCCTGTCTTGATTTCTTTGAATAACCCCCAGGTGCAGATGCGCGGCAACACCGCATCCCAGCCCTTGTTAGGCTTGTCTTCCACTTCCGACAACCAGAAGTTCCCTTGTTTCTCTACTTTAAATAGCTGGGTGTTATAGAAGATAGCAGAATGCTCGCCAGCTTCTTTTCCATCATCACGGCCAACGCCGATGTAGGCAAAGCCGGGCAGGCTATCTTTCAGGTTTTGCAGCTGGTGTTTCAGTCCTTCCTGGGTACCAAAGATATCGTAGCCATGAAAGCGGAGCAGGTTGGCAATTACCGGGTAGCGGCGTTGCCAGCCGTTGCCATGCAGGGAATCGCTTTTGTTGTCGTAACGCAGGTTGTAAGATCCTACAGTAAAACGCTGCGCCATGGCCATCTGTACGATGACCAGGCAAAGCGTTGTTATCAGAACATTTTTTTTCATCATTTTCGTTTAGTCATGAACGTTTATTGACCCCATCCTTGATTCTGTGATAGGTTTGGATTCAGCTGAATAGCGGTAAGCGGCAGTGGATATACGTACATGTAAGACTGGAATATACGATTGGTAGCATCTTGCCAGTGTAATTCACCATAGGTGCCGTTTGCCAGCTGCTGCGGGTTAGTGACGCCACCTAAAGTTGGGCCTACATTGATATAAGTAACACCTGGAATTGGATTTGCTGGTGGTGTAGTCTGATAGAAGCATACATCCAGAACGCCGTCTGCGTTGAGGTCCATAGGCACGTTCAAAGCAGGCACATAGAGGCCGTTCCATTTTTTCAGCAGCAGGTCACCATGTGCCCAACGCACGAGGTCCATCCAGCGGAAGCCTTCCAGGCAAAGCTCAATAGCGCGTTCACGACGGATTTCCATCAAAGGCGCATTGGTTACATCCGGATAGTAGCGCGATTTCATATAGGCGTCTACGGTAACAGGTAAATTATTAGCATTGGCGATGCCAGCACGGGTGCGTAAAGCGCCAATAGTTTGCACCCATACAGTACCGTCCATCTGTCCCAGCTCCGCTTTGGCTTCTGCATAGTTTAACAGGATTTCTGCATAGCGCATGAGGGAAATGCTGTTGGTATTGAGTGCGCCCGCATCGTAGTACATATCGTCTAAACACCATTTAATAGGCTGATAACCGGTATAGGTATACGAAAACACAGGCGGTGCTGCTTGTGTTTTGCCACTATTTACACGGCTATATCCTGCCAGGCGTATTGTTTGTCCGAGGCGCAGGTCGCGGTTCTGTGTTTCATGCGCAAAGGTCATGGTATCATGGCCTGGCACATCAGTAAATGCAGTACCATCCTGTTGCAGGTAGGTGTTGATGAAATCGCGGGTGAAGCTGAAACGGTTGCCGTAGGTAGCGCTGGTAAAGAACCAGTTGGCATCGTTCATCTTACCTAAAGTGCTGCTGGTAATATCTGCCAACATGATCTCTGAGGTTACCGGCGTTGCGCTGATGAATAAATTACGGTACGATTGGTTGCCCTGGTTCAGGGAATATTTACCATTATCCATCACTGCTTTTGCGGCGGCAGCAGCTTGTGTGAGCAAGTCGCCCGAGCCAGGCAACGAGTCGTTACGATATTTACGATAGGTGCCTTCAAAGAGGCATACACGCGATTTAAAGCCCAATATTACGTTTTGGGTGATGGTACTACGGGTAGCATCTTCCCCGTCGATTATATGGCTGGCAGCCCAGTCCAGATCCGCAATAACAGAGTCCATCACCAAAACGCGGGAATCACGCTTTGCATAGAGTAAGCTGTCGTTTACTGCCAGTGGTTTGCTTAGCCAGGGTACATCTCCATAACGCTTAATTTTCTCGAAATAAAAATAAGCGCGGAAGAAACGGGCCAGGGCGGTATAGTTATCCCTGGTGGCAACAGGTATTGCGGGGTTGTTATTGTTAACGATGAAGTAGTTCACGTTACGCAATGCTGTCCAACTCCAATTGGACTTGGCTTCTACCTGTGCGCTATACACGCCGGGGCGGATATAATCCGGTACAGTGTTGATAGCTCCCAGGTCGGAGAGGTTACAATCGGTACGGAAAGGCGTATTGATATCTGGTAATATATCGTAGAAAGAAGTAGTATAAAGTTTCAGCCCGGCCTCACTGCCAAACACCGCATCGCGGGTGGCACTAGCCTGCGGCGACTGGTCCAGGCTCTTTGTACATCCTGCCAGTGCTGCTGCCCCTATGATCACTGCAGCCCATTGCTTTTTGAAGGGTATATGCATTGTTCTGAAAGTTTAAAAAAAGAATTATAATGATACCTGTAAGCCAATAGTATAGCTCTTCAGAATCGGATAGTTGTTACCGTTACCATTGTTGGAATTTCCTGTCAGGATCACATCAGATTTTCCGATATTCTCTACGTCGATATTACGGGTCAGCTTATACAGTGGAGAAGCAGTCCAGAGGTTTTCGCCGGAAATATAAATGCGCATGCTGTTGAGGTGTGCCCTGGAAATCAGGCGTGCTGGCAGGTTGTAGCCGATCTGTAAATTTTTCAGACGTATATAGCGAACGTTCTGCAGGTATTTTGTTTGAGCGATAGACAACTCATTACCTCCTTGTGCCACATAGCCACGGTAACGCGGGAAATAGGCATTCGGGTTATCTTCTGTCCAGATCTTACCCAGCTGGTATTTCATGGCATAGTTATAAGGACGGTTGTATTGTCCCCAGAAGGCATCTGCTTCACCACCCGGGTACCAATCCTGCTTACCTACGCCCTGGAAGAATGCGCCAATAGAAAAGTTATTCCAGGAGGCATCCAGTTTAATCCCGAAGTTATAGCGTGGAGTGCTGTTACCAATCACGCGCTGGTCGCCGGGATTAGAGAGTGTATTGGTACCGTTGTTGATCTTTCCGTCGCCGTTAAGATCTTTGAATTTGAGATCACCGGCCATCCAGTGGCCACTGGTAGAAGATTTATACTGGGTCTGTGTACCGTTGGCATTGGCATAATCTGCATCTTTCTGCGTCATAAAACCATCATTTACCAATCCCCAGATATCTCCCAAACGCTGACCTACATAATAATCTGTGAGAATGCCGCTCGTATTATTATATCGGAGAATAGTAGCGCTATAGTCAGACACCCACACACCTGCGCTGTAAACGAATGGTTTGTTGGCTACCATAAATTTATCGCGCCAGTTGATGCTGGCTTCCCAGCCACGGGTGCGGAGATCAGCATAGTTTCCTTTTGGAGGGTCGGCGCCAAATACATCCGGCAGGGTCGGCCCTACGGTAAACATATTCATCGTTTTACGCTCGTAGATATCGCCGCTGAAGTTCAGACGATCGTTGAGGAAGCCCATATCGATCCCGAGATCAGCTGTGCGGGCGGTTTCCCAGGTAAGGCCATCAGGAAGTACCACCGGCTGCTGCGTTTTCTGCGGTAATACACCACCGATTACACGACCGTATTGCGTGATGTTGAATAACTCCTGGTACGTATAGGAGGCAACGTTACCATTACCCAAAGAGCCATAGGAGCCACGCACTTTCAGGTCAGACAATATCTTGGGAGATACATGCCAGAAAGATTCCTGAGATACACGCCAACCACCGGAGATCGACGGAAAAAATGCAAAACGTTGATTGGAGGGGAACTTGGAAGAACCATCATATCGTCCGTTAAACTCTAAGAGGTAACGATCTTTATAGCTATAGTTCAATCGGCCAAATCCACCGAGGATCGCCCATCTGTCCCAATACCCTGCGGTGCTGATATTTTGTCCCAGCGCCAGGTTCAGGTTTTCTGCACCTGGGTACGACAAACCATTTCTCAGTGCGGAAAATGCAGAATAAGTAGACTGCTCGAAGTTATAACCTGCGAGCACCTTGATGTAGTGGCCGCCAAAGCGGTTTTCATATTCACCATAGATGTTGGTAGCGATGTACTGCGTACGAGCGGTGAGGTTTTGCAGGTCGTTATATGCGGCACCAACATAAGAAATCACACCAGGCGCGGTGCTGTAAGGAACAGGCACACGTTTCTGGGTTTCTCCGTTGTTGAATATCTGGAAAGTAAAGTCGCCCTTTACACGGAAGTGGTCATTTTTGAATTTGGCAACAAAACCGGTCGTATTACGAATCTGCTGGTTGGTGGTATCAATACCATTTTTGCCATAGAAGAAATCACCAACAGTATACGCAGCTGTAAATGTCAGCGTACCATCCGGGTTGAACAGCATAGAAGAAGGATGGCCTTCGTCGGCGAGGTTGCGCCAGATGCCACCGCCTTCGCCCACGTTGAGTGGGTTATGGTAGCTACGGTACGCGAAATCAGTGCTGTTATTCAGTTCCAGCCATGGCAATACCTGTAAGCTTCCTTTAGCGCGGAAGTTATACGCTTTGAAGTTGTCAGAATTAAAACGGAACAAACCTTCTTGTCCATAGTAACGCCCGGTGATATAATAGCTGGCTTTCTCGCTGGCGCCGGAAATGGCTAAGTTCTGGTCAGTAGAGAAATTATGTTTTTTGTATAGCAGGTCATACCAGTTGGTATTTCCATAGTAAACATAGTTACCATTTGCACCTACTTCTACTTTTGGCTGCGAAGGATCATCATTGCGCTTTTTATATTCTGCCAGGTAGGCTGCAGAAAAAGGCTGCGTTTTGTTGATGTTCTGCGCGGTTTGTGAATAGTCGTTCCATGCAGACCATGCCTCGTTGAACATAGACGCATACTGATAGCCATTGTCTACGATATCAGGAACGGAGGTCGGACTTTTTAAAGAATAGTTGGAAGAATACGTCATGGTGGTTTTACCCTTAGCAGGATTTTTGGTCGTGATCAAGACCACCCCAAAAGCGGCGCGAGCGCCATAGATCGCAGCAGACGAAGCATCTTTCAATACGGTCACACTGGCGATATCATTAGGGTTAATGAGGGAAGGATCGCCTTGCACCCCATCTATCAATACCAGCGCGCTACCACCCTGTCCGATGGAGGTATTACCGCGTACGTTGTACGAAGGCGACTGTAAAGGTTTACCATCCCCCATTACGAGGTTCAGGTTAGGGATAGCGCCCTGCAGGCCCTGTGTAATGTTAGGGATAGAGCGACTACTTAGCACCTCGCCGGTCACCTGTGCAACAGCTCCTGTCAGGTTCGCCTTTTTCTGCGTACCATAACCCACTACTACCACATCGTTCAGGGAAGCTACTTTGGTCTTTAATCTAACTCCACTTGTTGCGCGGCTGGCCAATACAGTATCTGTATTGAAGCCTACGTAGGTGAAGATCAGTTGCGCATTCGGTGCAGCATTGATGCTAAATCCGCCTTTCGCGTCTGTGCTGGTACCAAGACTGGTACCTAGTACCTTCACCGAAACACCAGGCAGGCCCTGGCCGCTTTCATCGGTTACTCTACCTGTGGTCTGGTGCGACTGCGCATAGGATGCAGTTGCGCCGCTTACCAGGCAAAGCATACAAAACCATTTTCTCATGATGCTTTTGTTGTTTAAGAATATTATTTTATTTTAATCAGAAAGAATTTGCCGTGAAGTAAACAGAAGGCGATTAACAACAGGGATAATGAAAGATTAACAACCACCGGCATATGCTGTAGTAAAACCAGCCACAGAAAAGAATTTTCAACCATTAACCCTTTAAAAAAGGGTATATCTATTAATATAAACTTAACAAGAGAACCACGCTTAATGGGATATTTTTGCTAAAGATGTATTATCATTTTACTCGTATACTGGCCATATTAATACTAGCATTGACGAACCTTGCGGCTGCCCAGGAAGGATACGGACTGGAATTTCGGGCTAAAAATATCATCCCGGAACAACGTACTTCGCTGGTCATCCCGGCTGTGCCGTTATCTAACGACTACGACTACACGCTCTCCTTCGATCTCTCTTTTGCACCCTTATCTACCAGCTATTTCGGATACCTTTTCCGGTTTATAGATGATAAGGACCAGAACATTGATCTGATATATAACGTACATGCGAAAGCGTTACAAGTTGTAACAGGTAATGAATTCTCTGGCATCAGCTTTCCCATGGAACCAGGTACCATGGCCCATCAATGGAAAAACATACGCGTTAACATCGGGGTTAACAGCCGTTTATTATCCCTTTGGATAGATAATAAAATGGTGAGTGAGGTATCATTAAAACTAATCCTCGGAAAATCTGGTCAGTTTCTTTTTGGGGCTAACCGCGATGGCAGTTGCAGAAGTATAGATCTTCCTCCGATGCGGCTGCGCGACATTCAATGGTTTCGCGGAGAATCATTACAAATGCATTTTCCTTTAGCTCAGCGCAATGGATTACATGATACAGATCTGGTAAAAGGAAAAGTAGCTTATACAGAAAATCCTGTATGGCTGCAACCCCGCTATCATAACTGGCAGCTGGCAGGCACCTGGCAGGTAAAAGGAAATGTAAGTCTTGCCTTCAACAATCACCTGGATATCTTATATATCTCCGGGCAACAAGAATTAATGCAATGGAACGCAGTTCGAAAGGAAATGGTTTCACAAACACTCTCCCAACCTACCGGCGCCCCTCAGGGCAACCAAACTGTTTTCGATGAACAACATCAGCGGCTATATAATTATTTTCCGGACAGCCCTAAAGTGGCAATCTTTGATCCGCAGCAACAACGTTGGACACTTGCCTTAGACAGTAACCCGGTCACGCATTACTGGCATCCTGCCGTGTTCTATTCCAGCTATGATAGTGCAGTATATCAAATTGGTGGATATGGTGATTACCAGTATAAAAACCTGCTGCGCCGCTACCATCCTCATACGCAGCGCTGGGATACGCCTACCGTCGATGGAGAACGATTTACGCCACGCTACCTTTCTGCGGTAGGCTTGAATCCGCAGGGAGATACCGCGTATATACTTGGAGGTTATGGCAGTCTCAACGGAGAACAAATACTAAACCCACATCAACTATATGATCTAACGGTATTAGATATACGTCGTCATCGGTACACGAAAATATATACGCTGCCCAAGCCACAGCATCCCTATGCCTTTGGCGGCAACCTGGTCATTGATTCCCGGCAGCAGGTGGGATATACGCTGGTATTCCCCAACGATCGCCTGCAGTCGGCCTTCCGGCTCATGAAAGTAGACCTGCATCAAGCTTCCAGTGAATTGATTGGCGCAGCTATTGATTTTCCTTTTGCTGATGTGAAGTCGAAAGTTGCTTTGTATTATTGCGAAAAAACCGGGGAGTTATTAGCTGTCACCAGTTATGCTGCGGATAATAAAACCAGCGAGGTGAAGGTATATAGTCTGTTGCTGCCGGTTTCCATACCTACGCTAACACATATGCAACCCAGCTGGTGGCGGATATTCCTTTCCTGGAAAGCCCTTGTAGGCATGGCGGTGCTGCTGCTGGTAGTATGGGCAGAATGCAGACCTTTTCGTATAGGCAAAACAGTTACAGCCAATACCAGGAATGAACCCACCATACTAATACCGGAACCATATTTTGCCGAACCTGTTATCACACAAACCATTGCAATACTTCCAGTCAGTGAGCCAATAGAATTGGCCATGCCAGCTGAAATAAAGGCGTCGGTTACAGCGGAGGAAACGCCCATTTCCCTACCGCCAGTAATGGCCAGGATACAGCTCTTTGGAACTTTTAAAGTAATAGATCAACAAGGAACGGATATCAGCAGGCAGTTTAGTCCGTTGGTAAGAGAATTATTTTTGCTGATAATGTTGCCAAATATTACAGAAGGTGTAGGCATCACAACAGCGCGTATCACGGATACGCTGTGGCCTACGATGACACAGGCCGCCGCTAAAAATAACCGTTCGGTAAACATCGCGAAGCTGCGCAGCCTCCTGGATAAGCTGGGCGAACATTCATTAATAAAAGAAAAAGGCAGATGGGTATTATTGGTAGATGAAATGCAGATTGCGATTGATGTATCGCAATGGCGTCAGCTGCCTCCTTTCTGCCAGGCGCCGGAACAACACCTGGAATTATTGAGAGGCCCTCTGCTGGAAGGCCTCGACTATCAGTGGCTGGACAGCTATCGTGCAGCCATCTGTCAGCACGTGATCAGTAACATGGACGAATACCTGCATTATCATCATCATGAATTATCACCTAACCGTATCATTGCGATCTGTGATTGCATGCTACGCTTTGATCCTGTTTGTGAATCGGCGGTGATGTATAAATGCAAGGCATTGGCGCAACAGCAGCAGCATGCCTCTGCACACAAGCTGTTCCTGCGCTTCCAGGAAGACTATCAGGTAATTTACGGGGAAAGGTACGAACGACCATATGGGGAAATAATTGCGGCTAATTGTTAGCGTGTAATCGTGACAGTTAGTAACTCAATAGGCAACTTTATTTGCTGGCTTCTAAAGCTACAGCATTATTAAACCGGGAGGCCTCCTCTACCCTTTCAAACATACTGTCATGGCTGTCGTTGAAGGCACAGGCACGCACGTTTTTGAAACCTGCCTGCTCAAATGCTTTGCTGAGCGACAAGTGATCCCACATATACAGGTGCTCTTTATTGCCATAGGTAGCCTGTATGAGCTGGCGCATACCACGCACACGATAACGCTTTCCTAACAGGGTTTCATCCATAAATTTCACATTAGCTTCAGGGTCTTTTTGATTTAACTGTGCAATATAATTTTTAGCAGCACTTTCCAGATCAGGAACTACACAACGGAAATAGCCACCGGGTTTGAGTAACGTAAAAGTATTGTCCAGCGCTTTTTTGCAGTCCTGGTATGAAAGATGTTCCAATACATGGCTGCAATAAATACCATCACAGGAGTTGGCTGTCACGCCCGGTAATCCGGTGATGATATCTCCCAAGATAATATCCGGATGGAAAGCCACATGCATCCGTTGTTTTAACAACTTTCCGATTAATGGTATTTTTTGCAATCTCAAGGTAGGTGATACATCATAATTTTTCCAGCCTGCGGGCGCAGAAAAAGGTCCGCAACCATATTGTACATAAAGCTTCTGCTGTGTCATATTTATTCATCATTTTTTAGTAAGAAATAATTACAATAAGCTCCCTTAAAAGGCAATGCTGCGGCCTATTTGCAACAACATCACTCCAATAAACTTCCATTCAAAAACCGATGTGTGATTTTTTCCGTGATACTCATGACGGAATATTTTGCAAGGAATTCATAAGCAACCTTTTTACATCTGTTCATTTGCCGGAGACAGCATATCAATCAAACGAAAACAGTGTAGCCATGATCGTAACTAGCGGATAATAACAAGGGCATGGATGAAATTCCAGAAAGCTTGGATGATTAACAGTCTAACCCGCCCTATTGTTTGCAAGTAATTCAAAACGGATAAATCCTATTTTAAATGATTGTTTTTATATTTTTTATAAAAAATATATTTTTCTTATATTAAAAGAAGATTAATAATATTATTACTAATAAAAAAAAGTTGCACCATATACTTTCACCGTAGAATCACGTTGGCAGGGCTCCAGATATCCAACGTACTTCTACTGAATTTTTAAAAAGCACATCAAAAAAATTTGTCGAAAAATACGAAACTACTAATTTCGATCCTTCGTAACCGACAGTACTGTACATGTTATATTAGACCCCAAACCCCAATTCAAATGATGCTTACTTGTATTTAGTAGCAGAATACACGTATTCTTAAACCCCAAATTGAAAGTCAATGTTAACACTCCAAAAGTCGTTCCGCTATGCAGCGGACCCTACTAAGCTGCCGTTTAGTAAAGTTCCCATCAACGTCAGTTATCCTGTATTCACGTTTAATGTAAGCGACACAGGCGGACAAGTGACCCGGGAAAAATCCGCTACCAACACCATTACCTTTTCTCAACAGGTAGCAGGTACGGAATATTTTACCGCACTGCCAGAAGGTAGCATGTTTAGTAATGCCTTTGATTTACTAAATAGGTTTTTCCAGTTTAATTTTAATTCTCCCGCGCCTACAAACGTCACACTGAGCGACCTTACTGTTACTATGCAGGCGATGTATGGCAGCTCGGCCGTTACGCCAGATACCACTATCCTGGAAGGTATCTATTTTCTAAAAGACCTGGAACCTGTGCAAAGGCTGACCAGGCGCCTGGATACCAGGGCTGCAGATGGAAATGCGGAATTGTATATCAATAAAAATCTTTATCTGGTCAATAAAACCGTCTTCAAAAAGTTCCTGGAAAAATTCGGGAACATCTCTGCTGAACCAGAAGGATTCTACCTGTTATATACGATCAATCAACTGATAGATCTCAACGGCAAAGCGCCTGCGCTACGCACAGATATTGATGAACCGTTGAAATCAAAGATGATCGCTATCTTAATCAGCCTCGGCGTGCAGGAGTCAGCCGTTAAAAACGTCATCGACTATACGATTACCAACTTCGCACAGCTGTTTGATTTTCCTTTGCTAATGCCAGAACAAAAGACCGTAGATATTAGCGGCACCTTTGAGGTAGTTAGCGGAGATAATACAGAAGTAGGTTTTACCGACCTGTTGCTATTTGATTTGTCTGTAGAATTTTCCACCTACATTGCAGACAATACTTCCCTGATGCAGATCCAGCATTTCGATTGGATGGCGCATAAAACAGATTTCCATAGCGGCAAGATCAAATTTTCCTTCACCCAGGAAAACCCGATACTGCTCAGCAGTGTAGACGGGAACGTGTCGGTGAAGGTCAAAAATTTTGATAAGACAATCATCTGGTCAAAAGATTACAAAGCAGATGACCTCGCACTCGGAAAACTTGCAATCACAGTACCACTGCAACGCCCCAACGTTATTACCACCGGGGATAAAAGTGGCAGCAAAGATGAAAATAAACGCCTGAGAGGGCAGCTGGTAGAACTTAGCAAGAAGTGTAACCTGAAAGGTGTTACTGTATTAGTGCAGGCTAAAAAAGGGGCAGACCAGCCCTGGCAGATAGTTGGCGCCGCTGAAGCTGATAGTGCCGGCAATTTCTCTATGGCCTATCCTTTTGGCGTGTACATTGCAGCTCAAGCATTGGTATCATTGACGCCTGAAAGTCCGGTGGATATTGCCACTGATTCAGCTACCAAAAACAACCAGTCTATTTCCAGCGACTTCCTCTATCTGCTGGTGAAAGGCGCTGATTGCGATTCTACAGGCGACAGTCATGGCGATGATGACTGCGAATGTCACTCCGTTAAAAAATCAGGCAGGCTACCCGCCCAGGAAGACCTGATCAATTCTGATCAATATTCACAAGACATAGGCGGTTCCTGCGTAAATCTCTCCACTCCTAATCGTACATTAAGAGAATATACGCACCATGCGATCGTTCGTACATCCGATCCGGATGTTGCCAACTATACCTTGCGCAAGCTGGAAAATGGCAGCTTCGAACTGGTAGGTGACAACAAAAAAATCAAACGTGCCGGTGTGGACCTCGATAATCCTGTTCGCTGGCAGGATGCGCCAGATGCAGGTGATAATCTCTCCTTTTATCAATCTGTAACCGTAGCCACTGGTCATATTCTGCATTATAAGTCAGAGTTTAAAGCCGATGGTTATTCTATGGGAGATCTGCTGTATTCCTTAGCCCTGGCTCCCGGACAGAAAAAACAGATGGTGGTGATCGATGCAAACCATTCAATTGTTGGCGCGGAGAATCAGTCGGTGGCACAAGGTGAAACCTTAGCAGCCAACCTACTCAACGAACGTAGTATCACGGACCAGCTGGGTGGTAATATCAGCGAAGCAATGCGAGGTAGCAGCACAGCGTCTACCAGCGGCGTCAGTGCCGGTTTAGGCGTTGGCGTTAGCTATGGCGGCATAGGTGCAGCGCTGGGCGTTGCCGGCGGATATTCGAATGCCAACTCTTCTGCTTCTCAAAACAGCTCCCGCAATGTGTCGCAGTTCTTTGGTGAAAGGCTGCGCCAGTCTATCATGCAAAACGCAGAAAGTTACCGGCAACTAAATGCCTCTGTAGTTACCTCTGTGCAGGAAGGCCAGACTTACGGCGCTACCGCAGATGTGGTGGCCAACCATAACCACTGTCATGCACTGACGATGATGTACTTTGAAGTACTGCGTCACTTCGCCATCTACCAGGAGCTGGTTAATGTGGAAGAATGTGTGTTTGTGCCGTTGCTGATGACCAATTTTACCACGGAAAATATCTACAAATGGTCAGATGTATTGGCAAAAAACCTGCTGCCAATGTCTTCCAACACTTACCTGAAACCTTTCAGTTATATCGCCGGAAGACCGCAGCATCCTTTGCTCAAAGCTTTTGACGCCAATGAGCGCATCAAAACAAACTATGTGCATGTAGATTATCCAACAGGCAGCTACGACCAGGAACAAATCAGTTTCCTCAAAGGCTATATCAACCTGCGTACAAATCTGCAAAGACCAAAAACAAAATACGATCGCATCAAATCCCTGCCTATCATCACCAAAACAGTGACTAAAGAGGTAACAGATGCACGTAGTATCGCGAAAAGCGCCATGCTGGGCATTATGACAGGAGGCCTGTCCTTCCTGTTTGGATCTGATGGTTCGCATACGGAAACAGAAGAAATTCTGGCTAAAGAAAAAATCTTCGATTCCTTTATGCAGCTGGATGCTAATTACGAATATGTGCCTCCTGCGAAATGTATAAGGGTAGTGAATTTTGAAGCATTCAGCATCAAATTTTCCGGTATCAGCATCAACATTTCTCCAATAGACTTTTTCCAGAATGGTATTATAGATAAAAAACTCTGGGATGCCTATGCGAGCATCCTCGGTTATAAGAGTACCCTGGAAATGCTGGACTATTACTTCAAAGGAAGGCTGATCTCCGAGTGGGACGATATCTACTACAATGATATTGCACCAGTAGTTTTTGATAAGATAGTAGATAGTATCCGCATGGAATACATCGCTACTGATATGACCAGCACTTCCCGCTACAAAGGTGGTGAACGTGTGATGAGCATTAACTTTGAAGGCACTACCAACAAACGCAGGATAGATTTCCCGCTGACCATGAAACTGTTCTGTAACAGTCCGGTGGTGAAAACCCTCAAAGACCTGGTGACACTAACGGTAGAGAACGTACGAATTGCCTACTCTACGCCTCACTTCAATGGCCTCTTATACGGCGGCAGTGTTGGCGACGATCTCCTGGACGACACCATGCTCTATATTCCGGAGAATGCAGAAGAGAAAAAAGACCCGCGCAAAGAAGACCGTTATCTTGTACAGAAGCTGATAGAACACCTGAACAGTAACCTGGAACATTACAACAAAGCGCTGTGGTATAACCTCGATGCAGACAGGAGATACATGCTACTGGATGGTTTCAACATACAGATATTTAATGATTTTGGTATTCCGGTTGGGTTTAGAAGTCTGGCCTCCGTGGTAAAAAATCAACTGATGAGTATTGTCGGCAACTCTCTGGTATTGCCAGTGGCGCCGGGTTACAAGGTGAGTCAGTCGTTCATTACTGAAAAAACCGGGGATGGTGTGGAGCAGGAAGTAACCCTGTTAGACCACTACCAGCCGCTTACACCAGTACCACCATATCGTATCAGCGTGCCTACAAGAGGTGTGTTTATGGAAGCGGTACAAGGCGCCTGCGATGCATGTGAGAAAGTGAAAGAGAATTCATCACAGGACTGGACGAAATTCCCAACAGACGAGCCTTCTCAGATTAATGCAATCACACCGCCGGTACCTACGGTTACCGACTGGAAGGCAGCCTTTAAGGACTTTGCCACTCCTATCGTTAATATTCAGAATGCACCAGCAACGCCAGAACCTGGATCAGGTTTGGCCGGTATTACAGAACTGCTGGGTAAAGCAGGCATCTTCAAAGATATCACCGGACTGGATGCTAACCAGCAGAATGCTATCAAGACTTATCTCTCTAACCAGGAAAATGCGAAAGCATTTGCTGAAATGGCAAAGAGCATGGCGATGCAGGGACATAATACGGACAACTCATCCAAAATTATGGATACCCTTAAAACCGCTAAGGATTCAGGTGCTATCAGCAACGAGGATTATGGCAAACTGGTGAAAGAACATTTGCAGCAGCAAATTGATGGCGGCGCCAGCAAAAAAGCTGAGCTGGAAAAAGATAAAGCTGCACAGAAACCTACGCTGACAGATGCCGCAGTAAAAGCTGCGGACCAGGGCAAAGATGTGAAAGCACAGAAAACAGATGCGGAAGGCAATGTTGAATCTGTGGAAATCAGCAGCAGTGGAAAGAATGGTAACGTACTTGCTTCAGTAGACGGCGTACCTAAAATGTTACAGGATAACAGGCTCGCCTGCTGGGCTACTGCAGCCACTATGATGATAAACTGGAAATTGAAGAAAACGATGTCTGTACCAACGGTGCTGGCGCTGGCTGGAGATGAATATCTGGATAAATTCAATAATAAGCAAGGGCTGAAATCCAGTGAGAAAGAAGCGTTTATCGGCAGACTGGGCATGGTAGGTGAATCACCTGCGGATTATCCATTGCAGCAGTATATCGATTGGATGAAGACATATGGCCCGCTGTGGATCACCATGGATGCCAGTATTGCCGAAGGTCTGTTCTCACCACATGCACGCATCCTGACGAGAATTGAGGGTACTGGCAACCCAACTGGAACAGGTACTTTCTTTGTGTTCAACGATCCAGCTACCGGCACTGAAAAATCAATGGCATTCCTGGAATTCATCGCACAATTTGAACAGATGGCAACGGATAATAAATCCGATAACCTCTTTGTACAAGTGGTGCATTTTAAAGATAAGATCGATGAGGATGCAGAAGGATACCAGGTCCAGGGGCCTTGGAACGTACACAATGCCGTGCATGAAAATATCACCCTTGCAGCATTGATCAAATCAGCTGTAGGCACACCAGCCAGTACCAAAGTAGGCAGCGACTCCGCTACGAATGAATTCTTCCGCGGGGTAATGTGGAATGATGACCCGGCCGTTCTTTTGTTTGATGAAAATAAATATGATAACTGGGACTTCTCCAGCGGCATTATCTGGAAGAATAAATTTGATGCTGGCGGTAAAGCCAGTGCGAACGACCTGAAAAATCTTACAGGAAGGTCGCACTACTGGGACTTACAATTCTTACACGCTATGTCTGCTGCGGTAGGTGAAGATCCTAAAGATACGCAAGCCAAGATACTACTGTGGGTAGAAACCATGTATAAGTTATCTATCGGTGAAGGCATCATGGATACTGACACATTGAAATCAATACCGGTAACGGCTAAATTCGGTAGCACTACTTACACGATGAACACCTTCTTCACCGCGGCTTCCGACCCTACAGATACGGATACCATCAATACTTTGCTTAACCGCAATACAAAATGTGTATTCCTTAATAATTCCAGAAGGGCCATCGGCTCTGTCATGCACCTGATACAGGATTCCTTTGCAAAAGGGCATGTAAAGCGTGTACTGAAAAACCCTGGCGACCTGAAAACCGGCTCTACAGATCAGTTCCAGCCTGGAAAATATGGCGACTACGGCGATATCCAGAACTTCCATTGCTACAAAGGCCAGAATCATACAGAGCATGACAAATATGATGATTATGATGCCAGCCTTTTCGATACCAGCAAATTGGAAACCTTCAATGGCTTGATCGGCGCAAGAAATTCCATTGATTTCTGTGTTCGTTTGCTGAATTTCTGGAAAGCTAAAACACCGTATTCCAGTGGCCCTAAAGTGATGTTTGAAAATGAAATTTTCAAACTCGCTCCTGGCGCAACGCCTTCGGATACGTCGTTGTAGTAATTGTGTAAGTACTGTTAGCATTTATAGTAAGGTGGCCTCAGCAAAGGCCACCTTACTGATTTTTATAGTGATCTCTTTTAAAAGCATTTGAATAATTACTACCTTCAATAACTATTTACGCATTTTTTTAAAATATCAATTTCATCCTATGATTACTAATATCTCCAAAATAACTATCAATGCCGGACAGCAGAGAGTCTGGGATGTACTTACCCAACCAGCGCTGGTAAAGCAATGGCAGTATAACAGCGACCTGGATACAGATTGGGCTGTAGGCAGTAAGATAGTATTCAGCAGTAAGTGGGGCGACCAGGAATATAAACAGTGGGGTACTGTGTTGGCCTATCATCCGCCACATCAGCTGTCATATAGCTTGTTTGCGCCAAGGCCTGACCTACAGGACATTCCAGCGAATTATTTTGTAATGAAATATATACTGGAAGAAGTAGACGGACAAACGAAACTGGAAATCCGTATGGAAGACTCCCGGCCAGTGGCGGTTCAGGAACCTGAGCAAGGAGAAGAAAGTCCGATCCTACAACAACTAAAACAGCTGGCAGAAAGCGAATAGTAGCTTTTTCCGTAAAAATAATTGTATGATTCTTCCTGTGGTTACAACCCGGAAGAATCATTTCTTTTTGGAGCCGTTGCGGACACAGTAATTTTTTTTACTTCCTGTTAAAAGAATTAAACTTGCAGTTGGTGCTGGCGGAGGATGCAACATTCCTATTCTTGCAGCTGGCAATGGCGGGAGATCAGCTCCCAGGGGTAAAAAGTATGCGAAATATAATCACCATCAACGACGTTCATCAGCAATTTGCTGACTATTTTGATCATCCGGATTTAAAACCATTTTTGTATCTGCTGTCCAAAAAGCTCAGTGAGGGCCACATATGCCTTGACCTGAACAACCTGCATGCAGAACAGGAACAGCTACCGGAGTATTATAGTTTTCGCGAAAACGCCGCCGCAGCGCTGTTACATCAGCCCCTCATCGGCACTGCCGACGCACTTAATAAGCCGTTCATCGTACACAAACAGAAGCTGTACATGCAACGTTATTACCTGTACGAAACTTCTTTGCTGCGATATATCCGCAATTTCCTGGCTGCCGAGGCGCCACTGCGTGAAGAAAGAGCTGCCGCATTGTTGCAGCATAGTCAGCTGATACAACAACTATTTCCTGCAGATACCAGCCTGACAGCGGCTGATGATCCTGTAGACTGGCAGCTGGCAGCGGCTATCACGGGAATATTAAATAATTTCACCATCATTACCGGAGGGCCAGGAACAGGTAAAACCACTACCGTAGCCAAAATTCTGGCGCTCTTATATACGATAGATCCATTTCAGAAAGTAGCGCTGGCAGCTCCTACAGGCAAGGCCGCAGCGAGGATGGCCGAGAGTCTGCGCAATGCCGCCATACCCAAGGATCCGCATATGGCAGCAAAATTCCAGGACCTGACACCATCCACCATTCATCGGCTGCTTAAACCAATGAGAGGCACCCCCTACTTCCGTCACAACGAAGAAAATCCACTCAACTACGACGTCATCATCCTGGATGAGTGCTCCATGATAGATCTGGCATTGTTTACCAAAATGCTGGCTGCCATAAGACCTACCACGAGGATCATCCTGCTCGGTGATAAAGACCAGCTGGCCTCAGTGGAAGCTGGTAGCCTCTTTGGAGATCTCTGCCAGGCCCTGGAAGCGCTGAATTATTTCTCCGTACCACTGGCCGCGCTGATAAATAAATTCGCCAGCCATCAAGGACAAATTACTACCATCTCCAACGGCTCCTCACATCCGTTATTTGAACATGTAGTGGAGTTGCGCCGTAGCCGCCGTTTTACCGGCAATACCGGCATTGGTAAATTCAGTAAGGCTTTGATCCAGAATAATACGGCCATCATCCGGGAAATGATGGCTCCCGGCGCTGATGAACAGGTGGTTATTGACACCGCCTATTCAGAAGAGATATTCGAAGATTTTATAACGGGTTACACCTCTTTCATACAAGAGAAAGACACCCTCGCCGCTTTGCGCAAGATGAATGAGCTACGTGTACTCGTGGCTATCCGCGATGGCTCCCAGGGCTTATCTTCCATCAACAGACGTATTGAGAAATATCTTTCTGATAAAAAATATCTGCACCTCACATCAGCATTTTATGAAAACAGACCGTTGATGCTGACAAAAAATTACTATGAGCATGGTCTTTTCAATGGCGATACCGGTATTATCCGCCCAGATGAAAACGGCGTGCTGATGGCCTGGTTCGAAGATAGTGATGGTCAGCTGATCAGTGTTTTTCCCGGTTACCTGACGCTCGCAGAAACAGCATTCGCAATGACCATCCATAAAAGCCAGGGTTCTGAATTTGGTAAAGTGTTGGTGGTACTGCCTTCTACAGAAGTACCATTGCTGACGAGAGAACTGGTATACACGGCCGTGAGTCGAGCCAGGAACAAGGTATACGTGCAAGGCAGCACGGAAACCATCCTGCTGGCGGCGCAGAAATTCGTGGACAGAGGCTCCGGCATTAATGCGCGCATCGCAACAGAGATCAGCAACAACTAAAAAATTATTATGTCATTATACCTGAAGGTTTCAAATGCGTTGAATAGTCTGGCGAAAGGCCTGATAGACGACCTGCATCATGCTGGCAACGGCGTGTTTGAGCCTCACTATATCGTTACGCAAACAGAAGGGATGAACAACTGGCTCAAACTGCAACAGGCCTATCGCCAGGGCATTGCGGCCAACTCTCGTTTTCTGAAGCCTAACGATCTACTCTTTCATCTCTACATGTGGCTGGGAGGCCCGAGTATCAATGTGATGTCTTCCCAAAACCTTAGCTGGCTGATTTTTAAGCTGCTGGGAGAAAGAGAATTTATTGACCGCTATCCTGAAGTGGCCGACTACTATCTCAATCATGGAGATGAAAGCAACCTGAAAAAAATGGTGCTGGCAGAAAAGGTAGCGGATTTACTCGATCAGTACCAGGTATACCGCCCCGAGATGATACAAACCTGGAGCCAGGCAGATCCTAACACGCTCCAAACGGAGGAATGGCAGGAATGGCTATGGGCAAGGGTTAAACAGCTCTCCGGTGATGCGCTGCCCGATAAAACCCTCATCGGAAACTATATACTCGATGCACTTCAACAGCCCGAGAAGCATGAGGTATTGCGCGCCAGGATCCCCGCTGTACATGTGTTTGGCTTATCCATCATGACAGCCTACCACATCAAGATATTGCATGAACTCTCTGCCGTGATAGATATTCATTTCCATATCCTCAACCCCGCTCCTGGCGTATTCTGGTTTGAAGAGAGAAATGAAAAACAACTGGCACGTTGGCGTGCCAAAGGATTGAAAGACCTGGAAGAGCAAGCTACCATAGGTAATGCACTACTCACCGGCTGGGGCAAAGTGATTCAAAATAGTTTCCGACTATTTTTTGCATACGACAATTTTATCAACGCCTATGAAGAAGTAGACGTAGTAGAGCCCAATCCCAATACGCTGCTACGTAAAGTACAGCATGATATTTTTTCGAGCGCCACCAGCAGCCGATACCAGCTTTCTATGAAAGATGTCCAGGACGGCTCCGTAACCATCAATTGCTGCTATACCCCCGTGAGAGAAGTAGAGGCGCTGTACAATTACCTGGTGCATCTCTCTGATAAACGAAAAGAGCTATTATCTCCGCGCGAAATAGTTGTGATGGTATCTGACATCGATGCATATGCGCCTTACATCAAGGCAGTATTTAACCACGCACCGCATCGCTTCCGGTATACCATCGCCGATGAAAGCTATACCGATAACGATAACATCTTCAACGCCCTGCAGGCTATCCTCCAACTGGACGAAGAAAACTTCACCGCAGAAACGGTGATGCAGCTGCTGGACTTTTCGTATATCCGTCAGCGTTTCAACCTGCAAAACCCGTTGACCATACGCCCAATCGTAGAAGCTGCCAATATTCGTTTTGGGATTGACGGCTCCGCCAATGAACAAACCCATTATGTAAGCTGGAAATACGGCATACAACGCATTATGTTTGGCATCTGCATGAGCGGTGAAACTGAATACGGCCAGGATGCAGACAGCTTCTTCCCACTGGACCTCGTAGAAGGACGCGATGCTTATGACATTATCCGCTTCTGCCATTTTGCGAAAGTCCTGATATCCGCTATAGAAGGCCGCCGGCAGTCGCGCTCCATCACCGACTGGGTAAGCTATACCGAACAGGTACTGCATAGCCTCATCTTCGAACAACAGGATGAAACAGATGAAGACTACGCCTCGCTCATCAAACAACTAACAGACTTCAACATCTTACATGAATATATTGAAGATACCGTACCATTCAATGTTTTTGTACATAGCCTGTTAAATGTGATCAGTGGCACTACCCGCGCCAGCCTGTTTGCCAACGGTGGTATTACATTTTGTTCTCTGATCCCGATGCGTTCTATTCCTTTCAAAGTGGTAGCATTGCTTGGATTGAACCACGATAAATTTCCAAGAAAGGAAAATAAATCAGGTTTCGATATTATGTCGAAACAACCACAGCGCGGCGATCGTAACATCCGGGAAAATGATAAGCACCTTTTCCTGGAAACCATTATATCTGCCAAGGAATACCTGTACATCAGCTATGTGGGCCGTAGCGTAAAAGATAACACCACTATTCCACCGTCGGCCATGGTGGATGAACTCCTCGACTATATCGAAACGGGTGCCGGTGACACTACAGGCGCTATTCGCAAAGCGATGGTGCAATATCAGCCATTACAAGAATTCAGCAGAAAATATAATCTGCCTTCCTCAGGGCTTTACAGCTACCTCAATGCCAATACAGCTGCGAGTCTGCCTTTTATCAACCCGCATAAAACGGTGGAAATGCCAATGATGGAAGATTTCACGCTGGATATGCTGACCAACTTCTTCAAAAATCCTTTTAAAGCATATTATAACAGGGTGTTGGGCATCTACTTTAATGATAACCCGCTGCTGTTGAATGAAACGGAAATATTTAGTTTGGATAAACTTCAGCAATGGGGCCTGAAAAACCTGCTACTGCCCGTACAGGGCGTTTCAGCAGATACACAGGCTAGTCTGGTGAAGAAAGGAAAACTACCACTCAGCAATATGGCCTTTGTTGCGATCCGCCAGGTGGAAGACACCGTACATCCTGTACGTACGCTGCATGAGCAATGCACCGCAGGAAAAGACCCGGTACGCCTCGATTTCGACTTACTCGTAGATAATGTGCTGATGAAATGCAGTATAGATGAAGTCTATGATGGCCATCTAGTAAAGGTATCCTGGTCCAAAAATGAAGCACGCAACCTTATTGAAGCATATATCACTTACCTCGCGGGCGTTGCTGCTGGCGAGTTACATGGGATGATGTTTGTATCCGGTACGGCAAAAGAAAACGTTTTTGCGGCGACACCTGTTTCCAGGGAAACTGCGTTTAGCCGTTTACGTGACCTTATCCGGGTATATCAACAAGGCATGGAAGAAATTCTTCCCTTCTACCCCGACTTCAACATGGAGCCAAAGAAGATTGAAAAAATCGACAGTAAACTTTTTGCCAAACTGGTACAGGATAATCTCGACCCGTCCAAACGCAGCACCAACGATAAGTACGTGATGAGTGAATATGAAAACGGGTATTTTGAGAAAGAAGGCATTTCAGAAGCCTACAAGCAACTCTGTGAGCAACTGATTAAACCATTGGCAGAAATTTTTCCAGATTATTATAAATAAATATGACTACAGCGCGATATAAGAATTTTGAGGCCACCACGGTACCCATGGAAGGAAGTAACCTGATAGAAGCCAGCGCCGGCACAGGAAAAACTTACTCCATAGGCATCCTGGTATTGAGGTTGGTATTGGAAAAAAAGATTTCTGTAAAAGAAATTCTGATGGTAACCTTTACCAAAGCCGCTGTAGCAGAGTTGAAAGAACGTATCCGTAAATTCATGCGGCAAGCATACCAGGTGAGCTTCGGATATCCAGTAGATAATGACGATATCATTAACATGGTGCTGGAGGCCGGCGAGAGATCTGATCCTAAATCTGTCAATGAGCTGTTGCACGACGCGGTGTTATTACTCGATGAGATTTCTGTGCTTACCATCCACAGCTTTTGCCAGCAGATATTAAACGAATACGCTTTTGAAACAGACCAGCTTTTTGGAGCTGAAATGGTGCCCGACACCAGCCCCATCGTGGAAAGAGAACTGAATAAATTCTGGCGCAAACACATCACCACTCTACGTCCTGAGTTGTTACAACTCATCTGGGAAGAAGATATGCGTACGCATATGCAGGATATCCTGGAACAACATATGAGTGGTAAAAAGTACCTAGGATTTGAAGAAGGATATAACTATCATATCGGCGCTATTAAGCAGGAAGAATGGCTGGCGGAATATGAAGTGCAAGCGGTAAAACTCGCGGACATCACTACACAACTGCATGATTATATCTGTAAACATACACCAGACATCACTACACGATGCAGCAAAAATGCACATGCTAAAAAGGCGTTTGCTGAGCTCATCACGGTGCCGGAAGCCTTTGTAGACGCCATTCGCCTCAAGAAAAATTCAGCTAAGCCTCCTGGATATTTAACAGAGTTATTTCCTGAAATACTGGAATATATAGATCAACAGGAATTGATAGAAGTAGAAATACAAAAACTGGTTGGCGGTATCCACCATCGGCTGAATTGCTTTGCGATCAGCCAGGTAGCCAGTGGCGTGCATGGTTACATGACCAGGAATAATATCCTCGGCTATGATGACCTTATCACCAACCTGAACAACGCGCTGGTAAAACGCGATAATCCTGAGCTGGTAGCCAAACTCCAGGAAAAATACAAGGCCGTTTTTATTGACGAGTTCCAGGACACCGACCGTTTGCAGTACGAGATATTCAACAAGGCATTCGGTGAAAACACAGCACTGTTCTATATCGGCGATCCTAAGCAAAGTATATATGCCTGGCGTAAGGCCGACATATATACCTATTTCAGTGCGCGCAATAACGTACAGCATCTGTACAACATGAACTTCAACCGTCGCTCCTCCGAACCGCTGATAAGGGCCATGAACCAGTTTTTCATGCCATCACCCGACTTCGACACCTTTCAGTTTAGCGATGAACAAGATAGTATCCAATATATACATGTTGACAGTCCGCCGGACAATAACAAAGGTTTATTATATCATCATGAAAAACCGGAAATTCCTATTGCTATCTATGAAGGCAGTAATAAGCCCGAAATAGCGGCAGCAGTAGCAGCACAGGTAGGTCATCTGTTAATGGATCCTGGCTACCATATTCAAACGGAGGATGGTCAATCACGAGCTATTACGCCAGCAGACATTGGCATCCTGGTGAGAACAGGCAAGGAAGGGGCAGATGTAAAGCAGAAGCTCGCAAAGCTAGGCATACCAGCAGTTTCCATCGATGAATCGAAAGTACTGGACACCGCAGAGGCCCTGGAAGTATACTATCTGCTTGAAGCCATGGATAATCCCGACCGCTCTACGATTAATCGTGCGTTATTATCTACCCTTACAGGTTTTAGCGTAGATGATATCCTTCATCTCGATGATGAACTCGTGTTGGTATGCTTTGGTAAATACCGGGAGCAGGCAGATCGTAACGGCGTATATCCGGCACTGATGGCTTTCTTTTCCGACTTTGGCGTGAGAAATGTGCTAATGAAGGACAATAGCGGAGAACGTATTCTTACCAACCTATTGCAGGTTACAGAAATTGTGCATCAGGTGCAGAGTCGTCGTAACCTTTCTATGCGCGACCTTATCTCCTGGCTGAAACGCGGTATAGACGGCATGCCTGTGGAAGGCGACGAATATACGCAGCGCATGGAAAGTGATGAAGAAGCCGTAAAGATCGTCACCATTCACAAAAGTAAAGGTCTTGCCTATAATATTGTGTTCGCGCCATACCTGGATTTCACACAGAAAGATAGTCATGCCTTTGTGAGCTTCCGTGACCCTGCTACCGGTGAATACATCAGTACAGAAGAAGAGCGGCAAACGGATGAACAGCGCCATGCCTACCTACAGCAACAGGAACAGGAGAACAGGCGCCTGATATATGTGGCGATTACCAGGGCGGTATATAAATGTTATATCTTCCGAAACAATTATTATAAAAACTCTTCTCTGACGGCATTTACCAATGAACTGGCCAGTTTTGGGAGAGATAAGGAGTTGATAGATTTTGTCAACAACTTACCAGAGAAGCCAGAGCATCATTACCGGAAGCATAAATTACAAGAAGCGCCAGCAAACGTTTCCAAGGAAGTTTCTTTTCATCTGAAAGAAGAATACTGGCGCAAGCTGAGTTACACGATGCTCGCCGCTAAAGCAGAGCAAAAGCGCATTCCACGCGGCGATACCGCCACAGATGCCTACGACCAGTTTATATTTAATACGCTGCGTCGTGGCGCGAAAACGGGTAATCTGTTGCACTTTATCTTCGAAAATATCAGCTTTGCAGATGATACTAAATGGGAACATTGGCTGAAGGTAGCCATAGACAAGTTCCTTCCTGGCCAGGAAGAAGCTTATCTCCCGATGCTCCTTCAATTGGTGCAACACGTGGTAAAAGTGCCGCTCAGCACAGGAAAGCATGGTTTCCAGCTATCTGCTGTGTCGGGGTACAAGCGCATGACCGAATTTGAGTTCGACTTTCCGGTACCTGTTTTTCAGCTTAATGAGTTGAATGAGCTTTCCGAAGGCGGACTAACGGTAGGGGTTAAACGCTTTGCAGAGCTAGGCAGCCAGGAACTGGAAGGGATCATGAATGGTAAGATAGACCTCTTCTTTGAACATAATGGCCGCTACTATGTACTGGACTGGAAATCCAACTACCTCGGCGATCAGCTGGACGACTACCAGCGCAGCTCCCTGGAAGCAGAAATGAACAGCAACAACTACCACCTGCAATACCTTATTTATACGGTAGCCGTAAAGAAATACCTGGAGACAAGACTGCCGTCATTCAACTATGACCAGCATTTCGGCGGGATCTTCTACCTCTTTATCCGTGGCATAAGGAACTACGCAGATAACGGGATATACTATACGAAGCCGCCATTAGAAAAAATAAAGCAACTGGAAAAGCTGATCTCAATGCAGCGATAGGAACCATTTTAAGGGCTGTTGACATAGGGCTGTCACTGCCCTGATTTACTTTTGTTCCATCAATATTTCATTAGATAAATGGGTAGATATGGAAGCAGACATTCAAACACTTTACACATCACCGATCTGTTCGGTACATAATTTTCTTTGTCGATGCACTAGCTGTAGCATCTCTGAGAAGGAGTACCAGGAGACTTTCAGCATCGCATATATCCGTAAGGGTAATTTCAAATTTAAAGTATTTCGTAACGAGCTGGATGCCTATAGCGGCCTGTTTCTGGTGTGTAAGCCCGGATACGAGCAACAGGTGCGGCATGTTCATGATATCCCTGACCAATGCACGATATTTTCCTTTCCCGCAGATAGCTGTGCTTCGTTGATGGAGCATGCCGGTGCATTTGAATGGTTCTTCGGTAATCCGGATATTCAGTCTATTTTGGTAAAGGCTACGCCCGCGATGGAATCCTTGCATCAGCTTATTTTTCAGTCTTTACAACAGGCACGTGTCCCCTCCTTATGGACAGAGCAACTGATGATGGAGCTTTTCCTGCAATTGCTGAATACAGAGAGCAGTAACAGGAAATTACCTGTTTTGAATGACAGACAGAAAAGATATTACCTCCCTGTAATAGAAAATGTAAAGGATTATATCAATAGGCATTTCGAGGAGGAGATTAACTTGTCGCACTTGGCTGCTATAAGCCATATGAGCCCTTTTCACTTTAGCAGATTATTCAAAAACATGACTGCTACAGCACCTTATGGGTATCTTTTACAGGTGCGGTTAAACCATGCACATCTGCAGCTTCGCAATACGGGATTACCTGTCACCGATGTTGCCTTCACTACTGGCTTCAATAGCCTGGAGCATTTTTCTGCCGCCTATAAAAAGCAGTTTGGCAAATCTCCGCTGGCGGCGCGTTCTTAAAGTGCGCAAGATTCCTTAAATACATCCTGGCATCATCAGCTAATTTTGACATATCAAATGAATGATCAACTAAATTATTTTTTATGTCAGTTTATTATGTGAATAGTTACAACATTACCGACGCCGATGAGTATGCGAAATATGGCCCGCCGGTAGTAGCTTTATTACACAAATATGGCGCAGAAGTATTAGCTGCCGACCTGGAAGCCATTGGCGTAGAAGGTACGCCGAAACAGATGAATGCCATTATCCGCTTTCCTTCAGAAGCCGCTGCACTGCAATGTTACAGCGACCCTGAATATCAGCAATACAAACAGCTCAGGTGGAATAGCACCAGTGATACCACGATGCTGTTACTGCATGGATTGTAATTGTACAAAACGGCGACAGGCACGGGCCCTGTCGCCGTTCTTTTATTTCTATATACTTATCTTGAAAAACAGCTTACAAAACATTTTCTACAGATGTTTATCTAGTAACATATTAGAATCCCGGATATTAACAGTTTATATCGATAGGGCAATAATAGGTTGATGTATCTTACAGGCAGATATAAATACCTATGTTCATCTCCTTCGCTACCATTCAACGATTATCTTTTTTACTATTAATTGTATTAACAGGCAACAGCATAAGTGCGCAGGTGCACTATGAGCCGAGTATACTTGTTTTAACGCCAGGGAAAGTCACTGTCAGTGAGGAGGTTAAAAAAGAATATGATACTGCCAACAACAATAATATCGTTGCGATGCGCGACGATAATGCTGAGGACTATGCGCAGGCCCCCGCTAATATTCAGCTGATGCACACTAACCTTATCACCTACACGCGTCAGCTGAATGTATCGAAGATGTTCAGTTTCCAGGCTGCTGGTTATCTTTTTTACCGCTTTTTTGAACGTTTTAAAAACTTACTGGTGCTGGTAAAGGATACCAGTGCCGGGCCTGAAATAACAGCGCTTCAGGCGATAGCTTCGCAAGAAAACATGGAATACATCATCAATATTCCTGCGGTACTTTTTTTCATGAAAGATAACATACGCTACTGTAAGGCACGGTTTCAACTGTACGAAAAAAGCAGCAATTCTTTACTGATAAACGAAGAATACACCGGCAACGAAACTAATCCAGGATTTGAATTTGGCTGCCAGGAAGGCACGCTGGAATGTACGATCAGCAATGTACTTTCTCCTGCTTTAACGGATATTATTACACAGGTGGCACAGCATAACCCGACATTGAAAAGAGAGCAGGAATTAGCCGGTTTACGAAGGGAAGCATTAAAAAATATATTGTCTGAGAAAAAATATGACAGCATTTTAATTCGTCAGGTTATTCCTGATACCGACAACAAGATTCATCTCCAAGCCTTATACTATTGTCTCAACAGCCCCGACAACACACAGTTTGTAGGCTTCTTTCTGGAAGAGAAAAAGCTGGGAGATCTCAAGTCATTCAGCGAAAAAGGCGAAGATGAAAACATCACCATCAAGACCAACAAGGATATCCATGATAGCACTTATCTTACCAGCTTCCCATCTAACTATGGCTATATCGTAAAAGGCGTAAAGTATAAAAGCAAATGGTATTACAAGAAAGATAAGGTCACCTATTTTGATGCAGCATCACCAGCAGATGGGCCGCTGGAATATATGCAGCTGCTACAAAGGAATGATTTCTTTAAAGAGAATAGTGCAGATTATGACACAGCGTTCTGGAATGGCAACCTATTTAAAAAAATAATAGATCTTAGTAAAAGTCAGGTGGGGGCGGTAGGAAAAGAAATGCAGGCCAGCAAAGAGCGAGAAAACAGGAAGTACATTGGGTTATACGAAATAGTAGCCGATGAGCTGAAGAAAGAAAAAGCTACCGAAGCAAAAGCATTTGCGCTACATCATGGCAATACCATTCTGGAGCCGTTCTTCAAGCAACTGGCCGCAAATAAAAGCGATCATATTGAATATGATAAAATTTACGGCGAATTTGCACTGATATATCCAAAAGACCGTCATGTTATTCTGACGCCGATGAAATTGATCAGCGACAAGGGTAAGAAAACAATACATTATTATGTTTCATTTCCTGGTAACAAACAGGTATATGAATGGACATATTTTCCGGTAACGCCTGTAGGAGACATCGTTTATGAATATGTACCAGACACCATTGGAAGTCTTACCCAATGGGACTTTTCTTATTCATCACTTGATGATGATAATTTCTGGGAGAAATATGTTTTGTTGAAAGAAGGTAATGGTTATAAGTATCTGAAACAGGTAAATGCAAACTAAAGTTTGCATTTACCTGCTATTACAAGATGGAATGCAGTTTAATATCGTCAATAAAGAGTCGTTCTATCTTGTTCATTTCCTCGCAAAAAACCTGATACTTATTTGTTGATTGAGGTATGGGAAGCATCCAGATTTTCACTGCGCCACCATAGCCATTCAAAATACCTTTGTCGGCCGCCACTGCTGCTTGTGTAAGACTATCTGATGGGCAGATAAAGCCACCGATAGTTGCTTTCAATAGATACATATAGGTTATAAGCTGATGTTCATCCTCCCGGCCAATATTGTTTGGCCTTCTGTACTTGGCATCGAGTACAACTTCGTCTTTATAGAAATCGGGATACCTCTTACTTTCCTTTGTTTCTTTGAAAAGATAGATTGGATTTTTTCCTTTCTTATTCTGTGGATGAATAAATTCAAGCGGATGCAATAAAGTATGGAGATACTCTTCCCAAAGCCAGGCCCCGTCGAACAGCAGGCCATATACCTTGTCTTTTTCCGTGCCATACTTCAATCCTTCATATCGCAATATTCTTAGACAAATTTGTTGTAGCGGCCTATACTCCTGATAATATGGATGTACAAATGGTTTCGCATTATCAATGATAATATCGATTCTGTCTCTCCTATTGTAATTTGGAGTAGCCATAATAACCTGGTTGACGCAGGATTTGGTTTCCGAATCGTTATTCAGAATGGTATGACCATATTGGAATTGTTTGACGTGTTCGATCGTATGCCGGATTAATTGAGTAATCCGATTATCATAGCTAAAATCTCTTGTATTATATGCGATATTTCCTGCAAAGGGCAGATTTTTGCTAATATGTCTGTTGATATCGATTGCGCCACGAACATTGGTATTATTGTGTTTTCTATGGCGGTATTCTTTGAACAAGCCTTGTTTCAAGGCTTTCTTCAGGTAAAATGGGAGAAGATAATGCAAAAAATCAAATATGGTTTCGGAACTAAAACTATGTTTCAGATCAAACATATTAATAGCGAATACTTTTTGCAGCATAAAATGCAGGAAATAATCTTCCTTATCTTTGGCGAATCGGGATTGAATTGTTAGTTCTGTATCATTAACGCCAACAAATCCCATCATGTTTTCGGTAGTCAGGGTCGATTCCTGCAGAGAGAAAATACTTTTCTCTCCGATGCTGTCGCCATGGGCATTCAGAGAATGTGGAAACACCAACAGCTGCTTATTTTCCTCTAATTGCAGGTTTCTCACCTGCACATCAGCAATTTTTTTCAGGTTAGGGATATGCTGTTCATCTACCTGGTATTTGCCACAATTATTATCTGTAGTTTTAAGCATGACAGCCTAATTTAATTCACTGGGATTATACACAGTCTGTAAACTGTCTAATTCACTTTCCATATTAGGTAATCCCCTCAGGTATTCTGCCAATACACTTCTCAGATGATTATCCCAGAGCATATTGAAATTCCCTTCATAATTTTTTAGTGGAAGGAAATAGGCAGGACCGATATGATAGGAAGCATTTAAACCTGGAATTTTTTCTATCTGCTGGTTTATGCTGGTCATTCTTTGGAAGGCTTCCCTTTTCCATTTATCGATCGTCCCGTCCCACATGGAAATACGATCAACAGCCTTTATTTCTTTCCAGGCAAATCTTCTACGCATGGCAAAATCCATACTTTCCACACTTCTGTCTATATCATTCATGGTGCCGATGATATAAATATTATCCGGGACATAGAACCAGCCCTGGCCCAGGGTATCATCAAAAATTGTTTCGCCTGTTTGAATATTGGCATATTGCGTTTTTACTTTTCCATTTTTTCCTCTGTAACCGGGGTCTAGTGAGAAAAATAGCTCTCCAAATATTTTGGATATTTCACCACGATTTATTTCATCGATCACGAAAATGAAAGGATATTCTTTATTGCTTTCTGAAGCTATATCCAAGCGATAATTATTTTTTATATAGTCGCCAATAGCGGGAACATATGATGGCCAATCCTTTAACTTATTATAAATAACATAGTCCCGAATCATTTCTTTCGTCATCGTTATTCCACCACCCTCACCTTCCAGCGGATAAGCTACAAATGATTTATTACTATTGATTTGAACTTTGTACTCCTTCTTTTTTGCAGGTGTAGCAAATCTTATATCATTTTCTAAAATATCATTAATGGCTTTATTGTAGATTTCATCAAAATTGTCTCGTACCGGCTTTTCGATGGCGCGTTTACAAAAATCTTTGAAAATGCCATTATGCAAGTTAAACGTAACCTGACCATTTAAATTTTCTGCACGCAAGCCTTCTACAAAATCCGTATAATCGTAAGATGGATGGAACTGTACAAAACAGAAATGTTTTTCTAAAATTTGTTTTTCATCCGCTGTAAGTTCATTTTCGTGCTGTTTGTTAAACAATAAAGAGATGGCCATTTGCTTGGCAAGATATGTTTTACCAGTGCCTGGTGCACCAGTCAGAATAAGGTTTTTATTTGCTTTGAGCAGGTCGATATAGTCTTTCATTAGTGCTGTTTTTTGTTCGATTAAATACTTTCTTTCTTCAAAAAACTCATACAAATACCACGCAAAGAGGGAGCTATGCCATGGATGTTGAAATTGAATATTACTATTACAATATTCAATAAAATTGATATTATCTTGAAGCCAATGATTAATTGGTGATGGAAAATCAGGGCATAATCCCTGTATTTCCCACATAATATTATTCAATCTATCAGGCTTGGTGACGGTTGTAACAAAATTTGGTAAAAAGGCGGTGATTACTCTATTAGAAGCGGCCACCTTATTATCATTTGTATGATTTCTAAAAAACGACATCAATGCTGTATACTGTTCATCATTAATGCGGTTACTCTCGGCAATAGTTTTTAAGACAGGGGTTATTTCATGCCAGGAATCTTTGATACTTTTAAACTCTTCCCATTCAAAATTCTTTTGCGGCAAATTTGAAATTCCATTGTTTCTGGTTTGCTTTATCAACTTCCCTAATTCTACCTCTGACCAATTTTGTTCAATTGCTTGTTGTTTAAAGCTTTTTACACTTTCCTCATAACTATTGAACCAATCATAGTACACCCAATGTTCATCATTAATTGCATCGTTATAAATTTTTTGTAAAATATGCTCAGCCATCAATTACTATTTTATAATTCGTAAATACAGGAAATCCATTAAATAGTTTTCCAGTATTTACAATTTAAATATTTTTCCAATAGGACAAACTTCTGTGGCAAGAAGAATTCCTACATTCCACATTCCATCGTTCCTTCCATCTCATTCATTTTCTTCCAAACGGCATGCTCCTGCGGCTTTGGCGAAACCTTTATCACCAGCACTGTTTTTTCCGGAACGCAACCATCTTTTCTGACAACTACTACATTTAATACCATGGGCCTCTGTGCCATATAGTCCAGCATGTTTATTGTGCCCGTATATGTTTGTCCGTTCTTATCTTTCTTGAGCGTAACTTTTGTAGGAAAAACGATATTGGCAGGAATGTTCCGCGGACTGATATTTCTTTTCACAAGTCCATCATAGTACATGGTAAGGCTATTCTTCAGCTCATTTTCATCAGGCGAAAGCTTACCATTGAGTAGCCAGGTATAAGTGTATGACCAGTATTCTTCTGATTTGCTATCAGCCCAGCCTGGCGCAAAGGTAATGTCTTCCACCCCCTTACCCGGAATAGACGTAGCAAAATCAGGTGGAAAAGACATCAGTTCTTTATTCCAGCCTTTAGGCACAGTAATATGATATGGGCTTGTCCAGTTGTTAGGATCAAAAATACCCATCGATTTCTTCAGCCATCGTACACAATCCATTTCCTCAATGATAGAAAATGAATTAGGATTACGCACGCCATTCGGCTTTACGCCCGGGCGGCCAGCGATGAAGGCTGCATTCTCATTTCCAGCCAGCTGCAAACGTTTTATGAATTCAGAACCATCAGGGATATTGGTATCGTAAAAACTATTTCTACGGTTAGATAGTTGCCAATTGATATCTGTATCAAAATATAACCTGACGCCCAAATCTTTCAACAGCTGTTCATTTCCTGGCGCATCGATTTTGGCCACAAAAGGGCTTAAATCCTTATACCTGGCGGCATTAGTATGAATGTCGCCATTTTCTTCGTTCATGCGTTCCAGTAAGAACTTCGCATCATTTACTTCTCCGCTGTAAAAATCTTTTTTAATTTGCCCTTCACAGCGTTCCCAAAGATTGAACAGATCTGTTGGCCCATCCGCAATAAAGACGGCCTTTGGCACTACCGGAATGCCGCTGCTACCGGCTTTGGCTAACTCAGCATAGCGTAGCGCAATAGTGCCAGCAAAATCGTAGCCACCTATAGCAAATGGCAAGGTATCTACCTTAAATTTCTGAACAACATGAAAGATGGCCTGGTTAATCTTTTTCACTACAAATGAATCAGCATATAGCTTTTGTCGGGTGGGTACGATAATCGTCAGTATATCATTGACTGCTGCTACATTAGGAAGATTTGTTTCTGCCAGGACCGTCTCCGGATTACCGAAACTCCGCAATAATACCAGCACACCGTTGATATTACCTGATGGCGGCTTTATGGCTAAATAATAGTCCTTTCCATTGAAATCAACTTTCTCTGCATTTTGGCCGAACACACAGGATATATTAACGAGGAAAAGTAAAGCGAAAAACAGTTTTTTCTTCATGGTTAAATTTTGGCAAATACAATTTAGAAAATATTCCAGGGGTTGTTTGTTAAAATAATGGTAATCCAATGCCAAATAATCTTGTACGGATTTCATCTCACCAAAAAATATAACATAAGCTTAAAACCGCTGTCAGTTTAAAACGATTATTTTGCCTCGCGTTTGATAATTCACGTGGTATGCAAGATGTAGCGCTTATTCGAAATGGAGACCAGAAAGCTTTTGAGCAGTGTTTTAACCAACACTGGGCGTCCCTGTATGCATTTGCTGTAAAGATCCTGGGCAATACTGCCGACGCCAAAGATGTGGTGCAGCAGGTATTTATTGCGATATGGTCCAGGAGGGACAAGCTTCAAATTAACACTTCACTGGAAGCCTATCTCCACCAGGCTGTCCGCTACCAATCACTCAAAAAGCTCCAGGAAATATTGAGTCGCCCGGAGCGATTGGATCATGTACAAGAATATGTACTGCCCGTATTAAATGATATATGGGAAAAGATGGACACCGCCGATGTCTTCAAAGAAATAGACCTGCAACTTGATCAACTACCCCAAAAAACCAAAGAGATATTCCTGCTTAGCAGAAAACATCAGCTCTCCATTACAGAAATCGCCGGGAAGATGAACCTCTCGGAGAAAACTGTCAGAAACCAGCTCCACATTGCTTTAAAGGCCCTTCGGCATCATATAGCCGTTGCCGTAGTGATGGCACAATTATGGAGTTAACATTTTGGTAACACACTTCTTCGGGACAAGCATCTCCCTTTACGGAACATACCTATAGAAGAATGTTCCGATGAATATTATACAACTGAGGAAAATCATTAATAGTTATTTGTCTGGCAAAGCCGCTTCGAAAGAAAAGCAGCTGATAGATCAATACCTGCAACAAGCCTGGGAAAACAGGCAAGCGCCGGATGATACGGAGATACAACGCCTGCTGGTGCTCGACAATCTCCGTAACGCCATGCGCCCGCGCATGTATATACGCTGGATTTCCGCTGCTGCCGCCTCTCTTCTGTTGCTGGTGACAGCAGGTACTGCCTGGCATTACAGCGAAGAGCTGGAAGAATGGGTACACCCAATACCTATGAAACAGGTATATGTAGCTAAATACCGGGTGCAGAAAATAATGCTGCCAGATAGCTCTGTTGCCATTCTGAATGGTGGCACACTTATCGAATATCCAGCCACTTTCCACGGAAAGCATCGCACCGTAAAAGTCAATGGTGAAGCCTATTTCGATGTAGTGCCGGATAAGCATCCTTTTGTTATCAATGGTCCTAATTTACGTGTAACCGTACTCGGTACCTCTTTTATTTTGACCGATAGTATGCAAACCACAAAGCCTGCAGTAAGCGTTAAAACCGGTAAAGTAGCTGTATCAGTAGCCAGCATTACACAACAGGTGGGCGCCGCTGAAGAACTTGTATATGACCTGCAGAAAAATCAAATTAACCTGATTCGTCAGCAGGAAATAGATATGGACTGGATTACCAAAAGTATGGTGTTTGATGACAACACCTTACAGGAAGTATTCACCACCATAGAGCATGTCTATCATGTAAACATCAGCTGTGATAACGACAACATCCGCCACCAGCGCTTTACCGGAGCCTTCGAATCTACCGACACGCTGGAGGATATGCTGCGGGTATTATCCGTATCCTACAGATTACATCTTACTAAACACAACAACAGCATCGTAATCAGGTAACCTGTTTTCATGCTTTTTCCCTTGACCGACCACAGCACTGTGGCCGTAACAGGATTGCTATTTATAAAATTTGATCGAATGAAGGAAAAAATTTTACTCGGAGGTATGCTGGCGCTGCTACTCTTCTCCACGCCATCCTATGCGCAGGATGTACAGCAGAAGAAAGTAAGTGTCAGCTTTAAAAATGAACCCGTTGTCAGGTGCATCAACATCCTGCAACAGCGTAATGGCGTTACCTTCTTTTATAACCCTGCAGACCTGAAAGCAGTGGAGAAAAGAGTTACCGCAGACATTAACAATAAATCCATCACAGAGATTCTACAGTTATTGCTGGATAATACAGGACTGGAATATGAAATTGTAGATGGTAAGAAAGTGGTGATCCGTAAAGCATTGCCCAGGCAATCAACACCACGTACACCACAAAAACGTACGTTCAACGGCGTTATCACCGATGCGGCCAAACATGGCCCCATTGGCAAAGCAGAGATAATGGTACAAAGTTCCGGCGCCGTAGTTACTGCCGATGAAACCGGCCATTTTTCCACTGAAGTACGCGACACTACTGATGTATTGGTGGTTTACTATGTCGGTTATACAACCAAAACCCTCAGAGTGGGCGCTGCCAGTGTAATGACCATCGGACTTTCTCCTGATAATAAAACATTGAGTGGCGTTACCGTTGAAGCCCGCAGACGCGCCAATACGGAAGTAATGATGCTCAACGACAGAAAAAACGCCGCTGTTATCTCTGACGGTATCTCTGCCCAACAGATGGAACGCACGGCCAGCGTGACCACCACACAAGCATTACAGCGAGTTTCTGGCGTAACCATTACGGATGATAAATATGTTGCGATCCGTGGCCTCGGCGACCGCAGCGTTATCGGGCAGCTCAACGGCGTACGCATGGCCTCCTCCGACCCCGACAGAAGTGCACTCCCACTCGATCTCGTACCTGCGTCACTGTTAGACAACATCACCATCTATAAATCTGTCACCCCAGACAAACCCGCCGATGCCGCCGCCGGTATCATAGAGCTTAAAACAAAGTCAGTACCCGAATCACAACTGCTTACCATCACCGTACAAAGCGGTATGAACTCACAGACAGGCAAAAGTGTAAATAGTTTCTACAATAGTGATATGGGTTTTCTGGGAGGTAAGGTTAAAGACAAACAACTGTCCAACGACTTCAAGAACCTCTCCACGCAATACCCTGGCGGCCTGAAAGATATTCAGCAACTAATTGCCGACAGCCGTAATGATCCGGCCAAAGCAGCAGAAGCCAATCGCATCAATAATATCATGCATGGCTTTGATCCGGTACTCACCACCAGGTATAAGTCGGCTCCGCTGAACCAGATATATTCCATCACTTACGGTAACAGCTATACGATTTTCAAGAAACATCAGCTAGGAGTTATTGCCGGCGCCAACTATTATAACCGCACTAATGATATTCATGACGGAACCCTTACCCAGTATAGCGTTTACCAGGGAGTACTCACTGGCAACAGCGCGCTATATAGTCCAAGGGTTATCCCAAACTATATCACGCCAAATAAAATCAATCTCGGTAAATATCTCAACTATAAAGAAAATACCGGCACCCAAACACTCAACTATGGCTTCCTGGGAGGGTTAACCTACCGGTTCAACCCACAGCATGAAATCAGCATGCAATACCTGGGAAGCAGGGGCGCCGAAACAAAGGCTTCAAACTTGCATGGGCAGTACGAGTACACCGGCCTTCCCGGCAAGGTATACAACAACGTATACTCTCTTCGTCAGACGTATCGCGTACTCAATACCTTCAACCTGCAAGGCGAGCATAAATTGGGCACCAATGAATATGCGCCAAAATTGAGCTATAACCTGGCTACGTCTAAGTCTACACAAGACGATCCGGACTATCGCTTTGTAAACCTCGCAGACTACCGCCTTAATGAAGGCAGCACTTATGGTATTCCTAGCAATCAGCCTAATTCGATTCCCAACTATGTATACACGAAGGACCTGTATGCACTGGTATCAGGTTATGTTAACGGCTATGGCCCCTATGGCATCATCCAGGCAGATCCTAACGGCCGCAGGTACAGGAAGCTCACAGAAGATAATTACAACTATAAAGTAGATGTAACCTTACCTTTTAAGGTACATGGCCTGCGTCAAGAGTTTAAAACAGGCGCTAACTACCTGCATCGCAGAAGAACGTTTGGAGAGAATATATTATACCTGCCAGGTTCCAACTACTCCACCAATGGCGCCCTGGCGCTGTATGAAGTAAACGGCAACCTCGATCAGCTTATAGGCTATAACCGCGTTGGTATCCGCCCGATCAATAACAGCAACGAAGAAGGCGCTCCAAAAATCGGTGGGTTCCTGTATAACATCCAGAAATCTCCCAACAACTATAAAGGATACTACGAAACACGTGCCTTCTATGGTATGCTTGACCTTCACCTGACCAGCCAACTACGTGTAACCGGCGGTGTTAGGTTTGAAATGACAGATATACAAGCGGTAGTAGATACTGCCAATGTGTTCCTGGACCCTAACATCACCACTACTGATGCCAGTGGCAACAAAGTAAATCTCGTGTATACGGAGCCCAACAGCGTGTATAAGACGGATTACAAACCTTATTACTCTGTCAATGCTACCTATACACTCAACAAGAGCATGAACTTCCGTCTGGGCTATAACACTACACTGGCAAGGCCAGAGCTCAGAGAATTAACAAATGTTTTCGACTTCGATCCGTTTCAGTTTGCATTGGTAGTAGGTAATCCTAAGTTAAAAAACCAACAGACAACCAACTATGATTTTCGTTGGGAATGGTTCGTAAAACCTGGAGAGGTATTGTCTGCTTCTCTTTTCTATAAAGAGATAGACAACCAGCTCACCAAGGTATTTAAACAACAATCGTCTGGCTTAGAAGCAAAATTCCCTGAGTTCCCTGCGATAGAATTTCAGAACGACCCTAACAAAGGCCGCGTATATGGTATAGAGCTGGAAGCCGTGAAAAATCTCGGAATTTTTGGAAAGTCACTGCGTTTCTTCAATCTGGGTGCTAACCTCCTGCTGGCGCAAAGTGAAATTAAAAAAACCAAGGAGCGACTGGAAGCATCCCGTTCTTTAGACCGTCGTGCACCAAGCAATAGCCCTCTCTTTGAGCAGGCGCCGTACTCGGTAAACATCTTCCTCAACTTCAATCAATCAGTATGGAAGACAGATATCACTGCCACATTCAATATGGTGGGTGAAAGGCTTATCCAGGTGAACCTCGATGGTACGCCAGACCTCTACTCCAGGCCGCTGCCTGTGCTGGACTTAGTATTTACTCAACAGCTGTTTAAGCGCTTACAGTTAAAAGGTTTCGCTAAAAATATTCTCGACAGGCCTGTTCAGGAAGTATATGCTAACCCTGGCACTGGTGGTATGTTCTATGGTAAAAAATATGTGAGGAGAAGTTTTTATCGTGGTACAGAATATATGCTGGGTCTTACTTACACGCTGTCAAACTAATTACATGAAAAAAGAATTACTATATACTATCAGTGCCGCCGTTTTGTTGGGGGCCTGTACAAAAAAACTGGATTATTCTTACGATAACAGGGTGGTACAACTACCTAATGCGCCGTCCAACAGCAGGATCGTGAATCTGACCGGCGCCACAGAGATCAAGATGAATGGCCAGCAACTTACCAGCTTCACCAAACCTAACCTGGAAGGTGTTTACGATCAGAATACCACCAAAGGTACCCGCTGGTTTCCGGAAACAGGTCGCTTAGGCGTTACGTTTACTATTCCTAAAGAAGTATTTAAAAATGGCGTGGCAGACAGCGTGTTATTCTATGCGTTGAGCCCTAAAGCGCTGGTGCCGCCTGCTCGTCCATTCAGCATTTCAGAAGATGAGGTAAAAACTTTTGATTATTACTTCGTCAACTTCTATCCCAATGCCAGTGGTAATATGGATTCCTTGTTTCGTATACCACGTGATATTTCTTCTCCCGCAAATCCAACGGCATTTAAGCTGAGACTTGTTAATCTCTCTTCTATGCCAGGCGCGCATTCACTTCCGGGCATTTACCGTAAAGGCCCTATGAGCATAACATTTGCCGATGGCACAAAAATCCAGGGGCTATCTGATGTGGCGCCTGGGACTTACTCTGACTATATCGAAATTCCTTATGGTACCTACCAGTTCAAAGTGTTGGATGCCGATGGCAGGGAAGTTTCCGCTACTGGTGGCGGCTACAATCTGCTCAACCCTACTACCGGTACACTCATGGATATTAACGGTACACCAGGTGTTGGAGGTTATAAGGATACCTGGCTGACATATACGCCTATCAAGACTTTTCAGCCTGGTGGCGTATATACGATTGCGGTAAGTTCTAATTACGACACTAAAGTTTCGAATGGCAATCCAAATGGAGAAACGGTATCTACCGACAACAATGTTTTTCGCATTATCAATGACATCAATGATCCGTTAAACCTTACCTATGGCAAATTACAGGGCGTTAATGCCATGGCGGGACAAACGATCAGCTGGATCGTTGATGGCAAAGCCATTACAGAAGCCTTGCCATACGCAAAAGCTGGTGAGTATAGCATTCTTATAACGGGCAAGCATACACTGCAAGCCATTGGCCAGGATAAAAAGATACTGGTAGATACTACAATCTACCTGAATGCAGCAGATAATCTTACTGCATGGTTATACGCTAATAGCGGGGGCCAACCAGGCTTAACGCTGGTAGCCAATAACCTCAGTGCTAAATACTATGATGGAAAATCCGGCGACGACGGCACCTATAGCATGATGAAAGATGCATTTCCATTCTGGGTGCGCTTCATGAATTTCTGCCCGGATATGAAAGAAGTTTCCTTTATGGGTAATAACGGGCAGGCATTTCCACTTACACTAGCCTATAATGCTACCAGCAATCAACACCTACTCTTCGGTAAAGCCTTGACAACAGATCCATATACCAAGATGATCGTCAACTTCACCAGCGGTATACAAGTGCATGCTTCTCAGCCGGCCCTATTGCCGGGCGACTGGATGCGCAACGTGAATAAACTAAGTAGTCAGCAGTTCATTGCACAACCAGAGCGCTACAAACAGACGGCGCTGCCTGGCAGCGAGCCTGGCGTATATACGGTAGCGTTAGTGGGCCGTACCAGCTCCGATGCTGCGGCTTCCGATAAAGCAAAGATGATAATTGTGAAACATACCAAATGATTTGTTGCATCATGAAAAGATACTTTCTATACTGTTTAATAGTGGGTGGTATGCTGATGAGCAGCTGCCGTAAAACGGAATACGCCACCATCGACAGTCCTGCATACCTGCGTGTATTCAACAACCTGGACTACTCTCCTTCGCTGGATACAAAAGATGCACCACAGCCATTTCTGACCATGCTGATAGACCCGGTACTGGATGCTGAAGGCATTCCAGTGAGCGCAGCTATCACCGGCGATTTTCTCGACCATCGTGATCCCTGGGCAAGGCCTTATCCAGATGCCGCCAGCAATGTCATCTGGCAGAAAGAATATCCTGGTACCACCAGAGTGATGGCTGCACCTATTCTCAATGGCTATGACCTCTCCAGCTGGGCGCAGGTGCCTTCAGGCAAGCATCGCATTATTTTCAGAACAAGACCATTGAGTAATACTCCCTTCTTTGAGCTGAGCAAAACAGAAAGGGGCATTTCGCTGGTAGATACCACCATGGAACTTTCCAGCAAAGAAGTATATACCATGCATGTGCTGACAGAAGATTATGAAAAGAATAATCCAATCATGTACCTGCGCCGGGAAACCTTTCCCAATCAGCCTTTCGTGGATTCAATGGTATATGTCAATTTCTATAACCTGAGTTCAAAAGGCTTCTTTGAAAAAGCGCCGAATGAAATCATTAACCAGGTGCTGATCAGTACGAAACTGCGTGATACGATGAACGTGTATTGCACATTGAACAGGAAAAACGATGGCAGCATGACGCCTATCAATGGTTTCGATGGTGTGCCTATGGGACGTATCATTCGCTCCCTGGATGGCGCAGTAGCTCCCTATCAGCGTTTCCCTCTTTTTCCGGACACCAGCAGCAATAGGGTATTTACCGGGAACATGAGCCAGCAGTTCGGCTTCTACGCAGCAGGTTTTAATCCGCAGAATACAGGATTCCCTGACAATCAGGCTCCCGGTATATACTCCGGGCTCATCATGGGCGATTATGCTGATAATGTATTAGCCTCCAGTCTTCCGTTTAAAATTAAAGGAGACCTGCGTACAGGGATGATCATCAGCATACATTCCGGCAATGATAACCCGCGGTCGTTTTCTTCTGTAAACACAGTGGAGTATATCAACCGCAAGTTCTATGTAATCACCATCCAGCGCTCCTTTGAGCCTCCTGTTTACCAATAAGTGACTGACTATGTTTAAGCTAAAAAAATATATACTGGGTGCGGTGTTATGCGGATTGGCCGCATGCAGCAAGGATAACATCCAGCCGCCAATTGACCGGGCTACGCAGCCACGTTCATTGGGTGTGTTTATCGAAAACAACTATGACCTTAGTCTGCTCAGCGCAGCACTTAAAAAGACAGGGCTATATGACACCCTTGTCAGCAACAACGCCTATACGTTGTTTGCGCCAGATAATCAGGCATTTGGTCAGATAGGCATCAGCACTATTGCACAGATAGAAGCGATGAATACGGATAGTTTAAGGGAGATCCTGAAGTATCATATCCTACGCAACAGATACTTCACCAATATGCTGCCACTACAACTGGATATGAAATACACTACGCTGGCAGATAAGCCATTGTATATCTCCCTAGACATCACACCGCTAATCCTTAATCCTTCAGAAAGACAGATTGCGGTAAACGGGTCCTTAATGGGCATCGGCGCAAAGAGGGATGTTGCACTGGCAAATGGGGTATTGCATGTTATCGGAAGACCATTCCAGCTTTCCAGTATTACTGTACAGGAGTTCATTGCTGCAGACACTTCCCTCTCCATGTTCCAGGCTGCCATGCGCCAATTTGGTATGTGGGAAGATCTGAAAACAAAATCACCAATTACCGTTTTTGTGCCGAACAATGACGCCTTTCGTAAAAATGGGCTTACGCTGGAAAAAATCACCGCTATGAAGCCTGCTGAATATAAGCCTGCAACTTTTAGCATATATACATTGAACATGCGCTCCATGCGTGTTTTCTCCACTGATGGAGTTATGGTCAGTAAAACAAATGTCTATGGCGCTAATATAGCAGTAATAGATACTGTTTACGGCGTATCTCCCAATTTCCAGGGGTATTCAGCCATTACTTCTGCAAACGTTGCAGTCATGAAATTACAGTCAGGCTTCTGGGCTGAAAATTCGGACGGTCCTTCCAGTGTTGGCTATTACAATGGCCTGGCGGGTTCCGACCATCAGTGTGCTAACGGTATCGCACATATCGTGACCGATTTATTTCTACGACCAGAACTCATGAAGCGTTAAAATCTAATCCATGAAATCATTCTTACTATATCTCCTTCCTGTGTTTCTATTGCTGGCTGCCTGCAGCAAGCAGGATATCGAGCCAGCGCCAATTGGGCAGCCAGTTCCTGGCGAAAAGGGTGCGGATAAAACCTGGCAGGAAGTTATCAATAATACTACGTATACCCTTTTCCGTAGTGCGCTGCAACGCGCTGACATGGCGGATATGTTAAAGTCTACTGCCAACAGCACCGTACTGGTACCCGACGACAAAGCCTTTACTGCCGCCGGCTGGACCGCCACACGTATCAACAATGCTACACCAGCGGAGTTGAAAGCATTGTTATCTTACCACATCATACCCATGTTCCTGACACCTTCAAGTCTGGAAACAGTAGTCGGCAATATACCGGCAGTTACTATGTCCAAACGCCCTATGGATGGCCGGGAAGGCTGGTACAGCGACTATACCGATGTATTATTCTTAGGTAAACATGGCGATAGTCTGCTGGTGAATGGCTGCGCTGAAAGCAAATGGGGTACTGCCATCCAGGCTTCCAATGGCATCATCTTCCCTATAAATCACGTTCTGGAAGCGCCACAGCAAACGATGTGGGAGTATATTCAAAGTGTGCCGGAATATAGTATGTACGTGGCCGCCCTGCTCATCAGCGATAGCTTGTACAATGAGAGCTATATCACTTTGGGCGTCATGCCCGCTATAAAGTCGGCCCAGAGTGTAGCCCAGTTCACGCTGTTTGTACCTACTAATAATGCTTTTGCAAAGGCTGGCTTTCATACGCCGCAAGATATCCTTGATTATTGCATGCGCTCTTATCCACTGCCCTATCCGGACTATGACGAGCATATGTATTATCAGCAGCCAACAACTGCCATGGATAGTATACTCATGGCAAATGGCCTGGAGGTGAGTAATGCGCTACAGATTTATGGCAACATGAAAGGCGGCCCGGTATTTTTCTCTAATGACCTTACTGATAACGCGAAACAATTGAGCTGGATCCAGTTGTTGAATGGCCAGCCATACAATACACCGCCAGTTTATATCAGCCTTGATTTTAAGGTAGATAATGGCCAGCCATGGGTCAAAAGACATGGTGTGAACCAACCATATATTTCGCTTGCGAAAAAAGATCATCGTGTAACCAATGGCGTAGTGCATGAAGTAGATGATCTCTTTCTATTACCCAACTAATAAATGGCCAACATGAAACTTCTACGATATACCAGCCTGGCGCTATTGTTTGCCCTTGGCGCCTGTACAAAGAAAGATGATCTTTCTGCGGATAGCACCATCTCGAACAGACTTACTTTTATCATCAATGATAATAAGTTCAATTTCTCAGCCTTCAGCACTGCCCTTGGCAGAACGAACTACAAAAATCAATTGCTGGAAGAAGGCCCATATACGGTGCTGATACCCGACAACAACGCTTTCTCAGCAGCAGGCTATATCAATGACCAGAGCGTGTTGAAAGAAAGTGGAGCGATACTTAACAATCTCGTGGCATATCATATCGTATATGGTACCTGGGAATTGAATAAGTTACCTTTTAAATTCAACCAGGAGATTACGTCATTGTCCGGTGCGAAGATGTATGTGACACGATGGATTAAGAATAAAGATACCGTAGTGACCATCAACGGCGCGCCTATCCTGTCTTTCAACCTCCGTGCCAGCAATGGCTTGATACAGGTGATGAACAACGTGCTACAGCCATTGCAGCATGATAAAACAGGAGAAGTGATTTCCGGCGATACCACGCTTACCTTTCTGAATGTGGCCTTGCAGCAATCTGGACTAAGAGATCGTTTTTATAACAATGACGTATATACTTTTTTTGCGCCTACCAACGCCGCTTTCAGAAAAGCAGGATATCCTTCTGCAGACAGCATTTCCCGCACATCACCCGAAACGCTTAGCGCTTTGCTCCAGTATCATTATTTCTCCGGTCGCAAGTTTATCTATGATTATATCCTGACAACAGGAGATGCCGAGCAAACAACACAGGCCATGAATAACGGTAATACATTAAAAATAAATCTTGTTAAAACAGGCTTAAAATATACCAGTATCACCATGGCCGGGGAAGGCAACAAAACCGCTGCCCAGCTCGTAAGATCCAATGTGATGGCGGGCAATGGTGTGGTGCATATCATTGACCAGGTATTAAATGAAAATCGATAATTATGATGAAGAGAATTCTATATATCTGTTGTTTTTTCATAGTCCTGTTAATGCAGCTCACAAAGCTGTATGCGCAGGAAACCAATGGAACCATTTCCGGTAAGGTGTTGAATGAAAAGAACGAGCCACAAATAGGCGTTACCGTAATAGCAGTTCACGAACCTTCCGGCACCCGCTATGGCGCCGTAACGAGCAATAATGGCGGCTATTACCTGCCAGGACTTCGCATTGGCGGCCCGTATACCATTACTGTTACGATGATGGGAATGGAAACGCAGAAGAGAGAGCAGTTAAATGTAAGATTGGGAGAACCGCTGACATTTAATTTCATCTTAACAGCAGCAGGCAAAAACTTGAGTGGAGTAACGGTAACGGCAGCACGTAAATCGGGCACCGCCAATACCTTTGGCGCGGGTCAGAATATCAGCCGTACGCAGCTCAGCAGCATGCCCACCGCTTCCCGCAGCATGCAGGACATCACCAAGATGGTGCCGCAGGCTTCCCGTGATAACTCTTTCGCCGGTACCAGCTTCCGTTATAACAACGTTACCATTGATGGCGCTATCAACAATGACGCGATAGGTTTCAGTCCGTCTGCAGGCGGTATCACCGGCGCTTCAGGCATGCCTGGCTCCAGCACCCGCACCAACGCGGTTTCGCTGGATGCCATCGAAGACATGCAGGTATACCTCGCTCCTTTTGATGTTAAGATTGGTAACTTCACCGGCGGTAGTATCAACGCCGTTACTCGCAGCGGTACCAACAGCATCACTGGCTCCGTATATGCCTATGGCCGCAATGCCTCACTAATGGGCAAAAGCCCGGCTGGTAAAATGGGCGCCGACTTCCACGACGGCCAGGCTGGCGTTCGTATCGGCTTCCCTATTATTAAAAACAAACTCTTCTTCTTCACCAACGAAGAAGTAACCTCACGACAGGACCCTTCACAACTACGTGTAGGTATGCCAGAAACCGCGCATATCATGAGCGAAGGCGATGCTGAAGATATCCGAAAGGCCACCCTCGCAAGAACAAACAACAAGTTCGACCCAGGTACCGCCAACGACTATACGTCGTACTCCAGATCGCAGAAGTTCTTCAACCACCTGGATTGGAATATTTCAGATAAACATCAGCTCTCTCTCCGCAATAATACCATCTTGTCTAAGGCCATCAACATGGACAGAGACCAGCAGGATTTCCGTTTCAGCAGCATGGCTTATCAGCAGGTCAACAACCAGACTTCCACAGTGATGGAACTGAAATCACGCTTCAACAATAAACTGTCCAATAGTTTTATTGCAGGCTACAGCGTAGTAAACGACAAACGCAATCCTGAGTCGGACCCTTCTCTTCCGCAAGTACAGATCATGGGTCGTACACCAGGAACCACTATCTACCTGGGCACCGACAGGGAAGCAAGTATTTTTGATATGAAGCAGCGTACCCTCGAAATCACCGAAAACCTTACCTACAGAACAGGTAAGCACACGATACTCGTTGGTACTCACAATGAGCTGTATCATATCAACTATGGCTTTGTAAATAGCTGGAATGGCAGAGTAGATTATTTAAGCATAGAAGATTATCTCAACAATATACCTTATCGCGTACGCGGTAGCTATAACTACAACAACAACGACCGGAATTACATCCTGGCGCATCCGGAAGCTAAGTTTGACGTAAACATGCATAGCTTGTATGCACAGGATGAAATCCAGGTCACCGACAAGTTGAAACTGATTCCGGGGCTTCGTGCCGACTATACCTGGTTGCCACAAAAGCCACTGCTGAGTGATAAAACCCGCGATGCCATCACCGACAATTATTTTGGTAACACCTACACCTACACGCCGTTAAACAAAATCGACAACAGCTACCTTGGAAAAGTGCAGCTGTCGCCACGATTGGGTTTCCGCTATGATGTACTGGGTAGCCAGGCGTTGATAGTACGTGGTGGTACCGGCCTATTTACTGGCCGTATTCCTTTTGCATGGCTTGCATACGCCTATTATAACAACGGCGTAAGCTACGGTTCATACGACCAGAAGGCTGATACTAAAGCATTTACACCGGGCAGCGATCCACTCTTAGGTGGACCTAATGGCATTACACAGTTTATCCAGCAGAATGGCGCTGTTACCAATAATGCCAATGCCGGTAAAACACAAGTAGACGTAGTGGACAACAACTTTGTGATGCCACAGGTTTGGCGCTCTTCTATCGGTATCGACTATACGTCAAAATCAGGATGGAAGTATACACTGGAAGGTATGTTTACCAAAACTATCAAAGATGTATTATTCCAGCAGATAAATATCCAGGACAATCCTACTTATTATGCATATGATAAAAACCGCGAGCAGCCAGTATTTAATGGCACGGTTGATTCACGTTTTTCAAATGCTTATCTGTTGAGCAATACCAGCAAAGGTTATCGTTATAGCATTACTGGTAGTGTCAATTACAATAAAAATAACTGGCAGTCGTCGCTGGCTTATACCTATGGTGGCGCAAAAGATGTATCCAATGGTATCAGGAACTCTATGGAGAGCAACTGGCAGCTCAACCAGGCGTTGAATCCAAATAATCCAGGGCTGGCCTGGTCTAATTTTGATCTCCGTCATCGTATTGTGGCTAATATCGGTTATCACAAAAGCTGGAACCAAACATGGAACAGCCAACTGACACTGTTTGTATCTGCGCAGTCGGGCAGTCCGTTTACCTATGGTGTGGTAAACAACAGCATACAAGGCTTGCCACAGCAGGTAAGTTTGCTTTATGTACCTGCCGCAGAAGAGGCGGTGAAATTTTTTGCAGATACCAAAGAACGTACCGCCCAACAACAGGCAGACGCCTTCAATGCTTATGTAGAAAGCAACAAATACCTGCGTACCCGCCGCGGCGCCTTTACAGAAAGGAATGCAGCCCGTACCCCATGGAATGTGCAGGCTGATCTGCATTTTGCACAGGAGTATCATTTTGGAGGTAAACAGTACATCACTTTTACGATGGATATCATGAATCTCACACATATGGTAAATCAGAACTGGGGTATTTCCTATTTCTCTCCAAATACCTTCAACTCTACTGCCAGTGCAGGTTTAACACCAGCATTCCCTGCAAAACAAAATCCAGGTGCTTACCCGGTATATAATTTTGCAGATCCGGGCACACCATATTCCATTGATTTTCTGAACTCAAGAGCGCAGGTACAACTTGGGCTCAGGTATTCATTCTAATGCAAAAAATTATGAAAACGAGATTAATACTCTTGTCGTTACTGATAATACTTTTTTCGGCGTGTAAGCGTGACCGTAATAACGACATGCGCGCATTAAAAGTTACCTCTTTCTGGCCTACCAGTGGTAATGCAGGAACGATCGTAACCATGTACGGACAAGGATTTGGCAAGAATACTACTATTGCTTTTAATGGTAAGGAAGCAAAGGTGACAGATGCCAGAGATACCATATTGATGGCACTGGTGCCGGAAGGCGGCAGCACAGGCATGGTAGTAGTGAAAGATGGTGAAAGCAAAATTGATGCAGGTAACTATACTTATCAGCAATTAAGCATGCAGCGTGTTGCACCACTGAATGGCCCGGCAGGGACCAACATTTCCATTTATGGCGCGGGCTTCTCCAGTCTGGAAACACCTGCAACAGTTACTATTAATGGCAAAGCCGCCGTAGTAACGAGTATTGCGGATACTGTGCTGGTAGCGGCTATTCCTGCGAATGCTGGTACAGGTAAAATTGTAGTAACAGTAGATGGTAAGATGGTAGAAGGTCCGAACTTTACTTACCAGCAGATCAACAGCATGAAACCCCTGAAAGGTGGCGCAGGCACCGAAGTAATGATTAGTGGAACTGGCTTCGAAACTACCAACACTGGTAATACTGTCACCTTTAACGGTAAGGCAGCTACGATTATCAGCGCACAGACAACGCAGCTGCTGGTGAAAGTACCGGAAGGTGTCAGCAGTGGCCCGGTGGCGCTTACTATCAATGGACAGAAAACCGTAGGACAACAATTTACGGTGGTACCTAAGCCACTAATTAATGTAGTAGCACCACTGAGCGGGCCTGCCAGTACAACCATAGATATTGCCGGTGATAATTTCAGCACTTTCAATGATGAGGTTATTGTAACGATCAATGGCCAACAGGCAACTATTGTAACTACCACAGAAAAACAGATATCCGTAAAAGTACCTGCAGGCGCGGGTACTGGCAAGCTGGTAGTAACTGTAAATGGTCAGCAGTCCGACGGCCCTGTATTTAAAGAACAGGCCTTAGGTGTAAAGCAGCTGATACCAGATAACGGTTTGGCGGGTACAGAAGTATTGGTGAAAGGCATGGGCTTCAATACCAATGCGGCATCCAACATCGTTACAATTGGTTCGCTCAATGCTACGGTTACTGCGGCAACAGACAGCACCCTGAAGATCATTGTACCAACCGGTGTAAGCACAGGCCTTTTAAAGGTGACCGCGGGCACATTGGATGCTACTGGTCCTGAGTTCAGACGTGCGGGCGTTGTAACAATTGCAGGCGGTCCGCAGCTGGATGTTTTTGCAGATCCTATGGGCGTGGTAGCCGATTCAAAAGGCAACTATTTTGTGGTAGATAGAAACGTGGTGAAGAAAGTTACTGCTGACGGTGTGGTGAGTATTTTCGCAGGCCGGGCAGACAACAGCGCCGGCAATGCAGAAGGTTACGGCACCAATGCTGCATTTAATTACATCAATAACATCGTCATTGATGCGCAGGATAACATGTACGTCAGCGATGGTAACAACCGCGCCATCAGGAAGATTACAGCTGCTGGCCAGGTAAGCACGTTCGCAAAGGTTACTTTATTTGTGACAGGACTGGGAATTGATAAAAATGGGTTGCTGTACTACGGCGGTCAATACAATGGATTATTTAAAATAGATGCTTTGGGTAACTCCAGTAAGTTAGGTGTCTCTTATACCAGTCCGCCGGGTAATATCGCCATTAATAATGCTGGTGTGGTTTACTTTGCCGGTGATAATGACAATCCTTACGTCTATTCATTTACAGATGATCTGGTGTCGCGTTATGCAGGTAGCACTTTTGGTTATAACAATGGTTCACTCACTACCGCGCAATTCGCCAGTATCAATGGTATCGCATATAACCGCAATACAAATGAAATGTACCTGGCAGAAAACAGTGCTATCCGATATATTAAAGATGGACAGGTAACACGCATTGCTGGCTGGAATGGCGGCTCATCGCCAGCTTTCGGCTTTGTTGACGGTACATTGGCAAAGAGCTTATTTAATAACTTTTATAATATCGCACTGGATAAAGAAGGAAATCTTCTTGTAGTAGAACGATATAATAAATCATTAAGAAAGATAATATTGCGATAAGCAATAGTTGCTGGCTGTCGCAGGGCGTTTCTGAAAAGAGGCGCCCTGCTTGTTTTTGGGACGTATTGAATAAACCAATCATTTTTCCATACCTTAACATTCATATTCCTGTCAGATGTTATGCTACGATTAATCAAAAAAATATTCATCTCCAAATCAGCTCAGGCGAATAGCAAGCCTGCAAACGGAGAAAGCCCAATAGCAGAAGATTTCATCTGGTGTCTGGTTGGCAATATTGAAGGTGAACACGTAAATGCCGCAGGCAAAACAGTTTATGGCATTAAGCATTTTTCTCCCGGCACCAAAGTCTATTGTTTTCCTGTTCGATGGGGCGATGGATATGAAAAGATTTATGTGCTTGGAAAACATCGCAAGACAGCACGGAATATCCTTATTGTCATCCCTTCAAAGCATATCCGTAACTGGCGTCTGAAAAAGGTCTATCACCCGCATATCCTTGAGATCATGCGGAAGGAAAGAGGATGGAAAAATCGAGATGAAGACAAATTAATAATAGAAGAGATGGCTAAGGATTTGAATCAGCAATATCCTGTAGCATAATACATACGCAGACTTCTCCCATCAGAAAAATAATACATACACAGATTTTTATTATTTTAAAAATACCATTCTCTTTAGGAACTTTGCCTCGCCTACAATTATTAGTTAAAACGGAAATCAAAGTATAGAGAATGATAGATAAGCGAGTATTACCACTGGCCATAGGCGGCCTTGGTATTGGCACAACGGAGTTCACTATTATGGGGCTGTTGCCCGACATAGCCAAGACATTACGCATCACCATACCAGAAGCTGGTCACCTGATTTCGGCATATGCGCTGGGCGTTGTAATAGGCGCGCCGTTGCTGATACGCTACACCGTATCGAAGCCGCCCAAGCAAACCTTGCTGGCACTGATGATACTATTTACGATTTTTAACGCCTTTTCAGCGATTGCACCCACCTACCCTACCATGATGCTGGCCCGCTTCCTTTCAGGCTTGCCACACGGCGCATTCTTCGGCGTAGGCACCGTTGTCGCCTCCCGACTGGCAGGAAAAGGAAAAGAAGCATTGTATATATCACTCATGTTTACTGGTCTTACCGTGGCAAATCTCGGCATGGTTCCGCTGGTAACCTTTATCGGGCACGCCTTTCACTGGCGGCTCTATTTTGGTATCGTGAGCGTGATCGGTATACTGACCATCATTTCGCTGATAGCCTGGCTTCCTGCGTTACCAGTGAAAGAAAAAACACATGATAAAAGCGAATTACATTTTCTTACTAATCCACAAACCTGGTATGTGCTGCTGATCACGGCTATTGGCTTCGGAGGTTTGTTTACCTGGTTTAGCTATATAACCCCGCTGATGACAGAAGTAGCAGGTATTCCGGAACGCAACATGGCGTATGTCATGGTGCTGGCCGGCGCCGGCATGGTAGTAGGCAATCTCCTCGGTGGTTATCTCTCCGATAAAATTGGGGCCGCCAAAACCACGGCTATATTATTAACGCTGATGATGCTGTCACTCGCAGGGGTATTCTTCTTTGCGCATTATATGCCAGCGGCCCTGGTGCTAACTTTCCTTTGTGGCGGCCTCTCTATGTCCGTTTCCGCTCCTATCAATATTATGATGATGCGGAGCGCTCCAAGTGCTGAAATGATGGGAGCTGCATTTATGCAGGCGGCCTTTAACGTGGCCAATGCTGCAGGAGCGTATCTGGGTGGCATTCCGCTGGATAAAGGTTACGCCTATACGTACCCTTCGCTGGTAGGCGTAGGCATGGCGTTTATAGGTATCCTGATTTGTATCGGGTATCTGATCAGATATGGTAATAAGACGAATGCACATCTTGCATAAAATAAATGAAGAGGATGTATCAAAAGACTTTTGATACATCCTCTTTCCATCCATAATTAATTTAGACGCAATCCCTACTACTTTAATTCTCCCGGAATAACCGTCACTTCTTCTCTTCTACCTCCACGCAAAATGGTCAATACCGTTTGTTTTCCGGTTGCTTCTTCTGTAAGATATTTATGTAGATTATCAATTGTTGCCACTGGCTTACCATCATAGGCCACAATAATATCGCCTATACGAAGTTGTTTGTTGTAAACATTGGCATCTGCAAAAATCTCATAAACATACACTCCCGTTTTGGTTTGGAGGTTATTGGCAACTGTAATCCGAGGCGTCAGATTAACGACCTGGCCAGCGATACCTAGTTGCGCGCGTTTTACCCTTCCATGCATGATCAGCTTACCTGCAATATAGGCCGCGAGATTAGCAGATATAGCGAAGCAGAGTCCTTGTGCAGCAGAGATCACCGCTGTATTTACGCCAATAACATTTCCTTCAGAATCTACCAGCGGACCGCCGCTGTTGCCTGGATTTAAAGCGGCATCTGTTTGGATAACATCATCAATCAGGCGTCCGTTTTTTGCACGGAGTGTTCTTCCGAGGGCGCTCACCACACCTGTGGTTACAGTATGTTGCAATCCCATCGGATTACCTATAGCAATGGCAATCTGCCCGGGTTCCAGCAAATCAGAGTTACCAAACTTCAAGGGCTTCAGGTTTCCATCATAAACTTTAATGACGGCAATGTCTGTAGCTGGGTCCGCACCGATCAGAGAAGCGTTGTATTCCGTTTGATCGGCAAAAGCCACCTTTATAGTATCGGCACCTTCAATGACATGGTGGTTGGTAACTATCAGCCCATCAGAAGAGATCACAAAGCCTGACCCAGACGCTTGTTGGTCTACCAACTGTTTCGTTTGAGGGTGCCTGGCTTTCTTCTCAATTTTAATATGGGTTACAGACTGTGCTGCATGCCTCACGACGCCCGTTACCATTGATGAGTAGGCGTCCAACAGTTGCCGGTCTTTTTCGGCAACAAAGTTCAGTTCATGTTCTACTATCATGAAAGATTGTCCTCAATAATCAATCCCGTTGATAGCAGCCGAAATTATGGCAGGAAACCTATGCTTTTCATAGGCAACAGGTAGACTTTTTGTCTGCATGTTTTCAGCGCAGATTTAGGGAGATGATGATAACGTATTGTTTAGCAAATCTTTTTCGTGGTACGCGTTTTATCTCTGCATAAATCGGTAATGCTAAAACGGCATACAAACGAAAACGGCTGTCTCATATGCTATAAAAACATATAAGACAGCCGCTCTTGTATTAAAAAATATCGGCTACTCTTTGACGAATGTCACGGTATCTTTTCCATACTTCACAAAATAAGTTCCAGGCTTCAATGCGGAGATATCCAGCTGCATAGTACTGCTGGCAGCCGCCTTGCGACTTACCTCTCTTCCTAGCGCATCATACAGGTAAAGCCAGACATTACCAACCACCTTCTTCAGCGTCACGTGAAGGGTGCTGGAGGCTGGGTTAGGATATACCTGGAATGACAGTGCTGTAGCCGTTGGCGCAGGCATATAGGCAGCGCTGACATTAGCACCACTTAAAGCGCTGAGAGAAGAGCTGCTCACGGATTCCTGCATCCATTGCTGATTGGCAGAACCGCCTGTTCCTGAAGGAGAATACAAGATAATACCCGTGCCTTGCAAAGTGCTGCTGGCTGAATCGTCCAGCACATAATGATTTGACATATTACTTTGGATCAGGTAGGCTCCACCGGTGGTAGCAACCAGGTTCCATTGCTGATTAGTGCCATTGGTAACTGTATACTGTATAGGATGTGTGCCCGCTGTTTGCGCACTCCCAGGAAGATCGAGCGCCTTACCACTGCGGCGGTTTATCAGCACTAATGCCCCGTTACTTTGCGTACTTGGGTACCATTGCAGATTGTAGCTATTGCTGTTGGCATATTGTGAGATAGTAGCTGAATTGGCGGTGCTGCTGTCTTTCACGCCGAGATACAGGTTACTATAGACATTCTTAAATTTATAGAAGGTCGTATCTGTGCCACCACTGCTAACAGTAAAGCTGCCGGTAACGGCTGCAGAAAGGTTATTGAAAATATCTCTCATGGTAACTCTTGCGGTGTAAGTGCCTGCACTCAGTGTAGCCGCAAACGTTGTACTACGTTTTTGGGGCACTGTATCCTGCTGGGTATACAGCACTGTTCCGCCAGCATCCAGGATTTCTACTTTGGCAGAGAGTTGCGGCGCCGTGGTATTGTTGTTCGTCCAGGAAATGGTAGTAGTGCCAGCAGCATAGGATGCGCTTATATTGGAAACAACGCCCGCTGTAATTGCAGGGGCAGTACCCTGATTAGTTTGCGCCGGTAAAGTAAGCGTGCGGCCGGTGCCAAAGCCTGTATTCGGTGTTGTGCTACCACCATGCACCATATAATAGGCATCTTCTGTAGAATCATAGCCCGCATCAAAAGCCCTGTCGTAAATACCATTGCGCACAGAATCGCCCGCATTGGCACTGAAATAGCGACTGGTATGCTTTTGCCAAACACCGGATGCATTCAGGTTCCAGCAGTCTTTAAAAAAGGCCTTGCGTACAAAAGCGCCATTCCATTTCACGTTATTATCCCAGTTTTCCAGGAAGGCATCATTGCCAGAGCCGAGGTAGTTGGAAGGCGCTGGCATCGCCAGTGTAGCGGTATGAAACCACTGATTGGTACTCAGGTTATTAATGAAAGTAGCCACATATAGCTGCCCGTTCGACTTCCACGACCTGATCACCTGGTTGTACCAGGTATTCATCACCCAGTTGTATGGGTTGATGCTCTGATAACCATCTCCCTCTCCTCCAAACCTACCAGTATAAGTATTGGGTGCCTGGTAGGCTACACTGGAATAAATACCCGCGCTGGTATTAGGGTCCCATAAAGAAGAGATCAACGTATGTGAACTGCCTTTGCTGCTATCAGGAGTTTGCTGTAATCCCGCATAGCCACTGGTGAAGCTGTTCATCTCAAAATACTCGGTGAAGGCCGATTGCACAATTTTAATTTTGTGCATTTTTAAAACTGCATCTGATGGAAAAGAAAAGGTAAGGTGCTCTGATGGTGCTGCTCCCTGTGCGCTTGCGTTTTTGGGCTGTAGGAAAGCAAACAAATACAAACACCCCATAATGGCGTATAGCCATGTGCGTAGATTTTTTTTCATTGTTACACAGATTTTGGGAAATGGGGAAATATCATACAATATTGTAATTTATTTCTTACCAAGCAAGTCACAACGGCAAAATAGCCATCGCAAAAGAAACAATGGAAATTCAATCCATAGAAAATCAGGAAATTATGGAGAGATATTTTTTTAAGCATGCACTTGTATCGCGGTAGCCAGTTATTTCTCCGGCGGAGGGGTATTAAAAATGTGCAGGTCAGTCTGCGGAAAAGGAATACTGATGCCATGCTCCCGGAAATGCTCTTGTATAGCAATGATCAGCTGACTTTTTACCATCTTGGATGTACGTAATCCTACTGTCCAGAAATAAAGTTGCAGCTGAATGGCACTGTCATCAAATGAGTTGGCATATACCAGTGGTGCTGGCAGCTTTACCACCTGTGCGTGCTCGTTCATAAGCGTGAGCAATAGTTTTTCTGCCGCTTTGATATCAGTATCATAGCCAACGCCCACTACTATTTCATTACGACGCAATGCATTATTCACGCTCCAGTTAGTAAGATGGTCGTTTAGCAGTTCACCATTGGGAATAGTCACACGGGAGCCTTCCAGCGTTTCGAGTACACTACTGCGAAAACCTATACTTTTTACGGTGCCTGTTTTCCCTTTTACTTCTACCATATCTCCAACATTGATGGGCTTTTCGAATGCGAGTATCACCCCGCTCACGAGGTTATTGACGATCGTTTGCAGCCCGAAACCTACGCCCACTCCTAACGCACCCAGTACGATCATGGCCTGATCCAGCGGAATACCAGTGGCCGCAAACGCCAGCAGCACACCTATAACAATAATGGATATACGAATTAATAGCATCCAGCTACCCAATCCTGGTTTGTTTTCGCCATGCTCATTACGCACATCCGCAGCAAAGAAAGATACTATCCGCGATACCACCGAAGCCAGTATCAGTATGCCAAAGAAAGCCAGCAGATTAAAGAAACTGAAATGATAACTGCCCAAGGTTCGTTGCTGAAACAACCAATCTACAAAAGGCAACGTAATCAACTTGAATGCATAGAAGTTACGGGCAAACAGAATGAACCACCCAATAACGAGAAACACATAGAGAAAAGTCGGTGTTTTTCTCCCTACTGCCTCAAAATTAATAAAGAACAGCCTGCGTTCGGGTGTTTCAAAAATATCTGATGCAAGGGTCAGCGCTTCATTAATAAGTCGCACCGTCCAAAGGAAAGTTATTGCCACGATGACGCTAATAAATCCGCTCGTCATCAGTGATTTTGAAAGATTGTAACGCCCGTATATATTCGCCAGCACGGATAGCACCTCGATCAATACCAGATAAGTAATAAAGTAAATGATAGCTTTTTCCCGTAACACTTCTCTCCTGCCTTTTAACAGGAAAATAAGACCCCATGCAGCGCCTGCAAATGCCAACGCCAGCATGATCCAACGCTCCGTCCGGGAAGCCTGCAAAACCAGGTTATCCGTGCAAGCCAAAATAAATAATAACCACATGCCTACCCAGAACAGCATCCAGTAGCGGGTAATATATTGGCTAAACAATATCGTCAGGCATACCGAACTAACCACCCAAATGATGCCGCTGAAAATAAAAGGCGGATCAGGAAACATAAACTGGAAAATGCTTAATACTACGACCAACGCTGATATGAAAGGCATCTTCAGTACCAAGTAGTTTTCCTGGTCTTGCGGAGGCACATGCCCATTCTCTACTTTTTGCCTCAACGCCCGAAGGAAGATAATCGCAAACACCAGCAGCAATGCGATTACTAACAGTAGCGCAGCATTGTTCCGTATATAAAAAGAGAGGATCAACTTTCCTTTACGCCAGGATTCTCTGACTATTTCCGGGAAGGGCCTTACCGCCACCGGTGGCTCATTCAAATAGCTTACCTCTTTGCGGAAAGTATTGCCAGAAAGTTGCTTCTGATAATGGTTGATCTGTTCCAAAGCCGACTCTAATTGGTACACCAGCAAGTCGGCCCGCATTTTCGACAGCTGTACCTGTTTTAAGGCAATGGTTAGCGTAGAATCAATCGGATGTACTTCAGTGGCTGTTACGTACAGCTGTTGAATATAGGCTACAAACTCAGCAGAATCCCTGGATACCTGGAACAATCGTGGATCGGCAGAAAGGCTATCGAAGTTATTACGAAAGTTGACCAGTTTATTTTTGATTTGCGTAGCCTGCTGGTCTCTTTTGCGCGCACGGCTCAGCAGTTCATGTAATAGTTTATAGGAAGTAGTAAGATTGCGTTCTGTCTGGATCGTTCCCTGATGCGTGAGTATACCGTCGATGGCTATACTGTATTTATTGCGAAGCACTATAATTTCACTATTAATACCGCTGGTATCAATACCGGCTTTCAGGTAATCGCGGGTGCCGCGGATGGTCTTCAGAAGGCCTTCCAGCAGCTGGTCTTGCTGCAAAGATATCTGATGTGCCTTGTAGGTTTCTACACTATTGGTAGCTTCCCGTTGGAGGACTTTACGCAACGTGTCCTTAATGTTTACCGTTGTATCCTGCAAATTCGCAACAGCAACGACGCTTCGGCTGGTAGTTAGTATAATCACCACCGTTAGCACTATACGAAATATCAGGGTCAGGGGCGTTCTGGTTTCCAATATGGTCGGGTTTTATACTAAAAGATACAAAATATCTGTTGATAATCATCATATTCAGCAGATGATGTATCCCAAAACCCTTTTAAAAAAATAACGGGGGGGCTAAAAAAATTTTCAGCCCCCCGCTATTTTCTATTCCAGCGTTAAAAAAAATTAAATCCTTATTCCAGCATTTTTTTCAATCCGGCCTCATAATTGCCGATCTCCGCTGAAAGACTTTCCACCAGCGGCTTGCGGGCACTCTTATCTCCTTCCAGGATAATGCTCCATCTCACCACTGCCACATCATCATTATTCGGTGACGATTCCACCAATGCGGTAACGATTGCCTTGGTAATGCCGGTGGGCAAAGGCTCCAGCACATGGAATACAAAAAACTTGTATTGTTCATGGACCTGTTCAATTTCGTCGGTTCGTTTATGCCCATCCGTGAATACCAAATCACGATAACGGGTTTCACCCACCGACCGGATATTTACTTCTTTAATCGTGCCATTGGAATACTCTTTTACCTGGGGCAGGTCACGTACTACTCTCCAGATTTTCACCGGTGTGCTTTTGATCTGGGATTCATGCGTGTAATCAGGTATTATTTTCTGAGCAGCCTGCATCTGGGCCATGACAGCCGTGCTGCAACAGATTAACAACATCGTAAGCAATTGCTTCATAACATTTCTTTTACAGGTCTATCTTGATTTTTACTTTCCAAAAATTTCTTCGAGCTTATTCGTAAGCTCTTCTCCGCGCAGGTTGACAGCAATAATCTTCCCGGATTTATCGATCAGGAAATTACTAGGCACCGCACGGATATTATATTCTTTGGCTATTTCATTCTTCCAGCCTTTGAGATCACTGACATGTTCCCAGGTAAGACCATCATCCTTGATTGCCTTTACCCATGCGTCTTTGGAGTTATCCAGCGAAACGCCCAATATCTCTAATCCTTTACCATGGTATTTTTCGTAGTTATCCAACACATTCGGATTTTCTGCACGACATGGCCCACACCAACTGGCCCAGAAATCCAGCAGCACGTATTTCCCTCTGTAATCCGAGAGCTGTACTTCTTTACCGCTGACATTATTTTGTTTAAAATTCATCGCAGTAGCACCGATGCCCGTCTTACGTGCAATTTCCTCTGCCACTAGTATGTCTGCCTTCTTTCTCTTTGCTTCTTCGAGATAAGGGTATTTCTTGATAAGGCGGTCCAGCTCAGTAGCGATCAGTTCTTTATCTTTACGAGGATGCAGGAAATCCAGTGCATACAATACGACAGGTGTGTTAGGATTCATGCGGATAAGCAGTTTCACACGCTCACCCATGTCATCACCCAGCCACGCATACATATCCTGGAAGGCGCTGTCCAGTCCCTTATTCTTAGCCGTAGAAGCCAGATATTGTAAATGACCATTCTGAATCATCGTCTGGTAGTTACGATAAGAAATAAAATTAAGCTCATTCACCAGCTTATTTTCTTCACTACCATCGATGTAGACGTATGGAGGATTTTTGTATTTAATCAATGCCGTATCAATACCTCTGAAATCTATGCGAAGGTTTTCTTTATTGGCCCAAATGGTCAGGCGATCTTCTTCAAACTCATTCAGAACATAGAACTGTGGCCTGGTTACATCGAGTTTATGGCTATAGGTACCATCCGGGCGCAGGTGAATGGTATCCACGGTAATGCGCTCATCTCCTACTTGTTTCTGCACCAGAAAAGGAAATTTTTCCTGTTGCTCGGCAGGCGGCGGGAATTTGATCTTACCACTCACGGTAATAAACTTTTTCGTCTGCTGGGCAGCGGCCGGGAAGATACTCCCGGCGGCCAGCAGGAAGGCTACCAAATTAATCCGGTATTGCTTCATGTATGGGTGATTTTTGATTTTAAACTATTATTGCAAAGGGGCCATAGGAATGGCTTTGGTGGTTTGTGCTGCTGTTGGCTTCTCAATAGCTTTAGATGCTGATTTTACCGTGCCGCCTAAAAGTGCTGCCAGTTTTTTTTCAATCTCACCGTTACCACTTTCATCAAACCCAACTTCTTTCATCATAATTTTACCATCAGGTCCGATGAGATAAGTAGTCGGTACACCGGTGATGGCGAATCCACTACCAGCTATGTTTTTATCATCGAGCGATTGTAACCATGGGTTATTTTCCTGTGCTACAGCCTTCAGCCAGTCTGGTTTGCTTTTATCAATAGAGATACTGTAGAAGACAAGATTTTTATCTTTATATTGTTGATATACTTCTCGCATATGTGGGAACGATTTGCGGCATGGCCCACACCAGCTGGCCCAGAAATCGATGAGCACATATTTTCCTTTCAGATCACTGAATTTCACCGGCTTGCCTTCAGGATCTGGCAAGCTAAAATCCTTTACTTGCTTACCGATGGCGGAGTTGCGTAGTCCTTCGCCAAACTGATGGAACTCCTGTGCTTCTTTGGTGGCTTTCATTTCTTTAGACAAGCTTGCGAACAACTGTTCCTGCTGCGCGATGGTAGCTATGTCGCGGGCATCATTCAAGCTATAAACTGCTGCATAGGAATTTGGATGTTGCTTTACCAGCGTTTGTAGCAATGGCAGCAAGTATTGTTGTTGCAAGGCTGATTGGCGCTTTTCAAAAGCGGCATATTTAGGGTCCGTCTCTTCCATCCATGGCGTTCCAAATTCAGATTGAAGGGCCTTACTTATTTTCCCATAGACCTCCGATTTTTCTTTACCATAGGCAAGCAGCAATTCCGCCGCCTCCGAGCCTTTTACCACAGAGGCGTTCATGCCTTTGCTAATATCAGAGGTAATCGTATAGGTCACCGGTTTGTCGAATAACACACCAAAAGGTACGTACATCTGGCGTTCAGCCTGTATATACTGCGGCAGCAGCATCAGGAACATTGGATCCTTATAAGGAATTTTAAAAGTATAATGCCCATTGTTGATGTCGGCAGAATCCTGGTAGGTACGGGAATACAGGTACATTTTATTATGTCCTTTCAGGTCGCCAGCGAGGTCCCCCTCTATGGTGATGGATTGCGCCATACTACTCATTCCTAGTAGCATGCCGGCAAATATTCCGATTGTTTTTTTCATACTGTATGTCGTTTAATCGTTAACGTTATTTAAGATAACCAGGGTTCTGTTTTATAAGGCCACCGGTGATGTCGATTTCATGCTGAGGGATTGGCATTGCATACTTTGCGGGCTGTAACAAAGGATTTGGCTGCTTACCATAACGGATGGCATCATATCTGGCATGTCCTTCGAAAGCCATCTCCCGCTTGCGTTCCAGAAGTATCCTATCCAGCAGCTGGTCTTTGCTGCTGAAGTCAGCCACTGTATAAACTTTGGGAACAGGGTTTACAGAAAACGACCTGCTATAGATTTTATTCAGCAGATCTACAGATCCCTGGTTTACGCCAGAAATCTGCGCCTGTGCTTCAGCTGCGGTGAGTATAACTTCTCCCAGCCGCAACATAATCACGTTATCACGCAAACTCATATCGGTAAACTTAGGAATGAAGGTACCTCCAGTTATAGCAAGCACTCTATCGTCTGTGGTATCATAGATAGATAGAAAATCTGGGAGCGGTTTGTAATAGCCGTATGCATAATATATGCCGGTGTTTTCTCCATAATTGGAAGTAGCGTTATAGCTCTCTGGAAAAGCAAAAATCGTTTCTGCATTCAGCGGATAGTTGCCGGTGCCGGCGCTATTATCGGGCCACATGGCTGCAAACGTTTTCTGTAACGTATATTGGTTACCGTTAATTACCGTATTGGCATAGGCTGCTGCTTTCTGATAGTCCTGTTTATAAAGGCAAACCCTTGAAGCCAAAGCGGCCGCGGCGCCGCTCGTAGCCCTTGATGCATTGTCCAGCGGTGTACTCCTGCTTAGTGGTAACGTAGCTATGGCATCATCCAGGTCCTTTAATATCTGCGTATAAACTTCAGCGTTAGTGTTCCTTCCTTTATTCTGAGATCCATCATACCCTTCAAAGGCATCCAGCATAACAGGGATACCCATGTTACTACTTTTCCCCTGCAAGGCGCCATCACCATACATCTGCAACAGTATGAGATGGCAATAAGCACGGATAAACTTCGCCTCTCCAATAAACACTTTTTGTGTGGGTACATCAAAGGCTGCATATTTACCCAGATTATTAATGATAACATTCGCTTCATTAATGGCTACATAAGGCTGCTGCCAGTAAGGCTCATAGTTTTTATCTTTAGGATCAACAGCGCCATTTACGAGTGCCTGATCATAAGTACTTACAATATTGCCAGTGACATCTCCCAACATATAAGTGTTGGCGGCGCATGCATTCATCGTTTGCAGGTAAGCATCTGCCAGGAAGCTTTCGGCAGACTGCTTATCTTTTAGCAGGTCAGCTTCCACCATGGTCCCCTCTGGCTTCAGGTCCAGTTGTTTACTACATGCGCTGGTCATTAGCAATAGTCCGGCCAGGTATATACTGTAGGAAAATTTCTTCATAGTAATACAATTTTACAGTGATGCTTTTACGCCTATTCTCCAGGTACGCGGAGCTGGCATTGTCAGTTCATCAAAACCCATCCCCAGCGCCGAAGACCCGCTGGCGCTAACTTCCGGATCAATACCCGAATATTTCGTGATCACAAAAAGGTTATTACCTTCCGCAAATACACGCAGAGAGCGGATTGACTTCACATTCTTTACAACCTTACTACAATCGTATGTCAGCGTGAGACTCCGTAGCTTAATGAAAGAAGCATCTTCCAGGAAGCGGTCATTCTGCCTGCTCAGTGTATAATCAAACGAAGACCCAAAACCTCCGCTGGCATAGTTGGATTTATTGATCATGGCCGGAATGGCTGTCTGCTGGCCTGAATACTGCCAGTATTGCAATAAGTCTGGCGACAAATTCCAGGTATCATTGGAAGCAGCAGAACTGCCCATGTAATTGTATTGCGCAGCTTTTGCGCCATTAAAAATTTTATTACCGGCAGAGAAATTGAAGAAGCAGTTCAGCTCCAACGCCTTCCAGGTGAAAGTATTACCGAAGCCGCCAAAAACAACCGGCATGGCATCGCCTTTATAAGCTCTTTGCTGATAGGGCCTATCCGTGTATTGTTGCTGGATAGGTGTTTCAGATGATTTCCCTGAATTATCGATCCACAGTGGCTGCCCATTCTGCGGGTTAACGCCGCCCCATTGATACAGATAATAAGCCGTAGCAGAATGTCCTACCTTCCAGAAGCGGCCACCATCCAATTCGTTCTGCATCGCTAAATCATCTTCATTGATTTTATGTAATCGCACCACCTTATTTCTGTTGGCAGATATATTAAAGTTGGTCGTCCAATTAAAATCCTTCGCGTTTATATTTTGGCTGATGATGCTCAGCTCTACCCCGTTGTTGCTGAGGTCAGCAAGATTTTGTTTCTGCACGGAGAAGCCCATAAAATAAGGCAATGCAGAGCTAACGATTGCATTGTTTGTTTGTCTGCGATAGAAATCAAGAGTAGCGGTAATCCTGCTATTAAACAGTCCGAGGTCCATACCAACATTCCAGGTGGTAGTCCTTTCCCAGGCCAGGTTAGGGTTTGCGGGCTGTTTAACGCCAATAGCCGTCACATTGCCGTAGGTTGCTCCATAAGGATTTACTACATATTGCCCCTGATTACCGTAGTATCCATTTCCACCATCACTACCGGTGAAGCCTACACTACCACGTATTTTCAGTTGATCTATCCAGGTGCTGCCCTTCAAGAAAGGAGCTTCACTAGGCACCCATCCCAAGGCAAACGATGGGAACCCAACATAACGATGGTTTTTAGAAAAACGGCTGCTACCATCCATGCGATAGGTAACTCCGGCCAGGTATTGGTTTTTGTATTGGTAATTCAATCTCCCCAGAAAAGATACCTGCGCCCATTGCTGCTGCAGCGAAGTAACCACTCTCTTGTTTTTAGCGGTGGAGATGCTTAGCATTTCGTCATTAATAAAGTGATCACCTACAACGGTTGTTACATCTTCAGTAGATTTCTCATAACTCTGACCCAGCATAGCACTAATGCCATGTCCGTTGCTCAGCAACTTATTTATATCAATACGGTTATTGATGACAAATTTGCGTAATTGTTGCTGCGTTTCGGTAGCCATACCACCTATGGTTTGAGGTCTGTCTAATACACGGCTATAGGCACGCGAGTTGATCCAATCTGTTCCGGCATCAGAATGAAAGGTTAACCAGGACAATAGTTTAAGATCAGCGAAAACATTACCCAACCCCCTACTATCAACAGAATAATTTTTACCTGATGTTGCTTGTCCCACAGGATTAGAAACACTGGAAGGGCCGGTTGGATTATTACCATATAACCAGTTGAATTTGCCAACGCTATCGTATACATCAATATTTGGCGCTTTAAGCACGGCATCGCGGTATACTTGCTGCGCGTTCAGACTACTATTATTCGCCTGATTTAAACCAACACTCACGCCCACTTTCAGGGCTTTAGACATTTGGTTATCAAAGTTAACCCGGCCCTGGTAGCGGGTAAAATCGTTATTGATGATATAGGCTTGTTGTTTATCATATCCCAGGCTCACGAAATAATTACTTTTATCGGTACCACCGCTGAGTGCAATATTGGCATCGGCTCCTATGGCATTTCTGATAACCTGGTCCAGCCAGTTTGTGTTTACGCCTTTGGGGAATTTATAATTTACAGGAATATACCATCCGCTGTTAGCCTTACCTATGGAGTCTTTCAGCGCAAACAACCGGGTATAGAAATCAGCGTATTGATCACCGTTCATTACCTGTGGCAGCTTACGCGGCGTACTAATGGAAGTACTCATTTGCACGTCTACATGCGAAGTTCCTTTTTTTCCTTTTCGGGTGGTGATAAGGATTACGCCGCCAGAGCCCCGGGAGCCATAGATAGCTGTAGAATAAGCATCTTTCAATACTTCTATCGATTCGATATCATCTGGGTTTAGCGTCGCTAGTGGATTTTTTTCAAAGGTGGTTGGTGGGCGATAATCGTTTAGTACTTGTGTGCCCCCATAAGAAAAGCCCGCAGTAGAGCCTTTGCTGTAATCGACAGTATTCAGTTGTTGATCAATACCATAGATGGGCACACCATCTACTACTATCAGCGGCGTGTTGCCGTTGGGGTTAAGGGTGCTGATACCGCGGATGGTGATATTGCTGGCAGCGCCGGGCACACCGCTACTTGGCGCAATGTATACGCCTGGCAGCTTACCTACCATCGCCTGATCTACGGATAATGGCAGCTGTCCTGGCTGGTCCTCTGGCCGGAAGGTACTCACTGCGCCGAGCAGGTTACGCCTCTCTTGTACGCCATAACCTATCACCACAGCTTCGGAGAGCCGCGAAGCCATAATGCTCATACTTACGGGCAGATTAACTACGGTAGCGCCTATACGCGCAGGCATTATCGTTTGTTGGTAGCCAATAGAAGAAAACTGTAAGGTATAGTTACCTTGCGGTACGGTGAGCTCATACCTGCCTTCAGTATCGGTCATCGCGGAATATTTAGTGCCATTCACGCGCACCGTGACACCAGGAATGGGAATCGTGCTACCAGCTTCCACGCAACGGCCACGTATCTTCCCGGGGGCCACCATAGCAGGTTGTAGCAGCAAAGCCATAGGTATTCTGGTAATAACTACAACACCATTCTTTTCCTCAAAAGCAAGGTCGGTATGTTGTAAGAGTGCCGCTATGACTTTATGGAGCGGTTCATTGGTAAATCGTACATGCGAAATCTTATAATCTGTTAGTTGCTTTTGGTCATAGCCAAACGATAGTTGGTAATTCTTTTCCAGTTTCTTAATACATGATGCCAGCGATTCATTATTGAAGGCGGCTGTTACCCGGACATCCTGCCGGTCTTGGCTATAGGCGCTGTCGATCGGTAACAGGGCAAAACTCCACAGCGAGAACACTGCATACACTACGCTCCATCTTATCATGCTGCGTATGGACGTCAGCTTAAACGATTTTTGCATATCTTTGGTTGATTTTAGAATTAACTGACAGTGCGCAATTCATTGCACACTCCGGACCGTACCTGCGTCAACAGGTGCGGTTTTTGATTTCAGACAATACTTTCCCAGGGATGATCGATTTTTTCATCCCGGCAAAAAAATAGTATGGTGGTTAATATTTTTTGTGAATAGTTATCTCGTTGTCATGTATATCATATTGTATGGGATGTATGCTGCTGATAATATCCAATACCTGTGTAATAGTCAACCTGGTACTGCATTTGAGCGTATATTCATCCTGCTTCATTTCGGCAGGATTAAAGCGGATTTTAACGCCATACTGATTTTCTAAGGTGAGGGCGAGTTCAGCAAAACCTACCTGTGATAAAGAGAGCATACCCTCCATCCATTCATTTACCTGTTCATTGCTCACAGTCGATTTCATATACTGTTGTGCCGATCTGCTAAACGTAAGTTGATCATTGGTACTGAGTACATCCAGTCCTGTTTGATGATGCAACACCTTTACCATACCTGTTTTCACCGTTACCTGTGTTTCATCCAGCAGTGGGTGCGCTTTTACATCGAAGGAGGTGCCTAGCACCTGTACATTTATCTCTGTTGTATGTACTTCAAATGGATGTCTGGTATCCTGACTGATATCAAAGAACGCCTCTCCTGATAGTTCTACTGCCCTTACTTTTCCAAAGGTCCGTGGGTATTTTAGTGTAGCACCTGCGTTTAGCCATACCCGTGAGCTGTCCGGCAACACTACCTGTTTTATTTGTCCGGGGCCGGCGGTGGCCAGCAGCATTTCATGGCCGCGTTGATAATTTTTGAAGAGCACACCTGCTATTACTAGTAACCCTGCGACAACAGCAGCCACCATCCACCATCTCCGGTATAACGGAATAGCATATACGGATGGTGTTATTTCCTCCTCCATTGCCGCATGGATATCCTGCAGCATCTCTTGCCGGATCGTTCTCTTGTGTGCATCATCCTGAAAGACCTGCGTTGTTGCAGGCTCCTGGGAATCATACCAGGCTTGCAACCACTCCAGCTCTTGCTGGGTGCAGGTTCCGGTATCGAGGCGCGACAGGATTTCTTTTATTTTTTCCTGGTGGTGGTTCACGTACTAATAACGGTTTGCTTGTATATATGACACCGCCCGGAAGATGGAGTACCGTATCTGTTCAAAAAAAATTTCAGGTTTTTATTTAAGGGAGCTCAGTTGTTCGCGAATGCGGCCAAGGGCGAGGGTTAGCTGGTTTTTCACTGTTTGGCGGCTAAGGTTAAGTTGGGTGGCAATATCGTCTATAGAAAGGAAATCACGGCGATTGAGGAAGTAGATATCCCGCATACGTTGCGGCATAGCGGCCACGGTGGCGGCTATGATGCACTGCATTTCATTCAGCAGCAGTGGCCCGTCTGCCTGGAAGAGTTGCGCTAAAGGATGATCAGCGAAGATATCCAGGCGTTTCTGGTAAGTGGAAGTATTACGAAAATGATTGAACACCCTGTTTTTCAGGGCTACATGCAAATAAGCCGCAAACTGCTCACGGATGGCCAGGTCTTTTCTTTTTTGCCAAAGGGCAATAAAAACGTCCTGTACACAATCCTTGGCATCTGCGTCTTGCTGTAGCCTGGCATAGGCGGCTTTGTAAAGCTGCTCCCAATAGCGATGATACAATTCATCAAAAGCAGCCTTATCATCATACACCCGCATACGTTCCCATAAAGCGGTATCCGATTGGTTCAATCACAAAAGGTTTAGCCATAAATATAAATAAAACCTTTTCAAATTTGCAAATCCAACACCCAACTACCTTTCAAAGAAACAGTGATAATAAGATGTACGAAATTGGTTGTAATTCAATACATTTGATGCACTGATATTTTATTTACATATCTTTTAATGAAAACATCGGCCTTGAAAAGCATCATCAAAGCGCTATCTACACTATTTTTGAGCAGCACATTATTACTGACGCACCTAGTCAGCTTCGCTCAAACGGATACTACCACAATTACACATAAAGACGGAGCCCCGCTCTTTAGTCCGAGGAAGGTTACTGGCTGCTCTTACATTCTCCCGGCCGCATTGATTGCCGGAGGAACCATTGCTACCATCGTCAGGGTCCATGACAATAACGACAAAAACGTGGTGCTCAACACCACCAAAACGGAACCAAGCATGTTCGCACAGCCCGAAAACTATACGGCCTTTGCGCCCGTAGCAGCTGTGCTGGTGCTGAACCTGGCAGGAATAAAAGGAAAACATAAACCCGGCGAACAGGCCATACTGTACGCCGCATCTGCCGGTTTAACTGCCGCCATCGTATATCCGTTGAAGTCAGCTACGCATGTATTACGCCCTGATAATACGGATTACCAGTCCTTCCCTTCTACACATGCGGCCATCGCTTTTGCATCCGCAGAATTTTTAAGAAGAGAATACGGCGATCAATCCATCTGGTATACCATTGGCGGATATGCAGCTGCTACCACCACTGCAATTATCAGAGTCGCCAAAGATGAACATTGGGTAGCCGATGTATGCGCGGGAGCCGGCATTGGTATTGCATCCACCACCACCGCTTATTGGCTGTATGATAAAATAAAAATGCATGTGAAGGATAAAAATTTCTCCAATGCATTCATCTTACCTGCTGTTGCACCTAATTTTTATGGTGTTTATCTGGCAAAATCTTTCTAATAATTTACTGCTTTATTCATTTCTTCCCAGCTGGTGTTAAAAGCCAGCTGTATCCATTCACAGAAAGTGGCATTGTCGCTGACAACATACGCTACCGGCCATCTTACTCTCCAGTTAGGGCCCTGCGGATCTTCACGGTAGGTATAGAAGCACTCCACCGGGCGATCTATCGCACCTTCCAGTATTGCACGCAACCTAGCCATTAGCCATCGCAATTCCGAAGGCGCTTGCTGCTGATATATCTTCCTGAAAAATTCTACATAGTGCGCCATCACATTTGTGGTAGTACGCAGCATATCATCCATTAAATGGTTGTAATGTGCCGATATCAAGTCATCACTACAATGTACCATTGGAAAATGAGTAGTTATCAATTTACGGTCGTTGTCGTCCAGTAAAAAATCATAAGAAAGAAATAACGTTTTATGCGCTGCAAACTCCTCTTCTGCTTTAAAATTCATACTTATTCGTACATACACCGGCTCAATACCACAATTGCGGTAGGCTGTCGTTTTATGATGCCCATCAATAATGAAGTTATGCTGCCAATAGTAAGACCCCATACTGGAACTATACACGATCACTTTGGGTCTTCCTCCATTTTTAATCATGGTTTCATAATACTGAATCCTTTCAGGATTTAACGTTTCTTCCGGTTGCGTATACAACCATACGTCGCCAAAATCATAGTAGAGGTCATTCGCCTTTGTGGCGTAATGCCGGTCACGATTCACTCCTTCCGGCCTTACTATCTCCACCGCATATTCACCAGTTCGGAATAAGCGCAGGAAATCGGGTATGGTATCGAGGATACTTTCATCATCACCATCGATTAACAGCTGATCCAGTTGCTGTGCCATATATGGATCAAAGCCGGCAGCTTTATAGTAATATTCACAGGTGGGGCTGAAGGCAGAATAGCATATAGCAATGGGTTTACGGATCTTCAGGCATGCTACGAGCCCATCGTGTAATACATCAATAATGCCTTTGCCTTCTTCAACTTTAATAATCATAGGTAATAGTTAATAATCTTCAGCAAACCTCCTACGCATATGCGCAATGTTTTTGCGCAGTTAATTATCTACTTAAAAATATTATATAGATACTACATTAAGATATATCGCTATTTTATCTTTCTAAAAATAAATTTCATTTTTCTCTTGACTCTAACCTTAGGTCATACCCTATATTTGTTCCATCAAGGTATAAATCCAAACGATGGACAATTATTCTGTAAAAAAACTATCTCAACTTGCAGGTGTGAGTGTGCGCACCTTACACCTCTATGATAAGATAGACCTGCTCAAGCCATCTGTCCGTACCGAGGCCAGGTACAGGTTGTATGGCTCAAAAGAACTACTGCGTTTACAACAGATCCTCTTTTACAGGGAACTCGGTTTCCCGCTGAAAGAAATCTGCACGATCCTGGATGATCCAGCATTTGATCTGGAACAGGCCCTGGAGGGTCACAAAGTAGCGCTATTAGCCCGCAAAGAAAGAATAAACACGTTGATTGGTACCATAGACAAAACATTGGTAACACTAAAAAACAACGCTATGTTACAAGTAGAAGATTTGTACGAAGGCATCCCACAAGAAAAAGTGACCGCCTACAGAACAGCTGCCATGGCTCAATGGGGCAAGGATACCATACTGGAAGTAGAAAACAACCTGCGCGACCTCGGCAAAGATGAAATGACATCCATCCAGGCCGAACTTCATGAAATCACCAAGCAGTTAGTACCGCTTATTCACAGTGATCCTAAAAGTGCTACCGTACAGCAATACATAGCCAGGCGCTATGCCCTCACCACACAGCTAAGTGGTGGCGAAATAGCGCCTGCCAAACTGGATTACTTCAGGAAACTGGGTGAATTACATGCTGCGAATAATCACGATGTCACAGCTGATGGCCTCCCAAGCAGAGAGGTAGCGACCTTCCTCCAAACGGCAACTGCTTATTATATTAAAAACAAACAACAATAATCAATCGGGGCCTGCTGCAAATGCAGGCCTTTGCTCTAATGCTACATTTCTTCGTATAGCCATGCAGGAAAATAACAGACAACGAAACACCTAATTTAGTAAGGACTACAACCGATAATTATATCAACATACTGCTGGGCAGCTAAAACATCAGAACTGTAAACGAAAACTACCAAACACCCCAAAGTCGCTGCTATGTGCAGATGTAGGCTGCTGATAAAGCCTCCACACCGCATCCACTCTGAAGAACCTGAAGATATTATCAAAGCCGGTGCCTACTTCCGTATAAAGATTCCCTTTAAGAGAACGCATGCCATAGCCGGCAAACTCCATATGATTATATACGCGGTTAGCGTTGGAGAGATCACCGATTACCGACTTCACATTCCAGAATTGCCGTACGCCTGTTTTGCGCATGAATGGCAACAGATGTAATAGCTTACCATTGAAGTTATGTTCTATGTTGATGCCTGCATAGCGGTCGCTAAAAAATTCGTATTTGTTCATAAGGCTAAATGCCTCTTTATTGTAATAATAAGTTTCATTTCCGGGGTGCATCTGCAATAACATAAACGGTAAACGGTCGGTGAAGATTTTACCGGCATACACCATATAATTTACCTTTCCCCAGCCAGGCAGTGGAAACTGCTGCCGTACGCTGAAATTCACTTTCTGGTATTGATATTTACTATCAAACAAGCCGGTGGGCGCAAATGCATAGGTGATTTCAGTTACTGGCAGATTGCTCTTTACGTGTTTTATTTTCCGAAAGGTACGCACCTCTTTTTCTCCTGGTGCATAGCGAAACTTAAACTGCATCTCTGTATTCACTACCTTACCTTTTTCTTCTGACAGGAATAGCTTATGCGGCGGCAGCGGATCAAAAGTATTATAGCAGCTGCGTGACAGAGTACCTTGAAGCGAAAACTCTTGTGGAAACTGCTTTGTCGCGGACACGCTGGCAGTAGCTTCCCGCATAAATTTCTGTGGTATTCCACGGCGGCGCACCAGCTGCCCAAAGATGTTATCTAATGATACTTCTTCTCCATTAAATCCCCGCTGGTTATTATCCAGATCATCTTTGTAGAAGGCGGTCATCTGCCAGCCATTATCACGAGGCCAGGTGTAAGTGACCGCCATGCCGCCTTTCAATGATTGGTCTTTTGTACCATAGGCAAGATATCCATGCAAGCGCCAGTTGCGGCTAAACTCCGCAGTGGTACCCAGATCAAAACGTAACCTAGGCCCTTCTACACGGTTGCGGCTTATCCATTTATACCAGGGGCCGATCTCTACTTTCCCCAACTTAATATGTCCATCTACAATGAATGTAATGGTGTTGCTCAAGCGTTGGAAAGAAGGCAGCGATTTCAGTGTATCAATCAATGTTATGGCCCGAACTTCATTACTTGTCAGCGTTTCGGGACGATGCGCTTCCAGGTACCCTTTGCCTGCCGACAGCGCACTATCGGGAATCACGACTTCTTCTTTCTTTCTGTTGGCATTGAGTTTTGCAGTGATAAAATATTCATTGGTTTTAATATGATCGTACAATGTGGTTTTACGACCAATGAAGGTGGTCTTATCATTGCCCATGGGCGCTAGCTCCACAATAAATCGATCTTTCGTCACTACCCATTCTTTGGTTTTGTATTGGGCAAATTCCTGGATAATGTCCAGGCGTTTAACGAAATTGATATCTACGGGGCCAGCCACCGACATACTTATTTTCTGTATAGCCCAGGTGGAGGCCTGTATCCAGCAGTCGCCGGCAAAGAGATTCTCCCCGGCTCGTTTAGGTGTAAAGGCCAGATGATAATATTGTTCCCCGTGTTGCAGGATGGTGTCCAGTCCTTTGTAGTGATAGTAATGATCCCCTACACTGCTGAGTGGACTGATAAACTCACGGCCGAAGATATATAGTGAATTTTGATAGCTGTTGATCTTTTGATTGATACCGCCTAAATACTGCATCACGGATTCATTTTTTATGCCGCTATTATTCAGTGCGCGGATTTCTTCCCGGATAACAGGCGGTGTGCCGGCAGCATAGTAATCAGAAACGGATTCGCTGAGAAATACCGGCAGAAAAGGTTTTTGCTCGGAGGTGGTATCCATTTGCTTATTCACAAATGAATAAGGCTTCAGCAGCCTGGATTTCTCCCAGCGCTGACGATTGATATTCGATAGGTCTATTTCAAGTTTATTATATAATTCCGCATAATAGCTCTGATAATGCGCAGGTGAGTTTTCTTCTTTATGAGCTACTATCTGCCGCCACCACACGAGGCCTTTGTCCATTTTGGCTCTTACCTCCACGCCAATTTTAACGGCTGCTTCCAGTGGAATAATTAATGGCGTAATGTTAATAGCTTCCAGTGGTAAAGCTTTCACCTCATAGCCAACATAACGCACAATCAGCGTGTCGTTCTTCCGGGAACTTCTGGCGAGTTGAAAATTGCCCGCGCTATCGGTCATGACGCCGTTGCCGGTTACTTTCCAATAGACCGTGGCGTAGGGTAATGGTTCTTCAGTGAATTTGTTAACCACTTTCCCATTAATGGTAGGTATATGCTGTGCCCGGACCTGTTTAACAGATAATAGCAAACAAAACAGCACGACCCATCCTTTGCAAGTACAGATAAAGGTTTGCGGCATCAGGTAAACAGTTGTAGTACTTATAAGACGGCTGATTTCCTGCTCCCCCCCATTAACTTATCAGGATTTGACAAAAGCCTTAATCTGCTGTTGTAACGTTTAATATTCCGTGCCTGGATTTTTAACCACCAAATTCATCCAGCATATCCATAGATGGAGCAAAGAACAATGTACCAGTGACCGCAGTGCTGAAATCTAAAATGCGATCGTAGTTACCGACAGGATCACCCAAAAACATATTGCGCAGCATTTTTTCTACTGTAGTAAAAGTGCTGGCATAACAGATAAAATAAGTGCCCATTTCATTGGTAGCCACATTGCCGAAAGGCATATTATCACGTACCACCTTGAAGTCGTCGCCGATATTTGCCAATGCGATATGTGAATTTTTAGGCTTCACCTCATCACTCATTTCAATATCCTGCTCTTTTGAACGCCCGATGACTTTTTCCTGCTCCTCAACTGGTAGCGACTTCCAGGCATCCAGGTTATGTAGATATTTTTGAACAAACAAATAACTACCACCTTTATATGCAGGATCCTGATCGCCAATAATCGCAAAGTATCCACGTTCAGCGCCATGCGGATTTTCAGTTCCATCTACAAAGCCCAGGATGGAACGGCTGTCCCAGTAACGAAAGCCCTGTACCTCCACCACACAATCAGCGATTTCCTTCATGAATCCAGAAATTACGGTAGCCATATCATAAGCGAAGCTTTTTACATCCGCCCGAATATGAAAATGCAAATCTCCCTTGGTAGCGATAGCGCTATGTTTAACACCAGCGATTGTTTCAAAGCTTTTTAACTCTTTAGGCAAAGGCTTAGGTAAATCCAGTTTCAACCAGGCTTCATAACCTATACTCATTACACAACTGGCCTTTGAGTCAGGAAACCTATCCAACGCGGAATTGTTTAGGTTCACGATCAAAGCGCAAACCCTCCGAAACACCCCCTGCACCTGCTCCTGCGGCAATTCTTCCTTTAAATTCCATACCAAAAAGTAGGTATTATTATTAGGGTAATCCGTTACATTCTGAGGATTATTGCTGGAGAGGTTATTGTTCGTTGTCATGTATTATACACTATCTGATGAATACACTAAATATAGCGATTAACATGCGTTTATATTTTATCTACATAAAAAATAACAGTAATGCATTATAACCATCATTTAATTTAAAGGATATTTAATTGAAGAAAAATATGATATCTTAACGTCGAAAATCCCAGATCTCCAAAAATGAAACGACCTGTTACTGTACCTGAAAGCGCCAACTATGATCCAGCTAATAAAGCATGGCTATATGGTGAAACCAATGAAAACAACCAACGCATCGGCCTTTGGAAGAAATGGCATGAAGACGGCCATCACTGGGCAACCATCGATTACCGCGAGGGAATCCCTCCTTATCCTTCCCAATACTTTCATCCAGATGGCACTATAGCCATGGCCGGTGATTGGTACGGCGGTGATAAATATCTCGGTCCATTGCGCTTCATTAAAAGTGATCATCCCACGCCCGAATATTTTCCGACCGGCAATGCAGCCAACGTATGGATAGCGGAATTTGATTATGTAGATGAATTCATTTACATAGCCCAACGTTATTTCGACAAGGATAATACGGCAATAAGTTCAGATGGAGACCCACTACCAGCAAGACCGGACAATGTTCCTTCCAACGCGCATTTTATCCGATCACGCTATTCTGCCACCAACTGGGTCATGGGCACTGTTGATACCCGGATCGCCAATTATATTGGCGAATATTCCGAATGGGACTTGAATGGCAAGCCAGTAGTACAAAGAGTCTACTCCAATACCAGTGAGGTATTGGAAGAGCAGAAGTATGATTCCGGTGCTTTGTCTACGTCCTGCGTTTATGACAAAAACGATCGTGCCAACTACGAAAACAACTTTTACTATAGTGGCATGGATACACCCACACTAAAAATCCGGAGGGTCCACTGTAATGCCGGGAAAAAAGTCACCAACACCTATTACGATAAAGGAGGCCAGCAGCTTTATTCCGTATGTCGGGAAGAAATATCGCCACTGCATAAGCGCAGGTACTTTAATGAACAATTGGTATGTGAAGGACATATCACCGACGAAGCAGACAGGCTACCTGAAAGTGCCATCTATTATACTGCTGAAGGTGCCACGCTCATCGACTTCACCAATAACAATGATGGTACCGGCTACTGGCGCCTTTACAATGCCGCCGGGCAAATGCTAAAACAACTGGTTGTAAATGAAAACGGCGACGATCATCTCCATTTAACCAGATGGGATACGTTTCTACCTACCTGGGCTAGTTATACTGTCAAAACCAAGCACACAGACAGTGAAACTGCGGTTGCATTATTCAACCGCTATTATGATGAAATCATTGCCTCCAGCAAACTCCAAGCAATGGAAGTACCTCCATATCTGCAAAAAGAACTGGATGCTATCGACTGGGAAACCATCGATACCTATCATAGTGGCGGCAGCGCTGAATTACCCATAGGGATTAATGGCATGTTGTCTGAAGATGATGCGGTTGCCAAAATTGCCACAATAGGATCTGGCCAGAGATAGCACAACAAGGGTACACATATACGTCTACGTATAAAGTAGCCATTATAATGGCACGCATGATTCCACACTATCAACATTTGCCTGCTGTACAACTGCGTTTGGGCGCATTTCTTTCCAGCATCCTCGATCTGAGTTACATCCAGGAGGATGCAGCATTATATGCAGAACTGAGCGAAGCCTTTGCACTACTGGAACCAACACTGCTACAATGGGCCATCAGCGATAACGATGACCAAGCACAAATGGCTCAATCCATTCTCCTATATACCGGTAAAGATGCGAGTGAGCAATTCTTTCTGCAGGAATGGCAAGATACCAGCAATAGCAGCAGCTGCAGAGGATATGCCGCCTTCTCATTGTCGAATTTCTATTTTCTCCGGGAACAAAGCGAAAAGATACTCCATACTTATTCCGTCGCAATCGCCAATGAAGCTAATGAATTTGTTCGTTTTGTAATGGCCGCACAACTGGTACTGCTTACAGGCGCCGAGGCCCAGGATGCCTGGCTGATGGAGCTGTTAGCCGCTTTAGCCAACCAGGACGTACTGGACCAGGACTTTGACGACATGGTGCCTTTCGTTGGTGAATTCGATAACGTACAGGAATATATTTTAGCCGTATTCGGTAAATCAAGGCCTGATTTCCTGGAAAATAATATCTCGCCTATCATCGACGAGCTAACGGCCATGCCTGCACTAAAACAGGTGAACTACCTAAGGATTATTGCTGACGCAATATTCCCCGATGAAAATGCTTTAAAAGACATTACACCTATTAGAAGAAAAGTCTTGCTGGCAGCGGCTGATATAGTCGCACAGCATCCTGGATTTATCAACCTGCTGGAAGTACTTCGGACATATGGCCTGCCGCAGGAGGCCTATCAATTGAGGCAACTTGCAGGTTAAAAATACATGCCGGAGATACTCTCCGGCATGTATTTTTTATTGCTTTTCACTACCTTAATTTACAACACAAGTAATCATCACTTCCACTTCATTACCTACCATAAAAGTATTCGTTCCTTCTCCCACCTTGTAATCTAGCCGCTTGATAGTGAGTTTTCCTTCTAAGGTATTGTTGGCAAATATAAATGGTATAACCACATCATTTGTAACACCATGCATAGTGAGTTTACCGCTCACGTTATATCCGGCTGTCGTTTGTGTTACCTGGGAAGATTTAAAACAGATATCAGGGTATTTATCTGTTTCAAAAAAATCTTTATTTTTTAAATGATGGTCTCTTTTTTCATTATCTGTGTTAACGGTATTAGCGGCAACACATACATCAAACTGAGCAGTGGAAAGACTTTTAGGATTAAAATCAATTTTACCTTTCATACCTGAAAAGGTACCTTTCACTTTTCGCATGCCCATATTACCAACGGAAAATTTCACGCCAGACTTACCGGTATCAATAGCTTGTGCAGCAGCCGAAACATAGGATGCTACAGCCAGCACCATTAACAACATTATTTTCTTCATTTATCTGTTTTTGCTACAAAGGAAATATCCTGTAATGATACCGGAATTAATGTAGATTAATTTTCTTCTTATTTTTTGTTCCTGTACTTCTCTCCTCTTAACTTACTTAAAGCCTGGGGTGTAATACCAAGATAAGAGGCAATCATCTTGCCTGGCACACGATTGGCGATGTCGGGATAGGTTTCAAGAAAATGCTGGTATCGCTCCATAGCAGGGGCGCTCAGCAGCATTATAATCCTGCGCTGCAGTACCGAAATTCTTTTAAAAGCCTTGTTCACCTCTGTTATCAATTGCGCTGCTGGCAAAGCGCTTACATCTATCTTTTTTACATCAACAACATAAACTGCTGTATCCTCCATCGCTTCAATGAATAATTCTGCCGGAACTGCATTAATATGCGCTTCTGTATCCGAAACAATCCATCCTTCAGGTGCAAACATAAAAGTATGTTCTTTGCCTGCTGTGTCCACAAAATAAGACCTGAGCAATCCTTGCTTTACCAAAAAGACTTTGGAAGTTTTCTCCCCTGCCCTTAGCAGCAATTCGTTTTTTGAAAATACCTTGAGGACCACCGCGTCCTCGTTTAATGATGCTAATAATTCGTGCATAGCTGCTTCTCTCCGATGATCCCAATTTAATACAACCAATCAAATGTAAAATGTTAAATCCAGATAGCAGAAATCCCGGACTTTCCTTAATTTAGAACATCAACAGCACCAGACTTGAAGCTGTTGCTAACAACCGAAAGTTAAAACAGTCGCAGTTATTCCACGTACCTTATGCTGTCATAAAGGCATAGCCATATTCCATTTACGATGTATTCAACCAAAATTCCACTATACACAAAAATGAACTGTGCAAAACCCTTCTTAATAACGATCCTCTGCTGTTGCTTTATAACGGGTTTAAAAGCACAACAACAGGTTCACCTATACGAAAATACTGCTGAATATATTTTCACCAGCAATGAGATTAATTGGTTAGAAGATCCTACTGGAAATTTGAGTTTTGAAGAGATAAAAAAACGAGATGCAGCGGGCTATTTCAAGTCCAACTACAATTACTACCCACAAAATACGAACCACCGATCCACATATTGGTTTAAAGTGCGTGTAGTCATTTCCGATACCTTAAAACAAAAGCAAAGCCTCATAGAGTTTTTTGACCAGACCATCGACGATATAACACTCTTCCTGCCTGATTCCAGCGGTAAATATACTGCAATGCATTCCGGCGCTGGCGTGAACTTTCCCCATCGGCTTTATCACCATAAAAATTTCGAATTTCTCATCCCCCATGTTTCAAAAGGCACTTATACCTACTATGTAAGAATTAAATCTTTGAATGAAATCAATTTCATCATGGTATATCGCACCATTGAGCGTTTCATTAATTATGCATTAGTGGAGTACATCACATATGGATTATTTTATGGGATGATACTCGTTTTCTGTTTTTACAACCTACTGATGTTGATGGCCACTGGCCTCAGTCATTACCTTTATTATGTACTGTATATCGTTAGTGTGGGTATTTATGAGATGAGTACCGATGGCATTGCGTTTCAATTCATATGGCCGGAAACGCCAGGCCTTAATGTCTATATGTATGGCATCTCCTTATATTGCATGAGTATATTTGCACTCATTTTTGCCAGAACACTTTTGCGTATTAAGCGCCAGAGTCCTACATTGTACAAGATGATAAACTGGATCATCTTTATACGCACTATCTATTTTCTCATTTGTCTTTTTATTAGAAAAGAATGGTTTATATATAAATTTCTCGATTTTATCCCACTCTTTGCAGCGTTTATTTCCGGTATTATCATCTGGTACAAAGGATTTAAGCCAGCGCGTTTTTTTGTACTGGGAAATGCATTGCTTTTTGTAGGCGCTATTGCCAAACTGATAAATGTATTAGGTCTTGTCAGTGGCAATCTCGCAGTAGCAGGGCATTACAGTATGGTGTTTGGTTTTGTTATGGAAATGATCTTCCTTTCCTTTTCCATAGGCGACCAGGTAAGACTCTTCAGAAAAGAAAAGAAACAGGCGCAGGATGATGCTTTTTTCCATATGCAGCGTAACCTCAAGCTGCAGGCATCCATCAATCAACAACTGGAAGAACAGGTGGCAGTGCGTACCCGACAACTGGAAATTCAGTCCAGGGAAATTTACCTACAAGCGCAAGAGATTGCGCGCATGAATAAATTATTGGAGAAAGACAACGCCGAGCTTAAAACTAATATTGAAAAAATTACTGATGCAAGAATTAAGTCTTCCGCACTGACGTTTGCAGAATTCAGTCAGAAATATCCTGATCAGGAGCAGTGCTATCGTTTCCTGGCGGATTTAAAATGGAGCCAGGGATTTACCTGTAAGAAATGTAACTACAATAATTTCAGTAATGGCCGCAAGCCATTCAGTCGGCGTTGTAATAAATGCGCCTATGAAGAATCACCCATGAACGACACTATCTTTGAAAACAACCGAATACCAATAAACAAGGCATTCTACATCGTCTATTTAGTATTTACTACTAAAGGAAATATTTCATCCTATCAAATTGCAGAAAAAACCGGTATGCGCCAAGGCACTTGCTGGGCCTATGCCGTGCGCATCAAAAATCTATTAGAAACTACAGAGCATACCTCTAAGAAAAATAAAAAAAATAGCTGGATAGATCTAATCATGAAAACATAGGTTATTTTTAAAATTGAAATCTGGTACCGATAGCAATACTTTTCGTTTGAGTAAATGCCCCATTAAACTGCGTCGTCTGCACAGCGCCAGACGCCAGGTACAAGTCATCTCTGCCAGTTCCGGTTGCTGCATGACAATACCCGCCAGAAAAGAACAAAACTAAATATTGATTCAGTCTGAATACGGCACTGCAAGACAAACTAATATCAAATCCGCGGGCATGTTGTTCAAAACTCAGCGGATGCTGAAAAGCAGCTATGAGGTTCCAATCGGCTGCCGCATAGTAATGCAGCTGGCTGTATTGCAGTTCTGCGCCTATGTTCAGCCAGGAAGTAATTTTATATAAACCAGATATCCCACCTGTAATCCCTTTCCAACTGTTATCATAGGTGCAGCGAAGATTTTTCTGTCCAGCTACTTCTTCCGCATGATTAAGCAGGAAAACAGCCGCTTTCCTTTCTGTATAGCCTGCAAAAGCCGACAGTTGTACTTTTGCGCGTTGCAGCAAATGATATCCGCCAAATATTCTGTAAGAAAATAATGATCCTTCATCACTATCTAATTGCGCATGGTAGGTAGGCAAGCTACGATTGCTCTCTCCATAATCCGTATCTGTTGCTGTCCCTGTTTTAATAAAACTTTTAGAGAACGCGCCTCCTACAAACCAGCGTCTGCCTGTATTTAGGAGTACCTTTCCATTCAGCAAAGGCCCGCTTAGGGCTCGCCATTTCACTTCAGACAATACATTGATCGCTTGTTCATTGACATTACCTGCAATGGACCATTGCAGGTCTGTTGCCTGATATCCGCCAGCGCATTCAACTACGACCAGCGGTCTGTGGTCCTGGGCATGTAATACTACCCAACAAGGCAACAATAAAAAATTGATGAATAAAAATCGCATGGGCAATATTTGGTTTACCCACCCGGCATAACGCCTGCAGTGGGTAAACTAAATGGATAGATGAGGTTACTGATTTACACCAAATGCTTCCCAGCCAGAGATGGAAGTGCGGTTACAGGTCATTGCCTGTGTTCCGTTTTCGGAACTTACATACAGACCATTGTTTCCGCGCAGCGATATCTTTCCGTCTGCATTTACCACCCAGTCAAACTTTTCCCAGTCGCCAATAGTAGTTCGGTTGCAGGTAATAGCTTGTGTGCCGTTTTCTGAAGACACATATTTCCCCATGGCTTGCAACGCAATTTTACCGCCACCAGCATCAATTACGGTGAAAGTTTCCCATCCAGATGCCGTTGCCCTGTTACAGTTCATTGCCTGTGTGCCATTTTCACTGCTCACATACATGTTATTAAATCCTTTCAGGGTAATGTTCTGGCCTATAGGCGCAGTAGTGGTAGTACCACCGGTACCTGACCATTTGAAAGTAGCCACAGCGCCACCTGGCAGCGAATAGGTAAAAGACTGGCTTCCCCATAGCACTTTAAAGGAAACAGCGGAAGAGCCGTTATTAAATGCCAGCAATACTTTGGAGCCATCGCTATTTTTAAAAGCTGTCGTTTGTATGTTGCCGGAGCTGTTAGAAGAGATACGCACTGCGTTTGGCTGCACAAATTTTGAAGCGTGTGCAATAATATAGTAACCTACCCTGCGTGTAATCGTGCTTCCATCGATTGTAACAGCACCTCTTGAAACAGAGCTTCCACCGGGAGTATGAGGCCCGCCCTGGGAGTCGCTGGCAAGGTTCCATTCCAGCACCGTTTTAGACCAGTTGTTAATAGATCCGATCACCACATTCTGTATATGCCAGGAAAGGTCGCCGGAGAAGCTGCCACTTGTGGAGGTGTACTGCTCGGTGAAATAAACATTTTTGTTGGTCGCATTTTTCACGGTGGTCATAGCGGAGATACTGCCGCCATAGAGGTGAAATGCCGAGCCATCTACATAGCTGCTGTTATTGGCAACATAAATAGGGAAGTCGGTATTATCGCAGTTGTGATCATAACAAATAATCTTACAGTTGAAACCAGCGCCACGGAGTTTGGGTCCCATATAATCGTTTATCAGTCCAAGCTCGTTTTCTTTGGACAACGTCATACTAGGTTCGTTATTAGGATTGAGTGGTTCGTTCTGTGGCGTTACGGCCCATATCTCGATGCCCTGCGCCCGCATGGCATTCATATAATCCAACCAGTATTGACCATAGCTTTCATAGTTTTCCGCTTTCAGGGTACCGCCAACAAAAGAGCCGTTTGTTTTCATCCATACAGGAGCTGTCCACGGCGTAGCCAGCACTTTGATGGCCGGATTAATCGCCAGTATTTTCTTTAAAATCGGGATGGTATATGTCAGATCAGGGCCAGTCAGACTGAAAGAGGCGCCGTCGCGGTAAGTATAGGAATAATCACTGAGGTCAGTAGCGCCCACGCCTATACGAACTACTGAGAGACCGATGCCGCTGGCAGGACTGAACAATTCCGTTAACAGCGCACTCTGTGCTGTAGCAGATAAATTGCTGATTAACTTGGCGCTACCTTGTGTAAGCGTGAATCCAAAGCCATCAATACTCTGATAGGTAGTTCCATCGTTGACGGTAATGGTAGTGCTGGCAGTACCCGCATCTGCTGCGAAAGTGACGTTGCTTTGTTGCTGCAGTAATTTACTTTGGTCGCCGGTTGTCATCCATACACTTACCGATTCGTTTGCCCTGGCAGTAGTGTTGCCTTTGGCTTCGTCAGGTGTGTAAATGTTCTTTTTGCATGCGTACAATGCAATGCAAAGCATGCTCACGGCTACAAGCCGGAGATAGATTTTCTTCATACGGTGGAATTTTTATTGGTTATAAATTGGTTGATACGGGTTTACTATTCAACTGTCATTGGTTGTAATGTTTGTGGTTGTCGGGTGTACATAGTGCTCATCAAAGTGGAATTAATCTGGAAGTCATCTGCGGTTATTCTATTCTCATCCTGATCAAATTTATCGAAATAAAAATCAAAAAAACAAGGAAATATCATCATAAATAACTGATTTTCAATCAATGACAACAACATTCAATTCACTTAGATCACATATAGCGTATAGACGTAACCGTTGAAAAACAAAGATTTAGATTTGGGGATTTTTGTAAGAAAACTGAAATTAATACACTTAAAAAGCATGGTTTTTTTTATTGAGATGGCAATTAATTGCGCGAAATTAACATCCATAAAAACCTCAAATGGCCTTAAGTCCGCTTAGTGTGCAGATATTTTTCAGTATTTTAGAAAGACAATAAACTTCATGTTATGCGGAAACTTATTTACGGCATAAATATCAGTTTAGATGGCTGCTGTGATCACACGAGATTTGGCGCCAGCGATGATATCCATGAATACTTCAGCTCCCTGCTGGAGCAGGCGGACACGGTCCTCTACGGGCGCAAAACCTATGAGCTGATGTATCCATTCTGGCCGGAGGTGGCAAAAACGCAATCAATGGAGCCTTCGATAAATGCATTTGCAAGGGTCTTCGCTAAGCTGAAGTGTGTGGTCGTTTCTACCACTATCAATCAGGTGGATAATGAAAACGTAACGGTTATTCACGATAACATAAAGGAACACATCCTCGAACTGAAGCAGCAACCTGGTAAAGCCATATCCACTGGCGGAGTAGAGCTACCAGCGCGGTTAATCGAATGGGGGTTGATAGATGAATTCCATATGGTCGTCCATCCCGTGCTGGTAGGCCAGGGACGCCGGCTGTTTACAGAGATGCACTTACCAGAAAATATGGGTTTAAAATTGGTGGAGACAAAAACACTGCCAAGTGGATGCGTGGCGCTGCGGTACGAAAGGAGGTGAAGCAGCTGCAATCTTCTTTGCCTGGTCACTCCTGTTCACTTTTATATAATGCAGGCATATCCAATTGTTTTATTCTTTTACTACAATTAACCGCGATATAATTACAAATGTATTAAAGGCAGAACCACTTTTAATCCATTAAGGTATATCTATCCAAACAGTACCCTTTACAGGAGAATAGTTTAGCATCAGGTTACTTTGACTTTCGGGTCCCATTTGCGCCGCATCCTGAAACTTAGTACCAATAGGGGCAATAGCACTCAAAAAGCCAATATCCCCTTCAGGAAAGGCAGGGTTGGTATTATTATTGGCAGCTCCTTTTGGGGCCTCTGGCTTGAATACCTGTAAAAACGTACCTGCATTCCCGATATAAAAAGAAATAGGTTGTTCGATGGTATGAAAAGTGGCTTTGTGTACATTGGCATGATACCCTTTAAACTCAGGATACACCCAGCTTTCACCTGTTACCGTATTATTATAGGTTTTATACCAGTTGCCAAATAAATTTCCATGCAACCGGTTTTTCCAAACGCGGTATGGACCCTCACCTCGCCATGAAAGCCCTGTCACCTTGTCTTCTGGGTAATGGAAAGTAATACCACTAAAAGCTACTTCTCCTTTAAAGCTATAACTGTAATCCAATTTTACCGGCACACCTGACTGGAAAGTCCACTTTACCTGGAGAAAGCCATTACCTTCATACCGCGCCGAAACAAAGAATCCACTGGAATCAGCACCTGATTTAAATTCTTTTAATTGTTGAGGAACACCAGCCAACACAGGGCCACCACTTAAAGATACCTTTCCTTTGGGTGTAAGTATTTGCAATAACAACCCACTGCTACGACTGAAATAATAGATACCTTTCCCATTATCCACCGCCAGGGTATCATTTCCCGTCACTACATTCACCTTACCACTAGCCTCAGGAAACTGGCGTACTACGTTGCCTGGCGATTGCAGTGGCCAGCTACGGGTAATAATTTCACGACCGTGATTATCCCATGCAGTTATCAGTAAAACATCTGCGTTCTGCCAACCTTCCGGCAACTGTAATGATAAAAAACCTTTGGTATGTGGCGCCAGGTCGGGAGCGTTGATCACATCGGCAGCAAGCGTGTCTGTTTTTTCTTTTTTTCCGGGAGATGAAAATTGCAGTAGTTGCCAGCGAAATCGGCATTGGGCTAATGACGTATAGTCGTAACGGTTTTCGACCGGAATAAGGCCATTAAAATTGGCGGCAATACCTGGCATGATTATATGCACTGGCGACCATATTTCACGGATAGCATAGAAACTCCCCTCCTTTTCTCGGTGCGGTCCTAGCATCCCATCAGGAGCATGGTTACCATCCGTGTCAATCCAACCATTTCTATCCGTGCGCACCAGCCCTTCATCTGCAAACGCCCAGAGGAACCCGCCTGCCCCGTGAGGATGTAGCAACATGCGTTCCCAGAAGTCTGCCAGCCCTGCTCCCATACCTCCATCATACAGACCATGCATAAACTCAGTTGGCAAATAAATATCCTGATCATATAAACTTGCATTTACGAGGTAATTGAAGTTTGGATAGTGTTTGGTATCTACATCATTATACCTTTCCCAGGGATGTAACACGGGACGCTGTTGTGGATCATATTTTGCATAGTCGTCATCCAGTGACCGATTGAACCCGCCTTCATTACCATTATCCCACGCAATTATAGCAGGATGATTTACATCCCGTTCCACCAGTTCCTTCACAAGTTTATGCCCCACAGTAGAATCATAAGCGGCTTGCCACCCGGTCAGTTCATCCAACACAAATAAACCCAGTGAGTCGCAGACCTCCAGGAAATGAACATCCGGCGGGTAATGCGACATTCTCACCGCATTCATGTTCATATCCTTTATGAGATTTACATCCAGTATGCTGATTGCTTTGCTGAGCGTTCGCCCTGTTTCGGGCCAGGCGCTGTGCCGGTTAACACCTTTGAATATCACCTTCACATCATTTACGTATATACCATCCCGTGGTCTTATTTCAATGCTGCGAAATCCGAAAGACTGCGTAATGCGATGTATAGTTTGGTTACCCTTTTTAATTGCTATCACTACCTGATAACGATTGGGGGTTTCCGCACTCCATGTAGCCGGGTGATCAAAAGATTGGTGCAGCGTATAGACGTTGCTGTTATTTCCTTCGCTAATAACAGCCTCCTTCAACGCTTTACCATTCAATGTCTGCACCTGCGCACTGATGGCATAGTCGCCTGACAGGCCAGTCGTATAGGCATGCAGGGTAAACTGTCCTTTTGCAGTAGCATCTATCGCAACACGATCAATATGTATGATGGGCTTAATCTCGAGGAATACAGGCCGGTAAATACCACCCAACACCCAGAAATCGCCGTTACGCTCCGCATTGTTAACGCTCGCATTCGCCGACATCTTATTCACTTTTACTTCCAGCAGGTTACTGCCGTTGTGCAACAACTTTCCGATATCATACCTGAAACGGTAAAAGCCACCCTGGTGTACAGGCCCTGCAAGCTTTCCGTTTATTTTCACCTCCGCGTCTGTCATCACTCCCTCAAAAACAATGTTAACCTGCTTTTCACGCCAGTTTTCCGGCGCAGTGAACTTATAACGATATAGACCATATTCATCCGACTTTACTTTATCGTGGCCATAGTTATAGCTACCAAAGCCCTGCTGCTCCCAGTTGGAAGGAACGGCAATAGTCGTCCATTGGCCGTGACGCTGTCCTCCTGAACAATAGAATTGCCAGTCTTCGGTATGATCTTTATCTGTTCCTGAAAGGTATTTATATTGGGTTTCCTGGGCGACGGCAATGTGCATGCAAAATATGCCTGTAAACAACAGAAGGATTCTTACTGACATAAGTGGAATTTTAATGCTACCCAAAATAGAAAAAGAAACCCGTGTTTTAAGATTTTTAGGAGGAATGAAAAATTTCAGCAGCTATCATAATGGAACCATCATTGGATCTTCACCTACATCAGCTGATTTAAATTTAATAAGGTAATAGTTGAAAAACCATCTGTAACGAAATGGTATAATACCGTTTAAAATCGATTTTCCATTAAATATGGACAGATCGAAAAACCATTATCTCAATCCCGCAATCAGGTTAATGGTGAGCGCTACCACAAAGGTATTCAGGATGAAGGAAATAAGGCCATGAAACAGTACCACCCTTCTCAATAGCTTCCTGCTGATCTCCACATCAGACACCTGGAATGTCATACCTATCACAAACGAAAAATAGGCAAAGTCGATATAATCAGGGGTGTTTTCTTCAGGAAAAATAAGCCCACCTGCATGCTTGGCCGGGTCTTTAATATCATCGTCGTAATAAATATCTGCATAATGAAAGGTAAAGGTGGTATGGACCATAATCCAGGAGGCCAACATACCAACGATTGCAACAGGCAAGTATACCCTCTTTGAAGGGCCTAAATCATTAGATAACAACATTAATAAAACAATGACCAGACTGGCAACTGCGGCAATAATTACCACCGCCATCACAAATACCCGGTTACCATCATCTATTCTTCCCCAGGTTCTAATTTCATCAACATTCCTGCTAAAAAATATCATCCACCCCATCGTTATAAACGAAAGCGCAAATACATCCCATAATAACACCGAAAACACCAATGGATTAATAGGTATGTGACAGAAATAAAATAAGGCAAATACCAATAAGGTCAACCCAAGACTTACTGTCACCCTTTCTACCGGGTGCATGCTTAGCAACAATTTGATAGCAGCTTTCTTTTTCATAGTAATTAAAGATATCCGCAAAAATCCACTTTTTTATGCTTTGATTACACGCCCTCCAGCATTTTATAATTTTTACAGTTGTAATTGAGCATAATGGTGTTAAAAAGATTTTCTGCTTAGACGGTTAATTAAACACATTTTGATAATAGGAATTGTCAGATGTAGTTGTAAAAAATAGCTTTTTTCATGCAGCAGCTAGGAATGAAATGCTTTGTAGCAGATATGATGGGAGAAAAATTTTGCTTACCAACACACGTGGTTGAAAGCCGTGACCAACTAAAGAAAGTTAACATTGTACAAAACAAAAAAGGCCCCCTTCCGGGAGCCTTTTAATAAGCGACTGGTAGTCTTGGTGCCCAGAACAGGAATCTTATTTAATTGATTTACAATTAAATACACTCAATATCTGTCATTTATCAGCCAATATTTTTTACAGGAATATTACACAGGCAGATACCTTATTTTTAGTAGTTAACCCCTCCTTTCATAAACATATTGGTTGATGGTTTAAATTCAAAATTTATTTTCACGTTTGGCAGTTCAATTCCCAATGCTGGCAACTGAAGCTCCTGACAGCCAGAATAAAAGTAATTGTGTGTTTTCTAAAGTCTTTCTTTAAGGTAGTAGGCAGTGTACTCTCCTAAGTATTGGTAGTCCCAGCCTTCTTGTTGGTACAATATGTAAAGGGTAACATCTCCAGCCTGGAAATAAAATGCGGTAAGCCCCTTGATCACTCGTATCGAGTGCTCGAACTCTGGGCATCTTGGCCAGCCAGTAAATTTATGTGTTGACATACGTAGGAAATTTCAGGCAAATTACTAAAATACTTAGCAATACACCAAAATGGGTGGGATCTCAAACACCTTCTGTAAGCCTGGAAACAGTTGTATTGAGTGTTTGAGCCATAACACGTAATGTTTCCAACGTGGGGTTTCCACGACCCGATTCTATTCTCCATACCTGGGCTAAGGCAATATCACAATGATCGGCAAACTCACGAGTTGACAGCCCAGCCGCCTCTCTGAGTTCTTTAACCTTCTTTCCGAAGGCTATCTGATATGTTGCATGCCCTTTCATTGGAAACTAAAGGTGCTGCAACGGAGAAAAAATATTGACTTCATAAATGAAGTCAGTTCAAAAATTACCTATATTGCGTACATTGCAGCCCTTAATTTATTATCGCGCTGCTTCAAAGGTTCATGGACTGGAAACGTAGGAAATTTTTAGAAGCCATGAACGGGGAAGCTAGCCTGCGTTATTGCGCGGGCTCTTCTTTGTGTGTGCTTCACGGTCTCCTACGACCTCCAGTCGCCGCAATGTAAGAGTACCGCGCATTATTTTTAAATTTGGTGCGCGGCATTTATTAAGCCTCAAACACCCTGCCGCAATGCGTATCCTATTACTAGATCCAGACAAAGAGTTTATCAACCAGCTCATCAATGAAATTGACCCACATTACCACCAGGTTCGAACTGCAACAACATTAGCTGCAGCCAAAGAGGTCCTCTTAAATAACCAGATAAATATTGTAGTTATGGCAAGTGGTGCCGCTGACATGCAGGATAAGAACTTCATAGACATTTTGAAGCACCGCAATGCCAATGCTATTATATACAGTCAGCTTTACAACAAAGAAGAGAAAATGAGGTATATGTCACTTGGTGCTATAGGCTATTGTTCAAAGGACCCCCTATACATTCTTGGAGAGCTAGTCACTTACAAGAACAATCTGTCGAGTATACAAGAATAATAATATCAATCAAAGCTCTATCCGAGTACACCTACCGTTTTCACGTTGGGCGGAAATTTCTACGTGTTTACTATAAGTAAACAATTTACGATTCAAACAATTAGTCAGGTGTTTCCACACCAGACTTTTAATTATATACCCACAGCCAAGAATAACCGCAGGATTCACATTACTTTCGAAAACGAAGAAAACTTATTCCGAAAGTAACACACCTGAAGTTTGCCACTCTATTCGTTTTTGTTTTCGTGTTCATTTTCATTCGTGGCTTTTTGTATTGATTTTTTCTATATAAAAAATCCGCCCAAGTGAGCGGATTTTAGAGAAGATCGATTTTTCTGTGTGGGTTAACTACATAGTCCTGTACTTTGATATACTGCGATGATACAGCGGTGGTGCGCACTGTATTTGCGTTATGGTAAAGGAGGTAGCCCCAACATTTTTAGTCTTGGGTCAATACTATCTTTCATGACCCCTTTAATTGTCTCACCATATCCTTTGGCAGTTGCATAACCAGCTTTAGCTATTGCCATTGCGAAATCATCAGAGTTATTACACTGGAAAGCTGGCAGGTACCGTGGGTTTTCCAACAGGAATTTACAATGGTCGGCGATTCCTTCAGCTGCGGTATCATAAGCCCTAAACCAGTCCTTCACTTTCCATAAATAGCTACCATCGGTTAATTTGGTGATTGAAATTACCTCTGGGAAGATATGTTTCTTGCGATCGTTATCTGGAAACTGTTCATGGGTAATTAGCAGTTGCTTTTTACCAGTCCAGCCTCTATCTGCTTTAATACCATTATAGTTGTTTCCAGGTGCTTCATTAGCCCAGCCTTTTTCTACCCCTGTTTGCGCCAGCTTAAACCTTGCAGGCACACCGAATAGCTCAGGTGCCTTCGGGTTTATTTTCTTTTGCTTCTCCCAAAGCGCCTTTGCATCCTTTTCGCTATCTCTTGCAGCCTGTACAAAAGCAGGGTAATATATTTTTAAGAACGTACATACGTTATCGTTAATATTCATTTCTATCGTTTGAAAAAGTAAATACATGCTCCAGTAAGCCCAGCTATACAGAGGCAAATAATAAAACCAGCGGGCAGCCGCCAGGAATCCTTCGACGAGGCAGAACTCTCCTGCTGGATACTGGTTGTTTTCTCTCCTGCAGCTGAATCAATGTTGAGCTGCGCTGTAATTGTGTGAATGTCTATTGGTATTGCAACTGTCTCTGGCGATTTAACAGCTGTAAACTCCAGGTCGCGGCCAACTACTTTTCCGGCGCCGTCTTTTCGCGGCTTGCTTTTTATCTTACCCGACAAAGAACCTGACTTCACATTCTGCTCATAGGTAGTCGTATCTCCGTCAGGAATAAACTGCGCCCAGGCCAGGCTATCGAATTTCGTATAGCCTGGTGCGGTGGATTTGATAGTAGTTTCTGTAATTGTTGCTGCATGCTTAACCTCTACACGTGAGCTATCCATGCGTTGGTTGCTGCTGGTGTGTGATGAGTTCTTTTTCACCACTGCACAGGAGCAAAACATTACAGCAACTAAGAAGTAATTACCGGTTCGCATCTTTGCTGATTTCAAGGTTATTAACACGCTGCTCCAAGATGGCCAGCCGCACTTTAATTTCACCGTACTCAGTTTCGACCTTTGCCTGCCAGGTACGCTGACGTTCCCGATCCTCTTTACTTTCTTGTTTCATTTCCGATAGTCCATCTGCGATAGCCCTAATATCAGTCTTCATCATTACTATGAAAACGGTACCTAAAATGATTTGCACACAAATTTTGGCAACTTCATTGCCAGTAAATGATACTTTAGTCCAGTTCATTTAGCATCGTCGTTTACACCGTCAGCAATATTTGTTTTCTTGTCGATTGTGTCTAGTATTTGCTTTTCGCTCTTACTGAATAAGGATAACAGCACAGAGCTGCCTGTATATCCAACAAATGCAAAAAACCACTTAGCAAAATCAGCTACTACTGGCTTGGCCTTGATGATCTCATCAAAACCAATTACACAGAGTAATAAGCAAACGAGAGATATGGCAAGACCCAGGCTATCGTCCAGGATAAACCTCGTAAATGACCATGGTTTATTAGCGGCAATACTACGTGCCTTTAAGCTACGAGCCTTGACGAGAAGGTGTAATAGCATGCCTAATATGCCAATTCCGAAACATTGGAAAAATAAAGTAGGTGTCATAGCTCACTGTTTAAGGATTGATAGTAATTTGTTTCCATCCGGTATTGCCAGTACCAGAGACTTTGAAGTATGGCACGCCTCCAGACTTGTCAGAATACCAGCTACCAATAGGTGCAGTAACAGTACCTTCTGGCGATCCAGAGCCATTAACGTAATAAAGGCCATTGATAATAACAGTACCACCTCCGGTAATTACAAAACGCTCCATTGCATTTGTCTCTACGCTGAATTGTGCGTTGATGTCTGTTCTGATTCTAGCACCGTTGACTGCATCGAATTGCAAAAAGCCTGTTCTTGTGGTATTCGCTGAATTATAAAACGAGATGTAGCCTGCACTGTTGGTAACATGTAATGCCTCTGGGCCTGTAACAGTGAGGGTTTGAGGGTTCAAAACCTGGCGCCAACCTCCTCTCTGGAAGTGTGCAGGGCCAATATTGTCAAAGATTGCATAGTCTCCATTTCTCCCAGCCAGTTCAGAAGTATCCCCTATTCGTATACTCCAGCTCGCGTAAGAGATTTTCCCGACACCTGTGCTAATAGAGCTAAACCCTGTTGGCCTGGTAACATAGCAGTTTGAAACTCTAAGTAGAAGAGTATCTGTATTAAAAGTTGATGCTCCACGGTCATAAAGACGCTGGCCGATGATACCAGCAGAATCTTTCATAATTACATTAGATATGTCGATATTCTTTACCTTACCGCCATCATCTACTAATCGACCCAGGTAACCATTGTATTGCAACGAGATATTTGAGACAATCAAATTATTTACTGTGCTACTATCTGTAATACGGATATGCGAAGTATTTTGCTTTTCGTTGCGTGAGCCACCATCTACAACTAGGTGGTCTACATTTGCCGCCTCCACAGTTATAATACCGAATTGTGTAGCGCTGTAACCAGAAACTGAACGAGTAGCTGTATTGATGTTGTGTAACTGAATATTTGAAAAATTACCCATGTTCCCCATTGGATCAGCTATGATAACTCCGCCACTGGTAGAAACACCATTGGTATTTTCTACTGTGATATTTCGTAACCATTTTCCACCGATACTATAAAGACCAACTGCGCGCCAGGTAGGGATAGTATCGGTGCGAATTTCTGGTCTGATATTTCGAATCATAATATTCGAATAATCATGAGACTCAAAAGGTGCAAGTACACCTCCGAATATAGGCTGTCCTGAGCCTACGCCCACCATGTCATCATTTGTAAAGCCGGATATATTTTCTGCTACTACATTATCTGCCAAGAAGGTAAAACCGTCTCCATTTTCAGCAAGACCTACATTTGTGCTTCCCGGAAGAAATGGGTTTTGTTCGAATCGCACATCATGAACATGAATGTTTTTCGACACAACGGCAGCTATACCCCAGCTGCGCGTACTGTCAACTTCGACATTGCCAACTTCTACATTATCACATTTATGGAAAAAGAAACCGAAACAAAATTTAGATGCCGCTACAGTGCCAGCAATAGTTCGTGTTTGGCTCCATCCGCGGCCATTCCATGTGCCACCAAAAATCCGTATATTCTTGTTTCCATTGGTCACATCAGCATTACGTAAAATATCATCATTTGAACCAGATGCAAGTTCTATGTAACTACCATAGGCCTCAATCGTGGTATTGCTTGGAACGGTGATCGCCTTCGTAGTTTTTGCGCGTAGTTTATTGATCTTGACTAATCCCACACTATCCGAGAATGATCGATCAACTGCCGCCTGGATCTTTGCCACGTCATCGGTCACGCCATTATTTGCAGGTCCATACCAGAAAATGTTCACCCCATTAGACCTGTCGTATACACGTTGCCAGTAACCACTACCCTTACCTGTGGCTGGGAAAACTACCCCTGAATCAACTGATAACCCTGAGGATACATAATTGAACGTACCACCTCTTAGAGAATCGTTTACCTGGACAGCAGACGAAAGACCGCTGTAATTGCATAGAGCTGTGACATCCGCAACAATACCTACACGGTTTTTTATACTATCTCGCACTTGTCCTAAAACAACCAAATTACTATCCGCTGTTGCCGGCTGTGCACTCACTTTGCCAGATACCCAGACATTCCCTGCATCAAATACTTTTAGCCTAATCGCGGCATCGGTGCCGTCTTGTGTGAATCCAAAGAAACCTAAATAATTTCCATAAGCAGGACCAAAATTTGAAATATACCATTTGTCATATTGCAGGCCTGTCTTAGTGGTGGTTTTTAACAAGATGCGGCCTCCAAAGTCAGATGCATACTCACTTGTAATAGTACCAAGAGAATGAATATCGCCAGCGACGTTTAATTTCGCGGTACCAGGTGTTGATCCAAAGGATGTATTCCCTGTAGATTTATTGTAGGTTATACCGACCATGCCTCCAAAAACGCCAGAGTCATTGAATTGCAATTCCGTATTGGCACCGCCTGGTGATAATGCAGTTCCTCCAGTAGCCATTTTCTTCCATAGACCAGGCACTTTAAGATAAACAGCTTGGTCTGCCGCACGATATACTAGCGCTCCAATACTGTCCTTGTTGCCGCCTAACCATACGGTATCTAATCTGGGTAAACGAATTGCGGAATCAGAGATGACGCCTTTTAATTGTGAATACTGGCCAGGTGTCCAGCTTTGCGACTGACCTTCGTTTATGTACAGAAGGGTCAGGATAATTATTACTATTCTTTTCATTGTTCACTTATTGTTATATGTATTGGTAGTATTCTGCACCACCGTTGATTGGCCGTGTTTCAAGGCCTCCTACGGATTGAGTAATATTTGCAATCGCCTTTTCCCATCCTCCTGGAGAGTTATTCAATCCTAATCTACCCCCAGAACCATGTTCGTGTCTCGCTATGATCTCATCGTCATTGGTAGCGCTTACTTTGTGCGCATGTGCTCTTTGGTCATCCATCTCAAAAGAACCGTTGACATTGCCGTCACCAGCAGTTACGCGGGTGACATCTATTCCTGTCCTTTCCCCTGGAAGGGTTCGGGTGACTAATCCTCGCCAATCAGGTATCATATAAATACCAGGTGATGGACCATAGCACCACTTGGAGCGATGCTTAAACGGATCACTGTCCCATAATGCATAACTTGGAATAGCTCCTGGGCCATTACGCGCAATTATGGCATCAATAAGGGTTTTTACGCGAGGTTGATCACTCACGTTTATTTGACCTCCAATCAATGGCACAGCATTCAATAAAGGAATAAAGGAGTGGGCGAGCTGGCCAACCATTTTATACGAATGTGATATGTAGTCGACGGACCAACCGGAGGTAGAATCATCTTCCAACCAGATAAGTGAAACCTGTTCATCCACTCCTAAAATAAGTCGATCCTTACCTACGGCAGTGATATAAATTACATCTGTACCCTGTGCTAAGATGATAGTCTGGTAGGTATTGGTGAAGTTCGTTGTAATCGTCAGGCGGACTCCAGCTGGGTAGTTACTGCCTGGCGGTAATGTTATAGTTTTGGCTCCATCAGTGGCCACAACTTCCTGCAGCTTTTGGTAGTCATCTGGAAGAATCATAGCATCGGTAGTATAGCGTTTACGGGCGGTATACTGCTTGCCAATTGAACCAGGTGCAGAAACATAACTGCTTATCTTTGGTTCAAATGTTACTTTGACGACATCTCCTGCATTAAAAGGTCGTGGATTACCGGCATTATCAGGATCAAGATCGAAAATTGTGATTGTACTCACTTCGTCAAATCCATACTCACTTGCGGGGTCCAGGCTTCCGAACCCACGTAGTTGTACATCTGAAAACGTATAACCTTCCAAGGTAGCATCCACTATATGGGTGTCTCCTGCTGCCGGGTCGCCTGGATTACCCCTCCCGGCGATATAGAATTTTGGGTTGCGTATTTCCGCTATAGCTCCTGATTCAATCAACTTTTCTGTAAAAGCCCCCCCAGCTAATTTATAAGCTTGTTTGCTGGATGGATTGGCTATGGCTAGGGGCCAATCAAGATCCCACGTTCCTGGTGCGGGCGGTAAATCCGGTATAGGTATTAATAATGGATCTGCCATCTGTTAAGCGTTTATTGGTGTTAAACCATTACCGGCACCATCTCCGATAATATTTATATATCTATCCGACAAAGCGAATGCATCATTCAATTTCTCTGCTATGATCCAATTTGGAATGTTTTGAGCATTCCATGGAGCTGAAAGGTTAAAGTCGCATCCTGTTGTATATCCTGTCAATGTAAAATCTGTGTTGCTAGGGTAGTTATTTATTTGACTGATTACATCCACTTGGTCATATGCTATCCCGATAGGTGTTCCATCGATCCAATATACACGTACAGGATAAACATCTGGGCAGCCATCTAAGCGAACCCCATTTTGATTAGCGAGATAAACTGTTTTATTGAATGGTATTTTTTGTACAGTCACCTCTCCATCTCCTATGGCCTGAAAGCTAAACTGGGATGCATCGCTGTAAGGACTGGTATTTTCCACAGAAGTCCATAATAAAGATCCCGAGTAAATCAAACCTCCAGATGAGAATCGGGTAAACTTCCATTTAATCTTTTTCCACGCTATCAGCTGCTCCTGTATTTGAAGCAGATTATTTGAATTGTAGTAGCTTACGATTCCATTACCACTTATGGAATATGAAAGCGCACTATATATACTACGCTTCCATTTTCCTCCCGGCCCTGTTGTTTCAGTTGTGTCTGCGTTTATAGTTAGCGTGCAATCTTGCAAAAGACAAATGACATCAACTGTTGATAAATTATCACCAGTATACAGCATCAAGTCTTTACCCATTACTGGTTCATTCATTCTTCAGCAGTTTTTTGAGTAACAGAATAGATACCATCTCCTGAACCCTCAGGCATTATAGTCACTAGTAACACATCATGCAAGCATTGTAACACATTATACTTATCCCTAACGACCATTAAGCGCTCGTTAATATCTGCGCACTCTACCACATGATGAAAGCGTAGGGTATTAGCCAAAACATTTCCCTCTATGTTCTCCACAGGTATATGAGCAGCAGCAAGTCTATCACGCGCCATTAATTCTTCAATTGGCTTTGCGGCAAGAGTTGAATCTTTGATGCTCACCCAGCCGTCCTTCGTAATAGGTTTATAATCGCTTCCTTCTTTGTAGTAGATTGTATTGGATAGTGCATTGTCATTCGTGTCAAGAAAAGTTACCTCCAAATCATCAGGGATATAGCTGTATACTCCATTATTTGATATTTGGGTGTCTATTTCTACATATGTATCATTGTAGATCCTAAGAAAAACAGGATATACTTCATTGTATATGACTGTTCCTGGTGGAACAGGATCGTCTCCTGGTTTGGGTCCGGGAAGGCTAAGGTACAAGTAAAAGCTTCCACTGCCAGAAGGAATCGGGGAAGTTGTAATAGATAATGACCCTTGATTTGTTTTACTGTTTGGAGCTATAATAATTTCTTGATCTTCTGCAGGAGTTGATCCCTCACGCCATTCACTACCAGAAAGAAAGTATTGTTTACCACCTATTAATGGCTGAATATACACTGCTACTCTTATGCCAGATGTATAATAGATTAACCCTTTAATATTCAACTCTACGCGCTGTCCTGGCTTAACAATAAACTGTTGCCAGATAAATTGACCAGACGACATATCTCCACTGCCAGAAAATCTTGCTTTATATGGATCTGAAATAGTACCGGAACCATATCGAGACAAAACTAAACCAGGGTTTGGCTTATGCCATCCTGGGAAATAATCTACACTATAGTCCCTCCAATCAAAGTTTGTGAGTCTATTTATCCCTTTGAGTTTATAAATAAAAGACTGCTGCTTTAGGGCAGGATCTACGCGCACTCGCTGGGTTCTGCCTGTGTAGTAGACATCATTTTGAGGATCACTTGTACCGAGATATCGAATTGTGTCACCGTCTGTCATGACTTCACCATCCAAATTATCTGGTGTAATCTGCAAGTAGGTAAAAGACGTTTGATCCATATCCTCAATACGCATGACCCAATAGGCACCGGCACTATAAAATATCCTACATCCAGTACTTAAAAGGAAGTTTTTCAATGCATCATACGCAAATAGTGGCCCTTTATCGAAATCATACAATATGTCTGTATGTATATATAGCGCATTAGCTAGAGTTGCTGCATCCGACAGGATAGCTGGCCTACGGCTAAAAACTAGATTTACAACCGCATCATCATATGGTAACGAGTCGAATAAAACACGCTTGAAAAATGCTCCCCAGGTAATGTAATCATACAGAAATAGAACATCATCATCCAGATTAACAGTAGTCCCTTTTAATCCCTGGAAATAATCGGTTGCATTGATTTGAAAATCATAAGGAGGATGCAGTAACGGATATGTATTGCTATCCGGCACTACAAACCCCGTAAATTCTCGCACACCGTTCTTTAGAATGATCATCATCCAGGTATCTTCTTCGACTCCTTTGATAAATACATTAGGATGAGGTAATCCAATATCGTATGTATATGTGATTGTAGCAGAAGTTCCGATAATTGGACCAAAGGTATTAGCGTCACTATTTCCTTTATCTATTATAATTGGAGCTTGTCCAGCAGGCAGCTCTATAATAGTAGGATTAGTAGCATTTTTTCTTAGCAGCTGAATTTCCCAATTAGCTGGTAAAACCGGGTGCCGGTCTTGGAATGATATCCGATATGTTAAAGCATGTGCCATTAAGACTTTCTACCTTGTTGTTGTTGTGCATTATCAAAAACATATATAAGATCAGGGCCAGATGCGCGCAACTGGCCTGTAAGATGCACCTTGCTGCCTCCCATAGATCCAAATATTTCATCAAAACGTTCAAGTGGAATGATAGCCTCTTTACCTGATGGATTATCTCCAACCATTGCCATCATTGGCCCAGATGTAATAGCGCCATTTGCGAAGGCCGGAATCCCTTTCTTTGTAGCTGCCTTAAACGCTCCTGCTGCTCCCACTAATGCCAAACCCGCAACAATAGAGACTATCCCATTCATAGAATCTAAAGACTTTACGAAAGCCTCCATTGCTATACCTTGTGCTATCAAAAGTTTCCCTAGCTGTTCTAAAAAACCTGCAATAGTATCAGCAAAGCTTCCCAATACACCTCCCCAATTACCAGACACCAATGCATTGCCTATAGATTCACCAATCGACACTATCCCTTCAGATACAGTTGATGAAATAAGATCATTGATTTGCTTAACGAGGTCATTCGTCATATCGGCCACCTTTTGATATGTGGTAGCTCCAACCGATGCAATCTTATCATTTAAAGCCTTTTGTGCGGCATCCACATTTTGAAGTGATGTATCAAAGCCCATCTTCCCAAAGGCTTTCTCATTAGCCTTAAACTCTTTTGGGCTAAGTTGAATCCTAGCTCCAATCGTCTGAGTACCAATATTTGCTAGAGAGAGCTTATCTATCTCCCCTGCAATGCTTTTTAATCGTTCATCAGTTGGAGTAAGTCCTAATTTTACCAGATCTGAAAATGCATCTTTTAGAATACTGATCTTATCTCCAGATATTTGATCAAAGGAAGCTCCAAGTAACTCAGCTTGATAATCAACATTCTTTAAAAGAACGTCCATATCCATCAAGACATCGTTAACTGTACGCGTCTTATTGCCCTTGTCTGGTGTATCTGTGTCTCCAACAAGATTACTTAATGCAGCAGTGGCTTCTTCTAATTTCTTTTTCAAATCCTCTCCAATAGTAAATTTACCCACTGCAGCACTTATCGAAGTACCAACCTTTGCTACGTCTCCAACAATTTGGGCTGAATTAGACTTTAAAGCACCTTTGAAATTTGCCAGGTTAATTGTTGTATCATCCTTTGCTTTTTTGACAGTATCAGATAGCGCAGCAAAAGGATTAGGCCCGGACATTAACTTTTTTGTCTCTGCTGAAAGTATTGGTGTCGTTTTAGCTACCTGCTCAGTTAGTTGTGTGATTTGATCACGCAGTCCTTTAATCTGAGCTTGCCGTATAAGGGAATTAATATATTTATCAGATGCCTCCTTCAGTTGCTCATAGGATGACTTTTCAAGGGTTAAATCTCTAAAATAATCCCCTCCTATTTTTTTTAATTCATTCAGTACTGACTTTCGTCGTTCATATGAGGTATTTGAATCAGTCAATACAGCTATTAGTGCCTTTACCTCTTGTGTTTGACCTGAAACACTAGTAATGCCTTCCTGCATTATATCTTTAAGGCTTTTCTGGGAATCTTTCAGTTTGTCTGTATCATCCTTACCCTTACGTGCGCTCATGGAATACATGGTCAACCCGGAGACGACAACATTAAATAAGAGACCTAATCCGCCAAATCCCAATAATGATGATCCAATTGCTTTGAATGCACCTGCAACCCCACCGGATTGTTTAATCAATGACCCGAAACTATCAACAAGGGGAGGTAGGTTATTCTGTATAGCTATAAACCCAAAAGGCAAATCTTGCGCGACCCTGCCCACGTTAGTTAAGGCATAAGAAGCATCGCCAACAGGTTTCTTTAGCTTATCGAATTTATCAGGCAAATCACCAAGTCCCTGTTTCCCTTTATTCACACCATCGACAAAACTGAGGGTAACTTTTTCGCCATTTTTAAGAGCGGTGAATACTTTACCTATAGCGTTGGTTGCTGCGGTTGATGCAGGAGTAAGATCATTCAGAGAGCTTGCAGCCTCTTTTGCAGAGCTACCAAGTTCTTTGAATCCATCGGCCGTTTTAGCTTGAACTGATTGCATTTGCGTAAATGCTTTCAGAAAATCTGAAACATCGGCTCCTATCTTCGCACTAAGTCCTCCCTGATCAGCCATTGCTCACTGGTTTTGAATATCGTTGAATAATTTTATCGTACTCTTCTTTTGAGATATCCTGCTGCTTTATTACCCTCTTAGGGTCAGTTGGGAATGGCATGAAATGTTCTACTGAACGCGGGAAACTCTTCTTTGGATCGCGGTTAGCGGCGGCAATCATATAAGCGATCAATCGTGGCCCTTCCATCTGTCGGTAATGCCGTATCCAGTACCCTTGTGCATACCTGCTGTAATCCTTCCAGGTCATACAGTAGAAATCATGTGGCAAAAGACCTAGTTCACCAAAGGCAAAGTCCAGTACTTTGTCCCAACTATTATCATCGCTCAGCTCGGGCTTTTTTTTTCATTGGCACTGAGGAGTTCACGAACACCACTCCATTCGGTCCACAGATTCCATACCCTTACCAATTCATCATTATCTGCCTCAGCGACCCATTCTGCTATCTGCTGTTTAGAATATGGCATTTCTTGACGGCTACCATAGTAATAGCCAATAAACCCCATCCATAAGAGATCCTCAAATGCGCGGAATGGGTTAGCCTGGGCCTTCTCAAAAAAAGCCTTCCCGATTTCTGAAGGGTCGATGCCATACAGGTTTTTCACTTCTCCACGGGAATAATTATTGAACCACAAATGCCGAAGTTCCCCTCCTAGCGTTATAGATATTTTCCCGTTCATTATGCTGCTGGTTCAATTTCTTGTGTATAATCACCATCCACTTGAATAGTGAAGTCGAACGTTGCCACACCGTCTGTATTAAAGGCACTATTTAAGGCACTGAACCATCCCCGCCCGCTGTATACCACATCGCCTGGTTCGGGAGTCCCTGATTTAGGCCCCATCACCCAGTCAAAAAATGTTGCATTGCGGAGGAGTTGATCTATTTTTGCTTCAGTTACTTTGGTAGTCAAATCACCTCCAGCGTCATTCTTTAAAACCTGTCCATTTCCTTGAATTGTTGCGGCTAGGTTCGGGTTAGGAAGCCGACTAGGCCCACATTTAGAATCAGCAGTAATAACATCGCGGCTGCGATCGAAATTATGGTCGACTTCACATCCTAATAAAATGGGGCCTGTCCCTCCAGGTAGGGTAATAGAGATAACCCTTTCAACTCCCATCACTTTTTGTTCTGCCATGGTTATTTAATTTAATGTTTGAATAATGTGACCAAAGCGGAGTATCCGCCGATAAACTTTGTAATCCGTGTCAAATCCTTGCAGATCATTATCGCTGAGCAATTGGGTTGATAACAGGATAAAATTAGGTGACAGGTCTAAGTTATTTGCTTTTATACGATCAATAACCATGTCAGCTATTTGATCGGCCAGAAGGCTTCCTCCTTGCTTTTTAAACTTCGTATAGACTTCAACTGTAACAGATGGGTTATGGTCATCTTTGCACTTAGTCCGTAGCTCTGTAGAATTATAAGAGCCTATCACTATATAAGCATCAAGGGCATCGTCCTGGGCAAATAAATCATATACTGGGATAGTCTTTCCAGAAACGACTGCGCCACTTAGCTTGTCTATATACCCCTTGCGTAATATTGCCTTTGGACTACCCACTGTACCGTTTTAGTATTTCTTTAATACGTTTCATCGCTTCTGCCTTACCGGCTTCCAGCGCCGGTATGAAATAAGGGCGAGGTGTAACCCCATGTTTTAAAATTGAATACATTATGGCATGTGCCGCTTCCTTATCCTGTGCTTCCCTGGTTGTTTTGTTGCCAAGCCTTCGTCTGGTTTTAACTGAATAGGTACCGGTTATGTTATTTCGCCTCACCCACTGGATCATCTGCTCAAAGAAGTCGTCTATATTGCCACGTTTCGCAGGCCCCTGGTATGCTTTGGCATAATCTTCATATCCTGCCGGGATCTTAACCTTGCTTCCCGTACCAAACTCCTGATAAGGAGCAAAAAAAACAGGATAGGAAACAGACTTTTCCAAGAACACAGAATTATCAACAACCGCTTTCAAGTTACCCTCATCTTTCGGTGCATCTCTATCACCCTGCAGCTTCACCAGGTAGGCTGCTGCCGTCAGCTCGCCGTCAATTTCTGCCAGCAGATCGTCTTTGACTGCTTCCAATCGCTTCGTATCAAACCCTTCAAAATCAATTGAAATCCTAATTGCCATCAGGTATTAATTTTGGCTATTAATAACCAGCATCGTTTTGATGCCTGTATTTCTACCACGCCGTTTATAGAGTATTCCTTTCCCGCGTCCACAATTTTCATATCCTTCAAAGGCTCAAAATCCGATCGCCAGCGGATTAGATATTGAACTGTATCCGTAAACACCAGCTCGGCCGATATGAGATCCCTAACAGATGTAATTGGTAACTTCATAGCCCATGGGGTGATTAAATCGACCTCTGTATCGGTCGTCCCTCCATAGCCATCTGATACCGATGAAAAACCACGGATAGCAATCTTTCGATCCGCCTTTCCTATATCAAATCTCCTTACCAGCATGTGACACGTCGATATTTAGAGGCCAACTCATAATAAATTTCACTATCATGTTTCCTGTCTTCATCACCTCTGTTCTCATACATGGAGGCAATTTTTGCCAGGATGGCCATCTTCAATTCAGCGGGCAGTTTATCCCCATAGCCTACAGGATATGAAACTGTAAATACACCATACCCTTCTAGCCATGGAAAATCAAAACCTGTAACAACCGCACCAGGGACTGTAGGCTTGTCTTTTACAGGCCCATATGGCAACTCATGCCGGCTGTGGATTTCAAGAATTGCCTTTACTGTGCGCTCAATAATGCTGCAGCCAGTATACTTTTCTGTGTCTTCTCTCGCGGCAGTAATGAGATTTAAAATCAAGTTATCATCTGCAGTAACATCATCATCGATACGCATATAAGACTTTGCCTCTGCCAGTGTTACTGGCTCGACTATATCAGCAGCATTTTCAAATGCGTAATCAATGAGTTTATTACTATATATCATCTTTTTTCTTAGACTTATCTTTTTTAGGTTTATGCACATGGGGAGAACAGGTATCAGGACTCCCTGATACTTTGGTTTCTGCGGCCATCGCTGTGACCTTGCCTCTTTTATGCAATTCCTCATAGCGTTCATCGGATAATTCCAGCGTTTCACCAAGACGATGAAACACTGAAGTATATTTATCCGTGAAAGGAAGCACAACAACTGCAATCTGCATAAGTATTATTTTGCATAGTAAAACCCTTTGATTGCGCTGGATTGGGTGCCTGATGTAATAACTCGCACCCTGTAAAATCGGGACTTAGGGATTCCTAATTCCCAACGCTTATAATTATTTGCATTAGTCAAGGTGAGGGTATCTGTACCTGTGGCAGTAAACCAGTTTAAAGCATCCTCACTACACTGCACTATTGCATTGCCGGCAACCGTACCAGAAACCTTAGTAACGTTCACCTGAAACGATAGCCAGTGTGTAGCGATGGTAATTGTAGGAAATAGACGCACAGTATCCGCATTGACTGTGGTATCCTTACTCTGCGCCATTTGCCCCGACTGAGCGAAGGCTGATGAGCACAGGAAAATAGAAAGAATAGCAATGATGTATTTCACGTTTAATAAATTCAAAGGTGAGTAATAAGGTATTAGGCAACACGACCGAAGTCACCTTGCATGAATGAATCAGGATAATAGTTTGCAAAAGCGACCCTCTCCTCCGCAACAACTGTTACCATGTTTTTAATCGCGTTATCTTGATCCTGGTCGAAGAATCGCAGAATTAATCCTTTCTTCTGTTTCAATTCTACGTTATTGAAGTTACCAACAAGGAATTTGTCAATATTGACTTCCGGATTAGGTATCAGCAGAATACCACCCACTGTCAGAGGCGCAGAATAGAGCAAGGTCGGATGACTGTATCCCTTATTGTCATCCTTCCGAGTAACCAAGAAAAGCCAGTCAATGTCATTAATAAGCCCAATATTAGGCCTGTAGCGCTTATTACGCAGCTGAGCACCGGCGTCTGCGATAACATCCCAGCTTTCGTTCGCGTCAATGCCTGAGGTGGATGTATAAACGGGCGATGTTGTAAACAGGCCCTCAAATTGTTTATTAGCCTCGCCTGTTCCATAAAGAACCTGTCTATCCTCCGATGTGTATACATCATCCGGCATGTAGGTTTGAAGGTACGAAGTCATGCCTGCCATATCTTCCATCATTTCTTCTGGAAGTCGTACATATCCTGGTAACTTTCTTACAGTAGCTACTACCCCATTGAAATTGTATTCCATTTGAGTCTTAGTTACCCCCGGATCGGTAATAGCAGGATATGGTGAGCCTGGCTTTCTGGTGGCTTGTACATAATTGTACACAGGTGCATCTGTGGGTGTAACTCGTATAAAACTACGCATATGCGGAGATACAAGGGGCTGACCGTAGATGTTCCAATTGTAGTCTATCGGTGTAACTTGTCCTGTTGTATTGCCGCCAAATGACATATCAGCTTTCCGCATAAAAGAATCACCTTTCGTAGAAGTCCATCCTTTAGCCTCGAACTCCATGGCCTTTTTAAGGCTTACGCCAGATTTCAGGGCTTCATGATTTTCTTTTACAATTCGTGCAATTTCCTCCATCAAACCCGGTTCTTGATCCTGGTTATTGATCGGAGTGCCGGACATTTGCTTTTGTAGCTTCTCCGCATATTCATTCACCGCCTTGATATCCTTTTCACATTTGGATAAGGTATCTTTGAACTCGGCAATCTCCGCTTTCGTGGCTCCTTTCGTTTGCAGATCGTCGATTTTTTCCTGGATAGATTTAATTGATTTTTTAGCCTCAGTCCCCAGGTCGTCCATGGCCTTCTGAACGGTTTCAATTGTTGCGCCACCTTCAATAACATCGGGCGAAAAAAACTTTCTATACATGGTAATTAGTTGAAAATTGTTTTAACAGAATTGATTGATTTCAGCAAGCTGCTGTAGTTATCCTGCTTTGGCGGCTCCGGTGCTTCTACAGCGGCGGGAGTGCTACTAATCAGTTCTGCGTATGCTTCTTGCATTTGTTTTATACAGATAAGCAAAGACTGGATAGTGTCGTCTGTCGCGTCAGTATTGCGGCAGAATTTTTCTACAGCCTTGATCTTAGTATCAAGATATTTAATCCTATCCTCAGAGGATAGCGACTTTGAAACGCTAATAAATGGAGTCATTGGATTCGCGCCCCATGCAGTCAGGCTGGATACTTCCCAAATTTTAACCTCCTGCATATCCAGCCCAGTAGATGTCTTTGTGTATCGGGTCGGCTCCAGCATATAGGAATGTTCGGTAATCAATCCGCTATCTACCATTTTGAGATAATCCGTGCCCAGGTTATGATTTCCGACTGTGCCAGAATAAAATGGGCCGTGGTTATCCTCTCCCATGTCAGTGAGCTTGGAGAGGGGCTGGGTTATATTGTGGTTTAGGAAATGCTTAATTCGCGGATTGGCCGACTTGGGTCCTTGTTCTGCTACTGTCTTAAGAGTCATCCCCTTGCGGCCTATGTCTCCATCAGCATCAATGTTATTCCAGGCGGAATAATATGCGCTTACATGCCGGTTGGATAAATCCACCTCTTTAAAGATTAATTCTGGCCTATCTGCTATGTAGGTTTTAAATGGCATACCTGTCAGTATTAAACCGCAGGACTGTGACTATAGGTTGAAGGAAAAAATCTTAAACAAAAGTAAATAAAAATTATCCAAAAATAAATAAAAATATATCTTTGCTTAACAAGCAGCGAACTGCTGATTATTTTGGTTGATAAGGGTCGCCGGCTGGATTCTTCCAGCCGGCTTTTTATCTTAATACAGGCTTTCGAATTAACCTACCGCTACTATCTCGTTTCGCCTCATATCCTTGAGTACATCTGCAGCATATGACATTGCCAGCGGAGCCAGTTGGGTCTCCAGGGAAGTCTATATTCTCCTCTCCACTTCTTGCGTTAACTGTAAACGGTTCATTCATCGCAACTGTTACACCGTTCATATGCAGATGATCAAAGGAGTCACGCGGGACCCGACGTGTTCTATCCCCAAGTTCTGAAATCCATATTTTTAGCATTTCTAGCCCTGTTTGCTCGGCACCTGCATGTGCTGCATAATTTGCAGATCCTGAAACCTCAGTTCTTGAAATTATACGCGCCCTTCCTGCATATAATGGGTCTACATCTATTTTTTGGGCTATCCTGGCATAACTTTCCCCATTTGCAAGCTCACGCTCAATTGTCGTTCGAATATTGTCCCTCGTAGTCTCAGTTATACTCGTAATTTTATTTGCAGCATAGTTTAATATATATTCTGTTACATCTCGCAACCAGCGGCCACTAATGCCAAATAATTTTTCTTGGGCCAACTCTCCTTTATACCTATCCGTTATTTCACTGAATACAATGGATGCATAAGCAGGGATAACCTGCTTATACATGCGATACAATACATCCTTAACTGGATCCTCTTTTACTATCACATCTATTTGGGCCAATGCTGAATTAACGCCTTGATCCTTGGCAAAGGCCAGGAACTGGTTCACCTGCTTACGAAGAGCTATATATATTGGCTTTTGCCATGCTACCTCAGTTTTTATCTGGTATCTGTTCCACTGCCTGCGCAGGCGTTGCTGTTCCCTTCTGGTCACTGGTTAAATATTTTGTGAGTAAAGGATGTTGTTCCGCTATGTATATGGCAATTAGTTCAACAGCCCTTTCGCGTTGTATAATTTTTGCATTCAGGCGTATCTTACACCCTTTATCAATAGCGGTTATTGGTAGAATTTTATCCACCAACTCTGTCAATGACATGTTACCTATTTTGCATTGTGATTAAATCTCCTGACAGATCTGGTGCCTGAATTGACAAATCAGATAAAGGAGCTAGGTTATTCGGGACTAATATCTCATTCATCAAAGATTCCTTTGACTCTGGCTCACCCATAATTTGTAACTTCTGATTTCCGGTTAACCACCAAGCATCCTTTAGCCATGCAACTTGGTCCTTCTTATTTTCTTCCAGTTCAGAAAACGCTGTCATATCAAAATCAACAATGGTTCGAGTGCCTTTATATCCCCAGTCAGTTTGAAGTTTACGGTTAGTTGATTCCCTGTGTGCTATAAGCAAGGGCAATGCGCACCGGGCAGTGAGGGCCTTTTCACCCTCTGAGCTATTGTTATAGCTTTTATTCTCTGGATCATTCAGGAGCTGTGATGGTACACCGAATACGTTACAAATCATGCGCATATCCCACTTTTCAGATTCCAATATTGCTAACTCGACAGGAGATAACCCAATTCTTGTCCACCCCATCTTGTAGCCTGACCATACAGCTTTCCCGGCCTTATCTGCACCTGAAAACTCACTATCCCATTTATTCTTTAACGCCCCAATCTGTTCGAATGCCATCTTTTGATGTAGACGGGAGGTTTCAGGATCATCTATATAGACCACGCCATCAGCTCCACCGTTCTGAAAAGCCTTTAATCCTCTTAATTGGGCTTCATTATTACGATGAACTCTTTTTAGGGTTGCTTTTAGGGGAGCCATGCCATAAAGCTGAGTCCCAGCAATGTTATACTCTGGGTTCCAATATTTTTCATGGAGCATTTCTTCTCGGGCGTACTTTGGATTTACCCCTGTGACGCCGTAGAGCTGTACATTGTAGGCTGCATCTGTAAATGGGTAAGAGTCACTACGAACGATGTTTACCAAATCAGAGGGTTGATTATACATCGCTAGAGGCTTACCTGTGTTAAGTCCCCCACCTGCCAATTCAGCACTAATAAACTTATCACCAGTAACTAGTTTAAACCCGCAAGCCTCACCAATAAAATCAGCATAACTCTGATCCTGATTCGGCCACTTCATCAACTCTGCCAATCTTCCATCAGTGGATGGCTGCAATGCTTTGCTGCGCAAGTAAAAAGCCATCTTTGCGTCCTTGTGGAGTTTCTGTATTCCTTCTGGGGTAGTGAAAGACGTTGAGGTGATTGACTTTTGTATTGCCTGGTATTGCTGGTACGCTTTCTCATCTATGACATCATATGGTGCCCAACCGGGGACCATAATCTTATCCAGCTGAATGCGTACCACAGAATATACTATATCGTTATATGTATAGCCTTTACGGATATACTCAGACTTCTTGTCTGGATACATTACCAGCTGATTGCCGATAAATTGCATAACTGCAGATTTACGACGAACACTAAACAAGTTCTTGATCCAATTTCCTGCCATAGAATTTATTTTATGCAGGAACCGCCTGGTTGATTACCAAACCCCTGTTTGCAGAGTCGGTGTAAGGTCTTTGTATTCTCTCATCATGAGCAAGTCAGTCAAATCAGGTGATTCAGAGTTGCCCAGAATAACTTTCATTTCGCTTTTTTTTATTATCCGTTTCTTCCCATCTGTATTTGTTGGAGATTTTTTTATTGCCTTGCGTTCATTAAAAAAACGTTGGCGCACTGTTGTATTATCGTCATACATCATATCCGCCACCCTTTCACAGATCCTTACCTCTCCCCTTGTAACTCGGTTACCGGAACGATAATAGCATTGTGTTCGCAGATTAAAGTAGTTCTCCTTTATAAACTTAGAACTGACAAGATCTTCTACCTCCACAACTGAAGCGCCCCCATGAAAGGGGATAGCACCGGGAATAAATCCATCTACAAATCCTCCAACACCATCAGCATCAAAAACAATATCTGTATTACTCACCTTGTAACGTTTGGCCATATCAGCGATTACCTCGATAACCTTGTCTCCTTTGTTCTTATCCACAATCACTAAATCTACCATCTCCCATCCCATCCAGTAAGACACTGTAAGCTTGTTTGATCCTTCCAAGGCAATATCTGCTATTATACAGTGGCCTTCCTTATCTACCTCGAACAAATCATCAAACATTCCGGCAAAAGCCTTGTATTCGTAAATATCGTCTTCATTCGGTCTTGTATTCCAGTTACCACCAAGTAACTGCATGCGGGTCTGCTCATCCTGTGCCATCAGGTTGGCTAAATACCCTGGGTCATTATCCAGCAATTCCTGGTTATCGTATATCGACCCGGAAATAAATGTAACAGACTTAACAAAGTCCTCTGGTCTGCGTCCTGACTTGGTTACCTGCTCTTCCAATACATGCCACGCAGCCTCGATCACTTCGGCTTGTGTATCACCCCAGATATACCGCTCTCCATCCCTTACCATATACCGCACAACTCCGTTTCGCTCAGGTATTGGATAACCGGTATCCGGATCTATCCACCACTGTATAAACTCTTTTACCCAGCTGTCCGGATCAGGGTTGCATGTGCCCATAACATAAGGCCTTACACCGCAAGTGGTTCTATTCCTCGAAATCAGGTACCAGAACATCTTCTTACTGAAGTGGGTAAGCTCGTCGAAGCCAATATAGGCGATCTCGGAGCCCTGCCAGTCAATCAGGTTCTTTTCATGCTCTATATGCGAAAACTCGACCTTTGCCCCTGAGTTAAATATCCATTGCAGCGTCGTTTCTCGTGGCCTGGCACCGACAGCTGGGTATATCTCCGTACTTGCATCCCATAAGCCACCCTGTCGTCTTATTTGTGGTGTAGTTCGCCTAAAAATCGTCCCTCCGAACCGTGGAAGATCAATATCACGAAGAGGATGCACTAGCAAAGTCCAAGTCTTACCAACACCAGCGGCAGCTCCCCCAATGACAATATCAGCCGGACTACTTAGGGCGTTTTCTTGATACCCCTTTTGCGGCTTTATTACCTTTATCGGTTTTACCGGTCCTTTCTCTGCCATTGTTAGGTATTTGGTATTGCACTACGGGTGGTATCACATCCTCGCCATCAGCATTCGTGAACCCCTGCTCTATCTTATCACGCCATTTTTTGGGCTGACGGTTTTTAAGCCAGAAAATGGCAGCTGGGGTATCAGGTGGATACACCTTCCTGACTGGCACGCGCTCGATTGATGCACCGACGCCAGCACCCAGGGAAACCACCTTTATTTCTTCACTGTCATGTTCATATCCTATAGCTCTGTGGTAAAGGCTATTTGACACATTCGCATCGGCCAACAGCTTCCCCCTTTTTATGGACTCCATAAATTCAGGATAGGCCTTTTTCCAGTTATTAAGAGTAGATACAGCAATGCAAAAAAAATCTGCAATCTCGACGTCTGTAGCGCCAAGTTTGCAGAGCTTCTCTACCTGTTCGTTGTATATTTCCTGATATATCGCGGGACGACCGGCCATTATTCACATTTATCTTTGAACAAATTTAGTTCATTTTTGATAAATGTCGTTTCCGGATTTATATAAGGTGGGATTCTATAGATTTAAGACGGGATTCTATAGCCTTGAGGCGCTTCTCAATCTCTGGTTGGTCTTTAGGCAACTCTTTCTCTCCCTTACCGGTTAATAGCCATTGTCCCGAAATCCCAAAATGTATTGTCAACGCTGCCAGGTGATCAAGGGTCGGCATTCGGTTACCCGCACGGATAGTACTAACATATGGCGCCGACACACCTAACGTTGAGTGAATTTCAGCTACCGTATAATCTCCCTTGAGACTATCCAATGCCTCAATAAAACGAGCAGCAATATCTGGGCTATATTCTTTTGATTTTACTGGCATTGACTACTTTTTTGGAGTTCCTTCTTCACTATCTGTTATCTCATATTGAGCCACTCCAAGTTTCCAAGAAGTCCCATCGGTGAAGGCAACCTCATATGGCCGAGCAAGTACAATTTTTTTGGCATTCTGGCTATATAAACTCCATGTGGCTAGCTTAGTCTCTCCACCTCTCATCCTGTGCTGGTAATGTCCGCCACCTAATCCTTTAATAACAGATGATGCTGCACCCATATCTGCAGTTTCGCCAAACGCATCTAAACCAAACCATTTAAATTTAACACCTACGATATTCTTATTCGTCACATTCTTAAATAACAACTCTATATTTTTCAACTTAACCTCATCTGATTCTATAACTCTTGAATTAACAATCTTGATAGGAGATAAATACAGTCCCGTTGTGTCAAACACCATTTTGTACAATGCCTCTGCTTCTATGGTTTCTTGCTTTTTTTTAACACTTGCATTATTCCTGCATCCGTACACAAAAATGGATAAGGCGAGAATCAGTGACCATTTAGCAAATCTCATGTGAATACTTTTATTTTATTGTATCTCTTACTACTCCAAAATACATAATGGTGGCATTGGGCCCATCAAATACATATCCTTTTGCGGGGTCATATGGCTGGCCTGACCTTACTGTCTTATATCCAGTTTCCTTAGAGTTATTGTTCTGAGTGATTTTTATTGCCCACTTACTATCAGCGGTCCACACTCGCAAGTACACCTTTGCCCCGATTTCTTTTGAAATTGTTGTATCAAATGTTCCCTTTCCATAAATTACCCAATTGTTTTTGCTGGCATTTAGTGAGTCAGAGCCTTCCCCGATTTCAATGCCCCAAAATGGCACATCAGAGTTATTAACAATTGAAAAAGTAATATCTCTTTTGGGTGCTGGTGTTTCATTTTTTGAACAAGAGACTAGTGTAAATAAAAAACAGAATGGAAGTGTTTTCATAGTAATTATTTTCATAAACTAGTTTTATTGTATCAATACAAACGACTCAAAATAAATGCGCTTATTCTTTTCATGTCAAAAAAAGCCGTGGCAACTCATGTTTTTTACTAAAATTTTTAGCAAATTTGAATTACTACGCAGATAGAATGCAGTAGTGCTGAATAATTTCAGTAACCGTCGGCAGCTATTAACCAATTCTCTAACCTCACAACTGATTGATCATGATGCGTAAGAAAAAATACACCAAACTTACCTCCGACGAGCATTTAAGCCTTTCAAAATTAGCTTGGCTTTCACGTCTAGCCTCTCCTCGATCTCTTCCTCCGAAAGACCCTCAAGAAGTGCCATCCTCTCAATATAATCCGCCCGCATTGCGTAAATCATCGCCCGCTCTTCGTTGAGAGGATCTCCAGCTATTGGTATACCGGCTGCTTTAAGCTCTTCGGCGAATTTCTCTTTAAATAATAGAATATGAGATTCATTTACTTTCCCACTTTCGCCAATCAACTGGGATAAATATGTGGGATTGGTAAAGCCTAACCTGTTGGAAATATCAGTCCTGGACAGCTTGGCCCCGGTTTTCTTACCATATTCCTTTACTATTTCTAGCAGTTTCTTTAACTCTTCTTTGCTATTCATTTAACAAACATGGTTGTTTTTTGAAAAAAATCGAAATGTTCTATTTTTTTCACATTTTGTGATTTTTGTTAGAATATTCTAACTATGTTTGTATTGTCAATGACGGCAAAGTTACTACCTCATGACACCAATATAACAGGTGAAGATACGGATAATACCTATACGTAAAAATACGGTTCTCAAAATGATACTACTAAAATCACAGAAGGCAGAAGAGATAAGGAAACTACTAAAGAATGTAGAAGTAAAGAATATCGTCCAGATGTTACACCACCAGGGAGTTCTTTCAAACGACAGGCATACCACTGTATATGAAGTGCTTCGTGGGGAATCAGATCAAATCTTCTTCCTTGAGGCAGTAGTTAAAATTGCCCGTGTCTTGGTATCACTTAAAGCTGAACGTGCTGAAAATATCTAACCTATAACACTTTTCACAATGCGAAATCTCATTTTATTCGCCGCTACCCTGGTAGCTGGCACAGGGATCTTTTGTGCCTGTAAATTTCAGTCCCTTGGATATTTCTATACTGGAATAGGTGTCGGAA